>CAWHTI010000001.1:0-285108 GCA_963832225.1 uncultured Actinomycetes bacterium
TTGTGCTGGCCTGGTTCAGCATCACCATATGCTCGTTGCCCGTGAGCGGCGCGTCGGTCAGCACCTCGAGGTTGGCGACACTCGTCGGGGAGAGCTTGAAGAGAACGGCGTTCTGGTTGAGGAACGCGCGCGCCGCAGCGGCCGGGTTCGACCCGAGACCGGTGGCGAGATAGCCGCCGTCTTTCACGAGCGATTGAACGGTTCCGAATTGGCTTGAAGCGCGCGGTCGCACCGAGCTGGTTGACGCGCGCGAGCTGTTCGGGGACGTCGGCGCAATGCGCCCGACGCGGTTGTCGACGTCGCCGAGACCCTCCGGGGCGCCCTCGATCTTGCCCACGCCGAGGCCTGCCCCCGGAAGGGCGAGGCTGCTCACGGCGAGCGCCATCAGCGCCGTAAGCGAGAACGCTCCCTCATCGCTGAATCCTCCTCCTGCAAAGCATCTGGGCGAGCCGCCGCGCCGTCCGGTGATGACCCACCAGCTGGCCCGGTCGGTTCCTCTCTCTGCTCTACGTAAGACCGCGCACCGCAGGAAAACTTGCGCGTTCGATCACAAAGTCGCCGGGCGGTTACGCGGGCGTGGCGTACCCGCGCATGCCGTCGATCAGCAGCGCGTAGAAGCGGTCGGCCAGCTCGTCCGTGTCGCGGTCCGGCGTGAGCCACGTGTACGCCCAGTTGAGCGCGGACAGCGCCAGCAGGGCCGCGCTGGCCTCGTCGAGGTCGGTGCCGCAGGCCGCCCAGCTCGCGCCCCTCGCGGAACAGCGTCCGGAACCGCTCCTCGTAGCGCCGGCGCTCGCCGAGGATCTCCTCGCGCCGGTCGCCTTCGAGATACCGCCACTCGCGCACGAAGACCGTCGCGACGTCGAGCTGCTGCGACACGACCCGCAGGTGCGCCCGCAGCGCGTGCCGGATCTTCTCCGTCGGGGGCAGGTCGTCCGGGATCGCGTCGAGTGACGCCGTGGAACGCGTCCGCGCCGTCGCGCATGGTGCGTACAGCAGGTCCTGCTTCGACGCGATGTGCGCAGTAGAGCGAGCCCTTCTGCACGCCCATCGCGGCGGCCAGGTCGCCGATCGACGTCCCGTGGTAGCCGCGCTCGGCGAACAGCTTCGCGGCCTGGCGGGTCAGCTCGGACCGGCGTGCGGACACTGCGTGCGAAGCAGTAGCCGGAGGGAGCCCGGCGCTCTTCGGGGCTCCCTCCAAGCGGATGGCCTAGCCGCTGACGACGGTCGTCAGCGACGCCGATCGACTTCGACTGCCTTGCTGGTGAGCCGCGCGCGGTTCACCAGGCCGCGCCGGCCCGGCGGTCGGCTTCACCCGCAACGTCACGGTCTGCGTCCCGCGGGCCCCGGCGCGAGCGTCCCAGGCTCCAGCGACCTGCGTGCCGTTCGGCGGGCGCCGCCGTCGAGCCGGACACATATTTGAACTGCGTCGGCGAACGCGTCGAAGAGCACGACGTTCGTCATCGGCTTCGTCCTGCGGTTCTCGTACGTGATCGTGACGGTGACCGTGTCGTCCGCGCAGCCTTCGCAGGCCCGCTGACGGCCAGCACGGTGCCCGGGTCGGTCGCGGCCGGCGGCGAACTGGCGCGGTGCCGGCAGCGTCGCCTTCCAGACGTCGATCGCGCTCCGCCCGGCGATGCCGAGGCTGAAGTCGCCGGTGGCGCCCGTAGTAGGTGAACGTTCCGTCGGCGTTCTTTCGACCTTGAAGACGGCCGAGGCCCACTGGTTGGCGCTCGCCGGGATCATGTAGCCGACCGGGAAGAACTCGACCGTGCCGGTCTCCGGGTTCTCCACGAAGTCGACGACCTGCGTCCCCTGCGAGTACCAGCCCATGAAGATCCGGTTCTGGCCCGGGATCTGGTGGAACACGTGCGCGGTGCAAGCGACCCCTCGGGCCCCGTGTGCACGTCGGGCCGGAAGATCGACTTCGCGCCCGACTCGGTGCGCGCGTACGACTCCCAGGCGGCCGCCGCCGCCGAGCGTTCGGCCCGCTCGGCGTGCTCGGCAGGAGCTTGTCGACGGCGTAGGCGTGGACGCCGCCGTTGCCGCGAGGTTGTCGGTGCCGGGCGTGCAGGTCGCGCCGGGCGGGCTGACGCCGCCGCCGCGCTCGTCGGTCACGAGCATGAACTTGCCGGAGCCGGTGAGCTCGGCCTCGTGCGAGACGTCGACGTCCTGCGTCGAGTTGTACGGCCCGCCGCGGCCCTGGTGGTACGCGCCGCCGAGGAACTGACGCCCTCGAGCGACGGCGCGCCGATCGGTTCCAGCCGGCGAGGTTGAGGCTCTGGTTGTTCGCGCCGACCACGCAGTCGGTCACCTTCGCGCCCGTCGTGGAGCTGCGACGGAGGCGACGCTGTCGCGCACGCGGCACGGCAGCGGCGTCCCCCGCGGCGTGTCGTCGGCGTACGACGTCGTCCCCTTCGTGTCGAACGCCTGGCTGAGGTCGAAGAGGAGCGACGAGCTGATGCTGGCGCAGGTCAGCTTGTCGTCAGGGTAGATCTCGAGCTCGTGGCAGCCGGAGAGGCCGTCCTGCGTGTGGCCGAGCGCGGTCGTCGCAGCCGGATAGCGGTACCGGTAGACCTGCGGCCGGCACACCAGCCGCTTGACGTCGAGGGAGGTCAGCGCCGGGAAGTCCATGCACGACTTGAGGTTGACCACCTCGAACCCGTCGAGGCCGAACCCGTTCGAGCGGGTGCACGACGTGTCGTCGGCGTTGCACGAGGCGCTGACGCCGTCCGAGGTGACGGCGAACGCGATGTGCGGGCGCTTCGGATCGACGTTCACGGTGTGCGCCTCGCCGCTGTGCGAGATCAGCCCGATCTCGACGGGATCGGCGATGTTCGTGATGTCGATGATCTCGAGCCCGCCGCGCGGAGACGTCGAGGACGTCCCGAACTGCACGGCATCGTGGCAGCGACCGCGTGGCATCCGTCGCGTCGAGCAGGATCTGCGCGTCGCGCGTTCGGCGCGGCCGACGAAACGTGTTGAGGAGCACTTTCCCTTGGGGGCCGCCTCGACGTCGTGCTGAAGGCTGAGGGCGCGCGTTGGGATCGCTCGGGCAGTCGGCCGACCGGGGCGGAGACGTACTGCACGCTGCTCGGCGTCACGCGGCCGTTCTGCGTCAGGCGGACGATGTTCTGGCCGCCGCCGTTCCCGCCGACCGCCAGCGTTCCCGCCGACATGTAGATCTCGCCGTTCTGGGTGAAGAAGTCGATGTCGCTGTGCGGGTTGCCGGTCGCGACGGTGGAGATCAACTCCCACGCGAGCAGCGGTGAGGAGTTGAAGGTCATGGCGGGTCCGGGGACCGCCTGCGAGATGTTGGGCGCCGGATGGTCGTGGCCGGCGGCGGTCCCGGCGATCGCGAGGGCTCCGACCAGTGCGATCGCGGCGACGAGCGTGCGCTTCATCGTGTGTCTCCTCCTTCGCCGCGGCGGGATGTGCCGGCGGTCGTGTATCGGCTGCCGTGAGGAAAGACCGCGATGCGCGACGAAAACTTGCAACGAGTCCGCGCGACCCGGCGGAGTGGTTCAATGTCGTACTAACGATCGTTCGGTTGGAAGGAGCGGGATGGACGCGCGGACACAGGAATTCCTCGACTACGTGCAGTCCGGCGGACAGGTGGAGACGACGGACTGGATGCCCGACGAGTACCGGGCGAAGCTGATCAAGTTCATCGAGATGCACGGGAACTCCGAGCTCATGGGCGTGCTCCCGGAGCGGGAGTGGATCCTGCGGGCGCCGACGCTCCAGCGGAAGCTCGCCCTCACCGCGAAGGTGCAGGACGAGGTCGGCCACTCACAGCTGATCTACCGCGTCGTCGAGGATCTCGGCAAGCCGCGCGAGCAGTGCCTTGCCGACCTGATCTCGGGCAAGTCGAAGTTCCACAACGTCTTCCACTACCCCACGAAGACGTGGGGCGACGTCGGCGTGATCGCGTGGCTCGTCGACGCGGCGGCGATCATCAGCCAGAAGGCGCTGCTCAAGTGCTCCTACGCGCCGTACGCGCGGATCATGAAGAAGATCTGCTGGGAGGAGTCGTTCCACATCCTTCACGGGCGCGACGTGATCCTGACGCTCGTCAACGGCACGGACGAGCAGCGCGAGCTGGTGCAGGAGGCAATCGACCGCTGGTGGCCGCCCCTCATGCACTTCCACGGGAACCCGATTCCGGCCGACGAGGATCCGATGCTGATCTGGCGGATCAAGTCGCAGGGGAACGAGGAGGCGCGGCAGCAGTTCCTCGAGGGCTACGTGCCCCAGATCTGGGAGCTGGGCCTGACGGTCCCCGATCCGAAGCTGCGAAAGGAACGAGGACGAGGTCTGGGAGTACACCGAGCCGGACTGGGACGAGCTAAAGCCGTCGTCACCGGCCACGGGCCGCGAACAGCCGAGCGGCTCGAGCTCCGGCGGACGACGCGCGAGGAGACCGAGTGGGTTCGTCGCGCGGTGCTCGCGGAGGCGGCTTGATCTACGAGGTGTTCCGCCAGGAGCGGAAAGGGCAGCCGTTCCAGCACGCCGGGTCGTCGAAGCACCCGACCGCAGGTTCGCCGACTGGTACGCGCGCGAGCAGTACGGCCGGCGCGGCGAGTCGACGGCGCTCTGGGTCGTCCCGCGTGACGCGGTGCACGAGATCTCCGAGTTCGTGGACGAGCTCGAGCGGAACTACCACCGCGTGGACGGCTATCCGCTCAAGGAGAAGCTGAGGGAGGCACGTGAGCGAGCGGGCACAGCAGCTCCTGCGGATCGCTGACGACGAGCTGATCCTCGGCTGGCGAAACTCCGAGTGGACCGGGATCGCACCGGACCTCGAGGAGGACGTCGCGTTCTCGTCGATCGCGCAGAACGAGATCGGGCACGCGCGGGCGCTCTACCAGCTCGCGGCCGCGGATCTCGGGACGACGGCCGACGAGCTCGCGTTCGACCGCGGATGGGACGAGTACCAATGCGCGCCGCTCGTCGAGCTGCGGCTCGTTCCGGAGTGGGCGCTGACGATCGGGCGGCACTGGCTGTACGAGACGGCGGACGAGGCGCGGCTCGCCGCGCTCAAGGAGTCCGACGACACGGAGGTCGCGGGGCTCGCCGCGAAGATCGACCGCGAGGAGGCCTACCACCGCATCCACGCGGAGATGTGGGTCGATCGCCTGCTGGCGGGCGAGGCGCGCGGGCGACTGGAGGAAGCGGTGCGCGAGCTCTGGCCCTCCGCGCTCGGCGTGCTCGACGACGACCTGCGGCCGGCGTGGGTCGAGCGGGTGCGGGCGAAGCTGCCGTTCAAGCTTCCGGATGCTGCCCCGGCGGCGCGCGGCGACCACTCCGAGGAGTTCCGGGAGCTCTGGGAGGAGATGACGATGGTGCGGCGCAGCCAGCCGGCGGGGGTGTCGTGGTGATCACGGCCGAGCAGGTCTGGCAGGCGCTGGACGAGATCCCGGACCCGGAGATCCCGGTCATCTCGCTCGTCGACCTCGGCGTTGTTCGGGACGTCGAGGTGTCGGCCGGACAGGTGACGGTCGCGTTCACGCCGACCTTCCTCGGCTGCCCCGCGCTCGAGGTGATGCAGGACGCGATCGCGGGCAAGATCCGCGAGCTCGGCGGCGAGCCGGACGTTCGGGTCGTCTCGGACGACTCGTGGTCGACCGACCGGATCACACCCGAGGGCCGCGAGAAGCTCCGGCAGGCCGGTTTCGCGCCGCCCTCGCCGCGCGAGGCGAGCGCGCCGACGCTGGTCTCCCTGACGAAGGCGGTCTTCCGCTGCCCGTACTGCGGCTCGACGGACACGGCGCTGGAGAACATCTTCGGCCCGACGCCGTGCCGCTCGCTCCGCTACTGCCGAGGCTGCAAGCAGCCGTTCGAGCAGTTCAAGACGATCTAGGACGGGCGACTGGCATGAGAGTCGGCCTCCTGTGGCGCGCCGAATGGGACCCGCCCCGGCCCGGCGCACGCGTCGTCGAGACCTGCAGGCTGCACGGCGTGTTTGCCGCGTTCGCGGCGCTCGGTGTCCCCGCCGAACCGATCGTCTACGCCGATGACCGCGTCGAGGCGGTCCGGGAGCGGCTCCTGACCCTGGACGGCGTGCTGGTTTGGGTGAACCCGGTCGAGCAGGGCCGTGACCGCTCCCTCCTCGACCCGCTCCTGCGGGACGTTGCCGCGGCGGGTGTCTGGGTGAGCGCGCACCCGGACGTGATCCTGAGGATGGCGACCAAGCAGGTGCTCGTCGACACGGCCGGGATGAGCTGGGGAACCGACACCAGGCCGTACCGGTCGGCCCGGGAGCTGTCAGCGCAGCTGCCGTGAGCGGCTCGCCGGCGGCCCACGCGTGCTGAAGCAGCAGCGAGGCATGGGCGGCGAGGGCGTGTGGAAAGTCGAGCTGGACGGGGCGACGACCGGGTCATTGCCTGATCCGACGGTGCGCATCCAGCATGCGGCTGGAGACGGACACGAGGAAACGGTCTCACTTCGCGAGTTCGTCGGCCGCTGCGAGCCGTACTTCGCCGGCGGCGCGCTGCTCGTGGACCAGCCGTTCCAGGAGCGCGTGAGCGAAGGGATGATCCGCGTCTACCTGACCCATGACCGGGTCGTCGGCTTCGCCCACCAGTACCCGCGCGGGCTACGGCCGGCGGCTGCCGGCGAACCTCCGCCGGGGAAGGTCTTCGAGCTTCCGACCGCCCCGGCCTACCAGAGGCTGCGCGCGCTGATGGAGGAGAAGTGGGTCCCCGAGCTCCAGCAGCTGCTGGGCCTCGACACGCACGCACTGCCTGTGATCTGGGATGCCGACTTTCTCCTCGGGTCGAAGACCGCGTCCGGCGACGAGTACGTCCTGTGCGAGATCAACGCGAGCTCGACGTTCGCGTTCCCCGAGCACGCAATGTCCACGGTCGCTCGCACAGCGCTCGACCGGCTAGGTGAACGAGCGAGGCGCTCGGTGACGCCGGCGCCACGCGCGTCTCGGTAGGAAACCGCTCGCGGGGCCCCTCGGCGTCCCTTCGAGGACCGTCCCGCGGCCCTGCCGGGGACTTCCGCGGCCGGTCCCGTCTACGCGTCGTCGATGCGGAGCGCGTAAAGCTCGCCGTTCCGCGTCTCGAGCGAGCACCGGACAGGCAGCCCGTCGGACTCGTGGAGGTAGAGGTGCGAGAGGTCGTACCCGTAGTCGACCTCGGGCGCGACGCGGATCTCGTACTCCTCGCCGCCGGCGTCGAGCACAAACGCCTCCACGTCTCCGCCGAAGCCGTCGATCTCGACGATGACGCCGGTGACCGTCTTCGGCGCCGCCGCCATCGTGGTCGTCGTGCCGTCGTCGGTTCCCCCGCAGGCTGCGAAGACCAGGACGAACGCGAGTGAGAGGGTCCGGGTCATTAGGTTCTCTCCGTGAGGATCATCTTGCTCGCGGTGGCTGTTGCCGGTCTCGCGGCCGCGGCAGTCGTCCTCCTCGGCGGCGGTGACGAATCCCAGCCTTTCATCCGCGGTACTGCGTCTGCGCCGATCGCGGGAGTGCGTGTCCCGACCGAAGGCTTGTGGGCCGCGAACGCCGACACCGCCTGCGCGACGCTCCTCGACCGCTTCCACAACGCGATGCATCCGGGCGGCCGGTCGGGCGTCGAGGTGTTCGAGGAGGCCGCGCGGCTCGGGCACATCGACCTGGCGATGTTCAAGGGGCTGCGTCCGCCCGCCGCTTCGAAGCGCAGCGCAGACGTTCTGTCCGCAGCTCTCGCCGTGCAGCTGATCGCGCTCGAGGAGCTCGCGCAGGCCGAGGACGAGAGCAACGAGGCGCGGGCGCGGATCGCCCTCGACCGAGCGCGCGACGCGCGCCGTCGTGCACGCCCGTTCGCCGAGGGCCTCGGCCTGAGCGCATGCGCTGCGGAAGCATCGCGCCGGTAGGCTCCGGCGAGTGACCGTCGAGATCCTGTACTGCCCCACCTGAAGCGGCTACGACGCCCGGGCTGCGAGTCTCGCGGCCGCGATCGAAGAGACCGGAATCGCCGCCCGCGCGACGCCCGGGAACAAGAGCCAGTTCGACGTCGTCGCCGACGGCCGCCTCGTCTTCTCCAAGCAGCAGGCCGGCCGCTTTCCCGAGTACGACGAAGTGCTCGCCGCGCTCGGCCAGTAGGGTCCGCGCGTGCGCGCGGCCACACTGGTCACCGGCATCGCCCTCGCGGCGGCGGGATGCGGCGGCGGCGGCGGCCCGCTCACACAAGCGGAGTTCGCGCAGCGTGCGAACGAGACGTGCAAGGCCTTCGAGGCCAAGATCGACGCGCTCGGCACACCGGAGACAATGGAGCAGCTCGCCGCCTACGGCGAGGACGCCAGGGACATCTTCGACGAGGGGCTCGCCGACCTGCGCGACCTCGAACCACCGGAGGCCGCTGCGGATGACTACGACAAGTTCCTCCAGTCGGGCGACGAGGCGCGCAAGCGGCTCGACGAGCTGATCGCGGCGGCCAAGGACGGCGACGAGGCCGAGATCGGCCGGATCGCGGACCAAGCCGGGGAGGAAGACGAGCAGGCCGACGAGCTCGCGCGCAGGATCGGCCTCACGGACTGCGCGAACGACTAGTTAGCGCAGGAGGAAGCCGGTCCCGACCGGGTCGTCCGGATCGAGCTCGAACTCGTGGCGCCCCGTGCGGTAGGCGCTGCCTTCGACCTCGGTGATCAGTGCCGGGATCCCCGCGACCTCCGCATCGCCGACAACGCGGCCGGTGAACTCGCTGCCGACGATGCTCAGGTGCCGCAGGTCGTCGCCGCGGGGTAGCCAGCCCTGGCCGTCGAGGAGCGCTAGGCGGGCCGACGTGCCGCTGCCGCACGGCGAGCGGTCGACCTCGCCGTCGGCGAACACCGTCACGTTCCGCTGCGCGAGCGGAGCACCGGCGGACACGGTCTCCCAGAAGATCACGCCGTAGACGTCGCGCAACTCGGGCTCGAGCGGGTGCACGACGTCGCGGCCGTCCTCGATCAGCCGTTTCACCTCGCGCCCGAGCTCGATCAGTCGCGGAAGCTCAGCCGGCTCGACGCGCTCCGGCACCGACGCGTAGAACGCGCCGCCGAACGCCAGATCCGCTTCGAGCACGCCTGCGGACGTCTCCAGGCGCAACCCTTCCGCGACCACGTACGACGGCACGTTGCGGAACCGCACCGAGCGCACGCGGCCCTCCTCGACGCGAGCCCACGTCTCCAGGCGCCCGGACGGCACGTCCACGACAACGCGCGTCTCCGGCTCCTCGACGGGCACGATCCCCTCGTCGATCGCCCACGTCACGAGCGCGATCGTCCCGTGGCCGCAGGCGGTCGAGTACCCGGCGTTGTGGAAGAAGACGACGCCGAGGTCGGCGCCGGCATCGTTCGGCTCGACCACGAAGCAGCCGTACATGTCGGCGTGGCCGCGCGGCTCGAAGACGAGGAGCTGCCGCACCGGGTCGAGGCGCTCCGCCGCGAACCGCCGCTTGTCGAGGATCGTCGCTCCTTCGAGCGGCTCGACGCCTCCGGTCACGATCCGGAACGGCTCCCCGCCGGTGTGGTAGTCGACCGTCTGGACGCTCAACGGCCGGTGAAGCGCGGCGGGCGCTTCTCGAGGAACGCCGTCACGCCCTCGCGGAAGTCCTCCGTCTGCGTCGCGGCCGCCTGGAGGTGCGCCTCGCGCTCGAGCTGCTCGTCCAGCTGGGCGGTCGCCGCCGCGTCCATAAGCCGCTTCGTCATGCCGATGCCGCGCGTAGGCGCTTCCGCATACGTGCGCGCGAGCTCTGTCGCCCGCTCGAGCAGCCGGTCGGCTTCGACGACCTCGCTCACGAGCCCCCACGCGTGCGCCTCGCCCGCCGTCAGCTTCCGGTTCGATGTCATCCACTCGAAGGCGCGCGCGGGCCCGAGCAGCCTCGTGACGAAGAAGGTCCCGCCGGAGTCCGGAACGAGGCCGATCCCGATGAACGCGGGCACGAAGCTCGCGGAGTCCGCGGCGATGCGCACGTCGCACGCGCACGCGAGCGAGAGCCCGGCGCCGGCGGCGGGCCCGTTCACGGCCGCGATCACCGGCTTCTCGAGCTCGCGGATCGCGGTCACGGTCGGGTGGTACCCCTGCCGAAGCCGGTCCGCGACGTCCGCCGCCCCCTCGCTGAACTCCCGCAGGTCCTGGCCGACGCAGAACCCTCGCCCGGCGCCGGTGAGCACGACCGCCCGCACCTCGGGGTCGCGAGCATCCTTGAGGGCCGCCGCCAGCCCGGCGTGTACGTCTGCGTTCAGCGCGTTCAGGACGTCCGGCCGGTTGAGCGTGATCGTGAGCACGCCGCCGTCGCGGCTGCTGAGGACTTCGTCGGCCATGCCGCGGAGCCTATGTCAACGCTCGCCCCCGCAGGAGCTTTCGGTCTGGCACTATTCCTGCCTCTCTCGGGGGGTTGCACATGAAGCGAGTGGCATTGCTCGTCGCCGTCGTGCTGGCGAGCGCAATCGGAGTCGCGGCCTCGGCGGCACCTATGGCCGATCTGCCACCTGGCGCGGTGATCTCGCCGTCGCTCGAGTATGTCGGGAGGGTCCCCGACTCGAGCATGGTCGTCGAAGGGAAGTTCGACACGGTTGACGGGCGACCGGTGCTGGTGACGACCGGACGGTTCGGGTTCCGCACCTACGACGTCTCCGATCCGACGGCGCCACGCCTGCTCGACACGTTCCAGCCGGCGGAAATCCTCGGTGAAAACGGCTTCTGGCAGAACGAGGACATGGATCTCGACACGGGCCGAAAGCTCATCATCGGCTCGCTCGACCCGCGCCACGACGACGTCGACCAGCAGGCCTGTCCGGGGATCGGCACCTCGAGCGCGAAGAACCGGAACCCCGGCTGCCGCTCCGGCTTCTACGTCATCTCGTACAAGCACCCGACGAACCTGCGGCAGATCGGCAACTTCGTGGAGGTCCCCGCGGGGCATACGTCGACCTGCATCAAGGGATGCCGCTACATCTGGACCGGCGGGCCGGCGCGCCGCGACGACCAGGGCGACCTCGGGCCCTTCGCTTCAGGCGGCCGGGGTGACGGACGACCGATCTGGGTGACCGACCTCACCAATCCCAAGACCCCTCGCGTCTTCCCGGAGCCGATCGACCTCTGGCGAAACGACGGAGCGACCGACTACTCGCATGACGTCGACGTCGACGCAAACGGAATTGCATGGACGAGCGGCCGCGGCGGCCTGCTCGGATATGCGACCCGCGGCAAGTGGCGAGACCCGCGGACGAACACGGTGCGGGTCGCGACGCCGTGGGACCCGATCCTCGTCGCCGGCGGCGGAGTCGAGGGGGGCGACAACGGCGTTGCCCAGCCGCAGAACGACTTCCTCCACAACTCGGCGCGGCCCCTCGATGGCTCGATCCATGCCTCTGGTGTTGCGGACGGGAACATCGCGCTCGTGACCGAGGAGGACTTCGCGCAGCCGTGCAGCGCGAGCGGCCGCATCGTCGCGGTCGACATCACCGACTCGCTCGGCGGCGAGCCGGCCCTCAACTCGACGCCGTCTCAGCCGTACCGGATGAAGGCGCTGAGCGCGTTCCACCCGGCACAGGATGGGGCCCCGGCGATCTCGCCTTCGACCTCGTGCTCGGCTCACTACTTCGAGGTGTCCGGTTCGGCGATCGCCGCCGGCTGGTACGGCCAGGGCGCGCGGCTGATCGATGCGTCGGATGCCCGCAATCTGCGGCAGGTCGGCTACTACTACGTGATCGGCACCGACGCGGCGACGAACCCGAGCTCGAACGTCTGGGACACAGCCTGGCGCGGCGACCTCGTGTACGTGTTCGACATGAGTCGAGGGATCGAGATCCTGCGACTCCAGGGCGGTCCGCTCAGCTCCGCGAGCCTGCCGACCGTCGAATCACCCGCGATGCCGGAGGATCCACTCGCCGCAAGGCCGATCGCGAGCCTGGACGACCGCAGCCTCGTCTGTCCGCTCTTCGCGCCACCGGAATGAACGAACGATGGGGGCTCGCGAGGGAACCTGGTTCCCCGCGACCCGCCCCTGTCAGCAGATGAGCCCTGCCCGTTGTTGATCGCGTCCGCGACTTCGTTCGCGCCGCCGAGGTCGCCGTTCGGCAACTGCGACCGGATCCACGCCTCGGCCGTGTCGACCGTCGGGTCCGACCGTCGCCGTGTCGTAGACGCTCGGGTCGAGCGCCTCGCTGCCGACAGGCCGGCCTGGTACGACATCGAGGCGGAGAGGTCGCCGCCCGCGAGGTTGAGCAGCAGCGCCGCGTACTGCCGCGCCGCCCGCAGCTCGGCGCCCGCGTTGCCCTTCGCGTTGAGCGCCGCCACGAGCTCGTTGCGGTTCTCGAAGTAGCCGTCCGACAGCCCGACCGCGTGGAACGCGAGCGTCTCCATCTCGGCGTCGGTGAACTTCTGCGACTTGCCGTTGTCCTCGAACTGCTGCCGCCAGAAGCCCATGCTCGCGGGCGGCGCACGAGACGCCGGTCCCGGTGGGCGGGGGCACGGTCACGTCGATGCTGTGCGTCGCCTTCACGGTCTCCGTCGACGTAGAACCGGGCGATCAGTGTGTACAGGCCCGGCGTCCGGTCGAAGTTCACGTTCCTCGTCCACGGCGCCGTGCCGGTCGCGTCCGCCTCGGGAGACGGATCGGGGCCGACGACCTCGAGCGTCACGCGCCTGTTCGACGAGGGATCGTCGGTGACCGACGTTCCCCGCACCTCGATCGTCGCGCGCGGGACGACGTCGCCGTCCTTCGGGCTGGTGATCACGACGTCGTACGTGAACTGCGGCGCACGCTCGATCGTGATCGTGATCGTGTGGCTCGCTGCGGGGGAGCCGTTCAGGTACAGCGTGGCGGTCAGGGTGTGCGGCCCGTCGGCAAGCGGCGTGAGGTCGACGCTCGTCGACCAGCCGTACGCTGGGACTCGCGCCCGTCACGGTCGCGGACTGCTCCGGCCCGCCGTCGACGGACAGCTTCACCGCCGCCAGAGGCGGCGCCACCGCCTGCGGCCGCAGGATCGTGTACGGCTTCCCGTACATCGGCCGCGTGTTGATGTCGGCCCCTGCGCTCGGGTTCGGGCTCGGCGCGAAGTCCACGATCGCGTTGATGAACGTCGAAGCGAAGACGTTGTGCGCCGGGGAGCCCGCGGGCGGATTCCCGAGATTCGCGAGCGGGACGAAGAACTCGATCGTGTTGCCCGTCCGGCTGGCCGACGTCGGTGCTGCCGTGCCTCCGGCGGGAGCAACGCCGAGCGGCGTCGCCGAGACGTTCGACTGGAACGGGCGGCCGTCGACGTTCTGCGTCACCCGCATGGTGATGCTCGGCGCGGCGCCGAAGTCGGCGGCGTTGGCGACCGTGAAGCGATAGGTCAGCCCGGGCGTCGGCGCGCCTGCGGGCGTCTCCTGCACCGTCAGCTTGACGATGTCGGCCGCGCCCGGACCGGCGAAGTCGCCGCCGTCTCCGTCCAGGATCTGCTGCACGGGCGGAGTCGCCGTGGTCGTTCCGTCCTCCGCAGTCCCCGCGACCGCGATCGACCCGGTGCCGTCGAACACGGCCCCGTCGGCCGGGTCCGTGATCCCGATCGACGGCTCACCGGAACCACCGCCGCCTCCGCCGCCGCCGTGGGCGACGCCGAGGGCAGCGAGCACGGCCGGAACATCGACGAGGCCGGCGCCCTTGTCGAAGGAGGACGTCTGATCGGGGTTCTGCGGATCGGGCGCGTACGCCGCTCCGGCCGTGAACTTGTGGGCCGTGTCGAGCAGCGTGTTCTCGATCCCGCCCGGCGTCAGGTCCGGACGCGCCTGGAGCATCAGCGCCACGATGCCCGCCGTGTGCGGCGAGGCCATCGACGTGCCCGAGATGCTGCCGTACCAGGGGCCCCAGCGGGCCTCGTTGACGATCCCGGTCGCGCAGACGGGCTGCACGCCCCGGACGCACGCCGCCGTGTAGAAGGTGCCGGGCGCCGAGATGTCGGGCCAGGTGGCCGGGGTTGGCTGCGTTGCCCCGGCTCGAGCTCGCGTTGAGCGCGAAGTCGCGGTTCCCGGTGCCGGTCGGGCTCGTGCCCGCGGACGAGTCGTCGTAGTTGGCGACGCAGATCACGCCCGGCGTCGGATCGTCGCAGTAGGACGAGGTGACGTCGGCCGACCCGGTGCCGCTGTTGTTGCCCGAGGAGAAGGTGAACGTCACGCCCTTCTGCTCGACGAGCGCCTTGACCAGTTTCGCGTCGATGCTGTTCGGGTCGTAGGAGCCGCCGCCGTCCTCGCCGAACGAGTTGTTGATCACCTTGATCCGCGGCTCGAACTCGTCGTAATGGTCGAAGATGTACTGCCACGCCTCGGCCGCGTAGAGGACCACGATCACCTCGCCCGTGCTGAAGCCGTGCAGGGTCGCGCGCGGCGCGACGCCCGTGAAGGTGCCGCGGACGTTCGGCGCCGCTGCCGGGACCGGGTACGGGCCGGTGGACTGCGTCCCGTCGCCGGCGACGATGCCGGAGACGTGTGTGCCGTGGCCGCTCGTCGTGTCGCTGTTCACCGTGTTGCCGACGTCGACGAACGCGAGGGGGCCGAAGCACTGCCCGGTCGTCGTGTTGATCAGTCCGGGCGTGGTGCAGACGATCTTGAAGTTCTTCCCGACGCGGTTCGTGAGGTCGGGATGGGTCGCGTTGATGCCCGAGTCGACGATCGCGACTCCGACGCCGTCGCCGGTGAGGACGTCGCCGCCCCCGTCCAGGTAGGGCCCGCCCGAGACCGCCTCCTGCGCCACGCGCGAGCGCGACGCCCAGACGGCGGTGTCTCCGAAGTACTTGAGTTTCCGGTTCTCCTCGAGGTACTCGACCGACGGCTCACGCGTGAGACCGCGAACGTCGCCGACGGTGCCGACGGCGAAGACGGCGCGCGCCGTCGACTCGAAGTCCGCGGTGACGACGAGCCCGTGGTCCTCGAGGAGCGTGCGGTGCTGCTCAGGGGTGCCGGATGAAAAGTGGACGAATGCGCCGTACGGCGTCACCGCCGGCAGCTTCTGGAGGTCCGCGGCGAGGCCCGGACTCATCGGGGCATCGCCGAGGCGAACGAGCGGCCCGCCGGCGCCCGATGCGGCGGATACGGCGCCGAGGCATGCGAGTGCGAGCGCTGCGACGAGCAATACGCGTCGGTTCATCACTTCTCCTTGAGGTCTCCTGGCCAGGGGACGGCTGGGCACCGTCCACTGCGTAAGACCACGACAGGGCTCGTTTCTTGCAGCAGCCGTCGCAGCCTCGAACCGCCGAGGTAACGTGGCCGGGATGGCCGAGACGAGGTTCATCGACGCCCAACCAGGACCGCAGCAGCCGGGCGCGGGCGCGGACGAGCTGCCGGACGACGAGGCGCTCGACGCCTACTCGCGCACGGTCAGCGCGGTCGCGTCGAGGCTCGCGCCTTCGGTCGCGAACCTCCGTGTGCGCCGCCGGGGCCGCGGCGGCCGGTACGGTCGACGGCGGCGGCAGCGGGGTCGTGGTCACCGCCGACGGGTTCATGCTCACGTCCGCACACGTGGTCGCCGGAACGGGCAACGGGCGTCCGCGCGTCCTTCCTCGACGGCCGCGAGCTCGAAGCCGACGTCGTCGGAGCGGACCCGCTCTCTGATCTCGCCGTCCTGCGCGCGCGCACCCGGACGACCTCGTGCCCGCCGAGCTCGGCGACGCGGACCGACTCCGCGTCGGGCAGCTCGTCGTCGCGATCGGCAACCCGCACGGATTCGGAGCTCGGTGACGGCGGGCGTCGTGTCCGCGCTCGGGCGGTCGCTGCCGACGCCGGCGGACGGGCGGATCGTCGACAACGTGATCCAGACCGACGCGGCGCTGAATCCCGGAAACTAGCGGCGGCGCGCTCGCCGACGGGCTCGGCCGGGTCGTCGGGGATCAACACGGCGGTCGCGGGAGTCGGGCTCGGGCTGGCCGTCCCGATCAACGACGCCACGCGCCGCATCATCGGGGCGCTGATGAGCGAGGGCGGTTCCGGCGCGCCTATATCGGCATCGCCGGCGGCCCGCGCCCACTGCCGCCCCGGATCGCGGCGGCGGTCGGGCGCAAGCAGGGGTCGAGGTCGTCGAGGTAGCCGACGGCAGCCCGGCGGCGCGCGCCGGTCTGCGCGCCGAGGATCTGATCGTCGCGGTGGACGGCGTTCCGGTCGAGGACGCCGGCGACCTCCAGCGGCTGATGGTCGGCGAGCTGATCGACAGCACGGTCACGTTCGAGCTCGTCCGAGGCGGCGCGCTCACCCGGCTCGAGGTCGTGCCGGCCGAGCTCACGCTCTAGGAAGGCACTTTGCAACAGACTGTTGCAAAGTGCTTTTCGAATCACATTCGGGTCAGCCGCGCGAGAGGAGCCACATGCCGCCGAGCGTGTACACGACCATGAGCGCGAGCAGCGGATATTGGGACTTGGCGGCTAGGCGCCTCGAGCGGACGACGTCCACGGCGCGGTCGTGGGCGACGACGAGCCCCAGCACGTGCCCGACCACGAGCGCGCCGACCTGCGCGTACCAGACCACGTTCGGCGCCAGCAGGGTGTAGTTCGGCTCGTAGTCGGCCGTCCCAAACAGGTCCCAGCCGTTGCCAAAGGGGTCGGAGGCCAGCCGCCAGGCCACCTGGCCCTGGTTCACGAAGAACGAGAAGTAGTGCGCGACGACGTACACGAGCGCAATCGGGAGCAGGCTGCGCAGGAAGTCCTCCGGGCCGAGCTGCCCGCGCGCCGCACCTCGAGCGGCGTCCACGGCGAGGAGGTACGCGGCCGCGACGACCGCCACCATCCCGCCGAGCGCGAGCAGGTTGAAGCCCGTGACCGCGAGGTCGGCAAGGGTCGTGCGGTCGGCGCCGATCGAGTCCCGCACCGACAACACGCGGTCCGTCCACCACGTGCTGCGGCTGAGCCCGTCGAACGCGACCGACCCGAGCATCACGGCGACGAAGGCCACGCTGCCGGGCCGTTCCTCCGCGCCGGCGAGGCCGGTCAAGGGCACACGGAGCCGTAGCCGCTTCCGGCCGTCCTCCTCCTCGACCGAGAAGGGAGCGAGGCGCCCGAGCAACTCGAAGTAGGAACTGAAGGCCTCGCCGTTCCGCAGCCAGGTCTCCGTGCCGAACGCCAGCATCCCGAACCACGTGAGGAGGCTGTACAGCGCGATCGCGATGGCAAGGTGCCGAGGATTCGCCGAGTTCGGATACGCGAGCTCGAGCGCCGCCCACGCGAAGAGCAGCGCCGCCGCCGGGAGGCGCCCGAGTCGCTCCGGGTACTCACCGGCGGCTCCCAGCGCACGCCCACCCGCTCCGCGAGCCAGCCGACAGCGCGCGCCACGGCACGCCACGGGTTGACCGCCGGCCACACGTTTCCGATCAGCACGACGATCGGGACGAGGCCGAGCCAGAACACGACGTACACGAAGGTCGGAGCGAGGTTGGCTCCCGAGTCGGGGTCTCCGAGCAGCGCGGCAGCGAACACGACCACGAACAGCCCCACGCCGATCGCTCCGAACAGGATCCGCACCGGCGCGCTGAACACGAGCCGCTCGAGGAGCGGCACCTCGCGCCCCGGGAGCCCGCGCCTCAGGAGCGGATCGCGCCACAGTGCCGCGAGCGCGGCGAAGGACAGAATCAGGACGGCCGCCGCGCCGTAGAAGAACAGCCAGGCCGGGACCGGAAGGTCCTTGATCCCGCCGATGCCGTGCGCGAGCGGGTAGGTCAAGGCCTGACTTCGAGCTGCCCGAGTAGGAAGGCCCGGTCCTCGAGCTCGATCTCGAAGCGCCCGGCGATGGACGCCTTGAACCGGATCCGCGCCGGCTTGCCGGGCGCCACGTCGGCCATCAGGTCGTAGCCGTGCAGGTGCACGTGGTCGGAGACGTCCGCGTTCACGATCAGCGCGACCTGCTTGCCCTGCTTGACCTTGAGCAGACGCCGGCCGCCGACGACCTCGCCGCCGCGGACGGTGAGCCGGACGCGGACCGGACCTGCCGGAGGCGGCGGGGGCGGCGGCGGCTCGGTCTCCGCCGTAGTCGTCGCCACCGTGTCAGTGGTCGCGGTCGTGGTCGCGGCCTCAGTGGTCGTCGTCAGCTCCTCGTCCTCACCGCCGGAGCGGAAGACGAAGAACAGCACGACGACCGCCGCCACCGCGCCGATCGCCACCGCTGCACGGCCGCGTCCCGACATCGCGCGGAAACGCTACCGGCCCTTCCAGTCAGGCTTTCGCTTCTCGAGGAACGCCGTCAGGCCCTCCTTCGCATCCTCCGACGCGAGCGCGAGGTAGAGGGCGCGCCGCTCGTACTCGAGCCCGTGCGCCAGGGTGGTCTCGAACGCGCTGTCGACGGCCTCCTTGGCGAGCCTCGTCGCGACTGGCGACTTCGCAGCGATCTCGCGCGCCACACGCCGCCCCTCCTCGAGCCACGCCTCCTTCGGCACGACCCGTGACACCAGACCCGAGGCCAGCGCCTCGCGCGCGGTCAGCATCCGCCCGGTGAGGACGACGTCCATGGTGATCGCCTTCCCCACGCTGCGCGCCCACCGCTGCGTGCCGCCCGCGCCCGGGAGCAATCCGACCCCGGTCTCCGGCTGCCCGAACTTGGCGGTCTCGGAAGCGACGATCAGGTCGCACGACAGGGCGAGCTCGCAGCCGCCGCCGAGGCAGTAGCCCGAGACCGCCGCGACCAGCGGCGTGCGAACGTTGCGAATCTGATCCCAGCGGTCGACCCGTCGTGCGTCGTACATCTCGATCGGCGTGGCCTGCGCGAGCTCGGCGATGTCGGCGCCGGCCGCGAACGCCCGCTCCGACCCGCCGATGACGATGGCGCGAACCTCCGGCTCGCGGTCGAGCGCCGTCAGCGCCTCCACCAGCTCGCCCATCAGCAAGTCGGAGAGCGCGTTGAGCTGCCGCGGCCGGTTCAGCAGCACGACCGCGTACTGCTCCTCGCGGCTGACGACGACCTGCGGCTCGGTGCTCATTTCTTGTCCAGGAACTTATCGATCGCGCCGCGAGCCTCGTCGCCGAGCATCGACAACGCTAGCCAGTCGCGGGCGTGGCCGACGGTCTCGTGCCAGGAGAGGTCACGCCACCAGTTGAGCTGCTGCTTGGCGTAGCGCGTCGTCTCGGGAAGCTTGCGAACGAGGTTCTCGACGATCGCGTCGACCGTTGCGTCGAGCTCCGCTGCGGGCACGGCGCGATTGATCAGGCCCCACTCCTCCGCCTTCGGCGCGGGGATCTCCTCGCAGAGCAGCACGATCTCTCGCGCGCGGCGTTCGCCGACCATCAGCGGCAGCCACTGCGTCGCTCCGCCCGCCGGCACCGAGCCGTGCTCCAGCCCGACGTGCCGGACGAAGGCATCGTCGACCATCACGGCGAGGTCACACGCCATCTGGAGCTCGTTGCCGCCGCCGACCGCGATCCCGTTGATCCGCGCCACCGCCGGCTTGCCGATCTCACGCAGCCGGTCGTGCATGTCCTTGAAGGCGCCGAACCACTTCCAGTACGCCTTCGAGTCCCCGAGCAGGGTCGCGCGCCATTCCCGCAGGTCGGCACCGACGCAGAACGCGCGCCCCGTGCCCGTGACGACGACGACCCGGATCTCGTCGTCCCAGGACGAGTCCTCGAACGCCCGCGCGAGCTCGCGCAGCATCTTGAAGTTGAACGCGTTGAGAACGTCCGGTCGGTTCAGCCTGACCGTCGCGCGCGGCCCGGCCTTCTCGTAGACGATCGTCTCGAAGCCGAGCTCCTCCGGCGAGCGCGGCTCGGGCGCGGCAGGCTCGGCCACTAGGAGACGTCCGCGAAATGGACCTGGAACGGGACGCCCATCTGCATCGCGTCTTTCCCGGTCGCCATGAACTCGTCGGTGCGCGCGGCGGCCTTGAATGCGTCCATGTCGGGAAACTCCCACTCCGCGTAGTACTTGAACTTCGGCTCGCCCATTGGCGCGCCGAACACGCGCCCGTGCCGGAACGTGGAGCCGGGCACCTTGCGGCACAACTCGGCGTGCTGCTCGTACCGCTCGGCCTCCGGCTCGGCCTCGTACACGACGAAGACCCGGATCATCGCCCTTCCTCCCTGTCGAAAACGTGGACGCCCGTTCGTCGTCTCCACATGACAGCGCCGGAGCGTATAGCTTCGGCGAGACCGGATCGAAAGGAGCACGATGCCCGGCAAGCTGGTGCACTTCGAGGTTCCCGCGGGCGAATCGTCGCGCGCGAAGAAGTTCTACTCCGACCTCTTCGGCTGGGAGTTCCAGACCTGGGAAGGGCCGATGGAGTACAACATGACCCAGGCGGGCGGCGAGCCCGGCGGCGCGATCTACCCGTCGGAGAACGCCGGTACCGGGTTCCTCGTCTACTTCGACGTGGAGGACATCAACACCGGCGCTGCAAGCGTGCGCGAGGCGGGCGGCGAGGCCGAGGATCCGGGCCCGATTCCCGGCGTCGGGTGGTACGCGCAGTGCAAGGACACCGAGGGCAACAGGTTCGGTCTGTTCCAGACCGACGAGTCGGCCGGCGGAGGGCATCCCCAAGGGTGACCGGCGGGACGGCGCTCGCCGTCGTCCTTTCCGTGGTGGCCGGCTTCGCCGGCCCCGTTCAGGTTGCCGTGATGGGCAGATTCGGCGAGGAGGTGGGCGTCTTCGCGGCGCTCTCTTTCTCGCTCCTGCTCTCGACCGTGCTCGCATCAGTCGGCCTGCTGATCGCGACCCGGAGCCTGAGCGGCTTCGGCGACGCGACCGGCGCACCGAAGTGGATGTGGATCGGCGGCGTGATGGGCGTCGTGATCGTGCTCTCCCTGACGTTCGCGGCGCCGCGGATCGGCTCCGCCGCGACGATCGGCATCCTCGTCGCCGGCAATCTCGCCGGCGGCGCGGTCGTGGATCAGTACGGCTGGTTCGGGCTCGACAAGGTGCCGCTCACGTGGCCGCGCGCGCTCGGGATCCTGCTGCTCGCGGTCGGAGCGGCCCTGTCGCTGCACAAGGCCGCCTAGACCTAGCCGGAGTCCACGCTCCCGTTTCCGAGGTTCGAGTTCCCCTCGAGGAACTTCACCTTCGCCACCTGCTTCGCGCCGCGACCGGTGTACCGGAGGATGTAGAGCCCGTTGCGCAGGTCCACGATGTAGATCAGGCCGTTGCGGATGATCGGGTAGCTCCAGAAGACGACCTTGTTCCGCCCGAGGCTGAGGGCAGGATCCTCGGTGACGACGGCGGGGAGCGGCTGCGGGACGAAGTGCCCCGTGCCGCGCGGTGCCGTCGCCGGCTCGACCTCGAACGCGTGGAGGCCGTCCGAGTGCCACGTGACGAACGCGAGCTTGCCGACGAGCGTCGGGTTATGGGACGAGTAGCTCGTGAAGGTCGTGTTCGTGGGATCGCTGCCGTCTGCCGTCCCGCAGTACGACGCCTGGTTGTACGGCGAGCGGTACTCGCCGACCACGGAGGGCGTCGCCTCGTTCGCGATGTCGACCATGCGGACCCAACCCCACGGGCACCCGTGGTTGTCGCCTGTGATCGGGTCGAGCGCGTCGCCGTAGACCTCGTCCGTCATCAGCACGAGTGAGCGGCCGGGGACCTTCACGGCCGAGTGCGCGCCCGGGTTGCCCCAGCTCGGATGCGTGCCGATCGGGCTGACGACGCGGATCTCCGGATTCGCGAGCGCCTTCGCCAGGTCGCTCGTGTCGAGGACCAGGACGCCGCCGCCGAGGTATGCCAGGTACGTCCGGTTGCCGTCGGCCGACACGCCGATCGAGTGCAGCCGGACGTCGTTCGACGACCGGAACGGGGCGGAGAACTGCGCGTTGCCGTTCCACTTCGCGATCTCGGGGAAGACGCCCTCGCGCGCGCGGCTGATGTCGGTGACGATCAGGTTCGGCTGCGTGAGGCTCGTCGTCGGTGTCGTCTGGAACATGAGCGCGCGGCTGGGCCGCTGCGGGTCGACCCAGAGGAACATCTCGTGCGGTGTCCGCGACGGGAGGTATTCCGAGACGAGCTGCGGGTTGACGGCGTTCGCGCCGGCGAGGTCGTAGAACTTGTAGTTCGGGCGCAGCGACCCAGTCGCTTCGGCGGGCGACGTACACGCGTGGATCGCCGCGCTGCAGGAGAAGTTCATCACCATCAGGAGCTTCTGCTGCGGCCAGACGCGGAGCTCCCGCGAGGTCTCGCTCGGCAGGCCCTGGTTCGGGAGCCCGATCTCGCCGACCACGCGCGGCGCAGCCGGATTGGCCACGTCGACCACGAGCACGCCGGGCTTGACATGCTGCGGCGAGCCGTCGGTCCTGTTGCCGATGTAGACGTAGTGGTCGTAGATCGCGGGCGCGGCGTTCATCCCGCGCAGGAACAGCGGCTCGTGCCCGACGAGCTGGAAGCCCTGGGCGACCGGCTGCGCGTCACCGGCGCCGGTGACGGTCGGTGCGGTGAGGAGGTCGAGCGCGGTGATGACCGCGTCGTAGCCCGGTGCAAAGAGGTCCGGGCTCGCGATGTGCGCGTGCTCGTCCTCGTCGTGGGCGGCGGCGATCGCAGGCGTCAGCAGCACGAACAACGCCAACGCGGCGGCAAGGCGGCGTGTCATGGGTCCCCCCGAGGTCAGGTACCTGGCGCGAGGGTTGTTCCGAGGGCGACGAATCACAAACGCGGGGGCGCCCCTGCGGACGCCCCCGCGCCCGGTCAGCAGTCGGTGATTACGTCCGCGTCGTCGACACGACAGGTGTCTGTGCCGCTGCCGCCCGACAGGGTGTCGCTCGTCCCCGCCTCCGCCTCGACCGCGTTCAGGACGTCGTTGCCGCCGTCGCCGAACAACAGGTCGTTGCCGCCGTCGCCGCGCAGCTGGTCACCCGAGCCGCCGCCGTGCAGCTCGTCGGCACCCGCACCCCCCTGCACCAGGTTCCGGAACGCGAGCGCGCTCCCGTCGAAGAAGTCGTCGCCCTTCCCGAGCAGCACGTTCTCGACGTCGCTGCCCACGTTGTCGCCCTCCCCGGCGCTGCCGTCGTTCGCCAGCCCGTCCAGCGTCACCGACAGCGGATCGCCGGCCGCGCGCGTCGCATAGGACACCTGATCGACCCCGGCACCGCCCACAAGCACATCGGCCCCGTCGGCGACCTTGATCTGGCCCAGATCATCGATGCCGGGCCCACCGTCCAGCAGATCGTCGCCCAGGCCGCCCGTCAGCTTGTCGTCACCACCCTCCCCGTACAGGCGAAGCGGCGTCAGCCACTTGCCCGGATCGGCGCCGGACGCCCCCAGGCCCGACAACACATCACGGCGCGCGTCGCCGTATACCGTCACCTCCAGCACATCCCGAAGCGTCAGATCAGCGTCGTCGTCGGCATTGAGGTTCCCGCCCGCCGACCCGAAGCGAATCGTGTCGGTCCCAATCGAGCCCCGAACGATCAAGGTCTCGATCGACCGCGTCGACCACTCGATTTCCGACAGGCCCGACCCCTCCGCAGTCACACCGGGCGCGAACGGCCCTTCCGACAGATCCACCGTCAGCGCCTCGAGCCCGCCCGCACCCACGATGTCGATCGCATCGATGTTCAACACCGACGCTCCGTCGCACGGCGAGCCGTCGGCGAGGATCGCGTCGACCGACCTCGAGATCGTCACCGTCTCGTCGCTGTCCAGCTCCACCGACAGCGTCGCTCCGGTCCGCGTGCACGGCGACTCCTTGAAGACGTACGCCGATCCGGCATCGACGCCCGCGGCCGTGTCGTCGAAACGCGCGCCGACCACCGCCGTCTCCCCCGCCACCGCCACCGAGAAGCCGAACTGATCGTCTGGAGATCCGTCCGAGGCGGTCAGCTTCGTGTCCTCGGTCCACGACGACCCGCTTCGCACGAACAAGTACGCCGACCCCGCATTGGCACCCGCGGGCGTGTCAGCGAGTTCTGCTCCTACGACCGCAGTGTCGTCCGCCACCGCCACTGCGTACCCGAACCGATCGCCGGGCGCCGCGTCGGAAGCGGTGAGCTTCGCCTGCTCGCTCCATACCGACCCGGAGCGCACGAACACATACGCCGACCCGGCATCGGTGCCCGCGCCCGTGGCATCGAGCGGCGCGCCCGCCACCGCAGTGTCGCCGGCCACCGCCACCGACCAGCCGAACGAATCGTCGCCCGCGCCGTCGGAAGCAGTCAGCTTCGCCTGCTCGGCCCACACCGATCCCGACCGTACGAACACGTACGCCGACCCCGAATTCACGCCCCCGGTCGTATCGTCGAACTGCGCGCCCAGCACCGCCGTGTCCCCCGCCAGAGCCACCGACCAGCCGAGCTCGTCGCCCGTCGCGGCGTCCGAGGCGGTCAGCTTCGCCTGCTGGCTCCACACCGTCCCGCTCCGCACGAACACGTACGCCGCCCCCGTGAACCCGTTGTGCAGGGGGGCGCCGACCACCGCCGTGTCGCCCGCCACCGCCACGAAGTTGCCGAACCAGTTGTCGGGCGCGCCGTCGGAGGCGGTCAGCTTCGCCTGCTCGCTCCACACCGTTCCGCTGCGCACGAACACGTACGCCGACCCGGCACTCGAGCCGGCCGCCGTGTCGTCGGCGAGGGCGCCGACCACTGCAGTGTCGCCCGCCACCGCCACCGAGTACCCGAAGAAATCGTTCGGCGCGGCGTCGGAGGCGGTCAGCTTGGCCTGCTGATTCCACATCGACCCGGCGCGCACGAACACGTACGCCGCACCCTTCACGGAGGCGTTGTGTGCACCCACGACCACCGTGTCGCCCGCGATCGCTACCGAGACGCCGAGTCCATCGTCGGTGTCGACGTCGGACCCGGTCAGCTTCGCCCGCTCGAAGAACGGGTCGACCGTAATCGGATAGCTCGCGCCACGATCGTCGACACGCAGAAGCAATGTCCGCCCGTCGAGCCCGAACCGCGACGGGAGGATGCGGCCGTCCGCGTCCTGCGCGTACAGGCCGCGCAGCCGCAGCACCGGCTCGCCGCTCGCCGAGAGGATGACCGTCCGGCCTTCGAGCGCCGGCGTCAAGGTGCCCGACAGCGCGACGCGCAGGGGCGAGCCCAGCGGACGCTCGAGCGTGAAGCCCTGCTCGATCCCGAGCGGACCGTTCGCGTACCACTCGGTCACCGATCCGCGCCGGTACTCCACGCGGTTGGCCGTCGCGACCGGCACCGCGGCCGGAAGGCCGACGACAGACAGCCCGAGCCGCTCCGCACCCGCACGCACCGTCACCCCGGAGGAAGCGAAGTCGGCCGTCAACCGCTGCACCGGATTCCGCGCCGCCAGGCCATCCAGGTGATAGGCCGTGTCGCCCTCACCGAGCGTCTGCGAGATCAGTGCCTGCGCCGGCAGCGGCAGCCCGTACACCCCGAGCGCGGCCGTCAGTGGTGGCGCGGCCGGCTGCGCCGCCAGCGTCACCACGATCGATCCCGGCACCAGCGCCACCGCCAGCGCCACCACGACCAACCACAAGAACCTCGCCGTCCCCGCGATCCCCACGACCGCCGGAACCGGCCTTACAACCGCCGCCGCATTCATCGTCTACCTCCCCGTCGAGTTGGAGGCACCGTGATCGGCCCGCCTAACGCGGTGCTGACGCCGCGCTAATGCACTCCGGAGAGGCTGAGGTGGCCGTCCACCTCGGAAACGAGCGGGGAGGCGCCGAGCTGCTCGAAGATCGTGCGAGCCCTGGCGAGCGGCCCGGCCGCCTCCTCGCGGCGATCGAGTCCGAGCAGGCAGCGGCCGCGGCCGAGGAGCGCGCATGCCTCTTCGAACACATTGCCGAACTCGTGCCAGCCGGCCGCGGCTTCGGCGTAGCCGGCGAGTGCCTCGTCGAGGCTGCCCTCGGTCTCGGCGAGCACTGCGCGTGCGCTCACCAGACCGGCGACCTGGTGCGCGGCGGAAACCTCGACATCTGTAAACAGGCGCTTCCCGAGCTCGACGTCGGGGGCCGTCGCACAGATGCGGGCGATGTCAGCCGCGTCGAACATCCACAGGTTTACGGTTCGGCCGCGGATCGACGTCTCGATCTCCTCCACGAGCTGAATGGCTGCGGCGTGATCGCCGATCGCCTGCTCGACGAGCGCTGCGCAGATCAAGGCCGGTACGAGCGTCTGTGGGTCGCCGATCGTCCGCGCCGGCTCCAGCAATGCGTCGGTCAGCGACTTCGCCTCTGCGACGGCGCCGCGTCGAACGAAGACGGCGGCCTTGTGTGTGAACACGGCAGTCGTGATCTGCGTCTCGTCGCTGCTGCGCTCCCACGCGACGAGCTCGTCTGCACGGGCGAGCAGGTCGTCCCAGCGCCCCAGCTCGAACAACAGCTCGAGCGTCGCCATCCTGAGCCAGCCTGCGTAGTGCGCGAAGCCGCGCCGCTCCGAGAATTCGATCCCCTCGTCGAAGAGTTCGAGGGCGCGCTCCGGGCCTTCGGCGTGGAAGAGGTATTGGGCGAGGTTGTTGTATGCAGTCGCGGTGTCGATGCCGGCCCCGACCTCGAGACCGAGCCTCAGGGCCTCGCGTAGGTCATCCAGGCCATCGAGGTCGTTGAGGTCGCACCGCGCGATGCCGCGGGTCTGCAGTGCGCGCGCCATCGCAGGCCCCAAGTCGAGCGCGGTCGCCAAGGTCATCGCCTTGGCCACCCAGTCGAGGCACTCGGTCGGACGTCCTGCGATCGCCGACTGCCTGGCCATGAAGTTGTAGGCGCGGGCAAGCTCCGGTCCGGGCGGCTCGCGCTCGAGCAGCTCGACAGCCTCCCGAACGGCGTTGCCACCAACCTCCTCTGCTCTGCCGTCCCGCCAAAGTGCCCACTCGTAGTCGACGAGCGCGCCGCCTAGCGTGACCCGATCACCGCGCGCTCGCAGCTCGACGATCGCCTCTTCGTAGAGTCCGGTCGACTCCTCCAGCCTTCCTGCTTCCTGGACCGTGCGCGCGAGCGCCAGGAGAACCGGTAGGCGCGCCGCATCGTGAGGGTCGAAGAGCTCCAGTGCGCCGCGGTAGAGGCGCTCGGCAGCCGCGACATCGA
Organism: uncultured Actinomycetes bacterium; assembly: GCA_963832225.1. Classification (GTDB taxonomy): domain Bacteria; phylum Actinomycetota; class UBA4738; order UBA4738; family HRBIN12; genus JALYMB01. Next base: position 26,895 of record CAWHTI010000001.1, read on the forward strand.
GTTGCATTGCTCGGTCGCCGGCCAGGACGAGGTAGTGACGCGTCTCCGCGATCAGCTCCGCGTCGCCGGCGGCATGCTCGAGGGCGGCGGCGTAGTGGTGGGCGATCAGCTCGGCGCGGTCGATCACACGCTCCCCGGCGAGTTGCTCGATCCAGGCCGCAGCGGCGGCGTGCTTCTGCGCCCGTTGTCCTCTCGGGATCTGCTCGTATGCGACATCGCGGACGAGCACGTGGAGAAACGCGTATTCGCCCTGGCCCTTGACCGAGGACGTTCGCGCCCGCCGCACGATGTCGCCGGCGACGAGCCGCCGCAGCCGCTCGTCGACCTCCGCCTCGTCGCTGCGGGCGATCGCGGCGACCGCTCCCGGCCAGAACATCTCGCCGATCACGGCCGCGTCCATCGCGACCTGCTTCACCTCCGGCGCCAACGTGTCGAGACGCGCGGCGATCACCGCCTGCAATGACTCCGGGAGCGCAGCCGCCTCGGTCGCCTCGATGCGTGCCAGCTCCTGCGCGAAGAGTGGATTGCCGCCCGCGCGCAGGACCAGGGCCTCCGAAGGCTCCCCGCCGTCGAGCAGTGACCGAGCGAGGTCGCGCGTCTCCTGCGCGTTCAGCGGCGCCAGCGTGATCGTGGTTGCGTTGCGCTTCCCGCCGGCCCACTGTGGATGCCGATCGAGCAGTTCGAGCCGTGCCGTACAGAGCACGAGCAGCGGCACGCCGACCGCCCGCTCGGCCAAGTCGTCCACGAACTCGACGAGCGCCGCATCGGCCCAGTGCAGATCCTCGATCAGCAGGACGAGCGGCCGCTGTTCCGCAACCGATTCGAGGAATCGCCTCCAGCCGGCAAACGACTGCTCACGGGAGCCCCCGGCCGTGCCGCCGAGACCGACGAGCGGCGCCAGGCTCTGCTCCACCCACACGCGATCGGTGCTCTCCGCCAGCAGCGCCTCCAACGCGACAGCCAGCTTCTCGCCCGATGTCTCGGCGTCGTCCGACTCGAGGATTCCGGTCTGCGCCTTGACGATCTCGCCGAGCGCCCAGAAGGTGACGCCCTCGCCGTAAGGAAGGCAGTGACCCTCCAGCAAGGTGTGCGGCTCCTTCCGTTCGAGGAGCGCGCGGAACTCCTGCGCGAGCCGGGTCTTGCCGCTCCCAGGGTCGCCGACGACGGTGACCAGCTCTGCGGCGCCCTCGCGCACCACTCGCCCGTACGTGCGCTCGAGCAGCCCGAGCTCGTGCTCACGGCCCACGAACTGAGCGTCGCCTCGCCTGCCGGGTGCGCTGGTCAGGCGCCGGACGACGTCGCCGAGGGCGATCTCGTTGTCGGCAGCCCTCGCCTGAAGGCGGGAGGCAGCCGCGACGACGTCGCCGGTCAGCTCGACCCGGTCGCCCTCGATCGTGACCAGCGCCTCGCCATGCTCGACGCCGATGCGGACCGCGAGGAGCCCCTCCGCGCCGACCACGTCGACGAGCGCCGTGGCCGCGCGCACCGCCCGCTCGGCGTCGTCCTCGTGGGCGCGGGGAGCGCCGAAGAGGCCGAGCACGGCGTTCATGAACAGCGGCTGCACCGTCGCGCCGAAGCCGGAAAGGATCTCGCTCGTGCGCGTGAGCGCGGGCCCGAGGAGCCGGCCGAGCTCCTCCGGGTCGCTCGGCCCCGACAGCTCGGCCATCAGGACCGTCACCCATTTGCGCTCCTGCCGCAGCCGCGTCGCCGCCGGCGGCTTCGGCAGCTCGAGGGAGGGATCCTGCGCGAGGATCTGCCGCTCGAGCGCTTGCAGCACCGGACCCGGAGCGATCCCGAGCTCTTCGGCGAGCAGCCTTCTGCCCTCCTGAAAGGCGCGCAAGGCCTCGCCCTGGCGACCGGCCCGATAGAGGGCAAGCATCAACTGCGCCCGCGGTCGCTCCCGCAGCGGCTCCTCGAGGAGCAACCGGCCGAGCTCGGGGAGCAGCCGCCCGTGATGCCCGAGCGCGAGGTCCGCCTCGATCCGCTCCTCGATCGCCGCCCGCCGCCGCTCCTCGAGCTGCGCGATCTCCGCCTGCGCGAACTCGTCGTACCGGAAGTCGGCGAGTGCATCACCCCGCCACAGCGCGAGTGCGGCCCCGAGCCGTTTCGATCGCTCGCCCGGGTCTTCGATCGCATGCGCCTCGTCGACGAGCGTCGCAAACCGCTCCTTGTCGAGCTCCCCCGCCTCGAGCCGGAGCAGATACCCCGACGACCGGGTCTCGATCCGCGCCGCGCCGAGCACCTTTCGCAACGCGGAGACGTGGCCGTGCAGCACCGTCTGCGCGGTCGCCGGCGCTTGCCCGCCCCACAAGGCGTCGATCAGGACGTCGGTGGTGACCACCTCGTTTGCGTTCAACAGCAGGACCGCGAGCAGCGTCCGCCTCTTCGCCGGCAGCGGAGGCAGAAGCTGGCCCTCGCCGACGACCTCGAGCGGCCCGAGTATCCGAAACTCCATCTCCCACGGCATTGTCCCACTCCGTTAGCCGGTCGTCACCGCCGCGTTAGCGCCGCCGAGAAGACTCCACTCATGGCTGCCGAGCGCCTCACCGCCACCGAAGCGCGCGTCGCCGGCTTCGTCGCCCGCGGCAGCGCAGACATCGAGATCCGCGCCGAGCTGGCGCTGGGCCACGACGAGCTGGAGCGGCACCTCGCCGACGTCTACCGCAAGCTCGGCATCCGTTCACGCACGGAGCTCGCGCTCCTGGTCGGCGCCGGAGCTACGAATCAACGCAACACGCAACCGGAGGACGTGCCGAAACCAGGCGAAGGACGACGAGAGTGAGAGCTCAAGCGCGGACGAGTGCGATGTCGTCAGGCCGCACCGGCACCCGCGTCAACTCGCGGCCGGTCGCATCCCGCAGCGCGGCCACGATCGCAGCCGTCGAGACCACCGTCGGCGGCTCGCCGACTCCCTTCACGCCGTACGGGGCTTCCGGCTCCTCGTCCTCGACCAGCACCGCCTCCACGGGCGGCATGTCGAGCGCCGTGGGGATCAGGTAGTCCGTGAAGCTGGCGTTCGTGATCAGGCCGCCCTGCGTCTGGATCTCCTCCATGAGCGCTAGCCCGAGGCCCTGCGCCGTCCCGCCCTCGATCTGCCCGTAGACGGCCTGCGGGTTCAGCGCCTTGCCGACGTCCTGCGCCGTGCCGATCCAGACCACGCGCGTCAGGCCGAGGTCGACGTCCACCTCGGCGACGACCCGCATCGCCGCGCACGCGAAGGCGACGTGCGAGCGCTCGCCGGTCGTCTGCCCTGTCTCCGGGTCGAGCGGATAGGTGCGGGGATGCCGGTAGACGCGCTCGACGTCGATCTCAGCCTTGCCCGCGTCGAGCTCGGCCAAGGCGGCACGACACGCGTCCCGCACCGCACCTGACGCCATCCAGGTCATCCGAGACGCCGACGCCGAGCCCGCCGAGCCGACGCTCGCGGTCGTGCTCGGCGCCAGCACGACGTCCTCCGTATCGAGCTCCGTGCGCGCGACCTGAAGCACGACGTTCGTCACACCCTGGCCGACCTCGGCGGCCGCGCAATGGATCTGCCACGGGCCGTCGCCCGAGCGGCGCACCCGTGCCGAGCAGAAGTCATCGAAGCCCTCCGAGTAGCAGATGTTCTTGAAGCCGACCGCGAAGCCGACGCCTCGCCGCACGCCTTCGCCCCTCGTCGTGTTGCCGGCGCCGCCCGGGAGGCGGATCGGCAGGCGCGGCAGCAAGTCCGGCTCGGGCACCGGGATCTCGGCCGCGCGCCGGATCACGTCGGCGACGGGCATCGAGCCGGTGACGCGCTGGCCTGTCGGGAGCGTGTCGCCCGGCGCGAGCGCGTTGCGCAGCCGCAGGTCGACCGGATCCATCTCGAGCATCACGGCGAGCTTGTCCATCTGCGCCTCGGCGGCGAAGCACGTCTGCACCGCACCGAAGCCGCGCATCGCACCGCAGGGTGGGTTGTTCGTGTAGACGCCCGTGCCCTCGATCAGCGCGTTCGGGACGGCGTACGGGCCGCAGGCGAAGGAGGCCGCGTTGGACACGACCGCCGTCGAGGACGAGGCATACGCGCCGCCGTCGAGCAGGATCCGCATCCGGACGCAGACGAGCCGCCCGTCGCGCGCGGCACGGTGCTCGGCCCAGATCCGCGCCGGGTGCCGGTGCACATGGCCGACGAACGATTCCTGCCGTCCGTAGACCATCTTCACCGGGCGGTCCGTGTGTAGGGCGAGCATCGCCGCGTGGATCTGCATCGACAGGTCCTCTCGCCCGCCGAACGCGCCGCCGACGCCGGCGAGATGGATACGCACCTGATCCGGCGGCAGGCCGAGGCAGGGCGCGACCTGGTCGCGGTCGACGTGCAGCCACTGCGTCGCGACGTAGATGTCGATGCCGCCCTCGCCGTCGGGGACCGCCATGCCCGACTCGGGCCCGAGGAACGCCTGGTCCTGGATGCCGATGTCGTAGACGCCGCTGACGGAGACGTCGCCGGCCGCATCCGGGTCGCCGTGGACGATCCGGATCGTCCGCACCACGTTCGGCCGCGGGTCGTCCAGATAGCCGTGACCCTGCGTCCAGTTCTCCTCGTGGATCGGCTCCTGCTCGGTTGCACGCTCCATGTCGACGACGGGCTCGAGCGGCTCGTACTCGACGCGGATCCGCTCTGCCGCCCTCCGCGCCTGCTCCGGGTGCTCGGCGGCCACGAGCGCGACCGGCTCGCCGAAGTACCGCACGCGGTCGATGGCGAGCACCGGTTGGTCGCGGAACTCGAGCCCGTACCGCTTCTCGCCGGGCACGTCGTCGTTCGTCAGCACCGCGTGCACGCCCGGCATCGCGAGCGCGTCGGACAGGTCGATCCAGAGCACCCGAGCATGCGCGTGCGGGCTGCGCAGCGTGTGGCCCCAGAGCATGTCGGCGGCAAAGAGGTCGCTGGCGTACGCGAACTCCCCGGTGACCTTCGGGATCGCGTCCGCGCGGCGGACGGTCTCGCCGACCCGGCCGAGCTCGAGCCTGCGGGCCGGGCTGCTCACTCGAGCGACCGCACGGCCGTCTCGATCTCGTCGTAGGCCAGCTCGTAGTCGCCGGTCACCCAGGGATCGGCGATGCGCACGAGCCGGGCCTTCGCCGCGCCGCCGAGCTTGTCCACCGCCGCGAGATGCGGATCGTCGAAGCACACGATCGCGTCGGCCCAGTCGATGTGCTCCTGTTCCAGCGAGGCGGACCGGTGCGGCGCGAGGTTAACGCCCCGGAGCTCAGCCGTTTTGCGAGCGTCCTTCGTCGCCGGCTGGTCGGGCCACGCGTCGGAGCCCGCGCTGCGCGCCTCGTGCCCGAGCGACCGCGCCACCACCTCCGCGTACGGGCTGCGGCACGTGTTGCCCGAGCACACGAAGAGGACCTTCACGGCTGCGCCGCCAGTCGCACCGCGTCGAAGATCTTCGCGTAGCCGGTGCACCGGCACAGGTTGCCGGAGAGCGCCTCGCGGATCTCGTCGTCGCTCGGGCTGGGCGTGTGTGCGAGCAGATCCGCGGTCGCGACGATCAGGCCGGGCGTGCAGAAGCCGCACTGGACGGCGCCGGTCTCGGCGAACGCCTCCTGCACCCGGTGCAGCTGCTCACCCTCGGCGAGCCCCTCCACCGTCACCACGTCGTGGCCGTCCGCCTGCGCTGCGAGCACGAGGCACGCGCAGACGAGCGTGCCGTCGAGCAGCACCGAGCACGAGCCGCATTCGCCCTGCTCGCAGGCGTTCTTCGACCCTGGGAGGCCGAGCCGCTCGCGCAGCGCGTAGAGGAGGCTCTCGCCGCCCCAGACGTCGGCCTCGCGCTCCTCGCCGTTCACGGTCACAGAAATCCTCATGCGAGGCAGCGCTCCAGGGCGCGCGTGGCGAGGACGCGCAGCGCATGGCGGCGGTAGGCGGCCGTGCCACGGACGTCGTCGATCGGGCTCGCCGCCGCTGCGACCTGCTCGGCGAACGTGTCTCGGTCCTCGAGCGGCACGACGACGAGGCCGGGCACCGGGCCGGCAGACCCGAACGACGCCCGCAGCTCGCCGCGCTCGCGATCCGCCGACACCGCGAGCGAGACGACCGCGATCACCATTGCGTTCCGCGGCCCGACCTTCATGAACGTCTGCGGCGCGCCCGACGGCTCGACCCGCACCGCCACGATCAGCTCGTCGTCCGCCAGCACGTTCCGCTTGGGGCCGACGATGAAGTCGCGCAGGGCGATCCGACGCTCACCGCGGACGCTCGCGACTTCGATCTCCGCATCCTCGACGTAGAGCGGCGGGAGCGCGTCGCCGGCGGGGGACGAGGTGCCGAGGTTCCCGCCGATCGTCCCGCGGTTGCGGATCTGCGGGGAGCCGACGGTGCGCGACGCCTCCGCGAGCGCGGGCAGCTCGTCGGAGAGCGGCGGCACCATCGCCTCGACGTAGGTGAGCCCCGCGCCGAGTCGCAGCGTCCCGTTCTCGCGCGACCAGCCCTTCAGGTCGACGACCTCGTTCAGGTTCAGGAGCACCGGCGGCCGGGCCCAGTCGAAGTTCAGCTCGACCATGACGTCGGTGCCGCCTTCGATCGGCACGGCGTCGGGCCGGTCGGCCTTGAGCCGCAGGGCCTCGTCGAGGGACCGCGGGGTCAGCACCTCCACGCGACGAAGCCTAGTGGTGTAGAACGAGCGCGATGTCGACGCCCGACCGCCCGACGATCGACCGGCAAGAGCTCGAGGCGGCACTGGCCGCCAGGCGCGAGCTGGGCGAGGAGATGGAGCCCGCCGTGCTCGAGAGCTTCCTCGAGAAGATCGACCAGGGGATCGACAGCCGGATCGACGCAAGGCTCGCGTCCCGACGCGGCCGGCACACGGGCGGAACGCGCTACGGAAGCGAGTTCGCACTCGGGATCGTGTCCGTGATCTTCGGCGTGGGTATCGCCTCGGGGGCGTCGCTCGCGACGGTGATCGTGGCCTGGATCGGGATCGTTCTCGTGAACGTCGTCTACAACCTGCGCCGTTGACCGACCTCGCCCGGCGACTGGCCGTTGCCCGCGGCGACGAGCCCGCGGACGTGGTCGTCCGCGGCGGCCGTGTCCTCTCCGTCTTCACGCGCGAGTGGCTCGAGGTGGACGTCGCGGTCGCCGACGGCTACATCGCCGGGCTCGGGGAGTACGAGGGCGCCGAGACGGTCGACGCGTCGGGTCGCTGGATCGTCCCGGGCTTCATCGACGCGCACATGCACCTGGAGTCGTCGAAGCTGCTCGTGGACGAGTTCGCACGGCTGGTGCTGCCGCTCGGGACGACGGCCGTCGTCGCCGACCCGCACGAGATCGCGAACGTGCTCGGCACGGACGGCGTGCATTGGCTCGCGGACTGCGCCGACGGCGTCCCGCTCGACATCTTCTTCATGGCCTCGTCGTGCGTGCCCGCGTCGGACTTCGAGTCGCCGCGCCGTCCGCTCCTGCCCGGCGACCTCGAGGGGCTGCTCCGCCGGCGACGCGTGCTCGGGCTGGCCGAGATGATGAACTTCCCCGGCGTCATCTCGGGCGACCGGCGGGAGCTGGCGAAGCTGGCGCTGCGGGACGCGACGCACGTGGACGGCCACGCACCGGGCGTGCTCGGGAAGCAGTTGATGGCGTACGCCGCGGCCGGGATCCGCTCCGACCACGAGGCGTATACGGTCGAGGAGGGGCGGCAACGCCTCCGCGCGGGCATGTGGCTCCTGATCCGCGAGGGCACCGCCGCCCGCAATCTCCACACGCTCCTGCCGTTGCTCGCCGAGTACGGGCCGGGACGGATCGCCTTCTGCACCGACGACCGTGAGCCCGGCCACGTCGCCGAGGACGGCCATATCAACTCGATGGTTCGGGAGGCAGTCGCGAGCGGGATCGCCGTCGAGGACGCGCTCGTCGCTGCGTCGCACAGCGCGGCCCTGTGGCACGGCCTCCGGGACTTCGGCGCCGTCGCCCCCGGCTACCTGGCCGACCTGCTGCTGCTTCCGGATCTCGAGCGGTTCGAGCCCGAGCTCGTGCTGAAGCGCGGGCGGCCGGTCGCCGAGATCGCGCGCCCCGACGTCCCGGAATGGGTGAAGCACACGGTGCGCGTGCAGGCGGTCGCCTCGAACGATTTCGCGATCCCCTGGGAGGGCGGCGCGGCCCGCGTGATCGGGGTCGTGCCGGGCCAGATCGTGACCGAGGGTCTGGTCGAGGAGCCGCGCGTCGAGAACGGGTATGCCGTCGCCGACCCCGAGCGCGACCTGGCGAAGATCGCGGTCGTCGAGCGCCATCTCGGCACCGGCCGCATCGCCTCGGGTTCGTGCGCGGCTTCGGCCTCCGCACAGGCGCGCTCGCGTCGACGATCGCGCACGACGCGCACAACATCGTCGTCGTCGGCATGGACGACGGCGACATGGCACGCGCGGTCACCAGGCTGACCGAGCTCGGCGGCGGCGAGGTCGTCGTCGAGAGCCGCGGCGTGCGCGCGGAGCTCGCGCTGCCAGATCGCCGGTCTCCTGTCGGACGCGCCGGTCGAGGAAGTCGTCGCTGCGAGCCACGAATGCGTGCGAGCGGCGGCGCGTCTCGGCTGCACGCTCGCCGCCCCGTTTCAGACCATGTCGTTCCTGGCCCTGTCCGTGATCCCGAGCCTCAAGATCACGGACCGCGGCCTCGTCGACGTCGACCGCTTCGAGCTCGTGCCGCTGCAGCTCCGAGGCGTGAGCCCTCTGGCGAAATCTACACCGAACGCGCTATCGTCGTCGTCGGCGGACGACGACGGGCACCGAACACCGGACGGGTGGGTGCTCGCTCGAGGACGGCTTCGTCGCCGGCGTCGGAGGCGGCGCACCACCGGCGGCGGACGAGACCGTGCGACCTCGGCGGGGGGCTCGTCACGCCGGGCCTGGTCAACACGCACCACCACCTGTACCAGACCCTCACACGCACGCGCGCGCAGGAGGCCGACCTCTTCACCTGGCTGAAGACCTTGTACCCGGTCTGGGCCGGCATCGACGCGGAGTCCGAGTACGCGGCCGCGCGCACGGGTCTCGCCGAGCTCGCGCTGTCCGGCTGCACGACGGTCTTCGACCACCACTACGTCTTCCCGCGCGGGCGCGACGGGCTGATCGAGGCGGAGGTGCGGGCGGCCCGCGAGCTCGGCGTGCGAATCGTCGCGTCTCGCGGCTCGATGGATCTCGGCGAGTCGCGAGGGAGGACTGCCGCCCGACTCGCTCGTCGAGGACGCCGACGCGGTGCTCGCGGACACCGAGCGCCTGCATCGGCGAGCTCCACGAGGACGGCCCCGGCGCACGCGTCCAGATCGTGCGTCGCGCCCTGCTCGCCGTTCTCGGTCACCGGGCGCCTGATGGAGGAGTCGGCCGCGCTCGCCCGGCGGCTCGGCCTGCGGCTGCACACGCACCTGGCGGAGACGGTCGAGGAGGAGGCCTACTGCCTCGAGCTCTACGGCTGCCGGCCGGTCGAGTACCTCGAGCGCCTCGGCTGGCTCGACGAGCGACGTCTGGTGCGCCCACTGCGTGCACCTGTCGGACGGCGGACATCGGCCGCGTTCGGCACGGCCGGCGTCGGGGTCGCGCACTGCCCGACGTCGAACCTCAGGCTCGGCGCAGGCGTCGCGCCGGTGCGGGCGCTGCTCGACGCCGGCGTCCGGGTCGGGCTCGGCGTCGACGGCTCGGCATCGAACGAGCGGAGCGACCTGTCGCTCGAGGTGAAGCAGGCGCTGCTCGTCGCGCGCGGGCGCGGCGGGCCGGAAGCGCTGACGGCGCGCGAGGCGCTGCGGCTCGCGACCCGCGGCGGCGCGAGCGGTGCTCGGCCGGGACGACATCGGCTCGCTCGAGCCCGGGAAGTGCGCCGACGTCGCCGTCTGGCGCTCGACGGCCTGGAGCTCGGCGGCGCCGACGATCCGGTCGCCGCCCTCGTCTTCGGCGGCCCGCATCGCGTCGACCGCCTGTACGTCGGCGGCGACGAGGTCGTCCGCGACGGGCGCCTCGTGCGCGCCGACGAAGAGCGAGATCGCGCAGCGAGCACGGCGGCAGGCGCGAAGATTCGCGGCGTGACGCCTCGGTCTCGACCCACGTGCTCGACACCGGCGCCGGCGAGCCGGCGGCGGGCGTGCGCGTCGAGCTCTTCCGCGAGCGCGCGACGCTCGTCGCCGACGGGCACGACGAACGACGACGGGCGGATCGCGCGAGCTCGCGACGGGCCTCGAAGCGGGCGCGTACCGCCTCGTCTTCCACCCGCCCTCGCCGTTCTTCCTCCGAGTCGAGCTCGAGATCGAGCTCGGGGACAGGGCACTACCACGTCCCGCTCCTCGTCTCGCCCGTACTCGTGCGCGAGCTACCGCGGCAGCTGAGCGCCGAGGAGCTCGCCGAGCTGTTCGAGGGGCGCACGCGCCTCGTCGAGCGGCTCGCCGCGGCTCGAGGACCCGCTCGCGAGGCGCGCCTGCGTCGTCGCGGCTGCCCCGAGGACGAGCAGGTCGAGGCGCTCGCGGCGCCATCCGCGCGATCGGAGCGAAGGCGCTTCGCGCGTCGGCGCGGAGCAGGGCGACGACGAGCCCGACGTGCTCGCCGAGCTCGGCGACCTCAACCGCGCCTACGAGGAGAGGTTCGGCTTCCGCTTCGTCGTCTTCGTGAACCGGCGCCCGAAAGGCGAGATCTCGCCGGTCCTCCGCGCGCGGCTCGACGCGCCGCGCGACGAGGAGCTCGAGACCGCGCTCGGCGAGCTGGTCGCGATCGCCGCGCGACCGCTGGCAGGCGCGGATGATCCTCGAGCCGACGCTACCTGGACCGACTGGCTCAACCTGCTGATCCGCTGGCTGCACGTGATCGCGGGCATCGCCTGGATCGGCGACGTCGTTCTACTTCGTCTCGCTCGACAACCACCTCCGCCCGCGCGAGCACCGGCGACGCCGAGAAGGGCGTCGCGCGGCGAGACGTGGGAGATCCACGGCGGCGGCTTCTACCGCGATCGAGAAGTACCGGGTCGCGCCGGCGCGGCTCCCCGAGCCGCTGCACTGGTTCAAGTGGGAGGCGTACACGACCTGGATCTCCGGGCTTCGCGCTGCTCGTCGTCCTCTACTACCTGGAAGCCGACGCGTACCTGATCGACCCGTCGGTCGCGGACATCTCGAGCAGGCGCGCGATCGGCGATCAGCGTCACGGGCTGCTGTCTCGCCTGGGTCGTCTACGACCTCCTCTGCCGGACGCTCCGCAGACGACGCTGTGCTCGGCGATCGCGATCGTCGGCCTGACCGCGCTCGCCGCGTGGGGCGCCGGCGAGCTCTTCAGCGGCCGCGGGCAGCGTTCATCCAGGTCGGGGCGATGCTGGGGACGATCATGGTCGCGAGCGTCCTGCTCGTGATCATCCCGGCTCACTGGGAGCTGATCCGGGCGAAGCAGGAGGGACGACAGCCGCGCCTGGAGCGCGGGATCGAGGCAAGCGGCGCTCCGTGCACAACACGTACCTGGCGCTGCCCGTGGTGCTGACGATGATCTCGAACCACTTCCCGTTCTCTGTACGGGCACGACCAGCGCCTGGCTCGTGCTCGTCGTGCTGATGCTGATCGGCGCCTGGGTGCGGCACTTCTTCGTCCTGCGGCGGCGCGGCCGCACGAGCCTGCTGATCCCGGTCGGCGGCGCGGCGGCGAATCGTCGCACTGGCGCTCGCGATCGAGCCGGACGGCCCCGAACGCGCGCGACGGCCGCGCCGGCTGGTCGCGCGAGCGCGATCCAGCGATCGTCGAGCGAGCGCTGCGCGCACCTGCCACTCGCAGTGAACCCGACAGCGAGCAGTTCACGACGGCGCCCGGCGGCGTCGTGCTTCGATACCGCCGAGCAGATCGCCGCCCGGCGCGACGCGATCCGCGCGCAGGCGGTCGACTCGACGCGCGATGCCGCTCGGCAACGCGACCGGGATGACCGACGAGGAGCGCGAGATGCTCGGCGCCTGGATCGCCGCCGGCGCGCCGACATCGGAGTAGGTCGCCGCCGTGCTCGAGATCGAGGCCGCAGGCTTCCGCTTCGTCGCCCGCTGGGAAGAGGAGCTGGCGCCGCAGACCGTCGCCGCCTTCAAGCGCATGCTCCCGCTCGACAGACCGGATCATCCACTGCCGCTGGAGCGGCGAGTCGAACTGGATCCCCTGGGGCGACCGCGACCTCGGCATCGGCCCCGAGAACGCGACGAGCTACCCGCACCCGGGCGAGCTTCGCGCTGTACCCGGGCGGCGAGAGCGAGACGGAGCTCCTGTTCCCGTACGGCTACTGCCGTTTCGAGAGCAAGGCGGGTGAGCTCGTGGGCGAACCACTTCGCCACCCTCGTCGAGGGAGCCGAGCAGCTGAAGGAGCTCGGCCGGCGCTGACCCTCTGGGAGGGTGCGCAGCCGATCAGCTTCCGGCGCCTAGCAGCTGAGCCGTCGCAGCGTCGCGGTCGAGGACCTCGACGGCGAGCGCGACGTCCTCGTCGCTCGAGTGCTCCTCGGGCGAGTGGCTGACGCCGCCGTTGAGGCTGCGGACGAAGAGCATCCCGGCCTCGGGACGCCCGCCGCGGCGAGGACCCCCGCGTCGTGGCCGGCGCCCGACGGAAGCTCGACCGCCGGCAGCCCCAGCCGCTCGACCTCCTCGCGCAGGACGCGCGCATCTGACTCCGCCATCGCCGCGGCCTCGACGAGCGGCGCCGGCTCGAGCCCGAGCTCGGCGAGCAGCCGGCCGAGCCGTTAGGAGCGTCCGGGGCGCGCGCGTCGACGATACAGGCGCACCGCGCGGGAACCACGTTGACCGCTCCGGGCTCGACCTCGAGATCGGCCGACGGTGCCGACCGCACCCTCGATCGCGGCGGCCGCGTCCCGCACACGCAGGACGTACTCGGCGGCCTCTGCACAGAGCGTCGTCACGCGCCTCCATCGGCGTCGTCCCGGCGTGCCCCGCCGCGCCCTCGAAGACGGACCGTCCGGCGCGCGTACCCGACGATCGCCGTGACCACCGCCAGCGGCGCATCGGCCCGAGCAGCCGCGGTCCCTGCTCGATGTGCAGCTCGACGAACGCGCCCGGCAGCGCTCCGTCCTCGGACGCGACGAAGCCGGCTGCCCTGACACCCGGTCTCCTCGGCCCGGAAGACGACCACGCGCGAGCGTCCGCTCCCGGCGGCCGATCCGCGCGACAGCCTCGAACCCGGCGAGCACGCCCGAGCGGCCCCGTCGAACTTGCCGCCCTCGCGGCACCGAGTCGAGGTGCGATCCCGTCCAGACCTCCGGCAGCTCCGGCCGCTCGCCGCGCAGCCGCCCGAACAGTTCCCGCGCGTCGTCGCAGGTCGACCTCGAGCCCGGCCTCCTCCATCCACGACGGCGACCAGCTCGCAGGCACGCTCCTGCTCTGCCTGGCTGAACCCCGGGCGGTTCGCCCCCGCGCCTCGGCCGACCCCGTAATCCGATCGAGGCGTCGAAAACGTCGTCCAGCCTGCGCCGGTTTAGCGATCGCCGTCGCCTCGTCCCTGCGGAAAGGAGCACTCGCATGAGTGACTTCGCGGCGACGTTCGAGCCTCGCGCTCGGTCGCCGCTTCCGATTCCGAGAACAGGACGACCCCGGCCGGGACACGGTCGCTGGCATGACCACGTTCATCGTCATGTCGTACATCATCTTCGTGAACCCGGCGATCCTGGGTTCGCGGGCGTCCCCGACCTCGAGGGCCTGGGGCTGCCGTTCGACGCCGTCCTCACGTCGACGTGCCTCGTCGCCGGCGTGATGACGATCATGATGGGCCTCTACACGAACCGGGCCTACGCGATCGCGCCCGGGGCTCGGCCTGAACGCCGTCGTCGCGTTCACGCTCGTCGCCGACGAACGGGCTCGGCTTCCCGGAGGCGATGGGCCTGGTCGTCGATCGAGGGCCTCGCCGTCACGATCCTCGTGCTCGTCGGCCTGCGCGAGGCGATCATGCGCGCGATCCCGCTCGAGCTGAAGAAGGCGATCGCGATCGGCATCGGCCTCTTCATCGCCTTCATCGGGCTCGTCAACTCCGGGCTCGTCGTCGCGGCGGCGGCGCCGCCCGTCGACCTCGTGCCGTTCACGACCTGGCCGGTGTTCATCACGATCGTCGGCCTCCTCCTCACGATCGTCCTCCGGTCGGCAGGCGTTCGCGGCGACCTCCTGATCGGAATCGTCCTGACGACCGCGTTCGCGACGATCCTCGAAGTACGCGGTCGACGTCTATCCGGAGGGTTCGCCGTACGCGCGGTGGCCCGACGACGTCGTTCAAGGAGCCCGACTTCAGCCTCGTCGGCGAGATCAGCTTCGACGCCTTCTCGACGCTGCCGTTCATCGCCGCGCTCGCGCTTGCGTTCAGCCTCTTCCTCGCGGACTTCTTCGACACGATGGGCACGCTCGTCGGCGTCGGCCGCGCGGCCGGGCTACCTGGACGCCAAGGGCGAGCTCCCCGACGTGCAGAAGCCGCTCCTCGTCGACTCGGTGGCTGCTGCGGCGGGCGGCTTCGCATCTGCATCGTCGGCGACGACCTACATCGAGTCGGCGGCCGGCGTCGGCGTCGGCGGCCGGACCGGCTGGGTGAGCGTGATCACGGGCGCGCTGTTCTTCCCGTTCATGTTCATCGCGCCGCTGATCGGCATGGTGCCGCCACAGGCGACCGCGCCCGCGCTGATCATCGTCGGCTGGCTGATGATCCGCGTGCTCTCCGAGCGCGAAGAGGAGGCCGAAGCGGCCGAAGGCGTCGTCAGCGACCGCCGCGGCGGCCCGACGCGGCACTCGCCGGGATCGACTTCGGCGACGTCGCGATCGGGCTCTCGGCGGCGATCGTGATCATGTTCATGCCGTTCACGTTCTCGATCACCGACGGCATCGCCGCAGGGTTCATCGTCTACGTGCTCGTGCGTGTGTTCGAGCGGCGCTGGAACGACGTGCATCCGCTGATGTTCGGGCGGCCGTGCGCGTTCGCGCTCTATTTCCTGATCCCGCTCCTTCAGCAGGAGTTCAGCTGGATCTGACCTGACTCAGTCGTGGCCGGGCCGGTTCCGCGACCCGGCTCGGCCACGACGTCAGACGCGCAACGGCCTGAGCAGCGCGACGCCGACCAACGGGCTGACGGCAGCGAGGGCGAATGCCGCCTGCCAGCTGGTCGCCGACACTGTTGCGGCGAACGCAACCGGCACGATCAGACCTGCGACTCCGAGGACGGTCTGCTGGAAGCCGAGTGCGGCGCCCGACCGGGCGCGGCCGGCGAGCTCCGCGGCAGCCGTGAACGAGAGCCCGTTCCATGCCATCGAGATCGCCCCCGCGACCACGAACGCCGCGACGAGCGGCGCGATCGGCGCGTCGAGTAGTGCCGTCACGGCGGCCACGGTGACCGCGCTGGCGATGCCGATCCGGCGCAGCGGCAGCGCCCGCGATCTCACGCGGTCCCGACCAGACGCCCGCCCCTATGCGGGCCGCCGATAGCGAGGATCTGGATCGCCGCGAGGACGCCGGCGGCTTCGCCGTCCGACCATCCGCGCTCGTCGTGCAGGAACAGCACCACGAACGTGATCACCGCCAGCTGCGCGACGAGGTAGAGCGCGCTCGCGCTGCACAGCCGCCAGAGACGACCGTCGCGCAGCGTCCACTCCACGTCCTCCACGGCGGTGGCCTCGTGCGGACGGTCGCGGATCACCAGCGCCCCGACGACAGCCGCCAGCGCCGAGAACCCGGCCATCGCGAGGAACGCCGAGTCGACCCCGCCCGCGTGCTCGACGGCCGGCAGCAGCAGCGCAGCGAGCGCGCCGCCGATCGGGACCGATGTCTGTCGAATCCCGAGCGCGAGCCCCCGCTCCTCGGGCCCGAACCAGCTCATCACGGCCCGGCCGCTGGCAGCGTTCACGCTGGCTCCGGCAGCTCCGGCGAGCGCGAGGAGCGCCGTCACGGCAACCCAGCCGGACGCGAGGCCGGCTGCGAACAGTCCCCCGGCCCCGCCCGCCACGCCGACCGTCAGGACGAGCCGCTCGCCGACGCGATCTGCGAGCAGGCCCCACGGCAGGAGGGTCACCGTCCCGCCCAGCCACACGCCCGAGAGCATGAGCCCCACCTCCGAGAGCGTCAGGTCGTAGGTCTCGCGGAGCGCCGGCGCCAGCGCCGGGAGACCGATCAGCATCACGGAGAAGCTCGCCTGGGCCAGCGTGCCCGCGGCGAGAACTGCCCAGCGATACCGCCCTGTCGCTACAGCCCGAAGGGGTTGTACGGCTTCGGCGACGTCGAGACCAGCACGCTCTTCGTCTCGAGGTACAGGTCGAGCGTCTCGAGCGCCAGCTCGCGGCCGAAGCCGGACTGCTTATAGCCGCCGAACGGCAGCCCCGGGAAGCCGGTGTAGGGCGTGTTGATGGCGACGATGCCCGACTTGATCTGCCGGCCCAGGCGATGCCCGCGCGCGGGGTCGCCCGTCCAGACGGTGGCGAAGAGCCCGTACTTCGAGTCGTTCGCGATCCGCACGGCGTCCTTCTCGTCCTCGAACGGGATCACCGTCACGACCGGGCCGAAGATCTCCTCCTGCGCCACGACCATCCGGTTGTCGACGTTGGCGAGGACGGTCGGCGCATAGAACGCGCCCTTACCGTCGATCGGCTGTCCGCCGGTCACGACCTCTGCGCCTTCGGCTGCGCCGCCCTCGACGAACCCGTGCACCTTGTCGCGGTGGGCGCCCGAGATCAGCGAGCCCATCTGCGTCTCGGGATCGAGCGGGTCGCCGACCTTGAGCCGCTGAGCCGCATCGGTGAACTGCTGGACGAAGTCGTCGTAGAGCGCCTTCTCGACCAGCACACGCGAGCGCGCCTCGCAGCTCTGGCCGGCCGCGTAGTAGATCGACCAGACCGAGCTCGGAATCGCGTCGGCGAGGTTCGCGTCGGCAAAGATCAGGTTCGGGCTCTTGCCGCCGAGCTCCAGGCTGAGCCGCTTGATCGGCTCCGAGGAGAGCCGCATGATCTCGCCGCCCGTCGCGGTCGAGCCGGTGAACGCAACCTTGTCCACGTCCGGGTGCTGCACCAGGTACGCCCCGGTCGTAGGCCCGTCGCCGGGGACGACGTTGATCACGCCCGGCGGGAAGCCGACCTCCGCGGCGAGCTCGGCCAGGCGGAGCGCCGTCAGCGGCGTCGCCGGGTCCGGCTTGAGGACGACGGTGCACCCGGCGGCAAGCGCGGGCGACAGCTTCCAGGCCGCCATCATCAGCGGGTAGTTCCAGGGGACGATCTGCGCGCAGACTCCGACCGGCTCCTTCAGCGTGTAGTAGAGGAGCGAGCCGCCGAGCGGGTTGGAGCGACCGCTGATCGTCGCGATCGCAGAGGCGAAGAAGCGGAAGTTCTCCGCCGCCTGGAAGACCTCGCCCTTGACCTGCGAGATCGCCTTTCCCACGTTGCGCGACTCGAGCTCGGTCAGCTCCTTGCGGTTCGCGACGATCGCGTCCGCGAGCGCGTGCAGGAGCCGCGAGCGCTCGGTCGGCGAGGTCTTCATCCAGTCGCCCGCGAGCGCGGCGCGGGCTGCGCCGACGGCCCGGTCGACGTCCTCCTCGCCGGCCATCGCCACGCGCGCCAGGGGCTCCCCGGTCGCGGGCTCGGTCAGGTCACGGATCTCGCCGGAGGCAGGCTCCGTCGACTCGCCGTTGATGAAGAGGCCGTACTCGCGCTGGGTGGCGACCGCCATCGCGGCCGGACGATACCTAAGCCCTCCTAGAGAAGCTCGCGGAGGCCGGAGCCGATCATGAACGTGGCGAAGAAGGCGAGCAGGCCGTACACGGCGCGTCCCCGCGGCGAGCGGGCGACAACCCCGTGCAGCGGCGGAAAGAAGCCGAAGCCGGCAAGAGCGAGCGCAAGCCCGGACAGCCCGACGACGAGCTCGGCGATCCCGAGCAGCACTACCGGCGCTCGAAGAGCGCGGCCTGGCCCTGCCCGACACCGACGCAGAGCGTGGCGAGCCCGTACCTGCCGCCACGTCGCCGGAGCTCGTGCAGCAGCGTCACCACGAGCCGCGCGCCGCTCATCCCGAGCGGGTGGCCGATCGCGATCGCTCCGCCGTTGACGTTCACGCGGTCGGGATCGAGGCCGAGCTCGCGGATCACCGCGATGCTCTGGGACGCGAACGCTTCGTTCAGCTCGACGAGGTCGAGGTCTGACGCCTCGATCCTCGCGCGCGCAAGGACCTTGCGTACGGCCGGAACCGGGCCGATGCCCATCACGCGGGGATCGACACCGGCGACCGCGCTCGCGACGAAAGCGCCCAGTGGCTCGACCCCGAGCGCGCGCGCCCTGTCCTCGCTTGCGATCACGAGCGCCGCCGCCCCGTCGTTGATCCCACTCGAGTTGCCGGCCGTGACCGTTCCGCCTTCCCTGAACGCCGGCTTCAGCGACGCGAGCTTCTCGAGGCTCGTGTCCGGCCGCGGATGCTCGTCGCGTTCGAGGTCGCCGATCGGGACGACCTCGTCGGCCAGGCGTCCCTCGGCGGTCGCGTCGGCCCAACGGCCCTGCGAGCGGAGCGCGAAGGCGTCCTGCTCCTCTCGGGACACGTCCCACCGCCCGGCGACGTTCTCCCCGGTCGCGCCCATCGACTCCAGGGGAAACAGCTCTTCCAGCCGCGGGTTCGGGAACCGCCAGCCGAGGGTGCTGTCGTAGCTGATGCGGTCGCCACGGGGGAACGCCTTGTCCGGCTTCGCCATGACGAGCGGCGCGCGGCTCATCGACTCGACGCCGCCCGCGACGAAGAGGTCGCCGTCACCGGCCGCAACTGCGTGGCACGCGGACACGACCGCGGACAGACCCGACGCACAGAGCCGGTTGACGGTGACCCCGGCGACCGACTCGGGGAGGCCGGCGAGCAGCACCGCCATCCGCGCGACGTTCCGATTGTCTTCGCCCGCCTGGTTGGCGCAGCCGAAGTACACGTCCTCGATCTCCGCCCGATCGATACCGGCGCGCTCGACGGCTGCGGCGATCGCGGCGGCGGCGAGGTCGTCCGGCCGCACGTTCGCGAGCGCGCCGCCGTACCGACCCACTGGTGTCCGAACGGCCGAGATGACGACTGCGCGGCTCACGTGGACACCGTACCGAGCCGCAGACTGGCGACGACTGTGGTGCTAACTCGCCCTTCACACGGCATCCCTACAGTGGCCGGCCGTGCAGCCCGGTCACCCGGTTCTTCTTCGCAGCGTGTACTGCGGGCGGGTCCGGCAGGCATTCGCGTTCCACTTCGTCGCCAAGCAGGACGGGCGCCTCGTCTTCTACAACGGCCCCGGAAACGAGGGCGTGCACATGGGACGCGACGCCGAGGGCCGGTATCTCGAGCGGTGGGTCCGCGGCGACCCGCCGATCCACCACGTGTGGGACAGCGCGCACGTGCTGAAGCTGATCCGTCCCGACGAGTCGCACACGGTCGAGGTCTGGTGGCGCGAGGACTGGTCCTTCTTCCGCTGGTACGTGAACCTCCAGGCGCCCCTCCGGCGGACGAGGCTCGGCTGGGACTCGACGGACTGGGCGCTCGACGTCGTCGTCGACCCCGACGGGACTCCGCACTGGAAGGACGAGGACGACTTCGCCGAGATGCAGGCGCTCGGCGTGCTCGGCGCGGAGGAGGCAGCGGCCGTTCGCGCGGAGGGCGAGCGCGTCATGGCCGATCGCCCGTGGCCGACCCGCTGGGAGGACTGGCGACCGCCGCCCGAGTGGGAGCCGCTCCCGCTCCCCGACGGCTGGGACGTCGTCGACTAGGAGACGAACTCGACGCGCACGGGCTCGGGAAAGGCACGAATGGCCTCCGCGCGGCTGAGCAGCTCCTGCACCGCCTGCCGCCCCTCTTCCCCGTAGTCGCACGTGAGGTCGTTCACGTACATGCCGACGAAGCGGTCGGCAAGCGCCGTATCGAGCCCCCGGCCGAATTTGAGCGCGTACTGCATCGCCTCTTGCCGGTTGTCGAGCCCGGCGCGGATCGAGTCCCGGAGCACGTCCGAGAGCTCGCGCAGGGTCTCCTCGCCGAGGTCGCGCCGCGCGACGTTCACGCCCAGCGGCAGCGGGAGCCCCGTCTCGAGCAGCCACCACTCGCCCAGGTCGACGCTCTTCTTCAGGCCCTGCGCCGCGTAGGTGAGCTGCCCCTCGTGGATCAAGAGCCCGGCCTGCGGCCCGTCCGTCGAGCACCTCGTCGAGGATCTCGTCGAACGGCACCACGCGGTACGAGAACTCGCCGCCCAGGAACATCTTCAGGACGAGGAACGCAGTCGTCATCGTGCCCGGCACGGCGATCTCGATCCCGCGGAGCTGCTCGCGCGTCATCGCGTCCGGGCCGACCACCACGGGCCCGTACCCCGAGCCCATGCTCGCGCCGTGCGGCAGCAGGACGTAGGTGTCCTGCACGAACGGGTACGAGTGCAGCGAGATCGCCGTCACCTCCAGGCGCCCTTCGAGGGCCCACTCGTTGAGCGTCTGGATGTCCCGCAGCACGTGCTCGAACTCGAACCCGCGCGCATCCACGCGGTCCTCGGCGAGGGCCCAGAACATGAACGCGTCGTCGGGATCCGGGCTGTGCCCGAGGCGGATCAGCATGAGCGGCGGGAGGCTAGCACCGGTCCGCGCGAGCCTCGCAGACAACGGGCCGAGCAAACCCTCCTAGACTGAGCTGATGGCCAAAGCCGCGCTCAGCGAGGCGATTCAGCACTACCTCCGCGAGATCTACAAGCTCGGGCGAAGAGGGCGACCGCGTCTCGGTGACGTCCCTCGCGCGCGCCCAGGGCGTCTCACCCGCATCCGCCAGCGAGATGGTGAAGAAACTTGCCGCGCTCGACCTGGTCGAGCACTCGCCGTACCGAGGAGTCCGTCTCACGTCGGCCGGTGAGCGCGTCGCCGTCGAGGTGATCCGGCATCACCGTCTCCTCGAGCTGTACCTCGCCGAGACGCTCGGCCTGCACGTGGACGAAGTGCACGATGAAGCGGACCGCCTCGAGCACGCGCTGTCGGAGGAGCTGGAGGCGCGAATCGACCGGGCGCTCGGCTTCCCGACGCACGACCCGCACGGCGACCCGATCCCGAACGCGGACCTCGAATGGCCCGCGACCGGCAAGGGTTCCGCCTAGCGGCGGCCGAAGAACCAGCGCTCGAGCGGCTTCAGGACTTCCTGCCGCTTGAACGGCGCCACTCGCAGGTCGCTGCCGTCCTGCTCGAGGACGCTCACGTCGTCCTCCAGCGTCGCGTTCGCCGCCTCGAGCGCGTCCTCCAGCTCGTAGCCCTCGAACACCCAGTCGTCTGGGTGCGGCGCGTCACTCGGCCGGTGCTGCGGGTTGACCGCGCGGCCCACTGCCCAGAGCGCACCGGGCTTCCGTTCGATCCAGATCACGATCCGCTCGGCGGATCCGGCGTCGTCGACCCCGTTCAGCACGCGCTCCGCGAACCGGCCCGAGGTGTCTTGCCGCCGCACGACGCAAGGATAAATAGAATCGAGGCGTGGGTCGGCTCGGCAATCTCTTCCGCAATCCCTTCACGTTCTTGTTCACCCGGTCGAGCGCGGAGGAGCACCTCGTCACGTACGTGATCCGCGAGCACAACCGCGGCCGGTCGCTGAACGAGATCCTCGAGGACCGGTACCTGATCAATCGCACGACGCCGTCGCAGCGTGCCCGCCTGCTCGACCGGCCCGAGCTGATTCAGGCTCTCGGCCGAGACGTGACCGAATCGGCCAAGGCCGAAGTCGGCGCCTCCGGCTAGAGCTCCCGGCCGACGCCGCGCTCGCGCGCCCGCTCGACGGCCGCGGCCGCCGCCGCCACGTCCCAGGCTGCGATCCCGTTCGACTTGAACACGATCACGTCGGCGTCCGATTGCCGGCCCTGCACCTCGCCCGCGACCACCTCGTGCAGCTCGTGCACCTCGAGCCAGTCGAGCACGCCCTGCTCCACCGGCTCGATCAAGTCGCCGGATTCGATCCGCGCCTGCTCCAGGGAGTCGCAGCAGACGAAGGCGGCGCGCCGGAGCACCTCGTTGTCGAGCTCGCGGGCGCGGCCGTCGTTCGCCCCCACCGCACAGACGAGGGCGCCCGGCTGGAGCCATTCGCCGCGGAGCACAGGGTCGCGGGCAGTCGTGACCGTGACGACGACGTCCGCGGCCGCCGGGTCGCGGTGCGACTCGCCCGCCTCTGCGCCCACCTTCGCGCAGAACTCCTCGAGCCGCTCCTCGGTCCTGCAGTACGCGATCACGTGCTCGATCGACGGCACCGCCGCACGGATGCAGGCCACCTGCGACTCGGCCTGCCAGCCGCAGCCGATCACGCCGAGGGTCCTCGCGCCCGCGCGTGCGAGATGCTTCGCCGCGACGCCACTGGCCGCCCCGGTCCGAAGCTGGCCGAGCTTGTTCGCGTCCACGACGGCCGCCAGCTCGGCCCGCGTCGTCTCGAAGAGCACGACGACGAACCGCACGTCGTCGTAGCCGAAGCCCGCGTAGGTCTTCACACCCGCGTACCCAAGCTCGAGATCCGCCGCCGCCATCACGGCGAGCCGACCGCCGGAAAGCCGCAGGCGGTAGCGCGGATGGTTCTCGACCGCGCCGCGCGCCATCCGCTCGAAGCACGCCTCGACCTCCCCGACAGCGTGCTCCGGCGTCAGGAGCTCGCCGACGTCGTCCTCCGTGAGGTACAGGGCCACTAGTCGGGAAGGAGCCCCGCCACCGGAAGCCGCGCCGCCACGCCGAGGAGGCTACTGCCGCGCGTGCAGAGCGGGCGCAGCCGTCTGGCATCGTTCGGGAGGTCATGGCGGTCGCCACAGAGCGTGCGTGCCCGCAGTGCGGGACGACGCTGCCCGTCGCGGACGGCTATGTCACGTGGTGTCACGAGTGCGACTGGAACCTGAACGCGCCGGAGCCGATCCCGACGCCCGGGCGCCTCGGAAGGATCTACGACGCCGCGGGCCGCCGTCTGGGCGAGCGA
This sequence comes from uncultured Actinomycetes bacterium, assembly GCA_963832225.1. Lineage (GTDB taxonomy): Bacteria > Actinomycetota > UBA4738 > UBA4738 > HRBIN12 > JALYMB01. Next base: position 49,778 of record CAWHTI010000001.1, read on the forward strand.
CTGGCCGCCCGGTTGCTCGCCGAGGAGCGGCTCGAGCCGCGACTGACGCCGGCGAAACTCGCCGCGTACGGCGTCGCCCTGTTCGTGCATGCGTTTTGGCTCGGTCTCGGCGTCGGCGGGATCGCGCTCGTTGCGCTCACGTTCCCGAACCCGTTCTTGATCGCCGCCGGGGCACTGATGGCGGCTGCGGCGATCTTGATGCGTCCCCGGTTCGGGGAGCTGCCGGAGGAGGGAACCCACCACCGCGGGGAAGTGCCCACGCTCTACGCGCTTGCGGACGACGTGGCGGAGGCCCTTGCGACGCCCAGGGTCGACGTCGTCGCGGTGGATCACTCGTTCAACGCGTCGTGGAGCATCGTGGGTATCCGGCGCAAGCGCGTGCTCAGGCTCGGCGGCCCGCTGCTGGCCGGGTTGGAGCCGCAGGAACGCGTGGCCCTCGTCGCGCACGAGCTGGCGCATGCGAGGAACGGCGACTCGACGCGCGGTCTGATCGTCGGATCTGCGATCGGTGCGCTCGAGCAGCTCTACCTCCTGCTCGCACCCGACCAGGGCGGGGAGTGGGAGTTCAATGGGATCGACGCCCTAGCGAACGGCGCGATGTGGGTGCTCTCGCGACCGGTGCTCGGCCTCCTGCTGCTCGAGCTTCACCTCGTGCTCCGCGATAGTCAGCGGGCCGAGTTCCTGGCCGATGCGCTCGCGGCTGAGGTGGCCGGGACCGAGCCGACCGTCGCGCTGTCCGAGAAGACGCTGCTCGAGCCCACCTTTCGTTCGGTCGTGCAGCATGCCGCGCACGGCGACGTCGAGCCTGGCGAAGTTCTGCGCGACGTGACGCGCGCATTCACGTCGGTGCCGCCCCGCGAGCGCGAGCGCCGGCGCCGTGTCGCGCGACTCGAGGCGGCGCGCCTGTTCGCAAGCCATCCACCGATGGCACAGCGGATCCGGCTGCTCGAGGAACGAGCCGCGCGCGAGCCCCGCGTGGTGCTCGACGCCGCGCGAGCGGCGGCGCTCGATCGAGAGCTCGTCCCGCTCGCGCACGCGATCGGCCGGCGCCTTGTCGACGAGCAGCGCGACTCGCTGTATTACTGAAGCTGGGGTGAGGGCTCGAGCTCCGGGCGCCGCGAACCTCGCGAATCGGCGCGAAGACCGCGGCTAGACTGGATCTCCCAGGCGCCCGTAGCTCAGCAACGCGAATGCGTTGACGACCGGCGTGACCATGAGGAACGAGGGCGGCTTTGACGCGGTCGGCAGCGCCGACGAGAAGGATCTCGGTGTCGAGGTGCCGCGCGGCGGCAACGGCGCCGTCGACCATGGTGTCGGGCGCGCAATCGCCGCCCATCGCGTCAACCGCAATGCGGATCACTGCGAAGCGGCTCTATTCTTCGTTGACAGGTCGAACGGCTCGGCCCTTGTAGAACCCACAGTGGGGAGATATCTGATGCGGCGCCTTCGGCGCGTGGCACTGCGGACACATTCCCGTCGTCACTGCGGTCAGCGCGTCATGCGTGCGGCGCTTGGCGGTGCGTGTCTTCGAGTGTCGACGTTTCGGATTTGGCATTCCTACGATTCCTCCCTGACCAGCCCCTTCAAGCGCGGCCAGGCCGGGGTCCTCCCACTCGGTCGTGCACGCGCACGCCCCGTTATTCCAGTTGGTCCCGCACTGCGGACACAGTCCCCTGCAGTCGTCACGGCACAGCGGCTTCATCGGCAGCGCAAGATAGAACTGTTCCCGCAGCAGCTCGTTCAGATCGATTCTGGTCGTCCCGGTAGTAGCTCGTGTCCAGATCCTCGTCCTGCATGTACACACATCGGCAACCGCGACGACCCGGTCGCGGCCGGGGTGTCGTGGGCCGCGCCCTGCCCGGTGCGGTGGTTCCGCACGATCCGCCCGGTCGACGGCGAGATCGGCTACGACCCCGATGGGGAGCTGGTGTCGCGGATCGGCCAGGGGGCGCGCCTCGGATGGGTGGATGGGGATCGCGCCGGCTTCCGGGCCGACGCCGCGGCGGCCGCCGGGGCCGCCCTCGCGTTCGGGGTGACGCCCGACTCGGTGGCGGCGGGGATCGCTGGGTTCGAGCCGCTCGCGCATCGCGGCGAGACGGTCGCGGTGGTGGACGGTGTGCGATTCATCGACAACTCGAAGGCCACCAACGTGCACGCGACGCTCGCCGCGCTCGCCGCGGTGCACGACGCGGTACTGATCGCGGGGGGCCGCGCCAAGGGCGTGGATCTGTCGCCGCTCCTCGGCGCGCGCGGTCGGATCGCGGCACTCGTGGCGATCGGTGAGGCCGCTCCGGACCTGCTCAAGCTCTTCGACGGCGTGGTCCCGGCCGAGCCGGCCGGCTCGATCGAGGAGGCCGTGGTGGCCGCGCACCGGCTCGTGCCGTCGGGTGGCGCGGTCCTGCTCGCCCCCGCCTGCGCGAGCTGGGACATGTTCCACGACTACGCCGAACGAGGCGATCGGTTCGCCACCGCCGCCCGGGCGCTCGCGCACGAGGTGGGTGCCCGTGGCTGATCGCCGCGCCACCGGCGCCCGGGCGCCGCGGTCGACGGCCCGGCGCACCACGGCTCCCGCATCGGCGGGGCGATCGCCACGGTCCAGGAGCGCCGTGCGCTCCGCTCGACGAGGCCCCGCCCTGCGGCTCGTGCCGGAGCGGCGGCCGGATCGGGATCCGGCGACCGCCCTGCGGACGAGCCTGACCCTGTTGCTCGTCCCGACGGCGCTGCTGACCGCGACCGGCATCGTCATGGTGCTGTCCGCGAGCTCCGTGACGTCCTACGCGGAGTTCGGTTCGAGCTTCCTCTTCTTCAACCGACAGGTGATCTACGCCGTCGTCGGCGTCGTCGGCCTGCTGGCGGTGGGCCGGCTGCCGCACACGGTGTGGCGGCGGCTCGCCCTCCCGTTGCTGGTGGTAACGGTGGTCCTGCTGATCCTCGCGCTCACGGCCGGCCGCGCCGCCTACGGGGCCTCCCGCTGGCTCTACGTCGGATCCATCTCGCTGCAGCCGTCCGAGCTCGCGAAGCTGGCGTTGCTGATGTTCGCGGCGGCGGTGCTCGCGGGGAAGTGGCGCCGGCTCGACGAGCTGCGACACGTGATCGTGCCGATCCTGCCCGTCACCGCGGTGATCGCGTTCATCGTGATCCTGCAGCGCGACCTCGGGACCACCGTGATCCTGTGCGGCAGCGTGTTCCTGCTGCTGTTCGTCGCGGGCGTCCGGATGCGGTGGCTGGCGATCGGCGGGATCACCGGAGTCCTGATGTCCGTCGCGCTCATCTTCGGCGAGGGATATCGCCGGGACCGGTTCCTCTCGTTCACGAACCCCGGCGCCGATCCGAGCGGCGCCGGATACCAGCTGATCCAGGGCTACATCGCGCTGGGCTCCGGCGGGTGGTTCGGCGTCGGCCTCGGATCGAGTCGGCAGAAGTGGGGATCGGTGCCGAACGCGCACACGGACTTCATCTTCGCGATCCTCGGCGAGGAGCTCGGTCTCGCCGGGGAGTGCGTGGTCATCGCTCTGTTCGCGCTGCTGATCTACGCCGGCATCCGGATCGCCGTCCGAGCCCCCGACACGTTCGGCCGGCTCCTGGCGGCGGGGATCACGGGATGGTTCGGCCTGCAGGCGCTCGTGAACCTCGGTGCGGTGACCGGCCTGCTGCCGATCACCGGTGTGCCGCTGCCGTTCGTGTCGTTCGGCGGGTCCGCGCTCGTCGTGACGTTGGCGGCGGTCGGCGTGCTGGCGAGCGTCGCACGCGCCGGCGCGCGCTCGGCCGGCCGGCCGCGGCGCCCGCGCGACGGTCCGCTCGTGAACGTCGTGATCGCCGGCGGCGGCACGGCCGGCCACATCTTCCCGGCGATCGCCCTCGCACAGGAGCTCGCGGCCTCGGGCCACGACGTGCTCTTCCTCGGGCACCGCCGACGGCATGGAGGCGCGGCTGTTCCCCGAGGCAGGGTTCCGGTTCGCCCCGATCGAGGCCATGCCCCTCGCCAGGCGGGTCTCGGCCGACACGCTGCGCGTGCCGGCGGTCGCCCTGCGATCGCTGCGCGCCTGCCGCCCGTACGTCGCACGGGCCGACGTGGTCGTGGGCATGGGCGGCTACGTGAGCGTGCCGCCCGTCCTGGCGGCACGGTGGCGCCGGCGACCGGTGGTGCTGCACGAGCAGAACGCGGTTCCCGGACTGGCGAACCGGGTTCTCGCGCGCGGCGCCCGCGCGATTGCGCTCTCGTTCGCCGACGCCGCGTCGCGGCTGCCCCGCGGCGTTCGGACCGTGGTGACTGGTGACCCGGTGCGTCGGGGGATCCTCGGCGTCCCGGCCGGGCGTGAGTCGCTGCGGGCCGAGGCCCTCGCCACGCTCGACCTCGAGGCCGGTCGTGCCACGGTGCTGGTCTTCGGCGGCAGCCTCGGCGCACTGCACCTGAACCGTACGGTGGCGGCAGCCCTCGACCATCTGCGCGATCGCTCGGACCTGCAGCTCGTCGTCCTGACCGGTCCTCGTCATCTGGCGACCGTCGGGGAGTCGGCGGCGCGCGAGATGCGGCTGCGCGTGCGGGCACTGCCGTACCTGGATCGGATGGAGCTTGCCTACGCCGCCGCGGACGCCGTGGTGGCCCGCGCGGGCGCCAACGAGCATCGCGGAGCTCACGGTGTGCGGGCTCGCCTCGATCCTGGTCCCGTATCCGCACGCGACGAACGATCATCAGACCGCGAACGCACGCGAGCTCGAGCGCGCAGGCGCGGCCGAGCTGCTCCCGGACGCGGAGCTGCGCCCGGACGACCTCGCGGATCGCATCGCCCGGCTCGTGGACGATGCGCCGCGCCGCGCCAGGATGGCCGCCGCCGCCGCCGCATGGGCGAGGCCGAACGCCGGCGCCGAGCTCGCTCTGCTCGTGTCGGAGGTCGCCGCGTGAGTGACCCGTCTACATCGCCGCCGCCCGGCAGCATCCCGACGCTCGACGTGCCGAAGCTCCGCGGGGTGCGCCGTGTGCACATGATCGGCATCGGCGGCGCGGGCATGCGGAACCTCGCGAAGCTGCTCCTGGCGCGCGGCGATCGAGGTCAGCGGGTCGGACCTGAAGGACTCGAAGGGGCTCGCGGGAGCTCGCGACCGCTGGTGCGGTCGTGTGCGGTCGGCCACGACGGCGCGCGGATCGGCGATCCCGACGCCGTCGTGATCTCGAGCGCGATCCGCGCCACCAACCCGGAGCTCGTCGCGGCGCGGGACGCGGCGCATCCCCGTCTGGGCGCGAGCGCAGGCTGCTCGCCGCCGCGGGAGAGGGGCTGCAGGTGATCGCGGTCGGCGGGTACCCACGGCAAGACCACGACGACCTCGATGCTGGCGGTGATCCTGGAGCGCGAGGGGCTGGATCCGACGTTCGTCGTGGGCGGGGACCTCAACGAGATCGGCAGCGGTGCCAGGGCGGGCGAGGGCGGTCTGTTCGTGGTGGAGGTGGACGAGAGCGACGGGTCCTTCCTCCTTCCGCGCGCGGCGATCGGCATCGTGACCAATGTCGAGGTCGATCACGTCGACTTCTATCCGGGAGGTGCGCCGGAGATCGAGGCGGCGTTCGCAGCGTTCATGCAGCGATGCCGCGAGGTCGTGGCATGCGGCGACGATGCGGGGGTGCGCGCCGCCGCGGCGCTCGCCGGGCGCGACGTCGTGACCTACGGCGTGGGCGAGGACAACGACGTCAGGCTGCGTGTGGAGGCGGAGGGTCCCGGCGGGGCGCGCGGCACGATCCAGTCCCGGGAGGGCGGCCCGCCCGTCTCCGTCGACCTGTCGGTCGACGGCTCGCACATGCTGTTGAACGCCGCGGCCGCGCTCACCGCCGCCGGGCTCGTGGGCGTGCCGGCCGATCGGGCCGCAGCGGCGCTCGCCTCCTTCCAGGGGGTGCGGCGGCGGTTCGAGCACCGAGGGTCGGTTCGCGGAGCGGAGTTCTACGACGACTACGGCCACGTCCCCACGGAGCTCGCGGTCACGCTCGGCGTTGCCCGCGGCACCGGACCCCGGAGGCTCCTCGCCGTCTTCCAGCCACATCGATACTCGCGAACGCAGGCGCTCTGGCGGGAGTTGGGCGCGAGCCTCACCGAGGCGGACGTGGTGGTCGTGACGGATGTGGACGGGGCCGCGCAGGAGCCGATCCCCGGGGTGACGGGCAAGCTCGTCGTGGACGGCATCGCCGAATCCTCCCGCCGGCCCCGCATCGTCTACCTCCCGCACCGGCCCGACGTCGCCAGGTTCCTCGAGCGCGAGGTCAGGGCGGGCGACCTCGTACTGACCATGGGGTGCGGTGACGTGTGGATGCTGGGCGACGAGGCGCTGGAGCGGATCCGGGAGGCCGGGTGACCGGCGATCTCCGCCGCGCGACCGACATCCTGCGGGCCTCGCTCGGAGACCGCGTTCGGACCGACTTCCCGCTCGCGCCGCTCACGACGTTCCGGATCGGGGGGCCCGCGGCGCTCTACCTCGAGCCCGAGTCCGAGCACGACCTCGCCGAGGCGGGTCGTGCGATCGTCGAGACGGGCGTTCCCGTTCGTCGTCCTCGGGAAGGGATCGAACGTGCTCGTCGCCGATGGTGGGTTCGCCGGCCTCGTGTTGCGGCTCGGCAGGAGCTACCGGTGGAGCGCCCGCGACGGATCGACCCTCACGGCCGGGGGCGTCGATGCCGCTGCCCGCGCTTGCGGGCGTGGCCCTGCGTCACGGGCTCGCCGGTCTCGAGTTCGGTGTCGCGATCCCCGCGACGCTCGGCGGGGCGGTGTGGATGAACGCCGGCGCGCACGGGCACGAGATCGCCGAGGTCGTGGACACCGTGGAGCTGTTCCACCTTCGCGAGGGCCGCTCGACGCCGATGTCCGCCGCCGATGCGGGCTTCGGCTACCGGCGATCGTCGATGGGGGAGGATTCGGTCGTGATCGGCGCCCGCGTCCGGCTCGCGCCAGGCGTTGCCGCTGCGATCCGGGACGACGATGGACGAGGTGCGGGAGTGGCGCCGCGCCACGCAGCCGCTCGCGGAGCCGAACTGCGGCAGCGTCTTCACGAATCCGACAGGGGACCACGCGGCTCGACTGGTCGAGGCGGCGGGAGCCAAGGGCCGGCGCGTGGGCGGGGCGTTCGTCTCGACGAAGCACGCGAACTTCATCGTGGCGGGGCCAGGCGCTCGCGCCGCCGACGTCGTGCGCCTGATCGACGAGGTGCGGTCCCTGGTCTCGTCCTCCGCCGGCGTGCAGCTCGAGCCCGAGGTTCGCCTCGTGGGCTCGTTCTGATGTCCCAGCCCTCGCCGATCCCGCCGGCCTCGCCGGCTCTCCGAACGCCAGGCCCGGGCTCGGCCCCTGCGCGCCGGCGGCGCTGGGTCGCGGTGGCGGCGGGCTCGGCACTGCTCCTCGCCGCCGGCGCCCTGGGTGTCCTTCGATCTCCGCTGTTCGGCGCCGATCACCGCACCGTGGAGGGGGCGCGCCATCTGAGCCCCGAACGCGTGCTGGAGATCGGCGGCATCGGCGACGGAGTGAACGTGGTGTGGTTCGACGAGGCCGCGGCTGAACGGGCCCTTGAGGCGGACCCCTGGATCGCGCGGGCGGACGTCCACACCGATCTGCCGGACGCGATCCTCGTGCGGATCACGGAGCGGCTGCCGGTGGGCGCCGTCGAGACGCACGCCGGGTGGGAGGTGGTGGCGGCCGACGGGGTGATCCTGGAGACGCCGACGGCCGCCCCGGATCTCCCGACCGTCACCGTGGCCGTCCCCGGCGACGACGTCGTGACGCTGTGCGGGCGGCTCCTGGGGGCCATGTCGCCGGGGCTCCGGGCTCGGGTCGACGGCCTCACCGTCGATGCCGAGGGCCTGGTGACGCTCGACCTGGAGCGAGGGATCCCGGTGGCGTACGGCGACACGGGGGAGGCGGTGGAGAAGGCGCAGGCCTTGGTTGCGGTGCTCGCATGGGCGGAGCAGGAGCGGGCGGACGTTCGGGAGATCGACGTGTCGGTCCCCGGCGCGCCCACCGCCCGGCTCGCCGGTGGCGTGGTCGCGACCCCTTGATCGGGAGCTGTCATCGCATCGAGCAACGCGCGATCGCGAACGTCACCGTTGCGCTTGACGGACCAGCACCTTTTCGATAGCGTTGCCAAGTTCAACGTGAGGTGGATATAACAATAACGTTGAACTTCACGGTTACGGTTGAACCGTCGAGTACGGCGTTTCCCCAGGTGAGATCGGGTTCACACCCGAGCGCGGAGGGCGGATCGACATGATGGAGTCTCCTCAGAACTACCTCGCCGTCATCAAGGTCGTGGGCATCGGCGGCGGCGGCGTGAACGCGGTGAACCGGATGATCGAGGCAGGCCTCCGGGGCGTCGAGTTCATCGCCGTGAACACCGATGCGCAGACGCTGCTGATGTCGGACGCCGAGGTGAAGATGGACATCGGCCGCGAGACCACGCGCGGGCTCGGCGCCGGCTCCGATCCGGAGGTCGGCCGCGGCGCGGCGGACGAGCACCGCGACGAGATCGAGGAGATCCTCAAGGGCGCGGACATGGTGTTCATCGCGTCCGGCGAGGGCGGCGGCACGGGCACCGGTGGCGCACCCGTGGTGGCGGAGATCGCCCGCAACCTCGGCGCCTTGACGATCGGCGTGGTCACGCGCCCGTTCGGGTTCGAGGGCCGCAAGCGGGCCACCCAGGCCGACGTCGGCATCACCGAGCTGAAGAAGGCGGTCGACACCCTGATCGTCGTCCCCAACGACCGGCTGCTCCAGGTCTCCGATCCCAACACGCCGATGGTGGACGCCTTCCGGATGGCCGACCAGGTCCTGTATCAGGGCGTTGACGGCATCACGTCGCTCATCACGACGCCGGGCCTGATCAACCTCGACTTCGCCGACGTGAAGACGGTGATGACGGGCGCCGGCTCGGCCCTGATGGGCATCGGTCTGGGGTCGGGGGAGGACCGGGCGGAGGAGGCGGCGAAGGCGGCCATCAGCTCGCCGTTGCTGGAGTCCTCGATCGACGGCGCCAAGGGCGTGCTGCTCTCCATCGCCGGTCCCACCGATCTGACGCTGCACGAGGTCAACAAGGCGGCCGACGCGATCACGCGGGTAGCCCACCCCGACGCCAACATCATCTTCGGCGCGGTCGTCGACGACGCCCTGGGCGAGGAGGTCCGGGTCACCGTCGTGGCGGCGGGCTTCGACAAGGTCATGACGCCGCAGCAGAGCCACTTCGAGAGCCGGCTGTCGCGGTTGCTCGAGGAGCCGGTGCGGATCGAGTCGGCCGACCCGTCCCCCACGATCGTGGAGGACGACGACGCCGACGTCTTCGCCCCATCACCGGAGCCGGTGTCGTTCGATGCCGAGGAGGACCTCGACATCCCGGACTTCCTGAAGAGCTGACGACCGGCACGTCCCGCGCGGCCCACATCGTGGGGGCGGGGAGGCGACGGATCGACAGGAGGCGACCTTCCCCCGCCTCTTGGCCGAGGGACCGTGCCTCCCCGCCCCCGTTCCATGTCCCCGGTCGGGGTCCCCGGGCCGACGTGCCCGGGTCGACGGTCCTGAGTAGATTCGCGGCCATGATCGGAACCGTGATCCCCAGGGCGACATGAGCACCGGAACCCGCGCCGAGGTGCTGGCCAACCTCGACACGATCCGCGGCGGCCTCCGGACGGCGTGCGAGCGCGGGGGACGCGAGCCGGACTCGGTCCGGATCGTGGCGGCGGCCAAGACCGTCGCGGCCGAGGCCGTCGGCTGGATCGTCGAGGCCGGGGCGTCCGACGTCGGCCACAACTACGTGCGGGAGCTCCGGGCGATGCGACCGGACGTGGCGGGCGCCCGGTGGCACTTCATCGGCACGCTGCAGAGCGGCTCCGCCCATCACGTCGCCGCCGCGGCCGACGTGGTGCAGACTCTCGCCGCACCCCGGGCGGCGCAGCGGCTCGCCCGCAGAGCGGCGGAGGCCGGCCGGCAGATCGAGGCCCTGATCGAGGTCGACCTGACCGGGGAGCGCACCGGCGTCCCCCCCGAGGAGCTCGACGCGTTCGCCCGGCAGGTGGGCGCGATGGAGGGGATCGCGCTGACGGGGCTGATGACGCTGCCCCCGATCCCCACCGACCCGGAGGACGGGCGGCCCTTCTTCGCACGGCTCCGTACCCTGCGGGACCGGCTCCGCGAGCACGACCCCCGGGTGCTGGAACTTTCCATGGGGATGTCGTTGGATTACGAGGTCGCGGCTGAGGAAGGCGCTACGATGGTCCGCATCGGAACGGCGTTGTTCGGTCCCCGAACGCCGCAGTAGGGAGGAGTCATGGCCGGCGTGTGGAAGAAGACGCTCAACTATCTGGGCCTGGTGGAGGAGGACGAGGAGTTCGTCGAGGAGCTCCCCGAGGCGGAGCCGGCACCCGTGCGCCGCATGCGCCCGCAGGCGGTCCGCGACGTCTCCGCCGAGGCAGAGGGCGTTGTCCGCACCATGCCCACCGCGCGTCCCGCCTCCGGCGCGTCCGCGATCCACAAGTCCGAGCCCAAGCGGTTCAACGAAGCCCGCGAGGTGGCGGATCGGTTCAAGGACGGCACCGCGGTCATCATGAACCTGCAGAGCACGGAGGACACCATCGCACGACGACTGGTGGACTTCGCGTCTGGGCTCGTCTACGGACTCGACGGCAAGATCGAGATGATCGCCAACCGCGTGTACCTGCTGTCCCCGACCGACGTCGAGGTCTCGGCCGAGGATCGGGAGCGCATCGCGGGCGGCGCGTTCTACAACCAGTTCTGAGCGCGGGCACGCCTGGACCGGCCTGCGACCTCCTCCGGCGGCTCCGCCCGGACTGTTAGCCTTCCCGCTCGATGAGCCTGCTGGCCCTGAACCCCTTCGTGCGCCTGCTCTGCTTCGCGCTGACGGCGTACTCGTTCATCCTGCTTGCGCTCGTGGTGGTCTCGTTCCTGCAGCTGGTGGGGGTGCGCCTGCCGAGCTCCGGGCCTGGCCGGGCGGCGCTCGATCTGCTCGACGACATCACCCGACCGGTGCTGGAGCCCCTGCGGCGCATCGTGCCGCCGGTGGGCGCGGGCGGGGTCGGCATCGACCTGTCCATCGTCGTGGCCTTCGTCATCCTGTTGGTGCTGCGGACCGCGATCTGCAACTAGGCTGGACCCAGGAGGAGTCATGAGGAAGAAGAGGGATGCACCCGAGGCGACCTTCGCAGACGCGCCGGCGACGTCGCGCCTCTCGCCGATGGAGATCCAGCAGAAGGAGTTCGGCGTCACGCGCGTGGGCGGCGGCTATCGCATGCGCGACGTGGACGAGTTCCTCGACGAGATCACGAACTCCATGACCGCCCTCGTCGAGGAGAATCGCCGGCTCAAGGAGGTGGCCGGCAGCGGCGCCATGATCGGAGCGCCGGACCTCGAGGAGGTGTCGCGCCAGGCGGACGAGATCATCCGCCGCGCCCGCGACGAGGCGGCCCAGATCCTGCGGGACGCCCGGACGTCGCAGCCATCGGCCCCCGTCTCGGGTGATCCGGCGGCGGATCGCGCCGCCATCTCCGCGTTCCTGGGACGTGAGCGCGAGTTCCTGCAGAGCCTGGCCGGCCTAGTGCAGGGCCACGCGGAGTCGATCAAGGGGATGGCGAGGGACGCGCGCGACGCGGCCGTGGCCGCCACCGCTCCGCCGCCGCCCGCCCCCCGGCAGGCCGCACCGCCCGTCGCGGCGCCGCCGCCCGGCAGCGCGGCGACCGCCGCACCGGCCGTCGCGCAGCCCGAACCGGAGCGCGCCGAGCCGGAGCGCGCCGAGCCGGAGCTCGTGGCGCCGCCGCAGCCGACCCCGCCGCCGCAGCCGGCGCCGCGGGAGGAGCCGATCCGGGTGGATGCGCCGTCGCGTGAGCCGGAGGCCGAAGCCTCCCCCGTGCCCGCGTCGACCGATCGCCCGACGGAGGCGATGGAGGAGCCGGTCCGCGTCGACGAGCCGGAGCCGGCGACGGTCGGGCGCGCGGAGGCGGAAGACGCTCCCGCCGAGGAGGGCGACCGCTCGCTGCGGGAGCTGTTCTGGGGCGAGGACTGACCCAGCGCCGGGCCGCCTGACGGGCCTCAGGCCCGGCGGAGCTCCACCCGGACCGGCGTGGACCCCACCTCGACCGTTGGCGCTTCCTCGTCGGCCGTCTCCCGAAGCTCCACGGCCAGCGTCTCGCCGGCGATCGTGGCGGTGTGCTCACGGAGGGCCTCGAGGACGGCACCCGTGGTGGCGATCCCCAGCACGATCCGGTCGCTCACGTCCAGTCCCGCCGCCTTCCGCGCGTCCTGCACGACGCGGACCAGCTCGCGCGCGACGCCCTCGCGCCGGAGCTCCGGCGTGAGATCGAGGTCGAGGGCGACGGTCACGCCGCCGTCGCTCGCCACGCCCCAGCCCTCCAGCACGTCCTGGGTCAGGTCGACGTCGTCCGGCCCGAGCGGGATCGGCCCCGACGGCGTGTCGACGATGACGGACCCCCCGTCGGCGAATACACCGGCGAGCGACCCGTCGTCGCGTGACAGCGCCTCGGCCGACTTCCCGGACGCGCGGTCCCAGGCGCGGACCGAGCTCCCGGAAGTTGGGCTTCGCGTGCCACCGGCCGAACCGGTCGGCCGACTCCGCGAAGACCACCTTCTTCACGTTCAGCTCCTCGGCCACCAGGCCCAGCAGCGGCAGGACGGCGGCGTGATCGCCCGGATAGTGCACGACGGCCTCGGCGAGCGGCTGGCGGACCTTCGTCTTGGTCTCGACCCTGATCGTCCTGCCCAGCGCCACGACGGCGCGAGCGCCCGTCATCGCCGCGTCGAGCGGGCCGTCGACCGTGGACGGGTCCGGGTCCGGATAGTCGGCGAGGTGCACCGAGTCGGGCCTGCCGTCCCGACCCGCAGCGAGGTTGCGCCACAGCTCCTCCGCGACGAACGGGCGTGAACGGCGCCAGCAGGGTCGCCACGGTGACGAGGCACTCGTACAGGGTGTGGAAGGCCGAGTCGGCGTCGGGGCTCGCGTCGCCGCCGGGGTTCCAGAACCGTCGCCGGGCCCGCCGGACGTACCAGTTCGAGAGGTCGTCGACGAAGGCCTGGATCGCGCGTCCGGCGCCGGTGGCGTCGTAGGACTCGAGTCCGTCGCGGACCGTCGCCACGGTGCCGGCCAGCTGGGAGCGCGCCCACCGATCGAGCACCGGACGTTCGCCGACCGGCGGAGCGGGTGAGGACGGGTCGAACCCCTCGGCCGTGGCGTACGTGACGAAGAACGCGTAGACGTTCCAGAGCGTGAGCAGGAACTGGCGGAGCACGTCATCGAGGACGTCGTGGCCGATCGCGGCGACTGGCCCACGGCGACCCGTTCGTGAGCATGAACCACCGGAGCGCATCCGCTCCCTGCCGGTCGAGCGCCTCCCATGGGTCGAAGATGTTGCCGACCGACTTCGACATCTTCCGGCCGTCGGCGGCCACGATGTGGCCCGGGACCACGCAGGTGCGGTAGGCGGGCCGGTCGAAGTGCAGCACCCCCTCGGCCATCAGCGTGTAGAACCAACCGCGCGTCTGGTCGATCGCCTCGGAGATGAAGTCGGCCGGGAAGGACCCGGCGAACTCCTCCGCGCCTCGGCCCAGCTCGGGATGGTAGGCCCACTGCGCGAAGGGCATGGCGCCCGAGTCGTACCAGGCGTCGATCACCTCGGTGACCCGCGAGGCGGTCCGGCCGCACTCGGGACAGTCGAGCGTGACCTCGTCGATGCCGGGACGATGCGGGTCGAGATCGTCCAGGTCCCGCCCGGCGAGCTCGCCGAGCTCGCGCAGCGACCCGATCGCCGTCTGGTGACCTTCGTCACACCGCCAGATCGGCAGGGGGGTGCCCCAGTACCGCTCGCGGGAGAGCGCCCAATCGACGTTGTTCTCGAGCCAGTTGCCGAACCGGCCGTGCTTGATGTGTGCGGGATACCAGGCGACCTCCTCGTTCGCCTGGAGCAACCGCTCCTTCACCTCCGTGGTCCGGACGTACCAGGAGCTCCGCGCGTAGTTCAGCAGGGGCGTGCCGCAGCGCCAGCAGAACGGATAGGTGTGCGTGGCCGTCTCTCCGCGGAACAGGATGCCGCGGGCGCGCAGATCCTCGACGATGAGCGGATCGGCGTCCTTCACGAAGCGATCTCGCACGAAGGGCGGACCCTCGGCGGTGAACGTCCCGTCGTCGCCGACGGGCTTGAACACCGGCCAGCCTTCGCGCCGGCCGACCTCGAGGTCCTCGGGACCGAACGCGGGCGCCATGTGCACGAGTCCCGTCCCGCTGTCCATCGAGACGAAGTCGGCCGCCACGACCCGGTGGGCGTCGTCCACGTTCGGATACGGCGGCTCGTAGCGCACGCCGACCAGCTGCGCGCCCGTGACGGTCCGCACCGTCGACCAACCCTCGTCCAGCACGGCGGGTCGCAGGGCATCCGCGACGATCAGGCGCGTGCCGTCGTCCTCCACGAGCGCGTACACCGCGGACGCGTCGACGGCCACGCCCATGTTCGCCGGCAGCGTCCACGGCGTGGTGGTCCACACCAGCAGGGACGCGCCGACCAGGTCGGGGTCGTCCGACCCGACGACCGGCAGGCGGACGAACACGCTCGGGTCCTCCACGGTCCGGTACCCCTGCGCCACCTCGGCGTCCGAGAGCGCCGTGCCGCACCGGGGGCAGTAGGCGGTGACCTTGTCAGCCTCGGCGAGGAGGCCGCGGCCGTGCAGCTGCTTGAGGGACCACCACACGGACTCGATGTACTCCGTGCTCATGGTCCAGTAGGCATCGTCCAGGTCCAGCCAGAAGCCGATGCGCTCCGTCAGGCGCGTCCAGTCGTCGACGTAGCGGGTCACCGATTCGCGGCAGCGCCGGTTGAACTCGGCGATCCCGAAGGCCTCGATGTCGCGCTTGCCCGTCGTGCCGATCTCGCGCTCCACCTCCAGCTCGACCGGCAGGCCGTGGCAGTCCCAGCCGCCCTTGCGGGGAACGAGGTGACCGGTCATCGTCTTGTAGCGCGGGTAGATGTCCTTGAACGCGCGGGCCTCCACGTGGTGCACGCCGGGCCGGCCGTTGGCCGTGGGAGGGCCTTCGTAGAAGATCCACCGCGGAGCCCCCTCGCGCTGTTCGAGGGAGCGACGGTACACGTCGGCGTCCTTCCAGAACGCCAGGATCCGCGCCTCCAGATCCGGGAAGCGCACCTTCGGATCCACCGGCTCGAAGCCCATCTCGTCCTCCCCGCCATACACGACAACGCCCCGTCCCGATGACCGGGACGAGGCGTCTGCCCCGCGGTACCACCCCGCCTTGCCCCGGGCCTTGCGGCCCGTGGCCACTCACCGGCCGCTCCAGCGGCGGCCTCCCGCGATCACGGGCGGGGCCCGGCTGCGCCTCCCGCGGCGCCGTGGCGCGCGTTCGGGCAGCGGCTCGGGGACGATGTCCGCGACGACCTCGCCGCCGGGCTCACACCGTCCCCGGCTCGCTCGGGCGAGGCGACCGTCGCAGCGCGGTTCCCGTCGTCGCCTGTGGAAGGCATGCTACACGCAGGCGCGCGAGTGGTACGGCCAGAGGCCGGGTGCTACCCTCCTTCGACCATGGCAGCGACCAAGTCCACCGCGCCGAAGTCGCCCCTCACGAAGAAGGAGCTGGACGACCTCCGCGCTCGCCTGCTCACGGAGCGCCAGGAGCTCCAGGAGCAGCTCACGACCCTGGAGGAGAACACCTTCGCGGCATCGCAGTCGGACATGAGCGGCGAGGTCGCGTTCGACGACGAGACGGCGGACGCGGGCACCGCCACGTTCGAGCGCGAGCGGGATCTGTCGATCGGGAACAACGTGCGGGATCTGCTGTCCAAGATCGATCGGGCGCTGCAGCGCATGGACGCCAACACCTACGGGCTCTGCGACCGCTGCGGCAAGCCGATCGAGAAGGCCCGGATCAAGGCGCTGCCCTACGTCGACCTGTGCATCAAGGACGCTCAGGCGCAGTCCCGCCGGTAGCGTCGTGACGCGCGGCGCCCGCAGCGCGACCTGGCTGTTCGCCTCCGCGGCAGTCGTGTACCTCCTGGACCGGCTGACGAAGCTCTGGGCCGAGCACGCGCTGGCGGGCCGGCCGCCGATCGATCTGCTGCCCGGGGTGCAGCTCACGTTCACTACCAACCCCGGCGGCGCGTTCAGCATCGGCGCCGGATCGCGCCGCTCGTTGTTCGTCGCGGCGACCGTGATCGTGTCGGCGTCATCGTGGCGACCGCCGATCGCCACGCCACGCGCTGACGGCGGTGGCGCTCGGGGTGGTGCTGGGCGGCGCGATCGGCAACCTCACCGATCGCGCATTGCGGGGCCCCGGGTTCCGCGGCCGCGTCGTGGACTTCGTCGACATCGGGTCGTGGCCGGTCTTCAACGTCGCCGACAGCGCGATCGTGGTCGGCGCGATCCTGCTGGCCTGGACGGGGCTCCGGAGCGGGCACCCGACGCCCACCGCCGCGCCGCCGGGAGCGGGCGACGGCTGAGTTCACCGCGGAGGCCGGGCGGTTGGACGTCGTGGTGGCGGCGGCGCTCGGTGTGCCCCGAGCGGACGTGCAGCGGGCCATCGCCGCCGGCGAGGTGACGGTCGACGGCCTGCGCCGTCCGAAGTCGTTCCGGCTCGGGGGCGGGGAGACGATCCGGGCCGAGCTCGAGCTGGACCGCACCGTCGCCGGCGGAGCCCGGCGGCGTCCCGATCCGCTTCCGGGACCGAGTACCTGCTGGTGATCGCGAAGCCGGCGGGCCTCGTGACGCACCCCACGGAGCATCGGCGGAGCGGGACCCTCGTCAATCGCCTCCTCGGCGCGGGCGTGCCGTTGTCCGCGGCCGGCGGACCGCTTCGCGGCGGCATCGTGCATCGGCTCGACGCCGGAACCTCGGGGCTGATGATCGTGGCCTCCGACGATCGCCACCCACGAGCGCTGCAGGCGGCGTTCCGACGCCACGCCATCGACCGCCGCTACCTCGCTCTCGTGCGCGGGCCCACCGACCACGATGGGTTCACGGTCGACGCCCCGCTGGGCCGGCGCGGCGGCAGTGTCGTGGTCCGGGCGGAGACCGGGCCGCGCCGCCGCCACGGTCGTTCGAGGTACGCGAGCGACTGGGTCGGGCCACGCTGCTGGAGGCGGCGCCCCGGACCGGGCGGCACGCACCAGATCCGTGTGCACCTGCGCGCGATCGGCCATCCGATCCTGGGGGATGCCCGCTACGGCGGCGGGGGCGACGACGCCCGAGCGCTGGGCCTCGCGCGGCCGTTCCTGCACTCGTGGCGGATCGGGTTCGACCACCCGGTGACGGGGGAGCGGATCGAGATCGGAGGAGCCACTGCCGGAGGACCTCGCGAGCGCGCTCGAGGCCGCCGCGCGACCAGCGACCTTGACGGCCCTCGACGCCCGAGCGTAGGTTGAGCGTCCCTCGCGAATCACACGACTGTAGTTCTCCACAGGTCGGCGGGATCCTGTGGAAAACCCGGCCGCAGGAGGTCTCGGCAGCGACGATGAGCAGCGGTTTCGTCCACCTCCACGTGCACTCCGAGTACTCCCTGCTGGACGGCGCCGCCCGCATCGAGCCGCCCAGCGTCCAACCCCACGGCGCCGACGATCTTCTCGATGGCGCAGCACCACGGGATGCCGGCGGTGGCGGTCACCGATCACGGATCCATGTTCGGCGCGCTGCGGTTCTTCGAGGCCGGCCGGGCCTCGGGGGTCAAGCCCATCATCGGCGTCGAGGCGTACGTCGCACCCGGGCTCGCGCTTCGACCGGACGCCAGGCGAGGACGAGCAGAAGTACCACCACCTCACCCTGCTCGCGGAGAACGAGACCGGATACCGCAACCTGCTGCGCCTCGTGTCCGCCGCGCACCTCGAGGGCTTCTACCACCGTCCCCGGATGGACAAGCAGTTGATGGCCGAGCATGCGGAGGGTGTGATCTGCCTGTCCGGATGCCTGTCCAGCGAGCTGTCCGTTGCGCTGCTGCAGGGCCAGGAGCAGCGGGCGCGCGACATCGCCTCCCGCTACCGCGACATCTTCGGGGCCGACCGCTACTTCATCGAGCTGCAGAACCACGGCCTCGCGGACCAGCACGCGATCCTTCGTCGTCAGATCGAGCTCGGGCGAGAGCTCGGGATCCCGATCGTGGCCACGAACGATCTCCACTACACCCTGAAGGAAGACGCGAAACCGCACGACGTCCTGCTGTGCATCCAGCAGAAGAAGCTGCAGTCCGATCCCAAGCGGCTGAAGTTCGACAGCGACGAGTTCTACCTCAAGAGCGCCGACGAGATGCGGGCCGTCTTCGCGGAGGTGCCGGAGGCCTGCGATCAGACGCTCGCGATCGCCGAGCGGGTGGAGCTGGACCTCGTCCACGGCGATCGGGCGCCGGCCGATCAGCGCTACCACCTGCCGCGCTTCGAGACGCCCGGAGCCATCGCCCTCGAGTCCTACCTGCGGCAGCTCGTGGACGAGGGGGCGCGCGCCCGGTACGGCGCCGATCTCTCCCAGGACGTCCGCGACCGGATCGAGCACGAGCTGTCGGTGATCATCTCCATGGGATTCGCCGGCTACTTCCTGATCGTGTGGGACCTGATCCGGCACGCCCGGGAGCAGGGGATCCGCGTCGGGCCCGGCCGCGGCAGCGCCGCGGGGTCGGTGGTGTCCTACTCGTTGCGCATCACCGATCTGGACCCGCTGCGCTACGGACTGCTGTTCGAGCGGTTCCTGAATCCCGAGCGGGTCCAGATGCCCGACATCGACATGGACTTCGACGAGCGTCGCCGGGACGAGGTGATCCGCTACGCCACCGAACGGTACGGCGGGGACCACGTGGCGCAGATCATCACGTTCCAGACGATCAAGGGCAAGCAGGGGATCCGCGATGCCGCACGGGTGCTCGGCTTCCCGCCCGTGGTGGGCGACCGTCTCTGCAAGATGTACCCGCCGCCGGTCATGGGCCGCGACTACAACATCGAGACGGCTCTGGAGCTCTCGCCCGACCTGAAGGACGCGTACGCGAAGGAGCCCGAGGCCAAGGAGATCGTCGACACGGCGCGCGCGCTCGAGGGGCTGCGGCGCGAGGACTCGGTGCATGCCGCGGGCGTCGTGATCGGCGACAAGCCGCTCGTGAACTACCTCCCGCTCAAGCTCGCGAAGGACTCTCGGGACGACTCCAAGCGCGTCGTGACGCAGTTCGACATGCACGGCGTGGAGGAGCTCGGCCTGCTGAAGATGGACTTCCTCGGCCTGCGGAACCTGTCGGTGATCGAGGACACGCTGGGCCACCTGCGTCGGCGCGGCGTGGAGCTGGACATCGATCGGGTGGCGCTGGACGACGACGTCACGTTCAAGATGCTGCAGCGCGCGGAGACGACCGGCGTGTTCCAGATGGAGTCGTCGGGGATGCGCAACCTCGTGAAGCTGCTCGTGCCCGACCGGTTCGAGGACCTGATGGCGCTGGTAGCGCTCTACCGGCCCGGCCCGCTCAACAACGGCCTGCACACGGAGTACGCCGAGCGCAAGCACGGACGGCGCAAGGTGACATACCCGCATCCCTCGCTCGAGCCGGTGCTGGCGGACACCTACGGCGTGATGATCTACCAGGAGCAGATCATGCAGATCGCCGTCATCGTGGCCGGGTACTCCATGGGGCAGGCCGACACCCTCCGCAAGGTCATGGCGAAGAAGAAGCGCGAGCTGGTCGGCGCCGAGCGGGAGAAGTTCGTCGCCGGCTGCCGGGAGCAGGGCCATCCCGACGCCCTCGGCAAGGAGCTGTTCGACCTGATCGAGCCGTTCGCCGACTACGGGTTCCCAGCCGCGCACGCCTGCGCGTACGGGTTCATCGCGTATCAGACCGCCTACCTCATGGCGCACCACCCCGTGGAGTACATGTCGGCGGTCCTCACGAGCGTCAAGGACGACAAGGACGCGAAGCCCTTCTATCTCTACGCCTGCCGCGGCATGGGCCTGCGCGTGTTGCCGCCGGACGTGAACGAGTCCCAGATGGACTTCGCGCCCGCTCCGGGGGACGAGCCGGCGATCCGCTACGGCCTCTCGGCGGTCCGCAACGTCGGACAGGGCGCGGTGCAGCAGATGCTCGACGCGCGGGACGCGAAGGGCGCGTTCGTGTCGTTCGCGGATTTCTGCCGCAAGGTGGACCCCTCCGTGCTGTCGAGGCGGGTGCTGGAGGCGCTGATCCTCGCGGGCGCGTTCGACGGGCTCGGCTACACGCGTGGCGGCATGCTGCAGAAGGTCAACGAACAGCCTGCGTGGGAGAAGGTCTCGGGCCCGATCGCCGCCGAGCGCAAGGCCGAGGCGGCCGGACAGTTCTCGCTCTTCGGCGGGGACGGCGACAACGGCGCCGGTGAGATCGACGAGTCCGTGCTCGACGGCCCGGAGTTCGACAAGCGCACGCTGCTCCGCGCCGAGAAGGAGATGCTGGGGCAGTTCGTCACCGACCATCCGCTGTTGGAGGTGCGCGAGGCCCTGGCGGCGCAGACCACCCATGAGATCGGCGACCTCGTGAACCTGGGCGACGGCGACCTCGTCACGATCGGCGGCATCATCGGCGCCGTGAGCCGCAAGTACACGAAGCGGGGCGAGCCCTACGCGCAGTTCCGCCTGGAGGGACTGGCGGCCGGGGTCGGCGTCGTCGCGTTCCCCAACGTGTACGAGGCGGTGCCGGGCCTGATCGAGGCGGATCAGATCGTCCTGGCCGTCGGGCGCATCGATCTGCGGGGGCGGGAGCTGCAGATCCGGGCGAACGAGGTGCGCGAGCCGGACCTCGGGATCGATCTGCCCGCGCGCCCGGGGGCCGAGTCCCTGGTGGTGGACCTGCCGGCCGAGGCCTGCACGAACGCCGTCATCATCCGGCTCCGTGAGCTGCTGGCCGCCCACCCCGGCGGCAGCCCCGTCCGCGTGCGCTTCCTCTCGTCCACCGGGGTGATGCCGCTCGACGTCGGCAGCTTCCGCGTCAACGCCTCCGGCTCGCTCCTGGGGGAGCTGCGCGGCCTGCTGGGCAGCGGGGCGGCGCGCATGGAGCCGGAGCAGCCCGAGCACCTCGCGCCCGCGTAGCGGCCATCCCACCACCCGACGCGGAGCCGGTCCTAGCATAGGGTGGACCGGTGTTCGAGGTGATCCCGGCGATCGACGTGAGCGGGGGGCGCCTCGCCCGTCTCTCTGCCCGAGGCCCCGTGACGCTGCCCGCGTTCGGCGGCGATCCGGTGGCCGCCGCCGGTGCCTTCGTGGCGGCCGGCGTGACCCGGTTGCACGTCGTGGACCTCGATCTGGCGACCGGGGGCGAGGCGCGCAACCTCGGGGTCCTCGGGACGATCGCGGCCCTGGGTGCGCGCGCCGGCGTGCCCGTGCAGGCGAGCGGCGGGGCCGCCACCGCCGGCGAGGTGCAGCTCCTGCTGGACGCCGGCGCCGACCGCGCCGTCCTGGGCTCCACGGCGCTGGGGGACCGGGTCCTAGTCGCCGGCCTCGCGGAGCGCCTGGCGGGCCGCCTGGTGATCGGCGTGGAGACCGACGGGGATCGGATCAGGTCGCGTGGCCGGCGTCCGGTGGACCTGCCGCTGACCGAGACACTCGTGTGGCTGGCAGAGGTCGCCGCCGAGCGATTCGTGGTCACGGCCGTTCCGCGCGTCGGCCGGCTGAGCGGCCCGGACCTCGAGGGCCTCCGCGCGGTCCTCGCGCTGGGCCGGCCCACGGTGGGCGCGGGCGGCGTCGCCACCGAGGCGGACATCCGGGCGATCCGGTCCGCTGGCGCCGAGGGCGTGATCGTCGGCCGCGCTGCGCTCGAGGGGTCGCTCGACCTCGCGGCTGCGTTGGCGGCGGGCGGGGAGGACGACCCCGCCCGCTAGACTCGGTCGCCCCATGGGCTTCCTCACCGATCTCGTGACCGAGATCCGACGCGACCTCGACCGGCATCCGCTCGACGACGGCGCCCTGATGGCCCGGGCGATGTCGTTGCCGCCCGTCCGCAACTTCGCCGCGGCGCTGCGAGCCGCGCGCCGGCCCGCCGTGATCGCCGAGGTGAAGCGGGCCTCGCCGTCGGCGGGGGAGATCGCGGATCGGGACGCGGCCGGTCAGGCGGCGGCCTACGCCGCCGCCGGAGCCGCGGCGATCTCCGTGCTGACGGAGCCCCGGCACTTCCACGGGGCACTGGCGGATCTTCGCGCCGCACGGTTCGCCGTGGACCTCCCCGTGCTGCGCAAGGACTTCCTGGTGTATCCCTCGCAGCTCATCGAGGCGCGGGCGGCCGGAGCGGACGCCGTGCTGCTGATCACGTCGGCCGTCCGGCCGGACGAACTGCGCGCCCTCCTGGCGACCGCGGCCGACCTGTCGCTGGGCGTCCTGCTGGAGACGCACTCCGACGCCGACCTCGACGTCGCACTGGCCACCGACGCGGAGGTGATCGGGGTGAACGCCCGCGATCTGGAGACCCTGCGGGTGGATCCCGTCACGGCCCGGAGCCGGCTCGGCCGGATCCCACACGACCGGCTGGCCGTCCTGGAGAGCGGGATCGCCACGCGGGAGGACGTCCGGGCCGCCGTGGAGGCCGGCGCATCTGCCATCCTGGTCGGCGAGGCCCTGATGCGCGCCGACGACCCCGCGGCCGCGCTGCGAGCACTCCTGGGAGAGGAGACCGTCCGATGAGCGTGCCGATGAGCGTGGAACAGCACCCCGTCGTCCCCGACGCGCGCGGCCGATTCGGGTCCTACGGGGGCCGATACGTCCCCGAGGTCCTGATCCCCGCGCTGGACGAGCTCGACGCCGCCTGGCGGCAGCTCCGCGTCGATCCCGGGTTCCAGGCCGAGCTCGGAGCCCTGCTGCGCGACTTCGTGGGCCGTCCCACGCCGGTCACGTTCGCCGCTCGGCTGTCCGAGGAGCTCGGCTACCGGGTGTACCTGAAGCGCGAGGACCTCGCCCACACCGGCGCGCACAAGATCAACAACGCGCTGGGGCAGGCGCTGGTGGCGAGGCGGCTCGGCAAGACGCGGATCATCGCGGAGACCGGCGCCGGCCAGCACGGCGTGGCCACCGCGACGGCCTGCGCGCTGCTCGGTCTGCCCTGCGTCGTGTACATGGGTGAGGAGGACACGTACCGGCAGGCGCCGAACGTGGCGAGGATGCGGCTGCTCGGCGCCGAGGTCGTGCCGGTGATGGCGGGCAGCCGGACGCTCAAGGAGGCCGTGAACGAGGCGCTCCGCGACTGGGCGGCGAGCGTCGAGCACACGCACTACATCATCGGGTCGGTCGTGGGCCCGCACCCCTTCCCCTGGCTGGTGCGTGACCTGCAGCGCGTGATCGGCGACGAGGCCCGTGCGCAGTTCGTCGCGTCGTACGCCGCCGAGCCGGACGTCGTCACTGCGCCGGTCGGCGGGGGTAGCAACGCGATCGGGATGTTCACGGCGTTCGTCGGCGCCCCGGGCATCCGGTTGATCGGCGTCGAGGCGGGCGGGCGCGGATCGCAGCTCGGAGAGCACTGCTCGTCCATCACCCAGGGCCAGCCCGGCATCCTGCACGGGGCGCTCAGTTACCTGCTGCAGGACGCCGACGGTCAGGTCGCCGCCACGCACTCCATCTCCGCCGGCCTCGACTATCCGGGGGTGGGGCCCGAGCACGCGTACCTGCGGGACTCGGGCCTCGCCGAGTACGTCAGCGCCACGGACATCGACGCGCTCGCGGGCTTCGAGGCGCTCGCGCGCACCGAGGGCATCCTGCCTGCGCTGGAACCGGCCCACGTGATCGGATGGCTGCTGCACCGGCCGTTGCCGGAGGGCACGGTCGTCCTCGTGTGCCTCTCGGGTCGCGGCGACAAGGACCTCGAGTCCGTCCGCGCCGCGATCGAGGCTCGCGATGCCTGATCTCGAGGCCGCGCTCCGCCGTCGACTCGACGGCGGCGGCCGCTGCTTCGTGCCGTACGTGACCGGCGGCCTCCCCGGCGTCGACGCCGCGCTGTTGCAAGCGTTGCGCGACACGGGCGCCGATGCCATCGAGGTCGGCGTTCCCTTCTCGGATCCGGTGATGGACGGCGGCGTGATCCAGGAGGCCTCCGCGGCCGCGCTCGCCGCCGGCGCCCGCCCGCCCGACATCCTCGCCATGATCGACAAGGCGGCGCTGGACGTTCCGGTCGCAGTGATGACGTACGTGAACCCGGTCTTCCGCCACGGGATCGACGGCTTCCTGGGCGAGGCCCGGGAGGCCGGCGTCGCCGCCACGATCGTGCCGGACCTCCCGGTCGACGAGGCGGGGGAGTGGATCGAGCGGTCGCGGGCGCACGGCATCCAGACGGTGTTCCTCGCGGCTCCCGGCACCGCGCCACAGCGTCTGCGGGCCGTTGCGGACGCGAGTCGCGGGTTCGTGTACTGCGTGTCCACGTACGGGGTGACGGGGGCGCGCGACGAGCTAGCCGGGACCGCGCGCGACGTGGTGGGAGCCCTCCGACCGTTGACCGATACACCGCTGCTGGTGGGCGTCGGGATCGCGACGCCCGCGCAGGCGGAGGCGGCCAGCGTGTTCGCCGACGGCGTGGTCGTCGGCAGCGCCCTCATGGCGCGGATGCTGCAGGGGGATGCCGAGGGGACGGTGGCGCTCGCCGCCGCCTTCCGCGAGCGCATCCCGACCGGCTCCTGAGGCCGGCGAGGCGTGCCTGGGCGGGCTGGGGACGGCATCCGCAGAGGCGCCCGGCTCCGTATGCCCTCATGACCGGTTTCCCTGGGTGATTGGCCTCGGCCGGTCGGATGTGATACCAACCATCCCGTCCTCATGGACGGGGAGAGGGGGCTTCATGAAACATCGAAACTGGCTCACGATGTTCGCGCTCGTGAGCGTGCTCGCGCTCGTCGGTGCTGCGTGTTCGGATGACAGCAGCACCGGCACCACCGGATCCGACGGCGACACCGCCGGCTCGGACTGTTCCGCGGATGAGTTCGGCTGCGTGGAGATCGCGTCCGGCGATCCGATCACGATCGCCACGCTGCTGGCGATCACCGGCGACAACAAGAACCTCGGACTCGACAGCCAGTACGGTGCCGAGCTCGCCCTGGACTACCTCGACGGCAAGTTCGACGCCACGCCGGGGCAGCTGCTCGATCACGACGTCAGTGTTCTCAACGAGGACGAGACGTGTTCGGCCGAGGGCGGCCAGCAGGGAGCGACGACCCTCGCCGCGAACGACGCCATCGTCGGCGTGATCGGCACCAGCTGTTCCAGCGCCTCGCTGGGGATCGCCGACAAGATCCTGTCCGACAAGGGCATCACCACCATCTCTCCGTCGGCGACGAACCCCGCTCTGACCACCGAGGGAACACACCAGCCCTTCTACTTCCGGACCGCGCACAACGACCGCATCCAGGCGGCCGTCGTGGTGGACTACGCGGTGCAGGAACTGGGTGCGACGACCGCCGTCACGATCCACGACGAGAGCCCCTACACGCAGGGCCTCACGGACGGGTTCGGAGCCAACTTCGAGCTGCAGGACGGCACGATCATGTCCGACGAGGCCGTGAACAGTGGCGACAAGGACTTCAAGACGCTGCTCACGAAGATCGCCCAGAGTCCTCCCGACGTGATCTACGCGCCGGACTTCAACCCGGTGTGTGCGCTCATCGCGAAGCAGAAGGCGGAGACGAGCGGACTCGAGGACGTCACCCTGCTGGGTTCTGACGGGTGCTCGGACGCCACGTACACCGACATCGGGGGCGACGCCACGAACGGCGTCTTCCTGTCGGGCCCCGACCTGACGGCCTTCACCGGCGGGGACTTCTACAAGAACGACTTCGTGCCGGCGTACGTGGACCAGTACGGATCGAACCCGATCTCGGTGTTCCACGCGCACGCCTACGACGCCATGAACGTGATGTTCCAGGCGATCGAGAGCGTCGCCGTGCAGAACGACGACGGGTCGCTCTCGATCCCGCGGACCGCGCTGCGTGACGCCGTCCAGACGACGAACGGCTACGAGGGCATCATCGGCACGATCACCTGCACGGAGCTCGGTGACTGCGCCACCTCGGTGACGATCGGCGTCTACGAGGTGCCGAACGTCGGCTTCCTGGACCCGGCCGCGAAGCCGGTGTTCACGGAGACCAAGACGCTCGAAGAAGTCGCATAGCGGCAGGACCGGAACCGATCCGGAGGGGGCTGCGGGTCCGCCAGGGCTCGCAGCCCCCTTCACGTCGGCCCCACAGGGGCGAGGAGCGCGGATGGCGGGACGGGGCAGCCCCACGGACGCGGCCGGCTCCGGGCGTTCGCTCGGCCGGCTCGAGCGCCTGCCGCTGCGGAGGATCGTGCTCGTCGCCCTCACGATCGCGATCGTGCTGGTGGTGGGCGGCGGCATCGCCAAGACCCTCACCCTGCCGCCCGGCGAGCGGCTGAACTGGTCGTTCTGGGCCAACCTCAGCGTCATCGGGATCGCGCTCGGCGCGGTGTACGCGCTCATCGCCCTCGGGTACACCCTCGTCTACGGCATCCTGCGGATGATCAACTTCGCGCACGGCGAGGTCTTCATGGCCGGGGCGTTCGTGTCGTACTTCTTCGCATCGGCCTACGAACGCAGCGGCTTCCTGAGCCGGCATCCCTTCGCGGCGCTCGGGGTCATGTTCCTGGCGGCCATGACGATCTCCACGGGCGTCGCCGTGCTGTTGGAGCGGGTCGCGTACCGGCCGCTGCGAAACGCTCCGCGCCTCGTCCCGCTCATCACGGCGATCGGGGCGTCGCTGTTCCTGCAGAATTCGTTCCAGGGGTTCTTCGGTGCGGAGACCCGCGGGTACCCGCGGCCGGACCTCCTGAGCGGCACCTTCAAGATCGGCAGCGTCAGCATCGACAAGGTCGACGTCGTCGTCGTCGTGACCGCC
Source organism: uncultured Actinomycetes bacterium (assembly GCA_963832225.1). GTDB lineage: Bacteria > Actinomycetota > UBA4738 > UBA4738 > HRBIN12 > JALYMB01. The sequence continues at coordinate 76,626 of CAWHTI010000001.1, forward strand.
GCCGTCCTGATGGTGGCGCTGCAGACCTTCGTGCGGCGCACCAGGACCGGCAGGGCGATGCGGGCGGTCGCCGAGGATCGTGAGATCGCGAGCCTGATGGGGATCGACGTCGACCGGGTGGTCGTCATCACGTTCGTCATCGGCGGCATGCTGGCCGGGGTCGCCGGTGTCCTGTACAGCCTCGCGTTCGGCCAGGTGGGCGCCACGATGGGCTTCCTGCCCGGCATCGCCGCCTTCACCGCCGCCGTGCTGGGCGGCATCGGCAGCATCCCCGGCGCCGTCCTCGGGGGGCTGCTGCTGGGCATCGCCGAGTCCGTGGGGCCCTACCTGCTCCTGTCCGGCGTGCACGCCCCCTCGCCGTTCGAGCTGAAGGGGGTCATCACGTTCTCGATCCTGGTCCTGGTGCTGATCTTCCGGCCCGGCGGGATCCTGGGTACGGGGGAGGCGGACAAGGTATGACGCGCCGGATCTACCTGGGCAGCGCGGTCCGGGCAGGTGCGATCGGCGGCGTCGTGATCATCTACCTCTGCCTCGTGGGCATGATCGAGAAGTTCGACTCCCTGTCGGTGGTGGGCAGTGTGCTCACGTTCAACTGGGTGCTGCTGATCGGGGTCCCGCTCCTCACGGGGTACGTCGTGACCCGGCCGCGGGTGATCTCGGGGGAGCGGGTCGTGCCCGACGCGGGGGCCGCCGCCCCGGCGGGGCTGGTGACGGGGGTGCTCGCCGGCGCCGTGACGGCGGCCGCGATCGGGCTCGCGAACCTGATCGGCATCGAGACCGTGCGCAGCGTGATGCGCGCGGTGTCCCCGGCGCTGATGGAGATCCTCGCGTTCCACCGGGATCCGTGGGTCGGCACGGCGATGCTGGTTGCGTTGCTCACCGTCGCCGGCGTCGCCGGCGCGCTGCTGCGGCTGGCGGAGCCGCTCCCGCGCAGCATCCTCGTCAACGGCTCCGTCGCGGTGATCGTGATGGGCCTGCTGCAGCGCATCGTGCCGACCGCGCTCGACAAGCTCGGCGTGGACCGCGAGTGGCTCTACGGCCGGTCGACCCTCGGACTCACGACGCTCGGGGCGGCGGTGGTGTTCGGCCTGGCCGCCGCGGCGACCTGGTTCGGCCTGGGGTCGAAGCTGCGCGACCTCTTCCGCCCCGAGGCCGCACGGGACGCGCCGGCGGAGACGGAAGCGGACGGCGAGACCCATCCTCTCGAGGGTCGCCTGGGGTCCCGGCGCGTGGCGTCCGTCGTGGCCTGGCTGGTGGTGGCCGTGCTGTTGCTCGCGATGCCGTACCTCGTCGGTCCGGTGGTCTCGCGGATCCTGGGGACCGTGGGGATCTTCCTGCTCCTGGGGCTCGGGCTGAACATCGTCGTGGGATACGCCGGGCTCCTCGACCTCGGGTACGTGGCCTTCTTCGCGGTGGGGGCGTTCGTCATGGCGATCCTGACGGGGGGACAGCGCGTCACGTTCAAGGGATTCCAGCCGCCGGCGTTCGGCGCGAGCCTCTCGTTCTGGGTGGCGCTGCCCATCGTGGTCGCGATCGCGGCGCTGATCGGAGTGCTCATCGGCGCGCCGGTCCTGCGCCTCCGCGGCGATTACCTGGCCATCGTCACGCTCGGATTCGGCGAGATCGCGCGGGTCATCTTCGGATCGACGTGGGCGGAGAGTCTGTTCGGCGGGGCGCTCGGGATGAGCGCCATCACGAAGGCGCCGGTTCCCGGGACGAGCTTCCAGTTCCAGGACGACCCCCGCCACTTCTACTACCTGGCGCTGTTCTTCTGCCTGCTGGCGATGTACCTGTCGTGGCGGCTGCAGGGATCCCGGGTCGGCCGGGCATGGAACGCGATGCGTGAGGACGAGCAGGTGGCCGACGCCATGGGCATCAGCACGATCCGCTACAAGCTGCTGGCCTTCGCGATCGGCGGTGGTGTGGGCTCGATCGGCGGCGCGCTGTTCGCGGTGAGCCTGGGGTCCCTCACGATCAAGAGCTTCCAGATCCTGGTCTCGATCACCGCGCTCGCGATCGTCATCCTCGGAGGCCTCGGCAGCATCCCGGGGGTGGTCGTCGGCGCGCTGGTGCTGATCGGCCTGCCGGGGGTGCTGTCCCAGTTCGAGGAGTACCGGCTCCTGATCTACGGCGTGGCGTTGATCGCCATCATGCTGCTGCGCCCGGAGGGTCTCGTCCCGAACGTCCGTCGCATGCGCGAGCTCCGCGAGGACGAGCGCACGCAGGACGAATGGGCAAAGGAGGTCCTGGAGGTCTCCGACGCCGCGCCTGACCCCACCGGGGGTGAGCTGGCGACGTGAGCGACCTGTTGCTGCAGGTGACCGGGCTGTCGAAGCACTTCGGCGGTCTCTACGCGCTGAACAAGCTGTCGTTCTCGGTGGACCGGCACGAGATCCTGAGCATCATCGGCCCCAACGGCGCCGGCAAGAGCACGGTGTTCAACGTGATCACGGGCCTGTACCGACCCGACGGCGGCGACATCGCGTTGCGAGGCGAGTCGATCCTCGGCCGGGCCCCGAGCCAGATCGTCCGGCTGGGGATCGCTCGCACGTTCCAGAACGTGAAGCTGTTCCCGAACATGACGGTCCTGGAGAACGCCATGGTCGGCCAGCACTGCCGCTCCAGCTCCGGCGTGTTCGGGGCGGTCTTCCGCACCCCCTCCCAGCGCCGGGAGGAGCAGCGGATCCGCGAGCGGGCAGCGCGCGCGCTCGACTTCTTCGGATCGCGGCTGTCGGGGTACCGCCAGGATCAGCCGGCCTTCGCGTTGTCCTACGCGAACCGGCGGCGGCTGGAGATGGCCCGCGCGCTCGCGACCGAGCCGACACTGCTCCTGCTGGACGAGCCGACGGCCGGCATGAACCCTCGCGAGACGCTGGAGCTCCGCGATCACATCAAGCGGATGCGTGACGAGCTGGACGTCACGATCCTGCTGATCGAGCACGACATGCGCGTGGTCAAGGGGGTCTCGGACCGGGTGATCGCGTGCGACTACGGCCAGAAGATCGCGGAGGGCTCCTACGAGGAGGTCGCGAACGACGAACACGTGATCGAGGCCTATCTGGGCACGAAGGCCACCGGATGACCGGCGAGGTTCGCGAGCCGGTCCTGGAGCTCCGCAACGTCAGCACCCACTACGGGCTCGTGGCGGTGCTCCGCAACGTCGACATCCAGATCTATGCCGGCGAGATGGTGTGCCTGCTCGGCGGCAACGCCAGCGGCAAGACCACCACGTTGAAGACGATCCTCGGCTACGTCACGCCCAGCGAGGGCGAGGTGCTGCTGGGCGGCGAGCCCGTGAGCGGCCTGTCCACGACCCAGGTGGTCGGGCGGGGCATCTCGATGGTGCCCGAGAACCGGCGACTCTTCGGCAACATGACCGTGGCCGAGAACCTGGAGCTGGGCGCCTACCAACGCCGGGATCACGAGGCGATCGAGGAGGATCGCGAACGCGTGCTGGAGACGTTCCCCCGCGTGCGGGAGCGGCTGAAGCAGAAGGCGGGGACGCTCTCCGGCGGCGAGCAGCAGATGGTGGCGATGGGCCGCGCCCTGATGGCGAGCCCGAAGGTGCTGTTGATGGACGAGCCGTCCATGGGCCTCGCACCGATCCTCGTCGATCAGGTCTTCGGCATCATCGAGCGCATCCGGGGGCTCGGCACGACGATCTTCGTCGTGGAGCAGAACGCGAACATGGCGCTGTCCATCGCCGACCGCGGGTACGTGATCCAGACCGGCGAGGTCGTCCTGGCCGACACCGCCCAGAACCTGCTCGCGAACCCGTTGATGCGCGAGGCCTACCTCGGGGAGCTGTAGGTGCGGCTGATCGACGCCGGAGAGCTCGGCCGGCTGCTCCCCATGCGCGCCGCGATCGACGCGCTCGGGGCGGCGTTCGACGCCGGCGTGCCACCGGTCCCGCTGCGGATGCACGCGACGACGCCCGACGGCGAGCTGTTGCTGATGCCGGCCGCCGCCGCGCAGGGCCTGGGCGTGAAGCTCATCACGCTCACCGCCGCGAACCCGGCCCGAGGCCGGCCCCTGGTGCAGGGCGCCTACGTCCTGTTCGCGGCCGAGGACCAGTCGCCCGAGGCGGTGATCGACGGCGCGGCGCTGACCGCGCTGCGAACGGGCGCCGTAAGCGGGCTCGCGACACGCCTGCTTGCACGCGAGGACGCTCGCCGGCTCGTGGTGTTCGGGGCCGGAGTGCAGGCGCGTGCGCACGTCGCGGCGATCCGCGCCGTCCGCGACCTGGAGGACGTGGCGATCATCTCCCGTTCCAAGGCCACGGCGGAGGCGCTCGCCGCGAAGGTGGGCGGGCGCCCGGGTTCGATCGACGACGTCGCAGCGGCCGACATCGTGTGCACCTGCACCACCAGCGGCGTGCCGCTGTTCGATGGGGCCCGGCTGGCGGCCGGGGCCCACGTCAACGCCGTGGGCGCGTACACGCCTGAGACCCGCGAGGTCGACACGACGACCGTGACCCGATCGCGGGTCGTGGTGGAGACGCGGGAGGCCGCTATGGCCGAGGCGGGGGACCTGCTGCTGCCGATCGCCGAGGGGGCGGTGGAGGCCGGGCACGTGGTGGCCGACCTCTCGGAGACGGTTCGCGGGAGCGTGGTTCGCCGTTCGACGGATGACGTGACGCTGTTCGTCTCCGTCGGCCTGGCCTTCGAGGATCTGGTGGTGGCCCGGGCCGCGGCGGACGCGTGAGCGAGACGGCCGACGTCGTCGTCGTGGGCGGCGGTGCGGTCGGATGCAGCGCGGCGTACCACCTGGCCGCGGCGGGCGCCGGCGATGTGCTGCTCCTGGAGCGGGCCGGCGCCGTGGGCACCGGGGCCACGGGCGCCTGCGCCGGTGGGTTCCGCTTCCAGTTCTCGTCGCGGATCAACGTCGAGCTCTCGCTGGCGAGCGTGCCGATGATCCTGGGCTTCTCCGAGCTACACGGCGTGCCGCTGGACGTCGTGCAGGACGGGTACCTGTTCCTGATCCGGGACGAGGCCGCCCGCGTGCGCTTCGAGGCCGCGGCGGCGATGCAGCGATCGCTGGGCGTGGACGCGCGGTTGCTGACGCCGGAGGAGGCGGTGGGCGTCGCCCCCGGCATCTCGCTCGAGGACGTGGTCGCCGCCACCTACTGCCCGGACGACGGCATCGCCGATCCGGGTGGGCTGACCCAGGGCTACGCCACCGCGGCCGCGCGGGCCGGCGCACGGCTGCGGACCGGGGTGGAGGTGGCGGGCATCGTGGTCGAGGGCGGCCGCGTGGCGGGTGTCCGGACCGCGACCGGCGAGGTCGCGACGCGCACGGTACTCAACGCGGCGGGTCCGTGGGCCGGCCCGCTGGCGGCCGGCGCGGGGCTCGAGTTGCCGCTCGAGCCGGTCCCGCGGATGGTGGTGACGACCGGCCCGTTCCCGGGCGCCCCCACGCGCCGCACGCTGGTGATCGACGCCGCCACGTCGTTCTACTTCCATCGCGAGGGGGAGGGCGTCCTTATGGGCATGGGCGGCGTCGACGAGCGTCCGAGCTTCTCGCTCAGCGTCGACGAGCGGTTCGTGGCGGAGGAGCTGGTGCCCACGGCGGTCCGGGTCTTCCCGCCGCTCGAGGCGGCCGGCGTGGCGAGCTCCTGGGCCGGCCTCTACGAGATGACGCCCGACCGCCATCCGATCCTGGGCGCGTCGCCGGTGGAGGGCCTGTGGCTCGCGAACGGCTTCAGCGGCCACGGGTTCCAGCACGCGCCGGTGGTGGGCCTGCTGCTCGCCGAGATGATCGTGGACGGCGCGGCGCGGACCGTGGACGTCTCGTCCCTGGACCTCGGCCGCTTCCAGCGAGGCGACCTGGTCCCGGAGGCGCACGTCGTCTGAGATCGAGAGGCGATCGCAGCATTCAAGAGCACGTGTGTGCACCCGACACAACTGCAATGGAACGGATCGGCCCCGGCGACGTTTTCCGGTGACCATCACCCGGTCCGGGAGCGAGGACGCTGCTCAGATGCTTCCCGAGGCCAGACGGTCCCACCAGAACACGGGCTTCCGGGGGGCCTTGCCAATCGAACCTAGGGATGATGCTATGGGTGTCATTCGTCGAAGGCAACGGAATGAAGTCGATCCAGCGAGCAACCCTCGTCGTCATCGGTTTGTGCGCCACGACGGTGCTTGCAACGCTGGGGGTCCCAGCGCTCGGAGCGAGCGAAGGCGCCACCGGGATGGACTCCCTCATCTACTACCGGCGATACGTGGTGGCACGGGACGAGTGGGACATCCGCGCCATGCGGCCGGACGGCTCGGGCGATCACTTCGTGCTGACTCCTCCGTCGAACTGCGGGGGATTCAGATGGTCGCCAGACGGCTCGCGGATCGCGTTCGCTTGTGACGGCTCCGATACGTTTCTCGATGACATCTGGATGATGAACGCGGACGGGACGGGCGCGACCCGGCTTACCACGAGCGCGCGAGATGAGGGAGATCCGGCGTGGTCGCCCGATGGGCTCTCGCTTGCGTTCTTCCGGGCCAAGCTGCGTGCCCAGAGCATCTTCACGCTTGTGGTCGACGATCCGCTCGCAATCGACGTCCGTGTGACCGGACCGGCGTTGCGGACGCGCGAATTCTTCCGCGTGGACAGCGATCCGTCGTGGTCGCCGTCCGGCGATCGGATCGCGTTCCAGCGAGATCGCGTCTATCCCGATTGGCCCGACGACAGGTTCAGCGTCCGCACGGTTCCGTCATCCGGCGGTCCGAGCACGATTGTCAGGAGGGACCTGTTGGACCCGAGCTGGAGCCCAGGGGGCGAGCGCATCGCCGCCCAAGACGAGGTGGGTCGCTTCATCCTGACGCTGGAGTCCGATGGGTCGGATCCGACGCAGATCGTGCCGCCGTCCGACGACTTCTTCTACGGGGGTGCGGACTGGTCCCCGGACGCCGGATCGATCGCGTTCGCGGGAGGGCCTGATGACTATTCGTGCCGACGGTGGTTCATCGCCCCCGCGGACGGGAGCGCAGATCCACAGAGGATCTTCGACCGTTGCCTCGACACATTCCTCGATTGGGTCTCCGACCCGGGGTAAGTCGATCACGGCAGAATCTTCGGGCTCGCCGGCCTCGAGCTCCCGGTCCTCACGACACTCAGGCCGGGATGCCTAGCAACCTGACAACATCCGGAAGCCGTGCCGCCTCCGATCCCGTTCAAGTGGACTGGCAGCAAGGGTGCAGCAATGCCCGACGGCTCTGAAGTTCAGCGTCAACCACACCCCACGTACCAGCAGGTAGACACATGTGCCGGGAGCGGGGGTCGAACCCGCACGGGCCGAAGCCCACGGGATTTTGAGTCCCGCGCGTCTGCCAGTTCCGCCATCCCGGCGACGGGCTCCCTAGACTACCGGGTGCCCGTGGCGCGACCGACGCGCCGCGGCATCCGTACATCCAGTGACGCAACGTCTTCGCACGCTCGCCGTCCTGGCGGCCACGACCGCCCTCGCCGCCGCCTGCACCGGCGGGGGCGTCGAGGGTCCGGTGTCCGATTCCCCGGCGGAGCTCGTCACCGTGAAGGTCGCGTTCTTCCAGGACGGCTCCGTCGAGTCCCCGAACATCCACGGCCAGCCCGCGTTCCTCGGCCTGAAGCTCGCGCTCAGCCAGGCGATCGAGTCGGAGACCCTTCTCGTGCTGCCCGAGCTCGTCGGCTTCGATACGAAGGGCGACCCGTCGGTCGCGGCGGATCTGGCACGCGAGGTCGCCGCCGATCCCGCGTACGTGGCCGCCGTCGCCGCGCCGTTCTGGCTCGACACGTCGGACGTCGCGGCGGTGTTGGGCGACGCGGGGATCCCGGTGCTGAGTCTCGCGGGATCTGTACACCCGAAGGACGGCCTGTGGTTTCCGATGGTCGCCGGCCGCGCACAGATGACGGAGGCGCTGGCGGCGTACGTGCGGGGACTCCGTGGCGCCGGCGGGGTCTGCAGCGCCGGCGACGGGAGCGAGTACGCCAGGGCCGTCGGTCAACGCCTGGAGACGAGACTCCGCGGGTCGCTGTACGCCACGGTGAGCGTGACGCCGAGCTCCGGTGACGCGTCGGACGCCGCGGGCACGATCGCGGATTCGGGATGCGCCACGGTCGTCTGGACCGGGTTCGGCACGGGTGCGGGTGAGCTGCGCGCCGCGCTCGCGGACGTGCCGATGGTCGGCACCGATGCGATGAGCGATCCCACGTTCCTCGAGATCGCCGGTCCGGCGGCCGAGGACACGGTGGCCGTGTGCCCGTGCGTGGATCTGACGACGTCAACAGACCCTGCAGCCCAAGGGTTCGTTCACGACTTCCAGGCGGACTACTCGACGCCGCCGGGCGGTTATGCCGCGGAGGGATGGGACGCTGGCGGTCTGTTGCTCCGCGCGTTTGCGACCGGGGTGACGACCCGCGAGGCCGTCTCGGCCGAGCTCTCGAGTGCGGCGCCGTTCGAGGGACTGGCCGCGACGTATTCCGCGGGATCGGCGGGCCCCTCGGCGCGGGTGCATGCGTCGCGAGTGGACGGCGGGCGGTGGGTGGCCGTCGCCCCCGATCGCGATGGCCTGCCAGTGCGGACCGACGGCGTCATCTCGGTGGGCTCCTGCCGCGTGGGTGCTCCGTACGCGTACCGGGAGCCGAGCGGCCGCCTGGTGGGATTCGACGTGGAGCTCGCGCGCGCGATCGCCGCCGAGTTGGATCTGGCGCTCGGATGGACGAGGACCTCCTGCGCCGCCGGCACGTCACCGGTCGACGGGGGCAGGGTCGACGTCCTCCTGGCTCCCGCGGCCAGGCTGGTCCCCGGCACGCCCTCCTCCCGCGTCGTCTCCAGCACCAGGGCGGCGCTGGTGGTCCCCGCAGACGAGGTGACCGGCGGCGGCCATGCCGCCCCGCCGGCCGAGGGTGACGTCGTTGGGGTCGCGGCTGGTCCTCCCATCCCCGGCTGGGCGAGGCGGACGCTGGTGCCGAACGGCGCCCGCCTCCGGCTACTCCACGATCCGGCCCGCGCCTACGACCTCCTGGAGCGGGGGAGACTGGCGGCCGTGGCCGACACCGAGGCGTCCGCCTGGGTGGCGATCGAGCACCGATCCGATCTGCTGGTCGGTTCGACCGACGACACGGGCGCGGACGACGTGATGGTGACCGCGACCTCCGAGACGGACCTCCTCGCCGCGGTGGACGAGGCGCTCGGCCGCGTGCTGGACGACGGCTCCTACGCGCTGCTGTTCGCGAAGTACTTCCCGGGGGCGACCATCCCCGGGTCGGTGGGCTCCTGAGCGGACCCCCGGAGGCGATCATGAGGCGATCATGCAGGTCATTGCGTTGTGCGGCCCTGAGGTGGTGCCTATAGTCGTGGGAGAAGCAGGAGCGGCCCGCCGCTCCGCGAGAGGGGGAGCAGCATGCGCGTATCTCGATCTCGGTCCCTGCTTGCGTCGCTCACGATCCTGGCGATCGTGGGCACAGCGTGCAGTGACAGCACCAGCAGCACCGCCGATCCGGGCGACGGTGGGACCGGCAGTCAGGCCCCAACGGGGGACACGGTCTGCGCGACCGCCGATCTGACGGCCGGAGACCTCCTGGCGACGATCTGCGAGAGCGGCACGCTCCGGGTGGCCACCGACCCGCAGTACCCGCCGGCGTCCTCGTTGGACGAGGCCACCGGGGAGTGGGAGGGCTTCGACATCGACACCGCCGAGGAGCTGGCGGCGCGGCTCGGCGTGGAGGTCGAGTGGGCGACGCCGGGCTGGGATGTCATCACGGCGGGTCGCTGGAACGACCGATGGGACGTGAGCGTGGGCTCCATGACCATCACGCCCGAGCGCGCGGAGGTCCTGGACTTCACCGATCCGTACTACTACACGCCCGCGCAGCTCGCGGTGCACACGGATAACACCGACATCACCTCGCCGGCCGACCTGACCGGCAAGAAGGTCGGGGTCGGCATCGCGACGACGTATCAGTCCTACCTGGAGGGCACGTTGGAGATCCCGGATTATCCGATCGACTTCCAGGTGGACGGGGCGGACATCGTCACGTACAAGACCGACCGGCTCGCCATCGACGACCTCGCGCTGGGTGACTGCGCCCGTCTGTGCGCGGCCTTCTCCGCCGTGCCGATCCTGCAGGGCGCGATCGACGCGGGGAAGCCGATCAAGCTGATGGGTGAGCCGATCTACAACGAGCCGCTCGCGGTGGCGGTGGATCGATCGGCCCCGGCAGATGACGCCAGTCTCGTGGCGGCGCTCGATGAGCTGATCGCGGAGATGCACGAGGACGGGACGCTGTCCGCGTCTTCGATGGAGTGGTACGGCGTCGACTACTCGGTGCAGCAGGGCGCCTAGGAGAGCGGAGCCTCCGGCCATGGCGGCACAACAGGTGGAGATCGGGGGGGTCGGGGAGACCGGTCCCCCCGATCCCATCCGCACCGAGGGCGGGGCGCTGTCGTTCCGGGTGAAGGTCGCCCTGGTATGGATCGGCATCTTCATCGCGATCGGGCTGCTGTTCTACCTCTCCAGTTTCGATATCGATTGGATGCGAACACATTTCAGGTTTATCGTCACCGGTGTCTGGGTGACCATCGTCGCCGCTCTGGCGTCCATCGTGCTGGCGACGATCCTGGCGCTGTTCGGTGCCTTGGGGCGCCTGTCGAAGAATCCTGTCGCGTACGGCATCAGCGGGTTCTACACTTCGTTCTTCCGCGGGACGCCGTTGATCGTCCAGATCTATCTGATCTACCTAGCGCTGCCCCAGATCGGTCTGAATCTGCAGGCGCGCGGACTGATACCGTCGTCGACGCAGCGGTACTTCCTCCTCTCCTCGATCTTCGCCGGCATCGCCGCGCTCTCGCTCAACTACGGCGCCTACATGACGGAGATCTTCCGAGCGGGCATCCTGGCGGTCGGTCCCGGTCAGACCGAGGCCGCCGACGCGCTCGGCATGAGCTACCGGCAGCGGATGCGGCGGGTCGTGCTGCCGCAGGCGTTCAAGGTGATCATCCCTCCGACCGGCAACGAGTTCATCGCCATGATCAAGGACACGGCGTTGCTGAGCTTCATCGCCGGGGTCGTCTTCTGGTACGACATCTTCAAGCGAGCGGAGGTGGCGGGAAGCGCGGGGTTCCGCAACCTCGAGGCGTTCATCGTCGCCGCCGCGATCTACTGGCTGCTCACCTCGGTGTTCACGTTCTTTCAGAGCAAGCTGGAGGCCCGTATCAGCAAGGGGTACGTGCGGGAGGGCGTCGCGCCACCGAGGCCGGGAAGGACGCGGTTCATCTCCGGGGCTTCGAGTGGGGGACGTGGTGGCGGCGCCATGATGGTCGAGGTCCCCGATCCCGAGGCCGCGCTGCGGGAGAAGCGAAACGCGGACCTCGCCGCCGTCCAGGCCCAACGGGAGGCGGAGCAGCAGGCTCCGCCGGAAGAGCCCCGGCCGTGACGACGTCCAACGGCGAGCCGGTCGTCCGGGTCAAGGGACTGCGCAAGTCCTTCGGTCAGCTCGAGGTTCTGAAGGGCATCGACATCGAGGTCCATCAGGGTGAGGTCGTGGTCATCTTCGGCCGCTCCGGCTCGGGGAAGAGCACCCTGCTGCGCTGCATCAACTTCCTGGAGGACCCCACCGAGGGGACGATCGAGGTGGCCGGGATCCACTTGGCCGGGGGGCACCGGAGTCGCCACAAGCGGGAGGAGGTCCGCCGGCTGCGCATGCACGCCGGGATGGTCTTCCAGGACTTCCAGCTCTTCCCCCACATGACCACCCTCCAGAACGTCATGGAGGGGCCGCTGACGGTCAAGGGCATGCCCGAGGCCGACTCCCGGGCCATCGGGATGGATCTGCTGGCCACGGTGGGCCTCGCCGACAAGGCCGAGGAGCATCCGATCCGCCTCTCCGGCGGTCAGAAGCAGCGGGTGGCGATCGCGCGGGCGCTCGCGATGGAGCCCGACGTGATGCTCTTCGACGAGCCGACGTCGGCGCTGGACCCGGAGCTGATCGGCGAGGTGCTGCAGGTGATGAAGTCCCTCGCTACGGAGATGAACATGACGATGATGGTGGTGACGCACGAGATGGGGTTCGCGCGCGAGGTCGCCAACCGGCTGCTCTTCTTCCACGAGGGTGTGATCCTGGAGCAGGGAACGCCCGACGAGGTGTTCGATCACACGCAACGGCTGGAGACGCGTACGTTCCTCGACGCCGTGCTGTAGGGATCTGCCGGACGGTCAGCGCCGCCGGGAATCATCATGACGGGCCGCGACGCCTTTGGAGCCGATCACGCCTTCCCCATACGCGATCGTTTTCTACTCGGCATCGCGACCCGTCAAGAGGGTGGTCCCGAGCGACCGATCCGGATCCGCTCTTCCTCCGGTGTCACCCATCTCGGGGCCGTCCGTTGAGACTCGCATCTCCTCGTCCGTTCCGTCAACCGATGGCTCCGGAAACTTCGCGGGTCCAGGGACCGCTCGGGACCGGAGCGAAAGATAAGCGGGGTGCGAGGGGCTGTCAACTCGATGCCACCCGATGCGGGGCAAGGTATACGGCGGAGATCCGCAGGTCATTCCCGAGCGGCTGACCGGCGAGAAAGAGTGACACGTTGTCCGCGCTCTTCGACGCAACTACTCCACGGTGAACGAGGTGAACATCCCGGACTCGTAGTGCCCGGCGATGTTGCAGACGAGCGCGTACGTACCGGGCTCCAGGTCTACGGTCAGGCCGGCGGTGGTGCCGGGGGCGACCTCCTCGACCTCGTCGACGATGACGCCGCCGTCGGCGGTGGTCGCGGCGACGCCGCTCTCCACCTCGAAGGAGTCGGCGGCGATGTCGGTGTCGATCAGTTCGAACTCGTGCACGCTGGGTCCGTCGTTCACGACGTCGAAGGTGACGGAGCCTGCCGGTGCCGACGTCTCACCGAGTTCGATCGCGAAGTCCTTCAGCGTCACGGCGATGCCGTCGCCCGATGTCTCCCCTCCGCCGTCGTTCCCGGAGCACGCGGTCCCGATGAGCGCGAGTGCGGCGAGGGGAGCAAGGACCAGTGTGCGCAACGACATGTCGATCGAACCTCCTGCGGTCTCGGGTGATCAGGATGCGGCGGGTGAGGCCATCGGTACCCTGGTGGCCGGCCGCTGACGATGCGGCCACAGGACGTAGGCGCCCATCGGCAGGGCGTAGAGGGTCCAGGCGAGCACCTCGGCGACGGTGGGCACCGGCTGCAGTCCCAGGACGCCCGTCAGGAGGGAGGCGCGGATGGTGCCGGGCGCAACGAGCCACGTGAGATCGAACGCCGGTGTCTGCAGGGCGGTGATCCATCCGGCCTCCTGGGCCGCGTGGACCCCGAGCGCCAGCAGGCCGGCCGCCACGATGGCCAGGACGAACCCGGTGGCGCGAAAGAACCGGGAGAGGTTGATCCGGACGCCCCCCCGGAAGATCGCGATGCCCAGACCGACCGCCACGGCGATGCCCAGCACCGCACCCGCGCCCGTGGCGAAGGGGTTCGAGGAGCTCTGGAAGGTGGCGAGCAGGAACACGGCGGTCTCGAGGCCCTCGCGCAGGACCGCGAAGAACGCCATCCCCACTAGGGCCAGTGAGGATCCCTGCGCCAGTGCGTGTCCGGCGCTGCGCTCCAGGGACCCCTTCAGCTCGCGGGCGTGCCGGCGCATCCATACGATCATGTAGGTGATGCCGGCGACGGCCACCCATGCCAGGACGGCCTCGAAGCCCTCCCGCTGCGCCAGCGGAAGGGACTCGTCGATCACGCGGAGGACGATGGCCACGCCCAGGCAGAGCAGGGCCGCGGCCGCCACGCCGAACCACATCGGACGCAGTGCGCGCCGCTCGCCGCGCTGGATGAGGAAGGCGGCGATGATGCCGACGATCAGCGATGCCTCCAAGCCCTCGCGGAGCCCGATCACGAACGTGGGAAGCACGGTGGCGGTTCCTCCCCTCGGGTGGAGCTGCTCGACATCTGGATGTTCGGGTGTCCGAACATAGAACCTTCGGACCATTGAAACTCTATCCAGGGAGTCGGATTCGCGTCAACCTCGTTCAGTGCCGAACGAGTTTCCGTCCGAGGGCTACCGCTTCGCTGCTTGAGGCCCGTTCCTCTCGGGCTACCGCTTCGCTGCTTGAGGCCCGTTCCTCTCGGGCTACCGCTTCGCTGCTTGAGGCCCGTTCCTCGGGCTACCGCTTCGCTGCTTGAGCCCTGGGCTTGGGGTCGACCCACAGGTTGTCCGAGAGGTGTGCGCCCAGCGCGACCGAAGCGCCGGCGACCTCGAGGTTCATCGTGCCGTCCGGTCCCACGTCGTTGACGGAGATCCGCGCCCCGGGCATGAGCCCGGAGGTCTCGAGGAAGCGCATCACGTCCAGCTCGAGCTCCAGATCCTCCGTGAGCCGGCGCAGGACCGCGCGTCCGCCGACCGGGATCTCCTGCAACGGCACCAGCCGGCTGTAGTCGACCGAGTGCGACGAGCCCGGGATCGGGTTGCCATGCGGGCACGTGGCGGGATCCTGGAGGATGTCGACGAGGCGCTCCTCGACCTGGGCCGAGATCACGCGCTCCCATCGGCCGGCCTCCTCGTGCGCCTGATGCCAGGGCAGGCCGATCAGGCGGATCAGGAAGTGCTCGGCAAGGCGATGCCGACGCACGAGCGAGCGCGCGATGGCCTCGCCCTCGCGAGTGAATCTCAACGCGCGGCCCTCGGCGACGAGCAGTCCATCGCGGATCAGCCGCGTCACGTGCTCCGAGACGGAGGCGCGGCTCATGCCCATCCACTCGGCCACGCGGGCCTGGATGGTGGGGATGCCCTCCTCCGCCATCTCGTAGATGGCCTCGAGGTAGTCCGAGGACGGGTGCCGATCGTCGACCGTGGTCACGCACGGAGACTACGACAGCGGCGTGCTGGAACGGGGCGAACCGGGGGAGCCCGCCGGGATCACCGTGGGGATGCCGTCGATCCGCAGATCGACCTCGGCGCCGGCGCGCAGACCGGGACGAGGGTCCGACAGCGGACGTCGACGACGATGCCGTCTGCCGTGCGGCACCGGACGACCTGGTCATGCCCGTAGAACTGGATGTGCAGCACCCTGGCGCCGCCGCCGTCCCGCGGACGCACCTGTAGACGTTCGGGCCGGAGCACCACCTCACACGGCCCGTCGGGGATCTCCTGGGCCTCGACGGAGCCGAGCGGCGTCCGGACCGCGCCGCCCTCTGCCACCCCAGCCATGACGTTCGCATCGCCCACCAGGCGTGCCACCACGGCGTCGACCGGATGCTCGTAGAGCTCGTGCGGGGTTCCCCGTTGACGCATCCGGCCTGCGACCATGACGGCGACGCGGTCGGCCAGGGAGAGGGCCTCCTCACGATCGTGCGTGACGAACACCGTCGTCGTCCCGGTCGATCGCAGCACCGACTCGAGCTCTCCACGGATCTCCGTCCGCAGCTGGGCGTCGAGGTTGGAGAACGGCTCGTCAAGCAGGAGCACCGCCGGGGCGGGCGCCAGCGCGCGGGCCAGCGCCACCCGTTGCTGCTGCCCGCCCGAGAGCTCGTGCGGCATCCGGGAGGCAAGGTCGCGCATCTGCACGGTGGGATCGGATTTCTGCCAACCAAGGTTCTGCGACGACTGCCGGCACCCATGCCCCGGCTACGATGGGTTGGTGACCACGTCCGAGGCGATCGCCGACGCGCAGCGGCGGCTCTTCCTGCTCGACGGACACTCCCTGGCCTACCGGGCGTTCTTCGCGCTGCCGATGTCGCTCGCGACGACCACGGGCCAGGTGACCAACGCCGTCTACGGCTTCACCTCGATGGTGATCAAGCTCCTCACCGAGGAGCGGCCGGACCTGATCGCCGTCGCCTTCGACATGGGCGCCCCGACCGTCCGCCTGGAGATGGACGCCCAGTACAAGGCCGGCAGACGCGAGACGCCCACCGACTTCACGTCGCAGCTCGGCCTCATCAGCGAGGTCCTGGAGACGCTTCGGATCCCGATCGTGCGCGTGGAGGGGCACGAGGCCGACGATGCCCTCGGCACGCTCGCCGTCCGCGCGGCCGCCGCCGGGATCCACGCCACGATCGTCACCGCCGACCGGGACTTCTTCCAGCTCGTCGGGCCCGACATCACCGTGATGTTCAACCGCAAGGGGATCTCCGACATCGTGAGCTACGACGAGTCGGCCATCGAGGAGCGGTTCGGGCTGCCGCCGGAGCGCTACCTGGAGTACGTCGCGCTGAAGGGGGACACGTCCGACAACATCCCCGGCGTCCCCGGCGTGGGGGAGAAGACCGCGACGAAGCTGGTGCAGCAGTACGGCTCCGTCGAGGAGATCCTGGCGCACACGAGCGAGCTGAAGGGCAGGCTGCGGGAGAACGTGGAGGCCGCCGCGGAGCGACTCGCCCTCAACAAGGACCTGGCCCGTATCGTCACCGACGTCGAGCTGCCGGTCGGACCCGAGGACCTGGAGATGGGGGAGTGGGACCTCGAGGAGGTCCGCAGGCTCTTCCACTCCCTCGAGTTCCGCTCCCTGCTGGACCGGCTGGAGGAGGTCGGTCACACCGCCAAGCCGAAGGTGGAGATCGCCGAGCTCGACCTGCGCCAGGTGACGCCGGACGAGCTGGCCGCCGTGCCGGCGGGCGGAACCCCCATCGGTATCCGCCTCGACGCCGATCGCGACGGCCTGCACGGGATCGCGCTGTCGGCCGGCGGGGCGCAGGCCGCCTACGCGGCGATCGACGATCCGGCCCCGGTCACCGCGTGGCTCGCCGACGAGGACGCCCCGAAGTGGGCGCACGACGCGAAGGAGCTGCAGGCCGCGGCGCTCGCGGCCGGCGCGCCGGTGGCGGGCGTCACCTTCGACACGCTGCTCGCCGGCTACCTCCTGGATCCGGCCGCCACCGACTACCCGCTGGGCGTCCTCTGCGAGCGGTACCTGGGCGTCGACGTCCTCGGCGCGGTCGAGTCCGAGGGGGAGGGTCAGCTCTTCGGCGACGAGCCCTGGCGCCCGGTCGCCGCCGAGGCGGCCGCCGTCGCGCTGCTCGCGCCGTTGATGGAGGAGGAGGTCGACCGGCAGGGACTCCGCCGGTTGCTGGAGACCGTCGAGCTGCCACTCGCGTCGGTGCTGGGCAGCATGGAGGCGGCGGGCGTGCGCCTGGACGTGGACTACCTGGAGGAGATGGGCGAGTCGGTCCGGGATCGCATGGCCACGCTGCGCGCCGACGTCTACCGGCACGCCGGCGAGGAGTTCAACCTGAACTCGCCGCCCCAGCTCCGGGTCGTGCTGTACGAGAAGTTAGGACTGTCGCCGGGAAAGAAGACGCCCAAGGGCCAGCTCTCCACCGACGCCAGCGTCCTGGAGAAGCTCCGCGAGCAGCATCCCGTCGTGGACGCCTTGCTGCAGTGGCGCGAGCTGGACAAGCTCAACTCCACGTACCTGGAGGCGCTGCCTCGCCTGGTCGATCCACGGGACGCGCGCGTGCACACCTCGTTCAACCAGGCCGTGGCGGCCACGGGGCGACTGTCGTCGTCCAATCCGAACCTGCAGAACATCCCCGTCCGGTCGGAGCTGGGCCGTCAGATCCGACGGGCGTTCATCCCCGGCGAACCCGGTCACGTGCTCCTGTGCGCCGACTACTCGCAGATCGAGCTGCGCATCCTCGCACACCTGTCGGGCGACGAGGGATTGCGCGAGGCCTTCGCGACCGGGCACGACATCCACACCGCGACGGCCGCCCGGGTCTTCGGCATCCCGCAGGACCGGGTGGATCCGGCGCTGCGGAGCCGGGCGAAGATGGTGAACTACGGGCTCGCGTACGGGATGAACGCGTGGGGTCTCGCGTCGAGGCTGGACATCGCCCCCGACGAGGCGCAGGAGATCATGGACGCGTACTTCGGGGCGTTTCCGACGATCCGCGAGTACCTCGACCGTCAGGTTGATCGCGCGATCGTCGACGGCTACACGGAGACGCTGCTCGGCCGCCGGCGCTACATCCCGGAGCTGCAGGCAGCCAACCCACGCGTGCGCGATCTGGGACGGCGGATGGCGCTGAACGCTCCGATCCAGGGCAGCGCGAGCGACGTCTTCAAGGTCGCGATGGTCTCCGTCGACACGGCGTTGCGCGAGCGGGCCGACCTTGCCTGCCGGATGCTCCTCACGGTGCACGACGAGCTGGTCTTCGAGGTCTCCGCCGACCGGGTCGAGGAGGCGGGGGCGCTGGTCAAGGAGCGGATGGAGGCGGCCGTGGACCTCGACGTCGACCTGCGTGCCGATCTGGGATGGGGCGAGCACTGGTCGGCGGCGGCACCGGAGGGGCACTGATCCGGCGCAGAACGGGCCGAACGGCGTAGCCATCCGCCCTCGACGAGGGAGAACGGACCGGTCACAATGACGCTCTGCTCTCCCTCCCAACCGATGATGCGTAGCTCCGTCCTCCGGATCACCCGAGCCTCGCTCGCCGCTGCGGTGACGCTGTCGATCGCCCTGACGGCCGCGCCGGCGCACGCGGCGAGCTTCACGGCGCCCGGGTTCGTCCGATCGATCGGCGCCCGCGGCGAGGCCGGGGTCTACGCCTGGGGGATGGCCTACAACCCGGTGTCCCACGAGGTCCTGGTCGGCGACTACTGGAACTTCAAGATCCGGCGGTACGACCTCGAGGGCAACGAGCTGGGCGCGTTCTATCGCAGTCCGTCGCAGTACAAGGGCCAGCCGTACTCGATCTCCGTGGACGACCGCAACGGCGACATCTACGTCTCGGAGATCTCCGACGGCAAGGAGCTGGGCTACATCGCGCGGTACGACAAGACCGGGACGTATCTGTCCGAGTTCCACAGCCACGCGAGGTACACGGCGTGGCACACCGCCGCGAACGGATACCTGTACGTGGCCGACAGCCACTACTGGAACAAGAGCACCGATCCGCCGAAGATCCGCAAGTACAACCTGAGCACGGGTGGGACGCAGGTGATGAGCTTCGGCTCGTTCGGCTCGGGACCGGGCCAGATGGGAATCATCCACGGCATCGCCGTCGACGCCGCGGGGCGCATCTACGCCGCCGATGCGTCCAACCGCCGCATCAGCGTGTTCTCGCCGTCTGGAAGCTACCTCTACGCGTTCGGATCCCAGGGCAACGGGGTCGGAGAGTTCACGGGCGACCTGCGGGGCATGGCGATCGATCAGGAGACCGGCGCGATCTACGTCGTGGACGCGGAGGCCGCGGAGATCGAGCGGTTCCAGATGGACGCCGATCCGGCCACCACCCCGCCGCATCCGACCGGGCACTGGGGCTCGGAGGGATCCGGTCCGGGCCAGTTCGCCGACGGCGGCCGCGCCATCACGATCGACGCCCATCACGACGTGTGGGTCGCCGACTACGGCAACTTCCGCTTCTTCCGGTACTCCCCGGGCGGCACCCTGCTCGCGAGCTACCCCTGGCCGGCCGGGGAGCCGGTGGCCGGCGGGTTCGCACAGGTTCGCGACGTGGCGGTGGCGCCCGACGGGACGGTGTGGACCGCGGACACGTGGAACAACCGGTTCCAGCGGTTCGCCGCGGACGGGACGTTCCAGGCCACGTTCGGCCGGCGAAACTCCCATCCGCCGTACGGCATGGACTATCCGCGCGGCATCGCCGTGAACCCGGTCACGGGGGAGGTCTGGGTCTCCAGCACCCGGGACCACATCATCCGCGTGTACGACGCCTCGGGCACGACGTACCTGCGCACGGTGGGCAGCGGCGCCGACTCGACGGCGACCGGGAGCTTCCGATGGCCGATGGACGTGGAGTTCTCGGGGACCGCCGCATGGGTGAGCGACTACACGTCGTGCCGCCTCAAGAAGGTCAACGCGGCCACGGGCGCCGAGCTCCTGAGCATCTCCGTCTGCAACAACGGGATCGCGGTCGATCCCACCTCCGGCAACGTCTTCGTCCTGAGCTGGCGGTACGACCGCGTCTACGTGTACTCCCCGAACGGGTCGCTCCTGCGGACCTGGGGCGACGACGGCACCGGTCCGGGGCAGTTCGTGAACCCATGGGACATCGACATCGTGAACGTGACGCCCGACGGGGCGCCCACCTACCGGGTCCTCGTCACCGATTCGCAGCTCGCCCGGGTGGAGGTCTTCGACCTCAACGGCTCCTTCGTCGGCCAGTGGGGGACGAAGGGGTCGGGCGTGTTCCAGCTGAGCTCGCCCTCCGGCATCGCGCACGACGCCCAGGGCCGGATCTACGTCGCGGACGCCGCGAACGACCGGATCCAGGTCTTCTCGTTCGGCACCGCGCTGCCCTCCGGCGACGCCACGGCGCCGGCCACGTCGGTTACCTCCCCGGCGAAGAACCAGGTACTGGATCCCGCGACGGTGACGATCGCCGGAACCGCCTCGGACGATGTCGGGGTCGGCACGGTAGCGGTCTCGGTCCGCGATGTCGCGACGGGCCGGTACTGGAACGCCCGGGACGCGGTGTGGGGGCCGACGAAGACCTGGAACCTGGCGGGCTACGCGGGCCACCCCACGACGAACGTCGGCTTCAGCTTCGGGTTCATCGGCGTCGGCGCCGGCAGGAGCTACATCGCCCAGACGAAGGTGACGGACACCGCCGGGAATGCGACGATCGGCGCCACGAGGCCGTTCTCCGTCGGAGACGGCTCGCCGCCCGACACGATCGCGCCGACCGGCACCGTGCTCTCGCCCCCGAGGGACGCCGGCGTGCCCGCCGGCCCGATCGCGATCGATGGCCGGGCGAACGACGACGTGGCGGTCGCCTCGGTGGAGATCGCGATCAAGGATCGGTCCTCCGGTCGGTGGTGGAACCCGGGCACGGGCACGTGGGGGTCCCTGCAGTGGATGCCCACGACCCTGGCCGCCCCGGGCAGCCCCGCCACGACCTGGAGCGTGATCTGGGACGGCGGCCGCGGCTCCTACTTCGTCCAGGCACGCGTGCGCGACACGGCCGGCAACGGGGACGCCGTGCACGCCACCACCCGCTTCAGTGTGGTGTGAGCCCGGTCTCCGGCGTCGTGACCTGCGGGTTCGCGTTGACGGCCCTCCGCGCCCCCGACTACCATCCCTGACGGCCGCGCGGCGCGCCTGCGCCATCGGCAACTCCCACCCGCCGGTGGTGCGCGCCATGTGCGGCGCAGAAGGAGATGGTTCCCATAGAGACGCACGACACCAAGGCCGCGCCCGAGCGCGACCTGACACCGGAAGAGCTGATCGAGGCCATGGAGGCCTCACTTCGGGACTTCAACGACGGAGACATCGTCGAGGGCGAGATCGTCAAGATCGACCGCGACGAGGTGCTGCTGGACATCGGCTACAAGTCCGAGGGGGTCATCCCCTCCAAGGAACTGTCGATCCGCCACGACGTGAACCCCAACGAGGTGGTCCACGTCGGCGAGCGGGTCGAGGCCCTCGTGCTCCAGAAGGAGGACAAGGAGGGCCGGCTGATCCTGTCCAAGAAGCGCGCACAGTACGAACGCGCGTGGGGGCGGATCGAGGAGGTCATGAACTCCGGCCAGACGATCACGGGCCCGGTGATCGAGGTCGTGAAGGGTGGGCTGATCCTGGACATCGGACTGCGGGGATTCCTGCCGGCGTCGCTCGTGGACCTGCGTCGCGTTCGCGACCTCGCGCCGTTCGTGGGCCAGGAGCTCGAGGCCAAGATCATCGAGCTCGACCGAAACCGGAACAACGTGGTCCTGTCGCGACGCGCGTTCCTGGAGGAGTCCCAGTCGGAGGGACGGAAGAAGTTCCTGGAGGGACTGCAGAAGAACGAGCGGCGCAAGGGCACGGTCAGCAGCATCGTGAACTTCGGCGCGTTCGTCGACCTCGGCGGCGTCGACGGCCTGGTCCACGTCTCGGAGCTCTCGTGGAAGCACGTCGATCATCCCAGCGAGGTCGTCACGGTCGGCCAGGAGGTGGAGGTCGAGGTGCTGGACGTCGACCTCGACCGCGAGCGGGTCTCGCTGTCGCTCAAGGCGACGCAGGAGGATCCGTGGAAGGAGTTCGAGCGCAAGTACCAGGCCGGCGAGATCATCGAGGGCCAGGTCACGAAGCTCGTCCCGTTCGGCGCGTTCGTGCGGGTGGCCCAGGGGATCGAGGGACTCGTCCACATCTCCGAGCTCTCCGATCAACACGTGGAGTCGCCCGAGGCCGTGCTCTCCGTCGGCGACGAGGTCCGCGTGAAGGTGATCGACGTGGACGTGAGTCGCCGGCGCATCAGTCTCAGCATGCGGCAGGTCGGTGGGCAGGCGTTGCAGCCCAAGGGGACCGAGATCGAGGCTGAAGCCGAGCCGGCCGAGCCGGAGATCGCCGCCGCCGGCGAGGCACCGGCCGAGCCGATGGCCCCGGCCGCGGACTTCGCCGACGTCGAGCAGGCCGTCGACGCCGTGGGGGAGCCGCCAGCCGCCGCCCCGGCCACGGAAGCGCCGGCCGCGGCCGAACCCGTGGCGCCGCCGCAGCCGGCCGCGGCCGAGCCGGAGCCCGCGGCGACCGAGGAGGACGTCTCGCTCGAGACGATCCTCGCCGACCTGAAGCGCCGCGAGGGGCGGGAGTAGCGCCTCCGGCGCTCCGCGTTCCATGCTGCTCGTCGGCCTCACAGGGGGCATCGGCTCCGGGAAGTCCACCGCAGCGCGCATGCTCGCCGACCGGGGGGCCGTGGTCCTGTCCGCCGACACGTTCTCCCGCGAGGCGGTGGCC
Organism: uncultured Actinomycetes bacterium; assembly: GCA_963832225.1. GTDB lineage: Bacteria > Actinomycetota > UBA4738 > UBA4738 > HRBIN12 > JALYMB01. The sequence continues at coordinate 99,273 of CAWHTI010000001.1, forward strand.
GCCGGCACGCCGGGGTTCCGTCGCGTGGTGGACCTGTTCGGGCCCGGCGTCGTCGGCGGCGACGGCGAGCTCGACCGCGCGGCGATCGCGGCGATCGTCTTCGGCGACGCCGAGCGACGCGCCGCCCTCGAGGAGGTGGTCCACCCCGAGGTCCGGCGACGGATCGCCGAGGCGATCGCGGCGGAGACGGGATCGGACCGCGTGGTGGTGGTGGATTCGCCGCTGCTGATCGAGACCGGCGCCCACCACGGGTTCCCGATCGTCGTGGTGGTCTCTGCGTCCCCGGCGACCCAGATCGCGCGGCTCCTGGACCGGGGCATGTCGGAGCACGACGCCCGCGCGAGGCTGGCCGCGCAGATACCGCTCGAGGACAAGGCCGCGATGGCGGACGTGCTGCTGGACAACGAGGGCACCGAGGCAGAGCTCGAGGCGCAGGTCGACCGGCTCTGGTCCGATCTCTCGCGTCGGGCGAAGGAGGCCTGAGTGGCGGGGCCGTCGGTATCATCCGCCGCGTGAGGTTCCGCGCGATCTTCTTCGACGCCGGTGAGACGCTCGTCCACCCACATCCGTCCTTCCCCGAGCTGTTCGCGGCGGTGCTCGAGCGCGAGGGTTTCCCGGTGGGCGTGGACGCCGTCCACGATCAGGTGCACCACGTGGGCGACCGGTTCGCGCAGGCGGCGCGCGAGGAGGAGCTGTGGACGACCTCGCCCGAGCGGTCGCGCGCGTTCTGGCTCTCGGTCTACGAGCGATTCCTGTCGGGCATGGGTCTTCCCACGGACGACGGCCTGCACGAGACCCTGTACCGCGAGTTCACGGACCTCGCGAACTACGCGCTCTTCGACGACGTGGCACCGGCGCTGTCGGCGCTGCGGACGACCGGGGTCCTCCTCGGCGTCGTGTCGAACTTCGAGGAATGGCTGGAGCGGCTCCTGGGGCAGCTCGGCGTGCTGGACGTGTTCGACGTGCGGGTGATCAGTGGCCTCGAGGGCGTCGAGAAGCCGGACCCGAGGATCTACCGGCTGGCGTTGGAGCGCGCCGGGGTGGAGCCGGCCGAGGCGGCGTTCGTGGGCGACAGCCCGGAGTTCGACATCGACCCGCCGGCGGCGATCGGCATGTTCCCGGTCCTGATCGACCGGCGGGACCGCCATCCGGACTTCGCCGGGACGAGGATCCGCCGGCTCACGGACCTCCCCGGCGCCCTGGATGCGGCATGAGGACATACTCGGCCGAGGAGGTGGAGGCGGATCTGCCGAGGCTGCGTGAGCAGCTGGCCCGGATCCGTACGTCGCGCCGGACGCTGATCGACGCGAGCCGGCGCATCACCGATGCGTTGGCCGCCGACGGCGGCGGGGTCGCCGGCTCCGACTGGTTCGAGGCGAGCCGACAGCTCCGTGCCGACGTCACGGATCTGGCCGAGCGGGACATCCTGCTGCGCGATCCCGAGGGGGGTCTCGTCGACTTCCCGGCGGAGCGCGAGGGAAGGATCGTGTTCCTGTGCTGGCGCGCCGACGAGGAGCGGGTGGCGTTCTGGCACGAGCAGGACTCGGGGTTCCTGGGCCGGCGGCCGCTGTGACGTCTGCCCCGGTCGCGGTAGTCCTGGGCGAGGCCGACGACCCGCCGCCGGGGATCGAGGCGGCTCGCACCCACGTCCGGCTCGCGTACGCGTCCAGCACGGACGAGCTTCTGGCGCTCGCGCCGGAGGCCGAAGCCGTGTACGCCTGGCGAGCCGAGCCCGGGCAGCTCGCGGCGGCCTGGTCGCGCCTCGAGCGCCTGCGATGGATCCAGAGCGCGTCGGCGGGCGTGGATCGGCTGCTCTTCCCCGAACTGGTGCAGAGCGACGTCGTCGTGACGAACGCACGCGGCGTGTTCGACGACGCGATCGCGGAGTGGGTGATCGGGATGCTCCTGGCGTTCAGCACCGACACGCTGCGGACGCTGGCGCTGCAGCGCGAGGCCAGGTGGGAGCATCGCCGCACGCGGCGTCTCGCGGGCTCGCGGCTCGTCGTGGTCGGTCCGGGTCCGATCGGGCGCGCGGTGGCGCGCCGCGCCCGCGCCCTGGGCGTGGAGGTCGGGGCCGTCGGCCGGACGGCGCGGGACGACGAGGATCTGGGCTCCATCACGCCGATCGAGCGGCTCCGCGAGGCGCTCGCCACCGCAGATCACGTCGTGAACGCCCTGCCGCTGACACCGGCGACCGCCGGGCTCTTCGACGCCGCGGCGTTCGCCGCGATGCCGGCGACCTCGACGTTCGTCAACGTGGGGCGCGGCGGCACCGTGGACGAGCCCGCGCTCGTCGACGCGCTGCGCACGGGCGGCATCGCCGGTGCCGCGCTGGACGTGTTCGCCGAGGAGCCATTGCCCGCCCGGAGCCCGCTGTGGTCGATGCCCGAGGTCGTCATCTCGCCGCACATGTGCGGGGACTTCCAGGGCTGGGAGCGCGAGGCGGCGGCGGTCTTCGTGGACAACGCCGGGCGCTGGGTGCGGAACGAGCCGTTGCGGAACCTCGTGGACAAGCGGCTGGGGTTCGGCTCGGGTTGAGCGATCCACCGGCCGGGTCCGTTCGCTTGCCGTTCGTGCGGACACGGACCTAGCCTGCCGTCATGGCCGTCATCGAGGTGCACGGGCTGCGCAAGGCCTACGGGGAGTTGGCGGCCGTCGACGGCGTCGACCTCCACGTGGATCGGGGCGAGGTGTTCGCGCTCCTCGGCCCCAACGGCGCCGGAAAGACCACGATCACCGAGATCCTGGAGGGGTTCCGCGAGCGGACGGCCGGCGACGTGCGGGTCCTGGACCGCGATCCGGCGCAGAACGATCCCGAGCTCAAGGCGCGGGTCGGCATCGTGCTGCAGTCGACCGGCGTCGACCCGTTCCTCACGGTCCGCGAGACCGTGGAGATGTACGGCGGCTACTACGCCCACCCGCGGCCCACGTCCGAGGTGATCGAGGTCGTGGGGTTGAAGGAGAAGGCCGACACGCGGGTGAACAAGCTGTCGGGAGGTCAGCAGCGACGTCTCGACGTCGCGGTCGCGCTGGCGGGGGACCCCGAGCTGCTCTTCCTGGACGAGCCCACCACCGGGTTCGACCCGAACGCGCGGCGGAACGCGTGGGGCATCGTGAAGAACCTGACGGCGCTCGGCAAGACCGTCTTCCTCACGACCCACCTGATGGACGAGGCCCAGGTCCTGGCCACCAGGGTCGCGATCATCGCGAAGGGGAGGATCGTCGCCGAGGGGCCACCCGACACGCTCGCGGGCCGGGACGCGATGCACGCCCGGATCCGCGTCCGGGTTCCGCCGGGCGCGCCGGCGCTTCCGAGCCTGGGGCAGACGGTCCTGGCCGACGGCGTCAGGGAGATCCGGGCGGAGGACCCCACGCGCGCCCTGCACGAGCTGACCGGATGGGCGATCGACGCCGGGGTGCACTTCGAGACGCTCGACGTCACGCGCCCGAGCCTGGAGGACGTCTACCTCGAGATCACCGGGGGAGAGGAGGGGACGGAGTGAGCACCCTCGGGCAGACGCTGCGACAGGTCCGCTACACGAACAAGGCGTTCTGGAGGAACCCGGCCTCGGCGTTCTTCACGTTCGCCTTCCCGTTGATGTTCCTGGTGATCTTCACCGCACTGCTCGGCTCCGGCGAAGTGCAGTTCGCGCAGGTGCGGGTGCCGGGGCGCGGGCTCGTGCCGCTCGTGCTGGAGCAGGCGACGTACTTCGTAAGCGCCATGGCGGCGTTCGGCGTGATCAGCGCCACGTACACGAACATCGCGATCACGGTCTCGTTCCAGCGCGATCAGGGGATCCTCAAGCGGCTGCGCGGGACCCCGCTGCCGTCGTGGTCGTACCTGTTCGCGCGGGTCCTGCACGCGATGATGGTCGCGGGCATCCTGGTGGTGATCACCCTCGCGTTCGGCAAGATCGCGTACGGGACGGACCTGCCCACGGGCCGGCCGCTCCTGGAGTTCCTCGCCACGCTGCTGGTGGGGTCGCTCTCGTTCGCGGCCCTCGCCCTCGCGCTGACGGCGGCGATCCCGAACGCCGACGCCTCGCCGCCGATCGTGAACGCCACGATCCTGCCGCTGCTGTTCGTGTCCGGGATCTTCATCCCGCTCACCGATCAGGCGCCGGCATGGATCACCACCGTGGGCGACATCTTCCCGGTGAAACACTTCGCGGACGCGATGCGGGCCGGGTATCTGGGCAACGTGACGTTGCAGGGCACCGACATCCGGGCCTTCCCGTTCGACTGGAGCGACCTGGCCGTCATCGCGGCCTGGGGCGTGCTGGGGCTCGTCCTGGCGACCCGCTTCTTCAGCTGGGAACCCCGCAAGTAGCAGCGAGGATGCTACGCTCGGGCGCCGGTCCGGGCGGGCCGCGACCGGACGGATCCAGGGGGTAGTGGAGATGCGGCTGAAGGTGCTCGTGGCGCTCGCGGGCCTCGCCCTGCTGGGGGCTGGGTGTGCGACGGACTCGTCCACGGTGACGCAGCCCGGCGGCTCCGTTGGGTCGAGTGACGTGTGCGGCAAGGATTCCCTGAACCTGGTCGACCCCGGGATGCTGACGGTGGGGACCGACAACCCCGCGTTCCCACCATGGGTCCTGAAGAACGACCCCACCAGCGGTGAGGGCTACGAGGCCGCGGTGGCCTACGAGATCGCCGACCGGCTGGGCTTTGCGAAGGACGAGGTCGCGTGGGTGACCGTCCCGTTCAACAAGTCCTACGCGCCGGGCCCGAAGGATTTCGACTTCGACATCAACCAGATCTCGGTGACGCCGGAGCGCGAGCAGGCGGTGACGTTCAGCGGCAGCTACTACGACGTCTCGCAGGCCCTGATCGTGAACGAGGGGACGCCGATCGCCTCGGCCACCAGCGTGCCGCAGCTGCAGGACTATCAATTCGGCGCGCAGATCGGCACCACGAGCCTGCAGTTCATCAACGAGATGATCCAGCCCGCGGACCAGGCGCGGGTCTTCGACACCACGTCGGACGCCCTCACCGCGTTGAAGAACGGTCAGATCGACGGGACGGTGCTCGACCTGCCGACCGCGTCCTACTCGGCCGGAAAGGGTCAGGTCGTCGTGGGTCAGTTCGAGTCGACCGGCGAGCACTTCGGCCTCCTCTTCGAGCAGAACAACCCCCTCGTGACCTGTGTGAACCAGGTGCTCGACGACATGCGCGCCGGCGGTGTCCTGGATGATCTCGAGGAGAAGTACCTCAAGGACTACCTGGACGTCCCCACGATCAGCTCCACGTAGCGACGTGAGCGGGCCCGGCCCCGACACCGCCCTCGACCCCCGGCCCTCGCGCCGGGGGTCGCACATGTTCCAAGGCCGCCGGGCCATCCTGATCTCGACGGCGAGCACCGTCGTCTTCTTCGTGGTGATGGGGCTGGGGCTGTACCTCTCGCCCGGCTGGAACGCCGTCCGCGACAGCTTCTTCGACTGGCACGCGATGAAGGAGAGCTTCCTCGGCACGGACATCTCGCCGTCGATCTGGTCGGCGTTCTTGCTGAACGTGAAGATGTTCCTGATCGCCGAGCCGCTGATCCTGCTGCTGGCGCTCGTGATCGCGATCGTCCGGCAGATCCCGGGCCCGGTCTTCTTCCCGTTCCGGCTGGTGGCCGTGATCTACACCGACTTCTTCCGCGGCGTGCCGCTGATCCTGGTGGTGATCCTGCTGGGCTTCGGGCTCCCGGGTCTGCGGATGGCCGGCGTCTCGAACTTCAGCCCGGTGGTGTACGGCGTGGCGGCATTGGTGCTGTCGTACTCCGCCTACGTCGCGGAGGTGTACCGCGCCGGCATCGAGTCGGTCCACCCGAGCCAGGTGGCGGCGGCGCGGTCCCTGGGGCTCACGCGGCTCCAGGCCCTGCGGCACGTCGTCGTCCCACAGGCCGTGCGTCGGGTGATCCCCCCGCTGTTGAACGACTTCATCTCGCTCCAGAAGGACACCGCGCTGGTGGGGCTGCTGGGCGTCATCGAGGCCCTGAAGGCGGCGCAGATCTACAGCTTCCAGGTGTTCGACTACTCGAGCCTGATCGTGGCCGCGCTCCTGTTCATCCTGATCACGATCCCCCTCGCCAGGTTCACCGACCGGTTGATCGCGCGGGGTCAGCTGCGGCGTGGGGGGACGGTCGCACGATGACGGAGACCGCGGTTCGGCTCGAGGGCGTGCGGAAGTCCTTCGAGGATCTCCAGGTGCTCCGGGGGATCGACCTCCACGTGGCGCCCCACGAGGTGATCTGCCTGATCGGTGCGTCCGGGTCCGGGAAGTCGACGATGTTGCGGTGCATCAACGCGCTCGAGGAGGTGGACGGCGGCCGGATCTTCCTGGGCAACGAGGAGATCACGGCGCCGGGCGCGGACCTCAACGCCGTCCGGCGACGCATCGGGATCGTGTTCCAGTCGTTCAACTTGTTCCCGCACATGACCGTGCTGCGCAACGTGACCCTGGCTCCCACCCGCGTCCTGGGCACCGACCGGCCCGTTGCCGACGCGGAGGCCCGCGAGCTGCTGGCGCGCTTCGGCCTGGCCGACAAGGCCGGGGAGTATCCGGACCGGCTCTCCGGCGGCCAGCAGCAGCGGGTCGCGATCGTGCGAGCGCTGGCGATGCGCCCGGAGATCATGCTGCTGGACGAGGTCACGAGCGCGCTCGATCCCGAGCTCGTCGCCGAGGTCCTCGAGGTGATCCGCGAGCTCGCCGCCGGCGGCATGACGATGTTGATCGCCACCCACGAGATGGGGTTCGCGAGGGACATCGCCAACCGGGTGTGCTTCCTGGACGCGGGCGTGATCCTCGAGGACGGCCCGCCCGACCGGATCTTCAGCGAACCCCGGGAGGAGCGGACCAAGCAGTTCCTGCAGCGGATCGTCGACGCCGGCCGGATGTGACGACGTGAGCCTGCCGCCGAGGCCGGATCTTCCTCCTCCGGCGACGCCCGGTCGGCCCCGCGGTGCGGCCACGATGGTTGCGGTGGCGGCCGCCGTGATCGCGATCGGCGTGGCCGTCGCCCTGCTCCTTTCGTCGGACGACGCGCCCGAGGCATCACCGGCTCCGGAGCCCTCGGCGGTTCCCTCGCCGTCGGTGGAGGGTCCGTCTTTCGCGCCGGGGTGCCCGACCGCCGCGCCCCTGGAGCCCGTGGGCCTCCCGACGGGCTGGCGGTACCGTGTCGACGCCGAGGGAGACTATGCCGTGGCGATCCCGGATGCGGACGTCTCCGAGACGGGTGGCGAGACGCACCGCATCCTCGTACGGGAGGCAGCCTTCACCGCGAGCGTCGACTGGTTCGACGTGTCCACCGCCGCGGAACCGCGCGCGTACCTGGCGGGCTACTCCGAGCGGTTGATCGCGTCCTTCGACCACCCCACCGGGCCGGTCCGTGAGCGCGTGGTGGCGGGTGCTCCCTTGCCAACCCGGGCGGTCACGCTCTCCACCCGTGAGGGCGCCTTCCGGTACCGCCTGACGATGGCGCCCACGCGGGTGTTCGTCCTGGCCATGGCGTCGTCGCCCCAGGGCTTCCGCGGCCTCGATCCGGAGATCCGCGCGTTCTTCGGGTCCTTCACGCCGTTTCCCGGATGTCCCGCGCCCCCCACACCGGCCGGCTGAGCCCTCCCAGCAGGGCTATCGCTTCGCTACTTGAGCCCGTCCCAGCAGGGCTATCGCTTCGCTACTTGAGCCCGTCCCAGCAGGGCTATCGCTTCGCTACTTGAGCCCGTCCCTGCAGGGCTATCGCTTCGCTACTTGAGCCCGTCCCTTGCTTTCCGGCGGTGTCGGCGGAGGGTTCTACACTCTGTTGCATGCCCCCGTTCCGCATCGCGTCGGAGTTCGCGCCGGCCGGCGATCAGCCGGCGGCGATCGAGCGCCTGACCGAGGGGGTGCGGGCCGGGGAGGAGCACCTCACGCTCCTGGGCGCCACCGGAACGGGCAAGACGTTCACGATCGCGCACGTGATCGAGCAGGTCCAAAAGCCGACGCTCGTGATCGCGCCCAACAAGTCACTCGGCGCCCAGCTCGCCAACGAGTTCCGCGAGGTCTTCCCGGACAACGCCGTGGAGTACTTCGTGAGCTACTACGACTACTATCAGCCCGAGGCCTACATCCCGACCACGGACACCTACATCGAGAAGGACTCGTCGGTCAACGACGAGATCGAGCGGCTCCGCCACGCCGCCACGGCCGCGCTGCTGGGCCGGACGGACGTCCTGATCGTGGCGAGCGTCTCCTGCATCTACGGACTGGGTTCACCGGAGGAGTACGAGGGCCAGATCCTGCGCCCCTACCGCGGCACCGACATCCCGCAGGAGTTCGCGATGCACCGTCTCGTGGACATCCAGTACCAGCGCAATCAGGTCAGCCGCGCCCGCGGGACGTTCCGGGTCAACGGCGACACGCTCGAGGTCTTCCCGCCCTACGAGCAGACCGGCTACCGGATCGAGTGGTGGGGGGACCGCGTCGAGCGCATCAGCAGGTTCGATCCGCTCACCGGCGAATTGCTGACGGACGGCATCGTCGACCTCACGATCTTCCCCGCGTCGCACTACGTGGCCTCGGAGGACCGCATGAAGGGGGCCCTCGTCACGATCGAGGAGGAGCTGCACGCGCGGCTCGCGCAGCTCGAGGGTCAGGGGAAGCTGCTCGAGGCCGAGCGCCTGCGCATGCGGACCGCCTACGACCTGGAGATGATGCGCGAGGTCGGGTTCTGCTCCGGTATCGAGAACTACAGCCGGCACATCGACGGGCGGAGCCCGGGCACGGCGCCCTTCACGCTGCTCGACTACTTCCCGGACGACTACCTCGTGGTGATCGACGAATCCCACGTCACGGTGCCGCAGCTGCACGGGATGTACGAGGGGGACCTGTCGCGCAAATCCACGCTCGTCGAGCACGGCTTCCGGCTGCCGAGCGCCATCGACAACCGACCGCTGCGGTTCGAGGAGTTCACGGAGCGCGTCAACCAGGTCGTCTACATGTCGGCGACGCCGGCGGCCTACGAGCTCCGCGTGTCCGCGCGGGTCGTGGAGCAGATCGTGCGGCCGACGGGCCTGATCGATCCCGAGGTCCAGATCCGGCCGTCCAAGGGTCAGGTCGACGACCTGATGGAGGAGATCCGGATCCGCGCGGAGCGCAACCAGCGGGTCCTCGTCACCACCCTGACGAAGAAGATGGCCGAGGACCTCACCGACTACTTCGTCGAGATGGGGATCCGCGTCCGCTACCTGCACTCGGAGGTCGACACGCTCCAGCGGATCGAGATCCTGCGCGACCTGCGGCTGGGCGAGTTCGACGTGCTCGTCGGGATCAACCTCCTGCGCGAGGGTCTGGACCTGCCCGAGGTGTCGCTGGTCGCGATCCTGGACGCGGACAAGGAGGGCTTCCTGCGCTCGGAGACGTCCCTGGTCCAGACGATCGGCCGCGCGGCCCGCAACGTGGAGGGCACCGTCCTGATGTACGCGGACGACGTGACGGATTCCATGCGAGCCGCGATCAGCGAGACCCAGCGCCGCCGCATGATCCAGCTCGCCTACAACACCGAGCACGGCATCGATCCGCAGACGATCCGCAAGAAGGTCACCGACATCCTGCTGTCCCTCGGCGGGGGCGAGGCGCCTACGCCGCGCAAGGAGCGCCGCCGGACGTCGTCGCGCCCCGAGATGCCCACCGAGGAGCTGGAGCGGCTGATCCAGAGCCTCGAGGAGGAGATGCACCAGGCGGCGAAGGACCTCCGCTTCGAGTACGCGGCCCGCCTGCGTGACGAGGTCGTCGATCTCCGCAAGGAGCTCAAGGCCCTGCGCGCCGCGGGCGTCGGCGCCTGAGCGGCGGCCGCCGGGCGCCGGGGTAGGGTTGGTCATGCCGCTCTCGGTCCGCGCGCCCATGGCGTGGCTCGGCCCCGGACGTCTCACCTCGGACGTCCAGGTGGACTGCGAGCACGGGCAGGTCACCGCCGTCGGCCGCGTCCGCCCGGTGCCCGAGGGCACCGAGGTGTTCGAGGCCGACGGCTTCCTGATGCCCGCGGGGGCCGACCGCCATGTGCACATCGAGCTCGCCGACCCCATGGCCGTCCTGCTCCGCGGCGTGACGGCGGTCCGCGATCTGGCCTGGCCGGCGGAGCGGATCTTCCCGCTGGCCGATGCGTCCGAGACCCCCAGCTTCAGTGGCCCGCTGATCCGGGCGGCCGGGCCCATGCTGACGGGCCCGGGTGGCTATCCGACCGCCGACCGGTGGGCGCCGCCCGGGACGGGCAGGGAGCTGCGCGGTGTCGAGGACGCCGCCCAGGCGGTGCGCGACCTGCACGGCCTCGGCGCGACCGCGATCAAGGTGTCGCTGAACGCCGAGTCGGGACCGACCCCGCAGGACGGCGAGCTGGCGGCGATCGCCGAGACCGCCCACGAGGTCGGACTGCCGGTCTCGGCGCACGCGCAGGGCGCCGGCCAGGTGGAGCGGGCGCTCGGCGCGGGTCTCGACGAGCTGGCCCACACGCCGTGGACCCACCGGATCTCCGACGACGTGATCACCACCGCCGCGCGCCGCCTGCGGATCGTCTCGACGCTCGACATCTGCTCCTACGGCCGCGACACGCCGCAGATCCGCACGGCGCTCGACAACCTCCGCCGGTTCCACGCGGCGGGCGGGACGGTGATCTACGGCACGGACCTGGGCAACGGCGGCATCCCGCCGGGCATCCACACGCGAGAGCTGCGTCTCCTCGCCGAGGCCGGCCTCGAGTACGAGGAGGTGCTCGAGGCGCTGATCCGGGCTCCGATCGAGCCGGGGGCTCCCGCGGACCTCCTGGTGCTCGGCGCCAACCCCCTCGACGATCTCGGCGCGTTCGAGGATCAGCGCGCCGTGATCCGAGGCGGACGCGTGGCGACGGCCCGCGAGGGGGACTTGCCTCCGCCGGTGGCGACGCGGTAGACCGGATCCGAGATGACGGCCGAGCGGTCTGCCCCAGGAGGTCTGCACAGGGAACCGGAGCGGTCTGCGCCGCCCTCCGTGCCGGGCGGGATCACGACCGAGGAGCTCCAGCTCGCCGCGCGCAACCACGGGATGCCGCTGGAGGCGCTCCGCTACGACCTGACGCCGGTCGGCCTGCACTACCTATTGATCCACTTCGACATCCCGCCCGCCGAGGAGACCGGGTGGGAGATCGAGGTGGGCGGGCTGGTGCGCTCGCCGATGCGACTGTCGATGGCCGAGCTCCGCGCTCGGCCCGCGGTGACGCAAACCGTCACGCTCGAGTGCGCCGGGAACGGCCGCGCGCGTCTGGAGCCCCGTCCCATCAGCCAGCCCTGGCTGCTCGAGGCCGTCGGCACCGCGGCCTGGACCGGCACGCCGCTCGCGCCGATCCTGCGCGAGGCCGGTCTCGCCGACGAGGCGCTCGAGGTCGTGTTCGCCGGAGCCGATCACGGCGTGCAGAACGGTGACGAGCATGACTACGAGCGCAGCCTGCCCGTGGCCGAGGCGATGCGTGACGAGGTGCTCCTTGCCTACGAGGTGAACGGGACGCCGCTCCCACCGCAGCACGGATATCCGGTCCGGCTCGTCGTTCCGGGCTGGTACGGCATGGCGAGCGTGAAGTGGCTGCGACGGATCGCCGCCATCGCCGAGCCCTTCGCGGGGTTCCAGCAGGACGCGTACCGCGTGCGCTCGTCCGAGGACGATCGCGGCGTGCCGGTCACCAGGATCGCGCCGCGGGCGCTGATGATCCCGCCGGGGTTCCCCGACTTCCTGAGCCGCGGCCGGGTGGTCGACGCGGGGCGCACCCGCCTGGAGGGGCGCGCATGGTCGGGCCGGGCGCCCGTCGAGCGCGTCGAGGTCAGCGACGACGCCGGCGCGACGTGGACCGATGCCCGTCTGGGCCCGCTGCCCGAGCGCTTCGCGTGGCGCTCCTGGCTCCACGATTGGGACGCGCGCCCGGGCGATCACGAGCTCCTCGTCCGCGCCACGGACGGCGCCGGCGAGACCCAGCCGCTCGAGCAGCCGTGGAACCACCACGGCTTCGCGAACAACATGGTGCAGCGGGTCGCGGTCACGGTGCGGGGCGCCTGAGCTGGCCGTTCGCCACCAGGCTCACGGAGCCGGTGCTGGCTGCCGATACTCGGCAACAGCATGGGAACCCGAGCCGGCACGCCCTCGTCGATCGACCCAGCGCGGCACATCCAGCCGGGCGAGGTCACGTTCCGCGCGCTCGTGGAGCGCCTGCCGGCGGTGGTGTTCGTCGAGGAGCACGGCACGGGCCGCACCGTCTACGTGAACCCCCGGATGCAGGAGTGGCTCGCCTTCACCGAGGAGCAGTGGGCCGATCCCGAGATCTGGAAGCACCACGTACATGCGGACGACCTCGAGCGCGTCCTGGTGGAGATCGCTCGAACCGACGAGACGGGCGAGCCCTTCGAGTGCGAGTACCGCCTGTTCACACCCGACGGCCGGATGGTCTGGATCCACGAGGAGAGCGAGCTGGTGCGCCGCGCGGACGGGACGCCCGCGTACTGGCAGGGGGTGATGATCGACGCGACCCTCGCCAAGGAGGCCGACGACCGGGTGCGCCAGGCCGAGGCGATGTACCGCACCGTCGTCGAGCACAGCCCGGCCGCGCTCTACACGGAGAACCTCGATCCCGCGACGTTCGGCACGACGTTCGCGTCGCCGCAGATCGAGGCGATCACCGGGTACCCGTCCGCGCAGTGGGTGGAGGATCCCGATCTGTGGCTCGCGGCCGTGCATCCGGAGGATCTCGAGCGGGTGCTGGCCGCCGAGGAGGCCAGCAAGGCCGACGGATCGTCCTTCGACGAGGAGTACCGGGTCCGGCGGCCCGACGGCTCCGAGGTCTGGATCCACGATCGGGCGGTGATGATCCGCGCCGACGACGGCACTCCCCGCTTCTGGCTGGGCTTCTTCTACGACGTGACGCACAAGAAGGAGGCCGAGACCGAGCTCGCCCGGGCGTTCGAGCTGGAGCACGAGGTCGCCGAGCGACTGCGATCGGTGGACGAGGTGAAGGACACGTTCGTGGCGGCGGTCTCGCACGACCTCCGCTCGCCCCTCACCGCGATCCTGGGATCGGCCCGGACCCTGCAGGAGCTCGGCGACTCGCTGTCACACGAGGACCGGGACGCGCTGCTGGGCGGGATCATCGCGAAGTCCCACCGCCTTGCGTCGCTCGTGGACGATCTCCTCGACCTCGACCGGCTCCGGCGCGGCGCGGCGACGGCGGACCGGGTTCCGCAGGATCTGGCCGCCCTCGCGACGGGCGTGCTCGGCGCGACGGGCCTCGCCGAGCGCCGGCCGGTGAACCTTCGGCTCCGGCCGGTCACCGTCCCGCTCGACCGCGCCATGGCGGAGCGGATCGTCGAGAACCTCCTCGTGAACGGCGAACGACACACCGCTGTAGAGGCGCAGCTGTGGCTGAGCGTGGCGCCGACCGCGGACGGCGCCGAGCTGATCGTCGAGGACAACGGGCCCGGGGTCGACCCGGAGCTGGCCGAGACGCTGTTCGAGCCCTTCCGCCAGGGTCCGGAGGCGGGACGCTCCGGGGGCGTGGGTGTGGGGCTGGCCCTGGTGCGGCGGTTCGCCGAGCTCCACGGCGGCCGGGCCTGGGTGGAGGAGCGGCCCGGAGGCGGCGCGTCGTTCCACGTCACGTTCGCGGCCGGCTGACCGGCTCAGACGATCGCCTTCAGCTCCCGGAAGAGGCGGTCCACGTCGTCTGACGTGTTGAAGAAGTGCGGGCTCACCCGCAGGCCGTCGCCGCGATGGTCCGTCGCGACCCCGCGGGACAGGAGCGCATGGCAGATCCCCTCCGCGCCCGGCCCAACGCCCACGTTCACGACGCCCCCGCGGGCGCCGCGGTCCCGCGGCGTCCGGACGGGCAGGCCCAGGGCGTCCGCCTCGGCGATCACGTGGTCGGTCAGCTCACCCTGGCGGCGCCGGATCCGGTCGACACCGACCTCGGCGATCACATCGAGTCCGCCCTGTGCGAGGAAGACCACGGGCGCCGGCGGCGTGCCGTGCTCCAGCCTGCGCGCCGTGGGGTGATAGTGGAGGTGCTCCGTGTCGAACGAGAACGGCTCCGCGGTCGCGAACCAGCCGGTGACGCGAGGCTCGAGCGTCGGCAGCAGGTCCCGCCGTGCGAACAGGAAGACCAGCCCGGGACCGCCGCACAGCCACTTCAACACGCCGGCGCAGTACAGGTCGCACCCAAGATCGTGGAGGTCGAGGGGCAGGATCCCGGCGCCGTGGTAGTCGTCCACGACGCTGAGCGCGCCGGCCTCCCTCGCCATCGCGCACACCGCCCTCGCGTCCACGATCGCGCTCGAACGGTAGAGCACGCGGTTCACCATCACGACCGCCGTGCGCTCGTCGATCGCCCGGCGGTAGGCCTCCAGCGGGATCGTGAGGCCGTCTTCGCTGCGGAGCCAGACGATCTCGGCGCCCGGCTGGGCGAGCCAGACGTGGCCGTCCGTCGGGAAGTCCAGCTCGCTCAGCACGACGCGGTTGCGCGGACCCGAGAGGTCGAGGCAGGACGCGATCGTCGACAGCGCGATCGAGATGTTCGTCGTGATCGCGAGCTCGTCGGCGTCGCAGCCGGCGAGGCCCGCGAACCTGCGCTTCAGGTCGCCCATCGCCGGGATGATGTCCTCGAACCACACGAGGTCGGGAGCGCCCTTAGCGGCCCACGCGTCCAGGTACGCGTCGATGCGGCCGCGGGCGCGCGTGCCGATGGGGCCGAGCGACGCGCTGATCAGATAGGCCGTGCGCTCGAGGATCGGGAACTCGGCGCGGTAGTCCGCCAGCTCCCGCACGTGGAGCTACTCCTCGAGGTCGGTGAGGCGGTCGACGTCCTCGGCGTCCTGGTGGATCCCGCCGTGCTCCTCGAGGTAGTCGACGTACAGCGGGCGCAGCGCCTCGCCCAGGTCGCCCTCGCCCGCGTCGAAGAGATCGTTGATCAGGGCGAGCGGGCGCATCACGTCGACCTTGCTCCGCTGCTCGTCCCCGACGACGGCCTCGGCGACCGGCAGCGCCTCGATCAGCCGCCAGAGGAAGCCCACGTCCATCCGGCGCTTGGCCACCGCGAGCGCGCGGTCGTGCAGCTCCCTCGTGGGCAGGGCGTCGAGCTCGTCTCGCAGCGTCACGGCAGGCAGCCTATCGTACGAACGAGCGCAGCCAGCCGATCGCCCCGGCAGCCAGGACCACCCACACCACGTTGACCCGGAAGCGGTGGATCGCGATGGCGGCGCCGACCGCGATCGCCACGGCGACCGCGTCCACCGTGGACCACACCGGGAGCTGGATCGGCGCCGCGAACGGCCGGGCCGTCGTCGTGCGCGCGAACAGCACGCCGGCGCCGAAGGACAGGGCGAGGCTCGCGATGACACCGACAACGGACGCCATCACGCCCGCCAGCGCCGAGCCAAGCATGCGGTTGCCCCGCAGGCGCTCCGCGAAGGGGGCACCCAGGAAGATCCAGAGGAAGCACGGCGCGAACGTGGCCCACGTCGCCACCAGCGCTCCGAGCGCGCCGGCCACGGCCGGATCGAGCCCGCCGGGGAACCGGTACGCGGCGACGAAGCCCACGAACTCCGTCACCATGATCAGGGGCCCGGGCGTGGATTCGGCGAGGCCGAGCCCGGCCGCCATGTCGGCCGCGCTCAACCATCCGTATTGCACGACCGCCGCCTGCTTCACATAGGCGAGGACGGCGTACGCGCCGCCGAACGTGGTGACCGCGGCCTTGGAGAAGAAGAATGCCTCGGTGCTGAGGGTGTCGCCACTGCCGCGCCACGCCACGAGCGCGAGCAGCGGCGCCCACCACACCACCAGGCCGATCGCGAGGACGCGGGCGGAGCGCCGCCACGAGAGCTGCGTGTGCGCCGCCGCGGCCGTCTCGTCGCCGATCGCGGCGCCCGCCCCGTCCCCGGCACCGTGACCGGCCGGCCTCGCCCGGAGCAGGAGGCCGGCCGCGGCGGCGCCCCCCACCACGTACGGGAACGGCACCCCCACGACGTGGATCGCCACGAACGCGGACACGGCGATCCCCCCGAGCGCCGGACCCCGCAGCGATCGACCGGCGAGCCGGATCACGGCGATCGCGACGATGCCGACCACGGCGGCGGCGAGGCCCGCGAAGATCGAGGCGACCCATCCGACGTCGCCGTGCGCCACGTACGTCCACGCGAGGCCCAGGATCAGGAAGAACGCCGGCAGGATGAACGCGATGCCGGCGATGAGCCCGCCGAGCGTGCGGTGGAGCAGCCATCCGACGTAGATCGCGAGCTGCTGCGCCTCCGGCCCGGGCAGGAGCGTGCAGTAGCTGAGGGCATGCAGGAACCGGCGCTCGCCGATCCAGCGCCGCCGGTCCACCAGCTCGTGGTGCATCAGGGCGATCTGCCCGGCGGGCCCGCCGAAGTTCACGAACCCGAGCTTCACCCAGAAGCGTGCCGCCTCGGCGAAGCCCACGCCGTGGACGGGCTCGCCGCCGGCGCGCGAGGTCACCGCGGCGGGCCCGGAGGCATGAACCGCTCGAACCAGCCCACGATGCGCGTGGCGGCGTCGATCGCCGCCGGGAGGTCGCGCACGCCGTGGCCCTCGAGCGGGTACCGGGCCACCTCGGTCGGGACCCCGGCCTCCGCGAGCACCCGGTGGAACTCGACGGCCTGTCCCGGGGGCGTCGCGCGGTCCCTCGTCCCCGCTGTCAGCAGGGTCGGGGTCCGCAGCCGATCGCCCGCGAAGACCGGACTCCGCTCGCGGTAGTGCTCCCACCGGTCCCGGACATCGCCGCCGAGGAACTCGGTGTTCCACCGGCCGAGATTGCTCTCGAAGCGCTCGGAGAACCAGTCACTGACCGGCGACATCGCAACGGCCGCCGCGAACCGGCCGTCCACCGCCGGCAGCCGGCACGCCATGAAGCCGCCGTAGCTGCCCCCCGTGACGCCGAGGCGTGTGGGATCGGCGAGCGCCGAGCGCGATCACGTGGTCGACGCCGGCCAGCACGTCCTGCGCGTCGGCGCCGCCCATGTCGCCGATCACCGGGTCCACGAACGCCCGGCCCCGCCCCCACGACCCCCTCGGGTTCGGCTCGAGGGTCGCGTACCCGCGGTCGTACCACAGCGCCCGAAGCGGCGACGGCCAGAAGTCCTGGAACCCCCATACCGGCCCGCCGTGCACCTGCACGATCAGCGGGAAGGGGCCGTCCCCACGGGGGAGCGTGAGGAGCCCCTCGATCCGCAGGCCGTCGGGCGCGCTCCACGAGATCGCCCGCCGCTCCGAGATCGTGGATCGGACCACATCGGTCCCCGCGTGCTCGCCGGGCACGAGCGTCGTGACCGCTCCGGCCTCGACGCGGACGAGGGAGGGCGCCCGTGCGTGCGATTGCAGCGGGAGGACGGCGCCCGCGCCGAGCGCCGCGCCGCCCAGGAACAGTGACGACCCGGTGAACTCCGACCCCGACCAGCGTTCCGTAGCGGTGCCGGCGGCCGGATCCACGTCGAGCAGCACCGAGTCGAGCCCCCGAACGCCGACGGCCACGAGCCGGTCGTCCGCCTCCCACGAGAGCCATCCGATGTCGACGTCGCCCGCGTCGACCCTGCGGGCGGCACCGTCGCGCGGGTCCAGGAGCACGAGCTCGCCCGCGACGACGAGTCGGTCGCTGCACCGCGCCTCGACGACAGCTACGACGTTCCCCGCGGGCGCGACGGCCACCCACCCGAGCTGGACGTCGGTCCGCAGCAGGACCGTCTCGTCGCCGGTGTCGAGGTCGATCGCCGACAGTCGTGCGCCGTACCAGTCGGCCTCGCCGCCGCCGTCGGACACGATCGCCGCGACCCGACGGGGTCCGCACCACGCGGCCTCCCACACGTTGAGGCCGGGCGGCGAGACCGCCGTCGCCGTGCCGGCCGACGGATCGACGAGGTACAGGCGACGGCGTGTGTCGTCGTCCTCGGCCGACGTCTCGACCTCGGGCAGCCACGGCGGCGCCTCGCCCCGGCCGCCGACCGTGCCGGATCCGACGGCGTCGGAGCGTTCGGCCCCCATGCCGGCGACGACGGCGAGGATCGTCCCGCCGTCCGCCGACCAGGCATGCTCCTCGACGACCCCCGGCACGTCCGGGAGCGGCCGGGGCTCGGCGAACCGCGGCCCGTCGAGCGCCCAGAGCGCATGGCGGCCGGGGATCGCCCGGTCCGACCGGAAGCTCAGCACCGATCCGTCCGGCGACCAGCGGGGCTGGTCATCGTCGTGGTCGCCGGCCTCGATCATGCGGACCCGGCCGCCGTCCGCCTCGATCAGGCACACGCGGCCCCGCGGGATGGCCCTCGAGCGCGTGCAGGACCTCCGCGCGGTACGCGATCAGCCGGCCGTCCGGCGCCACGCGCGGGTCGCCGGGGTTGCCCGGCGCCCCGAACCCCGGCTCGAGGACCCGTCGGAAGAACGCCTCGACCGCGCGGTACTCCGGGGTCTCGCGGAGGTCGGCGTCCACGCGGGCGAGGATATCGGCCAGGGCTCATGGAGCGAAGCGGTAGCCCCCCAGGAAGCGCTCATGGAGCGAAGCGGTAGCCCCCCTGGGACGGAGCCGTGTCGGGCGGCGCCTCTACACTGGGCCCGTGGGTACCGATCGCCTCGTCGTCCACGGCGCCCGTGAGCACAACCTCAAGAACGTCACGCTCGACCTCCCCCGTGACCGATTGATCGTGTTCACGGGGCTGTCCGGCTCTGGGAAGTCCTCGCTCGCCTTCGACACGATCTATGCCGAGGGGCAGCGACGATACGTGGAGTCGCTGTCGTCGTACGCCCGGCAGTTCCTGGGGCAGATGGAGAAGCCCGACGTCGACTTCATCGAGGGGCTCAGTCCGGCCATCTCCATCGACCAGAAGTCCACGTCGCGCAACCCCCGGTCCACGGTGGGCACCATCACCGAGATCTACGACTACCTCCGGGTCCTCTACGCGCGGGTGGGGCACCCGCACTGCCCGAAGTGCGGACGGCCGATCGGCAGGCAGACCCCCGATCAGATCGTCGACCAGGTCATGGAGCTGCCGGAGGGGACGCGGTTCTCGGTGCTCGCGCCGCTCGTCCGCGGGCGCAAGGGCGAGTACGAGAAGCTGCTGGCCGAGCTCGCCCGCAAGGGCTTCCCGCGCGCCCGGATCGACGGCGAGATCCGCGAGCTCTCCGAGTCCATCAAGCTGCCGAAGAACTACAAGCACACGATCGAGGTCGTCGTGGACCGCCTCGTGGCCAGGTCCGACATCCGCCGCCGGGTGGCCGACTCCATCGAGACCGCGCTGCAGCTCGCGGAGGGGAGCGCGGCGATCCTGGTCCAGACCCCCGAGGGTCACGAGGAGATCCAGAACTTCTCGCAGTCCCTCGCCTGCACGTACGACGGCGTCAGCTTCGACGAGCTCGCCCCACGGAACTTCTCGTTCAACTCGCCCTACGGTGCCTGCCCCACCTGCGACGGCCTCGGCACGCACCTCGAGGTCGACCCCGAGCTGATCGTTCCCGATCCCGACCTGTCCGTGGCCGAGGGCGCCATCGCCGTGTGGTCCAGCGGCCGGCTCGAGTACTGGGACCGCGTGCTGGAGGCCGTGGCCGGCGTCCACGGCTTCTCCCTGGACACGCCGTGGAAGAAGCTCGGCAAGAAGGCGAAGGAGATCCTGCTCTACGGCTCGGACGAGGAGATCTACGTCCGGTACAAGAACCGGTACAACCGGCAGCGCGCCTACCACACGACCTACGAGGGCGTGGTCTGGACCATCGAGCGCCGGCACGACGAGACGGACTCCGACACGCAGCGGGACAAGCTCGAGCAGTTCATGCGCGAGATCCCGTGCCGGGCGTGCGGCGGAGCGCGCCTGAAGCCGGAGTCGCTCGCCGTCACCGTCGGCGGCCTCAACATCTCGGAGCTCACCCGCAGGTCGATCCGCGACACACTCGCGTTCGTCCAGGAGATGCAGCTCTCGGAGCGCGAGGTCATGATCGCCGAGCGGCTCCTGAAGGAGATCCGGGAGCGGCTGCGGTTCCTGGTGGACGTCGGCCTCGACTACCTCTCGCTCGACCGGGCGGCCGGGACCCTCGCCGGTGGCGAGGCGCAGCGGATCCGCCTCGCCACGCAGATCGGCAGCGGCCTGGTCGGCGTGCTCTACATCCTGGACGAGCCGTCGATCGGGCTGCACCAGCGCGACAACAAGCGCCTCATCGACACGCTGATCCGCCTGCGCGACCTGGGCAACACGCTGATCGTGGTGGAGCACGACGAGGCCACGATCCTCGAGGCCGATCACATCGTGGACATCGGGCCGCTCGCCGGCGAGCTCGGCGGCGAGATCGTGTACGCGGGCGACCTGAAGGGCCTGCTCGAGGAGGACCGGTCGCTCACCGGTCTCTTCCTGTCGGGCCGGCGGCAGATCCCCACGCCGCAGGTGCGGCGGACGCCCGGCGACGCGCCGGCTGATCCTGCAGGGAGCCAAGGAGCACAACCTCCGCGACGTCACCGTGGAGATCCCGCTCGGGCTGTTCGTCTGCGTGACGGGCGTCAGCGGCTCCGGGCAAGTCCACGCTCGTGCAGGACGTGCTCCTGCGCGCGCTGATGCAGAAGGTGTACCGCTCGCGACAGCTGCCCGGGAAGCACCGCAAGCTCGTGGGGTGGGAGCAGGTCGACAAGGTCGTCGACATCGACCAGTCGCCGATCGGACGCACGCCCCGGTCCAACCCCGCGACCTACACGGGCGTCTTCGATCACGTGCGCCGGCTGTTCGCCCAGGTGCCCGAGGCGCGCCTGCGCGGCTACCAACCCGGCCGATTCAGCTTCAACGTTCGCGGGGGCCGGTGCGAGAACTGCGCGGGGGACGGGCAGATCAAGATCGAGATGCACTTCCTTCCGGACGTCTACGTGACGTGCGAGGTCTGCAAGGGCCGCCGCTACAATCGCGAGACGCTCGAGGTGAAGTACAAGGGGCGGTCGATCAGCGACGTGCTGGAGATGAGCGTCTCCGAGGCGCGTGGAGTTCTTCCGCAACATCCCGCCGATCGCGCGCCACATGCAGACGCTCTCCGACGTCGGCCTCGGCTACATCAAGCTCGGGCAGCCGGCGCCGACGCTGTCCGGCGGCGAGGCCCAGCGCATCAAGCTCTCCTCCGAGCTGCACAAGCGGGCCACCGGCAACACCGTCTACGTCCTGGACGAGCCGACGACCGGACTCCATTTCGAGGACATCCGCAAGCTCCTGCAGGTGCTGCAGCGCCTCGTCGCCACCGGGAACACGGTGCTCGTGATCGAGCACAACCTCGACGTCATCAAGACGGCGGACTGGGTCGTCGACATGGGCCCGGAGGGTGGCGACGGCGGCGGGACGGTGGTCGCCACGGGCACGCCGGAGCAGCTCGCCGCCCATTCCGGATCGCACACCGGACGGTTCCTCGCGGAGGTCCTCGGTCGCGTTCCGCCCGAGGCCGCCGACGAGCCGGCGGACGCGCTCGAACTGCTGCCGCGGGTTTGACGATGCTTGCTAGGATTCCCGCCGACGTGTCCAAGCGACTGGTCCTGCCCACTCTCGCGCTCGTCCTCGTCGCAGCGGCATGCGGCGAACCGCCCGTGGGCGAGGTGGACTTCGGATCGGGGCGACAGTTCGTTCCGGAGGTCGCCGACTCGATCGACGACGTGGGGATCGGCGGCCGCCGTCGACGCTCGACGCCGACGGGCGTTCCGTTCGTCTCCTATCTGGGCTTCCCGGCCGAGCTCTCAGAGGGCGAGATCCCGGTTCCGCGTCCCGTCGGGAGCGCCGTTCGTCCCCGGTGTGCTGCTGGCCTCGCAGTTCGAAGGGGTCTGGAACCGCGGCGCCGCGGCCATGTTCCGGGATCCGCCGGACCGCGTCTCCGTACCGTTCGGGCCGGCCACGGTCGAGTCCCTCGAGGACGCGAAGCCGGAGACCACCGCCGGGACGGACATCGCCGTCGGCGAGGACGGGACGCTCCACGTGGTCTGGGCCGCGGACGACGGGGTCTGGTACGCCAGCGGCACCGACTCGTTCACGGCCGACGCAGGTCGCACGCCCGCGAAGCCGGCGAGAGCGACGTGCCGGGGTGGCCCTCAGTGACGCTGGACGAGCGCGGCGCGCCCTGGATCGCGGCCACCATGCCGACGTCCGCGGGCCAGCAGGTGATCGCCGCGACGCCGGACGGCGACGCCTGGGCCGTGCAGACCGTGGCCGAGCTCCCGGCCTGCACCGACTGCGACGTCCCCGCGCGGACCGGGATCGCCGCCACCCCGGACGGCCCGGTCGTCGTGTACGCGGATCCGGCCGGCGGCGTGACGGCGGCCAGGCCCGACGGGCGGCGGTGGACCACGGAGGTCGTGGATGCGGGGGCTGACGGCACCGGTCTCGCCGTCGCGGCGGACACCGACGGCGCGCTGACAGCGTCCTACTACGACTCGTCCGGGATCCGTCAGCGTCGCCACGTCCGACGGGGCGAGCTGGCGCGTGGGCGACGGGGGCGTCGACGCGGCTCCGGCGAGGGGAGCGCGGAGGGCCTGAGCACCGGCGTCGCGGTGAGCGACGACGGCAGGGTGTTCCTCACGTACGTCGATCCGGGCGAGGACGCCGTGATGGTGGCCACCTCCGCGGACGGCGGTCCCTTCGAGCCCGTCGAGACGCCGGGCACGGAGGGCGGGCGGTGGCCGGACGTCGCCGCGACGCCCGACGGCGCCACGGTCTCGCTCGTCTGGTACGCGCCGAAGAACGAGGACCTCGCGTTCGGCACGGTAACCGAGACGAGCGAGGTCCAGGTTGCGGCGCCGAGCCCGCCGTTCGCCGTCGGCACGCTCGCACGCGGGCGGCGACGCGGACTGCGGTCCCGACACGGCCGACGTCCTCACGGATCTGCAGGTGACGGCGCCGGTGGGCGCCACGGCCGACGGGTTCGTGGAGACCTGCCTCGTGGCCCCCGCCGGCGAGGAGCTCACCCTCACGTTCGACAACCAGGACGCCGGGCAGTCGCACAACGCGGCGTTCTTCCCCGACGCCACCAGCGATGAGGATCCTCTTCACCTCCGGAGAGCTCGTGACCGGACCGGCGACGCAGGGCCCGGAGCCCGTGGACGAGCAGCCGGTGGGCACGTACTACTTCAAGTGCACGCGCACCCGGACACGATGAACGGGACGTTCGTCGTGGCGAAGGCGCCGAAGAAGTAGGCACGGTCCCGGAGGCGTCCGGAGCCTCGGCTAGGATTGAGGCCGTGACCGTCCCGTGACCGTGCCTCGCCCCGCGCCAGCCAGCATCCCCGACCTGCCCGGTGCCTACCTCTATCGCGACGGCGACGGGCGAGTGGTGTACGCCGGCAAGGCCCGGTCCCTCCGCAAGCGGGTGGCCTCCTATTTCGGCAAGCCCCAGCATCCGCGCACCGCCGCCATGCTCGAGTCGGCCGTCTCCGTGGAGTGGATCGTGGCCTCCACCGAGGTCGACGCCCTGATGCTCGAGTACAACCTGATCCAGGAGCACCGGCCGCGGTTCAACATCCGCTACCGGGACGACAAGTCCTATCCGTACCTGGCCCTGACGGTGGGGGAGCGGTGGCCGCGGGCGCAGGTCCTGCGCGGCGCCAAGCGCAAGAACGTCCGGTACTTCGGCCCGTACGGGCACGCCTGGGCGATCCGCGACACGCTGGACGCGCTCACTCGCGTCTTCCCGGTCCGCACCTGCTCGAACGCGTTCTTCGACCAGCGCGCCCGCGCGAAGCGGCCCTGCCTCTACTACGACATCGGACGGTGCGCGGGGCCGTGCGTCCCGGAGCTCACCGGCGTCACCGAGGAGTCCTACCGCGAGCACGTCGACGCGCTGGCCGAGTTCCTGGCCGGCAACGCCCGCCCGGTCCTGGCGCGGCTGGAGCGGCAGATGGCCGAGGCCTCCTCGAAGATGGAGTACGAGCAGGCGGCCAAGCTCCGCGACCAGCTCGGCGCCGCCCGCCGTGCATTGGAGTCCCAGGAGATGGTGCTCGCCCAGGCGGAGGACCTCGACATCGTGGGCCTTGCGGAGGACGACCTCGAGGCCGCGTTCCAGGTGTTCTTCGTCCGCGGCGGTCGCGTCATGGGCCGCAAGGGGTGGGTCGTCGATCGCGTGGAGGAGCTGA
Source organism: uncultured Actinomycetes bacterium (assembly GCA_963832225.1). Taxonomy (GTDB): domain Bacteria; phylum Actinomycetota; class UBA4738; order UBA4738; family HRBIN12; genus JALYMB01. Next base: position 123,376 of record CAWHTI010000001.1, read on the forward strand.
ACCGGGCGCAGCTCGTCGAGAGCTTCCTCGAGCAGCTCTACATGGAGCGCCAGGAGGTCCCGCCGCGCGTCCTGGTTCCCTCCGCTCCGGAGGACGCCGACCTGATCGAGCGGTGGCTGACGGAACGCCGGGGGAGCAGGGTGCGGGTGGCCGTGCCGGAGCGCGGCGCCAAGCGGAAGCTCACGGAGGTGGTCGGGCGCAATGCTGCGGAGGCCTTCCACCGGCACAAGCTCAGACGGGCCTCGGACTTCGGCGCGCGATCGCGCGCGCTGTCCGAGCTGGCGACGCAGCTCGGGTTGGAGCTGGCGCCGCTGCGGATCGAGTGCTACGACATCTCGAACCTGGGACCGATGGACAAGGTGGCCTCGATGGTCGTGTTCGAGGACGGCCTGCCCAAGCGCTCGGACTATCGTCGGTTCGAGATCAAGGAGGTGCAGGGACAGGACGATTTCGCCTCCATGGAGGAGGTGATCCGCCGCCGGTTCCTGCGCCTGCAGCGCGATCGCGACGAGCCCGTGGGCTCGAAGCGACGGTTCTCCTACCCGCCGGCGCTCGTGGTGATCGACGGCGGCCGGGGCCAGCTCTCCGCGGCGACCCGAGCGTTGCGGGAGGTGGGCTACCATGTGCCCGCGATCGGCCTGGCGAAGCGGCTGGAGGAGGTCTACGTCCCGGACTCTCCGGAGCCGCTCGTGATCCCGCGCGGATCCGAGGCGCTCTTCGTGCTGCAGCACATCCGCGACGAGGCGCACCGCTTCGCGGTGAACTATCACCGGCAGAAGCGCGAGCGGCGGGCGCTCCACAGCCCGCTGGACGACGTCCCCGGCATGGGCCCGCTCGCAAGCGCGCGCTGCATGAAGCGGTTCGGCTCGCTCGCCCGGCTGCGGGCGGCCGAGCCGGCGGAGATCGCCGTCACGCCGGGCATCGGCCTCGAGCTGGCGGGCGCGATCCACCGGCGCCTCCGCGGTGACGGCGACGAGCGGCGGGAGAGCGCATGAGCGTCGAACGGGCCGTGGCAGCGGGGCCGCCCGGCCTCCGGCGATGCGCCGGGGTTCACGATCATCACCGGCCTGTCGGGCGCCGGCCGGTCGGAGGCGGCGAAGTGCCTCGAGGACCTCGGCTACTTCGTCGTGGACAACATGCCGCCGGCGCTGCTGGCGAAGATGGCGGAGCTCGCCTCCCGGCCGGGTGGGCCGGCGCGCGTCGCGATCGTGGTGGACGCCCGGGGCGGGGTGTTCTTCGGCGAGCTCTCCAAGGCGCTGGAGGAGCTCCAGCAGCTTCACATCGGCTACCGGATCCTCTACCTCGAGGCCTCCGACGACGCGCTCGTGAACCGGTACGAGGCGACGCGTCACCGGCATCCGTTGGCGCCGGCCGACCGGGTGGTCGAGGGGATCCGCAAGGAGCGCCTGATGATGGAGAGCCTGCGGGGGGAGGCCGACCTCGTGGTGGACACGTCGGGCCTCAGCCCGCACGAGCTCCGCGACCGGATCCGCGAGCTGTTCGCGGACGCGCCGCCCGAGGCCGGGCTCAAGGTGTCGCTCTCTCGCTTCGGGTTCAAGTACGGGGCGCCCCGCGACGCGGACATGGTCCTGGACGTTCGGTTCCTGCCGAATCCGTACTGGGAGCCGGCCCTGAAGGACCTCCCCGGCACGGATCCGCAGGTCCGTCGATACGTCATCGGACCAGCCGTTGTACGGTGCGTTCATGCAGCGACTCGCGCCGCTGTTCGACGTCACCGTTCCGGGGTTCGTCGCCGAGGGTAAGGCATATCTCACGATCGCGGTCGGGTGCACGGGCGGGCGACACCGGTCCGTCGTGGTGGCGGACGAGTTGGCCGGGACGTTCGCGGCCCGCGGCCTGCCGGTGACGGTCGAGCATCGCGACCTGGAGCGTGGCTGACGTGGGCGCGCCAGGCGCCCCGGCGGGCTCGCAGGCGCCAGGCCAGGTCGGCACGCCGCTCCCTGCGGACCTCCCGACCCCAGGCCGCCCGCCCGGGCCTGCGCGAGCGCTCCGGTGCGCGGCGGGACCTCCGGCGCGAGGTTCGGACGCAGCGCGACCGTCTGGGACGGGCTCCGCTCTTCGCGGGCTCGCGCGACCGGATCCTCGGCGGCTTGGCGGGACTGACGGTGGTGGGCGGGATCGCGGCGATCGTGGTGCTGGGCGGCGGGGAGGGGACAGATCGGCGCCTCAGCCGTCCCGTCGCCGCAGCTCGTCTCGCCCTCACCGTCGGTCACCGCCGCGCCCGTCCTCGAGCCGGAGCCACGCGAGGGCGGCGACCGGGCCGGCTCGGCGGATCGCGCGAAGGCCAAGGACAAGGGCAAGGGCAAGGGTGGCGGCGGGAACGATCGGGGCGGCGACGGTCCCACGCCCGATGCGCCGGCACCCCCTTCCACGACCGGCGGCACGACCGATCCGACGCCCGACGATCCCGCCCCCTCTCCGAAGCCGGACCCCGAGCCGGAGCCGGACCCCGAACCCGCGCCGGAGCCCTCGGACAAGCCGGGTACACCGAAGCAGCCCATCCAAGGGGCTCAAGTAGCGAAGCGGTAGCCCCCTCGGGCTCAAGGAGCGAAGCGGTGGCCCCCTTGGAAGGGAGGCCGCCTTCCGGCCCGGACGACCCCACGAGCCACCGGCTAGCATGGGTTGCAGCCCACCCCTCGAGGAGGACACGCGATGACGCTGAAGATCGGCGTGAACGGCTTCGGACGCATCGGCCGGAACTTCTTCCGGGCCGTCCGCAAGCAGGGTCTGGACATCGACTTCGTCGGCGTGAACGACCTCGGCGACGCCGCCACCCTGGCGCACCTGCTGAAGTACGACTCGGTGCACGGGCGGTACCCGGGTTCCGTCGAGGTCGGCGGCGCCGGCCTGATCGTCGACGGCGACGAGTTGCGGGTGCTGGCTGAGCGCGACCCCGCGAGCCTTCCCTGGAAGGAGCTCGGGAGCGGAGATCGTGATCGAGTCCACCGGCCTGTTCACGGATCGCGACCGGGCGTCGGCCCACATCGAGGCGGGCGCACAGAAGGTCCTGATCAGCGCGCCGGCCAAGGGCGAGGACATCACGATCGTGATGGGCGTGAACGACGATGCCTACGATCCCGCGAACCACCACATCGTCTCGAACGCCAGCTGCACCACCAATTGCGTGGCGCCGATGGCGAAGGTCCTGGACGAGGTCTTCGGCATCGAACAGGCGTTCATGACCACCGTCCACGCCTACACCAACGACCAGAATCTCCTGGACCTGCCCCACAAGGATCTGCGCCGGGCGCGCGCGGCGGCCGTGAACATCGTGCCGGCATCGACCGGCGCAGCGAAGGCCACCTCGCTGGTGCTCCCGCAGCTCAAGGGCAAGATGGACGGCACGGCCCTGCGGGTGCCGGTACCGGACGGCTCGATCACCGACCTCGTGGCGACGGTGGGGCGCTCGACCTCGGTCGACGAGGTGAACGGCGCGTTCGCGGCCGCGGCGGCGGACGGTCCACTCGCGGGGGGCCGCCTGGTCTACACCGAGGACCCGATCGTCTCGAGCGATATCGTCGGCTCCGACGCCTCCTGCACGTTCGACTCGCTGTCCACCATGGTGATGGGTCCCGTCGTCAAGATCCTGGGCTGGTACGACAACGAGTGGGGCTACTCGAACCGGCTCGTGGACCTCACGCAGCTGGTCGCCTCGAAGCTGTGACGCTCCGCACGCTCGACGACGTCGGCGACCTCGCCGGGCGCCGCGTCTTCGTCCGTGTCGACTTCAACGTGCCGCTGGACGGCCGTCGTGTGGCGGACGATCTGCGGATCCGCTCGACGCTGCCCACGTTGCACGAGCTGCTCGAGCTCGGCGCCTCGCTGGTGCTCGGGACGCACCTGGGACGGCCGCGGGGCGCGGTGGTGGAGGAGCTCCGGCTGTCGCCGGTCGCCGACCGGCTCGCGGAGCTCCTGGAACGGGATGTGATGCCACTGGACCAGGTGGTCGGCCCCGACGTCGAGGCCGTCACGAACCATCTGGAGCCCGGCGAGATCGTCCTGCTGGAGAACCTCCGGTTCGACCCGGGGGAGGAGGGGGACGACACGACGTTCGCCGGCCGCCTCGCCGAGCTCGCGGACGCGTACGTCGACGACGCGTTCGGCGCGTCCCACCGGGCGCACGCCAGCGTGTCCTCGCTGCCGGAGCTGATGCGCGCCAGTGGACGGCCCGCCGTCGCGGGCCGTCTCCTCCAGCGCGAGGTCGAGGTGCTGGGGCGCCTGCTGTCCGGTCCGGAGACGCCGTACGTCGCCGTGCTGGGCGGCGCGAAGGTCTCGGACAAGCTCGGGGCGATCCGCGCCCTGTCCGACCGGGTCGACGCGTTGCTGATCGGCGGCGCCATGGCGTTCACGCTGATCGCCGCGGCCGGCGGCGAGGTCGGCAACAGCCTGGTGGAGCGCGACCGGCTCGACGAGGTCCGCGAGGCCCGCGCGTACGCCCAGCAACGAGGGGTGCTGGTCGAGGTGCCGCAGGACGTCGTGGCGGCGCCCGAGATCGCCGCCGACGCGGACCGGCGAACGGTCCCGGCTTCCGAGGTCCCGCGCGGCCTGATGGGTCTCGACATCGGCCCGCGCACCGTCGAGGAGTACGCGCGCATCCTCGCCGACGCGAAGACCATCCTGTGGAACGGGCCGATGGGGGTGTTCGAGCTCGAGCCGTTCTCCGCCGGCACGCGCGGCGTCGCGAGGGCCATCGCGGGAGCCAGCGCCTTCACGGTGGTCGGCGGTGGCGACAGTCTCCTCGCGGTGAAGCGCGCCGAGCTCGAGGACGCGTTCGACCATCTCTCGACCGGCGGAGGCGCCTCGCTCGAGTTCCTCGAGGGTACGGCCCTGCCCGGCATCACGGTGCTGGAGGACTGAGTGGCTGACAAGCAGCGATCCGGACGGCGGCCGATCATCGCGGCGAACTGGAAGATGTACAAGACGCACCTGGAGGCGATCCAGGCCGTCCAGAAGCTCAGCTACCTCCTGGACAACGCCGACGCCGAGCGGGTCGAGGTGGTGATCTGCCCGCCCTTCACCGCGCTGCGGGCGGTGCAGACCCTGATCGACGGCGACCGGCTCCCGTACGGGCTGGGGGCTCAGAACGTGTATCCGGAGGAACGCGGCGCGTTCACCGGCGAGGTCTCCCCGCTGATGCTGCAGGCGCTGAAGTGCACGTACGTGATCGTCGGCCACAGCGAACGCCGGCAGCTCTTCGGCGAGGACGACGCGGTGGTGAACAAGAAGGTCCGCTCGGTGTTCGGGCACGGCATGACGCCGATCCTGTGTGTCGGCGAGACGTTGGACGAGCGCGAGGCCGGTGGGACCGAGACCAAGGTTGCCCAGCAGGTGCGCCGCGGGCTCGACAACGTCGCGCCGGAACAGGCGGGCGAGATCGTGATCGCCTACGAGCCGATCTGGGCGATCGGCACGGGCCGCACCGCCGAGCCGGGAGACGCGGGTTCCGTGGTCGAGGTGATCAGAGCCACGCTCGCGGATCGGTTCAACGACACCGTGGCCCGCGGCGTGCGCGTGCAGTACGGCGGCAGCGTGAAGCCCGGCAACATCCGCGACTTCATGGCGCACCCCGAGATCGACGGAGCCCTGGTCGGCGGCGCGAGCCTCGAGCCCGAGGACTTCGCGCTCATCGTGAAGTACCGCTAGGAGGCTCGTTGTACAAGCTGCTCTACGTCTGCCTGGACGGCCTCGGGGACGATCCGATCGCCGAGTTCGACGGCCGGACCCCGCTGGAGGCGGCCGCGACGCCGGCGCTCGACGAGCTCGCGCGGCGCGGCCGCACGGGGGTCGTCACGACAGTGGGGGAGGGCATCGCGCCGGAATCCGACATCGCGGTCTTCGCGATCCTCGGCTACGACCCCAGGGAGGAGCATCCGGGCCGCGGTGTCGTTGAGGCGGTCGGCTCGGACATGGCGTTCACCGACGGCGACCTGGCGTACCGCGTGAACTTCGCCACCGCCGAGGGATCCCACATCATCGACCGCCGCGTCGGCCGCGATCTCTCCTCGGAGGAGTCGCAGGCGCTGGCGGGGGAGGTGAACCGCAAGCTCTCGCTGCCGAACGCACGCTTCCACCTCGAGGCCACCGTGGAGCACCGCGGGGCGCTCGTGATCCACGCCGACGACGGCCCGCTCTCCGCGGAGATCTCCAACACCGATCCCGCGTACCGCAAGGAAGGCTCACTCGGCGTCGCGCTGGAGACGTTCGAGCCCGAGGTCGTCCGGTGCGAACCGCTCGAGGACACGGACGCGGCGCACCGCGCCGCCGACCTGACCAACGCGTTCGTGGAGGGGGCGGCGAAGATCCTGGACGCATCGGACGTGAACGAGGAGCGCCGGTCCGCCGGCAAGCTGGTGGGCAACCTGATCCTCACGCGCGACGGGGGCGACCATCTGCCGGAGCTCCAGTCGATCCGCGAACGCTTCGGGCCGGCGTGGGGGTGCTTCGTCGAGATGCCCGTGGAACGCGGCATCGCGAAGATGCTCGGCATGATCCCCGTGGCCGCGCCGCGCCTGGAGATCGACGCCCCGATGGAGGTGGCCGTGAGGCAGTACGCGGGGTGGGCGCACCTCGCGGCGGAGGCCCTTGCGGGCTTCGACGCGCTCTACGTCCACATCAAGGGCCCGGACGTCCCGGCCCATGACGGCCGCGCCGAGGACAAGCGCGATGTGATCGCCGCGATCGACGCGGGGTTCTTCTCCGAGGTCCTCTCCGCGCTCGACGGGGGACGAACGATCATCGCGGTCACCGCCGACCATTCCACGTCCTGCGTCCGCATGGCTCATACCGCCGAGCCGGTGCCGTTGGTGGTGAGCGGCGGGCCGGTCCGTCCCGACGGCTCCGAGTCCTTCGGTGAGCGTGCGTGCGCCTCGGGCTCGCTGGGGTCGTTGCGGGGTGTCGGTATCTTGCCCCGTTTGACGCAGCTGATGAAGGGATAGCCGCGGCCGAATCTCCCAAGCATGGGTATCCCGTATACAGTAGCGAAGGCCGCGAACCGGCCACGGGTGGCACGCCGTGGGTCCAGAAGATCCGCGCGCGTCCGCGCAAGGGGGGCTGCAGCAGGTGGCACAGGTCCAGTCCGACCAGGACGTGACCGCGGGAGGATACCCGGGAGGGGAGCTCCCACCGGAATCCGCTCGCATCGTCGGTCGCTCCCCCCGGCAACTCCTCATGATGCGTCTGCGGCGCGACCGCTTCGCCATCACCGGCGCGATCGCGCTCGTCATCTTCATCCTGCTGGCCTTCCTGGCGCCCGTGATCGCGAAGCTGCTCGGCCACCCACCGAACTCCGTGGACTTCTTCCGCGACATGACGCAGGAGAACGGACTTCCCAAGGGCCCGGACTTCGCGCTGAAGTTCTACTTCGGCGCAGACAGGGCAGGACGCGACGTGCTGGTCCGCACGCTGTACGGGCTGCGGACCTCGCTCATCATCGCCTTCTTCGCAACGGGGATCGCCGTGGTGATCGGGATCCTCGTCGGCCTGTTCGCCGGCTTCTACCGCGGGAAGGTCGACACCTTCCTGTCGCGGATGACGGACGTGGTGCTGTCGCTGCCGGTCCTGCTGCTGGCCCTGGGGCTCGCGTCCGCGTGCGGCGCCACGAAGGAGGGATGCCTCGGGGGACTGCTGCAGCCGGGGCTGCTGCTCGTCAGCTACATCATCGGGTTCTTCAGTTGGCCCTACATCGCCAGGATCGTCCGCGGCCAGGTGCTGTCGATCCGGGAGAAGGAGTTCATCGAGGCGTCCCGCTCGCAGGGCGCCGGAAACTTCCGCATCATGCTCCGCGAGGTGCTGCCGAACGTGGCGGCACCGATCATCGTCTACACCACCCTGATCATCCCGAACAACATCCTGTTCGAGGCGTCGCTCTCGTTCCTCGGCGTCGGCGTGCCCGACACGACGCCGTCGCTGGGACGCGCGCTCTCGGACGCGAGCGGGATCTTCACGGTGGCTTGGTGGATGATGCTCTTCCCCGGTCTCGTCCTGTTCACCATCACGTTGGCGTTCAATCTGGTGGGCGACGGACTGCGGGACGCACTGGATCCCCGGACGGCTCGATGAGATCCGGGATCCACGAAACGACGGCGACAGGCGGTCGACGGTGACCGAGCGGCCGTGCGAACACCGAGCAAGGAGAGGGGGAAAGGAATGAGATTGACGAAGCGCATCATCGCGCTGGTCGCCGTTCTCGCCATGGCCGCCGCGGCCTGCGGCGACGATGGTGGCGGCAGCTCACCGTCCGCCGGAGGTGACGGCGGCGCACCCACCAAGGGTGGCACGCTGAAGCTGGCCCTCGAGGCCGACGTCAGCAACGCGTACGACCCGCAGAAGGAGTACGCGGCGCTGTCCTTCGAGTTCTTCCGCTGTTGCATGCTCCGCACGCTGGTGGCCTTCCCGGGTACGCCGGCCGACGAGGGCGGGGACGAGCTGCAACCCGACCTGGCCACCGCGCTGCCGGAGGTGTCGGCGGACGGCCTGACCTACACCTTCACGATCAAGCCGGGGCTGACCTACGCGCCGCCGTTCGAGGACGAGGAGATCACCGCCCAGGGGTTCATCAACGCCCTGGAGCGGGAGTCCGACCCCAAGGCGTCCGCGCAGGGATACCCGTTCTACTACTCACCGATCGTCGGCTTCGACGACGCCGACGGCGGCGAGATCGAGGGGCTGTCGTCTCCGGATCCGCACACCCTGGTCATGGAGCTCACGCAGCCAACGGGCGACTTCCCGTTCCGGTTCAGCATGCCGGCGACCGCGCCGATCCCCGACGGGGCCTCCGACGGTCACGTCAAGGACTACGGACGGTTCCTGGTGGCCTCGGGCCCCTACATGTTCGAGGGCAGCGAAGCCCTGGACTTCTCGGTGGACGCCGCCGAGCAGGAGCCGGTCGCCGGATACGTGCCGGGTCGCTCGATGACGCTGGTGCGCAATCCGTCCTGGACCGAGGACGACCTCCGGCCCGCCTACGTCGACCAGATCGACGTGGCGATCGGAGGCACCTCGGAGGACCTCGCCAAGAAGGTGGAGAGCGGCGAGATCGACATGGAGCTCGACGGCGTGCCGCCGGCAGAGCAGATCCAGGCCTTCCAGGCCGACCCGAACCGCGCGGATCAGGTGCACTCCTCGCCGTCCGACGGCACCAGGTACCTGACCATGAACCTGGCGATGCCGCCCTTCGACGACGTGTACGTCCGTCGAGCGGTGTCGTTCGTGGTCGACAAGGACGCGCTGCGGCGCACCCGAGGCGGCCCGCTGTTCGGGGACATCGCGGGGCACTTCATCCCCTCGACGCTCCTGGGCGGACTGAACGCGGACCTGGACCCGTACGCCACCCCCAACGGGGCGGGCGACGTGAACATGGCCATGGAGCAGATGAAGCAGTCGAAGTACGACACGGATCAGGACGGCCTCTGCGACGCACCGGAATGCAAGGAGATCCTGACGATCACGGACAGCGCAGATCCGTATCCGGCGCAGAACGCGATCCTCGTGGACAACTTCGCGGAGATCGGGATGGAGCTGGACGTGAAGAGCGGTGACCGCTACACGTTCATGTACGACAAGTGCCTCACTCCCGACTCACACGCTGCATTCTGCCCGAGCATCGGCTGGTTCAAGGACTACCCGGACGCGCTGACCTTCGGTCCGCCGACCCTGGGGTCCGAGTCGATCGGGTCCTTCGACATCCCGCTCGCGGGGGCGACGCCCGAGCAGCTGAAGGAGTTCGGGTACGACGTCACGGAGGTGCCGAGCTTCGACGAGAAGTTCGCCGAGTGCTCGGCGCTGCCGATCGGCGACCCACGGCTGCAGTGCTGGGCCGAGGCCGACGCGGAGATCATGGAGGCGGCACCGATCGTCCCGTGGCTCTTCGACAAGGACGTCGACCTGATCGGAGACCGGATCGTGAACTACACGTACGACAGTTCGGCCGGTCTGATGTCGCTGGACCACGTCGCGCTCGCTGACGCAGGGGCGTAACGTAGGGGCACGAACCGAACGGATGGAGGCCGCCCGCAAGGGCGGCCTCCATCCACGGACGAGGAGCTCGGGGAGGGGTCGATGGGGCGCTATCTGATCCGTCGGGGGCTCTTCATGATCCTGGTGCTCTTCGTGGTCTCGCTGCTCACGTTCTTCATGTTCTTCAAGCTCCCGGCCGGCGACCCCGCGAGGCTGTTCGCGGGGCGAGTCATCACGCCGGCGACGCTGTTGGAGGTGCGCGAGAACCTGGGGCTGGATCAACCGGTCTGGGTCCAGTACGGCCGGTTCGCCAAGGGGCTGGTCCCGTGGCCCGGCCTGTTCCTGGACAAGCAGGTGTACTTCTCCTACGGGAACAACGTGCCGGTCGCCGAGGAGATCTACCGGCGGCTCCCCTGGACGATCGCGCTGGCGTTGGGGGCGGCGGCGACGTGGTTGCTGATCGGCGTCCCCCTGGGCGTGCTCTCGGCGATCCGGCGCGGATCGCTGGCCGACCGTGCCGGCATGATCTTCGCGCTGTTCGGCGTCTCCGCACCGGTGTTCTGGCTCGCATACATCCTGCTCTACATCTTCTGGTTCAAGCTGCAGTGGCTCCCCGGCACGGGAACGCAGGCGGACGAGACGGTGATCCAGCACGTCCTCAGCGGCGCTTACATCCTGCCCTGGATCACCCTGGCGCTCACGTTCGCGGCGTTCTACCTGCGGATGATCCGCGGCAACCTCATCGAGACGATGGGGGAGGACTACATCCGAACGGCACGGGCCAAGGGCCTGCGGGAGCGCCGAGTGATCTACCGTCACGGCCTTCGGGCCGCGCTCACGCCCGTGGTCACGATGTTCGGCCTGGATCTCGCGGTCCTCCTGGGAGGTGCGATCATCACCGAGACCGTCTTCAACATCCCGGGGATCGGTCAGTACACGCTCCATTCGATCCAGAGCAGCGACCTTCCCGCGGTGATGGGGGTGACGGTGTTCAGCGCGATGTTCATCGTGGTGGCGAACCTGGTCGTGGACGTCGCCTACGCGTTCCTGGACCCGCGGGTGAGGTACACGTAGATGGCCGAGCCGCTCCTGGAGGTCAAGGATCTGCGCGTCCACTTCCCGACCGACGATGGGGAGGTGAAGGCTGTGGACGGCATCTCCTTCACGATCCAGCCCGGCGAGACGCTCGGGATCGTGGGGGAGTCGGGGTCGGGCAAGAGCGTCAGCTTCCTCACGATCATGGGCCTGGTGACCTCCAAGCAGGCGAAGATCACCGGAGAGGTGCTCTATCGCGGCCAGGACATGCTGGCCATGCCGGAGGACGAACTGCGGGCGATCCGCGGCGCCAGCATGAGCATGATCTTCCAGGACCCCATGACGTCGCTGCACCCCTTCTACAAGGTGGGCGATCAGATCTCCGAGGCGATCCGCGCCCACCAGGCGGTCTCCAAGCAGGAGGGTCTGGAACAGGCGGTGGAGATGCTTCGACGCGTCGGCATCCCCCGGCCGGAGGAGCGGGCGAAGCAGTTCCCCCACGAGTTCTCCGGTGGGATGCGTCAGCGGGCGATGATCGCCATGGCCCTGTCGTTGAACCCCGATCTGCTGATCGCGGACGAGCCCACCACCGCCCTCGACGTCACGGTGCAGGCGCAGATCCTGGACCTGATCGATCGATTGAAAGAGGAGTTCAACGCCGCCGTCGCCCTCATCACCCACGACCTGGGCGTGGTGGCCGAGCACTGCGACAACATCCAGGTCATGTACGCGGGCAAGATCGTGGAGACGGGCGACCGCAACGACATCTACTACACGTCGCATCATCCGTACACGTGGGGGTTGTTGCGGTCGATCCCGCGTCTGGACGCGCCGGCAGACGAGCGACTGGTGCCCATCAAGGGGCTCCCGCCGTCGCTGATCCAGGTCCCGACGGGCTGCGCGTTCCATCCGAGGTGCCCGTACGTGATGGATGTGTGCAAGACCGACGTGCCGCCGCTGATCCCCACGGACGGCCATCACGCGTCCGCGTGCCATCTTCCGCTGGCCGACAAGCAGCGCATCTTCACGGAGGAGGTCGTCGTCGCCCGATGAGCGTCGAGACCTCCGCGGCGCCGACGCCGGCGCAGGGCGTGGCCCGCGAGCCGCTGATCCGGCTCGAGGGTGTCAAGAAGTACTTCCCCGTCACGCAGGGCATCCTCTTCCAGCACCGGATCGGGAACGTCCACGCGGTCGACGGTGTCGACCTGGCGGTCTACCCGGGCGAGACTTTCGGCCTCGTGGGGGAGACGGGTTGCGGCAAGTCCACGCTGGCGCGGGTCGTGATGCGGCTGCACGAGCCCACCGAGGGCCGGATCATCTTCGAGGGCGAGGACATCACGCACGCGAAGGGAAGGGACCTCCGCGAGCGCCGCCGCGACATGCAGATGATCTTCCAGGACCCCTTCGCCTCGCTGAACCCGCGCAAGACGATCGGTTCCATCATCGGGGAGCCGTATCGCCTCCACGGCACCGTGCCCAAGCCCAAGATCAAGGCAGAGGTGGAGCAGCTCATGGAGCTCGTGGGCCTCAACCCCGAGCACTACAACCGGTTCCCGCACGAGTTCTCCGGCGGGCAGCGTCAGCGGATCGGTGTGGCCCGCGCCCTGGCGCTGCGTCCGAAGCTGATCGTCTGCGACGAGCCCGTCTCCGCGCTGGACGTCTCGATCCAGGCGCAGATCCTGAACCTGCTGGAGGATCTGCAGGAGGAGTTCAAGCTCACCTACCTGTTCATCGCGCACGACCTGTCGGTCGTGAAGCACGTCTCCGACCGGGTCGGCGTGATGTACCTGGGCAAGATCGTGGAGACGGCGGAGGGCGACTCCCTCTACCGCACGCCGAAGCATCCCTACACGGGAGCCCTGCTGTCGGCGGTGCCGGTCGCCGACCCCGAGATGGCTCGGGCGAAGCGGCGCGTGATCCTGGAGGGGGACGTGCCCAGCCCGATCGACCCCCCATCGGGGTGCCGGTTCCACCCTCGGTGCCCGAAGGCCCAGATCCCCGAGCCCTGCGCCACGATCGAGCCACAGCTCGAGCCCATGCACCCGGGCCAGGAGGCCGCCTGCCACTTCCCGCTGGACGACCCTGCTATCGTCGAGGGGTCCGCCGGCTAGCCCCCGAGACCGAACCCGGAGCCCGATACCATGCTGAACGCCGCCATCATCGTGATCGACGTCATCGCCGCCTTCGCCCTGATCGCCCTGATCCTGCTGCACTCGGGCAAGGGGAGCGGGCTCTCGGACATGTTCGGAGGAGCCAGCGGTCTCTCCGGTGGCACGGCCATGGAGCGGCGGCTGGACAAGATCACCGTCGGCGCCGCGATCGTCTTCGGCCTGTGCACGTTCTGGCTCAGCTGGAAGTGGAGCTGAGCGGGCCCGCCGGGAGCGCTTGGTAGAATCGCCCGCGCACGTCGGAGTGGCGGAACTTGGTAGACGCGCTAGGTTGAGGGCCTAGTGCCCTTTGCGGGGCGTAGGGGTTCAAATCCCCTCTCCGACACCCATCTAGCAGCGCAAACGCAACGGCCGTGGAGTTCAACGGAAGCTGTGAGTGGGTCTCCATCTGCCCGTTGTCTGCCCGTTGATCGCGGTTCACCCGAGGATCGCCGCCCCGATGCGTGCCACAGCCTCAGCTTTCCGCTCGGGCCGCATGTGCCACCTTCCTGGCATTGGCCCTACTCGATTTTAGGTAACGCCTGTGCGTGCCGATGCAACCTCCATGCCATACACGCTCGTACGTAGCGGTTCGGTCCTCACCGCGCTTGTGACCGACCCGACGCCTGCGGACCTGCCGAGAGGCCTTGCGGATATCCAGCGGTGCCTGGACGGAGGCGGAATCTCTGAAGTGCAGGTCGGCTTCGACCAAGCCTCGTGGGACACAGCATGGGCGAGGCACGCTCTCACGTCGTTCGAGACGAGCATGAAGGATCTCGGGGTCCCGGTCCGGGTGCTCGGGGAGGACGCCCGGCTGGAACTGAAGTCACGTTGACCGTCGCCCCACCCCAGGTGGCCTCGATGTCGGATCCCTCGGTTGCCCTCGCCGAGCTGAGACTCGCCGGCGGCGTCGACGAAGAGCTCGCCCTCGCATTCCTGGAGCACGCCGATGATCGGATGAGGTCCCTGCGCCAGGAGATGAGCAGGCGTGACGCTGCTGCCATAGCCCGGTCGGCAGACTTCCTGCGCGGGGCCAGCGCCCACCTCGGTGCGACTCACCTCGCCCTCCTATGCGGAAGACTGGGAGCGGATGCGGCGGCGGGGAATCTGGCTGGCATGGACGCGCTTGTTGACGCGATCGAGTTCGAGATCAGAGGGGTCCGCTCCTCCCTCAAACCATCGCGTCCATTCGGTGTCCTTCCGAGGATCGCCGTGTTGCCGTCGCCGTCCCTGGGGCGTGGAAGTGGGGGCGGTCGGTGAAGATCGATCAGGTACGGCTGATGCGGACCACAGGCGGAACCCTATTCACCCTGACGTTCCGCCCGATTGCCCTCCAGTCGAACACCCCGCACCTCGCTGCCACTGTGACGGAGGTTGTCTACAACACGTTCGCTTCCCACGCGTACGGGTGGAAGATCGAGGAGATCGAGAACCTGGAGCGCTCGGATCGAGTAGTCCCGGTCGCGTGACCTTGGACTCGAAGGGTCGCCACTCGCAAGGCAGAGGGCGCAAGGGCCCGGGGCGTCACCGTCGCGGCGTAGTCTCACCCGATGGTGCCGTTGTTCGTCCGGCCACTGGTCCGAGGTGGTCGCTGCACCGACGCGGCCGGGGAGCGGCACGTATGCCCTTGAGGAAGCAGTCCGTCTATGAAGACGGTGACATCGTGCTCCAGCTGCCGGATGGCTGGAAGCGGTCGCGGCGCTCCTCGGAAGAGCTCCTGATCTTCTCCAACCGTTCGAGCGGACGTCAGCTGACGGTGAGCGTCGCGGTGATGCGCGAACAGGATCCCCCCGCCAAGTTGGTGCTCGAGGGGTCGAAGCGGATGTACGACATCCGCCTGCAAGCGGAGCGTGACGTCGGTGGCGTGGAGGATCTCTGGCAATCCGACGAGGTGGCCGACGTGGGCGGGACCATGTTGGGCGTCTTCTCCGGCGCGGACCCACGGGGCAGGATGTTCATGGGGATGGTCCAGTCCAGCGGTCGAAGGATCGTCATGGCATATTTCGAGGTTATTCGGGAACCGCGCAGGAGCACCTGCGGGCGGCCGGAGCGATGCTCCAGGGCCTGGTCATCAAGTGAGCACGCGGCAGACCGGGCCCGCCACGTTGCGCGGCCGCTCGGGCGAGACGAGGATCGACCGACCGGCACGAGAGGACGAGGCTATCCTTGGCGGCTGCCAGCCGGCGAAGGCTCCAGGAGGACCGATGCAAGTCGACGAGACCCGCTTCTTGTTCGCCTACGACAGGTGGGCGACCCGCCGGGTGCTGGCCGTCCTCGAGGGTCTGGACCCGGCCGTGTGGACGCGGACCGACGCCGTCGGTGAGCGGGGGCTGGGTGCCATCCTCGTGCATCACCTCGGTGCCTCGCAGCGGTGGCGCCACGGGTTCCAGGACACCGGCGAGTCGCCCGAGCCCGAACGCGACCCGCTGCCGACGATCGATCAGCTGCGCGAACGCTGGGACGCCGAGTGGGCGGCTGTCGACGCGTGGCTGCCGACCGTGACGGACGGCTTCGTCGCGTACGTCCATCAGGGCGTGCCCGTGTGGCAGATGCTCGTGCACGTCGTGAACCACGGGACGCAGCACCGGGCGGAGGCCGCGGCGCTGCTCACCGTCGAGGGCCGATCGCCGGGTGAGCTCGACCTCATCAACTACGCCGAGGAACGGGCCGAGCGCGGCGGCGCGGAGGTCTGAGTCGACTGGAGGACCGGCTCAGCAGCCCGCGATCTCGTCCAGGGGGTCGGCCTCGCAGATGTCGGTCCCGCCGGCGCCCTTCAGGGAGTCGTTGCCCTCCACGCCGTCGATGCCGTGCAGGGTGTCGTCGCCCGACCAGCCGGACAACCGGTCGTCGCCGGTGCCGCCCGTGATCTCGTCGTTGCCGGAGCTGCCCGCCAGGTTGTCGTTGCCCTTCCCACCGATGAGGCGGTCGTCCTGGTCGCCACCGCGGAGGAAGTCGCGGCCACCGCTGCCCAGCAGCCGGTCCGTCCCCGAGGCGCCGCGCAGGCTGTCGTGGCCCTTCTTGCCCCGGACGACATCGTCGCCCTCGTCGCCCCGGATCGTGTCGCGCCCGCCGTTGCCGGTGAGCTTGTCGGCTCCCCGGCCGCCGCGGATCGTGTCGTTCCCGCGACCTCCGAGGACCACGTCGTCACCGGCGAGGGCGTTCACCACGTCGTTGCCGCGCCCGGCGCAGATCACGTCGCTCCCCGACGTGCCGGTGAGGTTGTCGTCGCCGGAGGTGCCGGAGATCGTACATCCCGGGCGCTGGGCCACCGGCGGTGCGTCGGCGAACGAGGGTGCCGATCCCAGCGTCGTCGTCACGGCGGTCGATACGGTGAACAGCGCGATCCCGACGAACCTCTTCATGCTCGTGCCTCCTCGTGGGTGGGACGCCTCCGAGCGGGCACGCCCGGCCGGAGCATCCGATGGGCCATTCCGCCTACTGTAACTTGCGGGCCCGCAGCGCGTAGAACAGAGGCAGCTCGCCGGCGAAATCCTCGGGCAGGTACCAACGACCGTCGTCGTGCTGCTCGCAGAAGCCGAGGTCCCAGTCGCACCACGGGTACTCGCGGAAGACCTCGATCCCGAGGCCGGCGTCGATCAGGGCCTGGATGATCTCGGCCATGCCGTGGTTCCACGAGTGCTCGAGGGGCGTGGCCACCCGGGCCGTTGGGTCCGCGTAGGAACCCTCCACCGGGAACGTCAGCGGCTCCGCGTGCTCCCAGTACGGGTAGAGCACCCGCGGTGGCGGATCGTCGGAGAGCGTCCAGGCCACGGGGTGGGCTTCGGTGATGTAGAAGATCCCGCCCGGCTTCACGAACCCGGCGGCCACCTGCGCCCAGCCACGGATGTCGGGGAGCCACCCGAGCGCCCCTCTCGACGTGTAGACGATGTCGTAGTCCCCGTCGAGCACCCGGGGGAGGTCGTACAGGTTCGACTCCACGAACCGCGCGGGGAGCCCGAGATCGGCCGCCAGCCGGGCCGCCAACGCGACCCCCTGCGGCGAGAAGTCGGCGCCCGTCACCTCGGCTCCCAGTCGCGCGAACGACAGGGTGTCGATGCCGAAGTGACATTGCAGATGCAGGAGCGAGCGGCCCTCGACGGCGCCCGATGTCCTGCAGCTCGTAGTCGGCGAGGCGCACGCCGCCGGCCCGGAAGGACTCGAGGTCGTAGAAGGCCGATCGCTCGTGGATCGCGGTCCACTCGTCCCACAGGTCGCGGTTCATCTCCAAGAAGGGATCCATCCGGCCATCTTCGCAGGTGGTTGCCGGTGCCGCCCGGCTCTGCGAGACTCAGTCCGATGAGTTAGCGCATCCTCCTCGAGCACCGAGCGCCGCGTGTCTGCGGCCCGGTTGACTGTGTCCGTGTCCGGTCTCGCCATCCCAGGAGGTTGCATCAGCCCATGTCCGTCCTCGTTCCCCCCGATGTTTCCCCCATCTGGTCCGCGTCCCGCGGCGGTGCCCCATGACGACCCTCGAGGTCCGCGACCTCGCCGTGGAGGCCGGGGGTCGCACGGTCGTGCAGGGCCTGTCGTTCACGGCGCGTGCCGGCGACAAGATCGGCGTGGTCGGTCGCAACGGCGCCGGCAAGACGAGCACGCTCAAAGTCCTGGCGGGCGAGGCGCTGCCGTTGGAGGGCGGTGTGACCCGCCGGGGCGCGGTCGGGTACCTCCGTCAGGACCCCCGTCAGCATCGCGCCGACGACGCCGTCTCGGGCCTCGAGCACATCCTTGCCTCGCGGGGGCTCGTGGACCTTGCTCGGCGCACCGAGAAGGCGCGGATCGCGCTGGAGGAGGCGCACTCGGACCGCAACATCGGGCGCTTCGCCCGGCTCGAGGAGGAGTACCGGGACCTGGGCGGCTACGAGGCGGAGTCCGAGGCCCGGGCGATCATCGCGGGGCTGGGTCTCGCGCAGGATCGGCTCGCGCTGCCTGTGGGCGCACTTTCGGGCGGGGAGCGACGGCGGCTGGAGCTCGCGCGCATCCTCTTCGGCGGCTCCGACCTCCTGCTGCTGGACGAGCCCACGAACCACCTGGACGCCGACGCGAAGCACTGGCTGATGCGGTTCCTGGCGTCGTACCGCGGTGCGCTCCTGGTCGTGAGCCACGACATCGCGCTGCTGGACGCCTCGATCACGCGCATCCTGCACCTGGACCGCGACGGCGTCGTGGAGTACCGCGGGACCTACACGCAGTACCGCACCGCCCGGACCGCCGACGAGCAGCGGCTCACCGCCCTCGCCGGACGGCAGGAACAGGAGATCCGCCGGCTGAAGACGCTCGCCGACTCGATGCGCGGGCAGACGGCGAAGCGGGCGCGGAAGGCCAAGACGCTGGACACCCGCGTGGAGAAGCTCGAGTCGCGCAAGGTGACTGGCCCGACGCGGGAGCGGACCGTGCGTTTCCGGTTCCCGCCGCCGCCGCACTGCGGCCGACAGGTGCTGGTGGTCGACGGCCTGACGAAGGGCTACGGCGGTCCACCGGTCTTCACCGACGTCACCTTCGACGTCGGTCGCGGCGAGCGGGTGCTGATCATGGGCCTGAACGGCGCCGGCAAGACGAGCCTGCTGCGCATCCTCGCGGGCGAGACCGAGGCAGGACGCCGGCACGTTCGCGTTCGGGCACGGCGTGGAGCCCGGGTACTACGCGCAGGAGCACGAGGGACTGCGCGACGGCGTCGACGTGCTCGCGCACATGAAGGAGGCCTCGAGCGCGGACGACCAGGCGCTGCGATCGCTGCTGGGCATGTTCGGCCTGCCCGGGGCCATGGCGTTCCAGGACGCCGGCACGCTGTCTGGCGGGGAGAAGACGAAGCTCGCGCTGGCACAGCTGGTGGCCGGCCGGCGGAACCTGCTGATGCTGGACGAGCCCACGAACAACCTGGATCCGCCCTCGAGGACGGCGATCGCCGAGGCCCTGCAGGACTGGCCCGGCGCCATGGTGATCGTGAGCCACGACACGGAGTTCGTGGAGGCGCTCGAGCCCGAGCGGGTGCTGATGATGCCCGACGGGGACCTCGACTACTGGAACGAGGATCTGCTGGACCTCGTCGCGCTGGCCTGAGGCGGCGACCACGGCTTCGCCGGGATCGCGGCCCCGCGGCTATGCTCCTGGTCCGGTCGGACCCTGGGAGGCGTGGTGAGCGCGAACGCGACGGCGGATCTGGTCTTCACCAACGGCGCGGTGTACACGGTGGACGCCGCCCGCAGCTGGGCGGAGGCCGTCGCGGTGCAGGGCGGTCGCATCGCGGCGGTCGGCGCGCACGCCGACGTCGAGGACCTCATCGGCGCCGGGACCGAGGTGGTGGACCTCCGCGGCCGGATGCTGCTGCCCGGCTTCCAGGACGCCCACGTGCACCCCGTGCTCGGCGGCCTCGACCTGCTGCAATGCGATCTGCACGACGCCGGCTCGCTGCCGGAGTACGAGGACATCATCCGCGCGTACGCGGAGGGGCACGCCGAGGCGACCTGGATCGTCGGCGGAGGCTGGTCCATGGACGTCTTCCCGGGCGGGACCCCCACGAAGGATGTGCTGGACCGCCTCGTCCCCGATCGCCCCGTCTTCCTGCCGAACCGCGACGGGCACAGCGCCTGGGTGAACACGCGGGCGCTGGAGATCGCCGGGATCACCCGCGACACCCCCGATCCGGCGGACGGTCGCATCGAGCGGGACGGGGCCGGCGAACCCACGGGCACCCTCCACGAGGGCGCCATGACCCTCGTCGGCGATCGCGCTCCGGCGACCACGCCGGACGAGATGTATCAGGGGCTGCTGAAGGGCCAGGCGTATCTGCACTCCCTTGGCATCACCGGGTGGCAGGACGCGATCGTCGCCGCCGACGAGCAGGCGAACAACTTCGAGGCCTACCTGCGGGCGGCGCACGTCGGGCGACCTCACGGCGCGCGTGATCGGGGCGTTGTGGTGGGACCGCAAGCGCGGCCTCGAGCAGATCGACGACCTGGTTGCGCTGCGGGGCCGGGGCGAGGCGGGCCGGTTCGCGGCGACGAGCGTCAAGATCATGCAGGACGGCGTCTGCGAGAACTTCACCGCCGCCGTCCTGGAGCCCTACCTCGACGCCGACGGCCATCCCACGGCAGAACCGGGGGATCTCGTTCGTGGAGCCGGAGCTCCTGAAGGAGGCGGTCACGCGGCTGGACGCGCTGGGGTTCCAGGTGCACTTCCACTCGCTGGCCGAGCGCGCCGTGCGGGAGGCGCTCGACGCCGTCGAGGCCGCGCGGACCGCGAACGGAGCCTCCGACCGGCGCCACCACCTCGCCCACATCCAGGTCGTGCACCCCGACGACATCCCGCGGTTCCGCGCAGCTGGACGCCGTGGCGAACGCCCAGCCGCTGTGGGCCGCGCACGAGGGCCAGATGGACGAGCTCACGATCCCGTTCCTGGGGCATCCACGGGCCACCTGGCAGTACCCGTTCGCGAGTCTGGCGCGGTCGGGAGCAACGCTCGCGATGGGAAGCGACTGGAGCGTGTCCAGTCCCGACCCGTTGGAGGAGATGCACGTCGCGGTGAACCGAGTGATGCCGGCGAGCTATCCGTACCGGGTGGACAACCGGGAGGTCTTCATCCCGGAGGAGCGGATCGACCTGGCGGACGCGATCGCCGGCTTCACCACGGGCACCGCCTTCGTGAACCACCTGGAGGACCGGACCGGCTCGATCGAGCCCGGGAAGGAGGCGGACCTCATCGTTCTGGACCGCGACCTGTTCGCCCATCCGGTGGATGAGATCGCCGATGCGTCCGTGCAGCTCACCCTGGTGGGCGGGGAGCGGGTCTACGAGGATCCGGCGTTCCAGTAGCGCCGGGCGTTGACCGATGGTCAAGGGGGAGGGTTCGCGGCCGCCGGAACCCGGTGTTACCATGCGGTCCGTTCCTGAACGACCGTTCAACTTCGGATGATGCCGGAGGCGGCCGTTCGGTCCCGAGCCGACCGAGGAGGTCTCGCGCCATGTCCGTGGACAGCCCGATCGCGACCGAGCTCCTGCGGCCGGTGCTCGCGCCGACCCTCGGCCAGAGCCGGACCCTGCCCGCCGAGGCCTACCTCTCGGACGACGTCTTCGCCTGGGAGGAGCGGCACTTCTTCGAGGACGGCTGGGTGTGCCTCGGTCGCGCGGACGGCCTGGCCGGTCCGGGGGACCAGCGGGCGTTCCGCGTGGGACGGGAGGGGATCCTGCTCGTGCGCGACCGGGACGGCAACCTCAACGGCTTCTTCAACGTCTGCCGTCACCGCGGTCACGAGCTCCTCGAGCCGGGCGCCGAGCGCACCCTGCGCGCGATCAAGTGCCCGTACCACGCGTGGGTGTATGGGCTCGACGGACAGCTCAACGGCGCGCCGCGCTTCGGCGACGTCGCCGGGTTCGACAAGGCCGAGTATCCGCTGGTGCCCGCCCGCATCGAGGAGTGGCACGGCTGGGTGTTCGTCAACGCGTCCGGCACGGGGATGCCGTTCGGCGAGTACATCGGCAACCTCGACGGGCTGATCTCGGCCTGGGAGCCGGAGCGCCTGTTCGTGGGTGGATCGCACGAGTACGTGATCGAGGCGAACTGGAAGACGATCACGGAGAACTACCACGAGTGCTACCACTGCCCGTCGATCCACCCGGAGCTCTGCGTGGTCACGCCGCCGGACTCGGGCGAGAACTTCCCGCACGACGGCGCATGGGTCGGCGGGTCCATGGTGCTGAAGGACTTCGCGGAGACGATGTCGCTCACGGGCGAGTCACGCGGCGTCCGGATCCGCGGCCTGAACGACAAGCAGGCGCGCGAGGTCTACTACTTCGGCCTGTTCCCGAACCTGCTGATCAGCCTGCACCCCGACTACATCATGACCCACCGCTTCGAGCCCCTCGGTCCGAGCGCCAGCCGCGTCGAATGCCACTGGCTCTTCCCGCCGGAGGCGCGCGAGCGGGAGGGCTTCTCGCCCGACTACGCCATGGAGTTCTGGGACATCACCAACAAGGAGGACTGGCTGGCGTGCGAGTCGGTGCAGCGGGGTCTCGCCAGCCGCGGTCAGCGCCAGGGCCCGTTCAGCTGGCACGAGGACGAGGTGCATGCCTTCCAGGCGATGGTGGCCCAGGGGTACGTGGACGGCCACGCCAGCAGGCCGCCACAGGTGCACGAGGACGGCCGGCCGGACCGGCAGGGAGCCCTGGAGGACGCCCCCGCCTCGTAGGCACGACGCGTTGACCTGAGGTCAACGCGTCGTCTTGCCACCTCACGTCGTGCGCCGCAGGATTGCGCTCGGCTCAGCAGGCAGCGCCCGAGGTCGGCGACCCGCCGCGCCCGCAGGCACGAGCCCACGATGAGCCAAGGAAGAGTTTCAGGACGAGCCAAGCAGTTGCGAGAGAGGAGCAGGCATGGGCGAGTTCGACATGAGCCTGGTACAGCGTGGAGCCCGGAACCGGCGCACGCCGTACTACGAGGCCGAGCAGCGCTACAGCCCGCTGGGCTACACCGTCTACAACCACATGTACTTCCCGATCCGCTTCGACTCCTTCGAGAACGAGTTCGATGCGCTCCTCAACGGCGTCACGGTGTGGGACGTCTCCGTCGAGCGGTGCCTGGAGATCAGCGGGCCTGACGGCTTCCGCTTCGCCCAGCTGATGACGCCGCGCGATCTGTCGAAGTGCGCGGTCGGTCAGGCGAAGTACGTGCTGGTGGTCGATAGCGACGGCGGCATCATCAACGACCCGGTGCTCACGCGGATGGACGAGAACACGTTCTGGTTCGCGCTGGCCTCCAGCGACACGTTGTTGTGGGCGCGCGGGCTGAAGAACGCGTATCCCGATCTGGACGTGACGATCCGCGAGGCCGACGTGGCGCCCATGCAGATCCAGGGCCCGAAGTCGAAGGACCTCATGCGGGCGCTCGTCGGCGACGAGGTCCTCGACATCAAGTACTACTACTTCAAGGAGTTCGAGATCCAGGGCATCCCTGTGGTGGTGACGCGCACGGGCTGGACGTCCGAGGTCGGCTACGAGATCTACCTCACCGACACGTCGAAGGGCACGGAGCTGTACGAGGCCGTCATGAAGGCGGGCGAGCCGTTCAACGTGAAGCCGACCGGCCCCAGCGACATCCGCCGCATCGAGGGCGCGATCTTCAACTGGGGCGCCGACATGACGTACCGCAACAACCCGTACGAGCTCGGCCTGGACCGCCTCGTGGACGATCTGCCCGAGGAGGCCAGCATCTCGATCAAGGCGCTGAAGTCGATCAAGGCCGCCGGCGTCTCCAGCAAGATCAACGGCGTCGAGCTCGACGGCGACCCGTTCCCGGCCCTCAACAACACGAAGTGGGCGGTGAACGCCGGCGGCTCGCGGGTGGGCAAGGTCACGAGCGCGATCTACTCGCCGCGCCTGGAGAAGAACATCGGGTACGCCTGGCTGCCGACGGAGCTCTCCACCAACGGCACCCGGGTGGAGGTCGAGACGGAGTGGGGCACGCGCACCGCCACGGTGGTCGACATGCCGTTCGTGGACCCGAACAAGACGATCCCGGTCTCGTAGCCCGACCGGCACGCGCAGGCACGGCTTCGGGGCCGTCCCCCAAAGGGAGGCGGCCCTGATGCTCCGTTCAACCACTCCCAGGCACGGACGTCGCATCCAGGACTTGCGCTGCGGGGGGAGGTTGAACCATGATTCAGCCATCGAACGCCGGGAACGGCCCGGCTGGATCGGGAGAAGGAGCGAACCGGATGGTCAACGAGCGCCAGGAGATGCTCGAGAAGAGCGCCACGCTGTACTTCGGGCCCTGGTACCGGAAGTCGCCGTTCTTCGAGGCGACCCGCCGGGCCGGGTGCACCGCCTACGACATCTACAACCACATGTACCTGCCGGGCTACTACGACGACCCGGAGACCGAATACTGGGCTCTGAACAACGGCGTCACGATGTGGGACGTGGGCGTGGAGCGCACGGTCCAGGTGGCCGGGCCCGACGCCGACCGGCTGATCGACATGATCACGTGCCGCGACCTGACGAAGTGCGCGGTGAAGCAGGGCAAGTACATGCTGGTGACCGGCCCCGACGGCTCGATCGTCAACGACCCGGTGCTGCTGCACGTGGCGGAGAACACCTGGTGGATGCAGCTCGCCGACTCCGACGCCGGTCTCTACGCGCTGGGCGTGGGAGCGGCGGCCGGCCTCGACGCCGAGGTGACGCTGCCGGACGTGCACCCCATGCAGGTGCAGGGCCCGATGGCCGCGAAGACCCTCGAGAAGCTCGTGGGCCCGAGCATCTACGACATCAAGTATTACTGGGTGGAGAACTTCGAGATCAACGGCATCCCGGTCCTGATCAGCCGGACGGGCTGGACCGCGATCCCGGGGTTCGAGGTGAACCTGCTCGACGGCACCCGCGGCGACGATCTCTGGAACGCCGTGGCCGAGGCCGGCGCGGAGTTCGACATCCGGCCGATCGCGCCGTGCGAGGCGAGGCGGATCGAGGGCGGGATCTTCAACTACGGCTCGGACATCCGTCTGGGCGACACCCCGTTCCACGTGATGGGGCTCGAGCGCCTGGTCGAGGAGCAACCGCAGGACTACGTGGGGAAGGCCGCGCTGGAGTCGCTGCGTACGAAGGGCGTCGACCGCAAGCTCGTGGGCATCACGATCGAGGGCGAGGAGCTCCGCGCGGAGATGTCGGAGTACTGGGAGGTCTCCTCGGGCGGGAAGAAGGTCGGCCACATGACGGACGCCGTCTGGTCGCCCGGACTCAAGCAGAACATCGGGTACGTCTGGGTGCCGATCGCCCTCGCCGAGCCGGGCAACAAGCTCGAGATCCACGCCGAGGATGGCTCGACCCACGCCGGCACGACGGCGGCGATCCCGTTCGTGGACCCGAAGAAGGAGAAGCCGGCGGGGGAGTTGAAGTAGGAGGAACGCCGGAGCGACGCGCAGTGGACCGGGCCCCGGCACCGCCGGGGCCCGCGCCGCTCCATCGATCCACCGATCCGCCGGTAGGCTTGAACCCTGGACACCGGGTGCGACGAACACCCCCACGTGACCGCCCGACCGGAAGGAACGTCGATGCGCCGACTCCTCGTCATCTCCCTCGCGCTCGCCGCGATCGTGACCGCGTCCTGCTCCATGACCTACGGGACCGACCCGGCGACCGTCCAGGCCGGCACCCGCGACGTGAACCTGCCGCTGCCGGGTGGCAAGGGCGGCGACCAGGTCGTCGGTGTGGTGCAGGCGGTCCTGCCGGCCGTGGTGAACGTGACCACCGATCAGTTCCAGCCGGAGGGCGGTGACGGCCAGGGCGTCGGCACCGGCTTCGTGGTCCGCTCCGACGGCGTGATCGTCACCAACTGTCACGTCGTGGAGCGGGCGAACAAGATCACCGTCTTCAGCTCGGACGAGCAGCCGAAGGAGTACGCGGGTCGGGTGATCGGGGGCGACTGTGAGCACGATCTCGCGATCGTGAAGATCGACGCGACGGACCTGCCGACGGTGCCGCTCGGGAGCTCGGCCGACCTGGCGTTGGGGCAGCGCGTGGTGGCCCTCGGCTACGCCCTCGCCCTGGACGGCGGCCCCACCGTCACCACCGGGATCGTGTCCTCCCTGGGAC
The DNA here is from genome assembly GCA_963832225.1 of uncultured Actinomycetes bacterium. GTDB lineage: Bacteria > Actinomycetota > UBA4738 > UBA4738 > HRBIN12 > JALYMB01. Next base: position 149,112 of record CAWHTI010000001.1, read on the forward strand.
GGACGATCCGGGCGCAGGATCCGAACTGCGACACGTGTGAGAACGGCACGAGGGTCTACGCCGACATCATCCAGACCGACGCCGCGATCAACCCGGGGAACTCGGGCGGCCCGCTCGTCAACCTTCGCGGCGAGGTCGTGGGCATCAACTCGGCCGGGTCCGAGAACGCGGAGAACATCGGGTTCTCGATCCCGATCGACGCCGCCAAGGCCACGATCACCCAGGCCGAGCGGGACCCGCTGGCGCCCTCGGCGTACATCGGCGTGATCACCGCCGACGTGACCGCCACCGACGTGAGCATGCAGGTGCCGCCGGGCGTGGACGCCGGCGCCTACGTCCTGAGCATCGTGCCCGACGGCCCCGCCGAGGACGTGGGGATCGAGGACGGGGAGGTCGTCGTCGCGGTCGACGGGCGCGCCGTGGAGAACCCCGAGGGGTTGGGGGAGATCCTGGCCGACCTGGAGCCGGGCCAGGAGGTCGCGGTCGACCTCGTGCAGGCGGACGGGAGCGATCGAACCGTCACCGTGACGCTCGGCTCGCGCCCGCTGCCCGTCGGCAACATCCCGTAGCTCTCCAAGCGCGGAACCGCCGGGGGAGCCGCGTGCGCTAGCCTGAGGCGTGGTGAAACTGCGGCTGCGCAACCCCGACCGCGAGGTGGACGTCGCCGGCGGGCGTCCGGTGCGCGTGGTGCTCGCCGAGCTCGGCGTCGATCCGGACACCGTCCTGGTGATCCGCGACCGCGAGCTCGTGACCCGCGAGGTGCTGCTGGCGGACGGCGACGAGGTGGAGATCCGCCCGGTCATCTCCGGAGGCAGCACATGAGATGCGTGAGCTGCCGCGACCCCGCCGTGATCGAGATCCGGCGCCACCACAGTGCGTTCTGCCGGGACTGTTTCGTCCGGTCGGTGCGCAACCAGGTGCAGCGGGCGATCCGTCACTTCGACATGATCCGGCGGGAGGACCGCGTGCTGGTGGCGGTCTCCGGCGGCAAGGACTCGCTGGCGCTGTGGGACGTGCTGATGGCGCTGGGCTACGACGTCGCCGGCCTGTACCTGGGGCTGGGGATCGGCGATTACAGCTCCCGGTCCGCCGACGTGACGCGGGCCTTCGCGCGGGCGCGCGGCGCGGAGCTCGTCGAGGTGGACCTGCAGCGGGACTACGGCTTCGACGTGCCGACCGCGGGCCGCCGGGGCTCCCGGTCGACCTGCGCCGTGTGCGGTCTGTCGAAGCGGTACGTCTTCAATCGCGCGGCGCTCGAGGGCGGGTACGACGTGGTCGCCACGGGCCACAACCTGGACGACGAGGCGGCCACCTTGCTCGGGAACACCCTGCGCTGGAAGACCGAGTACATCGCCCGGCAGTCGCCGGCCCTGCCGGCGGCGGACGGCATGGTGAGGAAGGTGAAGCCGCTCTACCGGCTGAGCGAGCTCGAGACCGCCGGCTACGCGTTCCTGCGCGGCATCGAGTACGTGGTGGAGGAGTGCCCGCTCGTGGCCGGCAACACGCAGCTCCGATACAAGGAGGCCATGAACGCGATCGAGCGATCCTCGCCCGGAACCAAGGGGCAGTTCTTCCTGGGGTATCTCGACCGCGGCGCGGCCCTGTTCGCCGCCGAGGACGACGCCGTGCTCCGCGGGTGCGAACGATGCGACCAGCCCACCACCGGGCGGTTCTGCGCGTTCTGCCGGGCCCGGGCCCAGATCCTGGACGAACGCCTGGACGAGCGCCCGGACGAACGCCTGCCGCCACCGCCCGAGGACCGCGAGGTGAGCCGGGAGCTCGCGGACGAGGTCATGCCGGCGGAGATCTACGACCGGACCAGCGCGTGACGCGTCCGCTGGAGGCGGGGGAGCGGGTCCTGTTCCTCGACGCGCGGGACCGCACCTATCTGGTTCGCCTGCAGGCCGGCGGGACGTTCCACACCCACGGCGGGGCGCTGGCCCACGATCTGGTGATCGGCCGGCCGGAGGGCGTGCGGGTCGAGACGATCGGCGGCATGGCGCTCACGGCGTTCCGGCCCCGCTTCGCCGACTACGCGCTGAAGATGCCGAGGGGCGCCCAGGTGATCTATCCGAAGGACATCGGGCCGATCCTGCTCCTCACGGACATCTTCCCCGGCGCGCGGGTGCTCGAGGCCGGGACGGGGTCGGGGGCGCTCACCATCGCGCTGGCCGGCGCGGTCGGTCCGGGCGGGTGCGTCGTCTCCTACGAGGTCCGGCCGGAGCACCGAGACCGGGCGGTCGCCAACATCGAAGCCTTCCACGGGGCCGTCCCCGCCTGGCTGCAGCTTCGCGAGGGGGACGTCCGTGACGCCGCGGCGGCCGGTGACCGGTTCGATCGGGCCGTCCTGGACCTCCCCCAACCGTGGGACATGCTGCCGACCCTGGCGAGCGCGTTGGAGCCCGGCGGCGTCGTCTGTTGCTACCTGCCCACGACCGTGCAGGTCCAGCAGGTCGTGCTGGCGTTCGACGCCGCCGGATTCCGGCACCTGGAGACGGTGGAGACCCTGCAGCGCTCCTGGCACGTCACCGATCGCAGCGTCCGTCCGGACCACCGCATGGTCGGCCATACGGGGTTCCTCACCATCGCCCGTCTGACGGCCGCGTGACGCGACCGGGGGTCAGCGACATACCTCGCTTTCGGCATTACTCCTCACGCCCGAAGCGCCGTATGAAGGGGAGAGGGGCCGAGACCGGAACCCGCGACGGCCGGGTATACCATGGCTCCTCCGGGAGGTGGACCGAATGAGCGACGCGCAGGACATCGAGCAGTACGAGAAGCAGGCCCACGAGTTGCAGACCCAGGTGCGATTCCTGGAGGACGAGATCGCGCTGCTGCGTCGCCGCCTCACGAACGCCCCGCGCCAGGTGACGATCCTGGAGGAGAAGCTCCTCGAGACGAAGAACGATCTCGCCAAGGCCATGGGACAGAACCAGAAGCTCGCCGACGCCCTCCGCGGCGAGAAGGAGCGGATCGATGCGCTGGCGCAGGAGGTCGAGAAGCTCTCGCAGCCGCCCGCGTCGTTCGGCGTCTTCCTGGGTGGGAACGAGGACGGCACTATCGACGTGTTCACCGGCGGCCGCAAGATGCGGGTGAACCCCGCGCCCGAGATCGAGGCCGATCGGCTGGCGCCCGGCGTCCAGGTGATCCTGAATGACGCCATGAACGTGGTGGAGGTCCTCGGCCCGGACCGTCAGGGGGAGGTCGTGAAGGTGCGCGACCGCCTCGGCACGGACCGGGTCGTCGTGGTGGGGCGCGGCGACGAGCAGATGGTCGCCACCCTGGCCTCGCACCTGCGCGACACCGGCATCCGCACCGGCGACGTGCTCATGTACGACACGCGATCGGGCGTGGCGCTCGAGCTGCTTCCGAAGGAGGAGGTCGAGGAACTGGTCCTCGAGGAGATCCCCGACGTCAGCTACGAGGACATCGGTGGCCTCGAGGGGCAGATCGAGGCGATCCGCGACGCGGTGGAGCTTCCCTTCCTGTACGCGGAGCTCTTCCACGAGCACGAGCTCGAGCCGCCGAAGGGGGTCCTGCTCTACGGACCTCCGGGATGCGGCAAGACGCTGATCGCCAAGGCCGTCGCGGCGTCGCTCGCGGACAAGGTCGCCGAGCGCACCGGTCGCGACGACGTCCGCAGCTACTTCCTGAACGTGAAGGGCCCGGAGCTGCTGAACAAGTACGTCGGCGAGACCGAGCGGCAGATCCGGGAGATCTTCCAGCGCGCGAAGGAGCGGAGCGAGGAGGGCCTGCCGGTCATCGTGTTCTTCGACGAGATGGACTCGATCTTCCGCACCCGCGGGACCGGGATCTCCTCCGACGTGGAGTCCACGATCGTCCCGCAGCTGTTGAGCGAGCTGGACGGCGTCGAGACGCTGAAGAACGTGATCGTGATCGGCGCCTCCAACCGCGAGGACCTGATCGACCCGGCGATCCTGCGGCCGGGCCGCCTGGACGTGAAGATCAAGATCGAGCGTCCGGACGCGGCCCAGGCGCGGGACATCATGGCGAAGTACCTGCATCCCGTGGTGCCGATCCACCCGGACGAGGTCGCCCGCCACGGCAACGACGGCCAGCAGGCCTGCTACCGGATGATCGAGAAGACGATCGAGCAGATGTACGAGCCGAACGAGCGCAACCGCTTCCTGGAGGTCACGTACGCCTCCGGCGACAAGGAGATCCTGTACTTCAAGGACTTCAACTCCGGGGCCATGATCGAGAACATCGTTCGGCGAGCGAAGAAGGACGCGATCAAGCGCTTCCTGTCCACGGGTGAGAAGGGCATCAAGAGCGAGGATCTGTTCCACGCGATCCGCGACGAGTTCAAGGAGAACGAGGACCTGCCGAACACCACCAACCCCGACGACTGGGCCCGGATCTCGGGCAAGAAGGGCGAGCGGATCGTGTACGTCCGCACCCTCCTGGGCGACGACGGAGACGGACGGCAGGTGGAGCGGGTCAACGCCGGGCAGTACCTGTAAGGTCGGCCTGTGGCCATCCCCAAGGTCTTCGGGACCGAGACGGAGTACGGTATCGCGGCGGTCGGCCAGCCCGACTTCAACCCGGTGCTGTCGTCCTCGATCCTGATCTCCTCCTACGCTGGATCCCTCCGGCGGATCCGCTGGGACTACGAGCAGGAGTCGCCGCTGCGCGACGCGCGCGGGTTCGAGCCGGTGCAGGCCAGGGAGCCCGGCGACGAGGATCTCGGTCTGGCGAACGTGATCCTGCCCAACGGCGCCCGCTACTACGTGGACCACGCCCACCCCGAATACTCCACGCCGGAGTGCCTCACGCCCCGCGAGCTCGTCGTGCACGACAAGGCCGGGGAGCGGATCCTGGAGCGGTCGCTGGAGGAGCTCGCGCGGTCCTCGCTGGCCGGTCCCGCGCTGCTGATCTACAAGAACAACTCCGACGGCAAGGGCAACTCCTACGGCACGCACGAAAACTACCTGGTGGATCGCGCGCTGCCCTTCGGGGACATCGTGCGCGACCTCACGCCGTTCTTCGTGTCACGGCAGGTGTTCACGGGCGCCGGCAAGCTCGGCGCGGAGGCGCAGTGGGACGAGGCGGACCGCTCGATCTATCAGCTCACGCAGCGGGCGGACTTCTTCGAGACCGAGGTGGGTCTGGAGACCACGCTCAAGCGCCCGCTCATCAACACGCGCGACGAGCCCCACGCAGATCCGGACAAGTACCGGCGCCTGCACGTGATCATCGGCGACGCGAACATGTGCGAGGTCGCCACGTTCCTGAAGATCGGGACCACCGCGCTGGTGCTGAAGATGATCGAAGACGCCTTCCTCCCCGACCTGTCCCTGGAGTCGCCGGTGCAGGCCCTGCACGAGGTCTCCCGCGATATCACCTGCACCGCAAGGGTCAAGCTGACCGACGGACGCCAGCTCTCGGCGGTGGAGCTGCAGTGGGAGTACCTCGAGCACGCGAAGAAGTACGTGGCGCGCGAGGACGACACGCCGGAGAACCGCGAGGTCGTGGAGCGCTGGGAGGCGGTCCTGGCGAAGCTGGAGACCGAGCCGCTCACGCTGCACCGCGAGCTCGACTGGGTCGCGAAGTACCGGCTGCTAGAGGGCTACCGCGAGCGCGACGGCCTCGCCTGGGCCGACCACAAGCTGCGGCTGATCGACCTCCAGTACCACGACGTGCGGCGGTCGAAGGGTCTGTACTACCGCTTGGCGGCTGCGGGCAAGGTGGATCGCATCGCGGACGACGACGCGATCGAGCGCGCCGTGATGGAGCCGCCGGAAAACACACGCGCGTACTTCCGCGGGCGATGCATCGCTCGGTACCCGGACGCCATCGCCGCGGCGTCCTGGGATTCGCTGATCATGGACACGGGGACAGACGCTCTCCAGCGGATCCCCATGCGGGAGCCGCTGCGGGGCACGAAGGTCCACGTGGAGGCCCTCCTGCAGGCATCCGAGGACGCCGCCGCCCTGGTCGCCGCGCTCAACGGCTAGCGCGGACCCACCGGATCCCGTTCAGTCCCGGGTCCGGCGAGCCGACTGGGTAGGATAGGAAACCCGCGAAGGAGAAGAGCCTCATGCCCCAGGAGCAGGAGCACAAGAAGATCCAGAAGAAGGGCGGCGGAGCCGACGACGAGGCCCCGGACGCCGGCCAGACCCAGACGTCCTCCAAGGCTGCGGAGCTGAAGGAGGAGATGGACGGTCTCCTCGACGAGATCGACTCCGTCCTGGAGGAGAACGCCGAGGAGTTCGTGAAGAGCTACGTCCAGAAGGGCGGCGAGTGACGACGGACATCCCGGGCCTTGCGCCCTCGGGCCCGTTCGGCGCCAATCCCAGCTTCGTCGACCTGCTGCGACGGGCCAGACCGGAGGCCCTCCCGCCGGCGCTGCAGACCCCGCTGCCCGCCGGCGTGCCGGCGCCGCACGGCACCACGGTGCTGGGGCTGCGCTACGCCGAGGGCATCGTGATGGCGGGCGACCGGCGCGCCACGGCCGGCTACTCGATCGCCGACTCGAAGATGCGCAAGGTCTTCGCCGCGGACGACTACTCCGCGATCGCGATCGCCGGCGCGGCGGGGCAGGCCATCGAGCTCGTGAAGCTGTTCCAGCTGGAGCTCGAGCACTACGAGAAGATCACCGGCGACCGGCTCTCCCTCGAGGGCAAGGCGAACCGCCTCGCCCAGATGATCCGTGGAAACCTTCCCATGGCGATGCAGGGCCTCGTGGTCGTGCCGCTGTTCGGCGGCTTCGACGAACGGCGCGACGAGGGGCGCCTCTTCTACTACGACGCCACCGGCGGCCGCTGGGAAGAGGACGACTATCAGACGACCGGCTCGGGCGGCGCCCCGGCGAAGAACTCGCTGAAGAAGCGGTGGCGCCCCGGGCTCGGCCGCGAGGACGCCCTGTCCGCCGCCGTGGAGGCCCTGATCGACGCCGCCGAGGACGACGTGGCCACCGGCGGCCCCGACGTCGTGCGAGGCATCTATCCGGTGGTCCTGACCGTCACCGCCGGCGGGGCCGAGGACGTCCCCGAGGAGCAGGTCGCCACCGCGGTCGGCGCCGTGCTGGAATCTCGATCGGAGCGTCGCGCATGAGCTTCATGCCCTACGTCGCTCCCGAGCAGATGATGAAGGATCGCTCGGAGTACGCGCACAAGGGCATCGCCCGCGGCCGCTCCGTGATCGGGATCGAGTACGTGGACGGCCTGCTGTTCATCGCGGAGAACCCCAGCGCCACGCTGCACAAGATCAGCGAGATCTACGACAAGATGGCGTTCGCGGGCGTGGGCAAGTACAGCGAGTTCGAGGATCTGCGGATCGCCGGGGTACGCCTGGCGGATCTCCGCGGCTACTCCTACGGCCGCGAGGACGTGAAGGCCCGCGACCTGGCCAACGCGTACTCGCAATCCCTGTCGACGATCTTCACCCAGCAGATGAAGCCGTACGAGGTGGAGATCTTGGTGGGGGAGGTGGACGGGGATGCCAGCGGCACGGCGATCTACCATGTCCTGTTCGACGGCAGTGTCACCGACGAGCAGGGCTTCGTGGCCATCGGCGGTCACGCGGAGGAGCTCACGGAGACCCTGAAGACCCGCTACGCGGAGAACTGGGACCTGACGACGGCCGTGAAGACGGCGGTGGAGGTGCTGCGGTCCCCGGAGAGCCGCACGATCGAGTCCGAGACGATCGAGGCCGGCGTGCTGGACCGGACCCGGACGCAGCGACGGAAGTTCCGGCGCCTGCAGGACCACGAGGTCGCGCAGATCCTCGGGGACTGAGGTCGCCGAGCCCGCGGGCGGGCGTAGGCTGTCTGGATGGATCGACGGATCTTCGGCCTCGAGAACGAGTACGGCGTGACGTGCACGTTCCGCGGCCAGCGGCGGCTGTCGCCCGACGAGGTGGCCCGCTACCTGTTCCGGCGGGTCGTGCACTGGGGCCGCTCCTCGAACGTCTTCCTGGAGAACGGGGCCCGCCTGTACCTGGACGTGGGCTCCCATCCCGAGTACGCCACGCCCGAGTGCGACAGCATCGAGGAGCTGGTGGCGCACGACAAGGCGGGGGAGCGCATCCTCGAGGCCCTGCTCGGCGCCGCCGAGATGCGGCTGCACGAGGAGGGCATCTCCGGCCAGGTCTACCTCTTCAAGAACAACACCGACAGCGCCGGGAACTCCTACGGCTGCCACGAGAACTATCTGGTGGCGCGCCAGGGCGAGTTCGCGCGCATGGCCGACGTCCTGATCCCGTTCTTCGTGACACGTCAGATCTACTGCGGGGCAGGGAAGGTCCTGCATGGGCCGCGCGGCGCGCAGTACTGCATCAGCCAGCGCGCCGAGCACATCTGGGAGGGCGTCTCCAGCGCTACGACGCGGAGCCGGCCGATCATCAACACCAGGGACGAGCCGCACGCCGACGCGGAGCGGTTCCGCCGTCTCCACGTCATCGTGGGTGACTCCAACATGAGCGAGTGGACGAGCTTCATGAAGGTCGGGATCACGGACCTCGTGCTGCGCATGGTCGAGGCCAACACGGTGATGCGCGACCTCACGTTGGAGAACCCGATCCGGGCGATCCGGGAGATCAGCCACGACGTGACCTGCACCCGGAAGGTGAAGCTCGGCAACGGCCGGGAGCTCACCGCGATCGAGATCCAGACCGAGTACTACGAGAAGACCGCCCGGTTCGTGGAGCGTCGCGGCGCCGACGAGGTCTCCAAGCAGCTGCTCGAGGAGTGGCGGGAGGCGCTGGAGGCGCTGGAGGCGGGTGACCCCGATCGCCTGGCCCGCAAGGTGGACTGGGTGACGAAGCGCCTGATGATCGACCGCTACATGCTCAAGCACGACCTGCCGCTCGCCTCGCCGAAGGTCTCCCTGCTCGACCTCGCCTACCACGACGTGAACCGCACGCGGGGCCTGTACTACCTGATCGAGTCGGCCGGCAAGGTGGACCGGGTCACGGACGATGCGGACGTGCAGCTCGCCATGCGCGAGCCGCCGCAGACCACCCGCGCGAAGCTGCGCGGGGACTTCATCAAGCAGGCGAAGGCGAAGCGGCGGGACTACACGGTCGACTGGGTGCACCTCAAGCTGAACGACCAGGCGCAGCGAACGGTCCTGTGCAAGGATCCCTTCCGGAGCTCCGACGAGCGGGTGGAGCAGCTGATCGCCCACATGTGAGGCCGCTCGCCGGCGAGATCAGCCCTCGAGGTCGGCGCGCCAGCGGCGGGACCCCGCGGCCATCCGCGCGGCGAGGACGCCGGCCGCACCGGCGGCCAGGAAGAACCCCGGGTCGTCCCGGGGCCCCCGTCCCATGGAGCGGACCTCGAGGCCGAGCTCGGCCAGCCCCGCGATCCCCGGGCGGCCGTCGACCTCCACCAGGTGATGCCGGTCCTCGAGGCCGGCCGCGCGCAGCGCGTCCCACACGGCGGCCCGTTCGCCGTCGTCGTCGAGGGAGGGCACCGGCACGTCGCATCGTGCGGTGCAGACGTCGCGCAGGATCGTGATCGAGTGATGGGACAGCCCGCGGTGGCGTTCGCGCGGGTCCGCGAAGCTCACGCGGAGCGCGGGGACGGGGCGGCCACCCAGCACCGCGGCGGCGTTCAGGGCGTGCCCGCTCCCGAGCGCGGTCACGCCCCAGGTGGTGTCCGTTCCCAGGTTGCCGGGCCCGTCCGCCACGACGATCACGTCGGCGTCCAGGAGCTCCCGCGCGGCCAGGAGCCCCGTCCAGACCGTCACGGCCTCGAGGTCGCCGCCGTGGGCCTGCCCCGTGGTGATCCATCCCTCGAGGAGGCCGGCCCCGCGGAGGTCGCCCACGAGCCGGGAGAACGGACCGGACAGCGCCGCCCCGTCCGTCATGACGTACGCGACCCGGCGCGCGCCCGCGATCCGGGCGGCGGCGGCGACCGGGCCGATCATCGAGTGCAGCGGCGCGCACACCACCGGCGTCCCGGCCAGGCCCCGCGACCCCTCGATCCGGTCGCGATGCGACTCCTCGACCGTGCGCACGGCGGTCTGCACCGGGGTGTACCGGACCTTCATCGCGCGGCCTGTGTCCTTGGCCACGTCCTTGGCCGGGTCCTCGTCCGTCTCCTCGTCTGGCGCGTCCTCGCCGCCCTCGACCGCGATCACGAAGTGCACGCCACCGGTGCCCAGGCCGAGCGAGACCGCGGTGGTGTTGAGGATCACGGCGTCGCCGACGCGCACCGGGCCGGTGACGTCCGGGTCGGCGATCGCCGGCTGCTCGGCGCCGTCCACGGACACGGTGAGCTCGTGCGCGCCGGGGCGGGCCTCGCCCAGCGCCGTCACGACGCCGCGCCGCCGGCGGATCACGTGGCTCCCTGGGAGGCGAACATGGCCCGGCTATGATGCCGCACGTGGAGCCACTCGAGCGTCTGCTGAACCTGGTTGCGCTCCTGCTGGAGGCCCGCACCCCGATGACCTTCGAGCAGATCCGCGAGACCCTTCCCGACGCCTACGGCCAGGACGACCGGGACTCGGCGAAGCGGATGTTCGAACGTGACAAGGACACGTTGCGTGACTACGGCGTGCCGCTGGAGCTGGTCGCCACCGACATCTGGGACGTGGAGCAGGGCTACACGATCCCGAAGGAGAGCTACTACCTGCCGGAGATCGCGTTCACGCCGCAGGAGCTGGCGGCGCTGTTCGTGGCCGCGCAGACCGGCGGCGGCACCGACCCCGCCGAGCAGGCCGTTCGCAAGCTCCTGTACGGCGCCGACGGAGGCGTGCTGGCCGGACTCGCCGGCGGCCGGACGGCGACGGGCACGCCGGGGACGCTCCTGCTGGCGGCGGCGGACGCCGCGCAGCGCCGGCGCCGCGTCCGCTTCGGCTACCGGACGTCCAAGGGGGCGGCCACCGAACGCGAGGTGGACGCGTACGCGATGCTCTGCCGCCGCGGCCATTGGTATCTGGTGGGTCGCGACACCGAACGCGACGCCGTGCGCGCGTTCCGCCTGTCGAGGCTCACGAGCGAGGTCCGCGACGCGGGCGAGGGCTCGGATCCGCCCGACACGTTCCGGGCCGCCGATCACGTCATGGCGGGCCCCTGGGGCGTCGGCGAGCCGTCCGCGACCGCGACGGTGGCGTTCGCGCCCGACGTCGTGTGGTGGGCCACGGCGGGGCTGCCCGGCGCCGCGGCGGGCGAGCCCCGCGAGGACGGGTGGACGGAGGTCACGCTGCCGCTCGGCGACGTCGCGGAGCTCGGAGGCTGGGTGTTGCAGTTCGGTCCGGACGCGACGGTCGTGGCCCCCGACGAGCTGCGCAACGAGATCCTGGCCCGGCTCGAGGCGATCCGTGCCGGCTGAGGCTCGTCGCGGCGCGGCGCGCACCTCGGAGCGCCTGGGCCGGTTGCTGGTCATCGTGCCCTATCTGGTGCAGCACCCCGGGACCACGCTCGAGGAGGCCGGGCGCGTCTTCGGCGTCGGCGCGGGCGAGCTGCGCGACGACCTCATGCTGTTGTTCATGTCCGGCCTGCCGCCGTACGAGCCCGGCGACCTCGTCGGCGTCGACATCGAGGAGGACGGCCGGATCTACATCAGCATGGCCGATCATTTCTCGCGGCCCCTGCGGCTGACCAGGAACGAGGCGCTCGCGCTCTACCTGCGCGGCACGGAGCTGCTGGCGACGCCCGGCCTCCCCGAGGCGCCCGACCTCGCGGGCGCGCTGGGCAAGCTCGCGTCGGCGCTCGGCCCCGAGACCCTCGGCGACATCGAGGGCCGCATCGAGACGGCGGAGGCGGGCAGCCCCTCCGAGCTCGTGCAGACGCTCCGTGAGGCCGCCCGCGATCACGAGCGTCTCCGGATCGAGTACTTCGCGCACTCGAGCGGGGCGTGGAGCACGCGACGGGTGGATCCCGAGGAGGTCTTCTCGAGCCTCGGGAACTGGTACGTCGCGGCCTGGGACGCCGACGCCGACGGCGAGCGGCTCTTCCGCGCGGATCGGATCCGAAGGGCGGAGCGGGTGGGGGAGCGGTTCGCGCCTCGCGGACTCGCCGGGGCTGGCAGGGCGCTGTACACGCCCTCGCGCGACGACGTGGCGGTTCGACTGCTGTTGGGTCCGCAGGCGCGGTGGATCGCCGAGTACTACGCGACCGAGGACGAGGTCGAGCGGCCCGACGGGGCCCTCGAGGTCACGCTTCCCACCGCCCGGCTGGGATGGATTGCGGGGCTGTTGCTCCGGGTCGGGAGCGACGCGGAGGTGATCGATCCACCGGAGCTCGCCGAGCGTGTGCGCGACCTGGCGGCGCGGACGGAGGAGGCCTATCGGACGGGGTAGGGGCCAGTCCTCATTGGGTAGCCCCGTTCTGCATCCGGAGCCTCAAGCCCTCTCCGCACCGGGCCGATAGCTCCCCTGAGATGACAACAATCCGGACAACCTGCCCCCGGTGCGGGGAAGTGGACATGGGACCCGAGTCGATCCTGCTGAGCGTGAAGCAGAACGGTCGGGAGGGCTCCTACCGCTTCACCTGCCCCAGCTGCGCCGACGACGTGGAGAAGCGGGCCGACCGCAAGATCGTGGCCCTGCTGGTCTCGGCGGGCGTCGACATCGACCGGGGCGCCGGCAGCACCACGGGCACCGGCACGCTGGACCCGGAGACGCTCTTCGGCGACATGCCGGAGGACCCGCGCGGCACGCTGCCGGACGGCCCCAGCTTCACGATCGACGACCTGATCGAGTTCCACTTCATGCTCGAGGACGACAGCCACATCCAGGAGTTCCTCACCAAGCAGTAGCTCGTCGGGTCGAGGTAGCATCCCCGCATGTCCACCTGGCTCGTCGTCTGGCTCGTCCTCACCCTGCTGTCGATCCTGGCGCTGGCCGCTGTGCTCGCCGGGCTGGTCCGCCAGGCCCTCGTGCTGATGCGCTCCGTGAGCCGGTTCACCGAGGAGGTCGGTCCCCTCGCTGCGGAGATCGGACGCGAGGGCGAGCGGGCCTCGACGCGCGGATCGAACCTGCAGCCTCCCGGTCGTCCCGCCCCTCGCTGAGGTTCGCGGGGTACGATTGAAGCTCCGGGCGCCCGCCCGGCCGAACCACGGACGCACACGCCATGTTCAACATCGGTCCGCTCGAGCTCATGGTCATCCTGCTCCTCGCGCTCGTCGTGGTGGGGCCCTCGCGCCTGCCCGAGGTCGGGCGATCGATCGGCAAGGGGCTGCGCGAGCTCCGCAAGGTGCAGGACGAGGTCCGCGACTCGATCAACTTCGACCTCGACGCCGAGCCGAAGGCGCCCCGCCCCGCGCCCAAGCCGCGCACGCCCCGCTCATCCGCCGCCCGTCCGGCCACGGACGGCGCGCCCCCGGACGACGACGCCGTGACCCCCGTCACGCCGATCGAGCCCGAGACCCCGGGCACCGGGTCCGCGACCCCCGAGGCACCTGCCGGCACCGACATCCCGGTGGAGGCGCCGTCCGTGCCGGAAGCGACGGGCTCGTCCAACGGATCGACACCGGCCCAGGAGCCCCCCTCCTCAGCCCCGGAGTCTCCCGCCGAGCCCGAGCACGAGTGACGGGCCCGCGTCCACGCCGCCCATGACGATGATCTCGAGGCTGCGACGGCGCACCCCGGAGCAGCGCACCGGGACCATGACGCTGCTGGAGCATCTGGAGGAGCTGCGTCACCGCATCATCCTGTCGTTCCTGGCGCTGGCGCTCGGATCGATCGGCGGATGGTTCCTGTACCCGACATTCATCCGGATCGTGACGCGTCCGTTCTGCGACTACGTGATGAGCCTGCCCCGCGACCAGCGACCGCCGACGGGTTGCGATCTGACGGTGGTCGGCACGCTCGACCCGTTCACGATCAAGCTGAAGGTCGTCATCGCGCTCGGGCTGTTCGTCGCGCTCCCGGTGGTCCTCTATCAGCTCTGGTCGTTCATCGTGCCGGGGCTGACGCCGCGGGAGCGCCGCATGGCCGTCCCGTTCATCGCGTCCTCGATGGTCCTGTTCGCGCTCGGAGGGCTCGTTGCCTACATCACCCTGCCCAAGGGCCTGAACTTCCTGCTGGGGTTCGCGGGACCCGACTTCACGCCGCTGATCACGGGCAGCTCGTTCATCGGATTCGTCGTGCTGCTCACGATCGCCTTCGGGCTCTCGTTCGAGTTCCCGATCCTGCTGATCTTCCTGGGCATGGCCGGGGTCGTCTCCAGCGCGAGGCTCCGGTCCTGGCGGCGGCCCGCGATCGTTCTCATCGCGGTCTTCGCCGCGGTGATCACGCCCAGCTCCGATCCGTACACGATGCTGGCGATGATGATCCCGATGTACCTGTTCTACGAGGCGGCTATCATCGTCATCCGCCTCCTGAAGAAGTAGGGACCCGGCATGGCGATCAAGGGCAAAGGCAAGACCAAGAGCCGCCCGCCGGCGCGTGCCCCGCGTCCGGCTCCGGTGGTGCGCAAGCCGCCCTTCTTCGCCCGGAGATGGGTGCAGGTGACCGGCGCCCTCCTCGCCGGCGCGGGCATCGTGATCGTGGTGGTGTGGGCCACCAACGGCCTGCGGGCCACCGACGCCGAGGAAGCCGCGGCCGCGAAGGAGTCCGGCGCCCGTCGGGTCCTCCAGCAGTGGCAGACCACCGTGGACGGCGCGCTGGCCAGCGTGGCGCCCTCGACCGCGAGCGGCGCGCCGGTCGTGGTGCTCCCGAGCCTCACCGCCTCGGTGGACACGCTGTCCTCGGGCAAGGCCTCGAGCAAGGACGTGACGACGGCGCAGGAGACGGCGGACACCGCGGTGAAGCTGATCGACGAGGCGGTCGCCACGCTGGACGGCGTCGACGTGCCGGGGTTGATCCGAGACCAGGGGCTGGACATGACGGCCGCGAACTACGTCCTGAACTCGAGGACGCGGATGGTCGAGGGCCTCGAGCTGTACGGTCGGGTGGCCGCCATGATCAAGGCCGCCACCGCCGAGGGCACCGATCCCGCGGTGGCGGAGGCGCTCGTCACCGAGGCCGCGAAGCTGGTCCCGATCGCGAAGCGGGTCTTCGATGAGGGGCACACCGACTACACCGATGCGCTGGGGACCGCGGGGTTGCTGCAACCCACCAGTGGCCTGTCGCCCGGCGGCCTGCCCCCGGGAGGCCTGTCCCCGGGCGGCCTGTCGCCCGGCGGAGCCCAGCCGGGCGTCCCCTCCACCTGATCCGGCCATCGTGACGGTCGTGGTGGTGGCCAACCCCACGGCCGGCCGCGGTCGCGCCGCCGCGTCGATCGGCGGCGTCGCCGCCCGGCTGCACGCGCTGGGCGTCGATCACCGCATCCGGGTCGCCGAGTCGGCCGAGGACCTCGAGCGGCTGGCGCGGGCCGCCGCGGATGAGGGCGCCGAGATCGTCGCGGTGCTCGGAGGGGACGGCAGCGCCGGCGCGGCCGCGAACGGCGTCGTGGGGACGAACGCGGCGCTCGCGATCCTGCCCGCGGGCACCGGCGACGACTTCGCCTCGGCGATCGGCGCGTCCTCGCTCGAGGCGGCCGCCGACCTGCTCGCCGCGCCCGACATCCGGGAGGTCGACGTCCTGCGGGTCACAGCAGGGGCGCAGGAGCGCCGCGTGATCAACATCGCCGGCGCCGGCTTCGACTCGGAGGTGAACGAGGCCGCCAACGCGATGTCGGTGCGGCTCGGCGCCACCGGGACCTACGTGGCGGCCGTGCTGACGACGCTCCGCCGGTTCGTGCCCGCACGGTACGAGATCGCGGTGGACGACGAGCGGATCGCCACCGAGGCGATGCTAGTCGTGGTGGGCAACAGCCGCTCCTACGGCGGCGGGATGCGCGTGCTCCCCGACGCCTCGATCGACGACGGGCTGCTGGATGTGTGCATCGTGCGCAAGCTGTCGACTTCCGCCTTCCTCCGGGCGTTCCCGAGGGTGTTCCGGGGCACCCACGTGCGCCATCCCAAGGTCACGATGCGGCGGGGCCGGCGGGTGACCGTGGAGGCGGACCGGCGCATCCAGGTCTACGGCGACGGCGAGCGGATCGGATCGCTCCCGGCCATCTTCGAGATCGAGCCGGGAACCCTGCGCCTGGTGGTCGGCCCGGACGCTAGAGTGGTCCGGTGAGCGACGGCCTGCTGCTGGTACACGCCTTCCCCCTGGACGCCCGGATGTGGGACGGCCAGGTGCGGGCGTTCGAGGGATCGGTGCCCGTCGTCGCGCCGCACCTGCCCGGCTTCGGGGGGACCCCGGACGCCGGTGAGGCGATGACGATGGACGCCGCGGCCCGGCGCTGCCTGGAGTCCATGGACGCCGCCGGCCTGGACCGTGCGGTCGTCTGCGGGCTCTCGATGGGCGGCTACGTCAGCTTCGCGATCCGCGAGCTCGCGCCGGAGCGGGTCCTCGGGCTGACGCTGGCCAACACCCGCGCCGAGGCCGACCCGCCGGAGGGTGCGGCGGGCCGGCGCGCCCTCGCGGAGCGTCTCCGCGAGGAGGGCAGCGCGTTCCTGGTGGCGGAGCCGCCGCCGCTCCTCAGCGAGGACGCGCCGCCGGATCTGCAGGAGCGCGTGCGCTCGTGGATCGCGGATCAGCCGCCGCAGGCGATCGGGGGGGCCGCGCTCGGCATGGCCGAGCGACCCGATCGGACCAGCGCTCTCGCCTCGATCGATGTCCCGACGCTCGTCGTCACCTCCGACGGGGATCGCCTGATCCCGGCCTCGGTGTCGGCGCCGATGGCCTCGGCGATCCCGGGAGCGGAGCTGCTCACGATCACGGGCGCGGGGCACCTGTCCAACCTCGAGGCGCCGGACGCCTTCAACGAGGGACTCTCGGGCCTGCTCTCCCGCTGCGGCCTCGGCTGACGGCGATCGCGCCCGGAAAGGCGGGCCGTAGACTCGCAGGACCGTGACCGATCCCGAGATCTTCGCCGCGCAGTATCCGTTCCCGCTCGACGAGTTCCAGCGCACCGCGATCACGGCGCTGGACGCCGGCGAGTCGGTGCTGGTCGCCGCGCCCACCGGCGCCGGCAAGACGGTGGCGGCCGAGTACGCGATCGACCGGGCGCTCGCGACGGGCGGCAAGGCCTTCTACACGACGCCGCTGAAGGCACTGTCCAACCAGAAGTTCGGCGACCTGGTGGCGCGGCTCGGGGCATCGAACGTGGGCCTGCTCACCGGCGACAACACGATCAACTCGGAGGCGCCGGTGGTGGTCATGACCACCGAGGTGCTCCGCAACATGCTCTACGAGCGCAGCGGGACGCTGGAGGGACTCGTCTCGGTGGTGATGGACGAGGTGCACTACCTGCAGGACCCGTATCGCGGCGCCGTGTGGGAGGAGGTGCTGATCCATCTGCCGCTGAGCGTCAACGTGGTCTGCCTGTCGGCCACGATCAGCAACGCGGAGGAGTTCGGGGAGTGGATCGGAACGCTGCGCGGCGCCACCCGGGTGGTGATCGAGGAGCGTCGTCCGGTGCCCCTGGAGCACCACTACCTGGTCGGCCACGCGCTGCACGCGATGCACGTGGAGCAGGACGGCGTCCTGCTGCCGAACCCCTACGTCGTCTCCCTGGACCAACGCGAGCTGCGATCCAAGAGCTACACGCGCCGGTCCAGCGGCACGATCCAGCACACGTCCCGTGGCCGTCCGCGCGAGGGCCACCGGGGCGTGTACGTCCCGCGCCGCGAGGAGGTCGTGGAGGTCCTGGCGGACGCCGGGATGCTGCCCGCGATCTACTTCGTGTTCAGCCGGGCGGGGTGCGACCGGAGCGTCCAGTGGCTCCGCAACGCCGGCCTGCGGCTGACCACCCGCGAGGAGGCGGAGCGGATCCGGGAGTTCGCCGAGATGCGGGCGGCCTGGATGGACGAGCAGGATCTGGTGACCCTCGGCTTCTACGACTTCCTCGACGGCCTCATCCAGGGGGTCGCGGCCCATCACGCCGGGATGCTGCCCGTCTTCAAGGAGACGGTGGAGGAGCTCTTCGAGGCGGGCCTCGTGAAGGTGGTCTTCGCGACGGAGACGCTCTCGCTGGGCATCAACATGCCGGCGCGCAGCGTGGTGATCGAGGACCTGTGGAAGTTCTCCGGCGAACGCCACGAGCTCCTCACGCCCGGGCAGTACACGCAGCTCACCGGCCGGGCCGGGCGGCGTGGCATCGACGACCTCGGGCACGCCGTCGTGGTGTACCAACGCAACGTGGAGTTCGAGCGCGTGGCCGGCCTCGCGGCCACCCGGACCTACGAGCTGTCCTCGTCGTTCCGCCCGTCCTACAACATGGCCGTGAACCTGGTGCGCAACTACACGCGCGAGCAGGCGCACCACCTCCTGAACTCGTCCTTCGCGCAGTTCCTGGCGGACCGCGGGGTGGTGCAGAAGGAGCGGCAGATCGAGCACGACCGGGCGTTCCTGGACGGCTATCGGGAGCAGATGCGGTGCGACCTGGGGGACTTCGAGGAGTACTGGGACCTCCGGGAACGGGCCGAGCGCCTGCGGACCGAGGACCAGCGGGGGCAGGAACGGGCCCTCGCCGATGGGATCCGCCAGGCCGTCGTAGCGCTGCGACCCGGCGAGGTGATCTTCCTGCCCCGCGCGCGACGCAGGGGGCTCGCCATGGTGGTGTCGAACCGCGACGGCAAGGTGGCGGTGGTGACCCAGGACCGCCAGTCCCTGCGCGCGTCCGCGAAGGACTTCGACGCCCCGCCGGTCGTGCTGACGCGGGTGGCGCTGCCGAGGGCGGGGGGCCCGGGGAGCGCGCGGTACCGTCGAGACGTCGCCGCGAAGCTCGTCACCCTGCACGTGAAGCCGCCGAAGCCGCCCAGGCACCGGGTGAGCGCCAAGGCGGAGCGCGAGGCGCAGGCGTTGGAGCAGCAGGCCGAACGCCACCCCTGCCACGCCTGCCCCGACCGGTCCCGCCACGAACGGTGGGCGCGGCGGGCGAGCGATCTCAAACGCCGGCTCGACGGTCAGCAGCGTGCGGTGCGGGCGCGCACCGAGACGCTGGCGCGCCAGTTCGACCGGGTGCTGGCGGTGCTGGAGGACCTCGGGTACGTGCGGGGCTTCGAGATCCAACCGAAGGGCCGCATGCTCGCCCGGATCTACGGCGAGGGCGACATCCTGGTGGGGGAGGGGCTCGCCGCCGGGGTCCTCGACGGGCTGCAGCCGGCCGAGGTCGCCTCCCTCGTCTCCACCCTCGTGTACGAGTCGCGTGAGCGCATCCCGGTCTCCGGGTCGCTCCCCACGTCCGAGAGCGGGGAGCGCTACCGCGAGCTGCAGCGGATCTGGCAGCGGATCCGGAGCACGGAGGACGCCCACCAGGTACAGCTCTGCCGCGAGCTGGACAACGGCTTCGCGGCGCCGCTCTTCCACTGGGCGGAGGGCAAGCCGCTCGAGGACGTCCTGGCCGAGACGGAGATGGCGCCGGGAGACTTCGTCCGCAACTGCAAGCAGGTGATCGACCTGCTGCGGCAGATCGAGGACGTCGCGGAGGTGGAGACCGCGACGCTCGTGCGGCGCGCCCGGGAGACGGTGCTGCGCGGCGTCGTCGCGTACACCGGCGTCTAGGTCCGCGCCGTCCCGTCTAGGATGCGCGCGTGACGAGCGCCTTCGGCGACCTGACGGTGATCGCGAATCCCAACGCGGCGGGCGGCGCCGTGGGCTCGCAGCTGCCGGCGCTCGAGGCGGCGCTGCACGAGCGCGACCTCGTGTACACGTTGCACGTCACCGGCGCGCGCGACGAGCCGTCGGCGATCGCGGCTGCCGCGCTCCGGGCGGGCGGGAGGTATCTCGTGGCGGTGGGGGGCGACGGCACGGTGCAGCAGGTGCTCAACGGGATGTTCGACGGCGACGGCCAGACGCTCGGAACGGACCCGGTGCTCGGTGTGGTGGCCGCCGGCTCGGCGTGCGACCTGGTGCGGAGCTTCGGGCTGCCCGGGGAGACGCGAGCGGCGGTCGGACATCTCACGGGGGAGAACACCTACGACTTCGACGTCGTGCGGATCACCTCCACGGGCCCGACGGGGGAGCGCATGACCCGCTACTCGCACAACCTGGCGGAGGCGGGCTTCGGGGCGGCGGTGCACCTCCGCCAGGCGCGCCTGCCCGCCTGGACCGGTCGCGCCCGGAGCTTCCTGGCATTCTGGCTCACGCTCGCCCGCACGCGTCTCGCCCAGGTCACGGTCGAGGCCGACACGAAGCGCTATGAGGGATCCGCCTACAACGTGGTCGTGGCGAACGCGCAGTTCGGCGCCGGCGGGCTCCGCCTCTCGCCGAGATCGTTCCCCGGCGACGGCGTCCTGGACGCGCTGGTCTTCCGCGGCCCGCGCTCGGACGCCGTCACGATGCTGCCGCGCATCTACCGGCACGGCGACCACGTCCCGGATCCCCACATCCGGGAGATGCGGGCGAAGATCCGCGTCGCGGTGGATGCGGACCGGCCGCTGCCGATCGAGGCCGACGGCGAGCCCCTGGGCACGACGCCGGCGACGTTCCAGATCGTCCCGCGAGCGCTTCGGTTGAAGCTGTGAGCGGTCCGCAGGCCGATCGCGTGCGGCGCACGGGCGAGGAGGCTGGCGCGGCCGGCATCGCCGCCGTGGCCGTGTCGCCCTCGCCGGACCTCGCGTATCTCGCCGGCTACGATCCGCCGCCGCTGGAACGCCTCACGCTGCTGGTGATCCGTCCCGGACGTGACGCGGTCCTGTTGGTGCCCATGCTGGAACGGCCGCTCGCGGTGGCCTCCCCGCTGGGGGGGTCGGTGGACGTGATCGGCTGGACCGACGGCGAGGATCCGTACCGGGTCGCCGCCGGGCTGCTGCCGCCGGGCGGACCGGTCGCCGTCGGCGACCGGATGTGGGCCTCGCACCTCCTGGAGCTCGAGCGCGCCGCCCCCGGCGCGTCGTTCGTCTCGGCCTCACCGGTGATCTCGCGCCTGCGAGCCGTGAAGGACGCCGACGAAGTCGCGGCGCTCGCGCGCGCCGGCCGTGCCGCGGACGAGACGTTCCGCCAGATCTGCACGACGCGCTTCGAGGGGCGCCGCGAGGAGGACATCTCCCACGACCTCGAGGAGCTCCTGGTCCGCAGCGGCCACCGGCGAGCCGACTTCGCGATCGTCGCCAGCGGGCCGAACGGCGCCTCGCCCCACCACGAGCCGGGCGGGCGGACGATCCGCGCCCGCGACGCCGTGGTCATGGACTTCGGCGGGGAGTTCGGCGGCTACTTCTCAGACACGACCAGGACCGTGGTGGTCGGGGAGCCGCCCGTGGGTCTCTCGGAGGTGTACGACGCCGTCCGAGGGGCGCACGACGCCGGCCTCGCCGCGATCCGGCCCGGCGCGTCCGCGCAGGACGTGGACCGCGCCGCCCGGCAGGTGATCGACGACGCCGGGTACGGGGCCCGGTTCATCCACCGGACCGGGCACGGCATCGGCCTCGAGGTCCACGAGCCGCCCTGGATCGTGGAGGGCAACGAGCTCGAGCTGCGACCGGGGATGACGTTCTCCGTGGAGCCGGGGATCTACCTGGAGGGCCGCTTCGGCGTGCGGATCGAGGACATCGTGGTGGTCACCGCGGACGGGGTCGACCGCCTGAACCGCAGCACCCGGGATCTGCAGACGGTCTCGTGACCGGCTCCCGCCCGAGGGGTTCAGGCTGGGCGATCAGCCGCGCGGCCGGACGGTGGTGCCCTCGGCCGTATCCATGACCTCGAGGCCCATCTCCGCCAGGCGGTCGCGGAGCTCGTCGCTCCGCCCGTAGTCCTTGGAGTCGCGCGCGACGTCGCGCTCCGCCATCAGCCGGCGCATCTCCTCGGTGGGCGCCCAGCCGGCGCTGGCCTCCCGCTCGAGGTCCAGGCCCAGCACGTGGTCCCAGGACGCGAGCAGGGCGTATTTCTCGTTGGCCGTCACCTGATCGGTCGAGACCAGCTCGTTCACGACCTTGAGGGCCGTCGGCATGTCCAGATCGTCCGAGACGGCGTCGCGGAATCGGCGGTCGAACCCCGAGGAGGTGGCCGTGAGCTCCCGCGAGGCCGGCGCCCACTCGACCATGCGGCGGCGGAGCTGCTTCACGCGCCGATCGGCGTCCTCCATGGCATCCCAGGTGAAGTCCATCTCGCTGCGGTAGCGGGTGGTGAACGTCAGCCAGCGGAACGCCAGCGGATCGACCCCGCGCTCCACCAGCTCGTGGACGCGCACGACGTTGCCGGTGGACTTCGAGATCTTCTGCCCCGACTGGCGCAGGTGACCGCCGTGCACCCAGAGGTTCACGACCCGGTGACCGACAGCGCCCTCGGACTGCGCGATCTCGTCCTCGTGATGGGGGAACACGAGGTCGTTGCCGCCGGTGTGGATGTCGAACCGATCGCCGAAGTACCGCATGCTCATGGCGGAGCACTCGATGTGCCACCCGGGGAAGCCCTCCCCCCACGGGCTCGGCCACTTCATCACTCGGCCGGGGCCCGCGGCCTTCCACAGCGAGAAGTCGGCCGCATGCCGTTTGCTGTTGTCGGTCTCCAGGTCGCGGTGCCCCGTCCGGAGCTTGTCGAGGGTGTTGCCGGACAGGCGGCCGTAGCCGGGGAACGACGTGACGTCGAAGTACACGCTGCCCGAGTCCGCGGCGTACGCGTGTCCGCCGTCGATCAGGCGCTGGGTGAGATCGATCATCTCCTGGATGTGATCGGTGGCCTTCGGATAGCGGTCGGCGGGACGGATGCCCAGGGCGGCGGCGTCGTCGAAGACGGCCGACGCGTACTTCTCCGCGATCGCGAGGGGCTGCAGTCCTTCGTCCTCCATCGCCAGCAACATCTTGTCGACGGCCTCCGGCGACGCCTCATCCGTCATGTGGCCCACGTCGGTGATGTTCATGATCTGTGTGACCCGCAACCCCTCGAACTCCAGGACGCGGCGGATCAGGTCGGCGAGCATGAACGTGCGCAGGTTCCCCAGGTGCGCGTACCGGTACACCGTGGGACCGCAGGTGTAGATGCGAACGTGGCCCGGCTCGATCGGGACGACGTCCTCCACGTTCCTGGTGAGGGTGTTGTGCAGCCGCATGGAGGCCAAGGATACCGGCGGCGATGGCGGCTCAGGCCCGGTCGCCGGTCCGGTCCGTGTCCCGGTCGTCGCGGTGCGTGGCCAGGGGGCGATCCTCGAACGGGATCGAGAGCACGATCGTCGTGCGGGTCTGGACGCCGCCCCGTTCCCGCAGGCGCCGGATCAGCTCCTCGAGGTGGCTCGTCGTGCGGACCCGCACCTTCAGGATGTAACTGGCCTCGCCCGCCACGCTGAAGCAGTCCTCGACCTCGGCGAGGCCGCCGACCCGATCCGGCAGGTCGTCGGGCTGGGAGGGATCCAGGGGCGTCACGGCGATCAGCGCGGTGACGAACAGGCCGAGCGCCTCGGGGGCCACCACGGCCTTGTATCCGCGGATCACCCCGGCGGCCTCGAGCTTGCGCACGCGATCGTGCACCGCGCTCTGGGACATCCCCACCCGCGCGGCAACGTCGGCGTAGGTCGCTCGCGCCTCCACCTGCAGCGCCGCCACGATGTCGAGGTCGCGTTCGTCGAGGTCCATCGCGCCCAGCATAGGGCGGCGGCACCCCCCGCACCGTCTCCGCGAACGCTGGCCGGGGGAGGGGAGCGCGGTTGCCCGGCCGATTGCGGCGCATCGCCGCCCGCGGTACAACCTGTGCCCCGCCCGCCCCGTTCCCGCCCGCTCCTCTCCGCGGGCCGTTGGCCGCTCGTCGGAGAGGAGTTCCCGCGTGGAGCTCGTGGTGCGCAGTCCCGCCGTGCTGCAAAGACCGCCCCGCGCCGAGCTCGTCGTCCGGCCGGACGGCGGCCGACGACGCCTCACGGCGCTGGGTCCTGCCGACGCCGCGACGTACCGGATGCTCGTGGAACGGGTGGCGCCGGCCGTCGAGCGATCGCTCGGTCCGGCGGTCGTCGCCAACCGGGTCGTTCCGCCGCGCCGATCGCTCCACGGCCGGCGGCTCGAGGACCGATGGCTCGAGGACTGGCGGGTCGCACGTGGCCGGTGGCGCCGCGCGCTGGCGCCGCCCGGGCGTGGCCTCCGCCTGCATCTCGACGTCGCGGACTGCTACGGCTCGATCCGGCCCGAGGTCGTCGCGGAGACGCTGGTGCTGCTGGGATCGGAGCCGGACCGCCGGCTGATCCGGCTCCTCCACGAGCTGACCGACCACGCCCCCGGGCTCCCCGTCGGTCCGGAGGCCAGCGCGGTCCTCGCCAACGCGGTGCTCGGACGCCTGGACGTCGCGATCGCTGATGCCGGCGTCCCGTACGTGCGATGGGTGGACGACCTGGTGATCGCGGTGCGCTCGAGGCGGCACGCGACCCGGATGCTGGACGAGGCACGTCGCGGGCTGAGCTCGCTGGGTCTGCGCGTGCAGGACGCCAAGACAGGGGTGAGGGACGCGCGCGCGATGCCGTCGGGCGCTCCGTCGTCCGGCGCGGTCCGCGTGCGATGATGCCGCACCGATGAGGACGCTCTACCGCGCCAGAGCCGTGCACACGCAGTCGTATCCGGCCACGGGTGAGTGGATCCTGGTGGACGACCGGCACGTGCAACGGGTCGGTAGCGGGGACCCGCCCGCCGCGGATCGGGTCGTCGAGCTCCCGGGAGCGACCATCATCCCGGGCTTCGTCGACACCCACGTCCACCTCACACCCACCGGGATCGCGTTGGCCAACGTCGAGGTGGAGCGCGCCGGCGACGCGCGGGACCTCCTCGCGATCGCACGGGCCCGTGCCGCCGGCGGGGACGGGGGTCTGTGGCTGCAGGGCTTCGACGAGACCCGCTGGACCGATCCCACATTGCCCGCCCTGGCGGACCTCGACGCCGCGACGGCCCGGCCGCTCGCGATCTGGCGGGCCGACGGGCACGTCAGCCTGGCGAACACGGCTGCGATCGAGAAGGCCGGCATCGCCGACGTCGACGGCACGGAGCGCGACGAGCAGGGCGCCTTCACGGGTCGCGTGCGGATGGAGGCGAACGACCGGCTGCACCGGTGGTTCGCGCAGGCGCTCGACGACCGGGAGATCCAGGAGCTGCAACTGCGGGCGGCGGGGGTCGCGGCGTCGCGCGGGATCACCTCGATCCACGAGATGTCGATGCCCGCCGGCCACGGGCTCCACGATCTGGAGATCCTCCTGGCCCACCGGCACCGGCTGCCGGTGGACGTGGTTCCCGTCGTTGCCACGATGGACGTGCCGCAGATCATGGATCTGCGGCTCGACGCGATCGGCGGCGACCTGCCGGTGGACGGCTCGGTGGGCGCTCGCACCGCGGCCGTCACGTCGCCCTACGTGGACGGCGGGTTGGGCGCCGCCTACTACGAGGACGAGGAGCTCGAGCGATTCTTCCTGAGCGGGCATGCGGCCGGACTGCAGGTCGGCGTCCACGCGATCGGCGATCGTGCGATCGAGCAGGTGCTGTCGGCCTGGGAACGGGTCTACACCGCCCTGGATTCGCGCGGGCGCCGGCATTTCCGGGCTCGCCGGCACCGCATCGAGCACTTCGAGATGGTGAGCACGTCGCAGGTGGAGCGCGCGGCGATGCTCGGGCTGGCGGCCTCCGTGCAGCCGACGTTCGACGCCCTCTGGGGCGGAGCCGGCGGTCTGTACGAACAGGGACTCGGCGAGGACCGTGCCGGCGCGATGAACCCGTTCCGCGTGATGCTGGAACGTGGGATGGAGTTCGGCGCCGGCTCGGACACGCCGGTCACGCCGCTCGACGCGCTGCTCGGCGTCGACGCGCTCGAACACCACCATGACCCGACCCAACGTCTCGCTCGCGCCGAGGCGATCCGGGTGTCGTCGATCGGCGGCGCCCGCCTCGCGCACCAGGAGGACAAGAAGGGGTCGCTGGCGCCCGGCGCGCACGCCGACTTCGCCGCGTGGGACGACGATCCGCTCACGGCGCCCGACGTCACGGCGCTCCGCCCGCACCTCACCGTGTCCCTCGGGCGCGAGGTCTTCGCGGGCTGACGCCGGCCGGATTTGTCCGTCTTGACACCTCCCGGGGCCGGTCGTAGCGTGCCGGGCGCGTCACCGCCTCGGCGGCGGCGCACGAGGATCCGAGTGGCTGAGTAGAGAACGTGGCGCCCCCGGGCGCCGCGGCCCCAAAGGTCACTCGGATCCTCGATCTTCCTCCCCGCTCGTTCTTTGGCCGTCTCGGGAATGCCCGACGCCCGGCCGGCGTTGGCGGCATATCGGTTGCATCCGCAGCGATCCGGCAGTACAATCCGCGCGCGACTGGGCCCCGTAGGTCCACAGGAGACGGACATGAAGGAAACCGCGAGCGACGTCGAAGAGCCCGTCGAGGACGAAGAGGCCGAGAGCCTCGACGACCTCGAGCCTCCGGAGGAGGCGCTGGCCGAGGGCGCCCCGGCTCCGCCGCCGCCCGAGCCCGCCACCGAGGGCGACGTCGAGTCCATCGAGGAGCTCCTGGTCAAGAAGGAGGCGCAGTCCGAGGAGGCCGAGGCGGACGAGGAGGAGGACGTCCTCGTGAGCCTCACCCGCGAGGAGCGGCTGACCGAGCCGCTGGACACGAAGGTCGTGCCCCCGACCGCCAGTGAGTTCGTCTGCAAACGCTGCTTCCTCGTGAAGCACAAGAGCCAGCTCAAGGACAAGAAACGGATGCTCTGCCGGGACTGCGCCTAGGTCCCCGCGGACGCTCGCTCGCTCTCGCCTCGATCCTGAGCCTCGCGGGCGGAGTCGCCTGCTCCCTCGCGTTCCCACCCGCCGGATTGTGGTGGCTCGCGTTCGTCGGGCTCACGCCGTTCCTGGCGGCGCTCCGCGCGTCGTCCGCCCGCCGCCGCCTCCTGCTGGGCCTGCTCTTCGGGCTCGCGTTCTTCGGGGCCACGCTGTCGTGGATCCTGCTGTTCGGCGAGCTGGCATGGTCCGCGCTCATCGTGATGTCGGCCGGGTTCACGGCGGTGTTCGGGCTCCTGTCGGCGGCGGTCGTCCGCCCCTCGAGGCCGATCATGTCGGCGCTCGGGATCGCGGCGCTGTGGACCGTGATGGAGTGGCTGCGGGATCTGATCCCGCTGGGCGGCTTCGGCTGGGGGAGCCTGGGCGTGAGCCAGGTCGACAACCGGATCACGCTGCGCCTGGCGTCGATCACCGGCGTCTGGGGCGTGAGCTTCGTCGTGGTGGCCGTGAACGCGCTCCTGGTCGAGGCGCTGGCCGGCGGGGGAGGGGAAGGGGAAAGGAAGAGGAGAAGGGGAGGCATCGTCTGGCCGCCGCCGCGCTGGCTGCCGCGCTCGTGCTGGCGCCGGCGGCGATCGCGTTCCCCGTGGCGGCCGGGCGGCCGATCGACGTGGCGACGGTCCAGGTGGACGTGCGGAGCGCGCGTGGTCTGTCGGCGACCGACGAGGACGTCGCCGTGGCGCGGATGAACATCGAGCTGCATCGGCGCCTCGCGGACGATCCGCCGGACCTCGCGATCTGGGGGGAGAGCGCCGTGGATCCCGGCGCGACCCAGCCGGCGGTCTTCGACGAGATCCGCGCGGACGGTCGCCGCGGTGGGGGCGCCCACCCTCATGGGCTCGATCCAGCCCGGCGGGGGCGGCCTCGAGAACCAGGTCCTGGCGCTCGACGCGCGCGGGGACGTGGTCGATCGCTACGCGAAGACCCACCTCGTGCCGTTCGGCGAGTACGTTCCGTGGCGCGGCGGTCTCGGCTGGATCGGCGCGCTGCAGCAGATCCCCTACGACCTCACCCCCGGCGGCGAGGTCGCGCCGATCCGCGTTCCGGGCCTGCCGCCCATCGGCACCCCGGTCTGCTTCGAGAACGCCTTCCCCCGCATCGAGCGCTCGCTGGTCCTGGGGGGCGCCGGCGTTCCTCGCCGTGCTGACGAACAACGCGTCCTACGAGGACACCCCCCTCTCGCGCCAGCACGTCGACCTGAGCCGGCATGCGCGCCGTGGAAGACGGCAGATGGGTCGTGCACGCGGCGGTGAGCGGGATCAGCGCGTTCGTCGACCCCGCCGGCGAGGTGGTGGAGGAGGCCGGGTTGTTCCGACCCGCTATCCTGCGGCACACCATCCGGTCCTCCGACACCCACACCTGGTACGTCCGGCTGGGGGACTGGGTCCCCCGGCGTCTGCGTGCTGCTCGTCGGTGGGCCTCGCCCTCACCCCGAGGCGGCGACCGGGTGCCCGCGGCGCCCCCGAGCCGCTGCCCGAGCATCCGCGCACCCTCGTGATCCTGCCCACCTACGACGAGCGCGAGACGATCGAGTGGGTGCTCGAGCGACTGGTCGCCCTGCCGGAGCAGCTCGACGTCCTGGTCGTGGACGACAGCTCGCCGGACGGGACCGCGGACCTGGTGCGCGCCGAGGCGGCCCGCGAGCCCCGGATCCGCCTCCGCGTGCGGCCCGCCAAGTCCGGCCTCGCCAGCGCCTACCTGGACGGGTTCGAGACGGCCCTGGCCGAGGGCTACGACCTCGTGGTCGAGATGGACTCGGACCTGTCCCATCAGCCGGAGGAGCTGACCGGCCTGCTGGCGGCCGCCCGCGAGCACGACCTGGTGATCGGCAGCCGCTACGTGCCGGGCGGCTCCGTCACGAACTGGTCGGCGGTGCGGGTGGCGCTGTCGAAGGCCGGGAACCGGTACGCGCGCCTCATGCTGGGGGTCCCGGTGCACGACGCCACCAGCGGCTACCGGGTCTACCGGCGGGAACTGTTGCGGGCGCTGGTCCGCGACCCGATCCGCTCCGACGGCTACGGGTTCCAGATCGAGCTCGTGGACCGCAGCTGGCGGCAGGGATTCGACGTGGGTGAGTCGCCGATCACGTTCCGGGAGCGCGAGCACGGGCAGTCGAAGCTGTCCCGCAGGATCGTGGTGGAGGCCCTGCTCCTGGTCACGCTCTGGGGCGTCCGGGACCGACTCGGCATGGGCCGCCGCGCGGACGCACAACGCCCATAACGTACATTACGTAAAGTAGACAATTGGAACGAACATGCCCGCCCGGCGGCCACGTGCGCGCTCCGGTGCGATGGAGACCTCCCCTCGGCGGTCGCTCAGGCCGAGGAGCAGGCGGATGCCGGGACGGGGATCGTCACATCGTTGGTTGCCAGGACGTTCGTGGCGTCCACCGCCGCGGTGGTCGTGACGGTGAGCGTCACCTCGGAGGGAGCCGGCTCGTCGGCCGGCACGGTGATCTGCCGGACGTGCTCGTTGACGCCTGGGTCCACCTGGACCGCGTCGCCCGTCGTCCACGTGGCGGGATCCGCCGGCAGCACGTCGAAGCCCAGGGCGCCCTGGAACCCGTTCACCAGCGATCGATCCCGGTTCTCGATGAGCAGGATGAGGACCAGGGATCCGTCGCGGTGCTTGTGGCAGGCCCGGAAGGTCCCCACGGCCGCGCCGGCGCCTGGGACCGGAGGGCCGCCGGACCGTGGAGGTGGCGTCGGTGCCCGGGCCCGGACGCGGGCGCGGCCCCCGTCGGCGCAGGCGGCACCCACCAGCGCCAGGCACGCGGCGGCGACCACGATCGCCCGTGCGGTGCGCGGGACGGCGCCCGACCGGCTCTCCCCCAGGCTGCGCATCTCGGGGATGGTATCGGCTTCCCCCCGCCGGACCTGCAGCCAGCGGGCCCCGGAACGCTGGCGGACTACCAGCGGAGCTTGAGATGGCGGGCGGCGCGGGCCTCGTCCAGGCGGCGCACCGGTGTGGTGACCGGCGCCCGCCGCAGCAGGTCCGGGTCCTCCGCCGCCTCGCGGGCGACCTGGAGCAGTGCCTCGGCGAAGGCCTCGACGGTCTCCTTCGTCTCGGTCTCCGTGGGCTCGATCATCATGGCCTCCTCGACCACGAGCGGGAAGTACACCGTGGAGGGGTGGACACCCGAGGTCGATCAGGCGCTTGGCCACGTCCATCGCCCGGATGTCGTGCGCATCCTTCAGGCCCCGCGCCGTGGCGACGAACTCGTGCATCGGCCGATCCGGGTAGGCGGCCGGGAACGCCTCCGCGACCAGGGACAGCAGGTAGTTCGCGTTCAGCGCGCGCGCTCGCTCACGGCCTTCAGCCCGTCGGCGCCGTGCGCGAAGACGTACGCGTACGCGCGCACCAGGACGCCGACGTTGCCGTGGAAGCCGTGCATCCTGCCGATCGAGCGGGGGCGGTCGCGGTCCAGCGACGAAGCCGTCGCTCGGCGCGCTCCACGGTCGGGGCAGGCAGGAACGGGACCAGGTGCTCGACCACGCCGACCGGCCCGGCGCCGGGCCCTCCCCCGCCGTGCGGCGTCGCGAACGTCTTGTGGGTGTTGATGTGCACGATGTCGAAGCCCATGTCGCCCGGCCGGCACCGCCCGAGGATCGCGTTGAGGTTCGCCCCGTCGTAGTACACGAGCCCGCCGACGCCGTGCACGATCTCGGCGATCCGCTCGATGTCCGTCTCGAACAGCCCGAGCGTGTTCGGGTTCGTGAGCATCAGCCCCGCCACCTGATCGTCGCAGAGCTTCGTCCAGGGCGTCGACGTCCACCAGTCCGCGTCGCGTCGGAGGGGACGGGCACGGCCTCGAAGCCGGCGAGCCGCACGCTGGCGGGGTTCGTCCCGTGCGCCGAATCCGGGATGATGACCTTCGTCCGGCTCGTCCCCGCGCTCGGCATGGTGCGCGCGCATGATCAGCAGCCCGGTCATCTCACCGCACGCGCCCGCCGGCGGCTGCAGGGTCGCGCCGCGCCATGCCGGTGATCTCGCAGAGCGCTCGCTCCAGCCGCCAGAGCAGCTCGAGGCTCCCCTGCACCGTGGCGTCGGGCTGCAGCGGGTGCAGCGCGCAGGAATCCCGGCAACGCGGCGACGGTCTCGGCCACCTTGGGGTTGTGCTTCATCGTGCACGAGCCGAGCGGATAGATGCCGGTGTCCACGCCGTAGTTCATCTGCGACAGCCGGGTGAAGTGGCGCACCACGTCGATCTCGGCGACCTCGGGCAGCCCCGGAGGACGCCGGCGCCGCAGCGGCTCGGGCGGCAGCGCCTCGGGGACGTCGAGCGGCCGGCAGGCTCCAGCGATCGTCGCCCGGCCTGGAGCGCTCCAGCAGCGTGGCGCGCTCTCGTCCGGGCCCTGCGTGCGGATCGGCGCGCCGATGCTCACGACAGCAACCTCCGCCGAGCTCGCCGGGCGAACCCGTCGATCTGCTCGCGCGTGCGGCGTTCGGTGACGGCGACGAGGAGCGCGCGCCCGTCGGCGTCCGGCGAGCGGCACGCCGGCGAGGAACCCGCGGTCGAGCAACGCGTCGCGCACCTCCGTCGCGGGTCCGCGGCAGCCGTAGCGCGAACTCCTTGAAGAACGGCGCGTCGGGATGCAGCAGCTCGACGCCCTCGATGGCGCTCAGAGCCGCTCCGCGGCGTACGCGGCCTTCGACGCGCACTGCCGGCCGAGCTCGGCGAGACCCGTCGGGGCCCAGCCACGCGAGGTACACCGTGGCGGCGATGGCCATCAGGGTCTGGTTCGTGCAGACGTTCGAGTTCGCCTTCTCCCGCCGGATGTGCTGCTCGCGCGCCTGCAGCGTCAGCACGTACCCGGTGCGTGCCGTCGACGTCCACCGTCTCGCCGACGATCCGCCCGGGCATCCGGCGGACGTCGTCGAGCCGCGCCGCGATCAGGCCCGAGGTACGGTCCGCCGAAGTTCAGGTGGTTGCCGAGGGGCTGCCCCTCCGCCACCGCGATGTCGGCGCCGAGCTCCCCCGGCGGCGCGAGGACGCCCGAGCGACAGCGGGTCGAAGACCTGGATCGTCCGCGCGCCCCAGTCGCGGGCCTCGCCGAACAGCTCCCGGACCGGCTCGAGGATCCCGAGCCGGTTGGGATGCTGCACCACGACGGCCGCGACGTCGGGGGTGAACACGGGCTCACCGCCGCGTCCGTCCCGCAGGTCGAAGACCTCCGGCTCGTAGCCCGCTCCCCTACCGTAGGTGCGGAGCGTCTCCACCAGGCGTGGGTCGACGCCGCCGGAGACCAGGACCCGGCCCCGTCCCGCGTCGCGCGACATGTGCACGGCCTCGACGAGGGCGGTGGCTCCGTCGTAGAGCGAGGCGTTGGAGACCTCGAGGCCGGTGAGCTCGCAGATCATGGACTGGAACTCGAACAGGACCTGCAGCACCCCCTGCGACAGCTCCGGCTGGTAGGGCGTGTAGGAGGTCTGGAACTCGCTGCGCCCGGCGAGGGCCCAGACCACCGAGGGGACGTAGTGGTCGTAGGCCCCGGCGCCCGCGAAGCAGACGAGATCGTCGGCGCTCCGGTTACGGGCGGCGAGCGCCCCCATGTCCGCGGCCAGCTCCATCTCGGAGACGCCGTCGGGGATCGCCAGCGGCCGGTCCAGGCGGACGCCGGCGGGGATCTGGTCGAACAGGTCGTCGAGCGCCTCGAGACCCAGCGCGTCCAGCATCGTTCGGACGTCGTCGTCGGTGTGCGGTGCGAACCTCACGATGCGGGCCAGTGTAGGCGGACCGCCCCGATGCGGCCCCGTCGCATCGGGGTCAGCCCGACGCGTCCTCCAGCCCGTACTTCGTCACCAGCGACAGGTAGTCGCGCTGGTAGAAGACCTTGCACTTCACCTCGGGGTACCGCTCGCGGAGCCGGCGGACCTTGCGGTTCTTCTTCGTGACCAGCTTCTGGTTCAGCGTCGTGATCTCGATGTAGAGGTCGTAGGCCGGCAGGTAGAAGTCGGGCGTGAACCGGGCCACGACGGAGCCGTCCGCATCGAAGTCGATCTCGAACGACGTGGGTTCGTACGCCCATTCGATGCCGTAGAAGTCGAGCAGGCGGGCGAACTGACGCTCGCTGGCGTGCGCGAAGCCGATGCTGTCGCTCTGCAGGTCCGACCCGGCCGCCTCCGGGGCGGAGCTCACGACCCTCCGGAGGCCGCGCGGGTCTTCTTGGCCGCCTTCGACACCGCGGTCTCGAGATCGCTCCACACCTTGTCCACGGCGATCGCGAACACCCCCTGGCCGTTGCGGAGGAGGTCGACCACGGCGTCCGGCGAGGCGGACTGGTAGACCCCCTTGCCGTCGGAGAAGAGGGTCACCCCGTGCGCCGGCTCGTCGATGTCACGCAGGTAGTCCACGGCCACGCGGACCCGCTGCAGCGAGATCCCGGTGTCCAGCAGCCCCTTGATCACCCGCAGGGTCACGAGATCCTGGAACGAGTAGAGGCGCTGCGTCCCGGAGCCGCGCGCGTCGCGGATCGAGGGGGTCACGAGCTCCGTCCGGGCCCAATAGTCGAGCTGGCGATAGCTGATGCCGACGAGCCGGCACACCTCCGGGACGCGGAACCCCTGTTCGGTGGCCTCGCTCATCCGCTCCCCTGCCCCTCATCGCGGCCGGCTCGCCGCGCTCGTGTCCGCCCGTGAGCGGCCCCATGATGTTGACCCATGGGCGGTGCCGCCGCCGAACCTGATGACACCGCCGTAACTACAGGATTGTGTTGGTGCACAGTAGGGGGGCCCGTCGCCCCTGTCAACGGCCGTGGCGGGCGGGGCGGCTCGCATCGTAGTTCGGCGCCTGGCGGCCTCCCCGGGAGTCCCCCACACCGGGGTCACCCGGCCCTCAAGATTCCGGCCTCCGCGGCCGATGCTCTTTGTGAACAGGGACCAGCACTCCCGATACAGGCAAACCGACCGGGAACGGCGGGACGCAAAGTCGATCGGGCCTCACCACCTTCTCGAGGTGCAGGCGGCCGGACTACCGAAGGAGCAGAACATCGTGGAACGAGTCACCACCTCGCGTCGTGGTATCTCCGTCGCGGCGATCACGATCGCGATCGCCCTGTTCATGGGGCTGGTCGCATCGCCGGCCCGCGCGGCCACCGACCTCGAGCACGAGATGCTCCGCCTGACGAACCAGGATCGGACGGGCCACGACGTGGGCCGGCTCCGGTTGGACAACTCGATGTCCAGGAAGGCCCACAAGCACAGCGCCGCCATGGCGAGGAACGGCGAGATCTTCCACACGGGGGATCCGGCCGGCTTCTACCTGCGGGGGGTCCGCTGGACGAAGTGGGGCGAGAACGTCGGACGGACCCAGGGGGGCCTCGACGGGCTGCAGGACGCGTTCATGGACAGTCCGATGCACCGCAGCAACATCCTGGACCGCCGCTTCGACAAGGTGGCGGTGGGAGTCGTCCGGCGGGACGGCACGGCCTGGGTCACGCTGTTCTTCTACGGATAGGTGTACGGCAAGACGCGGAGGGGGTCCGCGGAAGGACGCGGGCGGGCGGACGAGCGATCGAGGGGGACGCTCGGCCGCCCGCAGCGTCCAGGGGCTCGACTGCTCGCCACGACCCCTCTTGCCACGCTTCTTGGGGGGGCCGCTACTCCTTGAAGTCCTCCGGCGTGATCTCGTCGAGGAACTCGCGGAACTTCTCGACCTCCTCGTCCTCGTCGCCGGGGATCAGGATCGAGGCCTCGTTGAGGACCTCCTCGCTCGCGAAGATCGGGGTCGCGAGCCGGACGGCCAGGGCGATGGCGTCGGAGGGCCTGGAGGAGATCTCGAAACTGTCGCCGTTGCGTTGCAGTCCGATCGTGGCGTAGAACGTGGAATCACGAAGCTCCGTCACGACGATCTGCGACACCTGGACGGAGATCTCCTCGAGGATGTTCTTCAGCAGATCGTGGGTCATGGGGCGAGGCGTGACGACCCCCTGGAGCGACAGCGCGATCGCGGCGGCCTCGGCCGCGCCGATCCAGATCGGTAGGTACCGCTCCCCATCGCGCTCCTTGAGCAGCACGATCGGCTGATTCGTGGGGAGCTCGACTCGCACACCTGCCAGTTCCATCTCGATCATGACGGTACGGCGAGCGTATCCCCGGGCGTGCGGCCCGACAAATCGACCACCGTCGTCATCCTCGCCGAGGTCTCATCCACCGGCGCCGGCGAGCAGCGGCATCAGCGCGTCCGCGTCCGCGCGGAGGGCATCCATGTCGTCCACCGCGAAGATGTCCCGAAGGTTGCGGTACCGCTCCTCGTGATCCAGGCCGTAGCCCACCACGAAGCGGTCGGGGCAGTCGAAGCCGGCGTACCGGACGTCGACCGGGGCGATGCGGCGCACGGACTTGTCCAGCAGGGTGCAGACCTCGATCGACGCGGCACCGCGCGCGCGCAGCGTGCCGAGCAGGTAGCTGAGCGTCAGCCCCGTGTCCACGATGTCCTCGACGAGGATGACGTCGTGTCCGGACAGGTCGACCTCGATGTCCATCAGGATCCGCACGCGGCCGAGCGACTCGGCCGCGTCGCCGTATCGCGTGATCGCCATGAACTCCACCCGCAGCGGGAGGTCGATCCGGCGGAAGAGATCGGCGAGGAACATCGTCCCGCCCTTGAGCGGGGAGACCAGGACGGGCTCCCGCCCGGCGTAGTCGCGTGTGATGTCGCTGCCCAGCTCGTCGACCCGGCGTCGGATGTCCTGACGTCCGAACAGGACGCTCGCGACCTCCGCCATGACCGCTCATCCTAGACGGCCACGGCCGGGGCCGGGCCACGACCGACCGGCGGGGGCCTGCCGCCCGCAGCGCGCGTCAGTCGATCGCCGCGCGGAGGGCGCCGCCCACCGAGTCCAGCACCGCGCCGGCCGCCCGTGCCCACCAGGGACCGTCGTCGGGCAGGGAGGGAGGGGGCGGCACCGTCTCCGCCACCAGGGGGACCTGCCCCAGGACGAGCCCGGGGATCGCGACCTCCATCGTGGCCACCTGCTCGCCGGGCGCCGGTGGGTACGCCGCGTCGGGGGCGACCGTGATGGTCCGGGTGGCGCGATCCACGGAGGCGACCGGGACGAGCGCGTCGAGGCCGGCGCCCGTGACGACGGACACGGACCCGCCGGGAAGCGAGACCGTGCCGGCCGCATCGCCGGGCGCGGCGAAGCGCTGCGGCGTGAACGCGGCGTACCCGTAGTTCAGGAGCGCGGCTGCCTGCGAGAACGGCTCGCCCGGAGATCCCAGCACTACGGAGACCAGCCTGCGCCCCTCGCGCTGTGCCGCCGCTACGACGCAGAAGCCCGCTCGTGCCGTGTACCCGGTCTTCACGCCGAACGCGCCCGGGTACAGCCAGAGCAGCACGTTCCGGTTCTGGATCGTGCGAGGCGGACCGGCCGGAGCGGGGACGTCGTGGAACCGGGTTGCCGCCATGCGACCGAACCCCGGCTGGGTGGCGTAGACCTCGCGCGTGAGGATCATGAGATCGCGTGCGCTGGAGTAGCCGCGGTCGTCCAGGCCGTTGGGCGAGCGGAACCTGGTGTTGTCCATCCCGAGCTGCCGGGCGCGCACGTTCATGGCGGCCTCGAACCGCTCCTCGGTGCCGCTCACGTGCTCCGCGAGCGCCACGGCGGCGTCGTTGGCCGACTGCAGCAGCAGCGCGTAGAGGAGCTCCTGCACGGAGATCCGCTCCCCCGCGCGGAGCCCCAGAGCCGATGGTCCGGCGAAGTCGGGCGGGAACGTCGCGTCGGCGCTCACCGTGACGACGTCGTCCAGCTGGGCGCGCTCCAGGACGAGGAGGGCGGTCATGATCTTCGTGACGCTCGCGATCGGCAGCCGGCGGTCCGGCGCCTGCTGGAAGAGGACCTGTCCCGAATCCATGTCGGCCAGGATCGCGGAGGCTGCGTCCATCTCGGGCCTGGCGGCCGGTGGCGCGGGCGTCCGGAGATCGGTGACGAACGGCGACGGCTCGCCCAGCGGGGGCACCGGCGTGGGGGGCGGGACCGACCCCGGCCCGGCGTCCGCGAGCCCGACCGCGAAGGGGACCGCCAGGACCCCGAGGATCACCGCGGTGGCCCGCAGCCGCGGCGACCGCACCTCAGGCGCTCTGGATGTGGTCGCGGATGTTGGTCCGCAACAGCGCCTGCTTGAACTTGCGCGAGATCTTCGCGAGCTCGGCGAGCGACGCCGAGGCGGCCTTGCGGGCATCCGGGTTCTTCTGCCGCATCATCGGCGCCACGATCGTCTCGAAGAACGCCGCCTCCCGCTCCTCGAAGTGCTTGTACATGGTGAGGTGTCGCGGCTCGACGCCGTAGCGGAAGAAGTCCTTCACGATCGACAGGACGATGTAGTCGTCGCCGTCGTAGTAGATGGCCGACTCCGGTCCGTGCGAGCACACGATCCCGTAGGACTCCAGGTCCTTGATGCGCTCCTTCTCGATGCCGGTGGCGGCGGACATCTCGTCCAGGGACATCTGCAGCCCGGTCGGGGCGTCGGCGACGTCGTCGCTGACCACGGGCACCGCGGGATCGGACGGCTGCCCGTTGCTGTCGAGCTCCACGTCGTCGCCGGCCTCGGACGAGAGCAGCCGCTCCTTGATGACCTTGAGCGGCAGGTACTCGTCCCGCTGCATCCGCAGGATCGACTTCAGGGTGTCCACGTCCTGCGCGTAGAACTTCCGGTAGCCCGACGGCGTGCGCTCCGGTTCGATCAACCCCTCGGCCTCGAGGAAGCGGATCTTGGAGATCGTGATGTCGGGGAACTCCGTCTTCACGGCCACGAGCACCTCGCCGATCGATTGGTAGTTGCGCGTCGCCATCTCTGCCTCACTCCCCTGCCGAGAAGAACACGAGCTTGAACTTGCCGATCTGCACTTCGTCGCCGCGAGCGAGCTTCGTCTCCTCGACGGCGTCGCCGTTCACGTAGGTGCCGTTCAGACTGCCGAGGTCCCGCACGAAGAACGCGGAGTCCCGGCGCTCGATCCGCGCGTGCGTGCGCGACACGGTGATGTCGTCGAGGAAGACGTCCGACTTCGTGTCCCGCCCGAGCGAGCTCACGTCCCCGTCGAGCAGGAACGTCGATCCGGCGTTGGGTCCGCGCTTCACCAGCAGGAGCGCCTGGCCGGCCTCGAGCTCGTCGTGCGGGAACGGGAACTCGTCGGAGCCGTCGTCCTCACCGTCGACCGGCGTGAGGCTCAGGGTGCTGTCCGCGTCGAGTGGAGCCCCGCACTTCGCGCAGAAGCGCGCGTCGTCACGGTTGGGATGTCCACAACGGGTACAGAACAACGTCAGCTCTCCCTCGGGCGTGGGCTCGACGCGAGCCTCGGGGTCGGTGCCCGACCCTCGACCATGGACGCCGACTGCACGGTATCGCAGCAGGCACGCACGTTCAACCGGTGGTCAGGGGTGGCCTCAACCCTCGACGCGGGTGCGGCTCACGTAGCAC
Organism: uncultured Actinomycetes bacterium; assembly: GCA_963832225.1. Lineage (GTDB taxonomy): Bacteria > Actinomycetota > UBA4738 > UBA4738 > HRBIN12 > JALYMB01. Next base: position 187,152 of record CAWHTI010000001.1, read on the forward strand.
TGGAGTTGCATCGAGGGTTCAGGGTTGGTGGAAATGCCTGCGCTGGAACGCGTACGATCGGATACGCTCAGTGGCCGGGCTCGTCCAGGAACGCCCGATACTGCGCCGCGTCCATCAGCCCGTCGACCGTGGATGGGTCGGCGGGCTCCACGACGATCAGCCATCCGTCCCCGTACGGCTGCTCGTTCACGAGCTCGGGCCGCTCGTCCAGCAGGAGGTTGCGCTCGACCACCGTGCCCGCCACCGGCGCGTAGACGTCCGAGACGGACTTCGTCGACTCCACCTCGCCGAACGGCTGGTCGGCCGGGAGGGACGTGCCGGACTCCGGAAGGTCGACGTACACGACGTCGCCGAGCGCGTCCTGCGCGTAGTCGGTGATGCCGATCCGGACCCGTCCGTCCTCCGCTCGGGCCCACTCGTGCTGTCGCGTGTAGCGGACGTCGTCCGGATACTCCACGGTCTCCTCCTCGCTCGCGCGGTGCGCGACGGTCGATGTCGATGACGTCGGACTTCCTGGAACCCCTCGGACTCAGCCGCTCTCACGTGCGGGGATCGGTGTGGGATCGCCGCCGGCGCGACGGACGTCGCCCAGGTACCAGAGCGCCGCCACGTAGGACTCCGCGATGCCGAGGGCGAACAACACCCATCCCGCCGCTCGCGCCGCCCCCTCGAGCGGCAAGCCCAGGTTGCCCCACGCGATCCACGTGATGGCGATCATCAGGGTGGCGGTCGCGGTCTTGCCGAGGAACCGGACGTCCACGCGGACACCCCGGCCGGCCAGCAACGCGGCGCCCACGACCAGCACGGCGACGTCTCGCAGGATGACGGCGAGCCCGGCCCACAGCGGCAGCGCCCCTCGGATCATGATCGCGATCAGTCCGGCCGCGATCGCCAGGCGGTCGGCGACGGGGTCCAGCACCTTGCCGAGCTCGGACACCTGGTTCGTGCGCCGGGCCACGTAACCGTCCACCCAGTCCGTCGCGGCGACGCCCGCGAACAGGAGCATCCCCGCCAGCTCCGTCCCCTCGTGCACGATCAGGGCCATGAAGACCGGGATGAGCAGGATCCGCGTGCACGACAGGAGATTCGGAACGGTGAGGATGGCCGGCGACGCCGGCTGCTGGCCTCCGGTGCTGTTCATCGGTCGGGCCGGCCGGACTTGAACCGGCGACCTTCTGTCCCCCAGACAGACGCGCTACCAAGCTGCGCCACGGCCCGAAGCGCCCAGTGTAGCCGTCGACGGCTCCGACTACGCGGGCTGCCGCGGGGTTCGACGGCGGGGGCGGAACTGCATCCGGAGGGGCACGCCCTCGAAGCCGAACGTCCGTCGCAGCCGGTTCTCCAGGTAGCGGCGATAGCCGGCCGGCGGCTCCTTGACGCCGAAGAGCACGAACGTGGGCGGCGCACTGGAGACCTGCGTCGCGTAGTGCACCTTGCCGGTGCTGCGGGGTCCGGGGCGCTCCGCCACCGCCCGGTGGATCACCTCGTTCACCTTCGCCGTGGGCACCCTGAGTCTCCACCTGTGGTGCAGGTCGGTCAGGACGGCCGGGAGCCGCTGAACACCGATGCCGCGGATCGCGGACGTGCGCATCACCGAGGCGCCCGCGAACAGCTCGGCCTCCTCGTTCATCCGCTTGTACGTGCGGTCCTTCTCCTCGACCAGATCCCACTTGTTCGCGACGAGCTGCAGCGCGCGTCCCGCCTCCAGGGCGCGCACGGCGATCTTGCGGTCCTCGACCGTGAACCCCTCGGCGGCGTCGAAGACGAGCACCGCCACGTCCGCCCGTTCGATCGCACGGCCGGCTCGGACGAAGCTGTAGTACTCGACGCCCTGCACCGCGATCGCCCGGCGCATGCCGGCCGTGTCCACGAATCGAACCGGCCCGTCCGGCCAGATCACCAGGTCGTCGACGGCGTCCCGCGTCGTGCCGGCCTCCTCGAACACCACGCTGCGCTCCGTGCCCACGAGGCGGTTGAACAGGCTCGACTTCCCGACGTTGGGCCGGCCGACCAGCGCGAAGCTCGGCTCCGCGGCGGCGTCGGCCTCCGCCGGCGCGTCGGGCAGGAGCGCCACGATCCGGTCGAGGAGGTCCCCGCTCGCGCGGCCGTGCAGCGCCGAGACGGCCACGGGGTCGCCCAATCCGAGCCGATGGAAGGCCGCGGCATCGGCGTCCTCACGGTCGGAGTCGACCTTGTTCGCCACCAGCACGACCGGCACGCTGGCGCGGCGGAGCCGCCTGGCCAGCGTCGCGTCGTCCTCGGTGACGCCCGCCTGCGCGTCGACCACGAGGATGATCAGGTCGGCCTCCGCGGCGGCCCGGTCGGCCTGCTCCGCGACGAGCGCCTCGATGCCGCGGGCGCCGTGCAGGAACCCGCCGGTGTCGACCAGACCGAAGCTGCGGCCACGCCAGGCGGCCTCGACCTCGACCCGGTCCCGGGTGACGCCGGGCGAGGGGTCGGCGATCGTCTCGCGCCGGCCGAAGAGTCGGTTGACCAACGTGGACTTGCCCACGTTCTGACGCCCGACGACCGCCACGCGCGGCATCCGCGCGCTCACCGGCGCGCCCGGACGATCTCCAGCGCCAGCGCGAGCGTCGCCTCCGGTGTGGCCTCGGACGTGTCGATCGTCACCGCGTCGGCGGCGGGCTCGAGGGGATTCACGGCGGCGTCCCGCGTGTCGCGGGCGTGGAGGGCCGTCGCAACGTCGACGGTCTCGTGTCCGCGGTCCACGGCCCGCCGCGCCTCGCGCCGCTCGGCGTCGGCCCGAAGGAAGAGCTTGACCGTCGCGTCGGGGCACACGACGGTGCCGATGTCGCGGCCCTCCATCACGGCTCCCTCCTCGCCGATCGACCGCTGGACCGCATGCATCAGCGACCGGACCTGCGGGGTGCCTCGACGCGCGCGAGACGGCGGCGTCGACCTCGACGGTGTGCAGCACGGCGACCGGGAAGCCCTCGACCTCGAGCTCCGCCGGCCCGTCGCCCACGAGCCGGACCCTCAACCTGCGGGTGAGCCCGGCGAGAGCGTCCCCGTCGTCGAGGTCGACGTGCTCGTCGAGCGCCGCCCGCGTCAGGGCGCGGTACATCAGTCCGGTGTTCACGTAGGGCAGGCCGAGCTCGGTGGCCAGGCCGCGGGCGAGGGTGCTCTTGCCGCTGCCGGCGGCCCCGTCGATCGCGATCACGAGGTCGGCGCCGAGCTCATGCCGCCTCGACCGGCGCGCCCAGGCTCCGCAGGGTGGCCGCGAATCCGGGGAAGGAGACGTCGGCGGCCTCGACACCCTCGACGGTCGACGGGCCCGAGGCCGCGAGGGCCGCCACGACGAACGCCATCGCCATGCGGTGATCGCCGCCGGAGGACGCCGTCCCCCCGTCGAGGCCACCGCCGGCCACGACGAGATCGGGGCCCTCGTCGCCCGCGAGTCCGCCGAGGGAACGCAGCCCCTCCGCGATCGCGGCGACCCGGTCGCTCTCCTTCACGCGGAGCTCCGAGGCGCCGAGGAACCAGGTCTCGCCCTTCGCGTGGGCCGCGAGCGCGGCGAGGATCGGCACCTCGTCGATCACGAGGGGGAGCTCCTCGGGCTCGACCCGCGTGCCGACGAGTCGGTCGCAGGGCTCCACGTGGAGCTCGCCGACCGGCTCGCCGACCTCCTGCCGCTCGACGCGCTGCCGGGTGCGGACCCCCATCCGCGCCAGCACGTCCAGGAAGCGGGTGCGGCTGGGGTTCAGCCCGACGTCGCGGATCGTGAGCTCGGAGCCGGTCAGCGCGGCCGCGCCGACGAGGAAGGCCGCCGACGACGGATCTCCCGGCACGGTGCCGGCGAAGCCGCCGTGCTGGAAGCCGCGCAGCGAGACCCGGCCGGGCGCGGACAGCACGGGCCCGCCGAGCGCCTCCAGGGCGCGTTCGGTGTGATCGCGGGTCGCGGCGGCCTCCTCCACGACGGTCTCCCCCTCCGCCGCGAGGCCGGCCAGCAGGATCGCGCTCTTGACCTGTGCGCTCGGGACCGGCGACAGGTAGGTGATGGCGTGGAGCGATCCGCCCGCGATGCTCACGGGGGGGCCGCCGTCCGTGGTGCGACACGTCCGCCCCCATCTCCCGCAGGGGCGCCGCGACCCGCTCCATCGGCCGGGTCCGGAGGCTCGGATCGCCGTCCAGCACGGACCGCCCGGCGACGCCCGCGAGCAGGCCGGTGAGGAGGCGCATGGTCGTGCCGGAGTTGCCGCAGTCGAGCTCCGCGGCCACGAGGCGATCCCGTCCCTCACCCTCGACCTCAAGGGCGGTGCCGGCGGCCCTCGAGGCCTCGGGGTTCCACGTGGAACCGTGACCCTCGTCTGGCAGGGCACCGTTCCGAAGCCAACCCTCGAGTGCAGCTCGAGTGGTCGGGGCGATCGCCATGAGGCACGACGCCGTCGACCGGACGTCGAGGGAGGCCGGAACCTGCACCAGACGGGACCGGCCCGTGGCCGTGGCCGCGAGCAGGAGCCATCGATGCGCGATCGACTTGTCCCCCGGCACGCGGGTCGAACCCTCGAGGCTGCCACCCGGCGGGATCCGCAGCGTCGTCATGCCAGCCTCGTGGGGTCGAAGCCCTGGGCGGCCAGCGTCGTGGCGGCGACGTCGGCGGCGGTGGCGGCCACCATGAGGTGCACGACGCCCCGCCCGCCCTCGGGCGAGTGCACGATCTGGAGGTCCTCGATGTTCACGGCGCTCTCGCCCAGCGCCGCCGTGAGCTGCGCCAGCGCGCCGGGTCGGTCGGGGATCGGCACCTGCATCACGGCCACGCCCGAGCGGACCTGCGGCTTGGCGGCGAGGCTGAGCCGCGCCGCCTTGGCGGCGGCGAACGCGGCGCGGACGTCCTCCCCGGCCGCGCGCGTCGATCAGGTCGCGGAGCCGGAGCAGCCGTTCCACGTACAGGTCGACGGCCTCGGAGATGGCCGCGCGGATTGGAGAGCAGGATCTCGCTCCACAGCGACCGGGTTCGATGCCGCGAGCCGCGTGAGGTCGCGGAAGCCGCCGGCCGCCAGGAGCAGGATCTCCGGCTCCTCGGCCTCCTCGTCGGCCACGAGGCCCATCAACGACGTCGCGGCGATCTGCGGCAGATGGCTGACGAAGCCCACCAACCGGTCGTGCCGTGCGGGCTCCATCCGCATCGGTCGTGCGCCGATGGAGCGGATCCACGCCTCGAGCCGCTCCACCGCGCCGGGATCGGTGGCCGGCGTCGGCGTCAGCACCCACACGATGTCGTCCACGACCGAGGCCGAGGCGTGGTCGGGGCCGCTGCGCTCCGAACCGCCCATGGGATGCCCGCCGACGAAGCGACGGGCGTCCTCTCCCGCCCCGGCCGTCACCTGCCGCACCACGCCGCCCTTCACGCTGCCGGCGTCGGAGACCACGGCGGACGAGGAGGCACCCAGTGCCCGCAGCGACACCTCGGCGAGCGTCCCGATCGGCGACGCGACGATCGCGATCTCCGCGTCGTGCACGGCCTCCTCCAGCGTCGCGGCGGCGGCGAAGCCTCCCCGGTCGGCGGCTCGGGCGGCGTGTTCGGCGTCCGGATCCCAGCCCACCGGGCGGTCGCCGGCCCGTACCGCGGCCATCGCGATCGACGTCCCCACAGGCCGGTGCCGAGGACGGCGACCCTAGTCGAGGTCATCGCGCAGCGTCTCCGCGCCGTCGAGGTACACGTGGACGACGTCGTCGAGCGCGGCCTCGGAGTGGAAGTGCAGGAGCACCCGTACGACGTGGGGCATCGACCCCTCCACGGATATCTCCCGCGCGCACATCAACGGCACACGGCCCAGCCCCATACGCCGCGCGGCCTCCGCCGGGAAGGCCGACCGGAGGTCCTCCGTGGCTGTGAACAGGATGCTCACGAGGTCCTCGGTCGCGATCCGGTTGCGATCCACCATCGCCGACAGCAGCCGCTCGGTGGACGCGAGCAGCGTGGGGGCGTCGTCGGCGGCCACCGCGATGGCGCCGCGCGCCGCACGAACCCTCATCCCGCGTCTCCTTCGGCGGGGCCGGCCCCCGCGAACGCCGACAGGCTACAGGTCGCCCTCGGACTCGCCTCCGGACTCGCCCTTGGCGTCGCCGTCGTCCGCGTCCTGCCCCGCCGCCTCCGAGAGGGCACGCACCTCGTCGGGATCGAGCTCGCGCAGACCGCCCGGGGGCAGGCCGCCCAGGACCACGGGCCCGACCCTCAGGCGCACGAGCCGGATCACCGGCAGACCGACGGCCGCCAGCAGCCGACGGACCTCGCGCTTGCGCCCCTCGGTCATCACGACGCGAACGGCCCCCCGGTTCCCGCTCGATCGCCACGGAGCGCGCCGCGGCGGCGCGGGCGGGTCCGTCCTCGAGGTCCACCCCGCGACGGATCCGGTTGAGCTGCCGGTCGGTGGGAGCGCCCTCCACTTCAGCGAGGTACTCCTTCTCCACGCCGAAGCGCGGATGCAGGAGCCGGTTCGCGAGCTCGCCATCGTTCGTGAGCAGGAGCAGGCCTTCGGAGTCGCGGTCCAGCCGGCCCACCGGGAAGACACGCGGTCCCTCCGGCGGCAGGAGGCCGCGCAGGTCGGGCCGCCCCTGCGGATCCGACATCGTGGTCACCACGCCGATCGGCTTGTGCAGGGCGTAGTACCTCACGCTCGGGGTCGAGGTTGAGGGTCACACCGTCGACGGTGACCACGTCGCCGGCGGTATCGACCTTGTCCCCGAGGGTCGCGACCCTGCCGTTCACGGTCACCCTGCCGGCGGCGATCAGCTCCTCGCTGGCCCGGCGCGACCCGTGCCCGGCCCGCGCGAGGGCCCGCTGCAGCCGCTCCTGGGCCACGGTGGAGCTACTCCGCCGGCTCGGCGACGGCCTCCGGGATCTCCAGCGGGCCGTCCCCGGCCCCCGCGCCCTCGTCGGCCACCATGTCGCCCATGACCTGCGGCGGGTCCTCCTCCTCGTCGGCGGCCTCCGACCCCTCCTCCGGCTCCTCATCTGGCCCCTCCTCCGGCTCTGGGGCGTCGGCGACGAGGTCCACCGGTTCGTCCTCGGCGCCCTCGGCGCCCAGCAGGGGGGCCAGCGAGGGCAGTGCGGCGAGCGAGGACAACCCGAGACGCTCCAGGAACTCGGGCGACGTCCCGTACAGGACGGGCCGGCCCGGCCCCTCCTCGCGGCCCGTCTCCACCACCAGGCCGCGATCCTGCAGGGCCCGCAGGACCCCGTCGGAGTTCACGCCGCGGATCGCGGAGATCTGATGCCGCGTGACCGGCTGCTTGTAGGCCACGATGGCGAGCGTCTCCAGCGCCGCCTTCGTCAGGCGCGCCTGCCGGGAGGACAGGACGAACTGCTCCACGACATCCGCGGCCTCGGGGTGGGAGTAGAGGCGCCAGCCGCCGGCGATGTCGCGCAGCACCAGGCCGGATCCGCGATCCTCCAGCCGGACCTGCAGGGCGGCGCACAGGTCGTCGGCGCGGCGGCGGTCGACGTCGAGCGCCTGGGCGAGGACCGCGCCCGGCAGCGGTTCGTCGGAGACGAAGAAGAGCGCCTCCAGCGCGCGAAGGGCCTGGACGTCCTCGGCGGCGTCGATCACGGAACCCTCACCCTCTCCACTCGATCTCGATCTCCCCGAACGTCGGCCCCTGCGAGAGCTCCACCTGACCGTCACGGTACAGCTCCAGCAGCGCCAGGAAGCGCACCACCACGTGGATCCGGTCCTCGCAGTCCTCCACGAGCTGGCGGAACGAGGCCGCCCGGCCCAGGGTGGACATGCGCTCGCGCACGGCCGACATCTGCTCGGCGACCGTGAAGCGGATCGGCGTGACGTGGGACAGATCCAGGACCGGCGGCGGGCGCAGCAGCGCCGCGGCCAGGATCGCCAGCTGCTGCGGCTGCAACGTCGCGACCACGTCCGGATACAGGTGGGAGAACTCGGGCCCGGGCCCGACGTCGCGGGCGAAGTAGCCCGCCTCGATCTCCAGGCGCCGTGTCAGCTCCTGCGCCACCCGCCGGAAGGCGGCGAGCTCGAGCGACCGCGCGTACGCGAGGTCCGGCGAGCCGCCGAGCAGGTCCTCCTCGTCCGCCTGCGTGTGCCGCGGCATCAACCGGCCCACCTTCAGCTCGAGCAGTGCGGCGCAGACCGCGAGGAACCACGTGGCCTCCTCGAGGCTCCAGCGACCCGCCTCCTTCGTCGATGCCAGGAACCGGTCGGTCACCGTCGCCACGGGGACGTCGCACACGTCGATCTTCTGCTCCAGGATCAGGTCGGCCAGCAGCCGGAACGGTCCGGTGTACACCGCGAGCTCGACCGCGAACTCTCCCGGTGTCGCCGTGCGCTCGCTCATGCGAACCCCATCGCGGAGCGGACGGCGGCGAGCGTCTCCCGCACGATCGGCCGGACGCGATCGGCGCCGTCCACCAGCGTCCGCTCCACGAATCCGGGGTCGGCCGCGAGCTCCGCCCGCCGCTCCCGGAACGGCCGGAAGTACTCGATCACGCGATCGGCCAGGTTCGTCTTGCAGTCCACACAGCCCAGATCCCCGGTCCTGCAATGCTCTTGGGTCCAGTCGCGGATGTCCGGCGAGTAGATCTTGTGCAGGGCGAAGATCGGACAGATCTCCGGCCGGCCCGGATCTCCCATGCGCACCTTCTGCGGATCGGTGACGAACGTGCGGATCTTCGCGCGGATCTCGTCGGGCTCGTCGCGGATCCCGATCGCGTTGTCGAAGCTCTTCGACATCTTCCTGCCGTCCGAGCCCGGGATCAGCGGCGCGGAGGAGAGCAGCGGCTGGGGTTCCAGGAGGACGTCCCCGAAGAGGCGGTTGAACCGGCGGACGATCTCGCGCGACAGCTCCAGATGGGCCACCTGGTCCTCCCCCACCGGGACGAGCTGGCCCCGCACGATCGTGATGTCCACCGTCTGCAGGATCGGATAGCCGAGCAGGCCGTAGCTCGCTGCCTCGCGCTCCGTCATGTCGCGCAGACGCTCCTTGTAGCTGGGCACGCGCTCCAGCCAGCCGAGCGGCGTCACCATGCCCAGCAGCAGCGCCATCTCGGCGACCTCGGGCAGGTCCGACTGCCGATAGAACGTCACGCGTGACGTGATCCAGGCCGGCCGCGAGCAGGTCGAGCGCGATGTCGCGCGTGAAGCCCGGCAGCTCGTCCGTCCGGTCGTAGTGGGTGGTGAGCATGTGCCAGTCCGCGATGAACACGAACGTCTCCCGCTCGTCCTGCAGTCGCAGGAGGTTCTCCACGTTGCCCGCCCAGTGACCGAGGTGCAGCGGTCCGGTGGGCCGGAAGCCGGTGAGAACGCGGACGGACCGATCCACCGCGGCGGCGGGCGGTGCAGGGGTCTCGACGCTCACGATGCCGGGATGATAACGCGGGCCTCCGGCGCGGCCGGGACGCTCGGGTGACTCAACAGGACCGGCCCGCGACCACACCGCAGACGGCGTCGGCGAGGCCGTTCACGATCGAGAGCAGCGGCGCCGGCAGCAGAAAGACGGCCGCCAGGATGAACAGGACCAGGTACTGGTCGAGGTTCGTGTAGACGGTCCTTGCCCGGATCGGCAGGAACCTCGCGATGATGCGCGCGCCGTCGAGGCCCGGGACGGGCATCAGGTGGAAGATGAACAACGACAGGTTCGTGAGGACGAACGCGTCCACCACGAGGAGCGGCTCGATCCCCATGTTGATCCGCAGCAGCAGCCCGGCCAGGCTTCCCAGGACCAGGTTCGCGAGCGGCCCGGCGAGGGAGGCGATCAGGATGTCCCGGTCGCCGCGGCGCAGGTAGTTCGGGTCGAGGGCAGCCGGCTTCGCGTATGCGAAGGGAGGGGGTTGGAACCCGGCGCCCGAGGCCCACAGGATCAGGATCAGGGCGGGCAGGAGGCCGCTGCCGAACGGGTCGAACCACTGCTTTGGGTTCAGGGTCAGCCGTCCCCACAGCCGCGGCGTCGGATCGCCGAGCCTCGCGGTCACGAATGCCCGCGCGTACTCCCTCGCCGTCATCCCGATCAGGAGCGACACGGCGAGGTATCCCGCGTAGCGCACACCCAGAGCCGTGAACGTCGCGAGCATCGATCCCCCTACCCGAGGTCCTCGTACACGAGCGGTGGCGGCGCCACCGGCCCGTCGGTCAGCGTGAGCGAGGCCCGCACGGCGGCCGCGGCGTCCGCGGCCGCCTCCCGGGTCCGCGCGTGCACGGCCCCGATCGGGGCGCCCACCTCCAGGCGGTCCCCGATCTTCGGCGTGCACACGATACCCACCGCCGGGTCGATCGGGTCGTCCTTGCGGAGCCGCCCCGCCCCCAGGGCGGCCGCCGCCCGGCCGATCGCCTCGGCGTCCACGGCGGCGAGGGTCCCGGCGCGGTCGGCCTCGAGCGGCTCGATCACGGGCGCCCGCGGCAGGACGCGGTCCGGGTCGTCCGCGACGCGCGGGTCGCCGCCCTGTGCCTCGACCATCGACCGGAACCGTTCCAGCGCGCTCCCCTCGGTGAGCGCCCGGCCGGCCCGGGCGACCGCCTCGTCCGGATCCGATGCCCTCCACCCGGGCGAGCGCGTCGCCGGCCAGCCGCACCGCCAGCTCCCGCAGGCGTCCGCCTCCCTCCCCGCGCAGGAGACGCACCGCCTCGGCAACGTCGAGCGCATTGCCGACCGCGTCGCCGAGCGGCTGCGACATGTCGGTGACGTGGGCGACGCACGGGCGCCGCCAGCCACGGGCGAGGGCGAGGCAGGCCGTTGCGAGCTCCGTCGCGGCCTCGGCGGTCTTCATGAACGCGCCGGATCCGGCCTTCACGTCGAGGACGATCAGGTCGGTCTCGACCGCGAGCTTCTTCGACATCACGCTCGCCGCGATCAGCGGGATCGATTCGACCGTGGCGGTGGCGTCGCGCAGCGCGTACAGCCGCCCGTCCGCCGGCACGAGGTCGGCGGACTGGGCGGCCACGGCGCACCCGATCCGCTCGACCTGTGCCCGCAGCTCGTCCGGACGAAGATCGGTGCGCAGGCCCGGGATCGCCTCGAGCTTGTCCAGCGTGCCGCCCGTATGACCGAGCCCCCTGCCCGAGAGCTTCGCGACACCCAGGCCCAGGGCGGCGCCCAGCGGCGCGAACACCAGCGTGACACTGTCGGCCACACCGCCGGTCGAGTGTTTGTCGACGGTCGGCACGTCGAGGCCGGTGAAGTCCACCGTCACGCCCGAGTCCACCATGGACCTGGTGAGCTCGAGGGTCTCGCCGGCGTCCAGACCGCGGATGCAGCAGGCCATCAGGAACGCGGCGGCGAGCGGGTCCGTGACGTCGCCCAGGGTGTATCCCTCGACGAAGGCCCGAACCTCAGGCGGAGCCAGGGTCTCGCCGTCGCGCTTCGCGGCCACGATCCGGCGCGGATCCATCGGGGTCACGGTCACGCCCTCCCGTCCGTGACCTGCACGATCGTTCGACCCTCACGCGAAGGTCGAGCGTCCACCTCTGAGGTCCGGCGGAGTCGGGAGCGGGCGACCCTCACCCTCGACCCCACCCCGATGCACGCCCGGGCCGTCATCTCCGGCCCATCCCCAGCTCTGGTGCGAAGCTCGTCCCGAGGAGACCCTCGAGGTCCACGCCCAGGAGATCGGCCGCGGTCGCCCCGAGGTCGCCGAACCCGTCGCGCGTCCCGATCTCGTGGGGCCCGCCCTCCAGGCCGGCCGCCAGCAGCGGCGTGCGCTCGCGGGTGTGATCGGTGGAGGGGGTGGTCGGGTCGCAGCCGTGGTCGCCGGTGATGAGGAGCACGCCGCCGCCGAGGGCCGCGATCAGGTCCGGCAGACGCCGGTCGAAGGCCTCGATCGCCGCGGCGTACCCCGCGGCGTCGTTGCGGTGGCCGTATTTCGAGTCGAAGTCCACGAGGTTGGCAAAGACGAGGGCCGGCCCGGGCCGGCGCAGATACTCGAGGGTGAGATCGACGCCGTGGTCGTTCGTGTCGCTGTAGCGGCCCTCCGTGATCCCCTGCCCGCTGAAGATGTCCTGGATCTTGCCGACCGCGTACACCGTCACGCCGGCCCCGACGGCGTGGTCGAGCACCGTGGGCCCCGGCGGCGGGACGGAGAAGTCCCGTCGCTCGGGGCTGCGTACGAACGCGCCGGGCTCGCCTTCGAACGGCCGCGCGATCACGCGCCCCACCTCGTGCCCGCCGCTCAGCAACCTCCGCGCGACGCGGCACCACTCGTACAGCGTCGCGAGGGGAACGATCCGCCGGTGACAGGCCACCTGGAAGACCGAGTCGCCGCTCGTATACACGATCGGCCGGCCGGTCCTCAGATGCTCCTCCCCCAGCTCGGCGATGATCTCGGTGCCGCTCGCCGGCACGTTGCCGAGGATCGTGCGGCCGATCGCCGCCTCGAACGGCTCGATCACCTCCGGCGGGAACCCGTTCGGATACACCGGGAAGGGCCGGTCGAGCCGGATGCCCATCATCTCCCAGTGCCCGGTGGTGGTGTCCTTGCCGGCGCTGCGCTCGGTCGCGCGTCCGGCGGCGGTCCCTGCGGACGCCGTCGCCGCCACGCCGCGGATCCGCGTCAGCGTGCCCAGGCCGAGCGCCTCGAGGTTCGGCGCCGTGAGGCCGCCGACGGCGTCGGCGGTGTGCGCCAGCGTGTCGGCTCCCTCGTCCCCATACGCGGCCGCGTCCGGCGCGTCGCCGACGCCCCACGAGTCGCAGACCACCACGAGGACCCGGGGCACGAGCGCGCCGCTCACGCCGTCCCCGCTCGCCGGGTCGGACGGCGCGCCCGTGGATGGGCGGTGAAGTAGACCTCCCGCAGATGCTCCTTCGTGACGAGGGTGTAGATCTGGGTGGTAGCGACGCTCGCGTGCCCGAGCAGCTCCTGGACCACCCGCACGTCGGCGCCGCCCTCGAGCAGATGCGTGGCGAACGAGTGTCGGAGCGTGTGGGGCGTCACGCGCCTGCGGATCCCGGCGGCGTGCACGTGACGTGCGACGAGATCCGAGACCCCTTGGCGCGTCAGGCGCCCGCCGCGCTGGTTCAGGAAGAGCGCCGCGCGGCTGCGGGTGGTCGCGAACCCCGGCCGCGCCGAGCGCGAGGTAGGCGGACACCGCCTCCCGCGCGTACCGTCCGACCGGGACGTCGCGCTCCTTCCCGCCCTTGCCGAGGACGCGCACGCTCCCCTCCTCCAGTTCCACATCGTCCACGTCCAGGCCGGTGAGCTCGGAGATCCGCAGCCCCGCGCCGTAGAGCAGTTCGAGGATCGCCCGATCCCGCCGGCCCGACCGGTCGCGCGTCCGGCGCCTCGAGCAGCCGGGTCACCTCATCCACCGACAACGGGCGCGGCAGCGACCGCGGGAGCTTCGGCGTGACGATCCCCACCGTGGGGTCGTGGTCGGTGACGCCCTCGCGCAGCTCGAACCGGTGGAAGGAGCGCACCGCCGAGAGCATCCGGGCGATCGACGCCGGACGGTACAGCAGGCCGTCGTCATGCGTGGACGAGGTGAGCTGCACGACGTAGGCGCCGACCGCCTCGTCGGTGACGCCCGGCACGTCCTGGATCCCCCACGACGGCAGGAACGACACGTACCGGCGCAGGTCGCGACGGTACGCCTCCACGGTATTGCCGGACAGGCCGCGCTCCACGGCGAGATGGTCGAGGAATCGATCGGCGTCGGAGCGCAGCGCGTTCGTGCCGGACACCGCGACCCCCGTCACGCCGCTCCGTCGATCAGGGCGGCGATCGCGGTGAACGGCATGCCGTGGGCTTCGGCCACGCCCAGGTTCGTGATCTGTCCCTCGTACACATTCACCCCCGCCGCGAGCGCCGGATCGGCGCGGACCGCGCCCTCCAGTCCACGCTCGGCGATCGCGGCGACGTACGGAAGCGTCACGTTCGTGAGGGCGTAGGTGGAGGTCCGGGGCACGGCGCCCGGCATGTTGCCGACGCAGTAGTGCACGACGTCGTGCATCACGAACGTCGGCTCGGAGTGTGTCGTCACGTGCGAGGTGGCGAAACAGCCGCCCTGATCGATCGAGATGTCGACGAGCACCGCGCCCGGCCGCATCCGCGAGACCAGGTCCTCGCTCACCAGGTGCGGCGCCTTCGCGCCGGGGACCAGGACGGCCCCGACGACGAGATCGGCGTCCAGCACGAGCCGCTCGATCGCCAGCGCCGAGGACGACACCGTCTGGATCCGGCCCCGCTGGATCTGGTCGACGAAGCGGAGGCGGTCGACGTTCGTGTCGACGATCGTGACCTCGGCCTCCATCCCGGCCGCGATCCACGCCGCATTCGTGCCGGCCATGCCGGCGCCCAGGACCACCACGCGTGCCGGCGCCACGCCCGCGGCGCCTCCCATCAGGACGCCCCGGCCGCCGTGCGGACGCTCCAGGTTCGTCGCTCCCGCGTGCGGGGCCATGCGGCCGGCGATCTCGCTCATGGGGGCCAACAGCGGCAGCCGACCGTCGGCCGTCTGCACCGTCTCGTAGGCGACCGCGGCCACCCGGCGCTCCGCGAGGAACCGCGTCAGGGCCTCGTCGGCGGCCAGGTGCAGGAAGGTGAGGAGGACCTGACCGGTGCGGAAGCGCGGGAACTCCTGGGGCTGTGGCTCCTTGACCTTCACGATCAGCTCGGCCTCCGCGAAGACGGCGTCCGCGTCGGGCGCGATCTCGGCGCCGGCGGCGGTGAACTGCGCGTCCGGCAGCGCCGACCCCGTTCCGGCCGTGGCCTGTACCAGCACGCGGTGACCGGCGGCGATCAGCTCCCGGACGCCCTCGGGCGTGGCCGCCACCCGATACTCGTTGTCCTTCACTTCCTTCGGGATGCCGACGATCACGCGAGCGCCCTCCCCATCTCGGGTCCGCCGAAGCCTACCCCGCAGTGGTCCCGGTGAACGGTGGTCGGCTCAGACGACCGGTGACCCGCTCAGACGACCGGTGGCCGCGCCGCCGCCATCAGCAGCGCGAGCGCGGTCTTCACGTCGCGCACCCGCCCCGCGCGCGGCGGCCTCGATCATGCGTTCGAGCGGCTCGCGCACCAGCGTGATGCCCGCCTCCGGCGGCGCCTCGGGGTCGGCGGCCGCGCGGGCGAGGAACAGATGGACGTACTCGTCGGTGAAGCCTGCCGACGAGTAGTAGCCGCCCAGGAACTCGATCGTCTCGTGCCGGTGGCCGGTCTCCTCGAACAGCTCGCGGCCGGCGCACGTGAGGGCGTCCTCGCCCTCGACGTCGAGGATGCCGGCCGGGATCTCGGTGAGCGTGCGCCGGATCGCGGGACGGAACTGCCGCACGAGCAGCGCCTCGCCGGTCGGCAGGATCGGCAGCACGCCGGCGGCGCCACGGTGGCGGACGATCTCCTGGTCGCCGTCGAGTTCCGGCCACGTCTCCACGTCGACGGCGAGGAACGAGCCGCGGGAACGGTCCTCGTGAGGAGGCCGGGCGCGCCTCGTCCGCCGTCAACCCGCGGCGGCGATCCCGGAGGCGACGGGCGTGTCGCCGAGCGACCCTGCCGGAACGCCTGCGCGGCGCCGACGAAGTCGCGGAAGAGCGGGTGCGGGTTCGGTCGGCCGGCTGCGCAGCTCCGGGTGGAACTGGCCCGCGACGAAGAACGGATGGCCGGGGAGCTCGACGATCTCGACGAGGCGTCCGGTGTTGTCCAAGCCGGAGAACGTCATGCCGCCCGTCCTGCAGCGCCTGGTGGTACGCGGGGTTGACCTCCCACCGGTGGCGGTGCCGTTCGTAGACGACCTCCTCGCCGTAGGCGGCCGCAGCCATGGTGCCCGGGCACGAGATGCGCGGGCATCGCGCCGAGCCGCATGGAGGCCCCGAGGTCGGTCACGTTCTTCTGCTCGGGGAGCAGGTCGATCACCGGATGCGGCGTGGCGGGCTCGAACTCGCTGGAGTTGGCCCCCTGCAGGCCGCAGACGTTGCGGGCGAACTCGATCACCGCGCACTGCAGGCCCAGACAGATGCCGAGGAACGGCACTCCGTGTTCGCGCGCGTAGCGGATCGCCGCGACCTTGCCCTCGACCCCGCGGACACCGAACCCACCCGGGATCAGGATGCCGTCGACACCCGCGAGGGACGCCTCGGTGGCGGAGCCGCCGAGGTCGTCCGAGGCGACCCACTCGATCTGGACGTCCGCGCCGTGGCGGAACCCGCCGTGGCGTAGCGCCTCCATCACGCTCAGGTACGCGTCCCGCAGGTTCACGTACTTGCCGACGACCGCGATCGTCACCGGATCGGTGGCGGCGTCGATCCGTTCGACGAGCGCCTCCCACTCCGACAGGTCCGGCTCGGCGTCGATGCGCAGGTGACGCGCGAGCTGGTCGTCGAGTCCCTCGTGGCGCAGGACCAGCGGCACCTTGTAGATCGACGGGGCGTCCACGGCGCTGATCACGCCGCTGATCGGGACGTCGCAGAGCAGGGAGATCTTCTCCTTGAGGTTGCGGCCGATCGGCCGGTCGCTGCGGCACACGATCACGTCGGGCTGCAGGCCGAGCGAGCGCAGCTCCTTGACGGAGTGCTGCGTGGGCTTGGTCTTCAGCTCGCCGGACGGGCCGATGAACGGCATGAGGCTCACGTGGACGAAGGCGCAGTTGTCGCGGCCGACCTCGTTGCGGAGCTGTCGGACGGCCTCCAGGAACGGCAGGGACTCGATGTCGCCCACCGTGCCGCCGATCTCCACGACGACGAGGTCCGCGTTCTCCGCCTCGGCGAGCGAGCGCACCCGCTCCTTGATCTCGTCGGTGATGTGCGGGATCACCTGCACGGTCTTGCCGAGGTAGTCGCCGCGGCGCTCCTTCGCCAGGACCGCGCTGTACACCGCGCCCGTGGTGAAGTTGGAGCCGCCGTGGAGGTTCTCGTCCGTGAAGCGCTCGTAGTGGCCGAGGTCGAGGTCCGTCTCCGCACCGTCGTCGAGCACGAACACCTCGCCGTGCTCGAACGGGTTCATGGTCCCCGGATCGACGTTCACGTACGGGTCGAGCTTCTGCAGGACGACCTTCAGACCGCGGGATTTGAAGAGTCTGCCGAGGGAGGCGGTGGTGATGCCCTTGCCCAGGCCGGAGGCGACACCGCCCGTGACGAAGATGAACTTCGACTCTTTCACCACGGGATGCGATGGTAGCAGAGGCCCCCGACACGGCCGGGGCCGGTTCGCCGGGAAACCACAGGCACGCGACACGGATCCGCTGCGTGAGGGCCTCACGGCGTGCTCCCGAGACGGTCGTACCAGCGCAGGGGCGGAAGCGCATCGATCGTTCGGGACAGGGTGACCGTCTCCGCGAGCACGTTCAACGCCACCCCGATCGCCGCCGCCACCACCACCTGGTGGTCGGGCATCGCGTCGAACATGGCGATGCCGATCGTGGCGCCGAGCAGGTTGGCGCCGGCATCGCCGAGCATCGCGCGCTCCCCCGCGTCCCAGGGCAGAACCAGGACGGACGCCAGGGCGACGCCGGGCGCGAACGGGACGACCGGCCACGCACAGGTCAGGAGCGCCGGGAGCGCGAGGTATCCGAACTTCAGCGCGCGTCCGGGCCGCACGTCGAGGCCGTTCCACAGGTTCGTCGCGGCAGCGATCAGCACCGCCCCGGCGACGCGGACGCCGCCCGAGCGGGTCGGCTCCGCCGAGGCCACCACCACCACCGCGACCGCCGCGATCGTGAACAGCTTCACGATCCCGGTGGACGACGTGCCCGTCCACCAGAGCTCGCAGGTGCCCGCGCAGGCCGCGAGGGCCACCCGTGGCGAGGTCGTCCAGCAGCCCGGCGCCGGTGACGAGCCCCGCACCGGCCGCCGCGATCCACCCGCCCGCCGGCACGTGATCCGTGAGACCCACGATGATGGCGGACGCCGCTCCGGCGCCAGCCAGCACGAGCCCGAGGGTGGCCGGGACGTCCCGCCCGCGGTGGTTGCGGACGGTGAGCCGGGCTCTCATGAGCGGCGCCGTCGGAGCGTCCGCGTCGCCACCGCACGCAGGATGTCCAGGCCCTGACGGCCACGATGCGCGAAGCCGGCCACGTCCCGGCCGGTGGCGCGGTGCGTGAGGCCCGGCGCCGGCACCTCCACCACCCGCAGGCCGGCGCGCAGGGCGTCGATCGTCATCGCGGTCTCCACGCCGAAGCCGGCGGCCAGGGGACGGCAGGACTCGAGGGCGGAGCCACGGATCGCGCGCTGTCCCGACAGCGGCTGCTCCGCCTCGAACGCCGTCAGCAGCAGGATCGCGCGGGCCGCGAACCGGCGGACCGTGCCGAGACCTCCGGCGGCCTGCGGCGGCAGGACCGCGACCGCGAGGTCCGCGCGATCCTCCAGGACCGTGTCCAGGACCGGCCCGAGGCACGTGGCGGTCGCGCCGAGGTCGGCGTCGGCGAGGAGCCAGACGTCGGGCGCCGGCAGGCGGCGCAGGGCTCCTTCGAGCGCACCGCCCTTGCCGATCCGGCGGGGGATCCGCAGCACCGTGGCGCCGGCGGCGAGCGCCACCGACGACGTCCCGTCGCGCGAGCCGTCGTCGACCACGACGACCTCGGCGACGTCCGCCAGGCCGAGGAGCGCGCGAACGGTGGCGCCGATCCGGTCCTCCTCGTCGTGGGCCGCCACGAGGGCCACCGTCCGCAGGTCGCTCACGCCGCCGGCGGCGGCGGCAGCGGGTCCGTCGCCTGGTCCCCGATGCCCCAGGCCCCGCCCTCGCCCGTAAGGAGCCGGTTGTCGATCCCGAGGACCAGCGCCGTGCCGCTGAGGGCGTGGTCGAGCCCGTCCACGCTGACGAGCGCCGCCGATCCCGTCCGATCGCGGACCGTCGCGACGAACGTGGCGTCGGCATCGGAGCCCTCCGCCGCCACCGTGGCCGTGTCGCGCTCCACGAGCCCGGCCGCGAGCGGGGCCAGGAGCACGTCGCCGGAGGTCTGCGCCGGGAGCGGTCCCCCGCCCACCACCACGACGACCTGCATCGGATCCGCCGACGTCGGCGAGGTCGGCGTCGGACAGACCCGGGCGCCACGACGAATCCGTCGTTCAGCAACCGCCCCAGGAGGTCGTCCCCCGGACCTTGCGACCGGCCGGGACCGGCCGCGAGGCGGCCGGCGAGCGCGTTCGCCGCCCCCGCCACCAGATCCTCGGGCGTGGCGTCGGTCGACAACCCCAGCAGCTCGGCGAGGGCCTGGGCGTCCGATCCCTCCGCGGCCGTCATCGCCGGCTGCGCGGTGATCGTCGTCACGACGCGGGCTCCGGCCAGGTCGAGCGCGGTGCGGGCCTCGTCCAGCGCGTCGGCGTCGACCCCGTCGGCGGTGACGATCACGACCGGCTGGAGCGCAAGCCGGTTCGGGAGCACCACCGGCTGGACGTCGGCGGCGAACCGGTCGAGTGCCGCCACCTCCTGCGAGCGCGGCACCCAGCTGCTCGCGCAGCGCGTCGGTCTGCTGCTGCAGCCGCTCCTGCCGGCCGCGGAGGCTGTCCACGAGACTGTCGTTCAGCACGGTGGTGCCCACCAGCACGCCGAGCCCGAGCGCCAGGAACACGGCGACGATGGAGATCAGGTGGTACCGCCAGGAGATCAGAGCAGCTCCCGGAGGTCGAACAACGCCTGCCGGATCTGCTCGAAGAGCTGGTCGAAGTACAGACGGAGCGGGGGCGAGATCAGGACCACGACGAGCATCGCGAACAGCGCCGATCCCACCAGCAGCAGCGCGTCCCGTGCCCGGAACGTGCGGCCACCGTAGACCCGCGACACGCCCTTCGCGTCCATCAGGATCTCCCCCACACGCAGCCGGACCAGGAACGTGCTGGACATCCCGTCGCGCCCCTTGTCCAGGAACTCGCGCAGGTTGCCGTGCGAGCCGACCGCGACGATCAGCTCGGCTCGCCGCTCGTGCGCCAGCAGGAAGGCGAGATCCTCGCTGGTGCCGACGGCCTTCACGACCTTCGACGGCACGCCGAGCGCCTCGAGCCGTTCGTGGCCGGGCGCCCGCCCGTCGGGGTAGGCGTGCACGATCAGCTCGGTGGGGTGCCGCGTACGGCGGGCCAGCAGGAGCGCGCGGTCCGAGACGCTGTCCATGTCGCCCACGATGAGGTCGGGACGGTAGCCCTCGTC
Source organism: uncultured Actinomycetes bacterium (assembly GCA_963832225.1). Taxonomy (GTDB): domain Bacteria; phylum Actinomycetota; class UBA4738; order UBA4738; family HRBIN12; genus JALYMB01. Next base: position 207,193 of record CAWHTI010000001.1, read on the forward strand.
CAGCAGCGCGTCGGCGCCGCCGTCCACGCCGACGAGCACCGGCCGCACGTCCCGGATGTAGCCGCGGAGGGCCGCGAGGTCCTCCCGGTAGTCGTAGCCCCGCATGACCACGAGCACCGGCCGCCCGTCCAGATCGTGATCGAGCTCGGGGAGGCCGGCACCGCCGAACAGGAGGTCCCGCTCCTCGTGCATGTACTCGAGCGTGTTGCGGGCGAAGCTCTCGAACCGGTCGCCGAGCGCGTCCTTGGCGGCGTCCATCGCGTGCAGGATCGAGTCGGCGGTCTGCCGGAGCCCGACCGCGGCGAGCCGGTCACCGGCCCAGATCCGGTCGCCGTCGAGGCGCAGCCGCTCGCCCTCCCGCACCTTGTCCATCAGCAGCGGTCCGACGGTGTCGATCAGCGGCACGCCGGCCTCGGCCAGGATCAGCGGTCCGAGGTTCGGATATCGCCCGCTGATGGACGCGGCGGCGTTCACCACCCCGCCGACGCCGGCGTCCACGAGCGCCTCGGCGGCGACGCGGTCGAGGTCCTCGTGATCGATCACCGCGACGTCGCCCGGACGAAGGCGACCCACGAGGTCCTTCGTGCGCCGATCCACACGCGCCACGCCCTCCTGCGGGCGGCGCCGCAGCGGGTTGTGGAACCGACCGGTACGTGGCTTCGTGACGGACAAAACGGAGACCTCCGGGGAACGGCCGCGCAGCCCACGCGGACCTTCGCGACCTTGGGCGACCTTGGGAGTCGATCCTGCTCGAGAGCCTATCGAACCGTCGGATCGCGGGGGCCGCCGGGGACGGGCCCGGGCCGAACCTCAGCGAGCGGCTCGCGCGCGCCCGGCCTCCCGGAGCAGCTCCTCGGCGTGGGAGGCCGCCCCTTCGCTGCCGGGCAGCCCGGCGAGCATCCGCGCCAGCTCCTCGACGCGCTCGGCGTCCCGGAGGATGCGGACGGTGGCGGTGCCCGACGTCTTCGTAACGCGGAACTGGCGGTCCGCGAAGCAGGCGATCTGCGGCAGGTGCGTCACGACGACCACCTGCCGGTCCTCCGCGAGGCGTGCGAGCCGGCGGCCGACCGCGAGTCCGGCGCGACCGCCGATCCCCGCGTCCACCTCGTCGAACACCAGCGTGGGCACGGCGTCGAGATCGGCCATCACGCTGCGGCAGGCGAGCATGGTGCGGGAGAGCTCCCCGCCCGACGCCGCCTTCGCGAGCGGCAGCGGGGGCTGCCCCGGCCCCGCCGCCAGGAGGAGCTCCACCCGCTCGGCGCCACCCGGGCCGGCCTCGTCGAGGGGGACCGGCGCCATCCCGATGGTGGCGCCCTCCATCCCGAGCTCCTGCACCTCCGCCTGGATCGAAGCCGCGAGGGCCGGCGCGGCGGCGGCCCGCCCCGCCGTCACGACCGCCGCACGATCGGCTGCCGCCGCGGCGCGCTCCTCGACGACCAGCTCGAGCGCCGCCCGCCGGTCGTCGGCCCCGGCGAGGCTCTCCAGCCGGGCCGACGCCTGCGCCAGATAGCCCAGCACCTCCTCCTCGGTGGCGCCGTACTTCTTCTCCAGGGCCGCGAGCGCGTGCACCCGGGTCCGGATCTCGTCCAGGCGGGCCGGATCGGCCTGGAGCGCCTCGCGATAGGCACGCACGTCGCGGGCGAGCTCCGTGGCGTCGGCCGTGAGCCCCGCGGCCCGGTCGCCCAGGTCGCGCGCCTCCGGGTCCAGGCCGGCGGCATCGGCGAGGGCCGCGGCCATCTTCGCCGTGGCGTCGGTGAGCCCGTCGTCGTCAGCGAGCGCGCCGAGCGCCTCGTCCGTGCGTGCGAGGAGCCGCTCGACGTGCGCGAGCCGGCCCTCCTCCGCCTGGAGCCGGTCGCGCTCACCGGGAACCGGCCCGACGCCCTCGATCTCGCGCACCTGATACGCGAGCAGGTCGAGCTCCCGTTCGCGGTCCCGCGCGGCGATGGAGAGCAGCGCGAGCTCCTCGCGCGCCGACCGCAGCCCGTCGTAGGCCTCGCGGTAGGAGGCGAGCGCCCCCAGGTGCCCCTCCCCGGCGAACCGGTCGCAGAACGCGGTCTGCGTGGCGGCCGAGAGCAGCCGCTGTGCCTGATGCTGGCCGTGCACCTCCACCAGGTCGGCGCCGAGCGCCGCGAGCGCCGACGCCGTGGCGATCTGCCCGCCGATCCGCGCGGAGCCCCGGCCCTCCGCGGGGACGGTCCGAGCCATGACGACCTCGCCGTCCTCGGCCCAGTCGCCGGCGGCGGGTCCGGCGTCGAAGCGAGCCTGCACGCGCGCCGCCGTGGCGCCGGCGCGCACGAGCGTGGGCGCGGCCCGCCCCCCGAGGGCGAGCGCGAGGCCCACGGTGACCATGGTCTTGCCGGCGCCGGTCTCCCCCGTCAGCACGTTCAGGCCCGGATGGAACGCGAGGTCGAGGTCGTCGATCACCCCGAGGCCGGTGATGTGGAGCTCCCGGAGCATGCCGCGCAGCCTAGCGGGAGACGCCGACATCGGAGGCTCCGGGCAGGCCGAACTTCTCGCGGACCAGCGTGAGGAAGCCCGGCGCACCGTCGCGGCGCACCAACCGGGCCGGACGCGAGGAGGCCCGGATCCGGATCCGGGACCCGATCGGCAGCTCCAGGCTCTCGCGTCCGTCCGCCGAGAGCAGGCCCGGCTCGTCGCCCCGGACCTCGAGCGTGACCTGCTGCCCGGCGTCCAGCACGAAGGACCGATCGAAGACCATGTGCGCCGCGATCGGGGTGAGGACCAGACACTCCACGCCGGGCGCCACGATCGGTCCTCGAGCGGAGAACGAGTAGGCCGTGGATCCGGTCGGCGTCGCCACGATCACGCCGTCGGCGGAGAACGTGGTGACGTAGTCGCCGTCCACCCAGACCGCGAGCCGGACCAGGCGATGGCGGGCCCGCTTCTCCACCATGATCTCGTTCAGCGCCCACTGCGCCTCGAACCCGTCACCCCGCTCCGGCTCCGCCGTCACCGCGAGGCGTTCCTCCACCCGCGCTGCGCCGGACAGGACCGCCCGGATCAGCGGCTCGGCCTCCTCCGGACCCACCTCCGTCAGGAAGCCCATGCGACCGACCTTCACGCCGAGGACGGGTGCGTCGGCGACCGCGGCGACGTGCGCGGCCCGCAGGAACGTGCCGTCGCCGCCCACCGAGATCACCAGGCCGGGACGCTCGGACGCGTCCTCCGACTCGCGGACGCGGTACGCCTCCGCGCCCGCAGAGGCGAGGATCGACTCGACGTCGGCGGCCGCGGCCACGGCGGCCGGCCGCCCCTCGTGCACGACCAGGGCGACGCGCGTCACGTCGCGTCCCTGATCGCGATCGCGCCGGGCTCCGCGACCGCGGCCGCCGCCCCACGCCGCGCGTGCAGGAGGAACTCCACGTTGCCGGCGGCGCCGGGGATCGGCGAGCTCATGACCGCGAGCGTACCGGCACCGACCCCCGCGGCGGCGGAGGCGACGCGCTCGATCGCGTCGCGGCGTACCCGCGGATCGCGGACCACCCCGCCCTCCGGGACGGATCCGGCGGGGGCCTCGAACTGCGGCTTCACCAGCAGCACGAGGTCGGCGCCCTCGCCGGCCAGCGCCACGAGCCGGGGGACGATCCCGGCGAGCCCCGTGAAGGACAGATCGGCCACGACGAGCGACGGGACGAACGGCAGCGCCGACGGATCCAGGGTGCGCACGTTCGTCCGCTCCATCGCGTGCACCCGGGCGTCGGTGCGCAGGGCCCACGCGAGCTGTCCGTAGCCGACGTCGACGGCGATGACGCGGGCGACGCCGGCCAGCAGGAGGCAGTCGGTGAACCCTCCGGTGGAGGCGCCCGCGTCGAGCGCGTCCCGCCCGCTCGGGTCGACGTCGAATCGCTCGAGGGCTGCCGCGAGCTTCTCCCCACCCCGCGAGACGAAACGCGCGGGCAGGGGCCCGACGTGAACGGGCTCGTCGGGGGCGACGAGGGCCGCTGCGTTGCCGGCGGGGCCGCCCGACACCGTCACCAGCCCGGCGGTCACTGCGGCTCGGGCCTCCGCGGTGTCGGCGGCCAGTCCCCGGCGCACGAGCTCGGCGTCGAGACGCCGGCGCGGCACCGTCTCAGGAGCTCGCGGACCGCGACGAGCTCGACGTCCGCTTCGCGGCGGTCTTCTTGCGCGGAGCGGCGGTCTTCGCTCCCGACGAACGGCCGGCGGCGCCGACGCCCGTGGCCCGCTCGAGGTCGCGCACCCGCCGCTTCAGGGCGTCCAGGTCCTTCTGCGTGGCGCCTCCCATGTTCTTCATCTGAGCGGTGACCTCGCGCGAGATCAGCTCCTTGATGCGGTTGCGATTGCGCTGCGCGGTCTCCACCAGATCGCCGGCCAGCTTCTGCGCCTGCTCCCGCCGATCCTCGCCGACCAGTCCCTTCGCCAACTCCTGGGCCTTCGCCGGGGACATCTTCTCGAACACGGTATCGAGCAACTTGCGCACGTCGTCGGCGTTCATCGCGGTTCCTTCCGGTGGGAGATGTTGCATCAGGATACCTCCGCGCCAGGCTCGGCCTTCGGCGGCCCTCCCGGGCGGTCCCTACCGGCGGGTCAGGATCGACAGGTCCTCGGACACGAGGGTCGGCCGTACGGGGGATCCGTCGAGATCTTCGCGGCGGGTGATGCCCGTGAGGACCAGGAGGGAGTCCCAGCCGAGCGCGGCCGCTCCGGCGATGTCCGTATCCAGCCGGTCGCCGATCACCAGCGGAACCCCGCCCCCGGCGCGTTCCAGCGCATCGAGATACAGCGGCGCGTTCGGCTTGCCGACGATCTCGGCCACGGCGCCGGTGGTGGTGGCGATCGCGGCGATGAGCGCGCCGGCGCCCGGCCACCGAGCGCCCTCCGCCGCCGGGAACGAGGCGTCGGCGTTCGTCCCCACGAACGCGGCGCCGCGGTCGACCAGGATCGAGGCGTGGCGCAGCGCCGTGTAGTCGGCCGTCCGGTCCAATCCGACGACCACCGCGTCGACCTCGGTCGCGTCTCCGGCGCGCACCTCGATCCCCGCATCCGTCAGGGCGAGCCGGATCCCCGCCTCCCCGATCACGAAGGCCGAGCGGCATCCGCGATCCGCGAGCATCCGCGCGGTCGGCGCGGCCGACGTCGCGACCTCCGGTGCGGATGCCGCGATCCCCATGCCGCCCAGTCGCCCGGCGACCTCGTCGGGGGTCCCGGCGGAGTTGTTCGTCATGAACGCGATGCCGCGACCGGCCGCGCGGATCGCGCCCACCGCGTCCGGGGCGCCCGGGATCGGCCGGTCGCCTCGGTAGAGCACGCCGTCGAGATCGAACAGGAACGCGTCGTAGCGCTGCAGCGGGGACGCCATCTCAGGCGGCGAGGCGGCGGAGAGCCCGTTCGTAGTCGGCGTTGCCGGGCCGCAGCGTGGTGGCGAGCTTCGCGTGACCGCGCGCCCTCGCACGCTGGCCCGTGCGCTCGCACGCGAGCGCGAGCGCGAAATGGGCGTAGTCGTCGGCCGGGTTCAGCTGCACCGCCTTGGCGAACTCGAGCCGGGCGCGGTCGGCCGCTCCGATCCCGAAGAGGGCGCGTCCCAGCGCCTCGCGGATCGAGGCCTTCTCCGGCTCCAGGAGCTTCGCACGCCCGAGCATCATGACCGCCTGGTGCGGATGCCCGTCGCGGAGCATCGCGGAGCCGCGCACGAAGAGGTCGTACGCGGTCTCGGTGCGGAGCCGGCTGCTATACAACGTGGATGCCTCGCATCTCCCCGTTTCCGGGACTGCTCTTCGATCCGGCGATCGCCGGACCGCTGGAGACCGTCACCGCTCCCCCCTACGACGTCATCGGCGAGGAGGAGCGCCGGGCCTTCCTGTCGTCGAGCCCTCACAGCGTAGTGCACCTCGATCTCTCCGAGTCCTCGGGTGAGCACGACCGGTACGAGCGCGCCGCCCACCTGCTGGAACGGTGGCGGACGGAAGGCGCGCTGCGCGGGAGCGCGGCGCCGTGCTACTACGCGTACGAGATGCGCTTCCGGCTGCACGCGCGCGAGCGCCGCATCCGCGGGCTGTTCTGCGCCCTCGAGCTGGAGGACTGGGGCGGGGGCGTCCTGCCGCACGAGCGCACGATGTCGGGGCCGGTGGAGGACCGGTTGCGGCTGCTGCGGGCGACCCGCACCAACATCTCCGCCGTCTACGGCACGGTGGCGGGCCCGGTGCCGGCGCTCGCGTCCCTCCTCGACGGGGTGACGGAGCGGGCGCCGCTCGGCTCGGTGGAGGACGACGAGGGGGTGACCCATGCGATGTGGGCCGTGGCGCCCGATCCCGCGATCGCCGGGTGGATCGACGGGGAGCCCATGTTGATCGCCGACGGCCATCACCGCTACACGACCGCGCTTCGATACCGGCAGGAACGCCGGGCCGCCGAGGGAGGGGGGCCCTGGGACGCGGTCCTCGCGCTCGTCGTGGACGCCGGGACCGAGGCGCCCCCGGTCCTGCCGTTCCACCGGCTCGTCGCGAGCCGTGCGCCCGTCCCGGAGGGCGTGCGGGTCCACGATCTGCAGGAGGCGCTCGCCGAGCTCGACGACGACGCCCTGACGGTTGGGGTCGTCACCCGCGAGGCCGGCGGGCTCGTCCACCTCGTCGCCACGTTGGATGGCGAGCCGCCGACCGTGGCGGCCCTGCACGACCGCGTCCTGGGCACCGAGACCGATGGCGGGGCGATCCGGTTCACCCCCGACGCGGCCGCGGCCGAGGCCGAGGTGCGCGCCGGGACGGCCGCGGTCGCGTACCTGCTGCCCTCGACGACGACCGATCGGATCCGAGCCGTCGTGCAGCGCGGTGAGCGGCTGCCGCAGAAGTCCACCTTCTTCTGGCCCAAGCCGCGCACGGGCATGGTGATGCGGCCCCTGGAGTAGGCTCCCGGTCATGCACGGGGGCGGTGGAGATCGGCCGGCGGCCGGCGGGCCGGCACGAACCGTCGACGGCGGGGTGTCCGGCATCCTGGCCCTCGCCGATTGGCGCCGGAGGACCTTCGACCTGTACCGGCGCGCGCGGGAGGCTCCGGCGTCCGAGAGCGCCTGGGCGGCCTGGCGCGAAGGGCGCGACGCGCTCTTCCGCGGTCACGCCGCCTCCCCGATCCTCGCGACGGACCGGGCCGCGCACGTCCAGACGCCGTTCTTCGCGTACGACCCCGGCGCTCGCGTGAACGGCGTGCTGACCGACGCGGACCACGAGCCCCTGGAGATCGCCGGCTCGCACGGCACCTTCGGGGCCACACGGTTCGCCGTGGCCGGCTTCGAGCTCTCCGGCGCGCTCTGCTCGCTGGACGTCTTCTGGCTCGACGGATACGGCGGCGGACTGTTCCTGCCGTTCCGGGACGCGACCAGCGGCTCCACGTCGTACGGCGCCGGCCGCTACCTGCTGGATACCGTGAAGGGCGCCGACCTCGGTGAGGAGCCCGGCGGCCTGGTGCTGGACTTCAACTTCGCCTACAACCCGTCGTGCGCCTACGACCCCCGGTGGGCCTGTCCCCTGGCTCCGCCCGGGAATCACCTGGACATCTCGGTGGAGGCGGGCGAGCGCCTCCCGGACTGAACCCGGCGTCACTCCTCCTCGACGGGCTCGAGCTTCTTGATGCCGCTGGCGATCACCTCCGTCAGGCTCCGCGCCCCCGCTCCGCTGCGGTAGAAGCGGCGGGCGAGGGTGCCGTGCACCAGGACCCGGTCGCCCTTGCCCAGGCCCTGCAACGCCCGCCGGCCCACGGCCTTGTGCCAGACGGTCACCGGCAGCGGCAGCAGGCGCCTGCCCTCCTCCGGCACCGACAGGCGGAGCTCGGTGACCTCGTCGCCGGACGGCAGCTGACGCTCGACCGGCTCGGCCGCGATGGTGCCGGCCAGGACCACCACGTTGACGGTGACCATGGATCGACTCCCTCCTCGGGGGAGGCTCACGAGGAGGAGCGAGACCGGCGCGACCGTAGCAGGCGGGTCCGACACGGAGGTCGTGTGCGAGACTTCCCGGCCGTGGAGGCGGCGTTCGCACCCGTGACCGACGGGATCGAGATGCTCGACACGGGCCTGGCGGGCCAGGCCGAGTTGAACGCCGTCTACCTCCTGACGGGGGACGAGCCCACGCTGGTGGAGGCCGGCCCGGCCGCCGACGCCGCGCGCGTCGTCGCGGCGCTCGAGCGACGTGGACTGGGCCCCGAGGACCTGGCGCACATCGTGGTCACCCACGTCCATCTGGACCATGCGGGCGGCGCCGGTCTGCTGCTTCGACGCTTCACCGCCGCCGACGTCTGGGCGCATGAGCGCGGCGCCCCACACCTCGAGGATCCGGGCCGGCTCGTCGCCAGCACCGCACGCACGTACGGCGAGGACCGGATGCGGGCGTTCTTCGGCACGACGGCTCCGGTCGCGCGCGATCGGATCCGCACCGTCGCCGACCGCGACGTGATCGGACTGGGTCGCCGCTCGCTCGAGGTGATGCACACGCCCGGCCACGCATCCCACCATGTGGCCCTCGCTCGACCGCACCACCGGGGCCGTGTTCACGGGGGAGGCCGTAGGGTCGCACCTGCCCTGGGTCGACGTGTACCGGCCCGCGCTGCCGCCGCCGGAGGTCGACGTCGAGGCGGCGCTCGCCAGCATCGACCGGATCCGGGACCGCGCCTCGATCCTCCTGACCTCGCACTTCGGTCCCGTCGCGGACGCTGCCGAGGGCTGCGAGCGGGCCGCCGCGCGGGTGCTGGCGTGGTCGGAGACCGTCCGGCGCCTCTCGGCCGACACGCAGGACGTGGAGGTCATCACGGCGGCGCTCCGCGCGCAGGCGGCCGCCGAGCACCTGGCCGACGCCGGCGAGGCGATCGACCTCGAGCGCTACGACGCGCTCGGCAGTATCCGCATGAACGCGACGGGGCTGGAGCGGTACTGGCGGAAGCGGCGCGAGGCCGAGCAGGCCGAGACCGGGGGCACGCAGAGCCCGACCGGCCCGGCGGGCCCTCAGGCGAGCTGAGCGAGCCGCTCCGCCACGTCGTACGCGCCGGGATCGTGGCGGAACACCTTGCGGAACTCGCGCTCGGCGTCCTCGCGCCGTCCCGCCCGCTGCAGGATGTCGCCGGCCACGTACCACAGGCGCAGCGTGTATCCCTCCGCGACGTCGTCCCGCGTCTGCGCCCGCCGCAGGAACGCCAGCGCCTCCGGGAACCGCCGCTGATCCGCGAGCGCCGAGGCCGCCACGATCACCGCCTCGGCCTTCGCCTCGTTCGGGATCCTCGCGCGCAACGCCTCCTCCGCGAGCGGGACGACCTCCCCGGACCGCCCCAGCGCCCGCAGGCAGTCCGCGATGATGTGGTTCTGGTCGGGCCGCCCGGAGAGGCGGCGGTAGGCCTTCATCTCGGTGAGCGCGTCCTGCCATCGCTCGGCGCCGTACAGCCCCAGACCGAGCACCTCTCGCACGGACGCCGACCGCGGCGCCAACGACTTCGCCTTCGCGGCCTCGGCCGCGGCGCCGGGAGCGTCGCCACGCTCCAGCAGCTCCGTCGCCCGTCCCAGGCGTGCGAGCGCGGTGTCCGCCGAGGTGGGCGCGGTGGTCCTGCGCACCTCGTCGATCACGGGTCGCGGCAGGGTCGAGGTGGCGGGGGCCGCACCCCGGCGTTGTGCGCCGGGTCGAGGTCGGAGCGGCTTGGCCATGTCTCTCAGGGTACCCGTCGGCCGCGGAGCAGCGGAGACACCCTGGGGTGCAACGAGAAGAGCCGCCCCCGGAGGAGCGGCTCTTCGAAGATGTTCCGGCAACGACCTACTCTCCCACCCAGTCGCCCAGGCAGTACCATCGGCGCTGGAGGGCTTAACTTCCGGGTTCGGGATGGGACCGGGTGTATCCCCTCCGCTATGGCCACCGAAACGGTGTCTCCCGATCGCTCGGGAAGCGGCTGAGGGTGCGATCCTCGAGCAGAGGCTCGAGAACCACGATAGCGAGCGCGAGCAAAGTCAAGTCCTCGGCCTATTAGTACCGGTCGGCTCCACGCGTTGCCGCGCTTCCACCTCCGGCCTATCAACCTCGTGGTCTTCGAGGGGCCTTACCTGGTTGACCCAGTGGGAGACCTCATCTCGGGGCGAGTTTCGCACTTAGATGCTTTCAGCGCTTATCTCTTCCGTACGTGGCTAACCAGCCATGCCGCTGGCGCGACAACTGGCACACCAGAGGTACGTCCGCCCCGGTCCTCTCGTACTAGGGGCAGCTCCCCACAAGTCTCCTGCGCCCACAGCGGATAGGGACCGAACTGTCTCACGACGTTCTAAACCCAGCTCGCGTGCCTCTTTAACGGGCGAACAGCCCGACCCTTGGGACCTGCTCCAGCCCCAGGATGAGACGAGCCGACATCGAGGTGCCAAACCCTTCCGTCGATATGGACTCTTGGGAAGGATCAGCCTGTTATCCCCGGGGTACCTTTTAGCCGTTTAGTGATGGCCCTACCACGAGGAGCCATCAGATCACTAGGCCCAGCTTTCGCTCCTGCTCGACCCGTCGGTCTCGCAGTCAAGCTCCCTTGTGTCCTTGCACTCAACGCCTGATTGCCAACCAGGCTGAGGGAACCTTTGGGCGCCTCCGTTACATTTTGGGAGGCAACCGCCCCAGTTAAACTGCCCACCAGACGCTGTCCCCGACCCGGATCACGGGCCTGGGTGAGGATCCCAACATGTGAAGGGCGGTATTTCAAGGGTGGCTCCACCCCGGCCGAAACCGAGGCTTCACAGCCTCCCGCCTATCCTACGCAACACATGCCAAGACCCAACATCAAGCTGCAGTAAAGGTCCCGGGGTCTTTCCGTCCTGCTGCGGGTAACGAGCATCTTTACTCGTAGTGCAATTTCGCCGAGTCCCCGGTTGAGACAGTGCCCAAGTCGTTACGCCATTCGTGCAGGTCGGAACTTACCCGACAAGGAATTTCGCTACCTTAGGACCCTTATAGTTAGGGCCGCCGTTTACTGGCGCTTAGGTTCGGAGCTTCGATCCCGAAGGACCTAACCCCTCCCCTTAACGTTCCAGCACCGGGCAGGCGTCAGTCCGTATACGTCGTCTTGCGACTTTGCACGGACCTGTGTTTTTAGTAAACAGTCGCTTGGGCCTGGTTTGTGCCACCCCTTCGAGCTCAGGACGCGAAGTCCTTCACCCTACCGGGGTCATCCTTCTCCCGAAGTTACGGATGCAATTTGCCGAGTTCCTTAACCAGGGTTCTCTCGATCGCCTTCGTATTCTCTACGTGCCCACCTGTGTCGGTTTGGGGTACGGGCACCTCATCAGCTCGCTAGAGGATTTTCTCGGCAGCGTGGGATCACTCGCTTCGCCTGGAACGGCTCGGCATCGTGCCTCAGGGTTGCGACCCCCCGGATTTGCCTGGGGGGTCCCCCTACGCACTTACCCCAGGACAACCAACGCCTGGGTCGAGCTACCCTCCTGCGTCCCCCCTTCGCTGGCCTAGTACCGAGTTGGTCGGTAGCCCCGAAGGGTTCCCTTAGTACCTCGGATTCGGCCTGGGCGCGGATGAGGTGGTACTGGAATATCAACCAGTCGTCCATCGCCTACGTCTGTCGACCTCGGCTTAGGTCCCGACTAACCCTGGGCGGATGAACCTTCCCCAGGAACCCTTGGGCATTCGGCGGACGGGCTCCTCCCCCGTCTTTCGCTACTCATGCCGGCATTCTCACTTCTCACGCGTCCACCACTGGGTTACCCCGCAGCTTCACTCGCGTGAGAACGCTCCCCTACCGATCCCTCGACCTGGACCCAGGCGGCCTCCCGCCAGGGCCGAGTCATGATGAGGAATCCCGCAGCTTCGGTGTCGTGCTTGAGCCCCGGTACATTGTCGGCGCAAGACCACTTGACCAGTGAGCTATTACGCACTCTTTCAAGGGTGGCTGCTTCTAAGCCAACCTCCTGGTTGTCTCTGCGATCTCACATCCTTGCCCACTTAGCACGAACTTAGGGACCTTAGCTGGCGATCTGGGTTGTTTCCCTCTCGGACACGGAGCTTAGCCCCCGCGCCCTCACTCCCGGGCTCTGGTCCGATGGCATTCGGAGTTTGACTGAGTTCGGTAAGCTTGTAGGCCCCCTAGCCCAATCAGTGCTCTACCTCCATCGGAGAACGCCCGAGGCTGCCCCTATAGGCATTTCGGGGAGAACCAGCTATCACCGAGTTTGATTGGCCTTTCACCCCTAACCACAGGTCATCCCCCAGGTTTTCAACCCTGGTGGGTTCGGTCCTCCACGAGGTCTTACCCTCGCTTCAACCTGCCCATGGCTAGATCACTCGGCTTCGGGTCTAGAGCATGCGACTGGACGCCTGTTTCAGACTCGCTTTCGCTTCGGCTTCCCGAGAACGGTTAACCTTGCCGCATACCGCTAACTCGCCGGCTCATTCTTCAAAAGGCACGCCGTCACCCCGCACTGGTTACCCAGCGCAGAGCTCCGACAGCTTGTAGGCTCACGGTTTCAGGTACTCTTTCACTCCCCTCCCGGGGTACTTTTCACCTTTCCCTCACGGTACTAGTTCACTATCGGTCGCCAGGGAGTGCTTAGCCTTAGGGGGTGGGCCCCCCAGATTCACACGGAATTCCACGGGCTCCGTGCTACTCGGGATCCCCACTCGGAGGTCTGTCACCTTTCGTCTACCGGGCTGTTACCGTCTGTGGCGGCCCTTTCCATGGCCTTCGACTAGATGCAGACTTTGTAACTCCGCGACCCCTCCGGTGAGGGGTCATGTGGGTCCCACGACCCCGACACGGCAACGCCACCGGGCTATCACACCGTGTCGGTTTAGGCTCTTCCCCGTTCGCTCGCCACTACTAGGGGAGTCGCGGTTGCTTTCTCTTCCTCGCCCTACTGAGATGTTTCACTTCAGGCGGTTCCCTCCACGTACCCTATGTGTTCAGGCACGGGTGACTGGGCATGACCCCAGCCGGGTTTCCCCATTCGGACATCTCCGGATCTCAGCTCTCTCGGCAGCTCCCCGAAGCTTTTCGCAGCCAGACGCGTCCTTCATCGGCTCCTGGCGCCAAGGCATCCACCGTAAGCCCTTTGTAACTTGACTGTAGATGCTCGCGCTCGCTATCGAGTTCTCAAGGTGCTCGAGGATTCGCACCCTCAAAGCTGAACAGTGTGTCCTGATGAGTCTGTCGCCGGCGTCCACCCGTTCGCGCTCGAGAGCGGTACTGAACGTGGTCGTCGTCGAGGTGTCAAAAGAATAGCCAGCGCATCGACCTGGAGTGTCTCCGGTACTAGCGACGTCCGATCGATCGCCGGACGTCCTCCGGATTGCCAAGTACTCCTTAGAAAGGAGGTGATCCAGCCGCACCTTCCGGTACGGCTACCTTGTTACGACTTCACCCCAATCGCGGATCCCACCTTCGACGGCTCCCTCCACAAGGGTTGGGCCACCGGCTTCGGGTGTTACCCACTTTCGTGGTGTGACGGGCGGTGTGTACAAGGCCCGGGAACGTATTCACCGCAGCAGTGCTGATCTGCGATTACTAGCGACTCCGACTTCACGAGGTCGGGTTGCAGACCTCGATCCGAACTGAGCGTGGCTTTTTGGGATTCGCTCCCCCTTACGGGATCGCAGCCCTTTGTACCACGCATTGTAGCATGTGTGCAGCCCTGGACATAAGGGGCATGATGACTTGACGTCGTCCCCACCTTCCTCCGGTTTGGCACCGGCAGTCTCCCTAGAGTTCCCGGCATGATCCGCTGGCAACTAAGGACAGGGGTTGCGCTCGTTGCGCCACTTAAGGCAACACCTCACGGCACGAGCTGACGACAGCCATGCACCACCTGTGCGGGCTCCGAAGAGCGCCGTGTTTCCACGGTTTCACCCCGCATGTCAAGCCCAGGTAAGGTTCTTCGCGTCGCATCGAATTAAGCCACATGCTCCGCCGCTTGTGCGGGCCCCCGTCAATTCCTTTGAGTTTTAGCCTTGCGGCCGTACTCCCCAGGCGGGATGCTTAATGCGTTAGCTTCGGCACAGAAGGGGTCGATGTCCCCCCACACCTAGCATCCAACGTTTACGGCTAGGACTACCAGGGTATCTAATCCTGTTCGCTCCCCTAGCTTTCGCGCCTGAGCGTCAGGTAAGGCCCAGAGATCCGCCTTCGCCACCGGTGTTCCTCCTGATATCTGCGCATTTCACCGCTACACCAGGAATTCCGATCTCCCCTACCTACCTCTAGTCACGCAGTATCGGATGCAGGTCCGGGGTTGAGCCCCGGATTTTCACAACCGACTTGCGCAACCGCCTACGCGCGCTTTACGCCCAATGAATCCGGACAACGCTCGTCCCCTACGTCTTACCGCGGCTGCTGGCACGTAGTTAGCCGGGACTTCTTCTGCAGGTACCGTCACGATCGCTTCGTCCCTGCCGAAAGGGGTTTACAACCCGAAGGCATTCATCCCCCACGCGGCGTCGCTGCGTCAGGCTTTCGCCCATTGCGCAATATTCCCCACTGCTGCCTCCCGTAGGAGTCTGGACCGTATCTCAGTTCCAGTGTGGCTGGTCGTCCTCTCAGACCAGCTACCCGTCGTCGCCTTGGTGAGCCATGACCCCACCAACAAGCTGATAGGCCGCGGGCCCATCCCTCTCCGGCGGACCTTTCCCGGCCGGACCATGCGATCCAGCCGGAGTATCCGGTATTAGCTCCGGTTTCCCGGGGTTATCCCAGAGAGAGGGGCAGGTTGCCCACGTGTTACGCACCCGTTCGCCGCTGTCCCCTGGGGGCAAGCCCCCAGGCTCTCGCTCGACTTGCATGTGTTAAGCACGCCGCCAGCGTTCGTCCTGAGCCAGGATCAAACTCTCCGTAGAGATCCACGGATCCCCGCACCCGAGGGCACGGGGGTTCGCTTCCTTCGTTGGAGTCGGCCGGTTCGCGAGGCAATCCGCTCGCCGGCCTCCTCGATCCCGTCCATGTGTCCGGACGGTTTCAGTACATCTCGTCAAGAGCCGTGGACACGGCGAAACCGTGCCCCCGGATGACGGGATTGGCACTGGCTTTTGACACACTGTTCAGTTCTCAAGGTGCGAATGGCCGCCGTCCCGACCGCCGGGGTCGCCGAGGAGCATGAACTCCAGGCAGATCCTCGCGGGGAACCGCGCAGACAGGATGCTACGACCGGGGTCCGTGGACCGTCAACCGAGGCCCCCTGAGCTGCACGAACGGCCTCAGGCCAGCCTGCCGAACCAGCGCCGCCCCACCTGCAGGACGTGGCCGCGGAGCTCGCCCGGGTCGAACTCCCGGCCGGGGTCCACCACCATCTCGCCGTCCAGGCGGACGCCGCCCTGCTCGACCAGACGCCTGGCCTCGCCGTTCGAGGTCGCCCGGCCCAGCGCGACGAGCAACCGGGGGAGCCAGATCCGCCCCTCCTCCACCGCCGCGGCCGGGATCGGGGCCTCCGGGACCTCCTGCGGGAGCTCGCGGTCCCGGTGGACGCGATCGAACCGTTCCTCGGCCGCGGAACCCGCCCCGGCCCCGTGGTACAGATCCACGATCTCCCTCGCCAGACGGCGCTTCTGCTCGACGGCCACGAGGCCGCCGTCGGCCAGCCCCGCCTCGATCCGGTCCGCCTCGGCGGGATCCACACCCGTGGTGAGGCGCAGGTAGCGCGCCACGAGCTCGTCGGGCACCCGCATCACCTTGCCGAACATGTCGTCGGCGGGCTCCGTGAGGCCGACGTAGTTGTCGAAGGACTTCGACATCTTTCGGACGCCGTCGGTCCCCTCCAGCAGCGGCGTCGTGAGCACGACCTGGGGCTCCTGTCCGTAGGCCCGCTGGATCTCCCGGCCCAGGAGCAGGTTGAAGGTCTGGTCGGTGCCGCCGATCTCCACGTCCGCCTGCACCTGGACGGAGTCCATCGCCTGGAACAGGGGGTAGAGGAACTCGACGATCGAGATCGGCTGCCCGCCCCGATACCGGGTGCGGAAGTCGTCGCGGTCAAGCATCTGCGCCACCGTGGCCGCCGAGGCGAGGCGCACCAGCTCCTCCATGTTCATCGCGCCCAGCCACTCGGCGTTGTGGCGCACCTCCGCCGTCGCCAGGTCCAGCACGTGCCCGGCCTGATCGAAGTAGCTCCGGGCGTTGGCCTCCATCTCCTCGGCCGACAGCAGGGTGCGGGTCTCGGAGCGACCCGATGGATCCCCCACCCGTCCCGTGAAGTCTCCGATGATGAGCACGGCGGTGTGCCCGAGATCCTGGAACCGCCGGAGCGTGCGCAGCACCACGCTGTGACCCAGATGGAGGTCCGGACGGTTGGGATCGATGCCGAGCTTCACCCGCAACGGCCGGCCGAGCTCGAGCTTGGCCCGGAGGCCGTCGCGCGGGACGATCTCGGCGGCGCCGGAGGTCAGGGTCGCGAGCGCATCGGCCATGGCCGACCGGATGCTACCAGTGGGGATGTGGCGCCAGGGGTATCATCGACGGCCCATGCAGATGCGGCGCGCGATCGCGCTCGGCTGCCTGATCCTCACCGTCGCGAGCAGCGCCTGCGGCCTGCCTCAGCTCGAGGACGCCAAGCCCAAGCAGCTAGCGCAGACCTCGTTCCTCTACGCCGCCGACGGGTCCCTGATCACGGAGCTCCACGCCGGCGAGGACCGCGTCGTCCTCGGCTACGCCCAGATGCCGCAGTCGATCAAGGACGCCGTGGTCGCGATCGAGGACCAGCGGTTCTGGTACCACCACGGCGTGGACGGCCGAGCGCTCCTGCGGGCCGCCTACATCGACGTCCGCGCGGGCGGCTACGTGGAGGGCGGCTCCACCATCACGCAGCAGCTCGTGAAGAACCTCTACGTCGGCAACGACGTGACCCTGGCCCGCAAGATCGACGAGGCGGCTCTCGCATGGCAGCTCGAGGAGAAGCTCTCCAAGGAGCAGATCCTGGCGAAGTACCTGAACACGGTGTACTTCGGGCAGGGCGCGTACGGCGTCCAGGCCGCCGCCCGGCAGTTCTTCGACGAGGACGCGAAGGACCTCAGCCTCGCGCAGGCCGCCACGCTGGCGGGCTCGATCCGCGCGCCCAACACCTTCGATCCCGCCCAGCACCCCAAGCGCGCGGTGCGCCGGCGCGGCGAGGTCCTGGACGCGATGCTGTCGCAGGGACTGATCGATCAGGCGGCCCACGACCGCGCCGCGTCCCAGGCGATCCGCCTGCGGTCTCCCGACGAGGAGATCACGTACGACGACGCGTACTTCGTGGACTACTTCATGGAGTGGTTCCTCTCCAACCCGAAGTTCGGTGAGGAGCGCACCGACCGGGAGGACCTCCTGTTCAACGGCGGGCTGCGCATCACGACCACCGTCGACCCGCAGCTGCAGATCTACGCGGACCGCGCCGTGAACTCGGTCCTCACGTACAACAACGACCCCTACGGCGCCATGACCGTGATCGATCCGCGGAACGGCTACGTCCGGGCGATGGTCGGCGGCCGGGACTTCTGGGACGAGCGCTCGGAGTTCGCGAAGCTGAACCTCGCGACCGGCGGGAGCAGCGGCCGCCAGGCGGGCTCTTCGTTCAAGCCCTTCGCCCTCGTGGCGGCGCTCGAGAACGGGATCTCACCGCAGACCGTGTTCGCGGCGCCGGGCTCGATCGAGATCCCGCTCGACAACGGCGAGGTGTGGCCGGTCTCGAACTCCGAGGGCGGCAGCTACGGCAGCCTGACGCTCGAGGACGCCACGATCAACTCGGTGAATACCGTCTACGCGCAGCTGATCGACCGTCTGGGCGCGGACACGGTCGTCGAGGCGGCCCAGCGCATGGGGATCCGCTGTTGCCGGCGCGTCAGCGAGCCCAGCGGCGAGGGCAGCTCGCTCCAGGCGGTCGAGGCGGCCGTCCTGGGCGCGAACGAGGTGAACACCCTCGAGATGGCGTCGGCCTACGGCACGCTCGCGACCGGGGGGTTCCACGTGCAGCCGACCCCCGTGATCTCGATCACGGACGCGCGGGGCGAGATCCTGTTCCAGTCGCAGTCCGAGCGCAAGCGGGTCGTCGATCCGAAGATCGTCTCGGTCGCCGACGGCATCCTGGAGCAGGTCGTGTCGTCCGGGACGGGGCAGAACGCGATCCTCGATCCGTCCCGCCCCCAGATCGGCAAGACGGGGACGGAGGACTCCTACCGCGACGCCTGGTTCGCAGGCGCGATCCCGCAGCTGTCCGTCGCGGTGTGGGTGGGCTTCCCCGAGGGGCAGATCCCGATGGAGCCGCCGCGGACGCGGATCACGGTGTTCGGTGGCACCTGGCCGGCGTTCATCTGGAAGTCGTTCATGGAACGGCCACCGCCGGCATGCCGGTGAAGGACTTCCCGACGCCGGAGGTCCGCTACGTGAACGTCGCCGTCGACATCACCCAGGACCCGCTGTGCCTGCCGAACCAGTACACGCTGCCGCAGAACATCGACACCCTGCCGTTCATCGAGGGCTCCGAGCCCACCCGGACCTGCCGGGAGCCGTCCTCGGCGCAGCGCGTCTCGGTCCCGTCGGTGATCGGCATGTCCCAGAGCGGCGCCGAGCAGCTGTTGCAGCGGGCGGGCTTCTACGTCGAGGTGCGGCTCGCCGATTCGACGCAGCCGGTGGGGACGGTGATCGCGCAGACGCCCCAGGCCGGCACGTCCGCGTATCAGACGAGCACGGTGACGATCACGGTGTCGAAGGATACGTCCCAGCCCTAGCACGCTGCTCGGCACGCTCCTGGGACCGACGCGGCCCCCCTTGGAGGGCTACCGCTTCGCTACTTGAGCCCCTTGGAGGGCTACCGCTTCGCTACTCGAGCCGCCTTGGGGGGCTACCGCTTCGCTCCTTGAGCCCCGAGGGGGCCCCGGACGGCCCTTCGACACGAACGGGTCGTCCGCGACCCGGAACCGCCACGGATGGTCGAGCCCGGCGCTGATGCCCACGCGGATCCCGGCGACGATCTCCGCCGGCTCCGACCGGCGACCCCGCCTCGAGCCAGATCCGTGCGGCCGCGGACCAGATCCTCGCCGTCCAGGCCGCGGTCCACGTCCATCGCCTGGCAGAGCTTCCCGGGGCCGGAGCCCAGCTCGATGTCGCGCTCGCGACCCCGGCGTCGCGCCATCTCCGCGAGGCCCTCCACCGGACGCGCCGCGCGGAGCAGCACGGCGCTCGGGTCGCCGTCGCGGCGCGTGACCACGTTCATCATCCAGTGGTTGCCGTACGTGAAGTAGACGTAGAGCCGTCCCGGCGGGCCGAACATCGTGGCGTTGCGCGCGCTCCTGCGCCGATAGCCGTGGCTCGCGGGATCGCCCGGCTCGTAGGCCTCGGTCTCGACGATCGACGCCGACAGGCGCGTGCCGTCGGCCAGCGAGCCGCACGAGCGTGCGGCCG
This sequence comes from uncultured Actinomycetes bacterium, assembly GCA_963832225.1. Lineage (GTDB taxonomy): Bacteria > Actinomycetota > UBA4738 > UBA4738 > HRBIN12 > JALYMB01. Next base: position 226,534 of record CAWHTI010000001.1, read on the forward strand.
AGGAGGTCGGGCGCCACCTCGACGGCCGGCCGGGCGAAGAAGGTGCGCGGCAGGCGCCGGCGACTCAGGCGGGCCGCCCCTTCCGCAGGAACGTCGTGAGCTTCGTGATCGGCCACGTGTTGATGACGTCGTCGCGGGTGAGCCAGCCACGCTGCGCGGTGGCGACGCCGTAGGGCATCACGTCGAGGTGCTTGACCGCGTGGGAGTCGGTGTCGACCGAGAACCGCACGCCGTGCCGGCGCGCCCAGAGCACATGCTCGTCCCGTAGGTCGAGGCGGTCGGGATAGGCGTTGATCTCCAGCGCCGTGCCGGTCCGGGCCGCCGCGCGGAACACCTCCTCGAGGTCGAGGTCGATCGGCGGCCGCCTGCCGATCTTGCGGCCCGTGAGGTGGCCGATGATGTTCACGTGCGGGTTCTCCATGGCGCGGATCACCCGGCGCGTCATCTCCTCGCGCGGCTGGGTGAAGTGCGAGTGCACCGAGGCCACCGTGACGTCGAAGCCCGACAGGAACTCCGCGTCCCAGTCGACGTTGCCTTCGGGATCGATGTTGAGCTCCGTGCCGTGGAGCAGCCGCATCTTCGGGTAGCGCTCCTGCAGCGAGCGGAGCTGCACCCGCTGAGCCAACATCTTCTCGTCCGTCATGCGCTGCATCCACAGGTTCGGCGCGTGGTCGGTCACGGCGTAGTACGCGTACCGGTGCGCGGCCGCGGCCTCGAGCATCGTCTCGAGCGACGCGACGCCGTCGGTGAGGTTCGTGTGCGTGTGCAGGTCGCCGCGCAGATCGCTGCGTTCCAGCACCGTGGGCAGGGTGCCGGCCAGGGCCGCCTCGACCTCGCCGCGATCCTCACGCATCGTGGGCGGGATCCACGGCAGGCCCAGGCGCTCGTACACCTCCTCCTCCGTCTGGGCGACGATCAGATCGCCGCTCTTCGCGACGAACAGTCCGTACTCGCTCAGCTTGAGCCCCGCGCGGACCGCGATCTCGCGGATCCGGATGTTGTGGGCCTTCGAGCCGGTGAAGTAGATCATCGCGGCGCCCCAGACCTCGAGCGGGACGACCCGCAGGTCGACCTGGAGTCCCGAGCGCGTGAGGATCGAGGACTTCGTCTCGCCCTTCGCCAGGACGCGATCCACGACCCCGTGGCCGGTGAACGCGTCCATGACCGGCGCGGCGTCGTCGGCGGCGACGAGCAGGTCCACGTCCCCGATCGTCTCGGCCATGCGCCGCAACGAGCCCGCGTGGTCGGCGCGACGGACGACGGGGATCGCCCGCAGCCGCTCCAGGAGCAGCTCCGCGAGCTCCAGTGCCACGTCCACCTGAACCCGCCCGCCGGTCTCCTGCACCCGGACGACCCCGGCGAGGATGTTCTCCTCCGTCTTCTTGGAGAAGCCCTTGAGGCCCCGGAGCGATCCGTCCTGCGCCGCCGCGACCAGATCCTCCACCGTCGCGATGCCGAGCTCCTGGTACACGAGCATCGCCTTCTTCGGGCCGAAGTTCGGCAGGGCCGTCATCTCGCGCACGCCGGGCGGGATCTTCGCCCGCAGCTCCTCCAACTCCGGGAACGTCCCCGATCGAAGGAACTCCACGATCTTGTCCGCGATCGACCGGCCGACGTTGGGGATCGCCAGGATCCCCTGTTCGTCGAGACCGGCGAGATCCGCATGGTGACCGCCCACCGAGCGTGCGGCCTTCTCGTAGGCGCGTGGCTTGTACGGGTCGCCCGCGACGATCGAGAGCAGATCCGCGAACTCGTACAGCATGGCCTCGACGGCGTCGTTGGTCCGCGCCACGACCTACGCGAGGCCGAGGAGCCGAAGGAGCAGCGCCCGTTGCGTGTGCACGCGGTTCTCCGCCTGATCCCACACGGCCGAGTGCGGCCCGTCGATCACCTCGTCGGTGATCTCCTGCCCGCGATGGGCCGGAAGGCAGTGCAGCACCACGACGTCGTCGGCGGCCACGTCCACGAGCTTCTGGCTCACCTGATAGGCGGGGAAGACGAGGGCGCGCTCATCGGACTCCGCCTCCTGCCCCATGCTCGCCCACACGTCCGTGTACAGGACGTCGGCGTCGGTGGCGGCCTCCATGGGATCGTGCAGGATCTCGACCGCCCCGCCCGTCCGCGGCGGCGATCTCCTCCGCGCGGTGCACCACCTGCGGGATCGGCTCGAAGCCGGGCGGGGTGGCGCACCGGACCGTCATGCCCGAGAGCGCGCCGGCAAGGAGCAGTGAGTGGGCGACGTTGTTGCCGTCGCCCAGGTACACCAGGGTGCGGCCGGCGAGCGACCCCAGCCGCTCCTGCACCGTGAGCAGATCGGCGAGCGCCTGGCACGGATGCTCGAAGTCGGACAGGGAGTTCACCACGGGCACGGACGCCGACCGGGCCAGCACCTCCAGGCGCTCCTGCTCGAAGGTCCGCAGGACGATGGCATCGACGTACCGGGAGAGCACGCGGCCCGTGTCCTCGATCGTCTCCCCGCGGCCCAGCTGGAGGTCGCTCGCGTTCAACACCACCGCGTGTCCGCCGCTGGAGCTCACCGCCACTTCGAACGAGACGCGCGTCCGCGTGGACGGTTTCTCGAAGATCAACGCTGCGGAGCGCCCGCGCAGGTGCTCGGCGTAGGCCTCGGGCCGCGCCTTCACGTCGACCGACAGCCGCAGCAGATCCGCCAGTTCGCCGGAGTCCAGATCGTCGACGCTCAGGAAGTCCTTCTTCACGGCGCGGAGTCTACCGGCTGCCGCCGAACACCGGGAATCGGTGTCGGTGTGATCGGGTGGGTCGTGGCGGAGACCCGCGGTCAGCCGGCCCGCAGCGTCGCGCCGAAACCCGCGGAGAGCCGCTCGACGATCGCCACGACCGCTCGGTCCGCCTCGTCGCCGGTCAGGGTCCGGTCGGGCGCGCGGAACTCGACGGCGAAGGCCAGGCTCTTGGTCCCCGGCGGCAGGGGATCGCCCCGGTGCACATCGAACAGCAGCGAGGAGCCCAGCAGCTCGCCGGCCGCCTCCCGGAGCGCGACGCCGACGGCGCCCGCCGCGGCCTCCTCCGGGACCACGAACGCCAGGTCCCGGCGCACCGGCGGGAACCGGGGCACGTCGGCCAGGTCGAACCGGGCAGCTTCGGCCGCCGCGCGCAGCGCCTCCACATCCAACTCGGCGAGGGCGACGCGCCCGTCGAGCTCCAGGTCTGCCGCCGACGCGGGGATGGAGCTCCCCGACCACGCCGGCCGGCCGGCCGTCGATCAGGACCGTCGCGGACCGGCCGGGGTGCATCGGCGCGCCCGCCGGATCGCCGTGCGACCAGGTCTCGATCCGCAGCTCCTCGAACACGGCCTCGAGCACACCGGTCGCGTCGAGGGCGTCGAACGGGCGTGGGCCGCTGTGCCACCCCTCGGCGGCGGGGCCGTTGAGCACCACGGCGACCGCGGTCCGCTCGGCCACCGGATCCCCCATGCGGAACACGGTGCCGACCTCGAACAGCGGCACCGACCGGACCGCGCCCGCCCGGTTGCGCGCGGCCGCCCGGAGCAGGCCGGGGATGAGTCTCGTGCGCAGGAACGACTCGTCCGCCTGCAGGGGGTTCGCCAGTCGAACCGCCTCCTCCTCGCGATCCCCCATGAGAGCCAGGTCGTCCTGCGAGGCGAACGAGAGCAGCCGTGTCTCGTGCAGGCCGGCTCGCAGCAGGATCTCGCGCAGCCGGCGCACGAACGCGTACGGGGCCGGCAGCCCGCCGGCCTGGTGGACGGTGGGCATCGTGGACTCGATGCGGTCGTAGCCCTGGATGCGGGCCACCTCCTCGATGAGGTCGACCTCGCCCTCGATGTCCACGCGGTAGCCGGGCACCTCCACCGCGAGCCGGTCCGGCTCAGGCGAGCTCGACGGCATGCGCAGCGTCTCGAAGACCTTCTGGGCGTCCCCGGCGCCGACCTCGTAGCCGAGCAGGGCGGTCGCGCGCGAGGGGCGCATCTCCACCCACCGCCGGGGCGGGCTCTCACCGTCCTCGGCGACACCTCGGAGCACGCTGCCCCCGCTCCACGCAGCGATCAGACCCGCGCAGCGGGCCGCCCCGAGCGGCGGTGCCTCGGGATCCGTCCCCCGCTCGAACCGATGGGACGCCTCGCTGTGCAGGCCGAGGCGGCGCGCGGTGCGCAGCACGCCGGTGCGCGTGAAGTACGCCGCCTCCAGGAGGATCGACGACGTGTGCTCGGAGACCTCGGCCTCGGCGCCGCCCATCACGCCGGCGACCGCCACCGGCCGTTCCAGGTCGCAGATCAGCAGGTCCTCAGAGGTCAGTCCGCGCTCGACGTCGTCGAGCGTCCGCAGCCGTTCGCCGTCCCCGGCGCGGCGGACGACGATGCCGGGGCCCGCGAGCCGATCGAGGTCGAACGCGTGCAGGGGCTGGCCGAGCTCGAGCATGGCGTAGTTCGTGGCGTCGACCACCGCGTTGATCGGCCGCATGCCCGAGGCCGTCAGCCGCGCCTGCACGCGCAGCGGCGATGCGGCCGGGCGCACCCCGCGGATCACCCGCGCCAGGTAGCGAGGGCAGCCCTCACGATCGCGCAGCTCGATCGTGGCCGCGTCGGCCGCCGCCTCGTCGGTCTCCTCCACGGCGAGGTCGGGTTCGAGCAGCGGGACGCCCGTGGCCGCCGCGACCTCCCTGGCGACACCGAAGACGGACAGGAAGTCAGGCCGGTTCGGCTCCACCTCGATGTCGAGGACCGCGTCGTCCAGCCCGAGAGCGGCCTTGACGTCGGCGCCCGGCTCGAGCTCCTGATCGTTCAGCAGCAGGATCCCGCCGTGGTCGGCGGAGATCCCCAGCTCGTCGGGCGCGCAGAGCATCCCGTTGGAGACGACGCCACGGAGCTCCTTCGCCGCCAGCGGCGCCGGCAGGATCGGCACACGGGACCCCGGCCTGGCCCAGGGCACGACGTCGCCCGGCGCCATGTTGCGGACGCCGACCACCACCTGATGCGTCCCCGCTCCGTCCTGCACCTGCGCCACGCACAGCCGATCCGAGCCGGGGTGGTCGGCCACCTCCACGACGCGCGCCGCCACGACGCCGTCCAGGCCGGTCCACGGTCGCAGGACGCCCTCGATCTTGACGCCGCGCGCGTTGATGAGCTCGGCGAGCTCGTCGGCGTCCAGGTCCGTCTGCGCGAACTCGCGCAGCCACGAGAGCACCACCTTCATGCCGTCGCTCCCCACTGCGAGAGGAACCGCACGTCGCCCTCGGCGAGCAGTCGGATGTCCGGGATCGCGTAGCGGAGCAGCGCGACGCGGTCGATCCCGAGGCCGAAGGCGAAGCCCGTGTACCGCTCGGGGTCGTACCCGCAGTTCTCGAGGACCCGCGGATGCACCATGCCGCACCCGAGCAGCTCGATCCACCCCGAGCCGCAGATCCGGCAGCCCGCGCCGTCGCACGCGAAGCACGACACGCCCAGCTCCGCGCCCGGCTCGACGAACGGGAAGTACGCCGGCCCGAGCCGCACGCGACGATCCTCGCCGAACAGCTCCTTGGCCACGGTCTCCAGCACGCCCTTCATGTCGCCGAACGTGATGCCCTCGTCCACCGCCAGCCCCTCGACCTGATGGAAGACCGGCGAATGGGTGGGGTCGGGCGTCTCCCGCCGGTACACGCGGCCCGGCGCCACGACGTACACGGGCGGCGGCTGCGACTGCATCGTTCGGATCTGCACCGCCGAGGTCTCCGTGCGCAGCAACAGCTCCGGGTGGCCCGGTACGTCCACGTAGAGGGAGTCCTTCACGGTGCGTGCCGGATGGTCGGGCGGGATGTTGAGCGCCTGGAAGTTGTGCCAGTCGTCCTCGATCTCCGGCCCCTCGGCCACCCGGAATCCGAGGCGCTGGAAGACGTCGACGATCTCGTATTCGAGGAGGGTCACGGGGTGCAGCGAGCCGCGGCGGGGGCGCCGGCCAGGCAGGGTCATGTCCAGCCGGTCCGCCTCCAGCAGTGACGCCTCGGCCGCTTCCCGGAGGGCCGCGAGCCTGGCCGCGAGGCCGTCCTGCAGCGCGGCGCGGACCTCGTTGGCGGTGCGGCCGACCGCGCGCCGGTCGCTCCTCCGACATGCCGCCGAGCGACCGTTGGAGCTCACCGAGTCGGGACCGGCGACCCATCACCGCCGATTGCGCTGCCTCCAACGCATCGAGATCGGCGGCTGCGGCGAAGAGCGCGAGCCCGCGCTCGCGCTCCTCCTCGAACGCGCGCTGCGCCTCGGCACGGTCCATGGACGCCGAGTGTACAGGCGCCCCCCGGGGCGGTAGCCCGTCAGCCGGACGTCGAGAGCGGCAGCTCGAGATGGAACACGAGGCGTCCGTCGAGCACCTCGGCCCACGTGCGACCGCCCTGGGCCTGCACCACACCTCGGGCCACGTACAGGCCGATCTTGCTGCCCGAGCCGGTCCCGGGCTTGCGCGGGAGGTACAGCTGCTCGGCGCCGTCCGTGTCGACCTCGGCGCCGTCGCGGACGACCCGCAGGTGGAGGACGTCGCCGGTGCGCTCGGCCTCGACGGCGATCTCGCCCCGGCGCGCCCACCAGACCTCGGCCTCGACGAAGGCGAGCAGCGTGGTTCGCAGCCGCGCCGGGTCGAGCAGGATCGTGCCCACCTCGCCCCGCCAATCCAGACCGGGATGGTCGGGGTCGCGGCGCAGGTGCTCCCCAAGGTCCTGCACCAGCTGCCTCAGGTCGATCTGCTCGGGGAACAGCTCGAGGCTCCCGGCCACGACGCGGGCGGCGTCGACGAGCTGCCGGACGATCGTGTCCATCCGATCCGCGTCGTACACGATGCCCTGCAGCATCATCGCGCGCTGGTCGTCCGTCATGGCCTCCCACCGCCGCTCCAGCGCGTACCCGAAGCCCTTCATCGCGGTGAGTGGCGAGCGGATGTCGTGCGCCGACGCGGCCACGATCGTCTCGAGCGCCTCGCGCGATCCCTGTCGCCGGCGGCGCGTCCACTCGAACAGGCAGACGGTGGCCGCCGCGGCGAGATTGAGGGACTCGGCCCGCCCGGCGTGCGGGACGCGCACCACCGCGTCCGCCTCACGGACCACCTCCTCGGGCAGGCCGTGCGCCTCGTTGCCGAACACGAACGCAACCGGCCCCCACAGGTCCTCGTCGTAGATGTCCTGCGCTCCGTCGGCGGCCATCGCGAGGATGCGGAAGCCGCGACCTCGGAGGTGGCCGAGCGCATCGGCGGTCGAGACACCGCGGACGACCGGCAGGTGGAACAGGGACCCCGCGGAGGCTCGGACCGTCTTGGGGTTGTACACGTCCACCGACGTCTCGGTGAACACCACGCCCGCGGCGCCCGCGGCGTCGGCCGATCGCAGCACCGTCCCGGCGTTCCCGGGATCGCGGACCTCGTGCAGGACCGCGACGCAGCCCGTGGCCAGCGCCTCGAGGCCCACGTCGACGTGCGGCACCACCCCCACCAGCCCCTGAGGCGTCACCGTCGACGTGAGCCTGCCCATCACGTCCTCGCTCACCAGATGAACCTCGGCACCCGCCCGCCCGGCCTGAACCACCAGGGGGTCGACCTCGTTCACCGCGAAGAGCGTCTCCAGCAGCCGGTCCCCGGCCAGGGCCTCGCGGACGGCCTGGGGGCCCTCGGCCAGGAAGTGCCCGTCCTCCTCCCTGAAGGCGTGCCGCTTGAGTCGGACGGCCTGTGCGACCTTCGGATTCCTGGCGGAGGTGATCACCGGGCCCCCTCGCGGATCGACGGCGGGGGTCGGGCGGGAGCCCCCGGGAGCGGCGGTGACCTAGCGCCCGGCGCCGGCCGAGGACGCGGCCTTGGCCGTCTCGACGAGCTGCGCGAACGCCGCCGGGTCGTGGACGGCCAGGTCGGCGAGGATCTTGCGATCGACCTCGACCCCGGCGGTCTTGAGCCCGTTGATGAACACGGAATAGGAGATGCCGTGCGGACGCACGCCGGCGTTGATCCGCGTGATCCAGAGCCTGCGGAACTGGGCCTTGCGGTCGCGGCGGTCGCGGTACGCGTAGACGCCGGAGTGCTGGACCTGCTCCTTGGCCATGCGGTAGCGCTTGCGGCGCACACCCGTGTAGCCCTTCGCGGCCTCCAGGATCTCCCGGCGCTTCTTCTTCGCGTTGACGGATCGCTTCACTCGCGCCATGTGGTCACTTCCCCAGGAGTCGGCGGATGTTGGTCCGCTCGGCGGTCACCTCGGCCATGCCCTCGATCCGGCGCCGGCGGCTCCCGGACTTCTTCGTGAGCATGTGGTTCCCCGTCGCTTTGCGGTGCAGGACCTTACCGTTTCGGGTGATCCGGAACCGCTTCGACGTGGCGCTGTGAGTCTTCTGCTTGGGCATGCGTTCCTCCGTAAGGCCTACCGCTCCGCTACTTGAGGCCTATCTCCATGAGGCCTACCGCTCCGCTACTTGAGGCCTATCCTTCGCTGGCTGCGGGAGCCTGATCCGGCGCCTCCTCGGCGTGGTCGGACTCCTTCTTCTTCGTCGGGGCGACGACCATGATCATGTTGCGGCCGTCCTGCTTGGGCGCCGAGTCCACGACCGCCATGTCGGCCAGGTCGACGACCAGCCGGTCCAGGATCTTCCGGCCGAGCTCCGTGTGCGCCATCTCGCGCCCGCGGAACATGATGGTCACCTTCACGCGCTGCCCCGCCCGAAGGAACCGCTCGACGTGCCCCTTCTTCGTGGCGTAGTCGTGCGGGTCGATCTTCGGTCGGAACTTGATCTCCTTGACGTCGATCCTGGACTGCTTCTTGCGGGCCTCCTTCTGACGGATGTCCCGCTCGTACTTGTACTTGCCGTAGTCCATGATCCGGCACACCGGGGGCGTGGCCTGCGGTGCGACCTCGACGAGATCCAGATCCAGATCGCGCGCCTGCCGGAGCGCGTCGGCGACCTCGACGATGCCGATCTGCGAACCGTCGGCGCCCACCAGGCGCACCTGGGGAGACCTGATCCTGTCGTTCACGCGTGGATCTTGAGAGACCCCGCATCACCTCCACGATAAAAAGATGCACCGGACCCGCCGGCGCACGCTGGAACCTTGGGCGAAGACGTTCGGGCAAGTATAGGTGGTCCGGGCTCGTGTCGACGAGGCGCCGATCGGAGCGCCTGCGGGCCGGGCGGGTCCGCCGGTGGCCTCACCAGTCCGGCTCCAGGGGGCGGCCGTAGGCGTCCTCCAGTCGCTGGGTGTCGTCCTCGGTGGTGTACCCGTAGGCGATCTCCAGGACGCGGCCCCGCACCGAGCCGCGGTTGGCGATCCGGTGGGTCTCCTCCGCCGGCACCATGAACTCCTCTCCCGGCTGTGCGTCGACCTCCCGGTTCCCGACCTGGATCATCAGGCTCGGGTCCAGCACGACCCAGGTCTCGTCTCGCATCCGGTGGTAGTGCACGCTCGTCTCCTGGCCCGGCTCCACGGTGATGACCCTGACGGAGGACGGCTGGTTCAGGGCGTACGTGGCCACCTTCCCCCACGGCTTGTCGATGATCATGGCTCCGACTCCTTCGGCATGGCGTCGAGCAGCGCCGCCATCTCCAGGGCCGCCCGCGCGGCCTCCCACCCCTTGTTGCCGTGTGCTCCGCCGGCCCGCGCCTCCGCCTGCGCGAGATCGTCCGTTGCCAGCACCTCGAAGATCACCGGCACGCCGGTGGCGCGCGTGCCGCCTCCATGATCCCGCGCGCGGTCTCCGCTGCCACCAGCTCGAAGTGGGCGGTGTCGCCCCGGATCACGGCGCCCAGGCAGATCACGGCGTCGTAGTCGCGCGACGACGCGAGGCGCTGCGCCACGAGCGGGATCTCGAAGGCGCCGGGCACCCACGCGACGTCCACGTCGTCGTCGGCCACGCCGAACGACCGCAGCCCGTCCAGCGCGCCCTGCAGGAGCCGCGCCGTGATCGACCTCGTTGAACCGGGCCGCCACCACGGCGATCCGACGGCCACCACCGGCCGGCGTGCCCTCGAACGTCCTCACACGCGCTCCTCCGCCGGCAGCCCGTCCAGGAGGTGCCCCATCTTCTCCCGCTTCGCCCGCAGGTAGTTCACGTTCTGCGGCGTGGGCTCGGTCTCGATCGGCAGGCGCTCCTCGATCGCGAGGCCGTAGCCCTCGAGGCCCGCCCGCTTGTGCGGGTTGTTCGTGAGCAGGCGCATCGTCCGCACCCCGAGGTCCACCAGGATCTGCGCGCCGATCCCGTAGTCGCGCTGGTCCGCGGGGAAGCCCGAGCTCGAGGTTCGCCTCGACGGTGTCCCGGCCGCGATCCTGCAGCTCGTAGGCCCGGAGCTTGTGCGTGAGCCCGATCGCGCGGCCCTCGTGTCCCCGGATGTACAGAACCACCCCGCGGCCCTCGTCGCCGATCATCGCCATCGCGCGTTCGAGCTGCGCGCCGCAGTCGCACCGCAGTGACCCGAAGACGTCGCCGGTCAGGCACTCGGAGTGGACCCGCGTCAGCACTCCCGCGCCGTCGCCGATCTCTCCGAGCACCAGGGCCACGTGGGTCCGCCCGTCCACGGTGCTCTCGTAGGCGTAGGAGCGGAACTCGCCGTACGGCGTGGGGATGGCGGCCTCGGCGACCCTGGCCACGAGCGCCTCGCGCCGGCGCCGGTACTCGATCAGGTCGGCGATCGAGATCAGCTTCATGCCGTGCTCCCTCGCGACCCGGATCGAGCTCGGGCAGGCGCGCCATGGTGCCGTCCGGATGCATGACCTCGCAGATCACGCCGGCCGGGAACATGCCGGCAAGGGTCACCAGGTCGACCGCCGCCTCGGTGTGCCCCGCGCGACGCAGGACCCCGCCCTCCTTCGCGCGCAGCGGGAAGACGTGACCGGGCTTCTGGAAGTCCGGCGGCCTTCACCGCCGGGTCGGCGATCGCCCGGGCGGTCACCGCGCGGTCGTGGGCGCTCGTCCCCGTGGTGATCTGCGGCCGGTAGTCGATCGAGACCGTGAACGCCGTCTCGTCGCTGCTGCCGTCGGAGACCATCTGCTGGATCCCCAGCTCGTCGAGCCGCCATGCGGCGACCGGCAGGCACACGATCCCCCGGCCGTGGGTGACCATGAAGTTGATGTCGTGCGGCCGTCGCCGCCTCGGCCGCCATGATGAAGTCGCCCTCGTTCTCCCGGTCGGCGTCGTCGACCACGAGCACCATCCGTCCGGCCCTGATGTCGTCGACCGCCTCCTCGATCGTGGCGAAGGCCGCCTCGCATCCTCCGCCGTGCCGGCCGGATCCTGCACTGTCTCGCTCATCGGTCGCTCCTTCCGAGCAGTCTTTCCACGTACTTGGCCACGTTCTTGGCCACGTACTTCGCGATCACGTCGACCTCGAGGTTCACGGGGTCGCCCGGGCGTGCGGCGCCCGAACGTGGTGACGGCGAGGGTGTGCGGGATCAGCGCGACGTCCACGCCGTCCGCGTGCAGCGGTCGCCACCGTGAGGCTGACGCCGTCGACGGTGATCGAGCCCTTCTCGACCACGTAGCGCAGGAGATCCGCCGGGATGCGGACCGTGACGACGGCCCCTCCCGCGCCGTCGTCGCGAGACGGCGGCGACCTCGCCGACGCCGTCCACGTGCCCCTGCACCAGGTGGCCGCCCAGTCGCGTCCCGAGCGTCGCGGGACGCTCGAGGTTCACGGGGTCGCCCGGCGGCGAGCCGGCGAAGGCTCGATCTGCTCAGCGTCTCCGGGGAGACGTCGAACGCGAGGCGGTCCTCGCCGCGCTCCACCACCGTGAGGCAGACGCCGTTCACCGCCACGGAGGCGCCGACCCCGCTGTCGCGCGGGACCGTCCGGCACGCGACCTCCAGGCGATGGTCCGTGCGACGTGCGCACCTCGCCCCGCTCCTCAACGATCCCGGTGAACATCGGCCTCCAATCGAAGGTCGGCGCCGAGCCGCTCGACGGACACGTGAGCTCCAGCCGCAGCGCGTCGGCGATCGATGCGAACCCCTCGCCGCCCAGCGCGCCGGGCGCGTCCGCCCCGCCCACCAGGGTCGGGGGCGAGGTACCAGACGACCCGGTCGACGACCCCGTCCCGGATCGCGCTCCACGCGAGGGTGGGGCCTCCCTCGAGCAGGACGCCCTGGACGTCGCGCTTGCCGAGCGCGGCCAGCAGCGCCGGGCAGCGAGACGCCGCCGGTCGCGTCGCGGTCGAGGGTCGCGACCTCGGCGCCGGCCGCCTCGCCATTCGGTGCGTCGGCCGTCGGGCGCGAGGTCGGTCGTGGCCACGAGCGTTGGCGCGCCGCCCTCGAAGAGCCGACCCGACGCGGGCAGGCGGCCGGACGTGTCGATGGCGACCCGCATCGGCGGGGTGGCGCCCGGGATGGGCGGGGTCGCGGACGGTGAGCTGCGGGTCGTCGGCGGCCACCGTGCCGGCTCCGACCACGATCGCGTCGGCCCAGGCCCGCAGCCGATGCGCGTCGGCGCGGGCCTCCTCGCCGGTGATCCACCGGGACGAGCCGTCGCGGGCGGCGGCCTTGCCGTCGAGCGAGGCGGCCGTCTTCAGGACCACGAACGGCATGCCGGTGGTGACGTGGCGCTCGAAGGCGGCGTTCAGCCGGTGCGCCTCGTCGGCCAGCGGACCGAGCGACGACCTCGATGCCAGCCGCCCGCGAGGCGTCCGCGATGCCCCGCCCGTCCACGAGTGGGTTCGGATCCACCGCGCCGACCACCACGCGGGCGACGCCCGGCCTCGATCAGCGCCCGGGTGCAGGGCGGGGTGCTCCCGGTGTGGTCACACGGCTCGAGCGAGCAGACGACCGTGGCGCCGCGCGCTCGCGCGCCCGCCGCGCGCAGGGCCCGCACCTCGGCGTGCGGGCGGCCCCGAGGGCCCTCGAACCAGCCCTCGCCCACGACCTCGTCGCCGCGGACGACGAGGGCGCCGACCATGGGATTGGGCGCGACGTGGCCCCAGCCTCGCTCCGCGAGCTCCAGGGCCCTGCGCATGTGCCGTGCCTCGTCCACCGCGTCTCCGCCCTGTTGGCGCTGCCGCTTCGTGTCCGGGGCGGTGGGTGCGCACGAGCCAGGCGGCGGCGCAGGCGTGCGCCACCGCGTCGCTCGTCTCCTCCCATCCCGACTTTCACGGTCGGTCCCGGAATCTCGCCGGGTCCACCCCCGCGTGGCTCGCGGAGGGTCGCGGACTGTCACCGCCGGTGGGGAATCGCACCCCGCCCCGAAGACGAACTTCGTGCATCCAGTATAGGCGGGCCACACCGGACGGAGGGTGCACCGCCGGGGCGGCTGAGCCCCTGGGGCTCAGGGCATGCGGCGGTCGACGGCGTAGCTGGAACCGCCGTCGCGCTTGGCGAACTGCTTCATCTCCGTGGCCACGGCGACGGCCTCGCCGTAGTGCGCGAAGGCGCGCTTGGCCGTGGTCGCGATGCCGATCGAGATCGCCACGAGGGGGATGTCCTGCAGGACCCCCTTGCGGTCCTCCATGTGCACGGTGCCCTTGGCCAGATCCTCTGGCTCGTAGAACTCGCCGAGGCTCGCGTCGAACCGTTCGCAGATCCGCTTGGCGATGTCCTCGGCCAGGTCGGTGGGCACCACCGCCACGAAGTCGTCGCCGCCGACGTGACCCACGAAACTCTCCGCGCCGGCGAACTCCACCACCGCGTCCTGGATCGTGCGCGCCGTGGCCTGGATCAGCCGGTCGCCCCGCACGAACCCCTTCTGGTCGTTGTACGTCTTGAAGTTGTCCAGGTCGCAGTAGAGGACGGCGAACGGACGCGCGTCCCGCACCTGCCGCTCGATCTCCTCCTGGATCCGGATGTTGCCGGGCAGCCCCGTGAGCGGCGAGAGGTTGCGCATCTCCTTCGCGCGCCGCAGCGTTCCCTTCACCCGGGCCAGCAGCTCGATGGGGTCGAACGGCTTGATGATGTAGTCGTCGGCGCCCGACTGCAGGCCCGTGACCTTGTCCGCGGAGAGCGCCTTGGCAGTGAGCATGATGATGCTCGTGTTGGCGGTCTGGGGGTTCTTCCGCAGCCGCGCCGCCACCTCGAACCCGTCGATGCGGGGCATCATCACGTCCAGCAGCACGAGGTCGGGACGGAGCGCTCCAGCCTTATCGAGCGCCTCCTCGCCGTCGCCGGCCACCGCGACCTCGTACCCGGCGGAACGGAGATTCACCTCCACGAAGCGTGCGATGTCGGGGTCGTCGTCCACCACGAGGATCGTCTCCGGCATCACCCACCTCCTTCGCTCATGCGTCGCCCTCGGCGGCGTCCCCGCCGGCGGCGATCCGGGAGAGTTCCCGAGCGGCCGCGGCGATGTCGGTCGCCTGGAATATAGCCGAGGCGGCCACCAGCACGTTCGCACCCGCATCGAGGGCTTTGCGGGCGTTCGCGGGCGTGATGCCGCCGTCGATCTCCACATCGGCATCCAGGCCTCTGCGCTCGAGCTCCCCGCGCACGGCATCGACCTTCGGCAGCGAGATCGGGTTGAACGGCTGACCCGCCCAGCCCGGCTGCACGCTCATCACGATCACGTCGTCGAGCTCCTCCAGGTACGGCAGGACCCGCTCTACGGGGGTCTCGGGATTGACGGCCAGGCCCACGTCCAGGCCGGCCCCGCGCGCCTTCGCAAGGACCGGGCGGGGGTCGTCCACGGCCTCGACGTGGACAGAGACCGCATCCATGCCGGCCTCGGCGAGCTCGTCCAGGAGCGACTCCGGGGTCTCCACCTGGAGATGCCCATGCAGGCGGCGGCTGGTGACCCGTCGCACCGCCGCGACGACGAGGGGTCCGAACGTGAGGGGCGGTACGAATCGGCCGTCCATGACGTCGATGTGGATCACCTGAGCGAACGGCTCCACGAGGCGGACCTGATCCCCGAGGTGGGCGAGGTCCGCGGACAGGATCGACGCGGAGAGCTTCGCCACGGCGCGATCCTACCGGTCTCCCGGCGCCCGGCGCCGGAAGGCGGCGGCGAACATCCCGTCGCAGCCGTGCAGGTGCGGCCACAGCCGGACCCGGTCCGCGGGCCCGTCGGGACCCTCGATCGCCACCGGCTCAAGATCGGGCCGCTTCGCCTGCAACGCATCGCATGCCGCGTCCGTCTCGGCCCGCGGGAACGTGCAGACCGAGTAGACGAGGCGCCCGCCCGGACGCAGCTGATCCGCCGCGGCCGTCGCGATCGCCACCTGCCGGCGCGCGAGGCCCGACAGGTCGGAGCGGCGGCCCCGCCACAGCAGCTCGGGGCGGCGGCGCGCCGAGCCCACGCCGCTGCACGGTGCGTCGACGAGCACGCGATCGAACGGACCGCGCAGGGCCGGCGCCAGGGCGTCCTGCGCCAGCACGTGCCCCGGCACGCCCAGTCGCGCCACGGTCGCGGACACCAGCGCCGCCCGCTGCGGCTGGACGTCGCCGCCGATCGCCAGACCCGTCTCACCGACCGCGCACGCGATGTGCGCCAGCTTCCCGCCGGGCCCCGCGCAGACGTCCAGGATCCGCTCGCCCGGCTGCGGGTCCAGCGCCGCTACGACGAACGCGGACGCCTGGTCCTGCACCGCGAACGAGCCCTCGGCGAACCCCGGCAGCGCCGTGGGATCGCCGCTGCCCTCCAGCAGCAGCGTGTCGGGGTGGATGCCCCCGCGGCGGGGATGGTGCCCGGCCGCCAGAAGATCCTGCTCCAGATCGGCGACGGTGCGGCGGCACCGGTTCGCGCGCAGCGTGAGATCCGCCCGCTCCGCGAGCGCGGCGGCGGCGGTCTCCGCCTCGTCGCCCAGCAGGCGGCGGAGCTCGCCCACCGCCCACACGGACAGACCGGTCCGCACGGATACCTCCTGGTCGCCGTGGCCCCCGGGCATGGGCGGTCTCCCGCGGGCGAGCGAGCGGAGCACCGCGTTCACGAACCCGCGCTCCCGCGCCGAGGCCAGCCCCACGGTCTCGGCGACGGCGGCGTGATCGGGCACGCGCGTGAACGCGAGCTGGTACGTGCCCAGCCGCAGCGCGGCCAGCGCTCCCGCGCTGATGCGGGCGGGCGGGCGGCTCGATGCGGCGGCGATCATCCAGTCCAGCGTCACCAGCCGCCGCAGGGTCCCGTACGCGAGCTCGGCTGCGAACGCGCGACCCTGCTCGTCGAGGCCGGATCGCCGCAGGCCCGCCGGGACCGCCAGGTTCGAATACCCTCCGTGCTCGGTCACGCGGCGGATCGCCGCCAGCGCGACGGCGCGGGCCTCGTCCGTCATCCGAGCCGCTCGCCGGGCTCGAGCCGCGAGCCCCGCAGCCATGCGCCGGCCGGCATCCGAGGCCGTCCCTCGGCGGCGACCTCGAGGACGCGGACGCCCCCCTCCCCCGCCGCGACCTCGAACCACGCCGGGTCGACGCGCACGACCGTCCCCGCCGCCGCCTCGGCGGGACCGGTGGCTCCCGCATCGGCGACGGATGCGGCGAGGATCTTCAGGATGCGGCCGCCGCGCAGGGTGTCGGCGCCCGGCCGGGGGGCGAACGCGCGCACCCGCCCCACCAGCTCCGCCGCCGGGCGGTCCCACCGCAGCCGGCGATCCTCGGCCGTCAGCTTCGGCGCGACGGTGGCGAGGGTGTCGTCCTGGGCGCGAGGCGTGATCCGCTCCGCCGCGAGGTCCACGATCGTGTGCGCGAGCAGCTCACCTCCCAGCCGCGCCAGCCGCGCTCCGAGGCGGCCGGCGTCGTCCTCGGCCTCGACCGCCACGGCGGCCTGCGCCAGCACCGGGCCGGTGTCGAGATCCTCGTCGAGCAGCATCGCGGTGACGCCCGTCTCCGTGTCCCCCGCCAGCAGCGCGTGTTGCACGGGGCTCGCGCCGCGCCACCGCGGCAGGAGGGAGAGATGCAGGTTCACGGCGCCGAGCCTCCCCGCCTCCAGGACCTCCGCCGGCAGGAGCTCGCCGTAGGCCACCACGACCACGACGTCGGGGTCGGCCTCGCGCAGCGCCGACAGGCCGGGACCGGTGACGACGGTCGGAACCTCGAGGAGCGGCAGGTCCAGTGCGCGGGCGCTCACCGCGACCGGTGTGGGCGCCGGGGGCGCCCCACGCCGTCCCGGTCTGGGCGTCCGGGTGAGCACGAGGACCGGCTCGATCCCGGGATCGCCGGCGAGGGCCTCGAGCGGTGGCACGGACCAGGCATCGTTGCCGAGGTAGACCACACGCGCGCCCACGGCGCCTACCCCTCGTCGTCTCTGCTGCGCTGCCGCGGCACGGCGAGCCCCATCTCGATCTGCCGGAGCTCGGCCATCACGGAGCGTCGCCCCTCGTCGTCGAGGCGGTCGATGTACAGGGCGCCCTCCAGGTGGTCGGTCTCGTGCTGGAAGATCCGGGCCAGCAGTCCCTCCGCCTCGATCTGGACCGGACGTCCCCGCTCGTCGACCCCGGTGATCAGCACCTGGGCCGCACGGGCGGTGGGATAGAACGGGCCGGGGATCGACAGACATCCCTCCTCGCGGATCAGCTCGCCCTCCAGCAGCGTCAACTCCGGGTTCGCGAGGAACGACGGGCCGGTCTCACCGTCGTCGTAGGTGAACAGCCGGTACGACAGGCCGACCTGCGGGCCGGCGAGGCCCACGCCGTTCGCCGCGTACATCGTCTCGGTCATCTCGTCGACCAGGCGGCGAAGCGCCCGGTCGAACCGCTCGACGGGCTTCGACGGTTCCCGCAGCACGGGATCCCCCAGGATGCGGATCGGCATCGCCACGCGCGGCATCCTACAGGTGGGGTTCGGCCTCGACGCGTGTCACCACACCGGTGCCGGCGAGCTCGCGCGCCAGCGTTCCGAACGCCGGAACCGCTGACCGATCGATCGCGACGAGACACACGACGGTGTCGCCGAGCGTCGAGCCGATCAACGTGACGGGATCCAGTTCCGCCAGTCGCCGGTCCAACGGTTCGGTGCCCGCGACGCGGAACACCGCCGCCCCGACCGGGAACCCGGCGTCGAGGCGGCGACGCGCCTCGTCGGCGTGGAACCGATGCGGGGTGCCCCGGACGACGGCCTGCACGAGCGGATCGTTCGCGCGCGAGGCCTGCACGATCGCCCGGCCGTGCGGCCACGCCCACCCCACCGCCTCCATCCAGGTGGCCAGCGCCTGCTCCCGGGCGCCGATGCCGGGCCGGCGCTCCGCCAGATCGGCGTCGAGGATCCCCACCAGATCCAGGTCGAGCGGTCCCAGGTCGCGGACGCTCTCGGGACCGCCGACGAGGATCTCCCGCTCGCGGGGGGCTCGCGGCCGTGCCGGCCGCCGCACCCGCACGGGCGCGAGGGCGTCCGCCCACTCCTCCACGCGCTCGGCGCCCCCGCGTCGGATCCCGAAGTTCGCCGCGCCGCATGAGGCGCAGCGGCCCGGTGCCTCGCAGACCACGCAGCGGACCGCGCCGTCGGCGGAGCGGAGCATCCCGCCGCACGCGGCGCAGGCCGCCGGCGCGCTGCACGAGCGGCAGACCTGCGCGATCCCGTAGCCGGGGAGCGGCGCGAACAGGAACCCGCGGGTCGTCTCCCGGAGCGCCCGGACCAGACGCGGCGCCCGGCCCTCGGGGCCGGGGCGCACCACCTCGACGGGCGGCCACCGGCGATCCGGCGGCGCCACCTCCGCGAGGCCGAGCGCGGCGGCCTCCGACGACGGACACAGCGCGGACAGGACGCAGACGGCGCCCGCGCGGCGGGCGAGTTCCACCGCGACGTCGCGGACGTGGTAGTAGGGCGAGCGATCCTCGCGGTGCGACCGGTGCGACTCCCGAGCGACGACCACCAGCCCCAGCTCGGCGAGCGGGGCGAAGACCGACGAGTGCGTACCGACCACCACGTCGAATCGGCCCGCGGCGACGGCGAGCCACCGGCGATAGCGCTCCCGCCGGTCACCTCCGAGGTGCAACGCCAGCCGGTCCCCGAACGCATCCGCCAGGAGGCGTGCGGTGGCCGGCACGGGGGACGCCTCCGGCACCAGGACGAGAGCCCGCCGCCCCGAGGCCACGCACGCGACCACGGCCTCGAGGATGGTCGACGCCTCCTCCTCGGGGGCCGGCCGCAGGACGGCCGCTCCCGCCGCGGCGCCCGAGAGCGCGCGGAGGAGCTCCGGACCGCCGCGGTATCCGTCCAGCGTCCGGGCGGCCGCGGCGATCGTGGGCGCGTCCGCCACCCGGGACCGCAGCGGCACCGGCGCCGCCTGCTCCTCCGAGACGACCCGCGGCGGATGGGACCGGCCGATCACCGTGGCCAGCGGCGCCACGTAGCGTTCGCTCACCCATCGAAGGAGCGCCAGCGACTCCTCGTCGAAGAAGCGGAGCGGCGACAGCACCCGCCGCACCGGCAGAACCCGGTCGGGAACGTCGTCGGTCGCGCCAACGATCCATCCCCGCACCGCCCGTCCGTGGAACGGCACCTGCACGAGCGAGCCCGTTCCGGCGTCGAGGTCGGTCGGGAGGCGGTACGTGAACGGGCGGTCGAGCGACAGGAGCGGGCGGTCGACGCAGACCGCGACGGGCCTACCCGACGGCGCTGCGGAGGTCGTCGGCGCGGTCGGTCGCCTCCCACGGGAACTCCTTGCGTCCGAAGTGCCCGTAGGCGGCCGTCTCGCGGTACAGCGGACGCCGCAGGTCGAGCGCCGCGATGATCGCGGCCGGACGGAAGTCGAAGACGTCCCACAGCGCCGAGCGCAGCTTCTGGGGATCGCACGTCTCGGTGCCGAACGTGTCCAGCATCAGCGACACCGGATGCGCCGTGCCGATCGCGTACGCGACCTGCAGCTGGCAGCGATCGGCAAGGCCCGCAGCCACGACGGTCTTGGCGACGTGCCGCGCCATGTACGCGGCCGAGCGGTCGACCTTCGTGGGGTCCTTGCCGCTGAACGCGCCGCCGCCGTGCGGGGCGTAGCCGCCGTACGTGTCCACGATGATCTTGCGGCCGGTGAGGCCGGTGTCCGCCTTGGGGCCGCCGATCTCGAACCGACCGGTCGGGTTCACCAGGACCCGGGCGCCGGTGGACTCCAGGTCCGAGAACTCGCGCAGCACCGGATCGATCACCTCGGCCTCGATGTCGGGCTTCAGGAGCGTCTCGACGTCGACCTCCTCGCGATGCTGGGTGGAGATCAGGACGGTGTCGACGCGCACCGGCCGCCCGTCGCGGTACTCGATGGAGACCTGCGACTTGCCGTCCGGACGCAGATACGGAACGACGCCCGCTCTGCGGACGTCGGCGAGGCGCTTCGCGAGGCGATGGGCCATGGCGATCGGCAGCGGCATCAGCTCCTCGGTCTCGCGGCAGGCGAAGCCGAACATCATGCCCTGGTCCCCTGCACCGAGCGTGTCCAGGTCGTCCACGGAGTGATCCTCGCGATGCTCGAGGGCGTCGTCGACGCCGCGCGCGATGTCGGGCGACTGCTCCTGGATCGCGGTGATGACGCCGCAGGTCTCCCCATCGAGCCCGAACTTGGCGTCCGTGTAGCCGACCTCGACGATCTGGTCGCGGACGACCGATGGGATGTCGACCCAGCCCTCGGTGGTGATCTCCCCGGCCACCATGACGAGCCCGGTGGTGACGAGCGTCTCGCAGGCCACGCGGCTGTGCGGATCCTTCGCGAGCATCGCGTCGAGCACCGCGTCGGAGATCTGATCGGCGAGCTTGTCGGGATGTCCCTCGGTGACGGACTCCGAGGAGAAGAGATGGACCTCGCTCATGTCGCGCGGAGTATATCGGCCTACCGGGACACGAGCTCGGCCAGGCGATCGCAGATCGCGGCGGCCAGCTCGCGCTTCGTCCACGTGCGCAGGGGCTCGTCGCGACCGTCCCTCCCCAGGATCATGGCGTCGTTCGTGTCGGCGCCGAAGCCGGTGCCGGCACGACCCACCTCGTTGACGACGATCACGTCCAGGCCCTTCTCCTGCAGCTTGCGGCGGCCGTGGGCCTCGAGGTCGGAGGTCTCGGCCGCGAACCCGATCAGGACGCCGCCCCCCGCCCGGCGCTCGCCCAGCTCGCGCAGGATGTCGGGCGTCGGGACGAGCGCCAACTGCGGCGTGCCGTCCTCCTTCTTCAGCTTGCCGGGGGCCTCGCTGGCGGGTCGGAAATCGGCGACGGCGGCCGCCATCACCACCGCGTCGGCCTCGGGCGCCTCGTGCATCACGGCCTGGCGCATCTCCTCGGCCGTGGTGACCTGCACGGCGTGGACGCCCGGCGGCGGCCCGGCCGTGCCCGGTCCCAGCACCAGCCGGACCTCGGCGCCCCGGGCGGCGGCCTCGACCGCGACCGCGATACCCATCTTGCCGCTGGATCGGTTACCCAGGAAGCGGACGGGGTCGAGCGGCTCGTGCGTGGGTCCCGCCGTGACGAGCACCCGGCGCCCCGCGAGGTCCCCGCCCTTCGCGAGCGCCGCCTCCACGGCGGCCACGATGTCCTCGGGTTCGGCGAGGCGGCCCACACCCTCGTCGCCGTGGGCGAGCGGGCCGGCGACGGGGCCGACGAACCGGACGCCCCGTTCCTCGAGGGTCCCCACGTTGCCGCGCGTGGCGGGATGCTGCCACATCCCGGTGTGCATGGCGGGCGCGATCACGAGCGGGACGTCCGCCTCGAGGAGCGTGGCCGACAGCAGATCGTCGGCCATGCCGTGTGCGAGCTTCGCGATCGTGTGGGCGGTCGCCGGCGCCACCAGGGCGACGTCGGCCTCGTGAGCGAGCTGCACGTGGAGGACGGTCCCGGGCTCGTCCCAGAGCGAGGCGTGCACCGGGTTGCCCGTGAGCGCGGCGAACGTGTCCGCCCCGACGAACCGGGCGGCGGAGGCCGTCATGACGACGTGGACGTCGGCCCCGGCCGCCACGAGCTGCCGGGCGATCCCGGCGACCTTGTAGGCAGCGACGCCGCCGGCGACGCCGAGCAGCACCCGGCGCCCGGACAGGGGCGATGCACCGCCGGGTCGCGCGCTACTCGACGACGGGCTCCTCGGTGCGCTCGGCATTGATCTTCGCCTCCGCGATCTCCTGGAGCGCGATCGAGAGCGGCTTGTTCGTGAGGCCGCCGGACTCGACCAGCGGGGGCACGAACTCGCCGCGCCCCTCGCCGAGCTGGCTGTAGTAGGAGTTGATCTCCCGTGCGCGCTTGGCGGCGAGGATCACGAGTGAGTACTTGGAATCGACCTGCGCGAGCAGATCGTCGATCTTGGGTTCGATCAAGGCGGGTCCTCCGGATCGGAGCGGGATGCCCCGATGATAGCAGCGACCTGCGACGATGCACCGTCCAGGTCGTCGTTCACCACCACGTGATCGAACCGATCACCCTGCGCCATCTCCTCCTCCGCCCTGGCGAGGCGGCGCGCCAGCTTCTCCTCGTCCTCGGTCGCGCGGGTGCGCAGACGCCGTTCGAGCTCGTCCAGGGAGGGTGGGACCAGCAGGATCAGCACCGCGTCGGGCACCTGCGCACGCACGATCCCGGCGCCCTGCACGTCGATCTCGAGGACGGCGTCCCGGCCCTCGGAGCGGACGTCGCGGATCGCGCGGGCCGGGGTGCCGGAGCGATGCCCGAAGATCTCGGCCCACTCCAGCAGCTCGCCCTCGTCGATCATCCGGTCGAAGCCCTCGTCGTCGACGAAGAAGTAGTCGACGCCGTCGCGCTCGGCGGGCCGGGGGTGACGGGTGGTCACCGAGACCGAGACGTAGAGGTCCGGAAGCAGCTCGCGCAGACGGCGGACCAGGGTCCCCTTGCCGACCCCCGACGGGCCGGCGATCACGAAGAGCGAGCCGCTCCGGGGTGCCAGCTGCGTCCTATCGCTTGGCGAATCGGTCGAGCAGCATCTGCCGTTGCTTGGCGCCGAGGCCCTGCACCCGGCGCGTCGCCGAGATGTCGAGCTCCTCCATCAGCTTCTGTGCGCGCACCTTGCCGACGCCCGGCAGCGACTCCAGCACCGTCGACACCTTCATCTTGCCGACCGTGGGATCACCCGACGAGGAGAGCACGTCCTTCAAGGTCTTCTTGCCGGACTTCAGCTGCCCCTTGAGTTCGGCTCGCTTCTTGCGGGCGATCGCCGCCTTCTCGAGGGCCTGCTGACGCTGCTCCGGGGTCAGGGTGGGTAGAGCCATCACGCGCTCCTTCTGCTCGGAAAGTGGTTCTGAGAACGGGCGGAGTATACGGCCGGGGTTCGGGAGGGACAACGCGAACCATGCGTGCGGCCTGCGGTTTTCCGTGGTATCGGGGATGCCCGGCCGCTTCGCGCGATCTCACCGGAGACCCAGCAGGATCCCGCGCGCGACGCCGGCGGGATCCGGTGCCCGCGTGATGGGCCGGCCGACCACCAGATAGTCGGCCCCGGCCTCGATCGCCGCGCGCGGCGTGAGCACTCGGACCTGATCGTCGCCGTTGGCGCCCTCCGGTCTGATCCCCGGAACGATCAACGCGACGTCCTCGCCGACGACCTCGCGAACGGCGCCGACGTCCTCGCCCGAGACCACCACACCGCCCGCGCCCGCCGAGACGGCTTCGAACGCAAGGGACGTCGGCGTTGCGAGGGACTCGCCCGCGAGGCTGGACAGCACCGTGACCGCGAGCACCGTCGGCGTCGCCGCACCCGCGTCCTCCGCGCCCTGCCGCGCGCCGCGCGCCGCCGCCGCGACCATGGCCTCCCCACCCAGGGCGTGCACGGTGATCATCGCCACGCCGAGCCGGGCGCTGTTGCGCGCGGCGCGCTCGACCGTCGTGGGGATGTCGTGGAGCTTGAGATCGAGGAACACCGGGGCGTGGCGGCCGACGGCCTCGACCGCCGCGGGCCCGTGCGACGTGAACAGCTCCAGCCCGACCTTCAGGAGGCCGGCGGTCCCCGCGAGGGACGCCGCGAGCCGCTCGGCCGCCTCGACGTCCGACAGATCGAGCGCGACGACCAGCGGATCGTCCGGTCGCGGGATCACTCGGCGCGCTCCGGGGGCGCCTGCGGGATGCGGAGGCGACCCCGAACGTCCGTCGGCGAGGCCATCCCCTTCGCCGTCAGATACGCCAGCACGCCCTGCGCGGCCGCCACCGGAGCCGCGGGATCGATGAGCGTCGCCGTCCCCATCTGCACCGCCCACGCGCCGGCCAGCAGCATCTCGACCGCGTCCTCGCCGGTGCGGACACCGCCCACGCCGACGATCGGGACGTCGGGCATCGCGCGCGCCACCTCGTGCACCGCGCGGAGCGCGACCGGGCGCACCGCCGGGCCGGAGAGCCACCCGGCCACCGCCCCCAGCTCGGGCCGCAGACCGGACGCGTCGACGCCCAGCGCCGGCAGCGCATCGGTCAGGGTGAGGCCGTGCGCGCCCGCCCGCACGCACCCCTGGGCGGTCGGCACGAGCTCGGGCAGCAGCGGCGGCAGCTTCGCGAAGACCGGCACCGACGCCATCCTCGCCACGGCGCCCACGATCTCCGCGGCGCGGTCCGGCCTCGAGGCGAGGACGGCGGTGCCCAGCTCGTCGTCGGGGCCGGAGATCTGGGTCTCGATCGCGGTCAGGCCCGGAGCGCCCTGCAGCAGGCTGGTCAGGCGCACGAACTCCTCCATGGTGGCGCCAGCGATCGAGACGAACACCGGGGCGCCCCCGCGCGCCAGCCGCGGGAGCTCCTCGGCGAGGAAGACCTCGATGCCAGGGTTCTGCAGCCCGGTCGACCACACGATCCCCGACGGCGTCTCGGCGATCCGTGGCGTCGGCGTGCCCTTGCGCGGCCGCAGGGTCACGCTGCGGCTCACGATCCCACCCACCTTGCGCAGATCGGCGAGTCCGGCGAGCTCCCGGCCGGTCCCCGCGCATCCCGACGCCACCATCACCGGCGTCGGCAGGATCAGGCCGTTGAGGTCGACCGCGAGGCTGCGCCTCACCCCGGCCACGAGCGCACCACCGGCAGACCTTCGGGCGGCGTCGGGATCATCGTTGGCGCCTCGGACAGCCACCGGTCCCACACGACGCGCGCCGGATTCATGACGGGTCCGTCCACGCAGGCCCGGAGGTGGTCGTACCCGCTGCCGTCCGTGCGCGCGACCGGGACGACGCAGGAGAAGCACAGGCCCACCCCGCATCCGAACGCCTCCTCAACCGCGACCTGCGCCGGGAGCCCCCGCTCCCGGCAGAACGAAGCGATCCGCTGGAGCGTCCGCGCGGGAGCCGCGGCGTAGACCACCTCGGTACCGCACCGCTCGACCATGTCCGGCAGCGCGTCCAGGACCTCGCCGCGGTCGCCGGCGGACCCGTCCGCCGTCACGATCGCGATCGTCTGCGACAGGCGCTTGCCCTCGATCGGCTTGAAGACGCGCTCCAGATCCTCGGCTCCCACGATCATGTCGACCCGCTTGTGACGGGCGCGGAGCTCCTGCGCCAGGAAGTACAGCGCGGCCGCGCCGTGGCCCTCGGCGATCAACAGGCAGTTCGTCAATCGCTTCGGATACGCGAAGGGCTTGCCGAGCGGGCCGATCATGTCCAGGAACTCGTGGGCGCGCGCCCGCGCGAGCCCCGCGGATCCCGGGTCGTCGCTGCCGGCGATCGCGAACTCGAGCGTGCCGGCCCACCCCCCGCGTCGCGAGGCCTGATGGATCGAGTAGTGGCGCCGCAGCACGAACTCGCGGCCCTGCGGCACGGCGATGGCCACGAACTGCCCGGGCCGGGCCCGCTCGGCGATCTCGGGGGCCACGACCGTCAGGGTGTGATAGGCGCCCAGCCGGCGCACGGAGAGGATCTCGGCGCGCACCCTCGTCATCGCTGCGATCCTCCGCCGACCGCGACCGCGTCGTCGAAGCCCAGGCGGGCCTGGACCGGCGCGGCGGCGGCCTGCTCGTGGTACTCCTGGATCGAACGCGGCTCGGTCGGCCCGCCGCGCACGGCCTCGATGCCGCGAACCGCCGCGAAGACCCCGGGGAGCGTGGTGATGCACGGGACGCCGGCGGACGCCGCTGCGGTGCGGATGAAGTAGCCGTCGGTGCGCGGACCGCGCCCGAACGGCGTGTTCACGACCAGGTCGACGCGTCCCTCCCGGATCCGGTCGACGACGGTGCGACCGCCCTCGCTCACCTTCGTGACCGGCTCGACCGGGATCCCCGCGCGCTGCAGGACCCCGGCGGTCCCGCCCGTGGCGAGGAGGCGGAAGCCCAGGTCGGCCAGCCGCTTCGCCGGGAACACGATCGCGCGCTTGTCGCGGTTCGCGACGCTCACGAACACCGTCCCGGACGTGGGCACCGAGGCGCCCGAGGCCACGAGCGCCTTCGCGAGGGCGACCCCCGGATCCGCGTCGATGCCCATGACCTCCCCCGTGGACTTCATCTCCGGGCCGAGGATCGTGTCCACCCCCTCGAACCGGCCGAACGGCAGGACCGCGGCCTTGACGCTGGTGTACGGCAGGTGGCGATAGTGGCGCGGGTCCGCGGGGATCAGACCCTCGACCCGCAGGTCCTCGATCGTCCGTCCGGCCAGCACGAGGGTCGCGATCTTCGCGAGCGAGGTCCCGATCACCTTGGACACGAACGGCACGGTTCGCGACGCCCGCGGGTTGGCCTCCAGGACCCACACGCGCTCGTCCTTCACGGCCAGTTGGAGGTTCAGCAGCCCGCGGACCTCCAGCCGGTGGGCGAGCCGGCGGGTGATCTCCTCCACCTCGTCGAGCTCCTCGTCCGACAGCGTGGGCGGCGGGATCGCGCACGACGAGTCCCCGGAGTGCACCCCGGCCTCCTCGATGTGCTCCATGACGGCGCCCACCACGACCTCGGTGCCGTCGCACACCGCGTCGACGTCGACCTCGATCGCGCCCTCCAGGAACCGGTCGATCAGGACGGGGTGGTCCGGCGAGGCGGCGGCGGCCGAGGCGACGAACATCTCCAGCTCCTCCGGGTCGTAGACGATCTCCATCGCCCGCCCGCCCAGCACGTAGGAGGGGCGCACGACCACGGGATAGCCGATGCGGGCGGCGATGTCGCGCGCCTCGGCCATCGTGCGGGCCTCGCCGTGGGGCGGCGCGAGGATCTCGAGCTCCGCGAGCAGCTGCGCGAACTTGCCCCGGTCCTCCGCCAGATCGATCGCATCCGGCGAGGTCCCCAGGACGGTGAACCCCTCCTCCTGGAGGATGCGCGCGAGCCGCAGCGGCGTCTGCCCGCCGAACTGCACGATCACGCCGACGGGCCGCTCCCGGCGGCAGACGGCGAGCACGTCCTCGGCGGTGAGCGGCTCGAAGTAGAGGCGGCTCGCGGTGTCGTAGTCGGTCGAGACCGTCTCCGGGTTGGAGTTCACCATCACGGACTCGAACCCCGCGTCCTCCAGGGCGAACGCCGCGTGGACGCAGGCGTAGTCGAACTCGATGCCCTGTCCGATCCGGTTCGGCCCGGCGCCGAGGATCACCACGCGAGGCCGCTGCGCCGGCGTGACCTCGTCCTCCTCCTCGAACGTCGAGTAGTGGTACGGCGTGCGCGCCGGGAACTCACCGCCGCAGGTGTCCACCGTCTTGAACACGGGGCCGACGCCCAGCTCGTCGCGGCGGCGGCGCACCCCGGCCTCCGTCTCGCCGGTCGCCGCCCCGATCCGGGCATCGGACAGGCCCAGGCGCTTCGCCTCGAGCAGCTCGCCGGCCTCGAGGTCGGACAGCGTTCGCCCGACGAGGCTCGAGGTCTGCTCGACGACCTCGGCGATCTGATCCACGAACCACGGGTCGATGTGCGAGGCCACCGCCACGGCGTCGACGCCGTGACCCGCGGCGAGCGCCTCCTCGACCAGGTGCAGTCGGCGCTCGCCCGGCACGGCCAGCCGCGCGAGCAGATCCCCGCCCGGCACGCCGGCGGCCCCCAGATCGAACCCCGACTTCTCGATGCCCCGCCACGCCTTGCCGAGCGCCTCCTTGAAGGTGCGGCCGATCGCCATCACCTCGCCCACCGACTTCATCGTGGAGCTGAGGACGGGGTCGGCCTCGGGGAACTTCTCGAACGCGAACCGCGGGATCTTCACCACGACGTAGTCGAGCGTGGGCTCGAACGCCGCCGGGGTCTCTCCCGTGATGTCGTTCACGACCTCGTCCAGGCGATATCCGACGGCGAGCAGGGCAGCGATCTTCGCGATCGGGAACCCGGTGGCCTTCGAGGCCAGCGCGGAGGAGCGAGAGACCCTGGGGTTCATCTCGATCACCACCATACGGCCGTCGCTGGGATCCACGGCGAACTGCACGTTCGAGCCTCCGGTCTCCACCCCGATCGCGCGGATGCACCGGATCGCCGCGTCGCGCATCCGCTGGTACTCGACGTCCGTGAGCGTCTGCGCCGGCGCCACGGTGATCGAGTCGCCCGTGTGCACGCCCATGGGGTCGACGTTCTCGATCGAGCAGACGATCACCGCGTTGTCGGCGCCGTCACGCATCACCTCCAGCTCGAACTCCTTCCATCCCGCGATCGACTCCTCGACGAGGATCTCGTGGACCGGCGAGATCTCGAGCGATCGCGCCGCCAGGGCCTGGAGGGAGGCCCGGTCGGCCGCGAACCCGCTGCCGCCGCCGCCCAGCGTGAAGGAGGGCCGCACGATCAGCGGGTAGCCGAGCTCGTCGCCGATCCCGAGCGCGTCCGCCACCGTGGTGGCGATGCCGGCGCGGGGGACCTCGAGGCCGGCCTCCTGCATCGTCTGCTTGAACGCGCTGCGATCCTCGGCCCGGTGGATGGCCTCCGGGGTCGCGCCCACCATCTCGATGCCCAGCCGGTCCAGGTGGCCGGCGTCGGCAAGCGCGATGCTCACGTTCAATCCGGTCTGGCCACCGAGCGTCGGCAACAGCACGTCGGGACGTTCGCGCTCCAGCACCGCCAGGACCGACTCCGGGGTGAGGGGCTCGATGTAGGTGCGGTCGGCGAACTCCGGGTCGGTCATGATCGTGGCCGGATTCGAGTTCACGAGGGACACCCGGAACCCTTCACGGCGGAGCACCTTGCACGCCTGCGTCCCCGAGTAGTCGAACTCGCACGCCTGCCCGATCACGATGGGCCCCGATCCGATCACCATGATCGAGTGGATGTCCGTGCGTCTCGGCATCAGGCCGCGTCCTCGATCAACGAACGGAAGTCGTCGAAGAGGTACCGCGAGTCGTGCGGTCCGGGGGCCGCCTCCGGGTGGTACTGCACGCCGAACGCCGCGACGTCGAGGCAGCGGATCCCCTCGAGCGTGCCGTCGTTGAGGTTCCAGTGGGTGAGCTCCGCGCGGCCGCTGGCGGTCTCGACCCGGTTGCCCGTGCGCGGCCACGAGTCCGGATCGACGGCGAACCCGTGGTTGTGGCTCGTGATCTCCACGGCGCCCGTGCGCAGGTGGTGCACGGGCTGGTTCACGCCCCGGTGGCCGAACTTCATCTTGTAGGTCCGGCCGCCCAGCGCGTGCGCGAGCAGCTGGTGGCCCAGGCAGATCCCGAAGATCGGAACCGTGCCAAGGAGCTCGCGGGCGGCGCGCGATGCCGTAGGCGGTGACGGCCGGATCGCCGGGCCCGTTCGACAGGAAGACGCCGTCGAACCCGCCCTCGCGCACCGTCGCGGCGGGCGTCGTGGCGGGGAGGACGGTGGCCTCGATGCCGGTGGCCGCCAGGCGCCGCAGGATGTTCGTCTTCATGCCGAAGTCGTAGGCGGCGACGCGGAGCACCCGCCCGGCGTCGGAGCGCGCCGGCCCCACGACGGAGGCCGCCTCGTAGGGCTCGGACGCGCTCGCGCGCGCCGCCAGATCCGCGCCCTCCATCCCGGGAGCCTGGCGGACACGACCGAGGAGCTGCCCGGGGTCGAGGTCCTCCGTGGACACGGCCGCCCGCATCGCGCCCCGCTCGCGCAGGCGCCTCGTGAGCTTGCGGGTGTCGATGCCCTCGATCGCGACGATCCCCCCGGCCGCCAGCTCGGCATCGAGCGTCCGCTCCGAGCGCCAGCTGCTGGCGCGGCGCGAGGCCTCGCGCACGGCGAAGCCGGCCACCTGCACGCGCGCGGACTCCGGGTCGGCGTGGTTCATGCCGTAGTTGCCCTGGTGCGGCGAGGTCATCGTCACGATCTGCCCCGCGTACGACGGGTCCGTCAGGATCTCCTGGTAGCCCGCCATCCCGGTATTGAACACGGCCTCGCCGAACGTCTCCCCCGGGGCGCCGAACGACGTGCCGCGGAACACGGTCCCGTCCTCGAGCGCCAGGAGGGCGGCGGGTCCCCGCCGGGTCACCGGGTCGCCTTCGCGTCCATCACCGTCGGCTCGCCTCGCAGCACGGTCAGGCGCACCCGCCCGGTGAGCGTGCGTCCCATGAACGCGCTGTTGCGCGCCCGGGAGGCGAACGGCGGCTCGACGACCCAGCGCTCGCCCGGATCGACCACCGCGAGGTTCGCCGGAGCCCCGGGCTCGATCGGGCCACCGTGACCGGTCGCGCCCAGGATCCGCGCGGGCGACACCGTCATCGCGTCGAGCGCCCGCTCCAGCGACACGATCCCCGGCTCGACGAGCTCGGTCAGCACCGCCGCGAGCGCCGTCTCGAGCCCGATCGTGCCGGGCGGCGAGCGGTCGAACTCCGCCTCCTTCTCCTCTACGGCGTGGGGCGCGTGGTCGGTGGCGATCGCGTCGATCGTGCCGTCCGCGACGCCGGCGCGCAGCGCGTCGCGATCCTCGGCGCCGCGGATCGGCGGGTGCACCTTGAGGTTCGTGTCGTAGCGAACGAGGTCGTCGTCGGTGAACGTCAGATGGTGCGGCGTGACCTCCGCCGTCACGCGGACGCCGTCGGCCTTCGCCCGCCGGATCAGATCAACCGATCGCGCTGCCGACAGGTGGCAGACGTGCAGGCGGCCGCCGGTCATGCGAGCCAGCGCGAGGTCCCGCGCGACGACGATCTCCTCCGCCTCGGCCGGGCGTCCCGCGAGGCCGAGCGCCGAGGAGTGCACCCCCTCGTGCATCTGCCCGCCCTCGACCAGGGAGGGGTCCTCGCAGTGGTCGGCGATCACGATCTCCTGCTGGAAGGCCTTCGCGTAGGTGAGGGCGTTCCGCAGCATCCGGGCCGTAGGCACGCAGTTGCCGTCGTCGCTGAAGACGCGGACGCCGGCCTCGACCATCTCGCCGAGCTCCGCGAGGCACTCGCCCGCCAGCCCCTTCGTGATCGCGCCCACGGGGAACACGTCCGCCAGGCCGGCGGCCAGGGCCTTGGCGCGCACCTCGGCCACGACCGCCGCGTGGTCCGTGACCGGATCGGTGTTGGCCATCGCCGAGACGGCCGTGTAGCCGCCGAGCGCCGCCGAGCGCGTCCCGCTCTCGATCGTCTCCTTGTGCTCGAAGCCCGGCTCCCGAAGATGCGTGTGCAGATCCACCAGACCGGGAAGCAGGATCAGGCCCGAGCAGTCGATCTCGCGAGATCCGGCGACGGCCGACGTGGCGATCCGTCCCTCCGAGATCGCCACGTCCCGGATCCCGTCGGTCCCCGACGCCGGGTCGACGACGCGAGGTCCGCGCAGCAGCAGCGGCTCGGGTATGGACTCGGCTTGGGGCTCAGGCATCCGCCGCCACCCCGGCCGCGGCGGCTGCGGTCTCCACGTCGCCCCCGCCGGCAGCTCGCCCCCGCCGGCCATTTCGCCGCCGCCGCCCAGGCCGCCGCCGCCCAGCAGCAGATAGAGGAGCGACATCCGCACCGCGATGCCGTTCGTGACCTGATCCTCGATCACCGACTGCGGGAGGTCCGCCGCGTCCGAGTCGATCTCCACGCCACGGTTCATAGGCCCGGGGTGCATGATCAGCGAGCCCTCGGGCAGCATGTCCACCCGCTCGCGGGACAGGCCGAAGAGCCGGGCGTACTCGCGCACGCTGGGGAAGTACTCCAGACGCTGGCGCTCCCGTTGGACCCGCAGCACGTAGCAGACGTCGAGCTTCGGCAGGACGCCGTCGATGTCGTAGCTGACCTGCACGCCCCATGCCGGCGCCTCCGGCGGGATCAACGTCGGCGGGCCGACCAGCGTGACCTCCGCCCCCATCTTCACCAGGCCGAAGGAGAGCGACCGCGCCACGCGCGAGTGCAGCACGTCGCCCACGATCGCCACCCGCAGCCCCTCCAGCCGACCCAGGCGCTCCCGCATCGTGTAGAGGTCGAGCAGCGCCTGCGTGGGGTGCTCGTGGGTCCCGTCCCCGGCGTTGAGGACGCTCCCCTTGATCCACTTCGTCAGCTGCAGCGGCGAGCCGCTGGAGGAGTGCCGGATCACGACCGCGTCGGCCCCCATCGCCTGGAGCGTGAGCGCGGTGTCCTTCAGGCTCTCGCCCTTCGCCACGCTCGAGCCGCTCGCGCTGAAGTTGATGACGTCGGCGGACAGCCGCTTGGCGGCCAGCTCGAAGCTGATCCGCGTGCGGGTGGAGTTCTCCAGGAAGAGGTTCACGACCGTGCGGCCCCGGAGCGCGGGCACCTTCTTGATCACGCGGGTGCCCACCTCGCGGAGGCTCTCGGCCGTGTCGAGGATGCGGACGACGTCCTCGGCCGTGACGTCGTGCATCGACAGCAGGTGTCGGTTCATCGGGACTCCTCCACGACCACGGCGTCCTCGCCGTCGAGCTCGGTGACGAGCACGCGCACGTCGTCGGCGCGGCCCGTGGGCACGTTCTTGCCGACGAAGTCGGCGCGGATCGGCAGCTCGCGGTGGCCCCGGTCCACCAGGACCGCGAGTTGGATCTTGCGCGGTCGCCCCAGGTCCATGAGCGCGTCCATCGCGGCTCGGATCGTGCGGCCGGTGAACAGCACGTCGTCGACGAGCACGACGGTGCGGCCGGTCACGTCGAAGTCGATGCGGGTCTCGTGGACCTCGGGCGCCTCGGCCTTCATGCCGATGTCGTCGCGGTAGAACGTGATGTCCAGCGCGCCCACCGGGACCCGGGTGCCCTCGATGCGCTCGATCTCCGTGGCGAGCCGGCGCGCCAGGTCGTCGCCGCGGTTCGCGATGCCCACGAGAGCCACGTCGGCCCCGCCCCGGTCGCGCTCGAGGATCTCGTGGGCGATGCGGGTGAGCGCCCGGCGGACGTCCGCCGCGTCCAGCAGCTTGCCGCTCATGGGAACGCCCTCAGCCACGCGGGCATGAGGGCGCCGGTCCGTCTGCGCATCTGTCGCTCCCTTCCCGGCCTCGCGGGACCGGACTTAAAGGGGAAGTGCTACCGGGCGAAGGATACCGGTGCCCCGCGGGACCTACAACGAGCCTGCCGGCCCTCGGGCATCGCAGGCACGCCAGGACCCCCAGCAGGTGCCGCCGCTCCGGGCGTCCGGGGCGTACACTTGGAGCATCCGAACGGAAGGTGGACGCTCCCCATGAACGAATGGATCATCGTGGCGATCGTGGCCATCGTGGTGATCTTCGGAGCCACGAAGCTCCCCGAGATCGCGCGCAACCTGGGTCGCTCATCCAGCGAGTTCAAGAAGGGCCTCAAGGATGGGGCGTCGGACCTCGAGACGGCGCATCCCACGTCTCCCGAGCCGTCGAGCACGGACCCGAAGCCCACGGACTAGGTTCCGCCTAGTTCTTGGCCCCACCACCGCGCTGCCGCTCGGCGGACTCGTTCGTATCCAGTCCACGCGCGATCGACCCCAGGATCCCGTTGACGAAGCCTCGCGACTCGCTCCGCCGAGAGCTCGCCGGCCGCCTCCACCGCCTCGCTGATCGCCGCCGAGTGGGGCACGTCGGGCCGGTGGAGGAGCTCGTAGATCGCCACCCGCAGGATCGTGCGGTCCAGGGCCGCCATGCGTTCCACGGTCCACTCCTGCGCGTGCTCCTCGAGGATCGCGTCGACCTCCACCAGCGCCGCCGCGGTCCCCTCCACGAGCTCCCGGGCGAACGTCGGGACGCGGCGGTCGGCGTCGACCCAGCCGCCGAGCGCGTCGAGCGGGTCCGTGCCCGTCACGTCCGCCTGGTACAGGATGTCGATCGCGATGCGTCGGGCCTCCCGGCGCGAGCCCACCGCCGCTACTTCACACGCTCGATGTAGGCGCCGGAGCGGGTGTCGACCTTGATCTTCTCCCCCTCCTCCACGAACAGCGGCACCTGCACGACGATCCCCGTCTCCAGCGTGGCCGGCTTGAGCCCGCCGGTGCGGGTGTCGCCCTTCACGCCCGGGTCGGTCTTCGTCACCGTCAGCGGCATCGAGGCCGCGAGCTCGACGCCGATCGGCACGCCGTCGTGGGTGGCCACCTGCGCCGAGCCACCCTCCACCAGGTAGCCGGCGGCGTCGCCGATCACCGACCCCGGCACGTGCAGCTGCTCGTAGCTCTGCAGGTCCATGAACACGTAGTCGCCGCCGTCGCCGTAGAGGTACTGCATGTCCTTGCGCTCCACGATGGCCAGACCGACCTTCACGCCCGCGTTGAACGTGCGCTCCAGGACCGCGCCGGTCTTGAGGTTCCGCAGCTTGCTCCGGACGAACGCGCCCCCCTTGCCGGGCTTCACGTGCTGGAACTCCACGATCTGGAACAGCGTGCCGTCCAGCTCCAGCGTCATGCCGTTCTTGAACTCGTTGGTGCTCACACTCACGTCGCCACTCCGTTACAGCTCGATCAGGTCCTTGGTGGACGCCGGCATGACGCGGCCACCGTCGGCGCGGACCTCGACCATGTCCTCGATCCGCACGCCGCCCAGCCCGGGAACGTACACGCCCGGTTCCACGGTCACGACGGCTCCCACCGGGAGCTCGTCCGTCCCGTCCCGCCGGAGCCCCGGTCCCTCGTGGACCTCGAGGCCCACCCCGTGGCCGAGGCCGTGGGAGAAGCGCTCGCCGTACCCGGCCTCCTCCACGACGCGCCGGGCGGCCGCGTCCACGTCGCCACCGGTGACGCCGGCGCGCACGGCGTCCAGACCCGCCTGCTGCGCGTCCTGCACCACGGCGTAGATCCGTCGCAGCTCCGAACCGATCGTGCCGAAGCCGACGGTGCGCGTCATGTCCGCGTGATAGCCGCCCCAGAGCGCTCCGAAGTCCATCTTCACCACGTCACCGTCCTCGAGCGTGCGGTGACCCGGCTCGTGATGGGGCTCGGCCGCGCTCTCGCCGAACGCCACGATCGTCTCGAAGGACAGGCCGTCGGCGCCGGCGCGGCGCATCGCGTGCTCCAGCTCCTGGGCGACCTGCCGCTCCGTGAGTCCGACCGCGAGCTTCTCCAGGACGTCCTCGAAGGCCTGATCGGTCGCATCCTGCGCCGACTGGATCAGCGCGAGCTCCTCCGGATCCTTCACCCATCGCTCGCGATCACAGGCCTCGCCGATCGCGACGAGCGAGACGTCCGGCAGCGCTCCCTCGAGGCTCCGGAACGTCCGGACGGTGACGACGCCGTCCTCGAAGCCGAGTCGCCGGACGCCGTTCGCGGCGCACGCGTCGCGTACGACCTCCGCGAAGTTCTGCCGGTACGTCACCCGCTCCATCTGCGGCACCTCGCGGCGGGACTGCTCCGTGTAGCGACCGTCGGTGAAGAACACGCCAGCGCCGGACGTGACCAACGCCTGCCCGTTCGAGCCGGTGAACCCCGTCAGGTACCGGACGTTCGCCGGCTGGGTGACGACGATGGCGTCGACCTCCAGCTCGTCGAGCCGTCCGGCGATCCGGTCCGTCCTCATTCGGTGATCCACGGCATCGCCTCCAGCGCCAGATGATAGCCACCGGCCCCGAGGCCGATGATGGACGCCCGGCAGACCTCCGCCACCACCGAGCGGTGGCGGAACTCCTCGCGGGCGTGGATGTTGGACATGTGCACCTCGATCACGGGGACGCCGCACGCCTCGATGGCGTCGCGCAGCGCGTAGGAGTAGTGGGCCAGTGCCCCGGGGTTGATCACGACGGCGCCCGCGCCGTCCTCGGCGGCGCCGAGGACCCACCCGACCAGATCGCCTTCGTGATCGGACTGATGCCAGGCGACGAGGTGGTCCTGGCGGGTCGCGCGCTCCTCCACGTCCGCCATGATCTGCCCGAGCGTCTGGGAGCCGTACGTCTGCGGGTCCCGGCGCCCCAGCGCCCCGAGGTTGGGCCCGAACAGATACAGGATCTTCATGCCGCCGCCCCCATCTCCTCCAGCACGTCGGCGATCGTCGCCTCCGGCACATCCTGCACGATCGTCGGCCGGCCCACGTCCTCCAACAGCACGAAGCGCACGCCGCCCGAGTACTTCTTGTCCAGGGTGAACGCTCGCATGATCGAGGGGGTGTCGGGGAGCGCGCCCCGGGTCTCCAGGCCCAGCGACGCGAGCAGGCGCACCGTTCGTCCCGTAAGGCCCTCGGCCGACCGGCCGAGCCGCTCTCCGAGCCGCGCCGCGAACACCATGCCGATCGCGACCGCCTCGCCGTGGGTCCGGCCCGCGAAGGCCTCGAGACGCTCCAGGGCATGCGCCAGCGTGTGACCGTAGTTGAGGATCAGGCGCCGACCCGTGTCGCGCTCGTCCTCGGCCACGGCCGCGGCCTTGGCACGGACGCAGCGGGCCACCAGCTCCTCCAGCGCCCCCGCCTCCCGCGCCAGCACCGGCCCGGGATCGGACTCGAGGACGGCCAGCAGGTCCACGTCCACGGTCAGCCCGTACTTCGCGACCTCGGCCAGCCCGGAGCGGAAGTCGCGATCCGGCAGGCTGTCCAGCGTGCCGACGTCGGCCAGGACCGCGACGGGCTGGTAGAAGAGGCCCACGAGGTTCTTGCCCTCCGGCAGGTTCACCGCGGTCTTGCCACCCACCGCGGCGTCCACCTGCGCGGTGAGCGTCGTGGGGACCTGCACGAACGGCAGCCCGCGCATGTAGGTGGCCGCCAGGAACCCGGCGAGGTCGCCGGTGGCCCCACCTCCGAGCGCGACCACGACGTCGTCGCGATGCGCCGACTGCGTGGCGAGCTGGTGCAGCAGCGTCTGGTGCACCTGGAGCGTCTTCGCCTCCTCCCCGGCGGGGATCGTCAGGAGCACGGCCGGCAGGTCCCGGGCGGCGAGCCCGGACGCCAGCGGCTCGAACCACCGCTCCGCGACCCCCCGGTCAGCCACCACGTAGGCCTGCGCGGCGCGCGGGAGCTCGGGCAGGTGGTCCGAGGCCGTGGCCAGCACGCCCTCACCGATCGTGACGTCGTACGGCCCGGTGGGCATCGGCACCGTCACGCGGACCAACGCAGCTCCTCCTCGATCGCGGCCGCGACCTCCCCGGGCGTCCCGCTGCCGTCCACCACGTGGGCGGCGAACTCCCGGTAAAGGGGCTCCCGCTGCTCGAGCAGGCGCTCGATGTCTCCCTCCTCGTGGATCAGGGGGCGGTCGCTGGCCGGGCGAACCCGCCGGCGCAACTGCTCGACGGGCACGTCCAGGAAGACCACCACGCCGGTGGCCCGCAGCGCGATGCGGTTCGCGGGCTCCAGGACCACCCCTCCCCCGCAGGCGACGACGGCTGGGTCCTGGGTGCCGGCCTTCGTGAGCGCCTCGGCCTCGAGCGCGCGGAACGCCGCCTCGCCCTCCGCGGCGAAGATCTCGGGGACGCGCCGGCCCGCCGCGCGCTCGATCTCGGCATCCAGGTCGACGAAGGGCACGCCGAGGCGCCCGGACAGCTCGCGGCCCACCACGGACTTGCCGGCCCCGGGCATCCCCACCAGGTAGATGATCACGGCAGCCCGTCCACATAGCGTTCGAGGTTGCTCCGCGTCTCGGGCAGGGAGTCGCCGCCGAACTTCTCCAGCACGGCGTCGGCGAGGACGAACGCCGTCGCCGCCTCCCCCACGACGCCCCCGGCGGGCACCGCGCACACGTCCGTCCGCTGCTTGATCGCGACCGCCGCTGTGCGCGTGGCGAGGTCGACCGTCGCGAGCGGCTTCGGGACGGTGGAGAAGGGCTTCATGGCCGCCCGCAGGCGGATCGGCTCACCGGTGCTGATCCCGCCCTCGATCCCACCCGCCCGCTGCGTCCGCCGGCCGATCCCGCCGCCGCGCAGCACGATCTCGTCGTGGGCCTTCGAGCCGGGACGCGCGGCCGTGGCGAAGCCGTCGCCGACCTCCACGCCCTTCACCGACTGGATGCTCATCAGCGCCTGCGCGAGACGCCCGTCGAGCTTGCGGTCGAAGTGCACGTGGGAGCCAAGACCCGGGGGACACCCGTAGGCCAGCACCTCGAAGACGCCGCCGAGGGTGTCCCGCGACTTCCGAACCGACGTCGATCTCCGCCACCATCCGGCCGCCCGCGTCGGCGTCGAAGCACCGGACGGGCGAGGCGTCCACCGCGTCGAGGTCCTCCGGAAGCGGGCGGACGGCGCGAGCGGGAACGGCGACCCTCCCGATGCGGACCACGTGGGAGATGACGGCGATGCCGAGCTCCGCCAGGAACGCCTTCGCGACGCAGCCGAGGGCCACCCGGGCGGCCGTCTCCCGGGCGCTCGCGCGCTCCAGGACGTTGCGGACGTCGTCGAACCCGTACTTCTGGGCACCCACGAGATCCGCGTGCCCGGGGCGCGGCCGGGTCAGCTTCTGCCCGGGCTCGATGCTCCCCTCCACGCCCATCAGGTCGCGATACTTCTCGTCGAACTCCGTGTTGGGGATCGTGATGCCGATCGGCGAGCCGAGCGTCCGGCCGTGTCGCACCCCGGACAGGATCTCGAACCGATCGGTCTCGAACCGCTGCCGCCCACCCCGGCCGTGGCCGTGCCGGCGGCGAGCGAGCTCGGCGGCCACCTCCTTGGGTGAGATGGGCACCTCGGCCGGCATCCCCTCGAGCACGGCCACCAGGGCCTTCCCGTGCGACTCCCCCGCGGTGAGCATGCGCAGCATGGGCCTCATCATAGGGACCGCGAGGCGGCGCCGCCGGACCGGCGGCGGCCGGTTCCGAAGCCGGCGCCAGGATCGGTCGCGAAGCGGGGGCCGGGATCGGCGCGAGAAGCGCGGGGGCGGCCCCGAGCACGGAGCCGCCCCCGCTGACCGGCGACCGCTCCCCCCGTGTGCGGACCGCCGGCGTCACGGCGCCGTCGTCAGCTGACTACTTCGGCGCGTTGGTGCAGAGCGTGAAGGACTCCTCGACGTACAGGAACGCGGCACAGTCTCCGGTGACCCGGACGAGCTCGAACGACTGGTTGAACCGCTCCCCCTCCGAGACCGTGTACGGCCGGTTGTTCACGGTCACCTGGGCCAGGTCCTCGCCGGCGCGGCTGAACACGTTCAGCAGCACGATGGTCTTGCCCGGTGAACTCCTGGCTGTTGCCGCCGCCGCCCGGCGACGTCGCGGGGCTGGTGGGCGACGTCGGCGACGTGCCCGGACTGGTGGGCGACGTGCCTGGGCTGGTCGGCGAGGAGCCGGGGCTGGTGGACACCGCGCTGGGGCTCAGGCCGGCGGGGATCGAGAACGGGTCCCGCCCGGCGAAGACCACCTGCGGCGAGATCGAGACCGACGGGCTTCCGCTCACCGACGGCGACGGCAGCGGCGACGACGGCGGGAGCACCGGGCCCGGGGATGCGACCTCGTCGGCACCCCCCGTGAACAGGTTGAAGAGCAGGAACAGCACCAGGATGCCCCCGAGCACCGGGCCCGGCGATCTTCAGGATCCGCTTGTCGCGTTCGGAGATGTTCATCTGGATCATCCCGCCTCTGAGGGGCTGGCGGAGGGCACGGGCGCCACGGGCGCCACGGGCCCGGCCGCGGCGTCGCCCTCGGTCGGGACCGGGATCCGAGCCGGGGCCGGCGCTCACATCGGTGGTGTAGAGCTCCATCGTGACCTGCATCGTCAGCGTACCGGTGGTCGTGGTGGCGTGGTCGCAGCGGCGCCGGCCGGGGCGACATCGTCACGCTGATGACCTTGGCCGCCCGGGGCAGCGTCTCGAGCTGGAACAGGTACTCGTCCAGCGAGAAGTACGTGCCCGAGAGCGACAGGGTGATCGGGATCGACGGTCACGCCCGTGGTCCCGACCACGGGGTCCCGATGGTCTGCCTGCGTGAGGTCCACGCCCGCCTTCACCGCGGCGTTCTCCAGCAGCAGGATGAAGCCCTGCGGGTCCGCGGTGGGTGGCAGCTGCTGCTCGACCTGGCGGATGATCTTGCGGTTCGTCGGGCGCCTCGGCCTTCGCCTGCTCCAGGCTCGCCTTCTGGGACTGCAGGGTGATCTCCTGCGAGCCGAGCCTCCTCGAGCTTCGCCTCGGCCTCGGCGACCTGCGCGCGCTTGGGGTTCACGACGAACAGGAAGGCCAGGACGGCGATCACGGCCATCACGACACCGGCGATGATGGGGGCGCGCCTGCTGGTCATCATGGGGTCACCGCCTCCGAGGCGTCACGGGCGCGGTCGGTCAGGACGTCGCTCGTGAGGTCCGTCCCGCTGTTGAACGTGAACCGGTCCGAGCGACGGTCGGCGACTCCGTGAACGTGGTGATCCAGGGGTTCACCCAGCCCTTCACCGATTCGAGCCGCGTGATCCACGAGGCCAGCGAGTCCGCGCCCGATGCCTCGCCCGCCGCCGTCATCGTGCCGAGCAACGGGATCGTGGTCGTGGTGACGGGCGCGACCGCCGGATCCGCCGCGGCCGGCGGGCGCCACCTGCGCGGAGAACGTGGTGAGGTAGGCGTCCGACGGGATCACGCGGGACAGGTCCAGGAGGATGCCGGAGAACGACACCTCGTTGGCGAAGGCGGTCGTCAGCAGCGCCTGCTTGGCCTGCGGCCTCGGTCTGCAGGGCGGCGAACTCCTGCAGGCCGTTGATCTCGGATTGCAGGCCGGCGTTCTTCCGCTCCTGCGCGTCGATGTCCTCGTTCACGCGGGACAGGTTGGCGCTCTGCACGCACGAAGAAGAACGCGATCAGGACCAGCACGACGACGCCGGCCCCGATCACCATCATCGTCACCTTGCGCGATCTGCGCCCGCTGGCGGATCTCGGGAGGGAGGAGGTTGACCTGGCTCATCCGGTGCCTCCGGGGATCGCGAGGCCGATCGCCACCGCCAGGACCGGCTCCGCCTCGTTCAGCGCGCGCTCGTCGAGCTCGAGCTTGGGCACCGCCCGTTCGAACACGTGGCCCCGCTCGACCGGGACGGGGATGCGCTCGACGAGCAGGTCCAGGAGGCCCTCGAGCTTCGAGCCGCCGCCGGTGACCAGCACACGCCCGATGCGCGAGCCCTGGGCCTGCGCGGTGTAGAACTCGAGCGAGGAGCGGATCTCGTCCACGAAGCTGCTGGCGCGTGCCAGGGCCGCGCGGCCGACCTCCTCGCGCGGCGGCGCCGCCTCCACGTCCTCGCCCTTCTTCAGGCGCTCGGCCACCTCGTCCTCGACGCCAAGCGCGCGGGCGATCGCGAGGGTCACGTCCCGGCCTCCGGACGGCAGGATCCGCACGAACCTGGTGATGCCCCGTGCGTGCACGCAGATGTTCGTGACGTGCGCGCCGACGTCGACCACCGCCTCGTCGCCGGCCTCGTCCAGATCCATCCCGGCGTCGGAGGCGCCGACGGCCCGCACCAGCGCGAAGGGCACCAGGTCCAGCCCGACGGGCTCGAGCTTGGCGCCCTCGGCGGCCGCCACCACGGCGTCCACCATCACGCGCTGCGCCGCGACCAGCAGGATCCGGATCATCCGGCGACCCTCCTGCTCGAACTCGCCCAGCGTGTCGAAGTCCAACACGACCTCGTCCACCGACATGGGGATGAACTCCTGCACCTGGAACCCGAGGGAGTCGCGCAGCTCCTTCTCCGGCAGCCAGGGCAGGCCGATCTCGCGCACGACGACCCGCTGGTTGCCCACGCCCATCACGACCTGCTTGGACTTGAACTTGCCCACGGACCACAGCTCCCGCAACGCGTCGGCGACGGCCTCCGGCTGGCGGACCTCGCCGTTCTCGACGGCGCCCTCCGCCACCTTCACCTGCGCCGCGCGCAGCACCGACACCTGCCCGCCGGTCACGGACAGCTCGGCGGCGCGCACGGCCGTGGAGCCGATGTCGAGCCCGACACGGAGCTTGGGCACCGGCTCAGTCCTCCCGAACCCGGACCGACCGGTCGTTGAGATACCGCTGCACGTCACGCTCCCGGATCCGGTAGTTCTTCCCGACGCGGACCGCGGCGAGGTCGCCACCCTTGATCAATCGATAGACGGTCATGTTCGAGACCCGCATCGTGGAGGCGACCTCGGCCACGGTGAGGAGGCCGCCGTCCACGAACGACGACTGCGGCTCCGCCACGGTCCCCTCGTCTCCCCTCGCACCCGTCACACTGACAACATGTGCCCCACGTGCCCCATATGCCACAGAGGCACCGTGGCGCATCCAGGCGTTCGCAAGGCGTACGTGCGTGCCTGGAGTACGCACACGTAACAATAGGCAACATCTGTTGTCAAACATCTCGGCCCACTCCAGTTCCGCCGGTCCTCGGACAGGCCGGACGTTCCGACGCGTGCGCCTCAGGCGTACAGGTCGAGGTACGCGGCGGCGAGCCGCTCCCCCAGGAAGACCGCGACCATCGCGCCCACCGCCATGTACGGGCCGAAGGGGATGGCGTCCTTCCTGGAGCGGCCCAGCAGGAGCGCCAGGAGGCCGCCGACACCTCCCAGCAGGATGGCGGCGCCGGCCGCGACCCCGACGTAGCGCAGCCCGAGCGAGCCCAGCACCACGCCGATCACCGCCGCGAGCTTCACGTCGCCCATCCCCATGCCCCGGGAGACGAGCGGCCACGAGCAGGAGGCCGCCTCCGTAGGCGAGCGAGCCCCAGGCCGGCCCGCACCGGATCCAGCGGGGCCCCCAGCGCCCAGGCGACCACCACGTAGATCGGGAAGCCGATCAGCGCCGGATAGGTCAGCCGGTTCGGGATGATCCGGTGGCGGACGTCGATGACGGTCACGGCCGGCATCAGCGCCAGGAACGCGCAGAGCATCGCCGCCCGCCACGGGTTCCGGTACACGAGGGCGGCCGCCACGAAGAGCGCCGCCGGTCGCGAGCTCCGTGAGCGGATAGACGACCGAGATCCGCATCCCGCACTGCCGGCATCGGCCCCGAAGGAGCACCCACGAGAGCACCGGGACGTTGTCGCGCCCGCCGATCGTCGGCCCCGCAGCCCGGGCAGCGGGAACGCGGGTGCGCGACCGACTCGCCCGCCGGGCAGACGGTGGATCAGCACCGTGAGGAAGCTGCCGGCCGCGAGCCCGAGCGGCAGCGCGACGACGATCCGGATCCAGATGTCCCACGCCTCGGCGCTCATCGCGCTGGGACCCTATCCCGACGTTCTGGTCGCCGACCCGGCAGGCTCAGACGACCTCGCGGACGTAGGAGATGTCCTGGTCGAACCCGATGATCCCGGTGATCCCGGGCACCAGGACCGGCTGGTAGGTCAGGTTGAACTGGTTCGTGATGTTGATCGGGCTGCCGAGCGCCTGCCCGCTGAACGCGTTCTGGTTCGCGAGCGTCAGCGTGCACGGCGTGTAGAACAGCACCTTCACCAGGGCGTTGAAGTTCGTGTTGTTGCCGGTGCTCACCGCCTTGTTCGCGCAGGTGGGTGACGACTCGCACATGCTGATGAAGTACAGGCTCCGCGTGCTGGTGACGCCGTTCCAGTTCGACTGGTTGCTGATGTTGATGCCCCAGTCGCGAGATGATCGCCAGGTTGCCGTTCATCGTGACCGTGGAGTTGTTGCTGTTGGTGTAGGTGCATGGCGTGCCGCCGGTGATCCGCACCACGTGATTACCCGCGGGGATCGTGCCTTCCACGAACGTCCTAGCGTCCGTGCAGGCGGTCGCCCCGGAGTAGACGTGCTCCGTGTAGCCCGGCACTCGGTCCAGTCGGTGGCGTCGTAGGTGATCTGCGGGAAGGCTCTGGGTCGGCGGGTTGGCGATCCCCGTCTGGTTCTGGCTCTTCGTTCCCGCCACGGTGGAGGTGATCGCCCCCGCGGCCTTCGCGTTGCCGCCGACCGTCCCGCCGGAGATCGTGCTGGTGGTGGACGTGACGTCGCCCAGCACGCTCGTCAGCGAGGCGGCGTTCTTGGTCCACAGGTCGCCCTGGATCTGCGCCGTGTTGCTCATGGTGGCCGACCCGTTCGCCACGAACACGGAGCCGCGCACGTTGGAGTTGTTGTCCTGCGTGTAGTTCCCGCTCGCGACGTAGACGTCGGCGTTGTTGCCGCTGTTGCCGTAGAGGTTGAAGTTGTTGCCGA
Organism: uncultured Actinomycetes bacterium; assembly: GCA_963832225.1. GTDB lineage: Bacteria > Actinomycetota > UBA4738 > UBA4738 > HRBIN12 > JALYMB01. Next base: position 270,506 of record CAWHTI010000001.1, read on the forward strand.
AGCTCACGTCGCCCGGAGTTCGAGAACAGCGCGCCGTCGAACCCACCGTAGTTCGGCGTGAGCTTGATGTAGGACTGGAAGGTCCGCTGCGCTCCGCTCGAGGTCGTCCCCACCGAGTTCACCAGGACGTACGTGGGATAGCGCTCGTCGGTGAAGGGGCAGCTCATCGACGGCGCCGGCCGCGTCGTAGTAGGTCGGCGTCGCCGTGAACGACGAGGTCGCGGGCGCCGAGCCCGACCGTCGCGTGATCGGCGAGCAGCTCAGCGAGACCGCCGGGCGTCGTCTGGAAGTACTGGTAGTAGAAGTTCGTGCCGGCCTCCGCGGCGTTCACCGACGTGAGGCGGCGCCGGTCGTACCCGCTCGAATCCAGCGTGTGGATCGACTGCGCCACCACCACCGTGGACAGGATCAGGATCACGAAGGCGACCATCAGCGAGATCACCATCGCGAGGCCGTCCTCTTCGGTGCGGAGCCGGTGCAAACATGCGGTCGTCCTTCTTTCTCCGAGGGGTCAGCGACGTCAGGTTCGAGGGCAGGTCCTCGCAGACGTCCGCGGGATAGCCGAAGGAGGTGTTGCGGCCGGTCAGCGAGGCCGTCACCTGCTGGGTCGCGCTCGAGTCCGTGCGTGTAGCTGGGGTTCAGGTAGAACGTCACGTTGGCCGTCCGGTTGGTGGAGTCCACCGAGAAGGCCGGTTGCCCGAGCGTGCGGTTCACGACGCCGTCGGTGACGACGCGTCCACGCGGTGGCGTCCTCGGGCTGCAGGGCCGGCCACGATCGGTACTTCAGCTGCTGCTGGTTGTCGATCAGCCACAGCGCACAGCGGAACTGTCCCTCCGTGGGCGTGTTGGCCTGCGTGTACACGCGGAACATGTAGCCGGCCGTGCCGCCGTACGGGTCTGACTCGCTGTCGGGCGGGTAGAGCAGGTTGCCCGAGCGGACCTGCCGGTCGATCGTCTGGACGCGAGGCGGGCCTTGTTGTTGAGCTGCGTGCGGACGTCCTCGCGCACCACCGCCCGCTGTACGGACGTGAGGGTGGTGGTGAACACCAGCGACACGATCGACAGGATCATCATGGCCACCAGCAGCTCCACCAGCGTGATCCCCGCTCGTCGCGGAGGTCCGGCCGCGAGTGCGTTCGGAGCCGTGGGCGGCGCATGCGCATCATCCCGACGCGGGCGGCGGCGAGTACACCCCGCGGGATCGGTTGACGCCCAGGTCCAGCGTGATCGTGTAGTCCATCTCCGTGACGCCGGCGACCGTGACGAGGTAGCGCACCACGATCGACGGCGGGCGTGACGGAGGACTCCACGTCGGTGCGGGTCGTGGAGACGCTGCCCGCGGTGGAGGACGTGCTCGGTCGTGGCGGGCGTGAGTCCGCCCGCGGACACGGACACGGTCCACACGACCGTCTTGCTGTTGACCGTCTGCGATCTTCGTGCAGTTGACCGTCTGTGTCGACAAGCGTGGCGTCGGTCGTGGTCTTGCTCGAGTACCCCGAGCCGTTGTAGTAGTAGATCGTTCCGGAGTTGACGGTGGCCGCCGGTGCGACGTGGTCGTCCCCGCCTGCGCCGTCGTCGTGTCCTGGTAGGCCGTCGAGCGTCACGCAGTACTTGTCGTAGACCGGCGTGCCCGCTGCATCCCAGCCCGGCGGTGGTCGTCATGCCGCTGGGCAGGCCGCCGATGTTGATCGTGCCCATCCGCCGTGTGGCGGTCATCTCGACCCGCCCGTCCTGCCCGGAGACGTCCTCGCGGTCGACGAACGCCTTGTTCGGGTTGGAGGTGGCGGCGCCGACGCTCACGATCGTCGCCGAGCCCAGCGCGGTCGAGCCGATGGCGTGGGAGAACAGGCTGGTCGCGGCGTCGTACGGTGCCGCCCATCTGGATCCGCGAGCCGGCGCACGGCAGGTTGTCGACCTCTCCGGTGTCGCGTCGGCGGCGGGCAGACGTTGGTGGCGGTGGCCTGCGACGGCGGCCTGCGGCCGTTCCCGCAGTCGCCCGTCGGCGTGTTGACCGTGAGGCCGATCTCGTTGGTGGTCGCCGTGTACGAGTCGGACTGGTGCACGCTCAGCGTGTCCGCGAGCCCGGTGGCGCTGTTCGACGCGTACGTCGAGGCGTCCCGGCGGGATCGGAGTCCGCGGCGACCGCGTTCGTCGTGGTGCCCCCGGCCGTGGTCGTCGTCCCGTTGTCGGTCATGCGTCACGCCGGACTGCGTGAACGTGCTCTGCAGTTCGGAGACCTGCTCCTGCTGCAGGTCGGCCTCGGCGCCCGTGAGCTTCAGCACGGACTGGGACCACGTCAGGCCGTTGTTGTGGATCTGCCCCGCGATCGTGACCTGCCCCTGCGGCACGCTCGCCTGCCCGTAGAAGAACGGCTGGCAGGGCGCCGCGAACGGGTGGGTCTCCTCGCTCACGCAGCCGCTCGGCGACCAGAAGAGGCTCTGGATCCGGACGGTGTTGTTCGGGGCGTTCGGGTGCGCCTTGCTCGTCCAGTCGACGATCACCGTCACGCGGTACGGGTTCGAGGCCGGGTTGTCGTTCGTGACGTAGACGGCCCACGTGGCCGTGAGCGTCCCGACGGTCGATCGGTGCCCGTGTGCGGGACGAGCCAGGTCGTGTTCGGCGAGGCCGGAGCGTCGAAACGATCTTCTCGCCGCTGCCGTTGGAGCTGGTGCACGACTCGAAGTGGTACGAGCTGTCGCTCGGAGCAGAAGACGATGCGCGGAGTCGCCGTGGTGAGCTCGGTGGACTTCAATGCCCTGCGTGATCTTCGTGTACGCCTGTCCGCGGATCTCCTCCATGATCTTGTTGGCGAGGCCGGTCGCCTGGATCCGCTCGCGGCCGTAGGCGATCGTCGTGAAGCCCGCCGTCGCCGTGTAGGCCATGGCGGTAAGGGACGCGAAGATGACCGTGATCGCGATCACGGTCTCGATGATGGTGAAGCCGCGCTCGTCGCCGTCCAGACGAGCGCGGAGCCGTGCTTTCAGACTCGCCCTGTGCATGCCGGCCTCTCCGTCATGGTCCCTTGTGGGTAGTCTCGGCACGGAACCCCTCCCCCTTGAGGGGGACGCCGTGCCTGGATCACCAGCCGCCCGGCGCACTCCACCAGCGAGTCCACGTCCGCGAACGACGTCCCCCCGGCCCCGATCGGTCTGGCCGGTGGACTGGGCGACGCAGAAGAACTCGCCCGCTCGCCGACCGCGAGTGACCAGGAGCAGGCTGTTGCCGGCGGCGAGGACGACCGAGACCTGCCGGGCCGGCGGGCGCTCCCGGGCCGACCCAGCTCGACCGAAGCTCTCCTCGGCGTCGGCCGCGGCGCAGCTGTCGGGACGGCCGGTGCAGTTCGGCGTCGAACGCCGTGAAGGTCGCCTCCGTCGGTCCAGTAGGTGAGTCCGGCCGTCATGGCCGGTCCGGAGCTGCGCCTGGGCCGCTCGCTCCTCGGCCCGGGCCTTGGCGCCCAGGAACATCGGCAGTCCGATCGCGATCGAGGACCGCCGATCACGAGCACGACCACCATGACCTCGACGAGCGTGAAGCCGCTCCTCGGCGTCGGTGAAACCGGTTCGGCCATCATGCTCCTCCATCGGTCGAGCACCGGAGTCACGCTCTTGAATACCCCGATCCCGGGTAGGCGTTGGCACGCAGGCCCGACGCGCAACGACGGAAGGGGCGGCCCGAAGGCCGCCCCTGGCCGTGTGCGATCGCGTGCTGCCGCTTAGGTCCAGGCGCGGCGGTCGCCGCAGCGGTCACGTGCTGCGCGTGCAGCTGGTCTCGGTACCGGTGGCCGTCTGGCCGTACTCCGGTGCCGGTGGTCTCGCCGTCGAGTCCGATAGCAGGTCGCCGGCGGCGGACATCCGTGCCGCGCCCCACACCGGGTGGCGGACTCGATGCGCCGTCGAGCGCCACTGACGGACTCGATGCGATCCGTGGCGCCGAGGTCGGACGCCGCGGTCGATGTAGGTCGAGCGAGCCCTCCACCGCGGCCAGCGCCGGTCATCGTGCGCGGCCTGCGTACGTGCTGCTGTCGGTGTACATGGTCTTCGCGGCCACGAGGGCGTTGCGAAGGTCGGACTGTGCGGCCTTGTTCTGGGCCCGGCGTCCGGGCACCGAGGAACGTCGGCAGGGCGATGGCGATCAGGATGCCGATGATCAGAACGACCACCATCAGCTCGATGAGGGTGAAACCGTCTTCATCCCTCGCGCGCTCGATAAGGCGCTTGAGCATGTCCCCTCCTTCCGATGATCTAGCGCACCCCATTGGTGCGCGTTCCTCCCCTTCTTCGGCATCCGCCTCGCGCTCCTGAAGCGCCCGCGACCGCCCGGTGCGGAAATGATCCGGATGGACTACCCTCGGTTCCGGGTGCCCAGGCACGGCTCGTGCCTGGCCGATCCGCGTCCCGGACGCCAAGGGGCGCCCGCCGGTGGCGGGCGCCCGTGGGCCTTGTGGGGATGGAGCGGTGCGACTACTGGATCAGCTTGATGATGTTGAACATCGGCATGTACAGCGCGATGACCGCGGCGCCGACGCAGCCGCCGATCACCGCGATCAGGATCGGCTCGATCAGCGAGGTCAGGGCGTCGACCATGGCCTCGACCTCGTCGTCGTAGAAGATCGCGACCTTGCTCGAGCATCGTGTCGACCTGCGCCGGTCTCCTCCCCCACCGCCAGCATCTGGACCACCATCGGCGGGAACACCTCGTGCTTGGCCAGCGGCTTGGCGATCGACTCGCCCTCGCGGACGCTGTTCTGCACGTCGACGATGGCCCGGCTGATCACCCGGTTGTTCACCGTGTCCGACCACGATGTCCAGGGCCTGCAGGATCGGCACGCCGGACTTGCAGCAGCATGCCCAGCGTGCTGGAGAACCGCGAGAGGGCCGACTTGTGGAACAGCGTTGCCGAAGACCGGCACGTGCAGCTTGAACGCGTCGATCTGTGCCGGCCCCGCTCGGTCTTCTTGTACCGCTTCAGGAACTGCACGAACCCGATCGACGAGCCAGCACGATCCACCAGTACGTCTGGAAGATCTTCGACATGCCCAGCAGCATCCGGGTCGGCAGCGGCAGCGTGCCGCCCAGGTCGCCGTAGATGCTCTCGAACTGCGGGACGACGAACAGCAGCATCGCGCTCAGGATCAGCAGCACGAGGCCCACCACGACGATCGGGTAGGTCATCGCCGACTTGATCTTCTGGCGGAGGTGGACCTCGCGCTCGATCTGGTCGGCCAGGCGCAGCAGGACGTCGTCCAGGACGCCGCCGGTCTCGCCGGACTTCACCATGGCGACGTACAGGTCGTTGAACGCCTTGGGGTGCTTGACCATGGCGCCGGACAGCGATGAGCCCTGCTCCACGTCCATCCGGACGTCGACCAGGACGCTTCGTCGAGCTCCTTGCTCTCCGTCTGGTCCGCCAGGATCGCCAGGGCGCGCAGCAGCGGCAGGCCCGAGTTGACCATGGTGGCGAACTGCCGGGAGAAGACGGCGAGCTCCTTCAGCTTGACCCTCCCGGGCGCAGGTTGATCTCGAGGTTCATCCCCCTGCTCTTCTTGGACGCCCGAGACGGCGTGTAGCCCATCTCCCGCAGGCGGTGCAGGACCAGGGCCTGGTTGTCCGCCAGGAGGGTCGCCGTTCACGAGCTTGCCCGACTTGTCGCGGACCTTGTACGTGAAGGTCTCAGGCATAGCTGCCGCCCATCATGTCGCCGCTCATCGACATGGCGGCGCCGCCGACGGGGTCGAGGGGCCGCGCTGCCCACGAGCCGCTGGAGCTCCTCGGGGTCGTGGCACCGCTCGAACGCCATGGCCTGCGTGATCGTGCCGGCCTTCACCAGCTGCGGCCAGGTGCATGTCCATCGTGTGCATGCCGAATCGGCCGCCGGCCTGCATGGACGAGTAGATCTGGTGGACCTTCGCCCTCGCGGATCAGGTTGCGGATCGCCGGCGTGGCCACCATGACCTCGGCGGCGGCCGCCCGGCCCTCGCCGTCGACGGTCGGGACCAGCTTCTGGGTCACGACGCCCTGGAGCGTGGTCGACAGCTGCACGCGGACCTGCTGCTGCTGGGCGGCGGGAACACGTCGATGATCCGGTCGATCGTCTGCGGCGCGTCCTGGGTGTGCAGCGTGCAGAGGACCAGGTGGCCGGTCTCGGCCGCGGTGATGCCCGGTCGGGATCGTCTCGAGGTCGCGCATCTCACCGACCAGGATGACGTCGGGGTCCTGGCGCAGGACGTGGCTGCAGGGCGGCCGCGAACCCGTGCGTGTCGGCGCCGACCTCGCGCTGATTGACGATGCGCGCGCTTGTGCTAGTGCAGGAACTCGATCGGGTCCTCGACGGTCATGATGTGGCAGTCGCGCTCGGTGTTGATGATGTCCGACCATGGCGGCCAGCGTCGTGGACTTCCCCGAACCGGTCGGGCCGGTGACGATGATGAACCCGCGCGGGAACCGCGCGAGGTGGGCCACGATCGGCGGCAGCGCCGAGCTCGTCGACCGACTTGATCTCGAACGGGATGAGCCGGAACGCCGCCCCGATGCGCGTCGCGCTGGATGTAGACGTTCACGCGGAACCGGGCCTTGCCGGGGTGGTCGTAGGACATGTCCAGCTCGAGCTCCTCCTCGAGCTTCTCCCGCTGCTTCTGCGTCAGGATCGCGTAGATCATGCCGGCAGCGCTCGCGGGCGTGAGCTCGGGGTACTGCTCGAGCGCTCCAGCTCGCCGTGCACGCGCAGGACCGGCGTGGTGCCGGCCGTGAGGTGCAGGTCGCTGGCCTCCCGCTCCAGGCACATGTCGAAGCAGCTCCGGATCGGGAATCTGGACGTCCTCGTCCGCATGGTCTGCACCCATCGACTACTTCACCACCCTGCAACTTCCTCGATCGACGTGAGCCCGTCACGGCCTTCTCCAGGCCGTCGTCCCGCAGCGTCAACATACCTTGCTCCACCGCAGGTTCTTCGATGTCCTCCGAAGAAGACCGCGCGACCGTCATGGCGCTCGATCTCCTCGGTCACCGGCATCACCTCGTACAGACCCAGCCGGCCCCGGAACCCGGTGTTGCCGCAGGCGGAGCACCCCGGCCGGCGCGGTACAGCTCGTCGATCTGCGCCCACTGCCCTCGGGATAGCCGGCCGCCTGGAGTTCCAGCTCGCTCGGGCTCGTAGGCCTCCTTGCACCTCTCGCACAGCTGCGCGGGCGAGCCGCTGGGCGACGACGCAGTCGAGCGCGGACGACACCAGGAAGGGCTCGACCCCCATCTCGACGAGCCGGGTGATCGCCGAGGCGGCGTCGTTCGTGTGCAGGGAGGACAGGACCAGGTGGCCGGTCAGCGCGGCCTCGATCGCGATCATGGCCGTCTCCTTGTCGCGGATCTCACCGATCAGCACGATGTCGGGGTCGGCGCGCAGGATCGACCGCAGGGCCGAGGCGAACGTCAGTCCGGCCTTGGGGTTGATCTGGATCTGGTTGACGCCGGGGAGCCGGTACTCGACCGGGTCCTCGACCGTGATGATGTTGCGGTCGTCGTCGTTGACGATGTTGAGCGTCGCGTACATCGTGGTCGACTTCCCCGACCCGGTCGGGCCGGTCACCAGGATCGCGCCGTACGGGCTTGCCGGAACGAATCCTCGAAGCTGCTTGTAGGACTCCTCGAGGAACCCGAGGTCCTCCAGCGGCATCAGCGCGCTGGACTTGTCCAGCATGCGGATGACGACCTTCTCGCCGTAGACCGTGGGGAGCGTCGCGACCCGAAGGTCGAGCGCTTGCCGCCGACGCTCATGCAGATGCGGCCGTCCTGCGGGATGCCGCTTCTCGGCGATGTTCATGTCGGCCATGACCTTCAGCCGGCTGATCAGGCCGGCCTGGATGTTCTTCGGCGAGTGCATGACCTCGTGCAGCACGCCGTCGACGCGGAACCGGACGCGGACGTCCTTCTCCATGGGCTCGATGTGCACGTCGGAGGCGCGGTCGCCCACGGCCTGGGTCATGATCGCCTGGACGAGCTTGACGATCGGGGCCTCCTCGACCGCGGCCTCGAGCTGGTCGTCGTCGCCCTCGAGCGCGGAGGCGGCCTCGCTGACGCAGGGCCTCGACCTGCCCGTCCATGCCGGCGAACTTCTGGATCGCCTGCTCGACGTCGACGGCGCGTCGCCACCACGGGCTGGACGTCGCGGTTCGTGATCGTGCGGATGTCGTCCAGGGCGTACACGTTCGCCGGGTCGGACATCGCCACGAGCGAGCTTGCCGTCGCGCTCCCCGATCGGGATCGCACGGTACCGGCGCGCCAGCGTGTCGGGCAGCAGCGTCGTGGCGACGGGATCGACGTACTTTGCCCCGTTACCGATCGCCGCAAACGTGGACGTGTATTTGCGGCCGTCGATCTATAGTTGAATGGCCGCGGGTTCCAGTCGCGAGATGACTCAATCCGGAAACCAAGAACGCGCCTTTACCGATTCGCTTTTTCAACGACGGCTGGACGCGCCTGACAACTGAGGCGTCGAGGCCGATACCCGCCATCAACACAAAATGACGAGTCGCTTGCGTCGTCTCATCGATCGCCAGGCCAAGATAGATCTCCGCGGTTTTTCTTGCGCCGCGATCTGCGGCGCCTGTTCGTCATTGAGCGGCAGACCGAGCTCACGTGCGAGAACGTTTGCGGTGCCACGCGGGATGATGGCGAGACGTGCCGGTGTACCCGCGAGGCCCTGAATGGCTTCGTTGATCGTGCCATCCCCGCCCGCGACGATCACGTCGGAACTGCCGTTGCGAGCGGCGCGTGCCGCGATCTCCGTCGCATCGCCCGGAGCATGCGTCATTCGTAAATCGACATTGATGCCGAGCGACTCGAGGCTTGCGGCAAGATCTTCCAGCAGGTCGCCGTCGCGATGCGTAGCGGCCAGTCTTCGGATCCGAAATCAGGATTGCCTTACGAGGAGACATTAATAATGAGTGCGCAACGGTAATCGAGGTGCCGCGCGCGTTTACCATTAGCGCGCGGCATCGGATCATACGTTGCGGTCAAAAACCAGACAGTTGTCGGATTAATCAGCGATGAAGCGGCACGGAAACACAGTACAGGCGGAGAGGATTAAGTACAACTCACAATGCGGATCGTAAATCGGCGTTCATCTGTGGCGTTACTCAGCCGGTAGTTCGGCGCTTCTTTCGTAATGATCACGTCGTGAACGTGCGATTCGTTCAAGCCGGCCGAAGTGATGCGCAGGAAGCGGGTCTTCTCCTGAAACTCCGTGATGGTGCGGCAGCCCGTGTAGCCCATGCCGGAGCGCAGACCGCCGACCAGTTGGGTGACCATCTCCGCGAGCGTGCCTTTGTACGGCACGCGACCTTCAATGCCTTCCGGAACGAGTTTCGACTCGCTCTCGGTCATGTCCTGCGCGTAACGATCGCGCGAGCCTTCGCGCATCGCGCCGATCGAGCCCATGCCGCGATAGGTTTTGAAAGAGCGTCCCTGAAACAGGATCACTTCGCCCGGCGCTTCTTCAGTTCCGGCAAACAGCGATCCGATCATCACCACGTCCGCGCCTGCGGCGATCGCCTTGGCGATATCGCCCGAGAACTTGACGCCGCCATCGGAGATCACCGGAACATTCCTGCCTCTGCGCCGCTTTGACGCAACTCGAGATCGCAGTGATTTGCGGAACGCCCGCGCCGGTCACAACGCGCGTCGTGCAGATCGATCCCGGACCAATGCCGACCTTGACAGCATCCACGCCCGCGTCGATCAGATCCTGCGCGCCTTCGGTCGTGCCGACGTTTCCGGCAATCAGATCCGTATCCGGATGACGCTTCTTGATTTCTCTGACGGCATCGATGACGCGCGATGAGTGCCCGTGCGCCGTATCGATCACGAGACAATCAACGCGCGCTTTGACCAGCTCGTCGGCGCGTTCGCGAAAATCGCCGGTCGCGCCGATCGCCGCCGCGACGCGCAAACGTCCCAGATCGTCTTTCGCCGCCGACGGATACTTGATCGCCTTTTGAATGTCTTTGACGGTGATCAGTCCTTTTATATGTTTGTCGTCATCGACGACGAGCAGCTTCTCAATGCGATGTTTTTGCAGAACTGCCTTGGCCTGTTCGAGCGTGGTGCCGACGGGAACCGTGACGAGCGGTTGCTTGGTCATCACTTCCGCGACAGGAATGTCGAAACGCGTTTCAAAACGCAGATCGCGATTAGTGATGATGCCGACGAGATGACCGTCTTCGTCCACAACCGGCACGCCGCTGATGTGAAAACGCTCCATCACCTGGAGCGCTTCGCGCACAGGACGATCGGGACGGATCGTAACCGGATCGACGATCATTCCCGATTCAGAGCGTTTTACTTTATCGACTTCTTCGGCTTGCCGTTCGATGGTCAGGTTCTTGTGAATGACGCCGATGCCGCCTTGCTGCGCGAGCGCGATTGCCAGGGCTGCTTCAGTCACGGTGTCCATCGCCGCCGAGCAGAGCGGAATCTGTAAACGAATGTTTCGCGTAAAGCGAGTGGCAGTGTCAGTTTGGGAGGGTAGAACGTCGGAACGATCCGGTATTAAAAGCACGTCGTCGAAGGTCAGCCTTCGTAAATATCAGATGTGATCATTCGTATAGAACTCCTGAAGGAATTTCTCCCGTAAAGGCGCAAAGGCGCAAAGAAGATTCAGTCTTATCTTTATGCGCCTTTGCGCCTTTGCGCGAGAAATTCTTTAGCGCGATCATAAACCCTGTAAACCATCATTCGTTGTCTAGGTGAGGTCATTATACATACCCGAGCATTTGAGTCGTGCGACTACTGTGTGAGGTCCGATGGCCACCTCGGCGCCGCTGGAACCAGTAAAGCGCGGCGAGTGCGGCGGCGGTCAAGATGGCCAGAATTAAAATCGCGAGCACCACCGTCAGCACCGGCGAACGCGTGGCGGGCGTGTCTGTATAGACCTTTGAGTAATCGGAGTGCGTGTTTACTTCGTCTGACGGCTCGCCGTGTTCACGCAAATATCGCGTGTAACCTTCGATCGCTTCGCGCTCGTCGTAACCGACACACTTCGCGTAAGCCTTTATAAAACTGCGATTGAAAACACCGCCAGGCAGACGTTTGTAGTCGTTTGCTTCGATAGCTTCCAGATAATGGATCGAGATCCGCGTTTGTTCGCAGATCTCGCGCAGGCCAATGCCTCGCTCCTCGCGTGCGAGTCGCAATTGTTCGCCTATACTCGCTGCCATCTCCAATCGCTCGATTCCTGGCGTCGGGTTGGGTGGATTGTTACCCCAGGTCTATCAGCGCGCCGCTTGTATGAATGCGTACAACTCCCACTTTTTCTGCACTATAGCTTGCGCTGCTAAACGGTGTCAAACTTTTGTATGCCAAAAGATCTGCGTCTCTTGCTTCTTGTCGCCCGCGGTGGTACGTTGACGCAACAGTGACCCGATACAGTCGCTTTTAATCTCTACAATAGACAAAAGTGAGGACAAAGAGATGCCCCTGGAAGCACTCGGAATGGTTGAGACCAAAGGATTCGTGGGTGCAGTTGAGGCCGCCGATGCGATGGTTAAAGCAGCGAATGTACAATTGCTCGGCAAGGAGTACATCGGCGCCGGTTACGTGACGATCTTTGTGCGCGGCGATGTTGGTGCGGTTAAAGCGGCGACGGATGCAGGCGCGGCAGCGGCGCGAAGAGTTGGTGAATTGATCAGCGTCCATGTGATTCCGAGACCGCACGCCGAAGTTGAACGTGTGCTCCCGGTCAACGGACGCACTGGTTTGAGCCCGGATGACGATCGCTGCAGGGTGGCGGCGCGCGGGTCAGTTGGGCCAGGGAGACAGGGCCGATCGCTGGCATCCGGTGCCGCGAAGCGAAAAAGAACGAGCCGAGATGATATCTGTCAGTTGCCTGTAGTCAGTTGTCAGTATGGTGGTCTTAGCGATTGACGATAACTCGGACAATGGGCAACTGACAAATTCGGAGGTTTGTCTATGTCCGTCGATAAGGATCTAGTTTCAGTGCAACAGGCGCGCGACCTTGTCGAGGCCGCGCATCGAGCGCAGGCGCAAGTCGCGGAATTTGATCAGGCGAAGATCGATCGCATTTGTGAAGCGATGGCCGGGCTGCGTTGGCGACGCGGCTCGACTCGGAGCAATGGCCGTAGAGGAAACCGGATTCGGCGTACCTGACGATAAGCAGGAGAAGAATCGCTTTGCTGCCGAAGACGTTTGGAACTACTTTCGCGGGCTGCGCACCAAGGGAGTTGTTTCTGAATCGAAAGATGTTGTAGAGATCGCGAGCCCGCGTGGTGTCGTTGCGGGAATCATTCCCTCAACCAATCCAACCTCAACTGCAATCTTCAAGATCCTGATATGCGATCAAATCGCGGAACGCCGTCGTGCTTCGCCACATCCGTCAGCCGCGAAGTGCATCAACGAAACCGCGCGGGTCATGCGCGAAGCGGGCGTCAAAGAAGGTTACCCGCTGAAGCTATCGGCTGCATGACCTCAGCGACGATCGAAGGAACCGAGACATTGATGAAGCACAAGCAGACGGCCGTGATCCTTGCGACCGGCGGCATCGGGCTGGTGCGTGCGGCGTACTCGTCGGGCAAGCCCGCATTCGGAGTCGGACCAGGCAATGTGCCCGTGTGCGTCGAACGAACGTGCCGACATCCCGAAAGCAGTGCAGGACATCCTGACCGGAAAGTGTTTTGATAACGGAACAATCTGCGCTTCCGAGCAGGCAGTCGTTTGCGATGCGCCGTCGAGCAAGCAGTGCGAGAGCAGTTCAAAGCTCAGGGCGCATATTTCCTGTCCGCCGCTGAAGCGGATCAACTCGGCAAAGATAGTCGCGACTCCGCAGCGTTCACTCAATCCCGCGATCGTCGGCAAGTCGGTTGAAGTGATCGCGAAGATGGCGGGTTTCAATGTTCCGCCAGGGACACGATGCCTGATCGCGGACGTAGCCTGGCGTCGGGCGTGATCATCCGCTGTCGATGGAGAAGCTGTCGCCCATCCTCGCGTTTTATGTAGTCGATGGTTTGTTGGCATGCGCCGCGCGCGTCACGAAGTTCTGCATACGGCGGCATGGGCCATACCGCCGGTATTCACACGCGCTCGCGTGAAGCGGCGGTGAGGTTTGGCGCCGAGATGCCCGCGTCGAGCATCACCGTGAACACTCCCACAACACACGGCGCGATAGGGTTTCGACCGCCTTGCCTCCCTCTATGACCTGGGTTGTGGCTCGTGGGGCGGAAACGTCACCTCAGATAACGTGTCTCCGTTACATCTGATCGACATCAAGCGCGTTGCTTTTGAGAGCGACCCGTGAAGAGCGCGCGTCCCGGCGGCGGGAGTTCAAACAGCTGCGTCGCCCGTCCCGCACCCGTCGCAGCCAGAGAGCCGGCGGCCGCCGGTGGCAAAATTGATCGCGAGGAGATTGCGGCGATCGTCGATCGTCGCCTGGCCGCGAAACATATCCAACCATCGCCTTCACCATTGCCGCGCCGCGCCTTCCAGAGTCGGAGTGAGGCGGGACACGTACACGGCGCCAGCTCCACCACCAGCACCAGCAGAACGACGACAGAACAAGCCGGGCGCACCATCACAACGAGCGCGAACCCGTGGATTTCGTAAGCTGAGGAAGACGTGCGGCGGGCGGTTTAAAAAGGCGAGAAGATCTAGACCAACCGGAAAACGATCACTACACCCGCGGCGCGCGACACGGGTTAGCCGGCGGAGGTCTTTGCGAAAGTTTAGCCGCAAATGACGCGGATAGTGGCCCAGAATGATTTCGAATGTTTCTTAGGAAAAGTTGTAGGCACAGTCTGGTTAACAAAGAAGACAACAGATCTCTAGGGCGTCACATTCCTCATCGTCATCCTTGACGATCTCGACAAAGGAGCCCACGCGTAATCCGTTGCGACGCCGACCGGCTGGGGTACCGGCACCGGCGAGATGGTGATCTGCGCCTTCGGCAAGGCCGCGAGATCCGCAATCGGTAACCAGGACATGTCGATCGAAGCTGCGGTCGTCGGCATCGTCGATCGTGTCGATATCAATGATACGACGTCTGAAGAAATGCGTGAAGCCGCGCGCCGGCTGATAACGAAAATGGCAGACCCTGACAACCACGCCTGATCACTCATCTCTTTTCCATGGCGAATGAAGACCTCATTTATCGAATCACCCGAGCAGTTTACGAACGCCTGGGAAGTACGATTGACGATACGATGGTCGAGCAGTTGGTCACTGATATCTACAAACAGGTAGAAATTACGGGTAAAATCGCAGACCCGCGAGTGTGGATCGCGGCGCCGCGCAGTTGGATTCGACTGAAGGTTCCACGGAACGCATGGTCATTTCAGGCTTCGGGTTGGACCATCCGGGAATCGTTGCGGGCGTTTCGCGGATCCTCGCGGAAGCGAGTTGCAGTATCATCGATATTAATCAGACGGTGGTGCAGGGAAAATTCGCGATGGTCATCATTGCCGACACTCACGCGCGCGTGAAAGCACGACGGAGTTGAAGGAAAGATTGCGGAATGAGGGGAGAATCTCGGCGTTCGTATTTACGCGCAGCGTGAAGATCTGTACAAAGCACCAGAATTCTGAACGAATAAACTGACATAACATA
>CAWHTI010000002.1:0-129079 GCA_963832225.1 uncultured Actinomycetes bacterium
GTGCGGCGAACCGGGTCGCGGTCACCGTCGACCCGGCCGGCGTGCCCCAGCAGGCTCCGCCGGCCTTCGCCGAGTCGCTGCGGGCGATCATCCCGGGCGGCGGCGGCGACAACCGGCTGCAGAGCTGGATGGACGCGAAGTTCGGCCCGGACGGGGCGCTGTACATGCTCGACTACGGCGGCGGCTTCTTCAGCCTGCACCCCAACCAGAAGCTGATCCGGGTCACGTACCAGGGCGGTCCGGCGACGCCGGCGCCGACGGCGTCCGTCGGTGGCGGTGCAGAACAAGCCGCTGACCGTCGCCTTCACCGGCGCCCGGTCCGGTGGGGTCTCCTACCGGTGGGAGTTCGGCGACGGCGCCACGTCGACCGAGGCGAACCCGCGGCACACCTACGCCCGCGCCGGCACCTACACCGCGAAGCTGACCGTCACGTACGCCGACGGCGAGACGGCGACGACGCAGACGACCGTCACCGTCGGCTGCGCGGTGCCGGACAGCCGGGCCACGGTGTGGCTGGGCGACGCCGACACCGGTGTGGCCAACCGCCCGGCCGGCGGCGGCTGCACGATCAACGACCTGATCGACGACGAGAGCGCGTGGGCCGACCACGACGGCTTCGTCCGCCACGTCACCGCGGTCGCCGACGGCTGCGGCCGACGGCGTCCTCACGGCACGGGAGACCGGGGCGCTGACCCGCGCGGCCGCGGCGTCCGACATCGGCCGGCCGGGCCACACCGGATACCAGCCGATCTTCGACGGCACCGCCGAGTCGTTGCGGGGCTGGCAGCAGGCGCCGTCGGGCTCGTTCGCGCTCCAGCCGGACGGCTCGCTGCGGACCATCGGCGGGCTGGGCATGCTGTGGTACACCGACAGCCGTTCGGTGACTTCTCGCTGAAGCTGCAGTTCCGCGACGTGGCACCGGGCACCGGCCGCTCCAACAGCGGGGTGTTCACCCGGTTCCCGGATCCGCGCATCCCGCTGGAGCAGCGCCCGCCGGGTAGCTGCGGCACGCTCGGCCCGGCCCGGACCTCGCCGGCGTGGGTCGCGATCTACTGTGGACACGAGATCCAGATCTACGACGGCGAGACCGGCGAGCCGCAGAAGACCGGATCGATCTACAACTTCGACCCGTTGCCGCTGCCCGGCGCCCGGCGCGACGCCGAAGGGCCAGTGGAACGACTACGAGATCCGCGTCGTCGGGCAGCACTACACGATCATCCGCAACGGCGTGGTGATCAACGAGTTCGACAACACGCCCGGCAAGCAGTCCTCGCGCCCCAGCGACCCGCCGACCGACCTGCGGCAGTTCGCCAGCGGCTTCATCGGCCTGCAGAACCACGGCGACAACGACCTGATCGAGTTCCGCAACATCCGGGTGCGAGCGCTGTGACGGGTCGGTCGCTCGTTCGACCGACCGGCCTCGACTCGTCCGTGCTCGCTCGGACGCCGCTGCATGGCGTCCCGGCTGTGGCGTCGCTGCTCCGCGGCGTCCGGCTGCGCTCCGCGGCGCGCCGCGGCGCAGGTGCTGACCTGGACCGCGGACGACGACATCACCCGGTACAGGTCCGCGCCGACGCAGGCCGTGGCCGGTGCGACGACGATCGTCTTCGAGAACAGCGCGGCGACCGGGAACACCACCGGCATGCCGCACACGCTGACCTTCGACACCACCACCGAGGGCTACAACCACGACGTCAACCTGAACATCCTGGCCAGCCCGTTCGACCCGAACAACGGGCGGCACGAGGTGACGGTGACCCTCACGCCGGGCCGGTACCGCTACTTCTGCGCGATTCCCGGCCACGCGCGATGGTCGGCGAGTTCGTGGTCACCGGGGGCGGGCGGAGCTGTGGGCACCGCGAGCGTCAGGGCAGGGTACCGGCCAGGCGGAGCAGCAGGGCCTTGACGTCGGTGGCGGCGAACCGGTCGGCCCCGAGGCGGCCGAGCAGAGCGGCACCGGTGAGCTCGGCCGCCGGGCGTCGGCCGCCGGGCGGGCAGCCGGCCGTGCGAGCCGCGGACCGCGCGCGGCGCCGGCGTCGAGGCCGACCACGTTCATCAGGTAGCGCATGCCGAGCTTCTTGCGCAGCCAGCGCCATGCGCGGCCCGGCGCCTTGGCCGCGCCCGGGCCGGCCGGGTCGAAGAACAGCTCGGCCGGGTCGTAGCCGGGCTTGCGGTGGATCTCGACGCAGGCGGGCGAAGTCGGGCGCGCGGCGCGTCGTCGAGCCAGTAGTAGTAGGTGAACCAGGCGTCCGGCTCGGCGACCAGCACCAGCTCGCCGGCGCGCTCGTGGTCCAGGCCGTGCGCGGCCTTGCCCGGCGTCGTCGAGCACCTCGGCCACGCCGGGCAGCTCGGCGCAGAGCTTCGCCACCGCCGGCGACGTCGGCCGGGTCGCGCGACGTAGACGTGGGCGACCTGGTGGTCGGCGACGGCGAACGCCCGCGACGTCCACGGGTCCAGGTACTCCATGCCGTCCTGGGTGTACACGCTGCAGCAGCCCCTCGGCGCGCAGCAGCCCGGTTGACGTCGCACCGGCCGGCGACACGTCGGTGATGCCGTACTCGGACAGCGCCACGACGGTCGCGCCCCGGGCCGCGGCGGCGTCGAGCAGCGGGCCGAGCACCGCGTCCAGCTCGGCGGCGGCCGCGGCGGCCTGCGGCGCGGACGGGCCGAACCGCTGCAGGTCGTAGTCGAGGTGCGGGACGTAGACCAGGGTCAGGTCCGGGTCGTGGTCGGCCATGACCTGCTCGGCGCGCGCCGGCAGATCCAGCGCCGACGAGGCGATGCCCGGCGCCCGGGCCCCAGTAGCTGAACAGCGGGAACGTGCCGAGCGTCGCGGTGAGCTCGTCGTGCAGCTCCGGCGGGTACGGTGTAGCAGTCGGGCTCCTTGCGGCCGTCGGCGTGGTAGATCGGCCGCGGGCGTGACGGTCCAGTTCGACGTCGGCGCCCATCGCGTACCACCAGCAGACGTTGGCCACCGTGTAGCCGGGCCGGTCGCCGGCGGGCCGCGTGCCACAGCTTCTCGCCGCCGACCAGCGCGTTGTGCTGCCGCCACAGCAGCACCTCGCCGAGGTCGCGGAAGTACCAGCCGTTGCCGACGATGCCGTGCCCGGCCGGCGGCGCGCCGGTGAGGAAGCGTCGACTGCACCGAGCAGGTGACCGCGGGCAGCACGGTGCCGAGCGGGGCCGGTGAAGCCGCCGTCGGCGACGGCCCGCAGCCGGGGCATGTGCGCCAGCAGCCGCGGGGTCAGCCCGACGACGTCGAGCACGACCAGCGGGCTTGGCGTCACTGCGCGTCACGGCTCGCAGGCCGAGGTCGGTGCAGCTCGGTCGCGGGCGAAGGCCAGCTCGGCGGCGATGCCGGCGGCGAGCCCGGCCGGCGTCGTCCGGGCGCAGCGCCGCCGGCAGCACGCCCCAGGTGTAGGTCTCGACCTCGAGGTGGTCGCAGCGCGGCGGGCCCGCCGAGCAGCGCGGCCAGGGCGTCGCGCAGCACGGCGGTGGTCGTGCGCAGCGGCGGCACCGGCGGCGGCGTGCAGCGGCACGTGGAAGTGCACCCGCCACGGGCCGGGCGCGCCGGCGGCCAGCGCCTCGTCCAGGTCGTCGAAGGCGGCGCCGCCGCGCGGCCGCGGGTCTGGTGCAGGAAGCGCGGCTCGACGTACTCGCGCGAGCACCGTCGCGCGGCCGCGACCGGGTCGTCGACCTCCAGCGCGGCCGACACCTGGACCTTGACGACCGGCAGGCCGGCGCCGCGCAGCCGGGCGACGGCCGTCGGCCGGGTCCTCCCAGGCGCAGGCCAGGTGCGCCAGGTCCAGGCAGACGCCGAGCCGGTCGGTGTCCACGCCGGACAGATGCGCGACCGCCTGCGTCGGTGGTCTCGACGACGCAGCCCGGCTCCGGCTCGAACGCGACCCGGACCGCCGGCCGGTCCAGCCGCGGCGGCCAGCCCGGCGGCGAGCTCGTCGAGCAGCGCGCGCGCGGCGGCGCCGGCCGCTCGGCGTCCCACGGCTCGCGCCAGGCCAGCGGCAGCGTGGAGATCGAGCCGCGGGCGGCGTCGTCGGGCAGCAGGTCGGCCAGCACCGGCGCCAGGTCCAGGGTGTACGCCAGCCGTGCGCGGGTCGGTCCAGTCCGGCTGGTAGACGGCGTGCTTGACCACCGGCTCCTGGAAGGCCTGGTACGGGAACCCGTTGAGGGTGACCACCTCCAGCCCGCGGGCGTCCAGCTCGCGGCGCAGCCGCCGCCGCAGCGCCGCGGTCGGCGGCCAGCCCGGCGGCGACCGGCGCGGCCAGCCACAGGCCCGAGGCCGAGCACGTCGGCGCCGAGCCGCTCGCGGACCGGCACCGCGTACGTGTCGAGCTGGCGAGCGATGCCGGCGAGGTCCTCGGCGGGGTGCACGTTGGTGCAGTAGGCGAGGTGCACGCGTCTGGCCGTCGGGGTGCCGCAGCCGCATCACGTGCCGCCGCGCAGGATCGAGTTGCCCGCGAAGGTCGGCCGTCGCCGGCCGCCGTGCGCTCGTCGGACAGGTCGAGCCGGCCCGGACTGGCCGTAGAACTCGACCGGGTTGCGCCACAGCACCCGGTCGACGTCGTCGTCGGCTGAACCCGGCCGCGAGCATCGCCTCGCCGGTGCGCCGGGTCAGCAGCGGGTCGGAGCTGGCCCCAGTCGGCGGCCGAGTTGACCAGCATCCGCTCCAGGCCGTACTCCGCGCAGGATCGCGACCATCCGCGGCGGCGACATCTTGGTGTCCGGGTAGATGGAGAAGCCCATCCAGCAGCCGGAGTCCGCGACCAGCGCCGACGGTCACCTCGTTGAGGTGGTCGAG
Organism: uncultured Actinomycetes bacterium; assembly: GCA_963832225.1. GTDB lineage: Bacteria > Actinomycetota > UBA4738 > UBA4738 > HRBIN12 > JALYMB01. The sequence continues at coordinate 4,817 of CAWHTI010000002.1, forward strand.
CAGCGACCCGGCCCGGGTCGATGCCGGACTCCTTGACCACGTCGAGGCGTGCGCCGGGTGCCGGCGGCCTTGTCCCGGTGCGGGGTGTGCACCAGCGCGGGCAGCTCGTGCGTCGACCGCCAGCGCCAGCTGGGCGGCGAACGACCTCGTCCTCGGCCGGCGTCATCGAGTCGTAGCCGATCTCGCCGACCGCGACCACGCCGTCCTTGTCCAGGTAGCGCGGCAGCAGGTCGAGCACCTCGCGGCAGCGCGGGTCGTTGGCCTCCTTGGGGTTGAGCGCGATCGTGGCAGTGGTGCCGGATGCCGAACTGCGCCGGCCCGGAACGGCTCCCAGCCGATCAGCGAGTCGAAGTAGTCGGCGAACGAGCCCGGCGTTGGTGCGCGGCTGGCCCAGCCAGAACGCCGGCTCCACCAGGGCCCGCACCCCGGCGGCGGCCATCCGCTCGTAGTCGTCGGTGGTGCGCGAGGTCATGTGCTCCATCATCGCCGCGAGTCCATCGAGCGAATTTCTGAACCATAAACGACACTAGAATGATGATTTTGCTAGTGTCCTTATCGAAGCCGAAGTTCGCTCTGAAGATGCTGCGAAGTAAGGTGAACTTCGGCTTCGGGACACTAGCCTCGCGCATCAACAACGAGGTGCCCGTGTCCACGGGCCATAACATTCAGGGAGCGGCCGATGGTTGCCTCAAGCGTCGTGGTGCCGAAGAGCGGCCTTTATGCCGAGCCGCGCGCAGACTGGCTTGCGTCGTACAGTGAGGAGGTCATCGATCCCGCGCGCCGCATCATCGACGCGCATCATCACCTCTGGGACCGCCAGGGCGGCCGCTACCTGCTGGAGGAGCTGACGGACGATATCGCCAGCGGCCACAACATCGTCGCCACCGTCTATGTCGATTGCCGCTCGATGTATCGCGCGAACGGACCCGAGGCGTTCAAGCCGGTCGGTGAGGTCGAGTTCGCCAACGGCGTTGCGGCGCAGAGCGCGAGCGGCGGCTACGGCAAATGCGCGGTCAACGCGGCGATCGTCAGCCACGTCAACCTGCAGCTTGGCGACGACGCAAAGCCGGTGCTGGAGGCGCAGATCAAGGCGGGCAATGGCCGCTATCGCGGCATCCGCCACTCATCGGCCTGGGACGCGAGATCCGGCCGTGGCCGGCGCCTATGCGGCGCGGCCGAAGGGGCTGCTTGCCGATCCGCAGTTCCGAAAGGGTTTTGCCTGTCTCGGTCCGCTCGGGCTGACGTTCGACGCCTGGCTGTTTCATCCGCAGATTCCGGAGCTCGCCGATATTGCCCGCGCGTTTCCGAACCAGCGCATCGTCATGGACCATTGCGGCGGCCCGGCAGGGCTTGGCGTCTACGCGGACGTCGCGACGAGATCTTCAAGACCTGGAAGGCCTCGGTCGAGGACATCGCCAAATGTCCGAACGTCGTCGTCAAGCTCGGCGGGCTGGCGATGATGCTGCTGGGCTATGATTTCCACACGCGGCCGAAGCCGGTGTCGTCGGAAGAGCTGGCGAAGGCATGGAAGCCTTACATGGAGACCTGCATCGCCGCGTTCGGCCCGAACCGCTGCATGTTCGAGAGCAACTTTCCGCCGGACAAGGGCCAGTGCAGCTATCAGGTGATCTGGAATGCGCTGAAGCGCATTGCTGCGCCCTATAGCGAGGCCGAGAAGAACCGCATGTTTGAAGGGACGGCCGCGGAGGTCTACAAGATCAGCCTTTAGCGGATGCGCATCCAACCGGCTGAGCGGAGGACGAGTCATGGCAGACAAGACACCACTGGCGCCGGCGCTCGTCAACGAGTTCGTCGGCAAGGCGCATGGCGATCTCGACCGCGTGCGTGAGCTGCTCGGGCAGCATCCCGCGCTCGTCAACGCGGCCTGGGACTGGGGCGACGGCGACTGGGAGACCGGGCTTGGCGCGGCCGCTCATGTCGGGCCGGCGCGACATCGCGCTCCATCTCATCGAGAACGGCGCGCGCATGGACATCTTCGCCGCCGCGATGCTCGGCCATCTCGAGATCGTCCGCGCCATGATCGAGGCGGTTCCGGCAGCGCGCGGCAGTGGCGCGGCCCGCACGGCATTCCGCTCCTGACACATGCGGAGGCGGGCGGACCTGCGGCTGCGGCCGTCGTGGATTATCTGCGCGCCAAAGCCGGCGCCTGATGGGGATGACGATGAACGTTTTGACCAACGCGGTCACCAAAGAATATGCCGACGGCAAGTTGCTGCAGTCGATCGGCGACGGCATCGGCGATCCTGACCTTCAACAATCCGGAAAGGCTCAACGCGATCTCGGTGGAGATCGCCGCGGGGCTTGCCGAAGCGCTGACGGCGATGAAGGACGATCCCGCCGTGCGCGTGCTGATTCTGACGGGCGCGGGCGAAAAGGCCTTCATCTCGGGCGGCGACATCAGCCAGTTCGACAAGACCCGGCCGAATGCGGAGGTCGCGGCAAAATCGGCGGAAAAATTTCGCGAGCGGCAGGCGCTGCTCGCCAATTTTCCAAAGCCGACGATCTCGGCGATCCGCGGCTATTGCCTCGGCGGCGGCCTGGGCGTCGCGCTCAACACGGATATGCGCATTGCCGCGCACGGCAGCAGGTTCGGCATTCCGGCCGCGCGGCTCGGCATCGCCTATGGTTTCGACGGCCTGCAGCGGCTGATGTCGCTGGTCGGCCCGTCGCGGGCGCGGCTGATCCTCTTCACCGGCAACGCGTTTTAGTGCCGAGGAGGCGCTGAGCTTCGGCCTGATCGACAAGCTCGTGGCGCCGGAGGAGCTCTGGCCCGAAACGCTGGCGATCGCAAGGCAGATTTCCGAGAACGCGCCGCTGGCGATTTCGGCGGCGAAGATCACGATCGGCGAAATCCTGAAGGATCACGACAGGCGCAACATGCAGGCGATCGCCGACATCGCGACGACAGTGCATGGACAGCGAGGATTTTCGCGAAGGCCGGCGCGCATTCATGGAAAAGCGCACGCCGAAATTCGTCGGCCGCTAGTCATCCTGAACGGATCAACAGCAATGCAGGACATCAAGTACGGCCGCGTGGTGCACCGGCGCGAGGATTTTCGCCTGACGCAGGGCAGGGGCATTTATGCGGCCGACGTGTCGCTCGACGGCATGACCCATGCGGTGTTCGTGCGCTCGCCGCATGCGCATGCGCGGATCAAGGCGATCGATACCGCGGCGGCCCGCAAGGCGGCCGACGTGGTGGCAGTGTTTACCGCGGCCGACCTCGACGCCGATGGCGTGCGCGATTGCAGCCTGCCGGCCAAAATGAAGCGGCCGGGCGGCGACCGAGGCGACCGAGACGCCGCGCCCGCCGCTGGTGCGCGACTGCGTGCGTTTCCTCGGCGAGCCGGTGGCGATGGTGGTCGCGAAATCGCTCAGCGCCGCGCGCGACGCCGCCGAACTGGTGGATGTGCGACTACGAGCCGCTGCCGGCGGTCGCGACGATTGCCGAGGCCACCGCAAAAGGCGCGACCGCGGTGTGGGATGCGACGGCCAGACAACGTCGCCTATCACTGGAGCAAGGGCGACGCGGCGGAGATCGAGCAGGCGCTGCAGGCCTCGCATCACGTCGTCCGCCTGACTTTCACGTCGAGCCGCGTCTCGGCGAACCCGATGGAGCCGCGCAGCGCCGTCGGCCCACGTGGACAAGGACGGCCGGCCGACGCTGCATGTCAGCTACCAGAGCCCGCACAATCTGCGCGATGCGCTGGCCACCATGTTCGGCATGGAGAAGAACGCGCTGCGGGTGGTCGCGACCGACGTCGGCGGCTCGTTCGGCATGAAGTCCGGCCTGGTGCGCGAAGAGTTGATCGTGTTCTGGGCCGCGCGGAAGCTGAAGCGGCCGGTGAAGTGGGTCGCGGACCGCTCGGAAGCCTTCCTGTCCGACGAGCATGCGCGCGACATCGAGATCAACGCGGCGCTCGGCCTCGACAAGCGCGGGCATTTCACCGCGCTGCGCGTCAGCTACCGCGTCAACATCGGCGCATACCTTTCGGCGCGCTCCGCTTCGCCGATCAACAATTTCGGCGGCATCGCCGGCGTCTATCGCACGCCGAAAATCCTCGGCGAGGCCACCGGCATCTTCACGAACACCTCGCCGACGGCGCCTTATCGCGGCGCCGGCCGGCCCGATGCGACCTACGCCATCGAGCGGCTGATCGATGTCGCGGCGCAGGAGATGGACATCGATCCGTTCGAGCTGCGCAAGCGCAACCTGATCCCGCCCGACGGCGATGCCCTACAAGACGCCGTTCGTCTTCACCTATGACTGCGGCGATTTCGTCAAGGGCATGGAGAAGGCCGCCGAGCTCGCGCGCTACAAGGAGTTTGCCGGCGCGACGCAAGGAGGCGAAGAAGCGCGGCAAGCTGCGCGGCATCGGCATCGCCAACCCGATCGAGGTCGCGTCCGGCCCGTTCGCGCGGCCGAGCACCGATTTCGCCTGGATCGAGGCGAAGGCCGACGGCAGCGTCCGTGCTGCGCGCCGGCGCCATGTCGGTCGGGCAGGGGCTGGAGACGTCGCTCTCCGACATCGTCGCCCAGCGGCTCAACGTGCCGATCGAGAAGATCGACTACGTCTATGGCGACACCGACCAGGTGCCGCGCGGCAAGGGCAATGGCGGCTCGGCGGCGCTGACGCTGGGCGGCTCGGCGATCTCGCTCGGCGTCGACAAGCTGCTGGAGCAGGGCAAGCAGCTCGCCGCCAACCGGCTCGAGGCGTCGCGTCGCCGACATCGAGTTCGCCGAAGGCCGATTTCGCATCGCCGGCACCGACCGCTCGCTGTCGCTGGCCGACGTCGCGGCGCTGACCGGCAACGACGAGGGCCTGACCGGCGTCGGCGAGTTCAAGATGTCCCAGCCGACCTATCCGAACGGCTGCCACATCTGCGAGGTGGAGATCGATCCGGACACCGGCGTGGTCGAGGTGATCGGCTACGTCGGCGTCGAGGATGTCGGCCGCGTGCTGCATCCGGCGTTCGTCGAGGGCCAGATCCACGGCGGCGTCGCCCAGGGCATGGGCCAGGTGCTGCAGGAAGCGATCGTGCACGAAGCCGGCACGGCGCAGCTGCTGACCGGCTCGTTCATGGATTACGCGATGCCGCGCGCGAACGACCTGCCGAACTTCGTCTGCGCCAATGTCGAGGTGCCGACGGCGCTCAATCCGCTCGGCGTGAAGGGCGTCGGCGAGGCCGGCACGGTGGGCGCGATGGCCGCGACCATGAACGCGATCTGCAACGCGCTGGCCAGCGTCGGCATCCGCCATTTCGACATGCCGGCGACGCCGGAGCGGGTGTGGCAGGCGATCCAGCGAACGCCGTGCCGCCGAATAGACGGCAGCAGCCCGGTCGGCTTAACCAGCTGAATTGTTGCGATAAAATTGACAGCGCCGGCCTCTTGCGGTTTTTCCCGGTCTTGAGGACAATGCGTCCGGCGGCCCGGCTGATTTGGGCCGGGGGGCCGCCATCGGACGATGGCGTGGTATCTCTCAAGTCGTTCTTGTTCAGGCTGGACCTTTCGATGCAGTGCCCGCGATGTCAGGCCAAAAGTCCTGAGGGCAAGAAATTTTGCGGCGATTGCGGCGCGCCGCTGGCGGTGCTGCCGGCGCAGGCCGGTGGAGATTCCGGCCGACATCGCCGGCGCCCGCGATGCGGTGCTGCGTGCGGTCGCCGAGCAGCGCCAGGCCGAGCAGGACTATCGCAAGATCTTCGAAGGCTCGGTCGACGGCATCTACGTCACCACGCCCGAGGGCGGGTGCTCAACGCCAATCCGGCGCTCGCGCGCATGATGGGCTACGACTCGCCGCAGCAATTGATCGACGGCGTCTCCGACATCTGCGCACTCGATCTACGTCGATGCCGCCGCGCGCGAGGAGTATCTGCTGCGCATGCAGCGCGACGGCATGGTGCGCGAGTACGAGTACCAGGTGCGCCAGCGCGACGGCAACATCCTGTGGCTGTCCGACAGCGCCACCGCGGTGCGCGACGAGAACGGCCGCGTGGTGCGTCATGAAGGTACGGTGCGCGACATCACCGATCAGCGCCGCGCCGAGCAGGCGCTTGGCCGAAAGCCGCCGCCAGCTGCAGACCGTGATCGACACCGTGCCGGCGGTGATCAACGTCAAGGACACGAAGTTCCGCTACCTGTTGATGAACAAGTACATGGCGCGCATCTTCGACGTCGATCCCGAGGAGGCGGTGGGGCGCACCACCAACGAGATCATGGCGCGCTATGGCGCCTCGAAGGAAACCTCGGGCGACCAGCAGGTGCTCGCCACCGGCGAGGAGCTCGGCTTCTACGAGGAGGCCTATTTCGATTCCGCGCACCGCCTGCGGCACTGGATGGCCAACAAGGTGCCGGTGAAGAACGCCGAGGGCAAGATCGAGTACATCGTCACCGTCGCGCTCGACATCACCGACCGCAAGCGCAGCGAGCAGGAGACGCAGCGGGCGCGCGATTCCGCCGAGAACGCGCTGAAGAACCTGCGCGCGACCCAGAATTCGCTGATCGAGTCCGAGAAGCTCGCGGCGCTCGGCCGGCTGGTCGCCGGCGTCGCGCATGAGATCAACAATCCGGTCGGCATCGGCGTGACGGTCGCGACCGCCCTGCAGCGGCGCTGCAGGCTGTTTGCGGAAGAGGTCGCGCGCGGCGAGCTGAAGCGCTCGACGCCTCAACGCGTTCATCCAGGCGAACATCGATGCCGCAAGCCAACTCGTGTCGAACCTCAACCGCGCCGCCGAGCTGATCCAGTCGTTCAAGCAGGTGGCGGTCGATCGCAACGTGCCGGACCGCCGCGCAGTTCAACCTCGCCGACATCACCGAGCAGATCGTCACCAGCCTGCGGCCCGGCCTGCGCTCGCGCAACCTGACGCTGACGGTCGATTGCGCGCCGGACCTCGACATGAACAGCTATCCCGGTCCGTACGGCCAGGTGGTCACCAACCTGTTCCTGAACTCGGTCGCGCACGCGTTTCCGACCAATGCGGCGGGCGAGCTCATCATCACCGCGCGCGAAGCCGGCGCTGATCATGTGGAGATCGTCTATTCCGACAACGGCGTCGGCATGACCGACGAGGTGAGGCGGCACGCGTTCGATCCGTTCTTCACCACGCGCCGCGACAAGGGCGGCACGGGCCTCGGCCTCAACATCGTGCACAACATCATCATCAACCGTCTCGGTGGACGCATCGATCTCGCTTCGGAGGTCGGCAAGGGAACGCGATTCCACATCGTGCTGCCGCGCGTCGCACCGCTGGAGCGCGCAGCGGAATAGATCGTCGCCATTTTCTGCTTCTGAACAGCTCCAATTTCCATCGGTTCATGCGGGGCCGCGAAATGCGACGCAATGCACCTGTTTCAAGCGCTGCCTGCAACACATTGCGGCATCCGACTTGGTGACATAAATCACGGTGTTTACATTTGCCGTCGATAGATTATCTAGCGCCTGAAACAGGCTAATCCGTTGAACTTTCACAGCGTCGCGAACGACAAATGCGTGCATGAATTCCGAACTGACTACCGCGCATCGTGGCCCGCAAGGCAAATCTTCTCCTGACGATCATCCTGACAAAACGAAACGCATGAGCGCCTTCAACAAAGAGCAAGTTCTTTCCGTGCGTCACTGGACGGACTCGCTGTTCTCCTTCACCACCACCCGCGATCCGGGGTTCCGGTTCCTCAATGGCCAGTTCACCATGATGGGCCTCGAGGTCAACGGCCGGCCGCTGCTGCGCGCCTATTCGCTGGCGAGCGCCAATCACGAGGAGCAGCTGGAATTCTTCTCGATCAAGGTTGCCGAACGGTCCGCTGACCTCGCTGCTGCAGAAGATCAAGGAAGGCGACACCATCCTGGTCGGCCGCAAGGCCACCGGCACGCTGATCACCGACAACCTGCTCGCCGGCTCGCGGCTGCTGCTGCTGTCGACCGGCACCGGGCTCGCGCCGTTCGCGAGCCTGATCAAGGATCCGGACGTGTACGAGCGCTTCGAGAAGATCGTGCTGGTGCACGGCTGCCGTCAGGTCTCCGAGCTCGCCTATGGCGAACGGCTCGTCGCCAAGTCTCTCGGACGACGAGTACTTCGGCCCGGTGCTGAAGGAGAAGCTCGTCTACTATCCGACCGTCACCCGCGAGCCGTTCCGCAATCGCGGCCGCATCACCGACCTGATCACCACCGACCGGTTGTTCGCCGACACGGATCTGCCGTCGCTCAACCTCGAGACCGACCGCATCATGATGTGCGGCAGCCCGAGCATGCTGGAAGACCTGCGCGTGCTTCTCGAGGAGCGCGGCTTCAGCGAGGGCAATCACAGCCACCCCGGTCACTTCGTGATCGAGAAGGCCTTCGTCGAGCGCTGAGCTTCGACGCAAAGAAAAACTCCCGCGCAGCGATGCGCGGGAGTTTTCTTTTGTCGGTATCCAGATCTACTTCACCAGGACGTACTTGCCATCCTTGACCGTGAGCAGGATGCGCGCACGCTCGTCGACGCCAAAACGGTCCTTCTCCGTAAAATTGTAGACGCCCTGGCTCGCGGCGATCTCCTTCTCCGAATTGAGCGCCGTGCGTAGCGCCTCGCGGAATCGGCCGTGCCGGGCTTGCCGCTCTTCAGCGCGATCGGCACGACGCGCTTCATCACCTCGAACGCATCGTACATGTGCGCGCCGAACTGGTTGCGCGAGTTCTCGCCGTACTTCTTCTCGTACAGCGCATTCAGCTCCAGTCCGGGCTTCTTGGTCAGCGCCTTGTCGTCCTGGCCTTCCGGCGCCATCACCGGGCCGGACGCCATGATCACGCCTTCGGCGGCCTTGCCGGCGATGCGGATGAAGTCGTAGGTCGCAGCCCCATGCGTCTGGTAGATCAGACCGGCGTAGCCGCGCTCGCGCAGCGCGGCCTGCGGCAGCGCTGCGCCTGTGCCCGATGCGCCGATCAGGATCGCGTCGGGTTTTGCCGCCACGAGCTTCAGCACCTGGCCCGTCACCGACGTGTCAGGCCGCGCATAACGTTCCTCGGCGACCACCGTCATGTTCATTGGCCCGGTCTGGGTTTTCAGGTCGTTCAGCCAGAGGTCGCCGTACGAATCCGAAAAGCCGATGTAGCCGATCGTCTTCACGTTGTTCTTCTTCATGTGCTCGTACAGCGCCTTGCCGACGATCGGCACGGGCTGCGGCATCACCACTGTCCATTTTTCACGGGCCGGCGTGAACGGCATCGGCGCAAGCGCGAAGTGCGGCACCGCCGCCTCGTTGGCGACGGTCGAGACGGCGATCGTCGGCGGCGTGGTCGAGGAGCCGACCAGGATGTCGGCCCTGGATTCGGTCAGGAGGCGTCGCGCATTGGTGGTGGCTGTGGTCGGATCGCCGGCGTCGTCCAGCAGCACGGTCTTGATCTTCACCCCGCCGATCTCGGCCGGCACGAACTCGACGACGTTGCGCTCGGGGATGCCAAGTGCGGCGGCGGGTCCGGTGGTGGAGATGGTGATGCCGACGACGAGCTCCTGCGCGGCTGCCGGTGCAGAAAGCGCGGTCAGCCCGAGCAGCGCCGCTACGAGCGGTCCCGACAATCTGGACGTCATTGATCGTTTCCTCTTTTGGTCATGCTTGTTGTACCCAAGCCTGTCTAGCGGGGGCATAATCGGTGTCAATCGGCGGTTGGTCTCAGGCGAACGCCGACCAGTCCACCGGGCCGCGCACGTAGCCATAGCGCAGGTTGCTGCGCGCCGGGCCGTTGCGCTCGTACTCGTCCTTCATCAGCGCAAAGCGGTCGCGGTTCGGGCCGATGTCGGTGCGCTTGCTCATGTCGTAGTTGTAGAGCTTCGCGTTGGTGCCGCCAAAGATCATGTTCTTGATCGGGCCGTCGGCCGCGCCGATCGGCTTGAAGCCGTACTTCTTCTGCATGTCGTCCGGAATCTCCAGCCGGCGCAGCGCCTCGATCTGCCACTGCGGCGAGCCGGTCCACACCGCGTCCGTGCCCCACACCACGCGCTCATAGCCGAGGCCCTTGCCGAGGATGCCCATCATGGCAGCGCCGAGCAGCGGCTCCGCGACGACGCTCTGGGCGAACAGCTGGCCGACGTCGGCGTAGACATTGGTGACGCCGAACTTGTCGGGGATCTCGGCAAGGTCGCTGACCCAGGAGACGCGTCCGGTCTGCTCGAACTCCTTCCAGCCGGCGTCGGCGCGGCCGCCGCCGGCATGGCGATAGCCGCCGTGATAGATGATGAAGTTCAGCTGCGGCCAGTCTTTCGCCGCCTTGCCGACGTCGCTGACGTCGGCGTAGGCGAGCAGATGCGGCCAGCGTTTTGCGGTCGCCTCCGGGAACAGGCCCTTGTGCACGCAGATGTTCTTGATGCCGTATTTCACGGCGAGCTCATAGCCCTTGTAGGTGATCTTCTCGTCGTCCATCCGCCAGGGATGTTTGGCGTGGTCCTTGTTGGTGTTGTCGCCGACGGTATAGCCCTTGATCAATTCCGGCTTGCGCGCGAGCGAGCCTTCCAGGTGCTCGAGCCAGCCGTCCCAGCCGGGCGTGAAGATCGCGTGCGCGAACATGCGGCGGCTGCCCGCTTCCTTGTTCACCTTGTCGCGCGCCTCGATCATCATCTCGTTGGTGAGGAACCAGTCGCGCGGGATCTCAGACGGCGACGACGAGATCAGCGCGATCTTGGTGTCGCTGTCGAGGTAGATTTCCTTGAAGTAGTTGTTGAACTTCAGATCATCGAGCGTCTGCGGCTTGTCGACCAGCGCCGGATTCCAGCCGCCTTGCCGACTGCCTCGCGCGAGCGCACGAAATTCACCAGCCGCGTGTCGTCGCGCAGGAAATGCGTGTGCATGTCCATGATGAACTGGTCTTTCAGCGCATTGGCGCGCTCCTGCGCCATCGCGGGCGTCGCCGCTTCGGCGCGGCTCGCGTCGAACACCGTGCCGAACGTGTCGTTCAGCGCGACAAAGCCCGCCGCCATGCCGGCCGCGGTCTGGAAGAACTGGCGGCGGCTGAGGCCCTGTTGCTGCCGAGCTCGTCGGCCATGGAGAGCAGCCGCGCCTCGACCTCCTTCTGCTTCTCGCTCTGCGGGGGCGGGCGTGTATTCGTCGCTGGAGACGATCTGGGTCGGGATCGGCGTTGCATGCGGCAGCAATTCCGACGGATTGAGCTCTTTGATCTCTTGTTCGGTCAGGAAACCCATATCAGCCTCCTCATGCCTGCCGTTCCGGCGTTGGGCCAAGACTAGCAGATTTCGCCTCGGCGAGGCAGGGCAACGGTGTTGCGGCGCGCGGAACAAGCCGCGTGCGTTGAAAGGCGGATTGTGGTCGAATGGCGCAGCTAGTGTCCCGAATCCGAAGTTCGCCATACTTTGCAGCGCGCTCAGAGCGAACTTCGGATTCGATAAGGACACTAGCAAATTATAATTCTAGTGTCGTTTATGGATCAGAAATTCGCACGATGAACTCGCGGAAACGATGGTGCGAATTTCTGATCCACGACACTAGTGCAGAATTACGACGAGGAATGAGACATGGCTTTTTCGCTCGATCACGTGGTCATCGCCGTCTCCGAGCTCGAACAGACAATCGCTGACTATCGCGCGCTCGGCTTCACGGTCTATCCGGGCGGCGTGCACCACGGCGGCGTTTCGCACAATGCGCTGGTGATCTTCGCCGACGGCTCATATTTCGAGCTGATTGCGTATCGGCAGGCCGCGCCCGACGTGCGCTGGTGGCAGGTGCTGTCGAAGGCGGGTGAAGGGTTTGTCGATTTCGCCCTGCTGCCCCAGAATGCCGCGCGCGATGCCGACAATGCCCGCGGACGTGGCCTCGACCTGGTCGGACCGACCGCCGGCGGCCGGGTGCGGCTCGACGGCGCGCGGCTCGACTGGCAGACCGTGCGGCCGACAACCACCGATCTGCCGTTCTGGTGCGGCGACGTCACCCCGCGCAACTTGCGGGTTCCGGAAGGCGACATGCGGACGCATGCAAACGGCGTGACGGGCGTCGCCTCGCTGAAGGTTGCGGTCGCCGACGTCGCAAGGAGCGCCGATCGCTACGCAGCGCTGGCCGGCGCAGGTGCCGTCAGCCGGGCCAACGGCGGCGTGCGCGTGACGCTCGGTTCCACCACATTTGAGCTCGTGGCCGATGCCGCGCATGTCGCAAAGCGCGGCGAGGGGCCGATGTCGCTCGTGCTGCGCGGGCCCGCCGCAAAGGCGCTGGACACGAAGCTTGCGCACGGCGCGGTGCTGTCGATTGCGCCTTAGATCATGAAGCTCACCACGCGAGCTCGAGGATCTCCATCACCTGGGCCGTCGGTCGTCACCGGCTTCGGGTTGGTCTTCATCGGCGGGTCGCGCAGCGATTTCGCGGCGATGTCGTCGAGCTGCTCGCGCTTGATGCCGACGTCGCGCAGCCGCGTCGGCACGCCGAGCTTTGTCGCAAAGGCAAGGATTGCGTCGGCGAGCTTGTCGCCGGCAACGCCGATCACGTCGCCCGCATGGGCCTGTCGCGCGGCGTTCGCATCGTAGTTCCAGCGCAGCACCGAGGGCAGGCAGACGCCGGTGGTGTGGCCGTGCGGCACGCCGTAGCCGCCGATCACGTGACCGATGGCATGGCTGGCGCCGACCGGCACGCCGCTGGTGCCGCCGAAGATCGACAGCCACATGCCGAACTGGCAGTCCATCCGGAGTTTCAGATGTCGTTGGCCCGCCGAGCTGCGGCAGCGAGGTGTAGAGCAGTTTCAGCGCCGACACCGAGGCGGCATCCGCGAGCGGCGGCGCTTCAACGCGCAAAGCCGTTCCACGGCGTGGTCGACCGCCTTCATGCCGGTCGCGAGCAGGAGCGGGAGCGGCGAAGCCAGCGTCGCGGCCGGATCGAGCACCACCACCTGCGGCACGAACAGCGGGTTCGCGAACGATTCCTTCACCAGCCGCGCGGGTCGGTGACGCCGGCATACCAGGTGAATTCGGCGGCGGAAAACATCGTCGGCACCGCCAGCATGCGGATGCGGTCCCGGCATCGTCCGGATAGTGGCTCGGGTCGCCCTGCCGTCCGCCGCGATAGGGGTCCATCTCGCTTCGCGTCCGTTCAGCCCGTGCCACAGGCACAGCAGCATCGCCTTGGTCGCGTCGACCACCGAGCCGCCGCCGACCGCGACCAGCAGATCGGCTTTGGCCTCGCGCGCCGCTGGCGGCGCCCTCGATCACGCAACTGCGCGGGGTGTGCGCGGTGATGCCGGAATAGAGGCCGACGAATTTGTCGCCGAGCGCCCGGCCGATTTCGCGCGGCAGCGCGTTGTCGCCGGCAAGCGAGCCGCTGGTGGTGATGAAGATGCGCGACTTGCCGAGCTTTTGCGCCTCCTCGACGATCACCTCGGCCGCCGGCCGGCCGTGCACGACGCGCTCCTGCAGGAAATTGCGCTGGATGCCGGGTGTCAGCGATTGTGCCGGTTTGTCGAGCATGACCTGTTCTCTTTCATCGGTTGCCGGCGATGATGCAGCAAAGCCTGCAAGCGCGCCAGTTTGGCCGGGCAGGGGAGCCAAACGAAAACGCCCGGCCTGCGCCGGGCGTTTCCAATTGTTCGAGCGGAAGGCCGCTCAGTAACCCATCTTCTTCTTCAGGTCCTGGTCGATCCAGAGGCGGGAATAGATCGGCCACGGGCGCACGGCGCCTGCGGTGTGCTCGCCATTGTAATTCTTCACCCACGGCCACCACGCGGTGAACGCCTTTGCCGTCGGCATCCAGATGTGCGGCGCCTTGTCGAGGATCTCGCGCGTCAGCTCGCGGATGGCGGCCTTGCGCTTGTCCTCGTCCGGCTCCTGCTGCATCGCCCGCACCTTCTTGTCGAACTCCGGATCGTTGTACATCGACGGATTCCAGAGCTGTCCGCCGACAAAATTCTTGAAGATGGCGAGCTGCGGATTGCTGTGGCCGATGTTCATGAAGTAGCCGGCCGCGTGCGTCTTGGTGCTCATCGCCGAGAGGAACGCCGCGTATTCCAGCGGCTGGATCTCGATCTTGACGCCGACCTGCTCAAGGTAGGCGGCGACCAGCGGCAGCAGGTCCAGATGCTGACGAGTTGGCGGGCGCGACCTGCACCTTGAAGGTGAAGCCGTTCGGATAGCCTGCCTCGGCCAGCAGCTTCTTGGCCTTCGCCGGGTCGTACGTGAACAGCTCCTTCACCGAGGCCGGCATGGCGCTCAACGGCTCATAGTAGCCCTCGTAGGCCGGATGCATCGGATAGGCGAGCAGCTCGGCGTTGCCGTTGTAGAAGGCCTTGATGATCTCTTCCTTGTTCACCGCCATGTTGAGCGCGCGGCGGACGCGGACGTCGTCGAACGGCTTCTGGTCGTTACGGAGCACCATCATGGTGCCGTAGAAGCTGACGCGCGGCAGCCACTTGATCTGAGGGTTCGTCTTCAGCTGGTCCATGTCCTGCCAGCTGAGCGTCTCCAGGATATCGATCTTGCCGGTGCGGAAGGCGGTGACGCGCGTGGAGTCGTCGCGGATGATGCGATAGACCACCTTGTCGACGAACGGCAGCTTGAACTCGGCTTCGCCGATCTTCTCCTTGTCCCAGTAGTCTGGCCGCTTCGTGTAGGTATGCGAGTTGCCGGGCACGTATTCGGTGAGCGCGAACGGGCCGGTGCCGGTCGCGTTCTTCCAGTCGGCTGCGCCGGCCGTCGCCACTTCCTTCGGCATGATCGACGAGTTGTAGCCGTAGCCGATCCAGAACGGCCAGTCGGAGACGAAGTCCTTCATGTAGTAGACGACGGTGTACTTGTCGCGCGCCTCGACCTTCGTGATCTCGGTGAGGATGCCGGGCGGCCGCTTCGGGCTCTCGGCGCGATAAGTGTAGTTCCAGACGACGTCATCGGCGGTGAGCTCGCGCGCCTCCATCACGCCGGCCTTGGCCGGAAACATGATGCCCTTCTTCAGCCTGATGACGACCGCCAGCGGATCCTTCTGCACTTCCCAGCTTTCGGCGAGCTCGCCCTTGATCGCATCGGTCGGGATCCAGGCGTCGGCATGGAAGGCGTATTTGCCGCCATTGCGCGTGCCCTTGGAGAGGTCGGCGGTCAGCAGCATCTCATACATGCCGCCGGCGTCATGATTGATCTTCCAGGGCCAGTCCTTGTGGTCCCAGCTCAGCGCCGACAGGGTCGCGAAGATCGTGGCGACCTCCAGCGTCCCGCCATATTGCGGTTTCTCGGCGTTCTGGGCGAATGCATTCCCCGAGAGCAGCAAGGCTGCGCCGAATGCGCCGGCCTTCAACCAGCGATCCATTTTGAGCGACATGGAAATCCTCCGTAGCGTGATGCGGGGCGGCCGCTCTTGATCGGCGGCATCATCGGGTGCGAAGTCTAGGCCGATGCGTTGCATCGCGGAAGACCTCGCATGGGGTTCGATCGACCATTTTCAACGTCGCGAGGCAGGTGCGACAAAACGGAAGCTCAAGTCCGTTCCGCGGTGCGAAAGGCATCTTGCGAAGCAAGGGCCGTCATTGCATCCTTCACACCTCGCAGCAGCCAAGAAGGAACAGCGATGAACGTTGTCGAAAACCTGATCGCCGACAAGGCGCTGGATGAAGCTGTGCGCGATGCGCGGACGGCCTATGTGGCGCGCAATCCGGCGAGCGCGAAGCAGTACGCTGCGGCGTCCGAAGTCATGCCTGGCGGCAACACGCGCACGGTGCTGTTCTACGATCCGTTCCCGCTGACGATCCTGCGCGGCGAGGGCTGCGAGGTTTTTGACGCCGACGGCCACCGCTATTTCGATTTCATGGGCGAATACACCGCGGGCCTTGCGGGCCATTCCAACCCGGTGATTGCGGAAGCGATCAAGCATGCGGTTGACAACGGTCTCAGCCTCTCTGGCCACACCCGCGTCGAATCCGAGTTCGCCGAAATCGTCGCGCGGCGCTTTCCGGCGATGGAGCTGCTGCGCTTCACCAACTCCGGCACCGAGGCGACGCTGCTGGCGCTGACGCTGGCGCGCATCACGACGGGCCGAAAGAAGGTGATGGCGTTCGACGGCGGCTATCACGGCTCCGTCTTCGTGTTCAAGGATGCGGTCAACCAGGTCAACGTGCCGTTCGACTGGGTGTTCGCGCCGTACAACGACGCAGCCGCCGCCGCAAAACTGATCGCGCAGCACAAGGACGAACTCGCGGCGGTGATCGTCGAGCCGATGCAGGGCTCTGGCGGCTGCATCCCGGCCGAGCAGGAGTTTCTGTCGACGCTGCGCAAGGAGACCGAGAAGGCCGGTGCGCTGCTGGTGTTCGACGAGGTCATGACTTCGCGCCTTGCGCCGGGCGGCCTGCAGACGCGCTATGGCATCCGTCCCGACCTGATGACGCTCGGAAAATATGTCGGCTGGCGGCATGTCGTTCGGCGCCTTCGGCGGCCGGGCAGACCTGATGCAGCGGTTCGATCCGCGGCAGGCCGGTGCGCTTGGTCACGCGGGCACGTTCAACAACAACGTGCTCACCATGTCGGCGGGCATCGCCGCGATGACCAGGGTCGTTACGCAGGAGAGGCTCGATGCGGTCAATGCCCGCGGCGATGCGCTGCGCACGCGGCTGCAGGGGCTTTGCCGTGAGCACAGTGCCCCGATTTGCGTCACTGGCATCGGCTCTCTGTTCACGATTCACGGTGTGGCGGGTCCGGTCCGCTCCAATGCGGACATCACCGCACAGGACCAGCGGATCAAGGAACTGATGTTCTTCGATCTGCTGGAGCAGGGCATCTATCTGGCCCGGCGCGGCATGGCGGCGCTGTCGTTTGAGATCAACGATGTCGCCTGCGATGCTTTTGCCGACGCATTCGACCAATTTCTCAAGCGACGCGCAGCGTTGTTTGCTACAGACGCGACCAGCCTACGCCGCGCCCGCGGCTAGTTCGCGTCCAATAAACGCGCAAAAATTGCAGGAGAAGAACAATGCGCTCCGATCGCCGACCCATGTCCAATCCAAGCCGCCGTGCCGTGCTCGCCGGCGGCGCTGCCGCGCTGTCGCTGCCGTTCGTCGGGCGCGCATCGGCCCAGGCGCCGTGGCCGAGCCGTGTCGTCAAGGTGGTCGTGCCGTTCGCGCCGGGCGGCACCACCGACATCCTCGGCCGGCTGATGGCGCAAAAGCTGTCGGAGGAGTACGGCCAGCAGTTCATCGTCGAGAACAAGGCCGGCGCCGGCGGCAACATCGGCGCTGATGCGGTCGCAAAGTCCGATCCCGACGGCTACAACTTCGTCATCGGCACGCCGGGGCCGCACGTCATCAACCAGTATATCTACAAGAACCAGCCATTCGACGGCACGAAGGATATCGTGCCGGTCATCGTCATCGCCCGCGTGCCGAACCTGATCTCGGTCAATCCGGAGGTGAAGGCCAAGACCCTGCAGGAGTTCATCGCGCTGGCGAAAGCCAACCCGGGCAAACTCTCCTATGCCTCGCCGGGCAACGGCAGCACCGGGCATGTGGCGACCGAGCTGTTGAAGTCGATGGCGGGCATCGATCTCGTGCACGTCCCGTATCGCGGCAGCGCGCCAGCGCTGACCGACGTGATGGGTGGCCGGGTCGAGATGTCGCTCGACAATCTGCCGGCGGTGCAGCCGTTCGTGGAGGGCGGCAAGCTGCGTCCGCTCGCGGTGACCACCGCAAAACGCTGGCCGGAGCTGCCGGACGTGCCGACCGTCGCAGAGGCGGGCGTGCCCGGCTACGAGGCGTCGTCCTGGTTCACGATTGCGGCGCCTGCGAAGACGCCGGCCGACATCATCGCAAAAGTGAACAAGAGCGTGAACACCTACATGGCCGACAAGGACATGATCGCGAAAATGCGCAAGCTCGGCGCCGATCCGGTCGGCGGCTCGCCCGATGACATGGCGAAGCTGATGGCGGACGAGAACGTGAAGTGGAAGAAGGCGATCGAGTTCGCAGGGCTGAAGCCGGAGTAGGCGATAGCCTGTAGCCCGGATGAAGCGAAGCGAAATCCGGGGCTGAGTCCCGCGATCGATCGCTGATCAGCCCGGATTGCGCTGCGCTTCATCCGGGCTACAAACTACTTCGGAATCCTCGCCTTCAATTCCGGAATGAACGGCAGCATGGTCATGTCGAGGCACGCCGGGCCCGGCGCGTCGACGTCGATGATCTCGGTGCAGATCGCGTCGAACGCCGCGCGAAAATGGTTCTTCGCCTTCACGAACAGCAACTGCTCCTTCTCGATCTCGATGCCGTGCAGGTGAAAGAACGCCGGATCGTTGGCCGGCGCCACGTGCTCGGTGACGATGATGCGGATGTTGCCTGACTGCAGCAGCGCGGTGCGGCCGCAGCGCAGCTCGATGCCAGTCTCCATCGGGCCGATGTTGCGGAACACGCCGTCCGTCAGCCTGACGACCGTCGCCTCAACCGCGACCGGCGCGCCATAATCCTTCATCTCCTTGCCGCCGAGCGTGATGGTGCCGAGGTTCTTGCCCACGCCCGCGCGCCAGGCCGCGTCGACGACGGCCGGATCGGTGAAAGCCGCGAAGACCACCGGCCGGTTGGGCTTTGCCGCGACCAGCGCGCGGAACATTTCCGGCGTGTCGTTGATGCCGCCGGAATAAGGATTGTCGCCGGGGTCAGTCACCGCAAGCAGGCCGGGCTTGTTGGAGGCAAGCGCACGGGCGACGCCGGCCGCAGCCGTCGGCAGCGAGATCATGAATTCCGGCTGCTTCCGCTTGAGCTCGTCGCCGATCCTGCGCGCGATCTGCTCCGCCTTCGCAGCGTCGCCATCGGTCACGACAAGCGCGCAGCCGCCGGTGCCCGGCGTGTTGGCGAAGGGAAAGCCGCCGAACACGGTCGCTTCCAGCACGCCCGGCTCCCTGCGCTGCTCGGCCGCGAATTCTTCCAGATCGCGCATCGGCCCTTCCTTGGTGCGCATGTTGAAGCTCGGCAGCAGCAAACCCTCATTGAGGATGCGGCAGACCGGTTTGATCTCGCCGGCCACCGTTCGCTCCAGCACGCTCAGCACGCGCCAGGCGGTCTCGCGCATGTCGATGTGCGGGTAGGTGCGGTAGACGCTGCCTGTCGTCAGGTAGTTTGACAGCTCGTCGGCGAGGTTGCCGTGAATGTCGAAGCTGGCGCCGATCGGGACGATCGGTTGAATCTTCCGGATTTCCTGCAAAAGCTCGACCTCAGGATCTTCGCGCTTCGTCGTGACCCCGGCTCCGTGCAGTGATAGGTAGATCGCGTCGAACTTTTGGTCCTTGAGGTCCGCCAGGGTCTCCTGGAGGAACGCGGTGAACACCTCGTCGTCGATCTGGCCGGCAGGCGAAGCCGACGCACAGCGGAACACCTCCACATCCCAATCCGGATACTTTTCGGCGAACTCGATGACGGCGCGGAGCTCGCTTTCCTGGGCGGTATGGTTCAGGGCGTCCTGGCCGCGGCGCCATTCCCGCCGCGCGAACGCGGCGCGATCGGCGAGCAGGGGGCTGAACGAGTTGCCCTCATACCAGAAGCGGGCGACAGCGAGGCGGCGGCGTTTTTCGAGTCCGTTCTTTTCGACCATTGGCGGGTTTCTTAAATCCTCGTTTGAAGGCAGAATGTGTTTCCGCAGAATGCCTTGCATGGCTGTTCTTCAACGCCGTCGATAGCACGCCGCAAACGCCAAAATCAGAAAGAAGACGAGATGACACGCATTCTTCCACGGCAGATCGGGCTCGAGCTTCCGGTCGCCGTCGGCGGCAAGGGCATCGAGTTGTTCGATTCGACGGGCAAGGCGTACATCGACGCCTCGGGTGGCGCTGCGGTGTCGTGTCTCGGTCACGGCCATCCGGACGTGAACGCCGCGCTGCATGCGCAGGTCGACCAACTCGCCTACACCCATTCGAGCTTCTTCACGACAGAAGTCGCCGAAGCGCCTCGCCGACACGCTGATCGCGGACGCGCCGAAGGGGCTGTCGCACGTCTATTTCGTCAGCGGCGGTTCGGAGGCCGTCGAAGCCTCGCTGAAGATGGCGCGGCAGCATTTCGTCGAGATCGGCCAGCCGCAGCGGACGAAGGTGATCGCGCGCCGGCAGAGCTATCACGGCAACACGCTGGGAGCGCTGGCGACCGGCGGCAACGAGCTGAGGCGGACCCAGTTCAAGCCGCTGCTGATCGAAACGGCGCATGCCGATCCGTGCTTTGCCTACCGCTTCAAGGAGCCGGGCGAGAGCGACGAGGCGTATGCGGTGCGGGCCGCGCAATCGCTCGAGGACAAGATCCTGGAGCTCGGCCCTGACAAGGTGATCGCGTTCGTGGCCGAGACCGTGGTCGGCGCCACGTCCGGAGCGGTGCCGCCGGTCGCCGACTACTTCAAGCGCATCCGCGCGATCTGCGACCGCTACGGCGTGCTGTTGATCCTCGACGAGGTGATGAGCGGCATGGGCCGCACCGGCACGCTGCATGCCTGCGAGCAGGAGGGCATTGCGCCGGACCTGATCACCATCGCCAAGGGACTCGGCGGCGGTTATCAGCCGATCGGCGCGGTGTTGATCGGGCAAAAGATATTCGATGCCTTCGACAAGGGCTCAAAGGTGTTCCAGCATGGGCAGACCCGTCCTCCCATGGCTCGCGCCATGATCCCCTTGAGCTCGGGCTCGGTGGACAGGAAGCGGTCCTCCAGCGGCCTGGTCCACGTGAGTCCCAGCGCCGCCGTCCCGCGCGGGATGATCGTGATGCGGTGCACCGGATCGGAGTCCGCCGTGAAGTGCGCGACGAGCGCGTGGCCCATCTCGTGGAACGCCACGCGCGTCTTCACCTTGTCGCTCATGACCCGCGACTTGCGCTCCAGGCCCACGGACGCGCGGTCGATCGCCTCCTCGAGCTCCGCGGCCGTCACCGCGTTCTTCTCACGGCGGGCGGCCAGCAGCGCGGCCTCGTTCACGACGTTCGCGAGATCCGCGCCCGTGAAGCCCGGCGTGCGCGCCGCGATCGTCTTGAGGTCCACGGACGGGTCCAGTGCCACGCCGCGAGCGTGGACACGCAGGATCTCCTCACGACCGTGCAGATCAGGCCGGTCGACGACGACCTGGCGGTCGAACCGACCCGGTCGCACGAGGGCCGGGTCCAGCACGTCGGGCCGGTTCGTGGCGGCCATGATGATCACGCCCTTGCTGGCGTCGAAGCCGTCCATCTCGACCAGCAGCTGGTTCAGCGTCTGCTCGCGTTCGTCGTGGCCGCCGAAGCCCGAGCTCATGGCACCCGCGCGTCCCTTGCCGATCGTGTCGATCTCGTCCAGGAACACGAGCGCCGGCGCCTTCTCCTTCGCCTGCTGGAAGAGCTCGCGCACCCGCGCCGCGCCCAGCCCGACGAACATCTCCACGAACTCCGAGCCCGACATGAAGAAGAAGGGAACGTTGGCCTCACCGGCCACGGCACGCGCCAGGAGCGTCTTGCCGCACCCGGGCGGGCCCAGGAGCAGGACGCCCTTCGGGATCCTGCCGCCCAGCCGCTGGTACTTCTTCGGGTTCTTCAGGAAGTCGACGATCTCGCGGAGCTCGTCCTTCGCCTCGTCCACGCCGGCGACGTCGGCGAACGTCGATTTCATCTCCTTGCGGTCGTACACCTTGACCTTATTACGGCCGAGGTTCAGCGCCGATCCGGCTCCCCCGCCCATCCGCCGGAAGATGAAGAAGTAGACGAGCAGCATCACCAGCACGAAGGGCAGGATGTTGATCAGGAGGCTGGTCAGGACGCTCGGTTGGGTGAACTTGTACTGGACGCCGTTCGCCTCCAGGAAGTCGGTGAACGTGGTGTCCAGGGTGAAGTTCGGCGAGAGCTGCGCGGTGAAGGCCTGTTCCTGGCCGTTATCGTCGAACGTCCCCGAGATGTCGGAGCTCGAGATCGTGAGGGTGCCGGTGATCGCGCCGTCCTCGACGAGCTGGGTGAACCGGGAGTAGTCGATCGTGGACGTTCCCGCGCTCGAGAGCATGTAGTTGAAGACGATCAGGATGAGCAGCAGGATCGGGATCGACAGCCACGGCGAGAACTTCGGGCGCGGCATGCCGGGCCCACCCTGGCCGTCGCCTCCCAGCCCACGCTTGTTGTTGCCGTTGTCCGCCATGGCAAGCATCTTCCCACCGGCCGCGATATGTGACAGCCGAGCGTGCGTGGGCACGGATCGGCGACGCCGGCGACGAGGCCCGGGGATCCGCCGCCGCGGGTGTACCGTGCTAGGCGTGTCGACCGCGCAACAGGCACCGCCCGAGGACGACCCGGCGCTGCGCGCCCGGTTCGAGCGCGACGTGATGCCGCTGCTCCCGGGCCTGTACTCCTCCGCCTTGCGCATGACCCGCAACCCCGCCGACGCCGAGGACCTCGTGCAGGACACGGTGCTGCGCGCCTATCGCGGCTTCGGCGGGTTCCAGGAGGGCACGAACCTGAAGGCCTGGCTGTACCGGATCCTCACGAACAGCTTCATCAACACCTACCGCAAGAAGCAGCGGCAGCCGGCCACGGTCGAGGGACCCGACGACCTCGACGAGTGGTATCTGTTCGATCGGCTCGGCTCCCGCAACGTGGAGCCCTCCGCCGAATCCGCCGTCCTCGAGCAGCTCCCCGACGAGGCCGTCCAGCGGGCCCTCGAGGCGCTGCCGGAGGGGTTCCGGATGGCCGTGCTGCTCGCGGACGTCCAGGGCTTCTCGTACAAGGAGATCGCCGAGATGCTGGACATCCCGATCGGCACCGTGATGTCGAGGCTGCATCGGGGAAGGAAAGCCCTCGAGAAGGCGTTGTGGGACACAGCCGTCGAACGGGGGATCGTCCGTGAAACCTGAATGTCAGCAGGCCCTGCAGGACATCGAGCGCTTCCTGGACGGCGAGATGGACCAGCCGGAGCGGGGTCTGATCGACGAGCACCTGCAAGGGTGCACCCCCTGCATGGAGCGCGCCGACTTCAAGCGGTCCGTGAAGGAGCTGATCGCCTCGAGATGCGGATGCGACGACCTCCCCTCGGGCCTCAGGGAGCGGATCTCCGGATTGCTCCAGGGCTCGCCCCGAACCGCCCCGCGCGACGCCTGATCCCGCCTCGCGCCGGCGACCGAACCTCCGCACCGTCCGCGTCGAAAGGGGCGTCGAGGGGAGGTCGTGAAATCGATGAAGGGCACACGTCCCGGCAAGCTCCCACCACCGAATCACATCGAGCCCGTCGGTCGCGTCTGCGACGAACCGGACTGTGAGACGGCGCTCTCGATCTACAACCGCAGCACACGCTGCTGGCAGCACACCGACATCGTCTTCCCGAACTACCGCGGCAAGCGGCTGTCGCCCGGTCACTCCTCGTAAGATCCTCGCGCGCTCCGTCTGGCTAGGATGCCCGCGGGAGGTGGTCGGTGGAGCTCGGCACGGTGCTCGGGGTGTGGGCCCACCCCGACGACGAGACGTATCTGTCGGCGGGCCTCATGGCCGCGGCGGTCCGCGCAGGGTCGCGCGTGGTGTGCGTGACCGCCACTCGCGGTGAGGGGGGCTCGACCGACGAGGTGCGCTGGCCGCCGGTCACGATGGCGGCGGTCCGGGAGCGCGAGCTGCTGCGATCGTTCGAGATCCTGGGGGTGGCGGATCATCGCTTCCTCGATCTGCCGGATGTCGACATGCAGACCGGCTTGCCGGAGTCCGGCTCCGCGGACGTCGCCCGCGTGATGGCGGAGGTCCGGCCCGACACAGTGCTGACGTTCGGGCCCGACGGGATGACCGGACACCGGGCGCATCAGGACGTGAGCCGCTGGACCACCGAGGCCTTCGAACGGTCCGCCCCGCCGGGCGCCCGGCTGCACTACGCCACGACGTCGCCGGCGTGGGCGGAGGAGTTCGTCCCCGAGATGAACCGGTTCGACGTGTACCTCCCGGGCACGCCCCCGGTCACGTCGGTGGAGGAGATGAGCATCCGCCGCGAGCTCGATCCGGATCTGCTCGAGCTGAAGCTTCGGGCGATCGCGGAGCACGAGAGCCAGGTGGGGGCGATGATCGCGGCGTTCGGCCCGGACTTCTTCCGCCGCGCCATGCGCGAGGAGTGCTTCCGACCGGGCGGCCACGTCGGCGAGGGAGGGGCGCGGTGACGGACCGGCCGGAGCCGATGCGCGACCTGGACTGGGATCCGCAGCGAGCCCGTGCGTTCACCGATCGCGCCGCGGATCTCTTCGAGGAGCTGCTGCAACGGGTACGGGACCTGCCCGTCACGAACAAGGTGACGACCCCGGACGTCCGCGACGCCGTGGCGATCGACATCCCCGAGGAGCCGATGCCGCAGGACGCGCTGATCTCCTACCTGCACGACATGGTCTTCGAGCGGTCGATGTATCCCGGACACCCCCGGTTCATGGCGTACGTGAGCGGTGCTGGGACGATCCCCGGCGCGGCCGCCGATCTGCTCGCCGCCGGGTTGAACATGAACGCGGGTGGGTGGCTGCTCTCGCCGTCCGCCTCGGAGATCGAGCGACACCTCACCGCCACCTTCGCGCGATGGTTCGGGATGCCATCCGAGGCGGGAGGCATCCTCGTCTCGGGCGGCGCGATGGCGAACTTCGTCGGGCTGAAGGTGGCGCGCGACCGCCACGCCGGGTGGGACGTCCGCTCCGACGGCGTGGCCGGACACCCTCGGCTGGCGATCTATCTGTCCGCCGAGACGCACGTCGTCAGCTCCCGTGCCGCGGACATGATGGGTCTCGGAACGGACGCCGTGCGGAAGATCCCCGTCGGCGCCGACTTCCGGATCCGGGTGGACGAGCTCCGCGCCGCGATCCGCCGAGACCGTGACGCCGGCGTGCGTCCCATCGCCGTGGTCGGCTCCGCCGGGACGGTCGCCACCGGAGCCGTAGATCCCCTGGAGACGCTCGCGGATCTCTGTGCGGATGAGGGACTCTGGTTCCACGTCGACGCCGCGTACGGCGGTCCGGCCGCGTTCACCGAGGATCTCGCGCCGCTGTTCGCCGGCATCCACCGCGCGGACTCGATCGCCTTCGACCCGCACAAGTGGCTGTACACGCCGCTGTCCGGCGGCTGCGTACTGGTGCGCGATCTGCAGTTCCTCTCGGACTCCTTCTCGATCACCGCGACCTACGTCCATCAGGACAAGGAGCGCACGGGCCGCGGCGTCGACGGCTCGCAGCTCGGACCGGAGTTCAGTCGCGCCAACCAGTCCCTGAAGGTCTGGATGTCGCTGCTCGCGCACGGCAGGCGGGCCTACGTCGCCCGGATCTCCCACGACGCCGCGCTCGCCCGGTACCTCGGCGCCCGGGCGCAGGAGCGACCCGACTTCGAGCTCGTCACACCGGTCGGGTTGTCGATCTGCTGCTTCCGATACGTTCCGCCGGATCTTCCGGACCACCCGGAGCGGGAACCCTATCTCTCGGTGCTGAACGAACGGTTGATGACGGAGGCACAGCTCGACGGCCGCACCTTCTTCTCGAACGCCATACTCGACGAGCGCTTCGTGCTGCGGGCCTGCATCGTGAATTTCCGCACCGAGGCCGACGACCTGGATGCGACGCTCGACGTCGCCGCGGAGATCGGCGGCCGGCTGGATGCGGAGCTCCGCCCGGCGGAGCTCGGCGGCGGCGCGTGACGCAGCATGTCCTGGGGTTGCTCGGCTCGGGCGAGTTCCAGCCGTGGGCCGGGGAGGTGGACCTGGCGTTGCTGGATCGTGCGCGCACCGGCGACGGACGGGCGCTGGTGCTGCCGACCGCGTCGGCGCCCGAGGGCGAGGATGTGTTCGGCCGATGGGCGGCTATGGGCCTGGCGCACTACCAGCGCCTGGGGGTCACCGCGGAGCTCGTGCCGCTCCGCACCCGCGAGGACGCCGAGGACCCCGAGCTCGTGGCCCGGCTCTCGGAGGCCTCGCTGGTCTTCTTCTCCGGCGGCAATCCGGCGTATCTGACCGCGACGCTGACGGGCACGGCGTTCTGGACCGCGGTCCTCGAGGCATTGGGCCGCGGCCTCGCCTATGGGGGATGCAGCGCCGGGGTCCAGTGTCTGGGCGAGCGAGCCCTGGACGCGGCAACCGGCACGTTCGGCCCCGAGGTCTGGAAGCCCGGCCTGGGTCTGTTCACAGGCGTCTGGTTCGGCCCGCACTGGGATGCGCTCGACCGCTACGTGCCGGGCCTGTCCGGATTCATCCGCGGGTCCGTTCCTCCGGGCGACCTGCTGGTCGCGATCGACGAGGACACGGCGATGATCGGCGACGGGCTCGGGTGGGAGGTGCTCGGCTCGGGGAGCGTCCACCTGTCCTGTGACGGAACCTGGACGGACCACCCCGCCGGCGCGCGCTTCACGCAGGCGCTCGGGAGCGGGACGGCCGAGCCTCCGCACCCGGAGCGGTAGGCTTCCCGGCCCGGCATCCGCGAGGAGGAGGACCGTGCCAACCGCAGGCCTGACCCGCACGAGCCCGGCCTCGGAGCGCGCGCCGGAGATCGTGCGACGCCTGACGGACGCGTATCCGGATGCCACGGTCGCGCTGCGCGCCTCCTCTCCGCTGGAGATGCTCGTGGCCACGATCCTGTCCGCGCAGTGCACCGACGAGCGGGTCAACGCGGTCACCGAGACCCTGTTCGTGAAGTACCGGACGCCGCAGGACTACCTCGACGTCCCGGAGGAGGAGCTCGCGGCCGACATCAAGCCCACCGGTTTCTTCAATCAGAAGACCAGATCGATCCGGGGCGCCGCGCAACGGATCGTCGACGAGTACGGCGGGCGGGTACCCGACACCATGGAGGAGCTCGTGACCCTCCCAGGCGTCGCCCGCAAGACGGCGAACATCGTCCTGGGGAACAGCTTCGGCACCGTCGTCGGGATCGCTGTGGACACGCACGTCCGCCGCGTGTCGCAACGCCTCGGATTCACGACGCAGGAGGACCCCGACAAGATCGAGCGGGACCTGATGGCGCTGCTGCCGACGGACCAATGGTTCCCGTTCACGTACCGGCTCATCGATCACGGGCGCGCGGTGTGCGTGGCCCGCACGCCGAAGTGCGAGATCTGTCCGGTGAGCGACCTCTGCCCATCGAGCCTGGTGTGACTCAGACTGCCACGAGCTCGTCGGGCGAGGGATCGCCGCGGCCGGCCGCGTTTCCGGCCGCGGCCGCGGCGGCACGGCGGCGGGCGCGACGGATCTCGCGCCGCTCCTCCTCGTCCAGCCCACCCCAGACGCCGGCGTCCTGGCAGGTGTCGAGGGCCCACGCGAGGCACTCCGAACGCACCGCACAGCGTGTGCACACCGCCTTCGCGCGCACGGTCTGCTCGACCGCCGGGCCGGTGGTGCCCACCGGGAAGAACAGGTCGGGATCCTCCTCCAAGCAGGAGGCCCGTTCGATCCACTCCATCGACGTGCCGCCTTTCCTGACCCTCGGTTCAGGCCCGTCCGAGGCCCTGAACAGAGCGGAATCATATGTGCCGACGTCTGGGGAGTGCAATGGCTGAACGACGATTCAGCCGGAATCTGGCGTCCCCGCTGGTCGTCGCCCATCGGGGTGCGTCCCTGGAGCGGCCCGAGAACACCGTGCCGGCGTTCGAGGGCGCGCTCGACGCCGGCGCCGACGCCGTGGAATTCGATGTGCGGATGAGCGCGGACGGGCACCCCGTCGTCATGCACGACCCGTCGGTCGACCGCACGACGGACGGCACCGGCCTGGTGCGCGACCTGAACCTGGCCGAGATCAAGCGGCTGCGCATCCGATCCTCCTCCGGCGAGGACCTGGAAATCCCGACGCTGGCCGAGACGCTGGGCCTGCTCTCCGGCCGCGCCGCGATCGACGTGGAGATCAAGAACCTTCCGGGCGAGCCCGACCACGAACCGGCCCGCGAGCGCGCCGTGGAAGCGACGCTCCGCGCGGTGGACGAGGCTGCGTTCGTCGGCGCCGTCCTGCTCTCCAGCTTCAACCCGCGGTCCATCGCACGCTCCCGCGAGCTCGATCCCGCGGTGCCCACGGGACTGCTCGCCCTCGAGGCCATGCCGCTCGACGACGCCATCGCGCTGGCCGCGGTAGGCGGGCACGAGTGGGTGCTGCCGGCAGCCGGCGCCGTGCTCGCTGCTGGGCCGGAGGCGATCGGCCGCGCGCACGATGCCGCGCTCCGGCTCGGGACGTGGATCGTCGACGACCCGGACGTCGCGGTCACGCTCGCGTCGTGGGGGATCGACGCGGTCGCCACGAACGATCCCGGCCGCGTCGTTCCGGCCGTGCGCAGCGTGGCCCCGAGGTGATGCGCTTGCGCCGACGCCGTCTGGCACCCGAGCTGCAGCCGGCCTTCGACGCGTTCGTGTCGGTCGTCGCGGCCGTGGAACGTGGCAAGGCCGCCCTGACCGAGTCGGTCCCCAGCACGCGGTTCGCCGGCCGGCCGCTCGCCGAGACCCTCCACGAGTTCGAACGGGAGCTGACCGAGGCGGACGCCGGGATGCGGTCCTGGCGCCGTCCCGAGGTGCTCGCCGCCTGGGAAGCGGCCGACGGCGGGCTGCGGACCGCTCGTGAGCTGGCGGCGCGGCTCCGCCTCGAGGCGCCGGACCCCGGCGGGTTCGAGGGACTGATCGGACTGATCGGCGATCTGCTCGCACCGCTAGATGCCTTCGGCGCGGCGGGGCGGCGATTCTCCGAGCTTCGCAGGCGTGCGTGAGGCGCGAACGGCCGGGGCGAACGAGTTCCGCCGTAGACACTTTGGACTAGTTCCGATGCAGCAGTACGCCACCGCGGCACATTGACCGAGCGTTCAGGGACGGTTTGACTCCGAGCGACGGGCGGGAGTCCCCCCGCTTGCGAGCGTTTCCCGTACGCGGGGAAAGGGAGGAGTCGGAATGACTCGAAGGGCTCGATGGTCCGTACCGATCGCCATCGCGACGGTGCTGGCGCTGGCCGGCACCGCGTACGCGGCGATCACGATCTCACCGTCGTCCCCGGCGACGGCCGGCCAGAAGGTGGGTGGGAACTACACGTGGAACTACGGCAACTCGCTGGAGAAGTCCACGTGCGGCGGCACCACCTACCTGAACGCCCTCTACGCCACGGACCTGGTGAAGGGTGAGTACGCGAGCGACTCCGGCCCGTATCAGGGCGCTTATGCCACGCGCGCGAACATCGCGAACTCGCCGCTGAGCTGGAGTGCGCCGAAGCGGGTCAACCCCGGCACGCAGCACGCCGAGCGGACGACCCTGGCCGCTGACGGGAGCGACGTCTACTACGGCTACGTGTCGCAGGTCAGCTACGACGACTACGACCCGGCCGCGAAGCGCGTCTTCTACGTGAAGACGAGTCACGACTGCGGCGCGACGTTCGGCCCGGCCGTTCGCGTGTCGCCGGGCACCGGCCGCGTCGACTACCCGATCCTGGCCGCCGACAACGGCGTCGCGTACGCGATCTGGGTCAACGGCGCGAACGGCAACGTCCAGTTCGCCAAGAGCACGGACTCCGGCACCACCTGGCCGGCCACGACCGTCGGCACGACCACGTCGAGGAACCCCGACGACGTCGCGGAGGGCTACTACGGATATCCGACCGTGGCGGCCTCCGGCGTCAACGTGGCGATCGGTTGGTACACCGACAATGCGGGCCGGCAGGTCATCCGTGGCTCGTCGAACTCCGGCACGAGCTTCGGAGCCGAGCAGGTCGCCACGGCTACGAGCCCGAACGACACCATCCACTACATGACAGGTGGTGGCCAGGAGGACGGCACCAACGACCGCGTCGCCCTCGCATACACCAGCAGCACCGGTGTGCACGTCCGCGTCTGGGACGGCTCGTGGGGCGCGCAGCAGACCGTGGAGTCCTACGGCTCGACGATCGGTGGCACGACCTTCTCGGGCAGCTACGGCCCGGCGCCCATCCCGTACGGGGCGAACGGCATCATGGTCGTGTACCCGAACTGCCAGGCGACGGCGCAGACCGCCAACGACTGTGACTATGCGCTGAACAAGGTGCGCACCTCGCTGGTCCTCGAGGACTCGGTCACCGGCGCGTTCGGTGACAGCACCCCTCGCGTGCTCGCGAGCGCGGTCACGGATCGGTACCTGAACGACTCGGCATCGATCGTGACCAACGGCACCACGCGGTACGTCCTGTACAACGGATGGACGGCGAACTACTTCAACTACCGTCTCTTCCTGAAGCAGGCGTCGGGCACGGGCCCCTCGTAGGGATCCGGAGCACCGAACCCCAGGGCGGGGCGGCGCGCGAACGCCGCCCCGCCCGCCCCTCCTTCCCCGGTCTCGGGCCCCGGTCCCGGGTCCCGGGGCACGCCTAGACACTTCGGACTAGTCCGTTCGGATGTTTGGCCGGTCCGGACCATTGACCGACGGTTCAACCGCCGTTTCACTCGGGCGCACGCGGAGCGGGACCCCCCGCTCTCCGGTCCGGCCCCCAGAGGGGCGGGGAGGAGGAAGGCGCATGGTACGAAGGATGCGACGGGGGGCGGCGCTCGCCGCCGTCATGGTGGTGCTCTCGGTGAGCGCCGCGTTGGCGTATTCGTGGGACAAGCCGAACACCGGTGCGGCGGACCCCGGACGCCTCGGGCCGAACTACACGTGGAACAACGGGGACCCCGTCCTCGCGGTCAACGGCGACAACTCGCTGTCGGCCGCCTACGTGAGCGACTACGTCAAGGGCGTCTTCGCTGACGACGTGACCGGTCCGTACATGAGCAGCTTCTATGTCCGCAGCACGGACAACGGTCAGACGTGGAGCAAGGCGTTCAAGCTGAACGGGCGGTACCACGCCGATCGCGTCACGCTCGTCTCGAGCGGCGACAACGTGGTGACGTTCTTCATGAGCCAGCAGCACTACTGGGCGACGCCCGGTGGCTCCACCTTCAAGACGGGCGAACCCCGGTACATCTACTTCCGGACGAACACCAACAACGGCGGGTCTGCGGCGTGGAA
This sequence comes from uncultured Actinomycetes bacterium, assembly GCA_963832225.1. Lineage (GTDB taxonomy): Bacteria > Actinomycetota > UBA4738 > UBA4738 > HRBIN12 > JALYMB01. The sequence goes on from CAWHTI010000002.1 coordinate 35,676, forward strand.
CGCCGCGAAGCGCCTGCCCGGCCAGACGCAGACGAGCCGCGGTGACTACCTGTACTCGGCTTCGGACGGCAACCTGGTCGTCGTGGCGGTGACGAACACGCAGAACGGCAAGATCTGGACCTGGCGCAGCACGAACGGCGGCACGTCGTTCACCGGGCCGATCGAGGTTGGGAGCACCACCGCCACCGACACGCAGTCGGGCTACGTGGGTGGATTCTCCGGGCTGCCCGCCGTCGCCGTGCACGGATCCACCGTCGTGGTGGGCTGGACCTCCACGGCCGCCGGCCGCGTGAGCACCGCCGTCTCCACCGACAGCGGTGCGACGTACGGCGCGCCAACCACGCGCCAGGCCTCGGGTGGGAACGAGAACAACGGCTACGTGCAGGCTGACGACCGCAGCGGCGACAACCGCTTGGTGTTCACCTGGACGACTCCCGACGCCGCGTACCTGCAGATCTACGACGACGGGACCAACGGGTGGCTCGCCAAGCGCACGATCACGACGTTCCCGGATCCCGACCCGGCCGTGGGCAACACCTACGACAAGGGCGGGGAGGGCGCGATCGTAGCCCTCGGGACCGGCACCAAGATCGGTGTGTCGCTCTCGGAGTGCAACACGGCGAACGGGTTCACGTGCAACAACCCGCAGCTGTCCGACGTGAAGGCCCGCGAGCAGCTCGTGTGGCGGGAGTCGTCGAACAACGGCGCGAGCTGGGGCGGGGCGGAGATCATCGCTCCGGTGGGCTCGGGCAAGGGTCAGTACATCCACAACTACGGTGACGTGCTCTACCTGCCGAGCGGGAAGCCGTTCGTCCTGTGGAACGCGCACAACGCGGCCTACTCGGCCTACACGACACAGATCCGCGTCGGGAACTGACCCGGACTCAGTCCCCGCGTGCGGGAAGGGGCGGTGGCCTTCGGGCCACCGCCCTTCCCATGTGCACCCCACTGCGCGTGTAGCCTTCGGCCGTCGTCGTCGGAACGGAGCGGCCGTGGACCACAGTGATCGTCCGGTGGGCGGGCCGGTGCCCGCGCGGCAGGTCGAGCCGCCGCCGCGCCGGTCGCTGCCGGGCTCGTTCGTGACGCTCGAGCCGATCGACCCTGACCGGCACGGTCCCGGGCTGTTCGACGCCGGCCACGGCTCGGCGGAAGCCGAGGCCCTGTGGACCTACCTGCCCTACGGTCCGTTCGAAAACCTCGACGCCATGCGCGCCTGGCTCTGGACGCTCCCAACCTCGGATGACCCGCTGTTCTTCGCCGTCGTTCGCGACGGCTCGCCGGTGGGGATGACCAGCTTCCTGAACGTGGACGTCTCCGGCCGGCGGCTGGAGCTCGGCCACATCTGGTTCGGGCCGGCCGCGCAGCGCACGGAGGCCAATACCGAGGCGGCCGCCCTCATGCTCGGGTGGGCGTTCGACGCGGGCTACCGGCGGGCCGAGTGGAAGTGCGACGCCCTGAACGCTCGTTCGCGCGCCGCTGCCGAGCGGCTCGGCTTCACGTTCGAGGGCGTCTTCCGCCAGCACATGATCGTGAAGGGCCGCAACCGCGACACCGCGTGGTTCTCGATGTTGGATCGCGAGTGGCCGGCCGTGCGCGAGCGCCTCGGCGCGTGGCTCCTCGAACGTCGGACGCCAGCCGTGGAGCCGGGGGGATGAGGCCCGATATCCCGTTCGTCCTGGCCGGTGAGTGCACGCGCGTCGCCGAGGAGCTGGCAGCGCTTGCGGAGGCGGACTTCTCCCGGCCAACTCGGTGTCCGCCATGGGACGTCAAGGAACTCGCGGCGCACGTGTGGAACGCGCTCGATCGCCTGCCCAGTTTCCTCGCGGATCCGGAGCCGCCGACCGCGACCGCGGACGCCGTGACGTACTGGCGATCCTACGATCCGATCGCAGACGCCGCGTCGATCGTCGCCCGTTCCACCGCGATCTCGGCGCGCTTCGCGGAGGGCACCGAGCTCGCCCGGTCGTTCGGCGAGCACTGGCGCGCATGCGTCGAGGCGGCGCGCGTCGCGGATCCCGGCCGGATCCTGCGCACCCGCGTCGCCGACATCCGCCTGGACGAGTTCGTGGCCACCCGCGTGCTGGAGGCGACGGTGCACGGCCTCGACCTCGCCCGCGCGCTGGGCCGCGAGCCCTGGATCACGCCCGCCGGCGCGGAGGTGACGGTCGCGATCCTGCGGTCGCTCCTTGACGCGGACCCCCCCGAGCGCTGGGACGACGTCGCGTTCATCGAGATCGGGACCGGCCGCGTCGTGCCCGACGACGCCGACCTCGACGAGCTGGGACCGTCGGCGTCGCGCCTGCCGTTGCTCGGATGACAGGGTCCGAGCTGCGCCGTCTGGAGCGCGAGGTCGTCGCGTGCCGCGCCTGCCCCCGGCTGGTGGCGTGGCGGGAGGAGGCCGCCCGCGAAAAGGTGGCTCGCTTCGCCGCCGAGACGTACTGGGCGCGTCCGCTGCCCGGGTTCGGTGACCCGGACGCCGGCGTGGCGCTCGTGGGACTGGCGCCGGCCGCGCACGGCGGCAACCGCACCGGCAGGATCTTCACCGGGGACCGCTCGGGTGATTTCCTGTTCGCCTCGCTGCATCGCGTGGGTCTGGCGAACCAGCCGGAGTCCGTGTCGCGGGACGACGGTCTGCGCCTGCGCGGCGCGTGGGTCACCGCCGTGAACCGGTGCGCGCCGCCCGGCAACCGCCCGACCCCGCGGGAGCGCGACACCTGCCTGCCGTTCCTGGAGCGGGAGCTCGCCGCGCTCCGGCGGCTGCGGGCGATCGTGGCGCTCGGCTCGTTCGCGTGGGACGGCGTCCTGCGCGCCCTGTCGGCGAACGGCCATCCGGCCCCGCGGCCCCGTCCGCACTTCGGCCACGCCGCGGAGACGACGATCGGGCCGTACGCGGTGACCGGTTGCTTCCATCCCAGCCAGCAGAACACCTTCACGGGCACGCTGACCGAGCCGATGATCGACGCGGTGCTAGCCCGAGCGCGGGACCTCGCGCGCGGCTGATCCGCCGGCATCGCTGTCGCGGGCCACGCGTATCCTGGCTCTATGGGCAGGCACGGCCGCTTCTACGCGGCTCCCTCGCCGCACGACGACCGTCCGATCCAACGGAAGACGGTCCGTCGCGTGGTGGCCACCTTCCGCCCGTACAGGCGGAAGGTGGCCGTCGTCGCCCTGGCCATCGTGGTCACCTCGGGGCTCGGCGTCGCCAACCCCATCCTGATCAAGTGGATCTTCGACCGGACGCTCTTCGGGAACCCACCGGGGGACTGCGGCGGGTTCGCCTGCCCCCGGCTCGGCCTCCTCTACTTCTACGTGGGACTGATGATCGTGATCCCGGTCGTCACGAGCATCATCGGGATCGGGCAGACCTACATGGCGAACCTGGTCGGCCTCCGCGTGATGCAGGACCTGCGCAACTCGCTGTACGAGCACCTGCAGGCGATGCCGCTGCGCTTCTTCACCGGCACGCGGACCGGCGAGATCCAGTCCCGGCCTGTCGAACGACGTCGGCGGGGTGCAGTCCGTGGTGACGGACACCGCCTCCAACGTGCTGGCGAACGTCGTCGTCATCATCAGCACCCTCATCGCCATGCTGGTCCTCTCGGTCCCGCTCACGGTGCTGTCGCTCTTCCTGCTGCCGTTCTTCCTGTGGCTCATGGTCAAGGTCGGGCGTGCCCGGCGCGAGGTGGCAACGCGCACCCAGCAGACCATGGCCGACCTCACGTCGGTCACCGAGGAGACGCTCAGCGTGAGCGGCGTCCTGTTGTCGAAGTCCTTCGGACGGCAGCGTTACGAGACCGACCGGTTCGACGGCGGAGAACGAGCGGCTCACGGGGCTGCAGATCCGCCAGACCATGATCGGTCGCTCGTTCTTCGCGGTCGTCGGGACGTTCTTCTCGATCACCCCCGCACTGGTGTACCTCGTGGCCGGCTGGCAGCTCTCGCGCAACCCGGACGCCATCTCCGCCGGAACGATCGTGGCGTTCACCACCCTGCAGTCGCGGCTGTTCTTCCCGATCGGCTCGATGCTGCAGGTCTCCACGGAGGTGCAGTCCTCCATGGCGCTGTTCGACCGGATCTTCGAGTACCTCGACATGCCGCAGGAGATCACGGATCCACCGGACGCCGTCCACCTCGCTCCCGAGCGCGTGGAGGGTCGCGTTCGGCTCCGGGACGTCCGGTTCCGATACGACGAGCCCGCCCCGGAGACACCGGTCGAGTGGGAGGTGGCCGACGGGCCGGACCAGCATGAGCGCCGCGAGTGGACGTTGGACGGGGTGGACCTGGCGATCGAGCCGGGCCAGCTCGCCGCGCTGGTCGGTCCCAGCGGCGCCGGCAAGACGACCATCACGTACCTCGTCCCCCGGCTGTACGACGTGCAGGAGGGCGGGGTGGAGATCGATGGATACGACGTGCGGCGGATCGCGCTGGAGACGATCGGCGACATCATCGGGGTCGTCACGCAGGAGACGTACCTGTTCCACAGCACGATCCGGCGCAACCTCCTGTACGGGCGCCCCGACGCCACGCAGGAGGACCTGGAGTCTGCCGCCCGCGCGGCCAACATCCACGACCGGATCGCGGAGCTGCCCGAGGGTTACGACACCATGGTGGGGGAGCGCGGCTACAAGCTGTCCGGCGGGGAGAAGCAGCGGCTCGCCATCGCCAGGGTGATCCTCAAGGATCCGCGGATCCTGATCCTGGACGAGGCGACCTCGTCATTGGACAGCACGTCCGAACGGCTGGTGCAGTCCGCCCTGGAGCCGCTCATGCACGGCCGCACGACGATCGCGATCGCGCACCGACTGTCCACGATCCTGTCGGCGGACGTGATCTTCGTCGTCGACCGGGGCCGCATCGTGGAGCGCGGCTCCCACGCGGAGCTGCTCGCGGTCGGGGGCGTCTACGCCCGGCTGTACCAGCAGCAGTTCCGGGGTGGCCAGGTGCAGGCGGAGCTGGCGGACGGGGTGCTGCTGGCCTCGGGGGAGGTCGTTCCCTCCTCCGGCTCCGGGTCGTAGGCATCTTGGGGGGCTACCGCTTCGCTACTTGAGTCCTTGGGAATTGGGGGCTACCGCTTCGCTACTTGAGCCCTTGGGAATTGGGGGCTACCGCTTCGCTACTTGAGCCCTTCGGGCGCCGTCGGTCAGAGGCGCTTGGAGTAGGACAGCAGGACGAACCCGTCGTCGAAGGTCCGGTCGGGGCCCCGCTCGTAGCCCAGCGCCGGATACATGGCCTGGGCGGCGTGCATCCGCCGGGTGGTGTTGAGCGTGATCCGCCGGCGCCCGCGTCGGCGCGCGAGGTCCTCGCAGGCCGACATGATCGCCCGGGCCACGCCGCGACCCCGTGCGTCGCCGGCAACACCGAGCATCCGGATGTGGGCCTCGCCGGGCGCGAGTGGATCGTCCTGCCCCTCCTCGATCCGTCCCTCGAGCTCGAGGGTCGCGCTGCCCAGGATGCGGGCCCCCTCCATCGCCACCAGCACGGTGGTCCGCTGGGCCCGCCCCGCCACGTCGGCGACCTCCTCGAGGTAGTCCTCCCACAGGGTCTCGCCGGGTCGCACGAACTCGCGATAGGCCTCGGCCGTGACCCGGCCGGCCTCGGCGTGCTCGTCCGGGCGTGCCTCGCGGACCTCGATCGCCACCGCGGGAGGCTATCGAAGCCGCCGGCGGAGGAACCGTCAGGCTGATTGACCATCGGGCCGGTGGCCCGCACGATGGGAGCATGGCTGGAACCGACCTGGGGCGGCTGCTGCTCGAGAGCCACCGCGCGCTGGCCACGGAGCTGGTGGCGCTGCTGGCCGAGCGGGGATATCCGGACATCCGGGCGGGCCACGCCGCCGTGTTCCTGCACATCGACCGACGGTCGGGCACCCGCCTCACGGAGCTGGCCAGGCGGGCTCGCATGACGAAGCAGGGGATGATGCTGGTCGTCGACGACCTCGAGGGACGGGGGTACGTCCGGCGCGTTCCCGACCCGGAGGACGGCCGGGCCAAGGTGGTGCGCCTCACCGCCCACGGCCGCCGATGCGCGGCGGAGTCCCGCCGCGCGGCTCAGGTCCTGGAGTCGCAGACCCGGCGGCTGCTGGGGGACCGGCGCTACGAGACCCTTCGGGAGGCGCTGGAGGAGGTCGCCGAGACCCGCGGCGCGTTCGAGGAGGAATCGAGATCGCCCGCAACGATCATGACCGACCTGCGGGAAGCGACGGAGCTCAACGTCTAGCCGGGCGACCGGACCTGCAGCGCCGTTCGTGATGCCGCGAACCGGGTGAGGTCGACCTCGGGTGACTCCCCCAGGGTGAGCCGGGCCAGCTGCTCGCCGATGAACGGCACGAACTTGAACCCGTGCCCACTGCACGGAGAGCCGATGACGATGGGTCCGACGCGGTCGATCACGAACTCCTCGTCCGGCGTGTTCGTGTAGAGGCAGGTGTCGGTGCGCCCGGTGGGGCGGTATCCGGTCACGTGCTCGGACGCGTAGCGCCGCACCCGCTCCACGCGGACCGGATCCGGATCGAACGTCCGCGCGTCGGCGTCCACCGAGGGGCCCGACATGTGCAGCGCGATCTTGAAGTGTCCCGGCTCGGACGGGTCGGGCACCCAGTACGGCGTCTGCACCGGGTCCTCGTCCCAATCGATCACCGTGGGGAGCGGCGAGGGATCGTCGAGCTCGAAGTACGTGACCTGCTCGAAGCTCGGAACGAGCGGGAGGTCGACCCCGGCGCTCCGGAGCAGCGCACCCGCCCACGGCCCGGCGGTCACCACCGCGACCGGTGCGCGCACGACCTCCCCGTCCGTCGTGACGACCTCCACGCCGTCGCCGGCGGGACCGAGATGGTCCACCGTCGTCTGCTCGCGGATCGTCGCGCCGTGCTCCGCGGCGACCCGGGCCTGGGCCAGGACGGCACGCTCGGCGCGGCACACGCCGCCGTCCTCCTGCACGAAGATCTCGGCGTCGTCGGGGAACCGCAGCGCCGGCCAGCGCTCGCGCACCGCGGGCGCCGGCAGGTACTCGAACGACTCGCCGGCCGCCCGCAGCGCCTCGGCCGAGGAGCGGCCGCCGGCGCCGACGTCGAGCCCCGCGGTGTTGATCATCAGCGCCTCGCCGGCGTCCTGCTCCAGTTCCGTCCACGCCCGCAGCGCGTGCCGGGCCATCCGCACGTACTCGGGGTCGTGGTAGGTGAGCCGGAAGATGCGCGTCGGCCCCCCCGAGCTCCCGTTCGCGTGCCCGAGCGAGAACCGCTCCAGGAGCAGCGTGTCGCGGCCGCGAGCCGCGAGGGAGCGGGCCGCGGCCGTGCCCATGGCGCCGCCGCCCACCACGATCGCATCGAATCCCGAGACCATCGTCGCCGGAGCTTAGCGGCGGCCCGGCACGGCGGCCGGACCCGAAGTCAAGGTGCTGGAAACCCGGGCCCCCAGCGCCCAGACTCGCCGCGTGGCGGATGACAGCGAGATCGAGGAGCTCGACGACGAGCTCGAGCCCGAGGGGTGGCAGACGCGATGGCCCACCATGTCGTACTGGGTCCGGGTCACCGTCACCGTGGCCCTCACGATGTACGTGCTGGGCCTCGCCCGCGCCGTCCTCAACGTCCTGATCCTCGTGCTGATCGCGTTGGTCCTGGCGGTCGGGTTGGACCCGGCCGTCCGCAGGTTGGTGTCGTCGGGGATGCGCCGGGGCGCGGCGGTCGCCCTGATCTTCTTGGCGTTCGTGGTGTTCATCTTCCTGTTCGGGCTCCTGGTGGTGCCACCGTTGGTGCACCAGGTCACCGGTCTCGCCGACGACGTGCCCAGGTATGCACGGGAGCTCTCGACGCGCGACGACTGGATCGGGGACTACTTCCGCGAGCACGACGTCACCGCCACGGTGCAGAACTTCATCTCGACGCTACCCGAGCGGATCAGCTCCTCGTTCGGCACGATCCTGGGCGTCGCCGGGCGGGTGGGCAGCGCCCTCTTCAACCTGGTGACCGTGGCGATCCTGACGATCTATTTCATGGTGTCGCTGCCGTCGATGCGCAGGACATCGACACTCGTGCTGTCGGTGGGGCGGCGGGAACACGGCGCGCGCGTGATCGACCAGTCGGTCGAGAAGATCGGCGGCTACGTCTACGGCAACGTCATCACATCGGTGATCTGCGGGCTGCTGGCACTCATCGCGCTGCTGATCCTGGGTGTTCCGTTCGCGGTTCCCCTGGCGATGTGGGCGGGTCTGGCGGACCTGATCCCCGCCGTCGGTTCCTACGTCGGCGCGATCCCCGCGATCGTGGTCGCGTTCTTCGTTTCACCGGTCCGCGGCCTCATCACGCTCGGCTACTTCATCGGGTACCAGCAGTTCGAGAACTACGTGCTGGTGCCGAAGGTGATGCAGAACGCGGTGAACCTCTCCCCGGCGGCCGTGATCGTCAGCACGCTCATCGGGGGGAGCCTCTTCGGCTTCGCCGGCGCGCTGCTGGCGCTGCCGGTCGCGGCGACGGTCAAGGTGGTGATCGTCGAGACGTGGCTCCGTGAGCGTGGACGTCGCGGGGATCAGCTCGCGAAGGCGCACGTGGAGGCCGAGGTGCGAGCCGACCTGGAGGCCAAGGCCGGCGCGCAGGTGCGAGCCGAGAACCGCCGCCGGCTCCTGGAGCGCCTGCGCGCGAGGATGCGTCCACGGGACGACGGCGACGACCAGGGCTCCTGAGGACCCCGGACCACACCCGATGGCCGGCGCCCGGTAGCATGGCTGCCATGCCGAAGGAGGCCACCGGCAAGACCGGGGTGCCGACCCCGAGCCGCAACAAGCCCGAGCGTCCGCGCGACGCGCTCGGCCGGCCGCTCGCCTGGGACGCGCGGCACGAGCTCGAGCTCGATGACTACGACGCCCTGTCCATGGACGAGAACGACCGCCTCGGCCGCGAGGCCGTCGCGGACGGCAGGTGGTTCCCTGCGCACGAAGCCTGGGAGACGGCCTGGAAGCAGGCCAGGGGTACCGGCGACGAGGAGCTGTTCAAGGGCCTGTCGCAGATGGGGGCGGGATACGTCCACCTCATGCGGGGGAACGCCCACGGGGCCATGACGCTGCTGCGCCGGGCCGCCGGGCGCGTGGGCCGCTACGACGACGGCCATCGCGGGATCGCGACGCTCGCGCTGCGGGACCGGCTGCTGGCGGACGCGGCCCGTGTGGAGGAGGGGACCCTCGTGCCGGGGCCGGACGCGGTGTTCGAGCCTCCCACCGTGTAGCCTTCTCACCTGCGGCGATGGCGGTCCCGGCTTGACGGGATCGCCGCCGCACGACGACGATGGGGATCGCATGAGCCAGGGCTCGACCGAGATGGAGTGGCAGTGGCGGACCGGCCCGTTCACCGTCCTGCTGAACCCCGGCGTCTTCAGCCCCACCCACACCAGCCGCACGCTCGCCGACGCGCTCGAGATCGGGCCCGGCGACACGGTCGTCGATGTCGGGTGCGGCAGCGGCGTGCTGTCGTTCGTGGCCGCCCGGCTGGGCGCCGAGCGCGTCATCGGCTGCGACATCTCCTCGGCGGCCGTGGTCGCGGCCGGCACGCAACGCGGAGCGGCTGGGCCTGTCCGACCGCGTGGAGTTCCGGACGGGCAGCCTGCTGGAACCGGTGCGCGACGTACGAGCCGACGTCCTGATCGGCGACGTCTCCGGCATCCCGGACGAGATCGCTCAGGTCGCCGGGTGGTTCCCCGACGGTCGCGCGGGCGGCCCCACCGGCGTGGAGCTGCCGCTGGAGATGATCGAGCAGATCGGCGACACCCTGGTGCCCGGCGGGCGCCTGTACCTGCCCACCGGCACGATCCAGGACGAGCGACGCATCATCGAGGCGGCCCGGCGGCTGTTCGGCGACAACATGGAGCCGGTCATGTCGCGGGAGTTCCCGCTGCCCGACATCGTCGGCAAGTCCGTCGCGGTGGCGCGGATGATGAAGGAGGGCCTGCTCAGCCTGCACAAGCGGGGCAGCCGCTGGCTCTGGCGACTGCAGATCTGGCGCTGCGTCCGCACCTAGTCCGCGGGCCGCAGGACCGCGACGGCCTCGACGTCGTAGCCGGCCTCGCGCAGGTGGTCGGCGCCGCCCCGATCGATCGCGAGGACGATGCGTGCGATCGTCACGCCCGATCCCTGCAGCACCTCCGCGGCGCGCCGGACCTGATGCCCGGTGGTGCTCACGTCCTCGATCAGCACGGCCACCGCGCCCGGGGGTGCGTGGCCCTCCACCTGGGACTGGGTGCCGTACGCCTTCGGCTCCTTCCGGACCACCGCGACCGGCAGATCGGTCTCCAGGGCCACCGCGGCCACCAGCAGGGTGGCGGCGCCCTCGGGGGCGGCGAGGTGGTCGGTGCCGGGAGGCAGGAGCTTCGCGACCTCCGACGCCAGATCGCGCAGGAGGTCGGGGCGGGTGAGGAACGCGAACTTGTCGAAGTACACCGACGAGCGACGTCCGCTCGACAGCACGAACTCGCCGTGCAGCTCGGAGACCTCGACGAGCCGCCGCACCAGGTCGTCGTCCACGGTCCGCTAGCATAGGGGCTCGATGGGCTGGTACCAGGCCGTCGGCCGCCCCGCGTTCCTCGCCCTCCCACCGGAGGCCGCCCACCGCGTTGCCAACGCGCTGCTCGGGTTGCCGCTCGCCTGGCGCCACATGGGCGGTGTGCCCGACGATCCGTCGCTGGCCACCACGGTGGCAGGGATCTCGTTGCGCACCCCGATCGGCCTGGCCGCCGGCTTCGACAAGCGCTGTGCACATCTGGATGCGCTCGGCCGCCTGGGGTTCGGATACGTCGTGGGCGGCACGATCACGAGGGCGCCTCGGCGCGGCAACCCGAAGCCGCGGATCGTCCGGTACCCGCAGCGTCGATCCATGGTGAACGCGATGGGGCTGCCGAATCCGGGGGCCGAGGCTGCCGCCCGGAACCTCGCCCGGATCCCGAAAACCGCCCCTCGGTTCGTGAGCATCGCCGACGAGTCCGTGACGGATGCGACGGCCACGGCGGAGCTGCTCGCCCCCCACGCGGACGCCCTCGAGCTGAACGCCGGCTGCCCCAACGTGGCCTGGGGACGGGACCGGGACAACGAGGCGCACCTCGCCGGCCTGCTGGATTCCCTGTCGGCCAGGATCCCCCTCCCGGTGTTCGTGAAGCTGCCGCCGTTCGCGGGCGGGGTCGAGCGCGAGGTCGTGCTGGCCCTGGCCGCGATCGCCGCCGAGCACGGCGCGGCCGGCATCACGTGTGCCAACACGAGGCCCCACGAGGAGCCTCGCCTCGCCGTGGGCATGGGCGGGCTGTCCGGACGCGACCTGTCCGCGTCGACGCCCGGGATGGTGGCGGACGTGCGCGCCGCCACGGGGCTGCCGATCCACGCGTGCGGCGGGGTCGCCACCGCCCAGGACGTGCGTGCCTGCCTCGAGGCCGGCGCGGTCACCGTGCAGATCTACACCGCGCTCGTGTACGAGGGGCCCCGCGTGGTCGGCGATCTGTGCGCGGGCCTGCCGACGGGTCGGGTGCCCGCCAGGACGTAGCACGGGTACGACGCTTCCTTGCCGCGACCCTCGTCTGCGGTCAAGATGGGCTCGTCCAGCGACCCGGGCCCGGCCCGGCGGGGGGGTGGCGTGGCCGAGGCCGCGAGCGAGACCATCGGGATGCGTGCTCCGGAGTCCGACGGTGTGGCCGTCCGGATGGACGGCGTGGTGAAGCGGTTCGGCGACTTCACGGCGGTCGACGGCATCGACCTGGACGTACGCCGAAGCGAGTTCTTCTCCATGCTCGGACCGTCGGGTTCCGGCAAGACCACCTGCCTGCGGATGATCGCGGGCTTCGAGCGACCCACGCAGGGACGGATCCTGCTCGAGGGGCGCGACGTCTCCGGCCTGGCCCCGTACGACCGGGACGTCAACACCGTCTTCCAGGACTACGCGCTGTTCCCGCACATGACCGTCGAGCAGAACGTCGAGTACGGGCTGCGGGTGAAGAAGGTCCCGCGCGACGAGCGGCGTCGGCGCGCTCGCCGAAGCGCTCGACATGGTGCGCCTCGACGAGTTCGGAGGGCGCAAGCCCGGGCAGTTGTCCGGCGGCCAGCGGCAACGGGTCGCGCTGGCCCGCGCGCTCGTGAATCGGCCCAAGGTGCTGCTGCTGGACGAGCCGCTCGGAGCGCTCGATCTGAAGCTCCGGCAGGCGATGCAGATCGAGCTGAAGGAGATCCAGCAGACCGTGGGGCTCACGTTCATCTACGTCACCCACGACCAGGAGGAGGCGCTCACCATGAGCGACCGCATGGCCGTGTTCAATGCCGGCCGTGTCGAACAGGTCGGAACGCCCGCGGAGGTCTACGAGCGGCCGGCGACCGGGTTCGTGGCGGGGTTCGTCGGCGTGTCCAACGTGCTGGAGGGGCCCGTCGCACGGGCGATCGCCGGTGAGGACCGTCCGATCACGGTTCGGCCCGAGAAGATCGCCATGGTGGATCTGGACGCGGCGGTGGGTCCGGATCAGTGCTCGGCAACCGGACGCGTGCGCGACGTCGTATACCTGGGTGCCATGACCCGGTACATCGTCGCCCTCGACGGCGGCGGCGAGCTGGTCGTGATGCAGCAGAACCTGGCGATGTCCTCGATGGAGGCGCTGCAGGTGCAGGGGCAAGCGGGTGCGGCTCGATCTGGAGCCGCGCCAACAACCGCCCGGTCGACGCGGCCGGCGGGCGGAGAGGGATCCTCGGACCCGGAGGAGGGGAAGGCATGAGGAGGATCAGCAGATGGCTGGCCGCGCTCGCGGTGCTCACGCTCGTGGCTGCGGCGTGCGCCGACGACGAGCACCGACACGGGCTCGACCGGACGGCGGCACCGATGCGCCGGCCGTGGAAGTGGTCGGCGAGATCGGGGAGACCGAGGGCGCGCTGAACCTGATCGCGTGGAACGGCTACACCGAGGACGGCACGGACTACAGCTCGACTACGACTGGGTGACGCCGTTCGAGGAGGAGTCCGGCTGCAAGGTCGAGCGTGAAGTACGCGGACACGTCCGACGAGATGGTCACGCTGATGCGGCAGGGCGGAGACTACGACGGCGTGTCGGCGTCGGGCGACGCGTCGAACCGATTGATCGCCGGCGGAAACGTCGCGGCCGTCGACCCGGCGCTGTTCCCCGAGTTCGCCAACGTGATCGGGCCGCTCAACCCCGAGGGCGGGACGAACAACTCCCACTACGTCGTCGACGGATACGTGTACGGCGTGCCCTGGATGTACGGGCCGAACTTCCTGATGTACAACACCGACGTCGTGGACCCGGCGCCCACGAGCTGGGACGTCACGTTCGAGGCGAACTCGCCGTACTCCGGGAACCTGACGGCCTACGACAGCCCGATCTTCATCGCCGACGCGGCCATGTACCTCATGGCGCACCAACCCGGACCTGGGGATCGAGGACCCGTACGAGCTCACGCCGGAGCAGCTGGACGCGGCCGTCGAGCTGCTGAAGCAGCAGTCGGAGATGATCAGCAAGTACTGGGCGCTCTACACGGACGAGATCGACGGGTTCGTCGACGGCAGCATGGTGGCCGGCACCGCCTGGCCCATCAACCTGACGTACGCGAAGGCCGACGTGACCGGTCCAGGCCGTGATCCCCGACGAGGGCGTGACCGGCTGGGCCGACACCTGGATGATGAACAAGGATGCCGCGAACCCCAACTGCATGCTCGAGTGGATGGAGTACTGCGATGCAGCCGGCGAGGTGCAGGCGACGACCGGCATCTTCTACGGCGCCGCGGGCTAGAACATCGCGTCCTGCGACATCATCGCGAGGCACGCTCGGCAAGGGCGGCAAGGAGCTCATCGACACCGTGGAGTACAGCTTCTGCGGCAACGAGGACTTCCTGAACTCGCTCTACCTGTGGAAGACGCCGCAGGAGACGAACGCCGAGGGTCAGGGCGGCTTCACCGACTACTCGGTGTGGTCGCAGAAGTGGACGGAGATCCGCGGGGCGTAGCGCTCGCGGGGCGCCACGGGGGCCGCGGACGCGGCCCCCGTGGCCTCCGTTCCCCTCGCCGCCGTCCATCGCCATGGCCACGCGCGCTGACTCCCGCACTCCGTCGGGGCCGGTCCGGCGGATCTCCGCGGCCCTGTTCCGTCACCGCGGACTGAAGCTCGGCCTCACGCTGGGTCCGCCGCTGCTCTGGATGCTCGTCGTGTACCTGGGCGCGCTCGCGTTCCTCTTCGTCGCCGCCTTCTGGCGGCTCGACACCTTCTCCGGGCTCCTGGTGAAGGAGTACGGCCTGTCGAACTTCCACGCTGCTCTGGCAGGAGTCGGTCTACCGGACGATCACCCTTCGCACGGTCGGCATCGCGGCGGCCGTCACGGTGACGGACGTGGTCGCTCGCGTTCCCGCTCGCCTACTACGCCGCGCGGGTCGTCACGCCGCGGTTCCGCAGCGCGCTCCTGATCGCGGTCGTGATGCCGTTGTGGGTCAGCTACCTGGTGCGCGTCTTCGCGTGGCGGCTGATCCTCACACCGAACGGCTTCCTGAACTGGCTCGACGGAGCGCACCGGGATCGGTTCGCTGCAGATCGGCAACTCGAAGTGGGCGCTGTGGCTCGTCTTCACCTACCTGTGGCTGCCGTTCATGGTGCTGCCGATCTACACGTCGCTGGAGCGGATCCCCGAGTCCTTCCTCGAGGCCTCGCGGCGACCTGGGCGGCAGGGGATGGATCACGTTCCGCCGCGTCGTGTGGCCGCTGGCCTTCCCGGGGATCGTGGCGGGCTCGATCTTCACGTTCTCGCTGACGCTCGGCGACTACATCGCGCCGAGCCTGGTGGCGAACACGAAGTTCATCGGCAACGTCATCTTCGACAGCGTCGGCGTGGCGAACAATGTGCCGCTGGGGGCCGCGTTCGCGCTGGTGCCGGTCGTGATCATGGCGGTGTACCTGCTGCTCGCGAAGCGGCTCGGGCGCGTTCGAGGCGCTGTAGGAGGAGCGATGGAAAGCAGGGGCGGCCGCGTCGCGATCCGGGGTCTACGCCTGGCTGGCGATCGCGTTCGTCTACGTCCCCCTGCTGATCGTCGTCCTCTACGCGTTCAGCGCGAAGCGTCGGGCAGAAGTGGCCGATCGAGGAGTACACGACGCGGTGGTTCGGCGTCGCCTGGCGCAACGGCGAGGTGCGCGAGGCGGTGGCGAACTCCGTGGAGATCGCGCTGATCGCGACCGTGCTCGCGCTGGTCCTGGGGAGCCTCGCGGCCTTCGCGGTGCACCGGTTCGGGTTCTTCGGCCGCAACGTCGTCTCGCTGGTGCTGGTGCTGCCGATCGCGCTGCCCGGGATCGTAACGGCGATGGCGCTCAACTCGGCCTTCGTGACCGCCGGCATCCGGCTCAGCCTGTTCACGATCTTCGTCGGGCACTCCACGTTCTGCATCGTCGTGATCTACAACAACGTGATCGCGCGGCTGCGACGGACGCCGACCTCGCTGGTCGAGGCGTCGATGGACCTGGGCGCGGACGGATGGCAGACGTTCCGGCACGTCACGCTGCCCGCGATCCGCACGGCGCTGGTGGCCGGGGCCCTGCTGGCGTTCGCGCTCTCCTTCGACGAGATCGTCGTGACGAACTTCGTCTCCGGCTCGGAGATCACGCTGCCGAAGTTCATCTTCAACAATCTGCGCCTGCCCAGGACCGGCCGGTCGTGAACGTCGTGGCGATCGCCGTGGTGCTGCTCTCGATCATCCCGGTGTACCTGGCGCAACGGCTGGCCGGTGGGCCGGACGCGATCGCGGCGGCGGCCGCAGGCAGCAGAGCGGCGCCGGCGGCTAGCCGGCGATAGAGGTACTGCCCGCGGTCCGGCGGCCCGGCGGGGAGCCTGCCTCCTCGGTTCGGGCTGGCCGCCGGGCAGGCCCCGCCGCCGGAGCTCCTCGAACTGCTGGCGGGCGGCCGCCTGCTGGGCGAACATCGCGGCCTGGATGCCGTGGAACAGGCCCTCGAGCCAGCCCGACGAGCTGCGCCTGCGCGATGCGGATCTCCGACTCGGAGGGGACGCCCTCGAGCGGGGGCGCGAGCTCGGCGAGCTCGTCCTGGAGGTCCTGGGAGATCGACTCGCCCAGCTCGCTCACCGAGCGCTGGTAGATCTCGGCCAGCCGTCGCCGGCCGCCCTCGTCCAGCGTGGCCTGGCGCGTGTCGTCGAGGAGCTGGCGGACCATGGACGCGATCCGTAGGAGCTTCGCCGGCTCCATGACGGTCTCCGGCTGGTGCTGCGCCTGGTCCGGCGCTCCCGGTGCGGTGGGGTCGATGACCTCGACCTGGGGGGCCGCCTGACCCTCGGGTGCGCTCATGGACCCAACCTAGCAGTCCGGCCGCGGTTCGCCGTGCGACGTGGGGGCCGTGGGGGCCGGGCCGGGGAGGCCCGGAACCGTTCGCGGATGCGGCGTCAGCCGGCGAGGTTGCGCAGGAACAGCGCCTGGGCGAGCGCCATCCGCTCCAGGTCCGCCAGGTCGACGCTCTCGTCGATGGAGTGGTAGGCGGATCGATCGTCGCCGGCGCCCCAGATCAGGACCGGCAGCCCGGGGAACGTCTGGGCCAGCAGGGGCACGAGCGGGATCGAGCCGCCGCTGCCCATCTCCACCACCTCGGCGCCGAAGGCCTCGGCCAGCGCGTGCTTGGCGGCGCGGTACGCGGGCGGTGGTGGTGTCGACGAGGTAGCCCATCCCGGCCTCGTCGCCCTCGATCGCGACGCGCACGCCCCAGGGCGCGGCCGGCGCGGAGGTGCGCGATCAGCGCGTCACGCCCGGCCACCGGGTCGTCGCCCGGCGCCAGGCGGAGGCTCACCCGCGCGCGGGCCGTCGGCACGAGCTGGTTCGAGGACTCGACCACGCTCGGGCGCATCGATCCCCAGCACGTCCACGGCCGGCCGCGAGAGCAGCCGGTCGCTGAGCGGGCCCGTCCCGATCATCCGCACCGAGTCGAACACGCCCGACTCCGCCCGGAACTCGTCCTCCGGGATCGGCGTGCCCTCCCACGTGAACCGGCGGAGCCCGTCGATCGCGACGTCGCCGGCGTCGTCGTGCAGGCGAGGCGATCATGCGGGCGAGCGCCGTGATCGCGTCGGGGATCGGGCCGCCGTAGGAGCCGCTGTGCTGGGCCCGGGGCAGGACCGAGACCTCCACGACGCAGTCGGTGACGCCGCGCACGCTGGTCCCGATCGTCGGGAACGCCGGTCCGGTAGTTGCCGCCGTCGGCCACGACGGCGACGTCGGCCCGCAGCAGGTCCGCGTGGCCCTGCACGAGCTCGGGCAGGAACTCGGTGCTGCACTCCTCCATCCCCTCCACCAGCACCTTGATGCCGACGCCGAGCGTCGTCCGCGATCGCCCGCAGCGCGGCGGCGTGGATCACGATGCCGGACTTGTCGTCGGCGGCGCCGCGGCCGTACAGCCGGCCGTCGCGGACGACTCGGCTCGAACGGCGGCGACGTCCACTCCGCGGCCGGTCCCTTCGGGCTGCACGTCGTGGTGCGCGTACAGCAGCGCCGTCGGCGCGGCCGCCGGGCGCGGGCAGCTCGCCGAACACCGCCGGGTGGCCGGCACCGTCGCCCGAGCTCGATCAGCCGCACGTCCTCGCAGACCCGCCTCCCGCAGGATGCGGGCGGTCGCCTCCGCGGAGGCGCGGACCTGCGCCGGGTCGTGGCCGGGGTGGCCGATCGAGGGGATCCGAACGAGCGCCTCGAGGTCGGAGACGGTGCGCGGCATCTCGGCCGCGATCGCGGGTGCGAAGCGTCGTCGGTGTCCATGAGGCCGACACGGCAGCCGGCTCTGCGACGGCACGGCCGCCTACGGGGAGAGCCGGTCGATGCCGCCAGCCGGTCGCCCGTCGCGCGCGTACCGGAACCGGTCGTGCAGCCGCGATCGCCGGCCCTGCCAGAACTCCACGGTCTCGGGGCGAACCACGAACCCGCCCCAGTGGGGCGGCCGCGGCACGTCGCCCGTCCGCGAACCGCGCGCGCGGTCTGCGGCCACCGCGCGTCGAGCTCGCTCCCGGCTCGCGAGCACGCTGCTCTGGGCGGACGCCCACGCGCCGAGCCGGGCCTCGCGCGGCCGCGTGGCGAAGTACGCGTCGGACTCCGCCGGCGTCGACGCGCTCGACGGTGCCGGTCACGTTCACCTGGCGGTCCAGCCCTTCCACAGGAACACCAGGGCCGCGTGCGGGTTCTCGTCGAGCTGGCGGCCCTTGCGGCTCTCGTAGTTCGTGAAGAACGTGAAGCCGCGCTCGTCGATGCCGCGCAGCAGCACGTGGCGGACCGACGGGCCGGCCCTGCGCGTCCGCCGTCGCCACGCGCCATGGCGTTCGGGAGCGGGATCCCGGCGGCCTCGGCGTCCGCGAGCCAGCGACCGGAACTGCTGCGATCGGGTCCGTCGACGAGGTCCTCGCGACGCAGCGGCCGGTCGTCGTGGAATCCGGTGGGGGCGTTCATCGCTCGAGGATCGGTCATGGGCGCGGCCATCGTACGGTGCCCCCGGCAGGACTCGAACCTGCGCTTCCGGCTCCGGAGGCCGGCACTCTATCCGCTGAGCTACGGGGGCCGAGCGCCCGCAGTCTAGCAACGGCATCGTTGCTCACCTGCGGGGCTATCGCTTCGCTACTTGAGCCCCCTGCTTGGGGACGATCGCTTCGCTGGCCTCCTCCCCGGCGGTCGGAGGGGACTCGCTATGCTCGGGTGTATGGCCCACCGCGTCCTGGTCGTCGACGACGATCCGGTGATCGTCCGGCTGCTCGAGGTGAACCTCCGGCTGGAGGGCTACGAGGTGGAGACCGCCTCCCGCGGGGACGAGGCGCTGGAGCGCGCCGTCGAGACCTCCCCGGACCTGATCATCCTCGACGTCATGATGCCCGGCCTCGACGGGTGGGAGACCTGCGCGGCGCCTGCGCGAGCAGCCTGCCTTCGCGGACACGCCCGTGGTCTTCCTGTCGGCACGAGCCCAGGACGACGACCGCGGCAAGGGCCTGGCGCTCGGGTCGGTCTCCTACGTCACGAAGCCCTTCGACCCCGTCCGCCTGATGGAGCTGGTGGCGGAGCTGCTGCGCGGCCGGGACGCGCCGGCGTCCGATGGGGATCGCCCGACCCCGACTCCGACGGGGACGGCCCGACCGGCGCGGGCGGGGCCGGACCGTGATCGACGAGCGGCTCGCGGCCCTCGTTCGCGAGGCCGTGGACGCGCGCGGACCTGGGCCTGGACGCGGCGGCGATCCCGGAGCCCGAGATCCTCGCGCCCAAGCAGCAGGAGCACGGCGACTTCGCCACGAACGTGGCGCTCGCGCTGGCCGGACGGGCCGGCCGGCCGCCCCGCGAGGTGGCGCAGGCCGTGCTCGACGGAGCTGCCCGTCGGGGAGGGGTCTGATCGAGCGGGCGGAGGTCGCGGGGCCGGGCTTCCTCAACCTGTTCGTCCGCGACGACTGGCTGCACGACGCGCTCCGGGAGGTCGGTGGATCCGGCCGCCGAGTACGGGCGGGCGCCGCGCACGGGCCGCCGCGTGCAGGTGGAGTTCGTGAGCGCGAACCCCACCGGGCCGCTCACGCTGGGCCACGCGCGCAACGCCGCGATCGGGGACGCGCTGGCGCGGCTGCTGTCGCTTCACGGGCTGGGACGTGGAGCGCGAGTACTACTTCAACGACGCCGGCGGGCAGATGGACCGCTTCGGCGCGTCCGTGGAGGCGCGCTACCTCCAGGCGGTCGGGCGCGAGGCCGAGGTGCCCGAGGACGGCTACCACGGCGAACTACATCGCGGAGCTGGCCGCGGACATCCTGGCGGTCGAGGGCCCGGACCTCGCGGACCTCGCGCCGCGACGAGCGCCTCGTCCGGCTGCGCGACGGAGGGCGCCCGGCGCGTCCTCGGCGTGGATCCGAGGCACGCTCGAGCGGTTCGGGGTCGCGTTCGACGTGTTCTTCTCCGAGCGAGATCTGCAGGAACGGGGGGAGATCGACGCCGCGGTGCGAGCGGCTCCGGGATCGCGGCTACCTCTACGAGTCCGAAGGGCGCCCTGTGGTTCCGCGCCACGGAGTTCGGCGACGACAAGGACCGGGTCGTGATCCGATCCAACGGCGACGCACACCTACTTCGCGGCGGACTGCGCGTACATCGTCGACAAGTTCGGCCGCGGCTTCGACCGGCTGCATGTACGTCCTGGGCGCCGACCACCACGGCACCGTCGCGCGGCTCAAGGGCGCGGCCGCAGGCCATGGGCTTCGACGCCGATGTCATGGAGATCGTCCTGTACCAGTGGGTGACCGTTCCTCCGCGACGGCGAGCCGATGCCGATGAGCAAGCGGGCCGGCACGTTCATCACGCTCGACGAGCTGATCGACGAGGTGGGCGTCGACGCCGCCCGGTTCACGCTGCTGCTGTTCTCGAACGACTCCACGATGAACTTCGACATCGAGGCCGTGAAGCGCCAGAGCATGGACAACCCCGTCTACTACGTGCAGTACGGCCACGCCAGGATCGCGAGCATCCTGCGCAGGGCCGAGCGCGAGGGGGTGCCCCGCAAGCCCGTCTCCGAGGCGGACCTGTCCCTGCTGGTGCACGAGGCGGAGCTCGACCTGCTGCGGGCGATCGCGGAGCTGCCCGAGCAGATCGCGATGGCCGCCGAGCTCCGGGCGCCGCACCGTGTCGCGCACGCGGCGCAGGAGCTCGCGGCGCGCGTCCATCGCTTCTACACGGAGTGCCGCGTGGTCTCCGACGACGCCGAGCTCACGCAGGCCCGCCTGTGGCTGAGCGAGGGCGCCCGTCGGTCGATCGCGACCCTGCTGTCGTTGCTGGGCGTCTCGGCGCCGGAGTCCATGGAACGCGTCGATGGCTGAGCCGTCCGCGCCGCGAGACTCCGGGCTCGAGACCGGAGCGGCGGATGAGCCGGCGCAGGAGCGTCGGAGACGCCGGACACGGGGAGCGCGGCCGGCCCGCCCTGGCCCGCCTCCGCGCGCATCGGACCCAGCGGGCTCACCGTCGCGGGGCTGCCTGCGGAGGAGCTCGCGGCGCGGCACGGCACGCCGCTGGTCGTCGTCGACGAGGATGACCTTCGCGCCCGCTGTCGCACGATGCGGGCCCGGTGGCCGCGCGTGTGCTACGCGGTGAAGGCGTTCACGACGCACGCCGTCATGCGGATCGCGGTCGAGGAGGGCCTCGACCTGCTGGTCGCCACCGGTGGCGAGCTGGAGGCCGCGCTCCGCGCGGGGATCCCGGGCATCGCGGGTGGTGATGCACGGCAACAACAAGTCCGAGTACGAGCTCCGGCCGCCGTGGAGGCCGGCGTCGGCCTGGTGGTCGTCGACCACGCCGCGGAGCTCGATCGGCTCGACGAG
Organism: uncultured Actinomycetes bacterium; assembly: GCA_963832225.1. Lineage (GTDB taxonomy): Bacteria > Actinomycetota > UBA4738 > UBA4738 > HRBIN12 > JALYMB01. The sequence goes on from CAWHTI010000002.1 coordinate 56,989, forward strand.
GTCGCCCGCCGCACGGGCGTGGTGCAGGACGTGCTGCTCCGCGTGATCCCGGCCGTCGATGCCGGCACGCATCCGTCGATCGCCACCGGCCATGCCGAGTCGAGCGTTCGGCATCCCCGTCCACGAGGTCGTGGACGCCGCGATGCGCTGCGCCCGGCTCCCGGGCGTGCGCCTCGCCGGGCTGCACGCCCACCTCGGCTCCCAGGTGCTGCGACCGGAGCCGTACCTGGAGGAGGTCGACGTCCTGCTCGGTCTCCTGGCGTCGGTGCGACGACGCCACGGGTTCGACGCCGGGGATCCTGGACCTCGGCGGCGGCTTCGGGGTCCGGTACACCGACGAAGACCCGCTCGACATCGACTGCCCTTGCCCAGACGGTCCTGGCGCGCGTCGGCCGGGCGTCCGCCGGGCGCGGCGTCGCGCCCGCCCAGGTCGCGGTGGAGCCGGGCCGCTCGCTCGTCGCCAACACGGCCGTGACGCTCTACCGCGTGGGGGCGGTCAAGGACGTCGGCGGACGGGCGTTCGCCGCGGTCGACGGCGGCATGTCGGACAACCCTCGGCCGTCCCTGTACGGCGCGCGGTATGAGGTGTCCGCGGTCGCGCCCCGCATCGGCGACACGCGGCCGTTCACGGTGGTCGGACGGCACTGCGAGTCCGGCGACGTGATGGCCGAGTCGCGTCGAGCTTCCCGGCGATCTGGCCACCGGCGACGTTCTGGCCGTGGCCGCGACGGGCGCATACACGTACGCCATGGCGAGCACCTACAACCGCGTGGGCCGCCCGGCCGTGGTGGGCGTGCGGGCCGGGGTCGCCACGCCGTGGCTCCGGCGCGAGGATGCGGCGGACCTCGACCGGCTGGAGACCGCGGCGCACGGGACGACGGCGCGTGGCGCCGTACCCGACGGGATCACGATCCGTGTCGCCGTGCCCGGCGATGCCCGCGCCTTCCTCGAGTTCTGGTCGGCGATCGTTGCCGAGGGCAGGTACGTGCGCAGCGAGACGGTGCGCCACCCGCCCCGGGTCTACCGCACGCGCTTCCGCCGGGGGTGGACCGAGCGGGAGGCACAGGTCCTGGCGCTGGACGGGGATCGCGTCGTGGGCCACCTCTACGTCCAGCGCGAGGAGCACCCCGCGACGCGGCACGTCGCGACGCTCGGCATCGCGGTGGCGGCCTCCCATCGCGGCCGCGGCATCGGGGGCGCCCTGATGAGCGAGTGCCTCCGCTGGGCTCGCGGCGTCGGCGTGGAGAAGGTGCTGCTCTCGGTGTACCCGCACAACACGGCCGCGATCGCGCTCTATCGGAAGTTCGGGTTCGTCGAGGAGGGCAGGCTCGCGCGGCAGTCGCGCAAGTCCTACGGTGACGAGGACGAGATACTGATGGCCACCTGGCTGGGGCGGGGATAGGGCATGGCGGAGCGGCTCGTGCGCGTGGGCCTGCTGGGCTGCGGGAACGTGGGCGCGGCGGTGATCCGCCTGCTGCACGAGCACGCGCAGGAGATCGCGCTGCGGGCCGGATGCCGTCTGGAGGTCGTGCGCGTCGCCGTGCGCGACGCCGGGCGCGCGCGCGACGTGCCGCTGCCACCCGAGGCGTTCACCACGGACGCCCGCGAGGTCGTGGAGGCGGCCGACGTGGACATCGTCTGCGAGCTGATCGGCGGCGTCGATCCCGCGCGCGAGCTGATCCTCCGCGCGTTCGGCGCGGGCAAGCCCGTGGTCACCGCCAACAAGGAGCTCGTGGCGAACCACGGACGGGAGCTGTTCGACGCGGCGGACGACGGCGGGCTCGACCTGTACTTCGAGGCCGCCGTCGCCGGCGGCATCCCGCTGATCCGGCCGCTGAAGGAGTCGCTGGCGGGCGAGCGGATCCGGCGGATGCTCGGCATCGTGAACGGCACGACCAACTACATCCTCACGCAGATGTCCGACCACGGCTCGTCGTTCGCCGATGCGCTGGCGGAGGCGCAGCGGCTCGGCTACGCCGAGGCGGATCCCACCGCCGACGTGGAGGGGCACGACGCGGCCGCGAAGTGCGCGATCCTCGCGTCGATCGCGTTCAACGCGCGGGTGGTCGCCGGTGACGTCTTCCGGGAGGGGATCTCGGGTGTCACGCCGCAGGACATCGCCGACGCCCGACCGCATGGGGTACGTGGTGAAGCTGCTGGCGATCGCGGAGCTGCAGGACGAGGCCATCACCGCCCGCGTCCACCCCGCCATGGTCCCCGCCGCGCATCCGCTGGCGAGCGTTCGCGACGCCTTCAACGCCGTGTTCATCGAGGGCGAGCGGGTCGGGCAGCTGATGTTCTACGGCCGCGGCGCCGGCGGGGACCCCACGGCGGTCTCCGTGGTGGGCGACCTCGTGACCGTGGCGCGGCAACCTGATCTCGGGGGGCCGCGGCGTGGGCTGCACATGCCGCCTCGACCGCCGGATCCGCTCGATGGACGACACCACCGGCCAGTACTACCTCAACCTGCACGTCGAGGACCGTCCCGGCGTGCTCGCCGAGATCGCCGATCACTTCGGCCGCAACGGCGTCTCGATCGAGCGCGTCTGGCAGGAGGGCTCGGGGGACGAGGCCACGCTCGTGTTCATCACCCACCGCGCCCAGGAGGGTGCGTTCCAGAAGACGTTGCAGGAGCTGCGTGAACTGAGCGCCGTGCGCGCCGTCCAGAGCGTCCTGCGCGTGGAGGGCGAGGAATGAGCGACCGGGGACCGATGCGGGACGCCCGGACCGCGGACGCCCGGGCCGCCGGAGCGCCCCAGTGGCGGGGGGTGATCGAGGAGTATCGAGACCGGCTGCCGGTGGGCGACGCCACCCCGGTCGTCACGCTCTGCGAGGGGGGCACGCCGCTCGTGCGCAGCGATGCCGCTGTCGGCGGAGACCGGCTGCGACGTCTGGCTGAAGTACGACGGAGCCAATCCCACGGGATCGTTCAAGGACCGTGGCATGACGCTCGCCATCAGCAAGGCGGTCGAGGAGGGGGCGAAGGCGGTGGTCTGCGCCTCTACCGGCAACACGAGCGCGTCGGCGGCCGCGTACGCGGCGAAGGCGGGGTTGACCTGCGCCGTGCTGGTTCCCAAGGGCAAGGTCGCCATGGGCAAGATGGCGCAGACGCTCGTGCACGGCGCGCGGGTCCTCGAGGTCGAGGGGAACTTCGACGCCTCGCTCGAGCTCGCCAAGGATCTGTCTGCGCGCTACCCGGTCACGCTCGTGAACAGCGTGAATCCCTACCGGCTGCAGGGCCAGAAGACGGCGGCGTTCGAGATCTGCGACGCGCTCGGACGCGCGCCCGACCTGCACTGCGTGCCGGTGGGCAACGCCGGCAACATCTCGAGCCACTGGATCGGGTACTCGGAGTACCTCGCGGACGGCGTGATCCACGAGCCGCCGCGGCTCTTCGGCTTCCAGGCGGCCGGAGCGGCGCCGCTCGTCGGCGGCGCCCCCGTCCCGGATCCGCAGACGATCGCCACGGCCATCCGCATCGGTAATCCGGCCTCGTGGGACCTCGCGGTCGGCGCGGCCACCGAGTCCGAGGGTGCGATCGGCGCCGTCACCGACCGGGAGATCCTGGCCGCCTATCGGCGGGTCGCGCACGAGGGGCTGTTCGCCGAGCCGGCGAGCGCCGCGAGCGTGGCCGGTCTCCTGCATCTGCACGGCGAGGGCCGGCTCACCCCGGGAGCGACCGTGGTCTGCATCCTCACCGGCCACGGACTGAAGGATCCGGAGTGGGCGATCTCCGGCGCGGCCCATCCCGTGGCGGTCCCGCCCGACCCCGCCGCGGTGGCCGCCGAGCTCGGGCTGTAGCGCGGTAAGGTCCGCGCGTGCGCCTCACCGTCCGCGTCCCAGCGACCTCCGCGAACCTCGGGCCGGGCTTCGACTGCTTCGGTCTCGCCCTCGAGCTCTGCAACGAGGTCACGATCGATACGGATGCCGAGCCCGGCGTGACGTGGGAGGGGGAGGGGGCCGACGAGCTTCCCACGGACGGCTCGGACCTGGTGAGCCGCACGATCGCGCACGTCGGGTCGCTCCACGACATGCGGCCGCCGCCGCTGCGCCTCTCGGGCCTGAACCGGATCCCGCTCGAGCGGGGTCTCGGCTCCTCGTCGGCCGCGACCGTCGCCGGCGTCGTCCTCGGCTCGAGGATCTTCGATCTCAGCATCGACGGGCACAACGCGCTCCGCGACGGGATGCCGTTCCACGACGCGTACTCGGTGTTCGCGATCGCCGCCCGGATCGAGGGACATCCCGACAACGCGGCGGCCGCAGCGTTCGGCGGTTTCACGATCGCCCTGCCGGACGGCGACGTCCGTCGCCTCGACGTCGACCCGGCGGTCCGGCCCGTCGCGCTGGTCCCGCTCGATGTCCGACTGCCCACGGCCGAGGCCCGGCGGGCGCTGCCGGACCGGGTGGACCGGGCCGACGCGATCTACAACGCCGCGCACGCCGCGCTCGTCGTGGAGGCGCTCACGCGGGATCCGTCGCTGCTGCGTGACGCGCTCCGCGATCGCCTCCACCAGGAGGTGCGACTGGATCTCGTCCCCGCCGTTCGGGAGGTCTTCCGGGACCTCGTCGGCGCGGGCATCCCGACCTGCGTCTCCGGCGCCGGACCGAGCCTGCTGGCGTTCGAGTCCGACCGGCGAACCGTGCCGGACCTCGGCGAGGGGTGGCGCGTGCTCAGGACCGCCGTGCGTCCGGCCGGCTTCGAGGTGCTCCCGTCCTAGTTCGTCGGGTCCGCTCATGAGACGTTCGTTCGCAACCGAACGTCATTGCATGCGCTGGATCGTGAACCTAGACTCGAACGCCTCCGGCACCGCGCCCGAGCCACCGGCCCCCACGACCTCATGACCGCCCATCCCGACCTCGAACGCGAGCCGCACTCCGGACCGTCGCACGCCGGTGCTCCGGTCCTCGTCACGGACCTCGCGAGCAAGACCCTGGCCGTCAAGGAGGGCGAGACCTTCCTCTACTGCGACCTCGAGGGCAATCTCGATCACGGCGGCGACTACGGGCTCGGGCTCTACCACCGGGACACGAGGTACCTCTCGCAGTTCCGCATGACGGTGTCGGGGCGCGATCCCGTGCTCCTGTCCTCGTCCTCGGAGCGGGCCTACATGTCCCACGTCGACCTCACGAACCCCGACCTCTACGAGGGCGAGGAGATCGTGGTGTCGCAGCAGACGCTGAACATCCGGCGCATCCGCGCGATCAACGGCCGCCTGTTCGAGCGGGTGCGGGTGAAGAACTACAACGCCCACGCGGTCTCGCTCGATCTCGAGTTCTCACTCGCGGCCGACTTCGCGGACATCTTCGAGGTCCGCGGGATGGTCCGGGAGGATCCGGGCGAGCGGCTGCCTCCGGCACTCACCGAGCGCGGCGTGGACTTCGTGTACCTGGGCCTGGACGGTGTCCGCCGGACCACTCGGGTCGGGTTCGCGAGCGTGCCCGACAGCGCGGTGGTGGACGCGTTCGGGACGGTGACGGTCATGTTCCGGCTGCATCTGGGGCCGTACCAGACGCGGATGCTCGGCCTCACGGTCGACCCGGTCGTGGACGACGTGCCGCCGGCGCCGATCGAGTTCGACGTGGCGGTGCACGATCTGCGGAGGTCCTACGAGGACTGGGAGCGCGACTCGACCCAGGTCGCTACGGACAACGAGCTCTTCGATCAGTTGCTGGCGCGATGCATCCGCGACGTCCGTGCGCTCTCCACGCGGACCCCGGACGGGCACATGATGCTCGCCGCGGGCATCCCGTGGTACGTGACGCTGTTCGGACGGGACGCCCTGATCGCCGCGCACCAGCTGCTGTCGGTGAACCCGGGTCTCGCCCGCGACACGCTGGAGCTGCTGTCGCGCCATCAAGGAACGCGCGAGGATCCGTGGCGGGACGAGGAGCCGGGCAAGATCCTGCACGAGATCCGCCACGGGGAGCTCGCCGGCGCCGGCGCCGTTCCGCACACGCCGTACTACGGCTCGATCGACGCCACGCCGTGGTTCCTGATCCTGTACGGAGCCCACCTGCGCTGGACCGGCGATCTCGAGTTCGCACGCCGGCTGCTGCCGCATGCGGAGGCGGCGCTCCGGTGGATCGACGAGTACGGGGACCGCGACGGTGACGGCTTCGTGGAGTATCAGACGCGGTCGCCGGGCGGCATCCGCAACCAGGGGTGGAAGGACTCGCACGACTCGATCGTGCACGCGGACGGCCGGCTGGCGGAGACGCCGATCGCCCTGAGCGAGGTGCAGGCCTACGTGTATCTCGCGAAGCTGCGCATGGCCGACGTCTACGCGGCGCTCGGCGACGATCAGCGCGCCGAGTTCCTGCGCGCCCAGGCCCACGAGCTGCGCGGCCGCTTCAACGATGCGTTCTGGATCGAGGACGAGCAGTACTTCGCGGGAGCCCTCGACCGCGACAAGCGTCAGGTGCGCACCGTGATGTCCAACCCCGGCCACGCGCTGTACTGCGACATCATGGATCCCGACAAGGCGCGGGCGACCGCCAAGCGTCTGCTGGCGCCCGACATGTTCAGCGGGTGGGGCATCCGCACCATGAGCAAGTCGGCGGCCGCCTACAACCCCATGAGCTACCACAACGGCTCGGTGTGGCCGCACGACAACGCCCTGATCGCCGCCGGCCTCAAGCGGTACGGCTTCGTGCGGTCCACCAACCGGGTGGCGACGGCGCTGTTCGACGCCGCGATCCACGCGGACTACCTGCGGCTGCCGGAGCTCTTCTGCGGGTTCACCCGCCGCTCGCCGAACCGACCGGTCAGCTACCCGGTCGCGTGCAGCCCGCAGGCGTGGGCGGCGGGTGCGCCGTTCCTGATGCTCCAATCCATGCTCGGGATCTCCGCCCGGGCCGAACGGGGCCTGCTCACCGTGAACGAGCCGCACCTCCCGGCCTGGCTGCACACGGTGGAGCTCCGCAACCTCCGCGTCGGGACGAGCCGGATCACGCTGCTCTTCCGTCGTGAGGGCGAGATCACGTCCTTCAGCCTGCTGCAGCGCGAGGGCGACATCCGCGTGGTGATGGAGGAGTAGCTCAGCGATCGCACGGCCCGGTGTCCACCGCGCTCGTGAGCTGCTTCGCCCGCGACACGAGGGGCCGCACCTGTGGAGAGGTGATGGCGTAGCCGGTGGCGCGGTCCATCGTGGACGCGGCGAAGACCACCCCCGCCACCTCTCCGCTCGTGAGGACGAACGGCCCGCCGCTGTTGCCGGGGCGCACCACGGTCTGCAGCTCGTAGACCCTGCGCAGGACCTCCTCGCTTCCGTAGATGTCGCGTCCGGTGGCGTCGAAGACGGCGCGGATCGCCGCCGGCCGGCCGGTGAGCGGCCCGCCCTCGGGGTGGCCGAGGATCGCGCCGCTCGTGCCGCGGTCCGACTCCGTGGCGGCCAGCGAGACGGGGGTGGCGGACAGTCCCGGGACGCGCAGCACCGCGATGTCGAGGCCGGCGTCGAAGACCACCGTCGAGGCGGGCAGAGACGGACCGTCCTCGGAGCGCACCCGCGGCGCGTCGCCGCCGGCGACCACGTGCGCGTTCGTGACCACGAGCTCGGACCCGACCGCGAACCCGCTGCCCTCCTGGATCAGGTCGCAGGCGGGCTCGACGATCTGGACCGTCGCCCCGGCGGCGGCGTCGAACGCGCGGCGCGCCTCCTCGTCGGTCGGCGGCGTCACCGGGGCCGCGGGGAGGGGCGGCAGACCCAGGAAGACGTCGGGGAAGCCCAGCACGTTGAGGAACCGGCGCGCCTCGCCGATCAGGGAGGGAGGCTCCGGCAGCGCGGCTGCGAGCCCTCGAACGATCGTGGATCGCTGGATCTGCCGGGAGACGACGGGCACCGGCCCGGTCACCAGGTTGAGGGCGAGGAACCAGACGACCAGCAGTACGGCGCCGACCGTCACGAGCGATCCGCCGACCGTGTCCGCCCGGCGGAGCGTGACGTTCGTGACGCGCCGGCGAAGCCGCGTGCCCACGAACCATCCCGTGGCGTCGCCGATCGCGCCGCCGACCAGGAGCGTCCCGACGGCGAGCTGCGCCTGTCCGGATGTGCCCTCCGCGAACCCCGCGACGTACGGGGCGAGCAGCGTGCCTCCCAGCAATCCCAAACCCAGCCCGATGTACGTCGAGAGTTGTTGGACCGCACCGCGTCTTGACCCCGCGGCGCCCGCGAGGAGCAGGAGGACGATCAGGACGACGTCGAGGAGCCCCATCGTTCACACATCGTCCCACAGCCCGTCCCGGCGGAGCGGGAGACGCGGGCCGCGACTCCGACCGCGGGCGCGCCCTCCACGGTCGCGGCCCGGCCCGGAGCTACACTGCCCAGGTGGTCACGATCGCCCACATCTCCGATCCGCACGTCGGCTCGCCCTACTTCGTGCCGAACCTGATGAACCGTGTGATCGCCGAGCTCAACGACCTGGCGCCGGACGTGGTCGTCTGCACGGGCGACCTCACGAACGAGGGGTACCGCCAGGAGTACAAGAACTGGGTCGCCTACCGTGAGCGCATCCAGTCACCGGTCTTGACGGTCACCGGCAACCACGACGCCCGCAACGTCGGCTACCTCCACTTCGAGGATCTCGTGGGCCCGCGGCACTGGGTGAACGACGTCAAGGGCGTTCGGATCGTGGGAGCGGACTCCTCCGAGCCCGACCTCAACGAGGGGCAGATCGGCCGCGAGCGGTATCCCTGGATCCGCGAACAGTTCGCCGGTCCCGCGGACCTGAAGATCTTCGCGATCCACCACCATCTGATCCCGGTCCCCGGCACCGGCCGCGAGCGCAGCACGGTGATGGACGCCGGCGATCTGCTGGAGGTCCTGATCACGAGCGGCGTGCACATCGTGCTCTCCGGCCACAAGCACGTGCCGTACGTCTGGCGGCTGGAGAACATGTACATCGCCAACGCCGGCACGGTGTCGTCCCTGCGCCTGCGCGGGTACACGAAGCCCTGCTACAACGTGCTGGAGTTCGCGGACGACGAGGTGAAGATCCACCGCCGCTTCCCCTTCGGAGGCTCCAACGTGATCGCCCACTTCTCCATCGCAACCGCCGCCCAGTACCACCGGGAGCTGGAGCGCCCGGTCCAGGAGCGCGGCGTTCCCGTGGCCGAGTAGCGTCGAGCGGATCTCCCGCCGGCCCCCAAGGATCGGGCCCAGAACCAGCCCTGCAGCCAGCCCCAGAACCAGCCAAAGAAGTAGGTCAAGAGGCAGGCCAAGAGGCAGAAAGGACGTCGCCATCCGCGTCATCGCCCTCGTCGACGGCGAGCACTACCCGCCCGTGACCCGGTGGGGGATCGAGGTTGCCCGCGAGCGAGGACACGAGGTCGTGGCGGCGCTGCTGGTCGGCGGCGTGGAGAAGCTCCGACCCGGGGAGGCGATCGAGGTCGGCGCGCCGCTGCTCCCCATGCGCGGAGACCGCATGACCTCCCTGGGAGCGGCGATCGCCGCTCATTCGCCCGAGGGGGTGCTCGACCTCTCCGACGAGCCCGTCCTGGGCTACCGCGAGCGGATGGAGCTGGCGGCGGTGACGCTCGCCGCCGGGCTGCCGTACCTGGGGCCGGACTTCCGGCTCGACCCCCCGATCGAGGGGCCGCCGCTCGCCGTTCCCACGGTGGCCGTGATCGGGACCGGCAAGCGAACCGGGAAGACCGCGATCTCCGGTGAGCTCGCCCGGCTCGCCTCCGGCATGGGACTGGATCCCGTCGTCGTGGCGATGGGCCGCGGCGGCCCAGCGGAGCCCGAGGTGGCGGAGGCGGGGTCGGTGGACCTCGCGCGGCTCCGGCAGCTCGTGCGCGAGGGCCGGCACGCCGCCTCCGATCACCTGGAGGACGCCCTCACGACGGGGGTGACCACCATCGGCGCCCGCCGTGCCGGCGGAGGGCTCGCCGGGGCCCCGTGGGCATCGAACGTGCGCAAGGCCGCCGACCTCGCGGCCTCGCGGCGTCCCGGCCTCGTGCTCCTGGAGGGCAGCGGCTCGGCGGTGCCCCCCGTCCCGTGGGACGCCGGGGTGCTCGTCGTGCCGGTCTCGGCACCGCCCGAGTACCTGGGCGGCTACCTCGGCCCATTCCGCCTGTTGCTATCCGACCTGGTGGTGCTTACAATGGCAGCCGACCCCGATCGGGGGTCCGAGAACCTCTCCGCACTGCGATCCCGTCTCCGGCGCTATCTCGGTGATGCGCGGCACGTAGTGACCGACTTCTCCCCGGTTCCGCTGGCGGACGTGCAGGGCAGGAGGGGCTTCTTCGCCACCACGGCACCGGGGGCGGTCGCCGAACGGCAGGTCCGCCATCTGGAGTCCGCCCACGGATGCAGTGTGGTGGGGTGGTCCGCACGGTTGGCCGACCGCGCGGGTCTCGCGCAGGACCTGGACGAGGCCGACGACTACGACGTCCTCCTCACCGAACTGAAGGCCGCCGCCGTCGACGTGGCGTGTGAGCGGGCCCTCAGCAGGGGGGCGGAGGTCGTGTTCGTCGACAACCGGGCCCGCGTGGTCGAGGGCGACATCGATCTCGACACCGCGCTCCGCTCGGTCGTCGAGACCGCGCTGGCGCGCGGCCGAGACCGCTGAGGGACGAGCCCGGGAGCAGACCGTGGCAACGAGGGGATCCAAGACGCCGCACATCCTCATCTCCGACCGAGAGCAGGGCTTGCCCTACTCCAAGGGACTCATGGCCTCGCAGGTCATGGTCACCGGCCTGTCCCCGTTCCGCTCGTACCAGGTGGCGGAGGCCGTGGAGGACCGGTTGATCGACCTGGCGCAGGCCTCCGTGACCTCCTCGGAGCTGGCCGAGATCACGCTGGCGGTGCTGCGCGAGGTGGCGGGGGAGCGCTACGCGAAGAACTTCCTGCGCTGGCGGGAGGTGGAATCGCTGGACATCCCGCTGGTGGTGCTCATCGGAGGTACCACCGGGGTCGGGAAGTCCACCCTCGCCACGCAGCTGGCGGCCCGCCTGGGGATCGTGCGGGTCGTGGCCACCGATGCGATCCGCGAGGTCATGCGCTCCCTCTTCAGCGCCGAGCTCATGCCCACGCTCTACACCTCGTCGTTCCAGGCGGACACGGCTCTGCGGGAGCCGCCCGCGGGTTCCGTCGACGCGCTCACGGTGGGGTTCCGGGAGCAGACCGCCGCCGTGGCGGTCGGGATCGACGCCCTGGTGGACCGGGCGGCGATGGAGGGCACCAGCATCGTGATCGAGGGCGCGCACGTCGTTCCCGGCTTCTTCGACGCCGCATCGGAGCGGATCCTGGCGGTGCCGGTGGTGCTGACCGTGGAGGACGAGGAGATGCACCGCAGCCACTTCGTCGCGCGGGGCAACGACGTCATCGCCCGGCCTGCGCAGCGGTACTCGGACGGATTCGAGAACATCCGCCGCCTGCAGCGCTACGTGAAGTCGCAGGCGCTGTCGCACGGCGTGCCGATCATCCCCAACTACAACTTCGACCAGGCGCTCGCCTCGGTGATCGACCTGGTGATGGAACGTGCCACGGGGCGGGCCGCGCAGGTGCGCGAGTCCGTGCCGCCCGTACAGGAAGGAAGGACCCGATGAGACTGTTCCTCGACACCGGAAGCATCGAGGAGATCCGTGAGATCAACCGCTGGGGCGTGCTGTCGGGCGTCACGACGAATCCGTCGCTGATCGCCAAGGAGCACGAGGATCCGGAGCACATCTGGAAGCTCATCCTCGAGGAGGTGCAGGGCGACGTCTCCCTGGAGGTGACGGAGACCGGGGCCGACGCGATGTACGAGCAGGGCGTGATCCTGCGCCAGAAGGGTTCGAACGCGGTGGTCAAGGTCCCGATGACCCCCGAGGGCCTCGAGGCTGGCAAGCGGCTGGTCGCGGACGGGACGAAGATCAACGTGACGCTCGTGTTCTCACCGGCGCAGGCCATCCTGGCGGCGGAGATCGGCGCTTACATCGTGTCGCCGTTCATCGGCAGGATCGACGACGCCGCGGCCGACGGCATGCACGCGCTCCGCCAGATCTGCGAGATCTACGAGGTGCAGGGGTACGAGACGAACGTGCTGGCGGCCTCGTTGCGCCATCCGATGCACGTCGTCGACGCGGCTCTCGCCGGCGCAGACATCGCGACGATGCCCTACGACGTCTTCACGAAGCTCGTGAAGCACCCGCTCACCGACGCCGGGATGGACAAGTTCCAGGCCGATTGGGCGTCACTCCAGCACGACTTGAAGGGAGGGGCATAGCCCCATGGAGACCACTGACCGAACCGCCCTCGAGGGCAAGCTGATCCCCGAACTGCAGAAGATCGCGTCGAGCCTCGGCATCGAGGGAACGCAGCGTCTGCGCAAGGCGGGGCTGATCGATGCGATCGTGGCGCAGGGCGGCAACGGCTCGTCCTCGTCGTCCTCGGCCGGGACGGACGAGGAAGCGCCCGACAACGGCGAACGCGCGCCCTCGGGCGCCGGTCGCGAGCCGACCGGTGCGGCCGACTCGTCCCAGGCCGGCTCGGGCACCTCCGACCGTTCGGAGGATGCGGACCGATCCGGCGGAGTGGATCTGGCGGAGCCGGAGCCCCCGCAGGGCAGGGACCGCGGTGACCGCCCCCAGCGCACCGACCGAGGCGATCGTCAGCAGCGCTCCGACCGTCCGCAGGGAGGCGGTCGCGACCGCAACCAGGGCGGCGACCGCAACCAAGGCGGGGGCGTCCAGCAGGGCGGCGACCGCAACCAAGGCGGCGACCGCAATCAGGGCGGGGGCGGCCAGCAGCAGGGCGGCGACCAGAACCGCGAGGGTCGCCGGCAGCGACCCTCCCGAGAGGACCGTCGCCGCCAGCGCGAGGAGCGCCGCATGCGCGAGGAGCAGGATCGCGAGGAGGAGCTGCTCACCGCTCCGACGGCCACGGGTCTGCTCGACATCCTGCCCGAGGGATACGGGTTCCTCCGGACGTCCGGCTACCTGCCCGGACCCGAGGACATCTACGTGTCCCTGTCGCAGGTCCGCCGCTCCATGCTGCGCAAGGGGGACATGGTCACGGGCAAGATCCGCCGCCCGCGGGACAACGAGAAGTACGCGGCGCTGCTGCAGATCGACGCCATCAACGAGATGGACCCCGAGACCGCGAAGGCCAGGCCCAACTACGACAAGCTGACGCCGCTCTTCCCGGACGAGCGCTTCCGGCTGGAGCACGAGGGCTCCGCCGTCGCGGAGCGGATCATCGACATGGTGGCCCCGATCGGCAAGGGCCAGCGCGGGATGGTGGTCTCGCCACCGAAGGCGGGGAAGACCACGATCCTCAAGCAGATCGCGAACGGGATCGTCGCCTCGAGTCCGGACACGCACGTGATCGTGCTGCTCGTGGACGAGCGACCGGAGGAGGTCACCGACTGGCAACGGACGGTGCAGGCGGCCGAGGTCGTGTATTCCACGTTCGACAAGCCGGCCGACCAGCACATCCAGGTCACGGAGCTCGTGCTCGAGCGCTCGCGTCGCCTCGCGGAGATGGGCCGCAACGTGGCCGTCCTGCTCGACTCGATCACCCGGCTCGCCCGTGCGTACAACCTCGCGGCGCCGGCCTCGGGCAAGATCCTGTCCGGCGGCGTCGACTCCACGGCGCTGTACCCACCGAAGCGCTTCTTCGGTGCCGCGCGCAACATCGAGGAGGGCGGATCGCTCACGATCATCGCGAGCGCGCTGGTCGAGACGGGCTCCCGGATGGACGAGGTGATCTTCGAGGAATTCAAGGGAACCGGGAACATGGAGCTCCGCCTGGATCGTTCTCTGGCGGAGAAGCGCCTGTTCCCGGCGATCAACGTCGACGCCTCGGGAACCCGAAAGGAGGAGCTGCTGATGCCGGTGGAGGAGCTGGCGCTGGTGGTGAAGCTCCGCCGGGTGCTGCACGCCCTGGAGCCGGGGGCGGCCCTCGAGCTCCTCACGGACAAGATCCGGGCCACCAAGTCCAACGACCAGTTCCTGAAGGAGATCGCGAAGGCGCCGTCCGGCGGCTAGCCGCAACCGCGGGTACGCTGGGGACGGCGACCACATCGACCAAGAACCGACCAAGAACCGACCAAGAACCGACCAAGAACCGAGGAGAGAACCGACATGAAGCAGGGCATCCATCCCGACTATCAGATCGCCGACGTCCACTGTTCGTGCGGCAACACGTTCCAGACCCGCTCCACGGTCCGCGAGATCCGGGCCGAGATCTGCTCGGCCTGCCACCCGTTCTACACGGGCAAGCAGAAGCTGATGGATCAGGGTGGCCGGGTGGAGCGTTTCCAGCGGCGCTACGCGAAGACGCAGGCGGCGCAGAGCGGCGCGGCCGGCGCCGCGGCGACCCGCACCGACGGGTAGCCCGCCACCGCATGGCAGACGACGCGCCCGCGACCAAGGACCATCTGTACGGCGGCCAGGCCGTCATCGAGGGCGTCATGATGCGCGGCAAGGACCACTGGGCCGTCGCCGTGCGGCGGCCGGGTGGGGACATCCACCTGGAGTCCCATCACATCGACTCGGTGGTCCGTCGCCACCCGTTCCTGGGCAAGCCGTTCCTGCGCGGCATCATCGTGCTCGGCCAATCGTTGGCGATCGGCATGAAGGCGCTGCAGGTGGGCGCACGCGAGTCGTCCGAGGAGGAAGAGCAGCTCACCTCGGGACAGATGGGGGTCTCGCTCGCGATCGCGGCCACCTTCTTCATCGGCATCTTCATCCTGGGGCCCACCCTGCTGTTCTCGTGGTTCCAGCACCGGGTGAACAGCGACGGCGTCCTGACGAACATCCTCGAGGGCCTGTTCCGTGTCGGGATCTTCGTGGCCTACCTCTTCCTGATCGGGCGGATGAAGGAGATCCATCGGGTGTTCGAGTACCACGGGGCGGAGCACAAGACGATCGCGGCCTACGAACACGAGGATCCGCTGGACCCCGAGCACGTCGACCGCTACTCCACGGTCCACGTCCGGTGCGGCACGAACTTCCTGATCATCGTGATGATCATCACCGTGTTCGTGTTCACCCTGTTCGGCACTCCCGGGATCGTCTGGCGGATCGCGTCGCGCCTCATCGCGATCCCGCTGATCGCCGGGATGTCCTACGAGGCTCTGCGCCTCGGGGCGCGTTACCCCGATTCGGTCGTCATGCGGATGCTCATGGCTCCCGGGAAGTGGCTGCAGCGGATCACGACGCAGCCCCCCGACCGCGGTCAGATCGAGGTGGCGATCGCCTCCTTCAACGAGGTGCTTCGGGCCGAACGCGCGGGGGTGGATCCCGGCGAGACCATCGCCGAGACGCCGACCGGGACCCCTGGAACGATCCCGCCCGGATCCGAGGGATCGGCCCCCCCGGGTCGTTGATTCGGGCCGATCCGCAGCGGACGATAGACAGAATCGGTCGTCTCCCCGTTCAGCATCGGAGAGGAGTCTCCTCATGAAGGTCCGGTCCGTCGCACTGAAACTGTCCACCCTCGCGCTCATCGTCGGGAGCGCGTTCGCCACCGCGGGTGTTCCCGCGTCCGCCGGCGGCCTCGGCTGCACGATCACCGGTTCCGGCGCCGGCGAGACGCTCACCGGCACGGCGGGAGACGACATCATCTGCGGCCTCGACGGGGACGACACGATCAAGGGCAACGGTGGCAACGACACCATCTACGGCGGCGGCGGTGACGACTCGATCACCGGCAACGGCGGCGGCGACAGCATCGACGGCGGCACCGGCGACGACACCGCGAAGGGCAACGCTGGTGGGGATTCCATATGGGGCCGCAAGGGTGCCGACCATCTGATCGGAGGCGCCAACAGCGATTCGCTGGCAGGCGGCTTCGGTGACGATAACCTCGACACGACCGACAACACGGGAGGCAACGACACCGCGAACGGTGGCTCCTCCGACGACGACGTGTGCAGCGTCGACGTGGGTGACACGGTCCTGGAGTGCGAGTCGTAACGCGGTCGCACGCAGGCTCGGCAGCGAGCGGGCGGCGCCGGAGGCCACCCCGCCACGCCGATCCGGCCGGGGTCGGCGGAGGGTCGTTGCATGCATGCGACCCGGAGTCAAAGATGCGAGTATCACCCGGACATCTCAGGAGGTTGCGCCATGTCCGCCACTGAACTCGACCTACCGCTCCTGCCGAGCGCCGAGCAGATCCGGCGCCGGGAGTTCGCCACGATCCGACGCGGCTACGACCCGGAGCAGGTGCGTCACTACCTGGGTCAGGTGGCCACCCAGGTGGAGACGCTCGAGCGGCAGCTCCGTGAGGCCAGGCTCGAGGCGGAGTCCGCGCACACCCCGACGGTGATCCCGGAGTCCGAGCCCAACGCCGCTCCTGCGGTGGACCCGTACGAGGAGCTCGCGGGACGGCTGGCCGAGCTGATCCGGGCCGCCGACGGAGAGGCCGACTCGATCCTGAGCGAGGCGCAGGCAGAGGCGAGCCGGCAGACGAGCGAGGCCCGAGCGGAGGCCGACCGGATCCGCACCGACGCCCAGTCTCGCGCCGAGGAGGCCCGACAGCAGGGCGACGAGGTGCTCAAGAAGGCCCGGGTGGAGGCGGAGCGCGTGCTGTCTACGCTCTCGACACGGCGTGAGCATCTGGTCGACCAGCTGCAGCAGATGCAGTCGCGCCTGCTCGGGGTGGCGCAGGAGCTCGAGACCGCGCTGGGGGATGACGACGCGGACGCCAGCTCCGGGCCTGCCGTCGTCGCCCCGCCCACCCCGCAGCAGGAGTCGGGGGTCGTCGACCCGAACTACGAGGACCTGTGGGTCTCCAGCGACCCGGCGGCCATGAACATCGCGGACATCCCCGCCATGGACATCGACTTCGACGACCAGGCCGACGAGCCGGGGTCGGACCGGACCTGATCGCGACAGATCCCGCTGCCGGTCGTGACCACGGCCGGCGGGGATAATCGGTCGCATGCAGGAACGCCTGGAGGAGATCGAGGCACGGTACGACGCCATCGCCGAGGAGATGGCCGCCCCGGGCGTGGCCTCGGATCCCGATCGACTGCGGACCCTCGGCAAGAGCTTCGCCGAGCTGCGAGAGATCGTCGTTCCCTATCGTGCCTGGCGCGAGGCACAGGGGCAGGCGGACGACGCCCGTGAGCTCGCGAAGGCCGAGCCCGACCCGGACATGGCCGCGTACTTCCGTACCGAGGCCGATGAGGCGCACGACCGGGCCACGGCGCTGGCGGCCACGCTCGAGTCGCTGCTGGTGCCGAAGGACCCCAACGACGGCAAGGATGTGATCCTCGAGATCCGAGCCGGGGCTGGCGGGAAGGAGGCCGCCCTGTTCGCCGGCGAGCTGCTGGACATGTACCGCCGCTTCGCCGAGCGTCACCGGTGGCGGTCGGACGTGCTGTCGGCGCAGGAGTCCGACGTCGGCGGCCTCAAGGAGGCCGCGCTCGAGATCCGCGGTCGGGAGGCGTTCACCAAGCTCAAGCACGAGTCGGGCGTGCACCGCGTCCAGCGGGTCCCCGTGACGGAGTCGCAGGGCCGGATCCACACCTCCACCGCCACCGTCGCCGTGATGCCCGTGGTGGAGGACGTCGAGGTCGAGATCAGGCCGGAGGACATCGAGCTGCAGGTCTTCCGGTCGCAGGGTCCGGGCGGCCAGTCGGTGAACACCACGGACTCCGCGGTGCGCATCACTCACAAGCCCAGCGGCATCGTGGTCACCTGCCAGGAGGAGCGCTCGCAGTTGCAGAACCGGGAGAAGGCGATGCGGTACCTCCGCGCCCGTCTGCTGCGGCGAGCACAGGAGGAGGCGGCCGAGAAGGAGGCGTCCTCGCGGCGTTCCCAGGTCGGGACCGGCGACCGATCCGAGAAGATCCGGACCTACAACTTCCCGGAGGGACGGGTCACCGATCACCGGATCAAGCTCACGGTGCACCAGCTCCAGGACGTCCTGGCCGGCAATCTCGACGGGTTCGTCGATGCGCTCCAGAACGCCGAGCGCGCCGAGCAGCTGGCCACTCAGGAGGACTGACGG
Organism: uncultured Actinomycetes bacterium; assembly: GCA_963832225.1. GTDB lineage: Bacteria > Actinomycetota > UBA4738 > UBA4738 > HRBIN12 > JALYMB01. The sequence continues at coordinate 74,931 of CAWHTI010000002.1, forward strand.
TGCTGCCGGCAGACGTCGTTCGCAGGGCGGCCGGGTATCTGGAACGTCACGACGTTCCCAGCCCGGTGCCCACCGCCGAGACCCTGCTCGCCGGCGTGCTCGGGCTCTCGAGGGTGCAGCTGTACACGCGTCGAGCGGGTCTGACCTCGGATGAGGCAAGGACGTTCGGCCGCGCGCTCTGCCGGCGGTGCACCGGCACGCCGTTGCAGCACCTCACCGGCGTGGAGGGATTCCGCCACATCACCCTGGTCGTTCGGCCGGGGGTCTTCGTGCCGAGACCGGAGACGGAGGTGGTCGTCGAGCATGCCCTGACCGTCCTGGCGGATCTCGCCCGGCCCGTGGTGGTGGATGTCGGCACCGGTACCGGCGCGATCGCGCTCGCGATCGCCGACGAGCGTCCCGACGCTAGGCTCGTGGCGACCGACCTCTCGTCGGACGCGGTGCGGCTCGCCCGCGAGAATGCCGTGACCCTCGGCGCCGAGGTCACGGTCCTGCTCGGGGACCTGCTGGACCCCGTGGACATCGCCCTGCGGGGCCGCGTGGACCTCGTGGTCAGCAACCCTCCGTACATCGAGGAGCACGAGCGCTCGTCCCTGCCCGCGGAGGTCCTGGCCGACCCGGAGCTCGCCGTGTTCGGTGGGATCCCCGTCTACCGGCGGCTCTTCGATGCCGCCGTGGACTGGCTGCGGCCGGGTGGCGCCCTGGTGGTCGAGATCGCGGAATCACGCGGGGCAGCGGTCTCGGCCGCGGCGGTCGAGGCCGGCCTCGGGGCCGTGCGCGTCCATCCCGACCTCGGAGGCCGTGACCGGGTCGTCGTGGCGCGACGGCCGTGAGCGGAGGTCCGCCGGATGGCCCGGAACGGGCGGGCGAGGCGATACGGGTGGGCGGGGCGATACGGGTGGGCGGGAGATACGGGCGGGTGGGGCGATACGGGCGGGTGGGGCGATACGGGTGGGCGGGGCGATAGGAGAGGCGGTGGCCGCCGCGCTGCGGGGTGAGCTCATCGTGATGCCGACGGACACGGTGTACGGCGTCGGGACCCGTCCGGACCGGCCGGCGGCCACGGCGTCGCTCTTCGCCGCCAAGGGCCGGCCGCGAGATCTGGAGCTGCCCGTGCTGGTGGCCTCGCCGGCCTCCGCGTGGGACGTGGCGGTGATGGACGAGCGGGCCGCGCGTCTGGCGGCGGCGCTGTGGCCCGGCGCTCTGACGCTGGTTTTGCCCAGGAGCGCGGGGAGCGTCACGTGGGACCTCGGCGGAGATCCAGCGACGATCGGCGTGCGGGTGCCCCGCCATCCGCTGGCGCTCAGCGTGCTGGACGGCGCCGGCCCGCTCGCGATGACGAGCGCGAACCGATCCGGGGAGCCGCCGGTTTCGACCTGCAGCGAGCTCGTCGAGGTGTTCGGCGACGCCGTGTCGGTGTATCTGTGCGAGGACGTCCCGCTGCCGGGCCGGGCCTCGACGGTCCTGGATCTCGCGCACGGAGAACCCCGGATCCTGCGCGAGGGCGAGGTGCTTCCGGCGGACATTCACCGCATCCTTGGCGCATCCTGACGCATCCTGGGTGACACCTGAGCGGCCGCTGACCTGGCCGGCAGGCGCTCGGGTGCCCTGAGGGCCACTGCTAGACTCGGCGCGCCGTGGCCCACGTCCTCGTGATCTGCACCGGCAACATCTGCCGCTCGCCGATGGCCGAGGGTTTCCTGCGCAGCGCGCTGGAGCGGCGGTTCGGCCTCGACGCCCCCACCGTCGACTCCGCCGGAACGCAGGGATGGGAGGGCTCGCCGGCGCAGCGGGAGTCGATCGTCGCCGCACGGGAGCGGGAGGTCGACATCTCCGGCCACGTCGCGCGTCGAGTGACACGAGCGCTCGTCGAAGGGGCGGACCTGGTGCTGACGATGGCGGGTGAGCATCGCGACGAAGTCGGGCGCTTCGTTCCGGCGGCGGCGGATCGAACGTTCACGCTGAAGGAGCTGGTTCGGCTGGTGCAGGCGCTGCCGCCGCCGCCCGGGGCCGTGGCAGGGACGCTTCCGGCACGGGTCGCCGAGGCCGCGGCCCTGCGGCGCGAGGGCTTCCCGGGGAACCCGAGGGACGAGGACATCGCGGACCCGCTCGGTCAACCCCAGGACACGTACCGCGCCGTCGCGTGGGAGCTGGACGACTGGATCCACCGCCTCGCCGACGGCCTCTACGGACGTGCGCCGGCCCCGGCATCCATCTTCGGTGACGAGGAGCGCGCGTGAGGATCGCCCTGGGCTGCGACCACGCAGGGTTCCCCCTGAAGGAGCACCTGAAGATCTTCCTCTCCGACGGGGGCCACGAGGTCCTCGACCTGGGCACGGATTCGACCAGCCCCGTCGACTACCCGGCGTTCTGCGCGGCCGCCGCCAGGGCCGTGACGGAGGGCGACGCGGACCGCGCGATCGTGATGGGAGGATCCGGCCAGGGCGAGCAGATCGCCGCGAACAAGGTCCCGGGGGCTCGGGCGGCGCTCTGCCACGATTTGTACCTCGCACGTCTTTCGCGCGAGCATAACGACGCCAACGTTCTCGCCATGGGCGCCCGCGTGATCGCGACCGCCTATGCAGAGGAGGTGGTGCGCGTCTGGCTGGACACGCCGTTCGCCGGTGGCCGGCACGCCGCGCGGGTCGAGCAGATCGCCCAGCTGGAGCGGGAGGGCATCGAACGGGACGCCGAACGAGGCGCAGAGCGAGGAGCGGGACGATGAGAGAGTACGCAGCCGACTGGGAGGCCCTGAAGGCCGCCGACCCCGAGGTGGCCGGGGCCATCGCCAACGAGCTCGAGCGCGAGCGCACGCAGCTGCGGTTGATCGCGTCGGAGAACTACGCCAGCCCCGCCGTCCTCGCCGCCCTGGGCTCCACCATGACCGACAAGTACGCCGAGGGGTATCCCGGCCGCCGCTACTACGGCGGGTGCGAGTTCGTCGACGTGACGGAGCAGCTCGCGATCGACCGAGCGAAGGAGCTGTTCGGCGCCGACCACGCCAACGTGCAGCCGCACTCGGGGGCGTCGGCGAATCTGGCCGTCTTCGGCGCGTTCCTGGAGCCGAAGTCGAACGACAAGGTGCTGGGCATGGTGCTGGCCCACGGCGGTCACCTCACGCATGGCTCGCCGGTGAACGTGAGCGGCATGTGGTTCAACTTCGTCGGGCTACGAGGTGGACCGCGAGACCGAGCAGCTCGACATGGACAAGATCCGCGACATGGCGCTGGCCGAGCGTCCGAAGATCATCCTGGCCGGGTACACCGCGTATCCGCGCGAGATCGACTTCGCCGCCTTCCGCCGGATCGCCGACGAAGTTGGAGCGCTGTTCTGGGTCGACGCGTCGCACTTCATCGGCCTCGTGGCCGGCGGCGCCTATCCCAGCCCGGTGCCCCACGCCGACGTGGTCTCGTTCACCACGCACAAGGCGCTCCGCGGGCCCCGCGGCGCGATGATCGTCTGCAGGGCCGAGCACGCGAAGGCGATCGACAAGGCCGTCTTCCCCATGATGCAGGGCGGGCCGCTCGAGCACTGCATCGCGGCGAAGGCCGTGGCGCTCAAGGAGGCCATGGGCCCCGACTTCCGGGCCTACGCCGAGCGCACGGTCCGCGACGCCCGTGCCCTGGCCGCGGGCCTCGCCGAGGAGGGGCTCCGGATCGTCTCCGGCGGCACCGACTCGCACCTGATCCTGGCCGACACGCGGCCGGTGGGCATCGACGGCAAGGGCTCGGAGCGGGTGGCCGACGAGATCGGCATCGCCCTCAACAAGAACCAGATCCCGTTCGACCCCAACCCGCCGTCGACGCCGTCCGGGATCCGGGTCGGCACCCCGGGGCCGTCCACGCTGGGCATGGACGAGACGGAGATGGCCGAGATCGCGAGCATCCTCGGGGACTCGCTGAAGAACCCCGAGGACGAGGGCGTGAAGGACAAGGCTCGCGGCCGCGTCCGAGATCTGATGCAACGCTTCCCGCTCTACCCCTAGTTCTGGCCGTAGTTCTGGCCCTGGTTCTGGCCATCGGCCGCGCGATGTCGGACGGGCCCGGTTGCCGTCGAGGCACCGGGCCCGCAGACTGCTCAGCACCGTGATCGCCTACCTGGTCGTCTTCGTCGCGAGCGGGCTGACATCCTTCGCGGCCACCCCGCTCGTGCGGCGCCTCGCCGTCCGGACCGGAGCGATCTACCGGCCGAACGACCGCACGGTGCACGCCGTGCCGACGCCCACGATCGGCGGGTTGGCGTTGTTCGCCGGACTCCTGGCCGGCCTCGGGGCCTCGCGGCTCCTGCCCTTCTTCGACGAGATGAACCGCTCCAGCGCCGAGCCGCTGGGCGCGGTGGTCGCGTGCCTGGCGATCCTGGGCCTGGGCCTCGTCGACGACATCCGGGGCGTGACGTCGCTGACGAAGCTCACCGGCCAGATCTTCTGCGCCGGGCTCCTGGTGCTGGCGGGTGTGCAACTGCAGTACTTCGTCGTGCCGAGCAGCATCGTCTCCCTCAGCGCCGATCTCGCGGTGCCGCTCACCGTGCTCTGGGTGGTGGCGACCGTGAACGCGGTGAACCTCGTGGATGGGCTGGACGGGTTGGCAGCCGGGATGGTCGCGATCGCCTCCGGCACGTTCTTCGTGTACATGGTGTCCTCGGACAGCCTGTTCGGAGACGCCTCGGCGGCGGCGCTCCTGTCCTGCATCACGGCCGGGGTCTGCCTGGGCTTCCTGCCGTGGAACTTCCATCCGGCCAAGATCTTCATGGGGGACTCCGGCGCGATGCTCCTGGGGATGCTGGTGGCCGTGGCGACCATCTCGGGGGTGGGGCGAAATCCCGTGCCGCCGAGCGGCGGCGATCTGGCCGTGATCGCCATCCCGCTGCTGGTGCCGCTGCTGGTCCTGGCCGTGCCGTTCCTGGACGTCGCGCTCGCGATCCTGCGCCGCGCGCGGCGGAACATCGAACTGGGGCAGGCCGACAAGGAGCACATCCACCACCGCCTGATGGACATCGGCCACAGCCACCGTCAGGCCGTGCTGTTGATGTACCTGTGGAGCGGCCTCATCTCGGCGAGCGCGCTGGCGGTCGGACTGATCGACGGCCGCCTCGCCGCCGGCGCGGTGCTGGCGGGCGCGCTGGTGCTGTTCCTGGTGACGGCCCTGCCGCGGCTGGTCGAGCGGCGACGCAACGGCGCCCGCGAGGTCGCCGCCAACGGCGACGGGCCGGAGCCGAGCCGCTCGGGCGCCCGGGCCGGTCGTGCGCGCGGCGGGGGGGCGGAGTAGGCCGGGGCGGTCGTCGGCCCCGTTGGCCGGTTGTGCATCCCGGGGGCTTGTCCGTTCCGTACAAGTCGGTGAAGATACGTACCCGGTGTGGGCGGGCGCGGTCTGCCCCGTACCGGGTGATAATCCCGGCCGCTGTGAGGCATAATCCCTTGCCTCGAGCGACCTTCCAAGGGGGTGTGTGTGCCGGAAGTCGACGTCCGCCTCGAACGCGTGACCAAGCGGTTCGGCGACGTGGCCGCGGTGGACGACCTGTCCCTCGACATCACCGAGGGGGAGTTCTTCTCGCTGCTCGGCCCCTCCGGCTGCGGCAAGACCACCACGCTGCGCATGATCGGTGGCTTCGAGGACCCGACCTACGGCACGGTCTATCTGGGCGGCCGCGACGTCACCGACCTGCCCCCCTACAAGCGCGACGTCAATACCGTCTTCCAGTCCTACGCGCTGTTCCCGCACCTGGACGTCCGGGAGAACGTGGCTTTCGGCCTGCGGCGCAAGAAGGTGGACAAGGCCGACATCGGTACGCGCGTGACCGAGATCATGAAGCTCGTGGACCTGGTGGGGTTCGAGGACCGCAAGCCGCCGCAGATGTCCGGCGGCCAGCAGCAGCGCGTCGCCCTGGCGCGGGCGCTCGTCAACCACCCCAAGGTGTTGCTCCTGGACGAGCCGCTCGGCGCGCTGGACCTGAAGCTCCGCAAGCAGATGCAGCTGGAGCTGAAGCGCATCCAGCAGGAGGTCGGGATCACGTTCATCTACGTCACGCACGACCAGGAGGAGGCCATGACCATGTCGAACCGCCTCGCGGTCATGCGCCTGGGCAAGATCGAGCAGCTGGGGCAGCCGGAGGACGTCTACGAGAATCCGTCGACGGAGTTCGTGGCCGCGTTCCTCGGCGCCTCGAACCTGCTGGAGGGTGAGGTGAAGGAGTCGTCGGACGGGGACGCCTCGGTGCTGCTCAGCGCCGGAACCACGGTGACGGTGCCGACGAACCGGATCCCGGCCGACGCCGGAACCCGTGTCAAGGTCGGTGTCCGGCCCGAGAAGATCACGATCGACCAGGAGGAACGGTTCGTTCCCGGTGACGTCAACAGCATCACCGGCGTGCTTCGCATGTCGACCTACATCGGCGTCAGTCACCAATACAAGGTGGAGGGCCCAGGGGGGACCACGCTGACGGTCTACATCCAGAATCTCGGTGCCGAGGAGGCGCCGCGTCCAGGGGACCGTGTGGTGCTCTCCTGGAAACCCGAGCACACGTTCGCGGTGGTACCGCAGGACGACCTCGCGATGGAGGAGGAAGACGAATGACGGACCGAGACGAACAGAACCCGAAGGTGTCGCCGGAGATGCGGTCGGCGCTGATGCGCGGCATGACACAGCGCCGCATGTCGCGACGCAACATGATCAAGTACGCCGGCATGAGCGTCGGGACCCTCAGCATGGCGTCGATCCTTGCCGCCTGCAGTGGCGACGGCACCACCACCACGCCCGGCGGTGGCACGAGCGCGGCCGCCGCCGTGGACTTCGGCGCCGAGCCCGGTCCCGAGATCAACTTCGCCAACTGGCCGCTCTACATCGACACGGCGCTGAACAAGGACACCGACCAGAAGTATCACCCGTCGTTGGACATGTTCACCGAGGAGACGGATATCGCGGTGAACTACCAGGTCGTCATCAACGACAACGCCGCGTTCTTCGGTGAGCTCCTGCCGCAACTGCAGGCCGGACAGGACACCGGGTGGGACATCATCGTGATCACGAACGGGCGCGAGTTCGTCAACCTCACGCAGAACCAGTGGGTCACGGAGCTGGACCCGTCCATGCGCCCGAACTTCGACGCGAACGCGGCCAACTACGCCAAGGATCCGGCGTTCGACCCCGGCGCCAAGTACTCCATGGCCTGGCAGGCCGGGCTGACCGGCATCGGGTTCAACACCGAGCAGGTCTCCCGTCCCGTCGTCTCGCTCGACGACCTGGCCAACCCCGACGTCGTGGGCACGAACTCGGTGTGGATGCTGAAGTCGGACATGCCCGACGTGGTGATGATCAACCTCGGCATCGACCCGGTGACCTCCGGTCCCGAGGAGTGGAAGGAGGCTGCGACCTGGCTCGAGATGCAGAAGGAGTCCGGCACCGTCCGCCAGTACGGCGACCAGGGCTACATCGACGACTTCGTCGCGGGCAACACCAAGGCGACGCTGGGATGGTCCGGCGACGTCCTGTACTACAAGATCTGGGAGGAGTACCCGTTCGAGTTCATCATCCCGGAGCCGGGCGACTCGACCCCGGCAGGTGGGGCGCTGCAGTGGATCGACAACATGCTGATCCCGGCCAACTCCGCGAACCCGCAGGGCGCCCTCCAGCTGATGGACTTCGTGTACAAGCCGGAGATCGCCCAGCTCATCACGGAGTGGGTCGCGTACCAGTCGCCCGTGTCGTCGGTGCAGGGCCTGATCGCGGACCACGCGAAGACGGAGCCGGACAAGTTCACGGCGGACGCGCTCCAGCAGATGGCGGACAGCGTCTTCCTGTGGCCGGACGAGGAGACCGAGAGCAAGACCTCCTTCGGCAGGAACCTGACCACGGCCGAGGAGCGCGACGAGTGGGACTCGATCTTCCTGCCGATCTCCGAGAGCTGATGCGAACGGGGCCGTCAGCGTGAGCAGGGTCGCCGCCCCCGAGTCGTCCGTGTCGCCCCCGGGGCCGCCGCCCCGGGCCGACAAGACGCTCGGCCGGCGGCGGCGGCTCGTGCCGTACGCGTTGCTGGCTCCGGGCGGCATCTACCTGCTCCTGGGGTTCATCCTGCCGCTGTTCTTCGTGGTCTACACGTCCCTGAAGTCGGGCGACCTGCTGTCGCCTGAGGGGTTCCAGTTCACGTGGTCGTTCGACACCTACTCGGACGTCTTCGCGCAGTACAAGGGCTTCTACCTCCGCTCGATCATCTACTCGGGCGTGGCCACCACGCTCGCGATCCTGCTGGCGTATCCCATGGCGTATTGGATCGCCTTCTACGGCGGCCGGTGGAAGTCCACGCTGTTCTTCCTGATCCTGGTGCCGTTCTTCGTGTCGTTCGTGATCCGGACCGTGCAGTGGAAGTTCATCCTGGGCGACGAGGGGCTGATCTTGGGCCCGTTGAAGAACCTGGGCCTGCTGCCGGACAACTTCCGCATCCTCGCGAGCCCGGTGGCCGTGATCGCCGGCATCACGTACAACTTCCTGCCGTTCACGGCGTTGCCGCTGTACGTCTCGCTGGAGCGGATCGACCGGCGGCTCGTCGAGGCGGCCAAGGATCTGTACGCCTCCCGCTCCGAGGCCTTCCGCAAGGTGGTGCTGCCCCTGTCGTTCCCCGGGGTCTTCGCCGCCGTCATCCTCACGTTCGTCCCGGCGACCGGGGACTACATCAATTCGGAGGTCCTCGGGAACCCGAGCACGACGATGATCGGCAACATCATCCAGCGGAAGTTCCTCACGGAGTTCCATTATCCCGAGGCCGCGGCGCTGTCGGTGATCCTGATGCTCGGGATGCTCGTGCTCGCGCTGATCTACGCCAAGGTCCTGGGAACCGAGGACGACGCGCTCGCGGCGGCGGCGGTATGAGCGCGGTCGCCACCGCACCGGACCGGGCCGCCGCGCCGGAGCGTCCGCCGGTCCGCACCCGCCGTCGGCGATGGACCTTCTACATCCTGCCGGTCTTCACGATCGCGATGATCGTCTACCTGGCCAGCCCGGTCTTCCTGATGATCCTGTACAGCTTCAACGACATCCGGGGCGAGCGGCAGGTCGCCCGGTTCACGTGCTGCACCCTCAACTGGTGGCGGGGGTGGCGGCAGATCCCGGATCTGAACGAGGCGTTGGCGACGTCCCTCAAGGTGGCCGTGCCGGCCTCCCTGATCGCGTCGATGCTCGGGGCGCTGATCGGCCTCGTCCTGGGGCGCTATCCGTTCCGCGGGCGCGCCGTCACGAACTTCGTGATCTTCCTGGCCATCGCGATCCCGGAGATCGTGCTGGGGTCGGCGCTGCTGACGCTCTTCGTCGAGTTGAACGGCAATCGGCCGCTCGGCGCCAGCGTCACGATCGGCTATCCGACGATCCTGCTGTCCCACATCGCCTTCTCCATCCCGTTCGTCGCCATCGTGGTGCGCGCCAGGGTGCAGGGGCTCGATCGGTCGCTCGAGAACGCCGCGCAGGACCTGTTCGCGACCCCGCTCGTGGCGTTCTTCAAGGTGACGCTGCCGCTGATCCTTCCGGGGGTGGTCGCGGGGTTCCTCCTGTCGTTCGTGCTGTCGCTGGACGACTTCGTCATCACGAACTTCGTGCAGGGCCAGCGCAACACGTTCCCGACCTGGGTCTACGGCGCCACCCGCATCGGGGTGCCGCCCCAGGTGAACGTCTGGGGCGCGATCCTGTTCGGGGGCGGGGTGCTGCTGGCCGGTCTCAACCTGGCCAAGGGCCGGCGTTCCGACGCCTAGGTGATGCGCTCCGGACGCCGGATCCAGGCACGGCCGGGGCGGTTCCTCGGCTCAGGCCGCCCCCGGTTCCGGCCGATAGGACCTCGAGGACCCACCGATGGGAGAGGATGCACCCGTGCCTGAGCAACGCCTGCCCACGCTCGGACGCAGCCTGTCGCGGCGCCAGCTGCTGCGGGCCGCGGGCGTGACCGCCGGAGCGATCTCGCTCGCCCCGATCCTGTCCGCCTGCTCCTCCTCGGCCGATGGGCCGTTCGAGGGGGGGCCCGACGGCCTGGTGAACTTCGCGAACTGGCCGCTGTACATCGACCGGGTCCAGGACGACAACGGTGTCTCGCACATCCCGTCCCTCGAGGCGTTCACGAGGGACACGGGGATCCAGGTCAACTACCGCCAGGTGATCGAGGACGCGGAGACGTTCTTCCGCGCGATCGAGAAGTGGCTGCGGGCCGGGGAGCCACCGGGCTGGGACATCATGGTCATCACGAACGGCCAGACCCTCACGAAGCTGATCGAGCTCGACTACCTGCTGGAGATCCCCGCGGACCTCCACCCGACGTTCGACGCCAACGCCGACCCCACGGTGACGAACCCGGACTACGATCCGGGGAACCGGTACACGATGGCCTGGCAGTCCGGGATCACGGGGATCGCGTACAACCCCGAGCTCACCGGGCGACCGATCACGAGCCTGGCCGATCTGTTCGATCCGGCGTTCCACGGGAAGGTCGGGATGTTCGGCGACGCCACGGATCTGCCCAACCTCGCGCTCCTGGCGACCGGTGTGGACCCGGAGACCTCGACCGAGAGCGACTGGCAGCGCGCCGCCGAGAAGCTCGCTCAGCAGAAGGCCCAGGGCCTCGTGCGCGACTACTTCACGCAGGGGTACATCAACGCGCTGTCCAACGGCGAGGTGGCGCTCACGATGGCCTGGTCCGGCGACATCTTCCAAGAGGACCTCACGGGCGCGTCCCCGGTGGAGTTCGTCGTGCCCGAGGAGGGTGCGCTGATCTGGACGGATTGCATGTGCATCCCCAAGGCGGCGCAGCATCCGCTGGACGCAGTCACGCTCATGGACTACGTGTACCGGCCGGACGTCGCCGCGACGATCGCCGCGGGCGCGCAGTACATCACGCCGGTGCCGGGCGCACGGGCGGTGCTGGAGGAGCGGGCAGCCGGGGCAACCGGCGAGGACGCCGAGCTCCTGCGGCAGGTCGCGACGAGCCCGCTGGTCTTCCCGGCGGAGGCGGACCGGGAGCGGCTGCACACGTACCGGGTGTTCGACAACGAGGACGAGCTCGTCGCGTGGAACCGGATCTTCGCTCCGTTCCAGGCCTGAACTTCGTGAAAGTTTTCACAAGGCCACAAGGAAACGCCCTCTGACCTGCGGAAACCGTCGCTCCGGGCTTTGACGCCGTCCGAGGCTGCCGCCTATACTGTGGCGCCCATGGCCGCCAGGGATCGCCGCAACGAGTCCTGGTCGGGGATGGCGACCGGGTGGGCCATCACCGGGACGATGGTCGGAGGGATCGCTGCGTGGGGCGGCCTCGGGTACCTGGCGGACCGGCTGCTGGGAACACTGCACGTGTTCACCACGATCGGCTTCGTCCTCGGTGCCGTCGGGGCCGGGTACATCGTCTGGTTACGGCACGGAAGGGGAGAGGGTGGCGGCACCTGAGCCGGAGCGCGAACTGATCAGGCGGATCACGCCGTTCGCGCTCCCCGCGGCCGCGCTCGCGTTCGCGGCCGGAGCCTTGCTGAGCGGTGCGGACGCCGGATGGTCCGCGGTCGTGGGCATCGCCGTCGTCACCGCGAACTTCGTCGCGAACGGATGGTCGGTCGCATGGGCGGCCGGCATCTCCCCGGTGATCCTGTACGCGGTGGCCCTCGGCGGCTTCGTGGTCCGTCTCATCGTGATCACGGTCGCGATCCTGTTGCTGCGCGAGCTCTCGTGGTTCTCGGTCCAGGCGTTCGTCGCCGCGCTGGTGCCCGCCACGATCGCCCTGCTGGTGGTCGAGATGAAGCTGCTCTCCGGGCGCCTGCAGGCGGACCTGTGGACCTTCCCGGTGGCGGAGCAGGGCCACCGATGACCGCGACCCTGTCGCTGCTGGCCGAGTTCCATCCGCCCACGACCAAGGACTTCGTCTGGGGATGCTTCGGCCCCGGCATCGAGGTGGGCGGGACGACCCTGTGCCTGAACTTCATCTTCCTCCTCCTCCTGCTCGGGTTCGTCGCCTTCTTGGCGTTCTTCTACTTCTCGCTGCGTTCCCCACGGGTCGTGCCGGGGAAGTGGCAGAGCCTGGCCGAGCTCAGCATCCAGTTCGTCCGGGAGAACGTGGCGCTCCCCATGCTCGGTCCGGACGCAGACCGGTACATGCCGCTGCTCGCCACGCTGTTCTTCGCGATCTTCTTCTGGAACATCTGGGAGGTCGTGCCCGGCTTCAACTTCTCGTCGAACAGCCGGATCGCGTTCCCGCTGATCATGGCGATGGTCGCGTGGGTCACCTACAACGTGGTGGGGATCAAGAAGCACGGCTTCGTGGGCTACCTGAAGCACGTCCTGCTGCCGCCGGGCGCGCCGCCGGTCCTGTACGTCCTGCTGGTCCCGATCGAGTTCGTGACGGGCATCGTCGATCCGTCCGATCACGCTGTCGGTCCGACTCTGGGCGAACTTCCTGGCCGGCCACTTCCTGCTGGCGGTCTTCTTCCTGGGGACGGTCGCCATGCTGCAGGGTGGCGTGCTCGCCATCATCGCCCCGTTCTCCTTCGCGATCGCGGTCGCGCTGGTGGGCTTCGAGGTCTTCGTGTCCGTTCTACAGGCGTTCATCTTCGCCATCCTCACCGCCTCCTACATCGGTGGCGCGCTGGCGGAGGAGCACTAGTCAAGGAGGCGTTGGGATGCTGCGACTGCTCGCTCAGGTCACCGGAGACCTCGAGTCCATCAAGACGATCGGTCGGGGGCTCGTGATCGGCCTTGCGGCCATCGGCCCGGGTATCGGCCTGGGTGTCCTCATCGGCAAGTCCGTGGAGGCCATGGCGCGCCAGCCGGAGTACGCCGGCCAGGTCCGCGCCACCATGTTCATCGGCATCGGACTGATCGAGGCGCTGGCGCTGTTCGGCATCGCCTTCTCGTTCATCATCTAGCGGAGAGGAGCCACCACGTTGCTCGCAACGATCGTCACGCTCCTCGCGCAGGCCGAGACGCACGTGGAGGAGGAGACCAACGACGCGAAGGACCTCTACCCGCACTGGGAAGAGCTCCTCGTGGGCGCGATCGCGTTCGCGATCCTGTTCTACTTCATGAAGAAGTGGGTCCTCCCGCGGGTGAACACCATGCTGGAGGAGCGCCGCCAGAAGATCCAGGGCGAGCTCGAGAACGCCGAGCACACACGTACGGAGGCCGGCCAGATCCTGGAGGAGTACCGGCAGCAGCTCGCCGGGGCCCGCGAGGAGTCGGGGCGCATCATCGAGGAGGCGCGGCGGACCGCCGAGCAGCTCCGCCGTGAGGCGGAGACGCGCGCGGAGGAGGAGTCGCAAGCCATCGTCGCCCGCGCGCAGGACGAGATCCGGGCGGAGCGCGACCGTGTGTTCCAGGAGCTCCGTTCGCAGATCGGCGAGATCTCCGTGGAGCTGGCGGCCCGCATCGTGGGGCAGTCGCTCGACGACGCCTCGCATCAGCGGCTGATCGACGAGTACATCGACGAGGTCGCGACCGGCGGGAACGGGCAGGGCTGACGTTGCCCTCGGAGGACGTCGTCCGCGGCTACGCGCAGGCGCTCTTCGTGGTGGCCGAGGCGGAGGGCGCGCTCGACGCCGTCGAGAAGGAGCTCTTCGCCTTCGCCGGCGCGCTGGAGGGGTCCACGGATCTGCGGCAGGCGCTCACGGACGCGGCGCTGCCGGCCGGCAACAAGGAGGCCGTGATCCGCGAGGTGCTGGGCCCCGCGGCGCATCCCGTGACCGCCAGCCTGCTGTCGTTCGTCGTGGGCTCCGGGCACGCGAAGGAGCTCACGGACATCGTGCACGAGATGGCCACGATGGCGGCCGAGCGGCGCAAGCACGTCCTCGCGGAGGTCCGCACCGCCGTCCCGCTGTCGGAGGACCGGCGAGCCAGGATCGCGGAGGCGCTCTCGCGGGCCACCGGCCTCGAGGTCGAGGTGCAGGTGATCGTCGACCCGTCCGTCGTGGGCGGGGTGGTGGCCCACGTGGGCGACGAGGTGTTCGACGGCTCGCTGGCGAGCCGCCTGGGCGACGCGAAGCAGCAACTAGGGAGCTGACCACATGGCACTGAACATCGACCCCGCAAGCATCGCCGAGGCGCTCCGCCGGAACGTGGAGAGCTACACGCCGTCGGTCGAGCGCGAGGAGGTGGGGCGCGTGATCGAGACCGGCGACGGGATCGCTCGCGTGATCGGCCTCCCGCGCACCATGGCGAACGAGCTGCTGGAGTTCCCCGGCGGCATCCTCGGCGTGGCGCTGAACCTGGACGAGCGCGAGATCGGCTGCATCATCCTGGGCGAGTCCTCCCACATCGAGGAGGGCGACCCGGTCAAGCAGACCGGCAACATCCTGTCCGTGCCGGTGGGCGACAACTTCCTGGGCCGGGTCGTGGACGGGCTGGGCCGTCCGCTGGACGGGAAGGGCCCGATCCAGGCGGAGGACCAGCGCATCCTCGAGGTCCAGGCCCCCAACGTGGTGTCGCGCCAGCCCGTGAAGGAGCCCCTGTACACGGGCATCGCGGCGATCGACGCCATGACGGCGATCGGGCGCGGGCAGCGCCAGCTCATCATCGGCGACCGCCAGACCGGCAAGACCGCCGTGGCCATCGACGCGATCATCGCCCAGCGGGAGAACTGGGGCGGCGACCGCGAGGTGCGCTGCATCTACGTGGCCGTGGGACAGAAGGCCTCCACGGTCGCGGAGGTCGTGGAGACGCTCCGCGAGAACGGTGCGCTCGACTACACCGTGGTGGTGAACGCGGCGGCCTCCGACCCGCCGCCGTTCCAGTACCTGGCGCCGTACGCCGGCGCCGCGCTGGGCGCGCACTGGATGTACAACGGCAAGGCCGCGCTGATCGTCTACGACGACCTGTCCAAGCAGGCCACCGCCTACCGGACGCTGTCGCTGCTGCTGCGTCGCCCGCCCGGCCGCGAGGCCTATCCCGGGGACGTGTTCTACCTGCACTCCCGCCTGCTGGAGCGCGCCGCCAAGCTCTCGGACGAGCTCGGGGGTGGATCGCTGACCGCCCTGCCGATCATCGAGACGAAGGGCGGCGACGTGTCCGCGTACATCCCAACGAACGTGATCTCGATCACGGATGGGCAGATCTACCTGGAGCCGGAGCTGTTCTTCTCCGGCGTCCGGCCGGCGATCAACGTGGGCATCTCGGTGTCGCGCGTGGGCGGCGCCGCACAGATCAAGGCCATGAAGAAGGTGGCCGGCCGTCTGCGGATCGACCTGGCCCAGTTCCGCGCGCTGGAGGCGTTCGCGCAGTTCGGCTCGGAGCTGGACAAGGCCTCCCAGCAGCAGCTCGCGCGCGGCGCCCGGGTCGTGGAGATCCTGAAGCAGCCGCAGTACGCGCCGCAGCCGGTCGAGCGCCAGGTCGTGATGATCTACGCAGCCACCGGCGGCTACCTCGACGACTACGCGGTTGAAGACGCGAAGCGGTTCGTGCTGGGGCTCGGCGAGTACCTCGACACGCGCCACGCGCAGATCCTCGAGACGATCCGAAGCTCCGGCGACCTGTCCGACGAGACGGAGGCCGAGCTGAAGGACGCGATCGAGGGGTTCCGTCAGACGTTCGTCCCCACGGGCGAGGGCGCCGGCTCGGAGTCGGGGCTCGGCCGCACGACGCCGCCCGACGAGGTGAAGCCCGACGTGGGCTGGGACCGCATGTCCTCGGCGGACGACGACGAGGGCTCGCCGGCCGCTGCCCCGGCCGGCGCATCCGAGGACGAGATCGCCGAGCAGGAGTCCCTGCCGCCGGAGACCTCGTAGCTCCATGGGCGCGCAGCTCCGGGTCGTCCGTCGGCGGATCCGCTCGGTCCAGTCGACCATGAAGATCACCCGGGCGATGGAGCTGATCGCGTCCTCGCGGATCCTCAAGGCGCAGGCCCGCGTGGAGGCCTCACGCCCGTACGCGATCCAACTCACGAGCGCCATGGAGGATCTCGCGCGCCAGTCGGGTGGCCTGAACCATCCGCTGCTCGACGAGCGGGAGCAGCCGGCGAAGGCGGGCGTGCTGGTGGTGACCTCGGACCGCGGCCTCGCGGGCTCCTACAACTCCAACGTGCTGAAGATCGCCGAGCAGTCGATCGCCGAGGTGCGGCGCCGGGGGCTCGAGCCGATCGTGTACGTGATCGGCAAGAAGGGCGTGGGGTACTTCCGGTTCCGCGGCGTGCCCATGCGCAACACGTGGCAGGGGTTCAGCGAGGTGCCGCCGTACGCGAAGGCGGAGGAGGTCGGCCGGGCGCTGATCGCCGACTTCGGCGCCGGCGAGATCGACGAGCTGTTCGCCACGTACACGGACTTCCGGTCGGCGTTCACGCTGCGGGCCACGCGCAAGCGGTTCCTCCCGATCGCGCCCGAAGAGGTCGCCGGGACCGGCGAGGGCACCGTCGCACCCGAGTACCTCTTCGAGCCGGAGCCGGGGGAGATCCTCGACCACCTGCTGCCCCAGTACGTCATCACCAAGGTCTACGCGGCGCTGCTCGAGTCGGCCGCGTCGGAGAACGCCGCAAGGCGGCGGGCCATGAAGGCCGCCACCGACAACGCGGAGGACATCATCAAGATCCTCACCCGGCAGGCGAACCGCGCCCGCCAGGACGAGATCACCACCGAGATCAGCGAGATCGTCGGCGGGGCCGAGGCTCTGTCGGCGGCGTCAGGAGCGTGAGCCATGCCTGCTGAGCATCAGAACGTGAACGGCCGGGTCGTCCGCGTGATCGGCCCGGTGGTCGACGTGGAGTTCCCGCCGGCGGAGCTGCCCGAGATCAACACCGCCCTCACGGTCGACGTCGACCTGGGCGGCCAGACGACCACGATCACGTGCGAGGTCGCGCAGCACATCGGAGACTCGCAGGTCCGCACGGTGGCCCTCAAGCCCACCGACGGGCTCGTCCGGGGCGCGCCGGTCCACAACACGGGCGCGCCGATCAGCGTGCCCGTCGGCGAGGGCGTGCTCGGCCACGTCTACAACGTCCTCGGCGAGCCGCTCGACACCACCATGGATCAGATCCACGCGGCGGACCGCTGGCCGATCCACCGCGACAGCCCGCCCTTCGACGAGCTGGAGCCGAAGTCCGTGATGCTGGAGACCGGGATCAAGGTGATCGATCTGCTGGAGCCCTACGTGCAGGGCGGCAAGATCGGCATGTTCGGCGGCGCGGGCGTGGGCAAGACCGTGATCATCCAGGAGATGATCCGTCGCCAGGCGCAGCAGCACGGCGGCGTGTCGGTCTTCGCCGGCGTCGGCGAGCGCACGCGCGAGGGGAACGACCTCTTCCTGGAGATGACGGAGTCCGGCGTGCTCGCCAACACGGCGCTGGTCTTCGGGCAGATGGACGAGCCGCCGGGCGTGCGCCTGCGCGTGGCGCTCTCCGCGCTCACGATGGCGGAGTACTTCCGCGACGTGGAGCGCAAGGACGTGCTCCTCTTCGTGGACAACATCTTCCGGTTCACGCAGGCGGGCTCGGAGGTCTCCACGCTGCTCGGCCGCATGCCGTCCGCGGTGGGCTACCAGCCCACGCTCGCCGACGAGATGGGCGAGCTGCAGGAGCGGATCACCTCGACGAAGGGACGCTCGATCACGTCGTTGCAGGCGATCTACGTGCCGGCCGACGACATCACGGACCCGGCGCCGCACACGGCGTTCGCGCACCTCGATGCCACCACGGTGCTCTCGCGTGACATCGCGTCGCTGGGGATCTACCCGGCCGTGGACCCGCTGGACTCCACCAGCCGGATCCTGGACGCGCGCTACGTGGGGCAGGAGCACTACGACGTGGCGCGGCGCGTGCAGGAGATCCTGCAGCGGTACCGGGACCTGCAGGACATCATCGCGATCCTGGGGATCGACGAGCTGTCCGAGGAGGACAAGGTCATCGTGACCCGGGCGCGCAAGATCCAGAAGTTCCTGAGCCAGCCCTTCTACGTCGCGGAGCAGTTCACCGGGATCGAGGGCAAGTACGTGCCGGTCGCCGAGACGATCGAGTCCTTCAAGGGGATCACGGAGGGCGAGTACGACCACCTGCCGGAGCAGGCCTTCCTCCTGGTGGGCAACGTCGAGGAGGCCGCGGCGCAGGCCAAGCAGATGGAGGCGGCGTAGGCGTGGCGGTCGACGTCCACGTCGTCACGCCCCAGCGCGAGGTCTGGTCGGGCGAGGCCGAGATGGTGATCGCACGCGGCGTGGCGGGCGAGGTCGGCATCCTCGCCGGGCACGCTCCGCTGCTGATCCAGCTCGCCGTCGGTCCCCTGCGGATCCAGCAGGAGGCCGCGGGCGAGGAGGTCCGCGCCGTCGTGGACGGCGGCTTCCTGCACGTGAGCACGGGATCCGAGGGGACGCGCGTGGACGTGATGGCCGTGGACGCGGAGCTCCGGGAGGAGATCGACCTCGAGGCCGCCACCCGGACGCAGCAGGAGCTCGCGGGGCGCGACGACGACGAGTCGAAGCAGGCGCTCGCCCGCGCGCAGGCGCGCGTGAACCTCCGCTCGACGGACCGGTTCTGACCTGGGGGAGCTCCGGGGTTCCGGGGGTTCCGGCACTACGATGACCGCCATGGATCGACTCCTCGTGACCGGGGGAGCGCGTCTCGCCGGGTCCGTCCGGATCTCCGGCGCCAAGAACTCCGCGCTCAAGCTCATGGCGGGTGCGCTGCTGGCGCCCGGGCGATGCACGATCTCCCGCGTGCCCAGGATCCTGGACTGCCGCCTGATGGGCGAGCTCCTGGAGCACATGGGCCTCGGCGTGAGCTGGAACGGCGACCGCGTGACGATCGACGGCACCGACGTGACCTCCGTCGAGGCCCCCTACGAGCTGGTCCGGCAGATGCGCGCGTCGATCGTGGTCCTGGGCCCACTGCTCGCAAGGCGGGGCGAGGCACGCGTGGCGATGCCCGGGGGCGACAACATCGGCTCGCGCCCGATCGACCTCCATCTGAAGGGTCTCGAGCGCATGGGCGCCGAGATCCGCATGGAGCATGGTTTCCTCCACGCGCGCGCCCCGCGGCTCCGCGGCGCCTCGATCACCCTGGAGTACCCGAGCGTCGGCGCCACCGAGAACCTGCTGATGGCCGCGGTGGGGGCACGGGGCACGACCCTGATCGACAACGCGGCGCGCGAGCCGGAGATCGCGGACCTCGCGGCGTTCCTGGTCTCCATGGGTGCGCGGATCCGGGGTGCCGGGTCCAGCACGATCGAGATCGAGGGCGTGGAGGACTTCGAGCCCGCCGACCACGCCACGATCCCGGACCGGATCGAGGCGGGGACATTCGCGATGGCGGCCGTCGCCACGCGCGGGGACGTCGAGCTCGTCGGCGCGCGAGCCGACCACCTGGAGCTGGCGCTGTCGAAGCTCGCGGACGCCGGCGCCCGGATCGATCTCACCGACCACGGCCTCCGCGTCCGCCAGGACGACCGCGCGCGCGGACTCGACTTCGTGACCCTGCCCTATCCGGGCCTCGCGACCGATTTCCAGCCGCTGCTCATGGCGATGCTGGTCACGGCCGACGGCACCAGCATCGCCACCGAGAACGTCTTCGAGAGCCGGTTCCTGTACGTGGACGAGCTGGTGCGCATGGGTGCGGATATCCGCACCGAGGGGCATCACGCCGTGATCCGAGGGATCCCACGGCTCTCGGCCGCGCCGGTGCAGGCCCTCGACATCCGTGCGGGCGCCGCCATGGTGATCGCCGCCCTCGCCGCCGACGGGGTGACCGAGGTGGCGGACATGCACCACGTCGACCGCGGCTACGAGGACTTCGAGGCGAAGCTCACCGGCCTGGGCGCCGAGGTCCGGCGCGAGCGGGAGCTCTCCCCGGCGCGACCGTGAGGCGTGGCGCCCTCGTGCTGGGGGCCGCGCTGTTCGTCGCGGGGGCCTGGGCTGCGCCGCCGTCGCTCGCCCAGACATCCGATCCGACGCGCGTGCTCGTCGTCCGGTTGGAGCCGGTGGGTCCGGGCCGCGTCCTCGGCCTGCTCGTGGCGATGGGACTGGGTCCGGGCAGGGACGGTGGGCTGGGGCTCCTCGCGCACGCGGGCCGGCTCGACGAGGCCCTCGAGGCCGCACGGGCCGACCCGGACCTCGACGTGACCATCCACGACCGGGACGAGGTCTCGAGTGCGGTCCTCGCCGGATCCGGGCTTCCGGCAGATCTGGCGACGGCGGGCCAGACATGGATCGTCGCCGAGGGGTCCGCGCCCGGAGCGAGTGCGATCGGCGTGGTGGCGATGTTGCCCGGCTCGTCGGCCGGAGAGGACCACGAGATCCCGACACTCACGTCCGACAGCACGCGGCGCGACGGCGTCGTGGTCGCCGAGGATCTGCTCCCCACGATGCGATCCCTGGCCGGCCTCTCCGACCCGAGGAGCGGCGGGGCCGTCATCCGTCCGGTGGATGCTCCCGTTCCGCTCGAGCTCCTCGAGCGCTACGTCGCCAACCGGCGGATGTCGGTGCCGATCCAGACGGCGGCGGGGCTCTTCGTGACGTTCGTCGGCCTGTTCGGCGTGGCGCTGCTGGCGTGGCGGGAGCGCGTGCCGCCGTGGCTGTCGTCGGTGGGTGCATGGGTCGCGATCAGCGTCGTACCGCTCGCGCTGTCACTCCTGCTCGTCGGCCACCTCGGAACGCTCACGTACGCATCCGTGCTGACGACGACGATCGCCGGCACCGTGGTGGGCTGCGTCGCGGCGGCGCTCGTGGCCCGGCGGTGGGGGACCACGGCGGCGCTCGCGGCGCTCGGCGCCGTCACGATCGCCCTGTTCCTGCTCGAGGCCGCACTCGGCTGGACCGCCGCCCTCGCCACGTTCCTGGGTGGGACCCAGCTGGACGGCGGCCGCTTCTACGGGCTGCCGAACGTGGACATCGGGCTGTTGGTGGGCGCGGGGGTGTTCGTGGCCTACCGGATGATGCCGGGCACGGTTCCGGGCGTGGCCCTGCTCGCGGGGCTGGCGCTGTTCGCCGGGCTGCCGTTCGCGGGGGCGAACCTCGGGGCGGCCGTGACGCTCGGTGCGGTGGCCGGGTTGTGGTGGGGGCTCCGGCAGGGTCGTCGCGGGTGGGTGATCACCGCCGCGACGCTGATCGGCGGCGGCCTGGGCGGGGCGCTCACGCTGCTGTCGAACGCCGCGCTCCCCGGCGCGCCCACCCACATCACGAACTTCGTGGAGGGCGAGGGCGGCGGCGTGATCGCCACGGCCGTGCACCGGTTGGGGACCGGCCTCGATCTGATCGTGCGCAACCCATTCGCGATCGTGCCGGTGATCGGTGTCCCCGCCACGCTGCTCGCGGTGCTGCGCCCGGCGGCGCCGGTGCGTGCCTCGTTCGAACAACATCCCGGTTGGCGCGAGGCCCTGCTGGCGATCCTCTGGGGCGGCGTGGTTGCCTACGCGGTGAACGACACCGGCGCGGCGGCCCTCAGCCTGGCCTTCGGCACGGCCCTCGGTGGGCTGCTGTTCGTGTCACTCCGTGACCGACCGTGGATGATGGACGTGACATGAGCCTCCTGCCGCCCCGACCCGATCTGCCGAGTTCCGATCCGCCTCGTCCCGACGTGCCACCCGCCGACGAGATCCCCCGGGCGACGTGGGCCTGGTACGAAGCGTTGGGGGTGTACCTGATCACCTTCATCCTGGGCGGGGTGGTCGCCGTCGCCGTGCTGGACGCGCTCGGTGGGTCTCCGACGCAGGCCACCTCGGGCGGCATCGGTCCACCCGAGATCGGGGCGTCGATCGCGGGCGACCTCGTGACCCTCGGGGTGCTGGTGTTCTGGCTCGCGCGATGGCATCCACAGTGGCGCCGCATCATCCGGATCCCCGAGCGGGCCCGCCTCGCGGGTGACGTCCGCTTCGGTGTGATCGCCGGGCTGATCCTGTATCCGGCGGTCGCCTTCGGTGTCGGGGTCGTCCTGACGCTCCTGTTCCAGGCGCTCTTCGGCGAGGAGGTGCACACGCCGGAACAGATCGCCGGCGACCTGGGCGTCTGGGGGTCGATCGGCGCCGTGATCCTGGCGGTGCTGGTCGCGCCGGTGACCGAGGAGCTGTTCTTCCGGGGCATCCTCTTCCGGACGCTGCGGGACCGGCACGGGTTCTGGCCCGGTGCGATCCTCAGCGCGTTGTTGTTCGGCGCGGTGCACTACGTGCCGGACCAGTGGCAGAGCTCGGTGCTCCTGCAGACGACCATGGTCTTCACGGGCCTGGGGCTCGCCTGGATCTACGAACGCCGCGGCAGCCTCGTGGCCAACATCGCGGCGCACACGGCGTTCAACGTGATCGGGATCGTGCTGATCCTCGCGGTGGGCTAGCGGGAGCCGTGGCTGCCTTCGCCTCCGCGGCGTGGTTCGAGGCGTTCGTCGACCTGATCAACGGGTCCGCCGCCTACCGCGAGGCCGCGGCCACCTGGGAGGGCGACATCGCGTTCCTGATCGAGGCCGAGCCGGATCGGGGCGTGCCGCAGGACGTGTGGGGCGTGCTGGATCTGTGGCACGGCGAGTGCCGTGGCGGCGGCGTGACCGACGAGGGCCGCGGACGCGAGGCCGCCTACCTCCTGCGCGCGCCGTACTCGCGGTGGAGGCAGGTCGTCACCGGCGAGCTCGATCCGATCAAGGCCATGATGCAGGGCAAGCTCAAGGTCCAGGGCGACCTCCCCACGATCGTGCGGCAGGTCCGGGCCGCGAACGAGCTCGTGGAGCTCACCCTGCGGATCCCGACCGAGTTCGCCGGCGGAGCGTAGTGCGCGCCGCGGTCTTCGATCGGGTGGGGCGGGTGCGCGTGGACGACCTTCCCGACCCGACGGTTGAGGAGCCGGGCGACGCCGTGATCCGCGTGACACGGTCCGCGATCTGCGGCTCGGACCTGCACTTCCTCCACGGCAAGGCGCCGATCTCGCCCGGCGAGGGGATGGGGCACGAGGCCGTCGGCGTGGTGGAGGCGGCCGGTCCCGACGTCGCCCGGTTCGTCCCGGGGGACCGGGTCGTGGTGGCCTTCGACATCGTGTGCGGACGGTGCTGGTTCTGCGAGCGCGGGCAGACGCAGCTCTGCGAGGAGTTCCGCAACCTCGGCGCCGGCGCCTTCGGCGGCGGCCTGCCCGGGGCGCAGGCGGAGCGCCTGCGCGTGCCGGTGGCCGACGTGAACCTCCTGGAGATCCCCGACGGCGTCGGGGACGAGGCCGCGCTCTTCGTGGGCGACGTCCTGTCCACGGGCTGGTACGCGGCGTCGATCGCAGGGATCGCGCCGGGCGATACGGTCGCGGTCGTCGGCGTGGGACCGGTCGGGTACTGCGCGGTCCAGGCCGCGCTGGCGATGGAGGCCGGTCCGGGCCGGATCCTCGCGCTGGACCGTGATCCGGCGAGGCTCGCGCTCGCCGCCCGGGCGGGCGCGGTCCCCATCGACGTCACGGCCAGCCATCCGGTGACGGCCGTCGCCGAGGCCAGCGGCGGCCGCGGCGCCGACGTCGTCATCGAGGCCGTGGGCTCCCCGGGGGCGTTCGAGACGGCGTCGGACGTCGTGCGGCGCGGCGGGACCGTGGTGATCGTGGGGATGTACGCGGGGGAGACCGTGCCGATGCAGCTGGGCGTCTGGTGGGCCCGGGCGATCGACCTGCGGTTCAGCGGCCTCTGCCCCGTGCACACCGTCTGGGAGGCGGCGATGGAGGAGGTGGCGGCCGGCCGCCTCGATCCGCTGCCGCTGATCTCGCACCGGCTCCCGCTGGAGGAGGTCGCGCGCGGCTACGAGCTGTTCGATCACCGCGAGGCCACGAAGGTGCTCCTGCTCCCGTGACCGCAGGGAAAACGGTCACGTTCGCGGACGCGGAGCCGAACGGACTGGCCGCGATGCTGGGGGCCCTGATCGACCAGAACCTCCAGCGCGATCCCGAGCGGCGGCGCTTCCTGCGGCCGGCGGTGGTGGTCCTGGCCGCCACCGACGCCGGCGTGCGCGTCACGGCGCGGATCACGCCGGCGGGCGTCGAGCTCGCGAACGGCGCCGACCCGCGGGCCGACCTCGAGGTCGCGGCCGATGCCCGCCGGCTCCTCGACCTCGCGGCCGTGCCCGTTCGGCTCGGCCTGCCGGACCCCTTCACCCCGCGCGGCCGCGAGGTCGTCCGAGCGGTGGTGCGCGGCCGGCTCCGCGTGCGAGGCCTCGCCCGCCACCCGGTCCGCCTGATGCGCCTGCAGCGTCTGCTGTCCGCGAGGTGAAACCACCTCCGCAGGGCGGGTAGCCTGTGCGCCGCCGGCCGCGTTCGGTCGGGAGCCCACCGTGCAGCCCTCGTCGCCGACCTCGCCCGACTCACCGCCGCGTCCGGACGCGGCGCCCGGCACCGTGCGGCTGGAGCGGCGATGGCTGCCCACGGCCGCGGTGGCGCTGGCCGTCGCCGTCGTCGTCCTGGGCGGGTACGTGACGGCCGGAGCCCTGGCGGGCGTCGCCGGCTCGGCGCATCTGGTGGGCGGCGTCGTCACGGTCCGCCCGGCACCGGGCTGGGAGCTGGTCGGCCCTCCCGGCACCTCGAGCGTCGCCGCCCGGTTCTCGCGGGGATCGGCGACCCTCGACGTGTTCACGGGGGCGGCGCAGGGCGACGCCCGCGCGATCGCCGAGGCCTACGTCGAGGGCTCGCTGGACCCGAGCTCGGACGCGCTCTCCGTGTCGCCGGCCACGGAGTGGCGCGCGGTGCCGCTGGACGGCGGTCTCGTGGGCGTCCGGCTGGGCTACAGCGGCGTCTTCGACCAGAGCGGCGTGCCGATCGAGGGGGAGGTCACCGCCGCCGTCACCGCTGCTGGCGACTTTGCCGTCTTCGACGGCTGGGCGCCGCAGGGACAGCTGCGGTTCGCCCTCGAGGACGTGCGCGCCATGGTGGACGGGGCGACGTTCCCGTGAGGCGGGTGGCGAGGCGAGCCAGTCCGCTGCATCACACCAGCCTGTTCCAACTCCACCAGCCGGCCTTCTGGCTCTACGCGGCGATCCTCCTGTTCACCGGCTGGTCCACGCTCGTCCAGCAGGGCGCCTTCCGGGAGATCTCCCCGGCGGGCTGGGCGCTGTCCTGGGGGCTGCTCCTCATCTACGCGGCGCCCGTCGCGCTCGTGGTCGTGATGCTCGACGTGTACGAACGGGAGCCGCTCTCGCTGCTGGTGGCCGCGTTCCTGTGGGGCGCGGTCGCCGCCACCACGCTGGCCGGCATCGCCAACGTCGGCTGGGGGCTCGTGGTGGCGAGGCTCGGTGGCCCGGCCTTCGCCTCGAAGTGGACCGCGGCACTCACCGCGCCGTTCGTGGAGGAGATCATCAAGGGCCTCGGCGTGGTCCTGATCTACCTGATCGCGCGCGCCGAGGTCGACGACGTGCTCGACGGCTTCGTGTACGGAGCGCTGGTGGGCCTGGGCTTCGCCGTCGTCGAGGACGTCTTCTACTTCATGGCGGTCTTCGGTGGACAACCCGGCGGCGTCCTGGAGGGCTTCTTCCTGCGCGTCCTGGCGAGCGGGCTCTACTCGCACGTGCTGTACACGGGCCTCGTCGGGATGGCGGTCGGCGTCGTGGTGTCGCGGCGTGGCGGGGTGCCGCGGGGGCGCCGGGTGCGGATCGCGGCCGGCCTCACCGCGATCGCGGTGTTCGGGCACTTCCTGTGGAACTCGCCGCTGCTCGACCTGTTCCCGGATCCGCCTTGGACGGGCCTCGACCTGATCGTGGTCCCGCTGGCCACGGCCGTCAAGGGGTTGCCCCTGCTGGTGTTCGTCGGGGTGGCGGTGCAGCTGGCACGTCGCCGCGAACGCCTCTGGTTGCGCGGCGCGTTCGCGGCCGAGGTCGGTGAGGCCGGCATCAGTCAGGACGAGCTCGCCGACCTGGAGGATCCGCGCCGGCGCCGGCGCGCGAGGGCCACGATGCGGACGCGTGCGGGCGACCGGGCCGCCGACCTCCTCGCCCGGCTCCAGCGGGAGCAGGTGAACCTCGCCATGGTGCGGACGCGGGTCGCGCGAGACGACGATCCGGCGCTCGTCGAACAGCGTGAGTACTGCCGCTCGCTGCGGGACGCCCTCATGGCGATCCCCGGCGCGGCGCCGGCCGACGCCGGCGCGTCCGCCCGCGCCTCCGCGTCGGAGCGCCCGCGGCCCGCCCGCGACGACGGGTAGGCTTCGCCTCCGTGGACGTGACCGAGGTCATCGAGGGTGTGCTGGCGGGCGAGCGCCGGGCGGTGGCGCGCGCGATCTCACTGGTCGAGGACGGCGCGGAGGAGCTGCCGACGCTCTCCGCCGGGATCTACGCCCGGACCGGGTCGGCCTCCACCGTGGGGCTGACCGGTGCGCCGGGCGTCGGCAAGTCGACCCTGGCCAGCGAGCTGGTGCGCGCGGCGCGCGACCGCGACGAGCGCGTGGCGGTCCTCGCGGTCGATCCCACGTCCCCGTTCACGGGCGGCGCCCTGCTGGGCGACCGGGTCCGGATGCAGGAGCACGCGACCGATCCGGGGGTGTTCATCCGCTCGATGGCCACGCGCGGGCATCTCGGTGGCATGGCTCTGGCCGCGCCGGAGGCGGTGCGGATCCTCGAGGCAGCCGGGCACGACCTCGTGGTCGTGGAGACGGTCGGCGTGGGGCAGGCGGAGGTCGACGTCGCCGCCGCTACCGACACGACGATCGTGGTCCTGGCGCCGGGAGCCGGCGACGCGGTGCAGATGGCGAAGGCCGGCATCCTGGAGATCGCCGACGTCTTCGTCGTGAACAAGGGCGACCGGGACGGGGCGCGGGAGACCGCGCGCGACCTGCGGCAGATGCTCCAGATGGGCGCCGAGCGCGAGTGGTCGCCACCGGTCCTGATCACGACCGCCACCGGGGCCTCGGGGCTCGGCGAGCTGTGGACGGCCGTCGTCGAGCACCGCGAGCACCTCGCCGCGACCGGCGGCCTGGCGCAGCGCCGGCGCGACCGCCTCCGCCGCGAGGTCGAGTCGCTGGCGGCCGAGGGCTTCCGGTCGCGGATCGCCGCCGCGTTCGGCGCCGACCCCTCGCTGCAGGACGACCTGGCCGCCCGCAGGGTGGACCCCTACCGGGCCGCGGCTATCCTGGAGGCGACGGCCGCCACCGCGGACTGACCCGCGGGCGTCCCCGCGGCCTTGGGAGGAGACGCCCGTGCCGCCACCCACCGACGAACGACCGGACACCGGCCGCTCGACGCTCTCCGGCGAGCCGCTGCATCCGATCTACGGGCCGGAGGACCTCGCGGGATGGCACCCGCAGGAGCGGCTCGGCGAGCCCGGGGCCTTCCCGTTCACGCGCGGCGTGTATCCGTCGATGTACCGGGGCCGGCTGTGGACCATGCGCCAGTTCGCCGGCTTCGGGACGCCCGAGGAGACGAACGCGCGGTACCGGTTCCTGCTGGAGCAGGGCCAGGGCGGCCTGTCCGTCGCGTTCGACATGCCGACGCTGATGGGCCTGGACTCCGACGATCCGCGCAGCGAGGGCGAGGTCGGGCGCTGCGGCGTCGCCACGGACTCGCTCGAGGATTTCGAGACCCTCTTCCGCGGCATCCCGCTGGGGGAGATCTCGACCTCGATGACGATCAGCGGTCCGGCGGTGGTGGCGTTCGCGTTCTTCCTGGCCACGGCGGAGCGCCAGGGCGTGCCGTGGCAGCGGCTGGAGGGCACGTTGCAGACGGACATCTTCAAGGAGTACATCGCCCAGAAGGAATGGATCTTCCCGCCCCGCCCGCATCTGCGGCTGATCGGGGACCTCATGGCGTTCTGCGCCGAGCGCGTGCCGAAGTTCCACCCGATCAGCGTCTCGGGCTACCACATCCGCGAGGCGGGCGCGACCGCGGCGCAGGAGCTCGCGTTCACGCTGGCCGACGGGTTCGCCTACGTCGAGCTCGGTCAGCAGCGGGGTCTCGACGTGAACATGTTCTCCAGCGGCCTGTCGTTCTTCCTGAACAGCCACATCGACCTGTTCGAGGAGCTCGCGAAGTTCCGTGCGGCACGACGGATCTGGGCCAGGTGGCTGCGTGACCGGTACGGGGCCACCGACCCGGCGGCGATGCGCCTGCGCTTCCACACGCAGACGGCCGGGGTCTCCAACACGGCGCAGCAGCCCATGAACAACGTCGTCCGCACGGCGCTCGAGGCCCTCGCCGCGGTCTTGGGCGGGACGCAGAGCCTGCACACGAACGCGCTCGACGAGGTGCTGGCCCTGCCCACGGAGGACGCTGCGAAGATCGCCCTGCGCACGCAGCAGGTGATCGCGCACGAGACGGGCGTCGCCGACGTCACGGACCCGCTCGGTGGGTCGTACTTCGTGGAGGCGCTCACCGACCGCATGGAGGAGCTCGCGGAGGAACTGTTCGCCGAGATCGACCGGATGGGGGAGGGCTCCATGCTCGAGGGCGTGCTCGCCGGCATCGATCGTGGCTGGTTCCAGTCGCTGATCGCGGAGGCCGCCTTCGACGAACAGCGCCGCTACGAGACCGGCGACCTCACCCGCGTCGGCGTGAACCGGTTCGTGGAGGAGCGCGAGGAGCCGATCGAGACCCTGGTGATCGGACCCGAGGCCGAGCGGCGGCAGGTCACGCTGGTGAAGGAGCGGCGTGCGGCCCGCGACGAGGCGGGCGCCGACGCCGCGCTCGCCTCGCTGGTGGGCGACGCGGAGGGCGATGCGAACCTGATCGAGCCGCTGGTCGCGTGTGCGCGGGCCGGATGCACGGAGGGCGAGATCGTCACCGCCCTGGAGAAGGTCTTCGGCGACTATCGCGAGACCCCGGTCTTCTGACCGTCGGCTTCGAACATCGGAACTAGACTTCCGGTATCATCCGCGCCATGCCTCGGGACTGGTCCCTGCTCTCCAGCCACGGCCGGGCCCTGGTGATCCTCGCCGGGCGGCCGACGTCGCGCCTGCGGGACCTGGCCCAGGATCTGGGTCTCACGCCGCGGGCCGTCCAGGACATCGTGCGCGATCTGGAGGAGTCCGGCTACCTCGAACGTCACCGCGAGGGCCGCCGCAACCGCTACGTGGTCCGCGGCGACCGGCCGATGCACGATCCGGTCTCCGCGGATCACGACGCCGCCGACCTGCTCCACGCGCTCGGCGTCGAGCCGAGGGTTCCGCCGACGTCCGGTCCGCTCCGGGCCGTGATCCTGGCCTGCAGCGACCACCGATTCCAGGAGCCCCTGCGCGACCTGCTGGCGGCCGAGGGCCTGTTGGGCACGTCCGAGCTGCTCCTGTGGCCGGGCGGCAGTTCCGCGCTCGCCGGACCGGCCGGAAGCGGGATCCTCGACGCCGTCGAGCTCGCCTCCGGCGGCGCCCCGCCGCGCATGGTCCTGGTCGCGCACCAGGGCTGCCGGGTGCCGGGCGCCGTCGTGCGAGCCTCGGCCGACATCTTCCGCACCCGCCACGCCGTCACCGAACGCCGCCGCCGCGCCGCCGATCGTGTCCGCCGACGGTTCGGCGTGGAGCCCGAGCTGTGGTTCCTCGACCGCGCCGGCGCCCGGCGGGTCGCCGTCCCTGCCCCGCAGATGACCCCGATCCAGGCGACCGCGGCGGTCGCCGATGCCGACGATCCGGCCAACAGCCCGAAAGGAGCCATCGGATGAGCACGCAGGAGACGCAGACCGACGCCGACGTGATCGTGATCGGCGGTGGCCCCGCCGGCTCCGCGATCAGCTCGTACCTCGCGATGCACGGCTACTCCACCGCGCTGTTCGAGCGCGAGATCCATCCGCGCGAGCACGTCGGCGAGTCGCTCGTGCCCGCCACGAACCGCGTGCTCGAGGACATCGGCTTCTGGCCGAAGATGGGCACCTTCGGCTGGGTGCCCAAGCCGGGCGCCACGTGGACGGGGTACCAGGGTCGTGTCGGCTCGGAGGTCGTGGTGACCTTCGCCGACGTACAGATGGAGAACATCAGGCAGGACTACACGTACCACGTCGACCGGGCACGGTTCGACAACGAGCTGCTGAAGCACGCGCAGACGCTCGGCGTTCGAGTGATCGAGGGCGCGAACGTGATGCGCATGAACGTCGGATCGGACGGCCGGGCCACGGGGGTGCGGGTGCGGATCCTGGACCAGGAGGTCGACTTCCGGTCGCGCTTCGTGGTCGACGCCAGCGGCCGCCGCGGACTGGTCGGCAAGCAGATGGGCCTGTGGCGCAAGGACGAACAGTTCGATCAGATGGCCGTCTACTCCTGGTTCCGCAACGTGAAGGCGCCGAGCGAGGACACGCGCGACTACATCCACGTGCACTTCCTGCCGATCGAGCGGGGCTGGGTGTGGCAGATCCCGATCTACCCCGAGGCCACGAGCGTGGGTGTCGTCGTGGAGAAGTCGGTGTTCCAGCGGTCGGGCAAGGACTACGAGGCCTTCTTCCACGACGTGATCCAGATGAGCACCAACACGAAGCACATCCTGAGCGAGGCCGAGCGCGTGCGCGACTGGTACGTCGAGGGCGACTACAGCTACCGGATGGACCGGTTCACCGGCGACGGCTGGCTGCTCGTGGGAGATGCCGCTCGCTTCGTCGATCCGATCTTCTCCTCGGGCGTCTCGGTCGCCGTGAACTCGGCGAAGTTCGCGTTCGAGGCGCTGCATGCGGCCCTGCAGGGCGGCGACGAGCGGGCGGCGTTCGAGGCCTACGACGAGAAGGTCGGGCGCGGCGTGCAGATCTGGTACGAGTGGATCACGATCTACTACCGGCTGCAGGCCCTGTTCACCAGGCTCGGCAAGGATCCGGAGAACAAGCGGCAGATGCAGCAGCTGCTGCAGGGCGACGTGTACGACCGCAGCGCCGTGGACGTGCTCGACCGCATGAAGGAACTCGTCAGGACCGTCGAGGAGACGGAGGGACATATCCTGAAACCTCTCCTGTCGGACTCGGTCACCGTCGCCGACTGAACGTCTCGAGCCTGCGGTGACCGACGATCAGCTCCTGCGGTTCCTCGTCGACGTGGTCGTGCTGGTCGTGGCCGCGCGCATCGGCGGGGAGATCGCCGCGCGGCTGCGCCTCCCGCTGCACGTCGGCGAGCTGGCCATGGGCATCGTCCTGGGCCCGTCGCTCCTGGGATGGGCCTGGCCGTCGGGATTCGATGCGCTGTTCCCGGCCGACGCCGTCACCCGGTCGCTCCTGGACGTCGTCTCCTGGTTGGGGGTGATCCTGCTGGTTCTGCTGGCCGGCCTCGAGACGAGGCTCGGCGTGCTGCGGACCGCCGGCCGCGTGGTGCTGGGCGGATGGATCGGCGGGTTCGGTCTGCCGTTCGCGGCGGGGCTCGCGCTGGGGACGTCCACGCCGGAGCGGCTGCTGCCCCCCGGCGTCGACCGTCCCGTGTTCGCACTGTTCCTGGCGACCGCGATGTCGATCTCCGCGGTTCCCGTGATCGCGCGGATCCTGATGGATCTGCGCCTGTACGGCACACGGGTGGGCATGGTGATCCTGTCGAGCGCGATCGCCGACGACACGGTGGGGTGGATCGTCCTGGCGGTGGTGGCCGGCCTCGCGGGCGGCGCGCTGGAGCTGTGGCCGATCCTGCGGACGATCCTGCTCACGACGGCGTTCCTCGTGGGGGCCGTCACCGCAGGTCGCGTCCTGGTGGACCGGGCGATCCGCGCGAGCCGTCGCCTCCGCGTCCCGTACGGCGAGCTGTCCACGATGCTGCTGATCGTGTTCGCGTTCGGAGCCCTGACGCAGTGGATCGGGGTGCATCTGGTGCTCGGCGCGTTCGTGGCCGCGATCCTGATCGGGCGGGATCCCGACCTCGACCCGGAGGCCGTGTCGGCGGTGCGCCACGTCGGGATGGGCGTCTTCGTGCCGTTCTTCTTCGCCTATACCGGCGTCAAGGTCGACCTCACGACGCTGCGGGGGAGCGCGCTGGCGTTCGCGGCGGTGGCGGTGCTGGTGGCGTGCGTGTCCAAGGTCGTGGGCGGCTGGGCCGGCACGCGCCTGGGCGGCCTGCCGCACTGGGAGGCGCTGGCCGTGGGCGTCGGCCTCAATGCCCGGGGCGCGATGGAGCTGGTGATCGCCGCCATCGGTCTGTCCCTGGGGGTGCTCGACGAGCCCATGTACGCGACGATCGTGCTCATCGCCGTCCTCACGACCGTCATGGCGGCGCCGCTGCTCCAGATCTGCGTGCGACGGGCGGGCGTGGACCCGGCCGGGGAGCCGACCCCTGCGGTGCCGACGCTGCCTGTTGCATAGGGTCTCATTTGCAACGGTTTGCAAGTAGGCGGTAGGCTGGCGGGGTCCGGCCACGTTGGAGGCGCCCCGTATGCGTACGAGCATCCCGATCGCCCTGCTCCTGACGTCCGTGCTGGCGGCCGGGTGCGCGGGGAGGGGCGAGGCGGCCGGCAGCGACGACCTGCTGCAGGTCGTGACGACCGTGTCGCCGATCACGAACATCCTCCAGAACGTCGGCGGCGACGCCGTCGAGGTCACCGGCATCGTGCCCGAGGGGACGAACAGTCACACGTTCGAGCCGGCGCCCTCCGACGCCGCCGTCCTGGCCGATGCCGACATCGTCTTCATCAACGGGCTCCACCTGGAGGAGCCGACCAAGGAGCTGGCCGACGCGAACGTGCGCGAGGGCGTGCCGGTGATCGAGCTCGGCGCCATGACGATCCCGCCGGAGGAGTACATCTACGACTTCTCGTTCCCCGAGTCCGGAGGCGATCCCAATCCGCACCTGTGGACGAACCCCGTGTACGCCGGCGACTACGCGCGGTATGTGGCCCAGGAACTGTCGAAGGCCGATCCGGGCAGCGCGGCCACGTATCGGACGAACTCCGAGGCCTTCCAGGCCAGGATCGACGACCTGGACGCGCTCGTGCGGCAGGTCACCGAGACCGTGCCGGCCGAGAACCGCAAACTGCTCACGTATCACGACTCATTCCCGTACTTCGCCAGGGAGTACGGTTGGCAGGTGATCGGTGCGATCCAACCCGCCGACTTCGCCGAACCCACCGCCCAGGAGGTCGCGGCGCTGATCGACCAGATCGAGGCCGAGCACCTGCCGGCGATCTTCGGCTCCGAGGTCTTCCCGAGCCCGGTGCTCGAGCAGATCGCGTCGGAGACTGGAGCGACCTACGTGGACGCGCTCCGCGACGACGACCTTCCCGGTGAGAACGGCGACGAGGATCACAGCTACTTCGGCCTGATGGTGTTCGACCTCCGAACGTTCGTGGGCGCCCTGGGCGGCGACACGTCGGCGCTGGACGCCTTCGACGTGACGAACGTCGCCTCCGGCGACACGGCGAACTACCGGTACTGATGGCGACGCGTCCTCCGCTCGTTCGCTTCGACTCGGTCACGTGCCGCTACGAGCACGAGGCCGTGCTGGTGGACGTGGATCTGGAGGTGCGCCCCGGCGACTTCACGGGGATCGTCGGGCCCAGCGGGAGCGGCAAGACCACGCTGCTGCGCGCGATGGCGGGGACGGTGACGCCGATCTCCGGGCGCGTCGACCGCGAACCCCGCCTGCAGATCGGCTACGTCCCGCAGGTCGAGACCGTGAACTGGTACTTCCCGGTCACCGTTCGTGAGGCCGTGCTGATGGCGCGCATCGGCGGACGCGTGCTGCCGTGGCCGTCGAGGCAGGATCTCCGCGATGCGGATGAGGTGCTGGATCGGATGGGGATCGGGGGTCTGTCCGGTCGCCACATCCGGGAGCTGTCCGGCGGCCAGCAACAACGGGTGTTCATCGCGCGCGCGCTCCTGGGCAGGCCGAAGCTGCTCCTGCTGGACGAGCCCACCAGCGGCGTCGACGTGCGCACGCGGCACGACGTGATGCACCTGATCCACGAGTTGCACCACGAGGGCCTCGCGATCGTGCTCACCACGCACGACCTGAACGGGATCGCGGCGCACCTGCCCCGCCTGGTCGCGCTCAACCGCGAGGTGATCGCCGCCGGGACACCGCGGGAGGTGATCGTGCCGGAGGTCCTCGAACGCACCTACGGCGCGCCGTTGGAGGTCCTCTCGCACAGTGGCATGCCGGTGGTGGTCGAGCGCTACCCGACCGACGACGTCACGGTCGACGACGTGATCCGGCTCGAGGAGCACCACGAGCATGCTTGAGCCGTTCGAGTACGGGTTCTTCCGTCACGGCATCGCCGTGGCGACGCTGGCGGGCATCCTGTGTGGCCTGGTCGGCGTGTACGTGGTCCTGCGAGGCATGAGCTACATCGGACACGGCCTCTCCCACGCGATCTTCGGCGGGGCGGTCGCGAGCTACGCCCTCAACGTCAACTTCTATCTCGGCGCCGGCCTGTGGGGCCTGGCGGCCGCGTTGATGATCGGCCGAGTGTCTCGTCGGCGGACCATCGGCTCGGACGCCGCGATCGGCGTGGTGACCTCGGCCAGCTTCGCGGTGGGGGCGGTGATCATCTCGGTGATCGGCTCGTTCACTCGGAACTTCGAGGCGGCCCTGTTCGGCAACGTGCTCGGCGTGACGCTCGGCGACGTCCTGATCGTTGGAGGCGTGACCGTCTTCGCCGTCGGCGTCGTCTTCCTCCGCTATCGACAGCTCCTGTTCTCGACGTTCGATCCCGAGGTCGCCGAGGTCTCCGGCGTGAACACTGCCAGTACGGACGTCCTGCTGTTCGTGACGCTCACGGCGCTGATCACCGTGTGCATGAACGTGCTGGGCGTCACCCTGATCGCCGCGATGCTGGTGATCCCGCCGGTGATCGCGAGACTGCTCACCGACAGCTTCGGACGGATGCTGATGATCTCCACGGGCGTCGGCACGGCGTGCGGCTTCGTCGGCGTGTACCTGTCGTACTACCTCGACTGGGCCTCGGGGCCGGCGGTGGTGCTCACGGCGTCGACGCTGTTCGTCCTGGCGTACGCGTACTCCTGGCTGGCGCGGCGCCGGATCCCGGCGGCGGCGTTGGACGCGCACGTGGGGTGAGCCGGATCGGTGGGCGGGGGTGCCGTGATCGGCCGGTCAGCCGGCGGCCTGCAGCCTCGCGCATCGCCGGCACAGCCCGCCGATCGCGAAGTGGGTGAGGTCGGCCTCGAAGCCGTGATGCGTGCGGATCAGCGCGTGCAGGGAGTCGGCCTCGGCGAGGCTCAGCGCGTCCTCGCTGCCGCAGCGGGCGCACGTGAGGTGCACGTGCGCGGCCTCCTCGGAGCGGTGGTACTCGGCGCCGGACTCCAGATGCGAGTGGGCCAGGACACCCACCTCCTCCAGGAGCGCCAGCGTCCGGTACACCGTCGACGCGTTCACGCCCGGCATCTCACCCTGGACCTTCCGCGCGATCGCGGTGGGCGAGATGTGCCCGTCGGTCTGCATGACCTCGGCCACGATCGCCCGGCGCTGTGGGGTCATCCGCAGACCCCGGCCGCGGAGGAGCTCCATCACGTCGCCGCTATCGGCCCCGGCGTCGGCTCGTGCGTGCTTCATCGACCGGGCAGTGTAGCGAACACTTGCAGGTGCAAGCGGCTGGGCTCACGCCGGCGCCGGAAGTCCCAGCTCACGGGCCGCCCAGGGGAGCGCGGTCCGCGCCTGCTGCAGCTGCAGTTGGCGCACGTGCGGGGCCTGAGGGATCGGCGGAAGCCCGGCGTGCGCGCAGAAATAGCCGGCGACGACGGCGGCGAGTGCGGGCACGTCGTCCCCCTGCATGACGGAGGCCGGGGCCGGGCCGCCCTCGGCGGCGAGGCTCGGAAGCCAGAAGGCCAGATCCCATCGGGGGTTCCCGACGCACGCCCAGTTCCAGTCGATCAGCAGCGCGCGACCGTCGCGCAGGCAGAGGTTGTCGCTCCGAACGTCCCAGTGCAGGAGGGATGCGCCTGTCGCCGTCGCGCCCGCCGTCGCCTCCGCGAACGTCGGCAGGACCTCATCCAGCCACCCGGCGCCGCAGAGGCCGAGCGCGAGGAACGGCGCCGGGTCGCGGGCGACGTCGCGCCACGCCTGGTGGAACCGCGCCTCGTGCCGCTCGGCGCCCGGGACGTCGGGCGGCGGCGGCGCGGCGTGGACCTCGTCGAGGCAGGCGAGCACGGCGTCCACGCCGGTGCGGTCCCACGGAGGAGGCCACGATGCATCCGAGAGGTCCTCGATCGCCAGCACCGGCCGCTCCCCGTCGTCGGAGAAGCCGGCCATACGGGGTAGGAACGGGCGGCCGCGGAGTTGGGTGTACATCAGGTGCTCGTCGCGGACCCATGCGGCGGTCTCGAGGGTCGCCCCGATCTTGACGAACGCGCGGGCGCCATCGGGCAGCGTGACGATCCACCGTGCCGCCGCCGTCTGCCCCCCGCGCAGGGCCGGCCGCCACGCCACCGGCTCGGCCTTCAGCGCCGCCGCAACGCGGGCGACATCCTGCGCTTCCGGCTGCGTCTCTGGCTGCCTCTCTGGCTGCCTCTCTGGCTGCCTCTGGCCGGTCCACGGGCGCGAAGCGTATCCGGGCCGCCGGCCGGCGTCAGCGGGCGATAGGCTCGCGGACCATGGATACGTTCGTGCGCTTTGAGGTCGACGACGGCGTGGGGATCGTCCGGCTCGATCGGCCGCCGGCGAACGCGATCTCGCACGCCGTCGGCCTGCAGCTGGGCGAGGTCGTCGCCGAGGCCGCCGAGCGGTCCGACGTCGGCGCCCTGGTGATCTGGGGCGGGGAGCGACTCTTCGCCGCCGGCGCCGACATCAAGGAGATGGCGGACTTCGGCCCCGACGAGATCCGACCGGTCGTCGCCGCACTCGGCGACGCGATCGACGCGCTGGAGGCGCTGCCGAAGGTCTCGATCGCGGCCGTGACCGGGTACGCGCTGGGCGGGGGGCTCGAGCTCGCGCTCGGCGCCGATCTCCGGTACCTGGCGGAGGACGCCACGATCGGGCAGCCGGAGATCAAGATCGGCGTGATCCCCGGCGCGGGCGGCACGCAGCGGCTCACCCGGCTGCTCGGTCCGGCCCGGACGCGGCGCCTCGTGTACACGGGCGCGCAGCTCGACGCGGCCCGCGCCCTCGAGCTGGGGCTGGCCGACCGCGTCCTGCCGGCCTCCGAGGTGCTGGACGTCGCCATCGCCCACGCTCGGGAGTTCGCCCGGGGTCCGCGCGAGGCGCTGGCCGCGGCGAAGGCGGCGATCCGCGCCGCCGTCGACACGCCCGGGCCCTCCGGCATGGCCCGGGAGCGGGAGCTGTTCGTGGAGCTGTTCGGAATCCGCCGATCAGCGGGAGGGGATGCGAGCCTTCCTGGAGCGCCGCGAGCCGTCCTTCGGGGGCGAGGGATAGTGAGGGTCCGGCGGGCGACGGACGAGGACGTGCCCGAGCTGGTGCGCTTCTTCACCGAGCTCGACCGGATGCAGCGGGAGTGGCGCGTGTTCACGCCCCGACCGGGTTTCTACGACGAGGTCGGCGCCAAGTACCGGGCCGCGATCGCGGGGCGTCAGCAGCTCGTCCTGGTGGCCGAGGAGGGCGAGGACCTGGTCGGGATGGCCTACGCGGAGCCGCGAACGCCCTCGAGGTTCTCCGACGAGCGGGCGCTGGAGCTGTCGGGCGTGGTGGTTCGGTCGGACTTCCGGGGGCGGGGCGTCGGCAGGGCGCTGGTGGCCGAGGCCGCCCGGTTCGCCCAGGAGCGCGACATCCCGTGGGTGGAGCTGAAGACCTTCACGCCGAACCAGGGCGCCATGGAGTTCTGGGAGAGCCTGGGGTTCACCTCGCGTGTCGTGCAGATGACCTCCTCCTCGGGGGCGCTGGCCCGGCGGCTCGCGGACGCCTGAGCCCCGGAGACCGCTGCGGCGTCGCCGCGAACCCATGCACCGATGATCCGGAATGAACCTACGGCTCCTGGGGTTCGTATACGCAGCGAGGCTCGCCACGCAGATCGATGCCCGTCGAGGGGCGAGCGCTCGGAAGGAAGTGAGGAGCGTGGCTCAGGCACAGGAGACGTACCGCGGCGGTTCGGTGCGGTCGCTCCCTCGGCCGAACAAGACGTTCGCCAAGGGTCGCGTCTGCGCCGCCCCGGGCTGCGGCACCAGATTGTCGATGTACAGCAAGTGGGACCACTGCTGGCAGCACGAACCCGTACACAGCTACGTCCCCCGCGGCAAGCGCAAGCGCCGCGACGAGGCGGCATAGCCGAAGGTCCCGGGTGGCCCCGACGACCGACGGACAGCGCCCTCCCCCGCGCGGGGGAGGGCGTTCGTGCGTCAAGGCCGCATCACAGCCTGCCGATGAAGGTGGGGACCGCTCCCCCCGAGCGGACCAACACGATGAACGAGATGGTCGAGCCTCCTGCGATGCGGGAGAGCGAGTGCCCGTTCTGTGAGCGCGTGGTGCTGGTCTACGAGGACCCGCCCAGGTGCCCGCTGTGCGCGTGCCCGTTGGATGAGGACCGCATGCGGCCCTACGCCTTCCCGGGCGAGGCCGAGACACCGGAGCGCCCTGCGCCGACCGAGGCGGACTAGGACCCGACGAGCTCCGCCCGTCGCCAGGGACCGGTCGCATTCATCAGCCGCAGCTCCTCGGCGGCCGCGACGTCCTCCGGCCGCAGGGATCCCTCCTCGATCGCGCCCTCGGCGAGCATGGCGGCCCGCTCCGTTCCCGGAAGGAGCCCCGCGTCGAGGGGCGGCGTGATCCAGCGGCCGTCCAGCCTCGCGGCCAGGTTCGCGATCGTCGTCTCCGTCACCTCGCCCCGGCGGTTCAGCAGCAGCACGTCGTCCGCGTCGGGATGGCGCGCTCGCGCCGAGTCGTAGCGCTCGCGCCGCGACGTCTTGTGGAAGAGCATGACGTCGGCGGGGTCCACGGGCAC
The DNA here is from genome assembly GCA_963832225.1 of uncultured Actinomycetes bacterium. Taxonomy (GTDB): domain Bacteria; phylum Actinomycetota; class UBA4738; order UBA4738; family HRBIN12; genus JALYMB01. The sequence goes on from CAWHTI010000002.1 coordinate 113,548, forward strand.
GTCGTCCAGCTCGAGGCGGGCTGGCTCCGGCCGTGCGGCCAGCGGCATCGACGCCGTCGTGATCCTGCCGGCCCGGTCCAGCAGGACCCGGATACGCGAGCGCCGGCCGCCGGCCGTGGCGACCTCGCGATCGAGGGCCTCGCGCACCGCCGGCTCGTCGAACGCGAAGCCGAAGTAGATCGCGGATCCCCGGAGCCGTTCGAGGTGACGGTCGAGGCGGCGCAGCCCGTGATCCGCCTCGTACAGGATCGTCTCCAGGAGCTCGAACCGGGGACGACGCTCGGTGAGCACCCGGGCCTTCGCCACGGTCTCGTCGTACTCGGCGCCGGCTCGCGAGTCCCACGTGATCCCCCCGCCAACCCCGTACTCGGCGGTGCCCGACTCTCCGTCCACCGTCACCGTGCGGATCGCCACGTTGAACCGGGCGGCGGGCGCGGCGCCGGGCGGGCTCAGGAACCCCACGGCGCCGCAGTACACACCCCGCGGGGAGTCCTCGAGGCCGGCGATGACCTGCATGCTCCGCACCTTCGGCGCGCCGGTCACCGAGCCGCTGGGGAACAGCGCCCGGAAGATCTCCACCAGGCCTGCGTGCGGCTCCAGCTCGGCGCTGACGGTGGACGTGAGCTGCCACACCGTCTCGTAGCGCTCCGCCGCGAACACCTCGCTCCACCGGACCCCGCCGGGGCGAGCGACCCGGCCGAGGTCGTTGCGCAGCAGGTCCACGATCATGGCGTTCTCGGCCCGGTCCTTCACCGACGCCACCAGCTGTTCGGCGGCCGCGTCGTCCTCGGCCGGCCAGCGGCCGCGCGGCGCGGTGCCCTTCATGGGTTTCGTCGTGAGGCGTCCGTCGGCCAGCTCGAAGAACAGCTCGGGCGAGGCTGAGCAGACGCGATAGCGTCCGGCATTCAGATAGGCCGCGTAACGACCGCGCTGCGCGAAGCACAGGTCGCGGTACAGGCCCCGCTCGTCGCCCGCAAGCCTGGACCGGAGCCGGAGGGTGTGGTTCACCTGGTAGACGTCGCCGTTCGCGATCCGTTCGTGGACCGTCCCGATGGCGGCGTCGTACCGCGCGCGGTCCACGGAGGGCCGCCAGCCGTCGCCGGAGGGTGCCGGCCCGTCCTCGCGCGGCTCCGGGAGCTGCGTCTCCTCGCGGCCCTCGAAGAGCGCGAACCACGCGAGGGGAAGCTCGGCGAAGGGATCGTCCGCCGACCGCGGCCGGACCTCGAGGGCGGGGTCGAGGCCGGGCGCCGCCTCGTACGACACGAAGCCGCCGACCCAGAGTCCGCGCTGCGCGGAGGATCCGGCCGCGGCGATCACGCCCGCCACCTCGTCGGGCCGCCGCGCCTCCAGGACCCCGGCCGGCCCCACCAGCCGGAACGACGCGGCTCCCGGCGTGAGGTCGTCGAAGCGGGCCTCGATCATGGGTCCGGAGCTTACGCGGGGCGATGTTAGCCTCGACCCATGGGTCCCTCCGTGCTGGTCGCCATGTCCGGCGGCGTCGATTCCTCGGTCGCCGCCTGCCTGCTGCAGGAGCAGGGTTACGAGGTGATCGGCTCCCACATGCGCCTGGTGCACCTCGACGACGTGGAGCACGGATGCTGCGGGCCGGCCGCCCGCGCTGACGCCGCCGAGGTGGCCCGGGTCGCCGGCTTCCCGTTCGAGATCGTGGACCTGTCGGACGTGTTCGACCGCACCGTGATCGCCGACTTCGTGGCCGAGCACGAGGCCGGCCGCACCCCCAACCCCTGCGCGCGATGCAACGGCGAGATCAAATTCGGAGCGTTCCTGGCGCGGGCGGACGAGCTCGGCGTGGACCTGGTCGCCACCGGTCACTACGTGCGCACGGAGCGGGACGCCGGCGGGTCGATGCATCTGCTGCGCGGACTCGACCGGTCCAAGGATCAGTCCTACATGCTCCACATGCTGGGGCAGGGCCAGCTGGCGCGATCGCTGTTCCCGGTCGGCGCCATGCCGAAGGCCCGGACGCGTGCGCATGCGTCCCGCCTCGGGCTGCCCGTGGCCGCCAAGCCCGACTCGCAGGAGCTCTGCTTCGCGCCGGCGGGGGAGACCGGCGCGTTCGTGCGCGCCGCCGCCCCGGAGCTCGTGGAGTCCGGGGAGGTCGTGGACCCGGCGGGCCGCGTCCTGGGCACCCACGACGGCACGTTCGGCTTCACCGTGGGCCAGCGTCGCGGCCTGGGCGTGGTCACCGGCGAGCGGACCTACGTCGTGGAGGTCGACGCGGCTGCGAACCAGGTCGTCGTCGGACCGCACGAGCTGCTCGCCCGGCGCGGGCTGGTGGCCGACCGCGTCCGGTGGGTCGCCGGGGCGTCCCCGGGCGAGGCCCCGTTCGAGGCCGAGGTCCGGATCCGATACCGCGGACAGGACGTCCCGGCGGTCGTGACGCCGGCGGGCGAGGAGGTCCGGGTCGAGTTCCGAACCCCGCAGCACGCCGTCGCCCCCGGGCAGAGCCTGGTGATGTACCGCGGCGACGAGGTGCTGGGCGGCGGCCGGATCGTCCGGGCGACACGCTGACGCTCGCGCGGCGCGCCGGATCCGGACGCGGCACGATCATCCCCGGTGCGTTCGCCGGGCTCGGCTACTATCCCTTTGCAGGCACATCCCCGGCCACATCCCCGGGCACATCCCCGGCCCGTTCCCAGGCGAGGAGTCTCGTTGAAGCTGCTGAAGCGGCGTCCGAAGAGCTTCGACATCCAGGTGCAGGACATGGTGCTGCACATCACGGCCTCGCCCGAGTACGCCGAGGAGTCCCGCGCCGCGGCCCTGTCGTTCTGGGAGCAGCTGCAGTCCTACGCGCTGCGCGACCCGGCCTTCCGCGACAGCAAGCGGGCGATCGAGGTGCCCGACGACGCGCCCGAGATCGTCCGTGAGATGGTGTCGTCCGCGTCGGATGCGGGCGTCGGCCCCATGTTCACGTTCCAGGGTGCCGTGACCGATCAGGTGGGCCGGTTCCTGGCTCGTGGCATGTCGGAGCTCACCGTCACGTGCGGCGGCGACTACTTCATCGTCACCCGCAAGCGCATGAAGCTGTCCGTGAAACGCCGCGGCGGCGAGCCGATCTCGGTGGTGGTGCTGCCCGACCGCCGGGGCGTCGGGGTCTCCACGACGCTCGGGCGGGGGCGCGGCGGCGAGGGCCCGGACGGTCTCGCGGTGCTCGCATCGTCGTGCATGCTCGCCGACGCCGCGGCGGCGGGGGTGCAGGCGCTGCTCCCGAAGGAGGACGGCTTCCGCAAGGCGCTGCAGTACCTGCAGCAGGTCCCGGGGGTCGACGGCGGCGTGGTGGTGGTGGGAGAGCGGATCGGGGTGGCGGGCGGCGTGGAGATCGCACACTGATGGCGGCGAAGGTCTCGGCCGAGCGAGCCGCCGAGCGGCAGCGAGCCGAGGCGAAGGTTCGGGTGGAGGAGCTGCGCGAGCAGCTGAACCACCACAGCTACCGGTATCACGTCCTGGATGATCCCGAGGTCTCCGACGCCGAGTACGACGAGCTGATGCGGGAGCTCGTGTCCCTCGAGGATCACTTCCCCGAGCTGGCGACGCCGGACTCGCCGACGCAGCGCGTGGGCGGGGCGCCGGCCGATCTGTTCGCGCCGGTGGCCCACCGCGCGCGGATGCTGTCCCTGGACAACGTGTTCAGCCTCGAGGAGCTCCGGGCCTGGGCCGCTCGCGTCGAGCGAGCGGTGGGCACGGACGTCGCGTACACGTGCGAGCAGAAGATCGACGGGGTCGCGTGCGCGCTCACGTACGAGCGCGGGGTCCTGGTGCAGGCGGCCACCCGTGGCGACGGCGTCACCGGCGAGGACATCACGTCGAACGTCCGCACCGTGACGGGGCATCCCGCGGCAGCTCAAGGTCGCGGAGCCGCCGCCCGTGATCGAGGTGCGCGGGGAGATCTACCTGCCCGTCAAGGCCTTCGAGGACCTCAACCGCCGGCTGCTGGAGGCGGAGCAGCGCGCGTTCGCCAACCCGCGCAACGCGGCCGCCGGCTCGCTCCGGCAGAAGGACCCCAAGGTGACGGCCTCGCGGCCACTCCGGATGTGGGTGCACTCGTTCGGATACGCCGAGCGCGCGCGGTTCGGCTCGCACATGGAGTTCCTGGAGTGGGCCGGGGAGGCCGGACTGCCGGTCGCACCCACGGTCGAGCGCGTCGACGACCTGCCGGGGGCGTTCGCGTACACGCAGCGGTGGGAGCGCGACCGACACTCCGTCGACTGGGAGATCGACGGCGTCGTGATCAAGGTGGATCGCACGGCGCAGCAGCAGGAGCTGGGGTCGACCGCGCGGGCGCCCAGGTGGGCGATCGCCGTCAAGTTCCCGCCCGAGGAGCGCACCACGTTGCTGGAGAACATCGACATCCACACCGGGCGCACCGGCAAGATCACGCCGTTCGCCGTGCTGGATCCGGTGATGGTGGGTGGCGTGACGGTCACGTACGCGACCCTGCACAACGAGGACGAGGTCCGTCGCAAGGACGTGCGGAAGGGGGATCACGTGATCGTCCGCCGCGCCGGCGACGTGATCCCCGAGATCGTCGGTCCCGTGCTCGCCAAGCGCAAGCGGGGCGCGCGCAGATGGAAGATGCCGCCGGCCTGTCCGTCGTGCAAGACACCGCTCGTTCGCCCGGAGGGCGAGGCGGACTGGCGCTGCCCCAACAAGCGCGGCTGTCCCGACCAGGGGTTGGAGTGGCTGTTCCACTTCGCCGGGCGGGGCGCCATGGACATCGAGCACCTGGGATACAAGACCGTCATGGCGCTGCTGGGGCGCGGCATGATCGAGGACCCGGCCGACATCTACGCGCTGGACGCGGAGCGGCTCGGCACCCTGCCGGGGTTCAAGGACCGGTCGATCTCCAACGTGCTGACGCAGATCGAGGGGTCCAAGAACCGGCCGATCTGGCGATTGCTGGTCGGCCTCAACATCCGGCACGTGGGCGAGCACGTGGCCCAGGTCCTCGCCCGGGCGTTCGGATCGATCGATGCCCTCATGGCGGCATCGGAGGACGAGATCGACGCCGTACCGGAGATCGGCCCGGAGATCGCCGCCCGCGTGCGCGAGTGGTTCGACGAGGAGGAGAACGTGGCTCTGATCGAGAAGCTGCGCGCCGCCGGCCTGCGCATGGCCGAGCCCGTGCAACGGGACACGGGTCCCAGACCGCTGGAGGGGCAGACGATCGTGCTGACCGGCGGTCTGGACCTGCTCTCCCGCGAGGAGGCGGCCGAGGCCGCGCAGGCGGCGGGGGCGCGCGTCGCCTCCAGCGTCAGCAAGAAGACGAGCTTCGTGGTCGCGGGGGAGAGCCCCGGGTCGAAGTACGACCGCGCGGTCGAGCTCGGCGTCGAGCTCGTCGACGAGCAGGAGTTCCTGAAGAGGCTCGGCCGGTGACGTACTCGATCGTGGCGCGCGATCCGCGGACCGGCGAGCTGGGCATCGCGGTGCAGTCGCACTGGTTCGCCGCGGGCGGCACCGTCCCCTGGGCCGAGGCCGGCGTCGGCGCGGTGGCGACCCAGGCGTTCCTGGAGATGTCGTACGGGCCGCGTGGCCTGGACCTGCTGCGCGAGGGGGCCACCGCGCAGGAGACCCTGGACCGGCTCGCGGCCGACGACGCGGACGCCGACGTCCGGCAGGTCGGGATCGTGGACGCGGACGGGAACGTGGCCACGCACACCGGCGAGCGCACGATCCCGGCGGCCGGACACGCCGCGGGCGAGGCGTTCACCTGCCAGGCGAACATGATGTGGCAGGACACCGTGTGGGACGCCATGGCCGCGGCGTACACGGCGGCCGACGGCGACCTCGCGCAACGGCTGCTCGCGGCGCTCGACGCGGCCGAGGGCGAACGGGGCGACATCCGTGGCCGGCAGGCGGCCGGCATCCTGATCGTGGGCCCGGACCGCCTCGATGAGCCGTGGCGCGGCGTCCGCATGCACCTGCACGCCGACGACCACGGCGACCCGAACGCGGAGCTGCGCCGGCTCGTGGACATCCACCGCGCCTACGAGCACCTGGAGCGGTCCGAGGAGCTCGAGCTGGAGCACGACGCCGAGGGCGTCCGGCGCGAGCGCGAGGCCGCCCTCGCCGCCGGTCCCGGCCTGCTGGAGGTGAAGTACTGGGCCGCGATCGGCATGGCGACCGAGGGCAGGTACGACGAGGCGCTGGCTCTCATGGCCTCCGTCGACGAGGCGGGACCGGGCTGGCGCGAGCTGCTGCGAAGGCTCGTGGACGGCCACCTGATGGAGATCCCGCCCGAGGCCGCCGCCCGGCTGCTGGAGGAGCGCCCCGGCTAGACTGCGCGCATGCCGGTCGAGATCGACATCGAGCACGTCGCGAAGCTGGCCCGGCTGGAGCTGACCGACGACGAGAAGACACGGCTCCGCGCGCAGCTCCCCGTGATCCTGGAACACGCGGCCACGGTCGGCGAGGTCGCGGCCGCCGACGTCCCGCCGACCGCGAGTCCGATCCCGCGCTCCAACGTCCTGCGTCCGGACGTGCCGGAGCCGGGGATCAGCCAGCAGGCGGCGCTGGCCAACGCGCCCGAGTCCGAGGGCGGCCGGTTCAAGGTTCCGCGCATCGCGGAGACGGGCGAGTGACGCCGCTGGCCTCCGAGCTGTGCGATCGCACCGGCAGCGAGCTGGCCGAGCTCCTGCGGGCGGGGGAGACCTCCGCCGTGGAGATCACGCGCTCGTGCCTGGAGCGGACCGACGCCGTCGACGAGCGGCTGCACGCCTTCCTCACGCGCACGCCCGAGGTCGCGCTCGAACGCGCCGAGGAGCTCGACGTCCACCGCACCTCGGGCGCCCCCCAGCACGCGGTCGCGTGCATCCCGCTGGCGCTCAAGGACGTGTTCACCACGAAGGGGATCCGCACCACGTGCGGGTCGAAGATCCTGGAGTCCTACGTGCCGCCGTACGACGCCACCGCGTGGCAGCGGCTCTCCGGCCACGGCGCCGTGCTCCTGGGCAAGACGAACTGCGACGAGTTCGCGATGGGCTCGTCCAACGAGAACTCGGCGTACGGTCCGGTGCACAACCCGTACGACCTCGAGCGCGTGCCGGGCGGCAGCAGCGGCGGATCGGCCGCGGCCGTGGCCTCGGGCGAGGCCGTCTGGGCGCTCGGCACCGATACCGGCGGATCGGTGCGCCAGCCGGCCGCGCTCTGCGGCGTCGTCGGTCTCAAGCCCACATACGGCCGGATCTCGCGGTACGGACTGATCGCGTTCGCGTCCTCGCTGGACACGGTCGGCACCTTCACCCGGAGCGTTCGGGACGCCGCGACCCTGCTGGGAGCGATGGCGGGGGAGGACCATCGCGACGCCACGAGCCTGGAGCAGCCGGTCGACGACTATCTGGCGGGACTCGAGGGCGGCGTCGAGGGCCTGCGCGTCGGCGTGGTCGCGGAGGCGTTCGGCGAGGGCGTGGAGCCGGCGGTCCGCGACGCCGTCCGCGCGTCGGTGGACCGGCTGAGCGACCTGGGCGCCAAGGTGGGGGAGGCCACGCTGCCGCACGCCGAGTACGCCCTGAGCGCGTACTACCTGATCGCGCCGAGCGAGGCGTCGTCGAACCTCGCCCGCTACGACGGCGTGCGCTACGGCCTGCGCGTGGACGGCGACGACTCGATCGAGATGATGTTCCGCACGCGCGGCCGGGGATTCGGCGCGGAGGTCAAGCGCCGGATCATGCTCGGGACGTACGCCCTGTCGGCCGGGTACTACGAGGCGTACTACGGCCAGGCCCAGAAGGTGCGGACGCTCGTGATCCGGGACTACGAGGCGGCCTTCACCGACTACGACGTGCTGGTCTCGCCGACGACACCGACCACGGCGTTCCGCATCGGCGAGAAGGCCGACGACCCGCTGGCGATGTACCTCAACGACATCTTCACGATCCCCGCCAACCTCGCCGGCACGCCCGCGCTCAGCATGCCCTGTGGGGTCGACGAGGCCGGGCTGCCGATCGGCCTGCAGCTCACCACCCCCGCGCTCGGGGAGGCCACGCTCTTCCGCGCGGCCGCCGCGCTCGAAGCCGATCTCGCGTTGGATCTCCGACCGACCCTCTGAGCCACGCCCGCGTCGGGCGCGGCGCGTCTCAGTGGGCCTCGGCCTCCGTGGCCTCCTCGCGAACGGATCGTGCGGCCCCGCCGGCCGAGACGATCAGCGCCACCGCGACCAGGATCACGCCGGCCGCGATCAGCGTTCGGGCCGTGACCGTCTCGCCGTTGACGATCACGCCGAGTGTGAGCGCCACGACGGGGTTCACGTACGCGTAGGTCGAGACGAGCGACGTCCGGGCGTTCCGGAGCAGCCACAGGTAGGTCGAGAACGTGAGGAGCGAGCCGATCACGATCAGGTAGACGAGCGCGAGCAGCGACTCCCGGGTGACCTGCGCCAGGTCGAGGTCGCCCAGCTGCCCGGCTCCGGCCGCGACGATCAGGATCACCGCGCCGCCCACGAGCTGCTGCATGCCGCTGGCCTGGAGCGCGTCGGGCGGGAGCGCGACCTCGCGGCTCACCAGCGAGCCGGAGGCCCAGGACAGCGACGCGATCACCGCGACCGCGAGGCCGAGCGGCCGGACCTCGCCGCCGACCTGCCCGGTCACGAGCAGCGCCGCTCCGGCGAACCCGCCCGTGAGGCCGACCACGACGCGCCAGCCCATCGCCGCGCTCCGCAGGACGACACGGTCGATGAGGGCGATCCACAACGGCACGAGCGCGATGATCAGCGCGACGATCCCGGTGGGAACGCCCAGGTCCTCGGCAGTGGCGACGAGCGCGTTCCCGCCGAACAGCAGGAGCACGCCGATCGCCGCCGCGCCGATCCACTCGCGCGGGTGCGGGCGCCGCCAGTTCCCGCGGATCCGGCTGAGCAGCATCAGCACGGCGCCGGCCACCAGGAACCGGATCGCGGGCCCGACCAGCGGGGGGATCGTCCGGTTCGACCGGTCGATCGCGAGGTACGTCGTGCCCCAGAAGAAGTACACCGTCACGAGGCCGGTCCAGATCTTCGCGGAGCTGGGTCCGCGGACCTCCTCGGCGGGCATCTCCCGAGGATACGGGTGGGCCTTCGCAACGCCGGCCGGCGGCCTCGCTTCCATGCGCCGAACCAACGCCGGTTGGGACGGATGGCGTGAAACGGCAGCGCGGTAAGCTCAGCCCGTCATGGCCGCCTACGAGACCGTCATCGGGCTGGAGTGCCACGTGGAGCTCGCCACCCGGACGAAGATGTTCTGCGGCTGCCGGGTCGAGTTCGGGGTCGAGCCCAACACGAACGTCTGCCCGGTCTGCCTGGGCCATCCCGGGTCGCTGCCGGTGCCCAACGAGGCGGCGATCGCCTCGATCGTGAAGATCGGCCTCGCGCTGGGATCGGAGATCGCGCCGCACTCCCTGTTCCACCGGAAGAACTACTTCTATCCGGACATGCCGAAGAACTACCAGATCAGCCAGTTCGACCTGCCGATCTGCGTGGGCGGGCACCTGGACGTCGAACTGCCCGACGGCGGCACATCGAGCGTCGGCATCACGCGGGTGCACATGGAGGAGGACACCGGCAAGACCACCCACGGCAGCGCGAGCGGTCGGATCCACGACGCCGACTCCGCACTGATCGACTTCAACCGCGCCGGCGTGCCGCTGGTCGAGTGCGTGAGCGAGCCCGACATGCGCACGCCCGAGGAGGCGGGCGCGTACCTGCGCACGCTGCGCGCGACCCTCGAGTCCCTGGATGTGAGCGACGTCCGGATGGAGGAGGGGTCCCTGCGCTGCGACGCGAACGTCTCGCTGCGCCCCCGGGGTTCGGACGCGTTCGGCACGAAGGTGGAGATCAAGAACATGAACTCGGTCCGGTCGCATGGAGCGGGCGCTGTCCTTCGAGATCGACCGGCAGACCCGGGCGCTGGAGTCCGGCGAACCGGTGGTGCAGGAGACGCGGCATTGGGACGAGGACGCCGGCGCCACCAAGAGCATGCGCTCCAAGGAGGAGGCGTTCGACTACCGGTACTTCCCGGAGCCAGACATCCCCGCGCTCGATCCCGACCGGGCGTGGGTCGACCGGGTCCGCTCGACGCTCCCGGAGCTGCCCGCCGCACGCCGCGCCCGGTACGCGAGCCGAGCTGGGCCTGCGTCCCGACGTGGTCCGGGTGCTCGTCGCCGACCGGGAGGCCACGTCGCTGTTCGAGGCCACGGTCGCGGCCGGCGCGGAGCCGGCGGCCGCCGCGACGTGGATCACCCAGGACCTCGCGGCCCTGCAGAACCGGGCGGGCGACGTCGCGTCGAAGGTGACCGCCGGACCATCTCGTGGACCTGCTTCGCCTGCTGGCGGAGGACGCCCTCTCGGGGGCCGGCGCCAAGCAGGCGTTGGAGGAGGCGTTCACGACCGGCGACGGATCGAGACGATCGTCGAACGGCGGGGCCTGGGGCAGGTCTCCGACACCGGTGAGCTCGGCGCGATCGCCGACCGCGTCATCGCCGACAACGCCGACGCCGCAGCGAAGTTCCGGGCGGGAACGAGGGTGTGATCGGGTTCCTCGTCGGCCAGGTGATGAAGGCCTCCGGCGGCTCCGCGAACCCGAAGCTCGCACAGGAGCTGTTGCGCGAGCGGCTGACGGACTGACCGCGGGGCCGGGGTGCGGGTCGACCAGCCCCGGCCGCCGCGGTATCCGTGGTGGCAGCTCGTCGCTGCTGGGCCTCGCGGGTCTCGCGGAGTCGCTGGTCTGGCCGCTCCGGCGCATGTGGCGGAGCGACCGGCCGCTGGACGCGTACGCGCTCGCGCACTTCGCCAGCGCGGCCGGCGACGCGCTGATCGCGATCTCGCTCGCGGACTCCGTCTTCTTCTCGCTGCCGGTGGACGAGGCGAAGGTGAGGGTGGCGCTGTACCTCGGGCTCACGATGTTGCCGCTCGCGCTCGCCGGGCCGCTGCTGGTGATCCCGCTGGACCGGGCCGGGCCCCGCCGCTGGATCTCGCTCGCCGCCGCGCTGGTCCGGGCCGTGGTCGCCGTGATCGCCGCGCCGCGGGTCGACTCGCTGCTCGCTGTTCCCGCTGGCGCTCTCCCTGCTCGTCGCGTCGAAGGTGCACGCGATCACGAAGAACGGCCTCACGATGGCCTACGCCGATCCCGACGAGGGGCTGATGCAGGCGAACGCCCGCCTGGGCCGGGTCGCCGTGGGCGGTGCGATCTGGGCGGCGCCGTTCGGGTTCGCGTTCCTGAAGCTCTTCGGGGCGGCGGGCCCATGTATCTGGCCGCCGCCGCATACGCGGGGTCGGCGGCGCTGAACCTGCGGCTGCCCCGGCCCAGGGCGACCGGGAGCCGGCCGGCCGGTGGGCCCGCGTGGCCGGATCCCCGCGCTCACGCTGCCCGCGATCGGCGCGGTGGGGATGCGCGCGGCGAGCGGGTTCCTGCTCTTCCTGATGGCGTTCAGCCTGCGGCGAGGCGGGCAGCCCGCGTGGTGGTTCGCGGTGCTGGCCGGCTCGGCGGTCGCCGGCGGGTTCCTGGCCGACATGGTGGCGCCGCGGTTCCCGCGCACGGTCCGCGAGGAGGCGATGGTGGTCTCGTGCGTCCTGGGCGCCGGCCTCGGCGCGGGCGTCGCGTTCCAGTGGTACGCGCTGCCCGTGCTCGCCGTGTTCGCGCTCGTCGCCGGCGCCGCCACCGAGTTCGGACGGCTCGCGTTCCAGAGCCTGATGCAGCGCCACGCGCCGGAGGGGGCGTTGGGGCGGGTCTTCGTGCGCTACGAGGTGCTGTTCCAGCTGGCCTGGGTGGCCGGCGCGTTCCTGCCCGCGGTGCTGCCGATCGAGTTCCGGCACGGGGATCCTGATCCTGGCGGCGTTCTACCTGGTGCTGGCGGTCGTGACGTATCTCCGGCGGCGCGAGCGGGGCGGGACCGAGCAGACGATTGCGACCGGCGCTCGGCCGGCTCGCGTCCGGTAGTGTCGCGGCATGCAGCGCACGCGATCCCGGAGCGGTCGGTGCGCACGCATCCCGGTGGCGCTCGCCGGTTTCATGCTCGCCGCGGGATGCCCACTTCCTCGCGACGGACGAGTCCTCGGACAGCTGCCCACGTGGCCCCTGCCCCTGCGCGTGCCGATCGTGTGGCTGAGCGGAGCGATCGAGATCGGGTTCGCGGTGAGCCTGGTCGTGCTCGTGGAGCCGACCTCGGCCTACCGGCTGTTGGTCAGCGGCAAGGCCTGCTGCGCCCGGCGCTTGAGGCGCGCGCTGCGGTCGCCGGCCGCCAGCGGCCCGAGCGGGCGGCTGGTCTCGACCGAGTAGCGCCGCGGCTGGCCGGGCGCCTTGCAGGCCCAACCCCACCACTCGTCCTGGACCTTTACGCTCGGTGAAGGCCGGGTGCTGCGCGACGATCAGGTCGAAGACCGCGCGCAGGTGCGGCTGCGTGCGCTCCGGCTCGGAGAGCTCGCGGTGCACGATCCCGTCGGTGGCCTCGCGCCCCGGGTCCTGGGCATAGGTCCGTCGAGGTCGTCCATCAGCGGCCAGCCGCCCGGGCGCAGCAGCTTCTCGACCAGCACCACCGCGAGGCCGTCGATCGTCCAGTTCTTCGCGCCGTCGAGGTAGACGAAGTCGTAGAGGGCTCGACGTTGCCGGCGCGGTCCGAGCGCGCCTGCACCTGCTCCTTGAGCCACCACGTGTAGGAGGAGAACTCGCGCACGATCCGCACCCGCCCGGCGAGCCCGGCGCGCGCGAGCAGCGCCTCCGGCGGCGGGTCGTAGGCGGCGCCCGCGAAGTCGACCGTGGTCAGGCGGCCGGCGCCGTTGTCCTCGAGCGCCGGCGGCGAGGTAGGCCGCGCCGACGCCGTGGGCGGTGCCGAGCTCGAGCACCTCGGCGGGGCGGGTGGCGCGGACGTGGTCGTAGACGAGGCGCCCCTGCTCGGGCGACATGAAGGGCACGCCGGCGACGGCGCGGGCGACGGCGTCGAACCCCATCCGGCCCGGCAGTCTGGCAGGGGCGGGAGGCTCAGGCGGAGGCGAGCGCCGCTGCTCGGGCCGACCCGGTTGGCGGCGCAGAACGCGTCGACGACCGCCGGGTCGAACTGCGCTGCCGGCGCAGCGGCGCAGCTCGGCGATCGCGTCCTCGTGGCGCGCGCGCGCGCTAGGCGCGCTCGGAGGTGATCGCGTCGTAGGTGTCGCAGACGGCGATGATGCGCGCGCCGAGGGGGATCTCGTCGCCGGCGAGCTGGTCGGGATAGCCCGTCCCGTCCCAGTGCTCGTGGCTCAGGCGCACCAGCCGGGCGACCGCCGCGAGGGCGGGGGCGGCGGCCAGGATGCGCTCGCCGACGAGCGTGTGCTCGCGCATGATCCGCCACTCCACGTCGTCGAGCGGGCCGGGCTTGCGGATGATGTCGTCGGGGACGGCGACCTTGCCGATGTCGTGCAGCTCCGCGGCGCGGGAGAGGACGTCGAGCTCCTCGGCGTCGAGCCCCAGCACGCGCCCGGTCCGCGCCGCCAGCTCGGCGACGTCGGCCATGTGGCGGCGCAGCTCGGGCTCGCGCTCGGCGAGCACCTGGACGAGCACGTCGCGCGCCTGGCGCCGCGAGGTCGCCCGGCGCGAGTCCTTGTGGGCGTACATGCGCTCGTCGGCGATCTGGAGCGCGGCCTCGGAGCTCTCCGCCTCGGCGGGGATCGGACGACGCCGAACGAGGCCGTGACGGTGAAGCCCTCGCCGCTGGTCGCTCAGCGCGAGGGCGGCGCGCGCCACGATCGGGTCGCTCGCGGGTCGTCTCGCGGTCGAGCAGGACGCAGAACTCGTCGCCGCCGAGGCGATAGGCCGCGCCGCGCCCGGCGACCGAGTCGGCGAGGCCGCGGCCGAGCCGGGACAGCAGCGCGTCGCCGGCGTCATGCCCGAAGGCGTCGTTGTACGCCTTGAACCCGTCGAGGTCGAAGAACACGAGCGTCGCCGGATCGACGGTCGCGGCCGCGAGCGCCTCCTCGAGGTCGCCCATCAGCCGGCGCCGGTTGGCGAGCCCGCTGAGCCCGTCGGTGAGCGCCTCCACGCGGCTGTGGCGCAGCAGCACGAGGTTCTCGCGGAAGGTCGAGGCCGCCGCGGGCCATCGCGGCGAGCAGCCCGGCGGCGGCGAGCCCGCCCGCGAGCGCCGGCAGGTCGGCGACCCAGCCGTACAGCAGCAGCCCGAGCGCGATCAGGCGAAGGCAAAGGGCATCAGGACCGCCTCCGCGTCCGGCGCGCACGCTCGCCGCGGCGGCGCGGCTGCCAGGCGGCGCAGCCATGGCGAGGACGCTGGCCGGCCAGATCGTGCCGAGGAGCGAGCCGTCGGCGTAGGGCCGGCGCTCTCCAGGTAGCTGTAGATGACGTCCCCGATCGCGGTCAGCACGAGACGAGCGCGATCAGGCCCCAGGCGCACCCGGGCCGCCAGCCCGTGATGGCGAGCGCCACCCCGACCGAGCACAGAGCAGGAGGTCGCCGACGGGGTAGGCGAGCGTGACGACCACCGGAGGGGTCGCCCTCGGTGGCGGCGAGCAGCGGGAGCGGAGCAGGGCCGTGGTCAGCGCGGCGAGCGTCAGGCCGCTGACGGCGCCGTCGAGCCACAGCGACGCGCGCACCGGCCGCAGCCGGGCCCGCACAGCAGCACGAGCCCGACGGAGGCGAACGGATAGGTGGCGAGGTACAGCACGTCCGCCAGGTTCGGGTAGGGCGGGTCGTCCATGTGGTTGTAGTGCAGCGTCCACATCAGGTCCGCCGCGGCCCACAGGCCGAGGTTGGCGGTCATCGCCATCCACGCGCCCGCTCTTCGCGCACGCTGAGCGCGCGGGCGAGGCAGAGCGCGACGCCGCTCCACATCAGCCCGGTGTAGACCCAGTCGTTGAACAGCGGGTTGCCGCTCGGGCCGCCGAGGCGGTGCACGCCGTGGCCACACGCCGAGCAGCAGGACACCGAAGACGACGTCAGCAACCGCCGCTGTGCTCCCGTGTTCACACAGGAATGTCGGCGTCCGCGCGCCGGGCTTTATCCCCGGCGTCGGCCCTGGCCCTCTTGAGCTCGGCCTCGACCGCGGCCCGCTGGTCGTCGGGGTAGCGCTGGAGCCGCTCCTCGAGCGTCTTGACGGCGGCCTCGGCGTCGCCGGTGCCGCGCTGGGCCTTGGCGAGCTCGAACAGCGCGTAGCCGCACGGGCTCACCCCGGCGTTGCCCTTGCAGCCCAGCCTGACCGCCTTCTGCGCGACCGGCAGCGCCTCCTCGGGCTTGCCGGCCTGGTTGAGGTTGTAGGCCTGCAACTGGAGCCGGGCCGGGTCGTTGCCGGCCGGCTCGCTGCCGGTCGGCCGTCCCGTCGCGGTCGCGGTCGCGGTTGCGGTTGCGGTCGGCGTCGCGGTCGCCGTCGGCTCGGCCGTCGGCTCGGCGGTCGCGGTCGGGGTCGCGGTCTTCTTCTTCTTGGCCTGCGGCGTCCAGTCGCGTCGTTTCCGGCCTGCCCACCGTCACGACCGTCGCCGCTCCGCAGCGCGAACGCCACCCCCGCAGACAGCAGCCGCGATCGCGCGGCGATCACGCCGCGCCGGGGCCTGAGCGCCGCGGACGGC
>CAWHTI010000003.1:0-75864 GCA_963832225.1 uncultured Actinomycetes bacterium
CACCGAAGGCGTGGGGGCCGGTCTGCAGGGCGGTGGCCTCGGCCGTTGGCCAGGTTGTTGTCCTGCAGGGTCAGCGTGGACCGGTACACGAGCGTGTCGTTCTGAGCCCACGAGGTCTGGACTCCGGGGAACGCCGACAGTCCGCTGGCATAGGTGTTGTTCGCGGCCGCGAAGTCGTCGAGCTCGCCGTTGTAGATCGTGGACTCCGGGCTGAAGCCGGCGCAGCCGGAGAAGCCGGTGCCCACGGGCATCGAGCCCTTCTCGATGGTGAACGTGACGTAGTCGCCGAGCGCGTTGATCGGGGAGCCGGTGAAGAGCTTCACGTCGGCGGCCAACGATCCGGTGTAGGTCAGACGGATGCAGCGCGCCGTGGTGTCGCCGGGCTTCTGGTTCGAGACGGTGTACATGGCCGCGCCGGCGTCGTTGTCCGCGAGATACACGGTGCCGGCGGCGAACGTGTTGCCGTGTTGTCGGTCGTGGAGGAGAACGCCGAGAACGTTCCCACCCCCGCCAGCGTCCCCACCACGCCGAGCACCAGCAGCGTGACGAGCGTCTTTCGCGTCCTGCTCATCGGATGACCCCTCCTCGTCGTTCTGCGGAGGGTCTGGGGCCCACCGTCGTCTAGATGGGTTGTCGGCCACCTGGGCGTCGTTCCACATTCCCGCGCAGCGGTAGATGGTCATACCGGGCCTTCGGTACCGTCCCCCGATCGGCGTGCCGGCGGGCCTACGGCGAACCGGTCGACCACGACTGCGTGGCCGTGTCCGGGGCAACCCCGGACGCGCCGGAGGCCCGAGTCCGGGAGGGTGGACTCGAGCCTCCTGCACGGGTGGCGATGCCGCCCGGGATGTGCCGCGCCGGTCGAGCCGGCCCGGACCTACTGGTTGCGGGCCTCCCAGGTGAAGGCGTGGGAGCCGGTCTGCAGGGCGGTGGCCCCGCCGTTGGCCAGGTTGTTGTCCTGCAGGGTCAGCGTGAACCGGTACACGAGCGTGTCGTTCTGAGCCCACGAGGTCTGGACTCCGGGGAACGCCGACAGTCCGCTGGCATAGGTGTTGTTCGCGGCCGCGAAGTCGTCGAGCTCGCCGTTGTAGATCGTGGACTCCGGGCTGAAGCCGGCGCAGCCGGAGAAGCCGGTGCCCACGGGCATCGAGCCCTTCTCGATGGTGAACGTGACGTAGTCGCCGAGCGCGTTGATCGGGGAGCCGGTGTAGAGCTTCACGTCGGCGGCCAACGATCCGGTGTAGGTCAGACGGATGCAGCGCGCCGTGGTGTCGCCGGGCTTCTGGTTCGAGACGGTGTACATGGCCGCGCCGGCGTCGTTGTCCGCGAGATACACGGTGCCGGCGGCGAAGGTGTTGCCGGTGTTGTCGGTCGTGGAGGAGAACGCCGAGAACGTTCCCACCCCCGCCAGCGTCCCCACCACGCCCAGCACCAGCAGCGTGACGAGCGTCTTTCGCGTCCTGCTCATCGGTGACCCTCCCTCGTCGTTCTCGAGCCCAGCCGTTGGGGGGCGGAGCCGGGCCCCGGTGGGCCACAGGCAAGGTTTCGGCCTCAGGACCGTTGCAGTGCATACCCGAGCTCGGGTAAAGGGGCAGAGAGCCGCCGGGGCGTCAGACGGTGATGGCGCCGTGCTTCACGGCGAAGGCAACGGCCTCGAGCTTGGAGTGCACCCGCAGCTTGCCGAGGATGTTGCGCACGTGGGTCTGCACGGTCTGCGGGCTGATGAACAGCTTGCTCGCGATGTCGTCGTTGCGCAGGCCCTCGGCGAGCAGTTGCAGGATCTCGCGCTCGCGGTCGGTGAGGTCGTTCAGCAACGCCGTGGCCGTGCTGCGAGCCTCGCGTTCGATCGCGACCTGGTGCAGCAGCCGCGTGAGGATCGTCGGATCGATCAGCACCTCGCCGTCGGCCGCGGCCTTGGCCGCTGCCAGGACCTCCCCCGCGGCCTCCTCCTTGCCGAGGAACCCGGAGGCGCCGGCCTCGACGGCCTCGACCAGGAGGCGCTCGTCGTCGTGGGCCGTCATGATCACGACCTTCGTTGCGGGAGAGACCTCCTTGATCTTTCGCGTCGCCTCGATGCCGTTCATGCCTCCCTTGAACACGATGTCCATGAGAACCACGTCCGGCAGCTGCTCGGCGGCGAGGCTGATCGCGGACTCGGCGTCGTGGACGGGCGGACCCACCAGGAGGAGCGTGTCGTCGCGCTCCACCACCATCGCCAGGGCATCGGTGAGGATCTTGTGGTCGTCGCAGATCAGCAGCGAAACCTTGCGGTCGGGGGTCACCCCTTGCCCTCCGTCGGGAGCCTGATCCGCAGCATCGTACCGCCATCGGGAGGGTCCTCCACGGATATCTCACCGCCGTGGGCCCGCACGTGGGCCCGACAGATGAACAGGCCCAGGCCGGTCCCGGAAACCTCCTGATAGCCGTCCGGGCGGAAGTGGGCGAACCGGTCGAAGGCGTGCTCGCGGTGCTCCGCCGCGATGCCGGGACCACGGTCGACCACGTCGATGACCGCCGTGTCGCCCTCGCGACGAGCGCTCACGACGATCGGCTCGGGGGCGGGGGAGAAGTGCGCGGCGTTCTCCACGAGGTGCACCATCGTCTCGGTGAACCGGAGTCGGTCCATGGGGATCCGCACGTCGGGATCGGCCTGCACCGTGACCCGGTGGTCGCCGGCGTCGGCCCGGCCGACGGCGTCGGCCACCACCACCGCGAGGTCCTCGGGCCGGATGTCGTAGACGATCGTCCCGGCATCGATCTTCATCGCCACCGACGTCTCGTCCACGATGTGCAGCAGGCGGCGGGACTCCTGGTCGATGAGCACGAAGAACTCCTGTCGCTCCGGATCGCCGAGCGAGTCGTAGTGGCGGGAGCCCGTGGTGGCCAGACCCATGACGGTCGTGACCGGCCCCCGCAGCTCGTGGGCGATCATGGATGCGATCTCGGCACGCCCGCCCGTGATCTGCTGGGCCCGGTCCGTGGCTCGCCGCATCCGCGTCGTCTCCGCGCCGCCGGAGGCCACGAAGGCGGCGAAGACGATGCCCGCGGCGATCGATGACAGCACGGCCCCGGGGATCAGCACCGGGCGGAACTGGACGGGCCATGCCAGGTAGAGCGCGATCGCGGCCCCGGCCGGGATCCAGGCGGCGGCGAGCCAGCCGTGCACGAGAGGCGGGATCGCGAGCGACCCGGAGCTCCCGCCTGGCCGCCGCCACCAGGAGCGCGACGGCGCCGATCCCCAGGAGCCAGTGCATCCAGGTCGCGTGCGCGAACGGGTCGTCCGTCCGCAGCTCCGACTCGTTGACCGTTCCGAACGACTTGCGGGCCAGGGCCAGCAGGAGGTCGCCGCCGAGGAGCGCGCCCGCGGCGACGGCCGCCACGACGACGGTTCGGATCGGCGGTCGGCCCCGGCGCTCCCACCACGGCACGGCGAGCAGGAAGCAGAGCGCCGCGAGGAACCAGGCCCAGGTCCAGGCCAGCGACGGGAAGGGGCGTCCCTCCCACGCCGGCGTGTCGGGCCGGCCCACCGCCGCGGCGTAGCCGGCGAGCATCGCGGTCTGGATCGCGAGGATCGCGAAGCCCGTCCCCACCAGCAGGGCGTGCGGATCGCGGGACGATCGGTGCCGTGCCAGGGCGAGCCAGGCCGTTGCGACGAACGCGGCGAGGGTGAACCCGTCCACCAGGTGCCGGCCACCGAACGGGTCGTAGGGATGGACCCCCACGGAGGCGAGCATGCCGACCGAGACGAGTCCCGCTCCAGCCAGGATGTACCCGCGACCGGCCGGAGGCGGCTCGTCGTTCATCGCGAGAGCATAGGCCGGGCCGGTGGGCTCGGCGATGCGGTTCTGGCGCGGTTCTGGGCTCGATCCGAGCTACGTGTAGCTGTGGTCCTCGTCCGGGAAGTCCCCACGCTCGACGTCGCTCGCGAAGGCCGTGACGGCCGCGGCGATCGTGCCGCGAAGGTCCGCGTAGGCCCTCGCGAACCGCGGCTCGTGTTCGCTCAACCCGAGGAGATCGTTGATGACGAGCACCTGGCCGTCGGTGCCGGGCCCCGCGCCGATGCCGATCGTTGGGATGTGGAGCTCGCCGGTGATCGACGTCCCGACGTCGGCCGGCATGCCCTCGAGCACGATGGCGAACGCGCCGGCCTTCTCGAGGGCGTGTGCCTGCTCGAGGAGCCTCGTGGAGGCCTCCTCGCCGCGGCCCTGGACCTTGTACCCGCCCATGCCGTGGACGGATTGCGGGGTGAGCCCGACGTGCGCCATCACCGGGATGCCGAGGTCCACGAGCTTGTGGATCAGCTCGATCTGCGGCCCCTCGACCTTCACGGCATGCGCGCCGCCCTCCTGCAGGAACCGTGCGGCGTTGCGGACGCCGTCGTGCACGGACACCTGATAGGAGCCGAACGGCATGTCGCCGACCACCATCGCCGTGCGTGCGCCCCGCGCCACGGCCTTGGTGTGGTGGAGCATGTCCTGCATCGTCACCGGCAGGGTGGTGTCGTAGCCGAGGACGTTATTGCCGACGGAATCGCCCACGAGCAGGACCGGGATGCCCGCCTCGTCGAGGATCCGGGCGGTCGGGAAGTCGTAGGCGGTCAGCATCGTGAATCGCTTCCCCGCCTGCTTCCACGCCCGCAGATCGTGGATCGTCGTGCTCATCTCGCTCGCGCCTCCTTCGAAGTGCACGGCAGTTCCCCGAAGTGTAGCGGCGTGCGGCGCAGCACCGCGGGTGTCGGCGGCGGGTGCTACGGTCCGGCCTGGTCACGTACACTCTGGAGGCTCTCCCAAGAACTTCCTGCTCCTCCAACCGTGGGGGGCCGTCCAGACCAGAGGAGGTGGGTTTGCGAGCGTACGAAGTCATGCTCATCCTGCCCGCCGATGCTGACGAGAAGGTCGTCGGCACGGCGGTCGACCGGATCACGAAGGCCATCGAGCCGTCCGGTGGTTCGGTCGTCGGCATCGACCGGTGGGGTCGTCGCCGGTTCGCGTTCGAGGTCGATCGCCAGACCGAGGGCTATTACGCGGTCGTGGCGTTCGACGCCGAGCCAGAGACCATCGCACCCCTGGAGCGTGCCCTCACCCTGGCCGACGAGGTCACGCGGGCAAAGGTGACGATCCGTCACCCCCAGAAGGCGGAGAAGAAGGCCGAGACGGGGTCCTCCGAGCCGAAGGCGACGCGCTCCGCACCAGCCCCGAGCCCCGAGCCGGAGGCTTCAGCGTCCGAGCCCGCAGCGGACGCGGAGGCTGCCTCCCCCCAAACGGCCGAGAAGACAGCCGAGACGGAACCTTCCCCCGCTCCCGCGTAGGCGGAGTGCGGACCCAGAAAGACAGGTGACAGCACCGATGGCGAACGAGAATTCGGTCACGCTGGTCGGAAATCTGACCGACGACCCAGAACTGCGGTACACCCCGAACGGCGCGGCCGTGTGCAAGTTCCGCATCGCCGTGAACCGCCGGATGCCCGACGGCAACGGAGGATGGAAGGACGGCGAGGCGTCCTACTTCTCCGTCAACTGCTGGCGGGGACTCGCCGAGAACGTGGCCGAGACGCTGACCCGCGGCACCCGCGTGGTCGTGGCCGGCCGCCTGCAGTACCGGGCCTGGGAGAACCAGGACGGCGACAAGCGCAGTGCCGTCGAGGTCGAGGCGGACGAGATCGGCCCCAGCCTGAAGTGGGCGACGGCCCGCATCGAGCGGAACCCTCGCTCGGGCGGCGCCGCCACCTCCGGCAGCGACTGGGGCGAGCGCGTCTCGGTCCCCGCCGGCGCCGCCGATCAAGAGGAGACACCACTGGATGCCGGGTAAGCGGAAGGAAGGCAGGCGTCCCGCCAAGCGGGAGAAGGACGAGAAGGCCTGGCAGAAGAAGGGCAAGCGCAAGATCTGCATCTTCTGCAAGGACCGGCTCGATCACGTCGACTACAAGGACGTCATGACGCTGCGCAAGTTCGTGTCCGAGCGCGGGAAGATCCGCGCCCGCCGGGTCTCGGGCAACTGCGTGCAGCACCAGCACGACGTCGCCACCGCCGTCAAGAACGCCCGTGAGATGGCCCTCCTGCCGTACTCGAGCCGATGAAGGTCCTGCTCCAGAAGCCCATCGAGAAGCTCGGGGAGCCCGGCGACGTGGTCGAGGTCTCCGACGGCTACGCGCGCAACTACCTGGTGCCGCGGGGCATGGCCATCAAGGCCGCCAAGGGAGCCGTGAAGCAGGCGGACTCCATGAAGCGCGCCCACGACACCCGGCAGTCGCGGCAGAAGACCGAGTACGAGGCCGTCGCCTCCAAGCTGATCGCCGCCGGGGGCCTGCGGATCACGGCCCGTGCCGGCGAGGAGGGCAAGCTCTTCGGCTCGGTCACCGCCGCCGACGTGGCGGAGGCCATCGGCGCGCAGGCCGGCGTCGAGGTCGACCGCAAGGCCGTCCACCTGGAGGAGCCGATCCGATCGGTCGGCACCCACGAGGTCCGCGTCAAGCTGTTCACCGACGTGGAGCCCGTGGTGACCGTGGAGGTCGTCGCGCAGGGCTGACGCACCGCACCGCAGCGCTGAGGCCGGGGGTCGTTCCCCCGGCCTCTCGTGTTGGGGCCGCCTGGGCTGGCGCGTGGCAGCGGGAGGGGACACGCGGTTCGGGCTGCTCGGACGGCGTGCCGGTCCCGCTCGTCGGCACGTTGCCGCACCGTACACGCCGCCTCGACGACGCCCGACTCCGCGCGCCCCTCCCGCGATCGCACGTCAGGCGGGGCGCCCGATTCGCGGGGCCGGGCGCGTCCGTGGCTACGGCGTGGCGGGCTGAGAGGGCGGCGGGTGCGGGCGCCGCCTCGGGCGGGCGGCCGCCTGCTGGATCAGCTTGACGACGAGCAGCGTGACGAGCGATGCCGTGAGCTGGATGACGGGGACGCCAGGATCTCGGTCGGGCGGGGCGGGGGATCGCGCCGCCTGCGCCCGGGTGGAGGTGCATGTCCCACAGGAAGGCCTCGATCGACAGGCTCCACGCGAGGGCGATGCCGATCGAGAAGCACGTGGCCGCGACGGGATAGAGGAGCCTCGTCCGGTCCTCGCGAGCTCTCGCGATCGACATGACGCCGGGGACCGCTCCGATCGCACCACCCACCCCGATCGTCAAGATCCCCGCCACGCCGCAGATCGCGGCCGCCGACGAAAGCCTCCGCGACGATGCGCGCTCACGTCCGCTCACGCCTCGATCGTGCCCCGTGGCGGGAACCCACGTCCACGCTCGGGAACGTTCCACGACGGACACACCACATCCCCGCGACGTGCTCGCCACAGCTGCGCGGTGATCTGCTGTACTCGGTCGGGACGCCCCGACCCCCGGCGCGCCAGCACATCGCCGAGCGGGCAGAGCCCTCGAATGTCACTGGTGTGATTCACACTTGTCCACATGGTTATCCACATGGGGAAAGTGCTGGTCATGGCCGGAGTGACAAGCAATTTTCCGGCGCCACCTGGGGGTTCGCAATCCACACCGGGTTATCCACTGGTTCGGCCCCGGCGGGGGCGTACGGTCAGCGGGTCCGTCGGGGGAGGGGGTGTCTGTGGTTCGGGCTGCTGAAGATCTGCGCGTGGTGCGGGGGGATGGCCGCGTGCCGCCGCAGGCCGTGGAGGCCGAGGAGTCCGTCCTCGGCTCCATGATGCTCTCCTCCGACGCCATCGCCGACGTCGTCGAGATCCTGCAGCCGGAGGACTTCTACCGCTCCGCGAACGGGCGCATCTACGCCACCCTGCGCGGGGTGTACGCCCACGGGGCGCCGGTGGACATCATCACCGCGGTGGAGGCCCTGGAGCGTGATGGGATCCTCGAGGACGTCGGCGGACGCCTCTACCTGCGCGATCTCGTGGACCAGGTGCCCACGCCGGCCTCGGCCGGGCACTACGCCACCATCGTGGCCAAGGCCGCGCTGCGCCGCCGGCTGATCTCCGCGGCGGCCGACGTAATGGAGATGGCCTACTCGTCATCGGGTGAGGCCGAACAGGTCGCCGACGAGGCCGAGCAGCGCATCTACGACGTCGCCCGGCGCGAGGACAAGGAGGAGATGGCCTTCCTCAGCGACCTCGTCGACAAGGCGATGATAGACCTCGAGCAGATCCAGAACCGCGAGTCCACCTATACGGGGATGGCCACCGGCTTCCGCGACCTCGACGACCTCACGTCCGGATTGCAGCCGGGGAACCTCATCGTGATCGCGGCGCGGCCCGGCATCGGCAAGTCCTCGCTCGCCATGAACATGGCGCGCAACGTCGCCGTCGACGGCCATCCGGTGGCGGTGTTCTCGCTCGAGATGTCCCGGGCGGAGATCGGCATGCGGGTGCTCTGCGCCGAAGCGAAGGTGCCCTGGGACCGGATCCGTGCCAAGCGGGTGGGCCCCCAGGACTGGACCAACATCGTGTACGCCGCTGAGGTGCTGCACGACGCCCCCATGCACATCGTGGACTCGGGCAACGTGAACATCGTCGACATCCGTGCGAAGGCCCGCCGGATGCGCACCAGCAAGGGCGGACTGCACATGATCATCGTCGACTACCTGCAGCTGATGACGAGCCCGAACGCGCGGCGCCCCGACAGCCGCCAGCAGGAGGTCGCCGAGATCAGCCGGAGCCTGAAGCTGCTCGCGAAGGAGCTCAGCATCCCGATCGTGGCGCTCAGCCAGCTGAACCGCAATCCGGAGGCCCGCGCCGACAAGCGCCCGCAGCTCTCGGACCTGAGGGAATCGGGAGCAATCGAACAGGACAGCGACCTGGTCATGTTCATCCATCGCGACGACGCCGACCCCGAGAAGAAGCGTGAGTCCGAGCTCATCATCGCCAAGCACCGCAACGGCCCCACGGGCTCCGTCCGTCTGCACTTCGAGCCGTCGCTCACGCAGTTCCGCAACGCAGCGCGCGATACCGTCGGTCCGTGAGTCCAGCCGCTCCCGCCGACGCACCGAACGCCACGCCGCGGCGCGTACGTGCGATCCTCGCGCGGCTGCAGCGGCAGTTCGGTGAACTGGCGCCCCCGCGCAGCGTCGATCCGCTGGACGAGCTGATCCTCACGGTCCTGTCCCAGCACACCAGCGACATCAACGCCGACCGGGCATTCCGGGACCTGCGTGCCACCTTCCCTCAAGGCTGGTCGCAGATCGTGGGCGCACCCGCCCAGCGCGTCGCCGACGCGATCCGCAGCGGCGGCCTCGCCAACACGAAGGCGCCGCGGATCCAGGAGATCCTGCAGGAGATCAAGCGGCGCGAGGGCGCCTTCGATCTGTCGTCGCTCACCGAGATGACCGACCGCGAGGCCCGCGACTACCTGACCTCGCTCCCGGGGATCGGTCCGAAGACCGCGGCGGTGGTGTTGAGCTTCGCACTCGGTCGTGACGCCCTCCCCGTGGACACGCATGTGCACCGCGTCTCCAGACGGCTGGGGCTGATCCCGCCGAGGACGTCCGCGGACCGAGCCGACCGTCTCCTGCATGCGCTCGTCCCGGACGGGCTGCGGACGCAGCTCCACGTGGCGCTGATCCGTCTGGGCCGGGAGATCTGCAAGGCGCCGGTCCCACGGTGCCGGCAGTGCCCGCTGAAGGACCTCTGTCCGACGGCGCCGCGCTATCTCTCGGGCGCGGACTTGAAGTAGACGATCTCGGGGTCGTTCTCATCCAGGTGCTGGATCATGCCGCTGTGGACGAAGCCCACCGCTTCGCAGAGTCGCCGCATCGGCTCGTTCGACTCGTTGGTCGACGTGAAGAGCTTGGGCGTGCGAGCGGCGTCCTCCCAATCGTGGACCAGCGCGGTTCCGATCCCGTTCCGTCGGTGTGACGGATCGACGAGGAGCAGATCCAGGAAGTCGTGGCCGAAGAAGGTCCCCGCGACGGAGAACCCGACGATGCGACCGCTCACGACGGCGACCCTGGACCGCCCCTCCGCCACGGCTCGCTCGAGGTCGTCGGCTCGTTCCTTCACCGGGTCGAGGTCGAGCATCCGGGGGAGGTCGTCGTACGTCGCGCGGCGGATCGACACGTTGTCTGCCATCGCGCACGACCCTATGCCGGCGGGCGTGCTCGTGGGTCGGTCACGGCGGGGAGAGCGGGCGAGGGGAATCGAACCCCCGTCTCGAGCTTGGGAAGCTCACGTTCTGCCATTGAACCACGCCCGCGCGTGCCGGCCGCCGGGGCGGACCGGACCCACAGTGTAGCGAGGCGAAGGGTCGCTCCGGGAGGCCGCCTGCTAGCGTTCCGCCCGCCATGAGCGAGGACCGCTGGCCCCAGATCCTGACGCGGCTCGCGGCCCGGGAGGCGCTCAGCGCCGACGAGGCCGCCGAAGCCATGCGGGGCATCATGGGCGGCGACGCGACCCCCGCGCAGATCGGCGGGTTCCTGATGGCGCTCCGCACGAAGGGGGAGACCGCCGACGAGCTGGAGGGGTTCGCGCGCACGGCCCTCGAGTTCGCGAACCCCGTCGCACCACCGGCGCCGGTGGTCGACACCTGCGGGACCGGCGGGGATCGCAGCGGCACGTTCAACATCTCCACGGTCGCCGCCCTGGTCGTGGCGGGCGCCGGCGTGCCGGTGGCCAAGCACGGGAACCGGGCGGCCTCGAGCCACTGCGGCTCGGCCGACCTGCTGGAGGCGTTGGACGTGACGATCGACCTGGACGCAGCCGGGCGTGGAACGCTCGCTCGCCGAGGCAGGCATCGGGTTCATGTTCGCGCCGGTCTTCCATCCCGCCGCCCGCCACGCCGCTCCCGTGCGCGGCGAGCTGCGCGTGCCGACGGTCTTCAACTTCCTGGGGCCGCTCACGAATCCGGCCCGCCCCGTGGCGCAGGTCGTGGGCGTCTCCGACCCGCGCATGCTGCCGCTGATGGCGGAGGTCATCGCGCGCCGCGGTGTCCGGGCGAAGCTGTTCCGCGGCGAGGACGGCCTCGACGAGCTCACCACGACCGGCCTGTCCACCGTGTACGACGTCCGCGACGGTCAGGTGCGGGAGCGCCATCTCGATCCGGCCGACCTCGGCCTGGCGAGGGCCGCCCCCGAGGACCTGCGCGGTGGCGACGCCCGGGAGTCGGCGGCGATCGCCCGCTCGATCCTGGACGGCGAGCCCGGGCCGCGGCGCGACGTGGTCCTGTTGAACGCCGGCGCCGCGCTGGAGGTCGCCGGCGCCGCCGGCGAGATCGCGGAGGGGATGCGGCTCGCCGCCCGTTCGATCGACGACGGCGCGGCGGGGGCGACCCTCGAGCGGTGGGCCTCGGTCCGCGCGACCGGCCATGTGACCGGCCATGGGACGGGGTAGCATCCGGCCCGATGATCCTGTCCGACCACACGATCCGCGAGCAGCTCGCGGCCGGGCGCATCGTGATCGATCCGTTCGATCCGGCCTGCGTCCAGCCCTCGTCCGTGGATCTGCACGTCGACGCCGAGTTCCGCGTCTTCCGCAACAACCGGTACCCGTTCATCGACGTGAAGCAGGCGCAGGATCTCACCGAGCTCGTCGAGGTGAAGCCCGACGAGCCGTTCATCCTGCATCCCGGAGAGTTCGTGCTCGGCTCCACGTTGGAGCGCGTCGCGATCCCCGACGACCTGGTCGCGCGGCTCGAGGGCAAGTCCTCGCTCGGCCGGCTCGGGCTGCTGATCCACTCGACAGCCGGCTACGTGGACCCCGGGTGGGATGGATACCTCACGCTGGAGCTGTCGAACGTCGCGAACCTGCCGATCACGATCTACCCGGGCATGAAGATCGGCCAGATCAGCTTCTTCCGCCTCACCACCGCCGCGGACACCCCGTACGGCGGCGCCGGGAGCAAGTACCAGGGTCAGCGAGGCCCCACGGCGAGCCGGATCCACGAGGAGTTCACGAAGGATCGGTGAGCGCCCCGCCGTTACGGGGCGTCCAGGCGGGCCAGTGTCTCCTTGGCCACGACCACCACGGCCGGGTCGGGATCGCCGCCCGCCATGGTGCGGATCGCGGGGACCGCACGGCGGTCGCCGAGATCGCCGAGCATCTCGATCACGCGGATGCGCACCGGCGCGTCGGGGTCGCCGAGACATTCGAGCAATGCGGAGACGGCGCTGCCGCCCCCGATGTCGCCGAGCGCCTCCACGGCCTCGATCGCCGCGACCTGCGCCATCCCTGCCGCGCTGTCTGCCGCAGGCCGGGGTGCGGGGTCGGCGGCGTCCTGCGGCGCGGGCCGCTCCCGCCGCTCGGCGAGCGACTTCATCGAGCGGTACCAGTCCTGCTCGTAGGCCTCGGAATCCTCCGGCGCCATCGTGTCTCCCCCTCTGCGCCTCGCCAGCCCGCACCCTACCTCGTCGTGTGCTCCTCGCTGGACGATCCGAGCCCGCCGAAGCCGTTGCCGACCGGGTACGGGCCGACGCCCATGGACACGGCCGCCATCGCGGCCTGCGTGCGGTTCGTGACGCCGAGCTTGCGGAAGATCGCCGCGAGGTGGGCCTTCACCGTCTTCTCGGACAGGTACAGGCTCTGCGCGATCTCACGGTTGCTCCGACCCTCCGCCAGGAGGCCGAGGATGTCGTTCTCCCGCTGCGTGAGGCTGAACTCCGACCGGCGGCCGCCGTTGTGCGATCCGGACTCGGCGTCGTCGAAGAGGTTCTGGATCACCCGCGGCGACAGCACGTTGCCGCTGCCGGACAGCGCCACGTTGATCGCCTGGCTGAGGTCCTCGGGGGTCGCGTCCTTGAGGAGATAGCCCGACGCGCCGTCGGCGAGCGCACGCTTCACGTAGGGAGCGTTCTCGTAGGTGGAGAGCATGATGACCGGGATGTCGGGCCACTCGGCCTTGACGGTCCGCAAGCAGCTCCAGGCCGTCCAGATCCGGCATGCGGACGTCGACGAGCGCGAGATCGACCTTCTCCTTGCGCAGGACGACCAGCGCCGCCGCCGCGCTCTCCGCCTCGGAGACCTCGGCGTCGGGAAAGCCCTCTTTCACCACGTAGCTCATGCCACGCCGCACCAGCGCGTGGTCGTCCACGATCAAGATCCTCATGTCACTCTCCTTGCCCCTCCGACGGGGAGTCGCGCGACGATCCGCGTGCCTTCTCCGGGCGTCGATCCGATATCGATGGCGCCGCCGATCTCCTCGGCCCGGGCGCGCATCATGCGCATCCCGAAGTGCGGAACGCCGTCGGCGACGCCGGCGATCCCCTGTCCGTGGTCTTCGATCTCGACCTGGAGCCAGTCGAACTTGATCCGCGCGGTCACGACGACGTCGGGCGACTTCGCGTGCTTCGCAGCGTTGGTGACGGCCTCGTGCACGATGCCGGTAGCCGCGTCCATCACGTCGGTCGGGACGGACGCCAGTTCGCTCTCCACGAAGACGCGCGCCTCGATGCCCCACCGCCCTGCGACTTCGCGCACGATCGTCACGAGGGTCGGCGTCGGGGGTCTCCACCGGCCGGAAGCGATCCGTCGGTGAGACGGAACAGCACGTCGCGGATCCGCTCGAGGTCGTCCCGGATCGCCTCCTGGACCTCCCGGAGGCCGTCGAGGGCCCGCTCGGGGTCGGCGGCCATCCGCGAGCGGAACGCCTGCAGCTCGAGCACCGCGCTGGTGACGGACTGCGTGAGCCCGTCGTGGATCTGCATGGCCCAGCGCGCTCGCTCCTCCGCGAGGCGAGCCTCGATGACCTCGACGATCTCGGGCGCCGAGACCGTGAGGTCGGGGCTCCGGACATGCAGGGCTGGAACGCTCACGTGTGATCCTTCGGTCGATGGGTCTAGTTCCTTTTCGGTCGCCGAAGGGCTGGTCTTGACTGGTATCCGGTGGAGGTCGGCGAGCGGATCGGCGGGCGTGCCTGGGGGTGGCTACGCCGGAGGATCGGCGTGTGGGGGGGCCGGGCGTTCGCGCGCCGGTCCGTCCACGGACCGTCTCACGAGCTGGGCCACGTCGAGCACGTCGAGCGGCGGGCCGCCGCGGGCCTTCGCTCCGTCGTCGAGCATGATCAGGCAGTAGGGGCAGGCCACGCCGACGGTCTCGGCCCCGGTCGAGGCCGCCTCGTCCATGCGCTCGGCGTTGATCCGCTTGCCGATCCGCTCCTCCATCCACATCCGGGAGCCGCCGGCCCCGCAGCACAGGCCGCGGGCGCCGTGCCGCGGCATCTCCACCTGCCGCACGCCGGGGACCGCGCCCAGCACGTCCCGCGGCGGTGCGTAGACCTCGTTGTGCCGGCCGAGGTAGCAGGGATCGTGGTAGCTCACGAGGCTGTCGACCTCGAGCGTCGGCGTCAGCCGGCCCTGCTGGATCAGCCGAGCGAGCAGCTCCGTGTGGTGGAGCACCTCGTAGGTCCCTCCGTACTCGGGGTACTCGTTGCGCAGGGTGTTGAAGCAGTGCGGGCAGTTCGCCACGATCGTGCGGACGCCGAGGCCGTTCAGGGTCTCCACGTTCTGTTCGGCCAGCGTCTGGAACAGGAACTCGTTGCCCATCCGGCGGGCGGGATCGCCCGTGCAGAGCTCCCGCGGCCCGAGGATCGCGAACGAGACCCCCGCCCGGGTCAGCAGCTCCGCGACCGCGCGGCTGATCTGCTTCGCGCGGTCGTCGAAGGAGCCGGCGCACCCGACCCAGTACAGGACCTCGGGCGCGGATGCCGTTCACGAGCGGCACGCCGAGTCCGCTCGCCCAGTCGGCACGTGTGGACTGCGGCTGTCCCCACGGGTTGGAGGTGTTCTCGAGGTTGCGGAGCATCGCGCCGGCCTCCGCCGGGAACCGGGACTCGCTCATCACGAGTGCGCGGCGGAGGTCGACGATCGTGTCGACGTGCTCGATGTCGACCGGGCACTCCTGCACACACGCGCCACAGGTGGTGCAGGCCCAGACGGCCTCGTCGTCGACGACGTCGGGGACGAGGGCCAGCGGCTCGAGCGCCTCGCCGGCCGCCCGGGCGGCCAGGATCGACGGGCCCTCCGCCAGCGCGTGGTCTCGCAGGTCCATGATCAGCAGCTTCGGCGACAGGGGCTTGCCGGTGTTCCAGGCAGGGCACGCGCTCTGGCACCGGCCGCACTCCGTGCACGCCCCGAGGTCCAGCAGGGACTTCTGTGTCAGCCCCGGTCAGCGAGTCGGCGCCCAGCGACTGCTCGCCTCGCTCGAGGGCGTCCATGTCGATCCGCAGCGGCTCCAGGGCGCCGCGCGGCCGGGTCGAGGCCAGCCACACGTTGATCGCGCTGGTCGCGATGTGCAGGTGCTTCGAGTGCGGGAGGTACACGAGGAACCCCAGCACGAGCGCGAGGTGCACCCACAGCAGGATCCACATCCAGAACCGCTGGCTGCCGAGGGCGACATCCACGTGAACAGATGCGGAGGCCGCCGTCGAGAGCGGCGTCCACGCCGTCGGGCGACTCCGCGATGCCGGCGGCGATCCGTGCGCCGTTGTAGAGGAGCAGCGTCGCGATGATCCAGAAGATCAGGCCCAGGATCCGGTACGCGTCCAGCCGATGGCTGCCCACGAAGCGCTCGGGCCGCTGCCCGAGGCGGATCGCCAGCGCGATCGCGAGGCCCACCAGCACGCCGCCCGCGAACACGTCCTGCGACGAGGCCGAGCCATCCGGTCCGGCCGATCCACGGGAGGGCGAAGTCGGGATCGACCGCCTGGCCCAGGGCCTCCACGATCGTGGTGAGCAGCACCAGGAAGCCCCAGAAGATCAGCGCATGCATCAGTCCCGGCAGGGCGCGCTGGAAGAGCTTGCGCTGGCCGAGCACCTCGGACCGCCTCGCGGGTCATCCGTGCCGGCACGTCGCCGGATCGATCGACCGGGCGTCCGAGCCGCACGATCCGTGCCAAGAGGAGCGTCCGGCTCGCGAACAGGCCAACCGCCGCGGCGAGCGCGAGCCCCAGCACGACGGCGCGGACGATCATCGTGGGCGAGTGTAGGCCGACGCCGCACGCCCGGCGCATCGTGCCGGGCCGACACCTCCCGGGCCGAAGCGGGGCCGACGCCGGGCCGACGCGCCGGGAAAGCGCCGATCCACGAATCACGCACGATCTCGGCGCGAATGAGGTTTCCCAGGCACGAAGTTGCCAATAAGGCACTCAACTTCTATCCTTGGCACAGGCTTAAGGAAGCATCCGTGAGCGGCTCTCGAGCGAGGCCGCCGGGACAGACTGGAGGAGGCAGCAGATGGCACGAGCGGTCGGGATCGACCTGGGCACCACGAACTCCGTGGTGGCCGTCCTGGAGGCCGGCGAGCCGGCCGTCATCCCCAACAGCGAGGGACAGCGCACGACCCCCTCGGTGGTGGGCTTCAGCAAGAACGGCGAGATCCTCGTCGGGCGAGGTCGCCAAGCGGCAGGCCATCACCAATCCGGATCGCACGATCCGGTCGGTGAAGCGCCACATGGGCGGCAAGGACTGGTCCGTCGATATCGACGGGAAGCGGTGGACGGCGCAGGAGGTGAGCGCCCAGATCCTGGGCAAGCTCAAGCGGGACGCCGAGTCCTATCTCGGCGACACCGTCTCGCAGGCCGTCATCACGGTGCCCGCGTACTTCGACGACGCTCAGCGCCAGGCCACCAAGGAGGCGGGCCAGATCGCGGGCCTCGAGGTCCTGCGCATCATCAACGAGCCCACCGCCGCCGCGCTCGCCTACGGGCTCGACAAGCAGGAGACCGGGGACCACACGGTCCTCGTCTTCGATCTCGGCGGCGGGACGTTCGACGTATCGCTGCTGGAGATCGGCGACGGCGTCTTCGAGGTGAAGGCCACCCACGGCGACACGAACCTGGGCGGCGACGACTGGGACCAGCGGATCATCGATTGGATGGTCACCGAGTTCAAGAACGGCCACGGCGTGGACCTGTCGCAGGACCGGATGGCGCTGCAGCGGCTGAAGGAGGCCGCGGAGAAGGCGAAGATCGAGCTCAGCCAGGTCACCGAGACCACCGTCAACCTGCCGTTCATCACGGCGACGGCCGAGGGCCCGCTGCACCTGGAGCTGAAGCTGACCCGGGCGGAGTTCGAGCGGATGACCGAGGACCTCGTCAAGCGCTGCCGCACGCCGTTCGAGCAGGCGATCAAGGACTGGGGCAACGACGCGTCGGCGATCGACCACGTGATCCTGGTCGGCGGGTCGACGCGCATGCCCATGATCCAGCAGCTCGTGAAGGACCTCACGGGTGGCAAGGAGCCGCACAAGGGCGTGAACCCCGACGAGGTCGTCGCGGTCGGCGCCGCGATCCAGGCCGGCGTGCTCAAGGGCGACGTGAAGGACATCCTGCTGCTGGACGTCACGCCGCTGTCGCTCGGCGTCGAGACGAAGGGCGGGATCTTCACGAAGCTGATCGAGCGCAACACCACGATCCCCACGCGCAAGTCGGAGATCTTCACCACCGCCGACGACAACCAGACCACGGTGGAGATCCACGTGCTGCAGGGCGAGGCCGAGACGGTGATGTCGCCGGCCGTGAAGTCGCTCGGACGGTTCCACCTCATGGGGATCGCGCCGGCGCCGCGCGGCATGCCGCAGATCGAGGTGGCCTTCGACATCGACGCGAACGGGATCGTGAACGTCAGCGCGAAGGACCTCGCCACCGGCAAGGAGCAGGCCATGACGATCACGGGCGGCACGGCCCTGTCCAAGGACGAGGTCGACCGCATGGTGAAGGACGCCGAGAAGTTCGCCGCGGAGGACCATGCGCGGCGCGAGGCGGCCGAGGCGCGCAACCAGGCCGACCAGCTCACCTACCAGGTCGATCGGTTCCTCGAGGAGAACGGCGACAAGGTCGCCGACGGCCGACGCGCACGGAGCTCGTGTCGAAGAACGACGAGCTGAAGAGGTCCTGAAGGCCGAGGACGCCGACGCGGACGAGATCCGCGCCGCGACCGAGGCGACGATGCAGGTCTTCCAGCGGATCGGACAGGCCATGTACGAGAGCCAGCAGGCCCAGGCGCGCCCGACAGCCGGGCCGCCGGCGGCGACGCCGCCGCCGCCCCGGAGCCGGTCCCGCCGAGTCGGACGACGACGTCGTCGAGGGCGAGATCGTGGACGAGGGGGGTGCTTCGTGACCGAGCGGCACGACGAGGAGGCATCCGTCGGTGAGGAGGTCGACGAGAGACAGCGCCCGGTCCACACGGATGACGACGCGGCGCCGGCCGCCGCCGGGGCGGCGAGGGCCGCCGGCGCGGCCGGAGGACGGACGCCCACCGGCCCGAGCGAAGCGGAGTCCGCACGTCACGGAGGAGGCGATCGGTCAGACCTCGAACGCGTCGCGGCGCGAGGCCGCGGAGTACCTCGACCACCTCCGGAGGCTGCAGGCGGAGTTCGACAACTTCCGCAAGCGCACGCTGAAGGAGCAGACCCACGCGGTGGAGCTCGCCGCGCAGCCCGTGGTGACACGCCTGCTCGAGGTCCTCGACGACTTCGAGCTCGCGCTTATGGCGGCCGAACAGCAGCCCGACTTCGAGCAGTTCCGCAAGGGCGTCGAGCTCGTGTACGCGAAGCTGGTCGATGCGCTGCGGGCCGAGGGCCTGCAGCGGATCGAGGCGGAGGGCAAGCCGTTCGATCCGCGAGCAGCACGAGGCGTTGATGCAGACCGGTGAGGGCGACGGCGACCTGGTCGTGGCCGACGTGCTGCGGCCGGGCTACACCCTGAAGGGCGGGTCCTCCGCCCGGCCGGCGTCGCGACGTGACAACAAGCGGGTGAGCCGTGGCCGACGAGGTCCGCCGAGAGTGGTTCGACAAGGACTACTACGCGGTCCTGGGCGTGCCCAAGAACGCGTCCGCGGCAGAGATCAAGAAGGCGTACCGCAAGCTGGCCCAGCAGCACCATCCCGATGCGAACCCCGGCAACGCGGAGGCCGAGGAGCGCTTCAAGGAGATCTCCGCGGCGTACGACGTCCTGGGTGACGAGGAGACGCGCGCGAGCTACGACCAGGTCCGCGAGATGGGCGCGTCCGGCGTCGGCGCCCGGTGGGTTCCCCGGAGGCGGCCGGCGCCGGGCGGCCGGGCGGCCGGCGGCGTGCGCTACGAGCAGGTCGACGTCGGTGATCTGGACGATCTGCTCGGCGGGATGTTCGGCGGCGCGCGGCCGCGGGGCCGGAGGCGCGGACCCGAGGCCGCAGCGCGGCGCCGACCTCGAGACCGACGGTGACGATCTCGTTCGACGAGGCGATGCGAGGGCACCACGGTCCCTGTGAGGATCACCGGACCGGCACCGTGCCGCACGTGCCACGGCTCGGGTGCGGCTCCCGGGACGCAGCCGGTGACCGTGTCCGCAGTGCGGCGGGGTCGGCTCCGTCACGCGTGAACCAGGGGTTCTTCTCGATGGCCCAGCCGTGTCCGCGTGTCACGGGGCAGCGGCGGATCGTCGAGCACCCCTGCTCCGACGTGCCACGGGACGGGCACCGAGCGGCGCACGCGCAGGTTCAGCGTGAAGATCCCGCCCGGCGTCAGGGACGGCGCCCGGATCAAGCTCGCGGGCCGCGGGCGAGCCGGGCCGGGCCGGCGCACCCGCCGGCGACCTGTACGTGCGTGTGAAGGTCGGCGACCACACGCCTGTTCGGGCGCCGCGGCGACGACCTCACGCTGGATCTGCCCGTCACCTACCCGGAGGCGGCATTGGGGGCGCAGGTCTCAGGTGCCCACGCTGAACGGGCCGGTGACGCTGAAGGTGCCCGCCGGTACCCCGGACGGCAGGACGTTCCGCGTTCGCGGCAAGGGTGCGCCCACGCGCGGAGGCGGCCACGGCGACCTGCTCGCGACGCGTCAGGGTCGACGTGCCGCGCAAGCTCTCGCGGGAGGAGCGCGAGCTGCTGAAGCAGCTGCGGGACGCTCAGGGGTCGCACCCGAGGAGCCATCTCGGAGCGGAGGAATGAGCCGATGGACGAGCGCACCGATCGGCACGACGAGCGTGCCGTCTACGTGATCAGCGTGGCCGCGGAGCTCGCGGGCGTGCATCCGCAGACCCTGCGGATCTACGAGCGCAAGGGACTGCTGCAGCCGAAGCGGACGCAGGGCAACACCCGCCGGTACTCGCAGCGCGACATCGAGCATCTGCAGCGGATCCAGGATCTGACGCAGGCCGCGGGCGTGAACCTCGCCGGCGTGAAGATCATCATGGAGATGCAGGCGGAGATCGAGGCGCTGCGACGGCGCCAGGCCGAGCTCGAGCTGGAGGTTCGCCGCTCCCGGCGCGCCACCCGCGAGCGCATCGCCCGGCGTGAGCCGGGGGCCTCGATCCTGCCGCTGCGGAGCATGCTGGTGTTGCCGTGGGAGCGACCGCTGTGATCGAGCTTCGGGGCGAGCGCGTGACGATCCGGCCCGTCCGGCCCGAGGAGTTCGACCGGGTGCTACAGGACTCGCTGCCGGCCTGGGCCGCGTGGGGCGCCGACCCGAAGGTGGCGCGAGACATGATCCGGACCCGGCTCGAGCGTTCCGGCGAGCTCACCGAGCACGGCCTCGACCTGGGGATCGAGGTCGGCGGGCGGCTCGTGGGCGACGTGCAGGCGCGTGCGGACGGACTGCCGAAGGGGGCGTTCGAGCTCGGGATCGGTCTGTTCGACGAGCGAGACCGCCGGCGAGGGTTCGGCCGCGAGGCGGTCGCCCTGGTCACGGCGCACCTGTTCGACTAGCTGGGTGCCCGGCGCGTGCAGCTGACGACGGACGTGGCGAACGAGGCTATGCGGCGCGTGGCGGAGCGCAACGGCTTCGTCCACGAGGGCGATCTCCGCGGGTTCTGGCCCGACGGTGACGCCTCCGGTGACGACGGCGGCCACGACTACGCGATGTACGGCATGACCCGAGCCGACTACCGCGACGCGAAGGGATGAGGAGATGGACCTCAACAAGCTGACGATGAAGTCACGCGCCGCGCTGGAGGGCGCGCAGCAGCAGGCCGTCGCTCGCAACCACCAGACGATCGAGGCCGAGCACGTGCTGTTCGCGCTGCTCGCCGATCCCGAGGGGGTCGTGTACCCGCTCCTGCACCATCTGGGCGTCACGCCCAAGGTCGTGCGCGACCGCGTGGACGAGGCCCTGGACTCGATCCCCAAGGTGTACACCCAGGGCGGCGAGGTCCGGCTGGGCGCGGGGGCGGCACGTCTGCTCGACGCCGCCGGGCGCGAGGCCGAGCAGCTCACCGACGAGTACATCTCCACCGAGCACCTGCTGCTCGCGATGCTCGACATCGAGGGCGCGGCCTCCCGCGTGCTGCACGAGGCGGGCGTCACCCGGGACGCGATCCTGGCGGCGCTCGCCGAGGTCCGGGGGCGCAGGCGCGTGACCGACGAGAACCCCGAGGAGAAGTACCAGGCGCTCGAGAAATACGGCCGTGATCTGACCGAGCAGGCCGGCCGCGGCAAGCTCGACCCGGTGATCGGCCGCGACGAGGAGGTCCGGCGTACCATCCAGGTGCTGTCGCGCCGCACGAAGAACAATCCCGTCCTGATCGGAGAGCCGGGCGTCGGCAAGACCGCGATCGTCGAGGGTCTCGCGCAGCGGATCGTGGCCGGGGACGTGCCGGAGTCGCTGAAGCACAAGCGCGTGATCGCGCTGGACCTCGGCTCGATGCTGGCCGGAGCGAAGTATCGCGGCGAGTTCGAGGACCGGCTGAAGGCCGTCCTGCAGGAGATCTCCGCGTCCGAGGGCGAGATCATCACGTTCATCGACGAGCTCCACACGATCGTCGGCGCCGGCGCCGCCGAGGGCGCCATGGATGCCGGCAACATGTTGAAGCCCATGCTGGCGCGCGGAGAGCTCAGGGCGATCGGCGCCACCACGCTTGACGAGTACCGCAAGCACATCGAGAAGGACCCCGCCCTGGAGCGACGGTTCCAGCCGGTGTTGGTCGAGGAGCCGAGCGTCGAGGACACCATCGCGATCCTTCGCGGTCTCAAGGAGCGGTACGAGGTCCACCACGGCGTCCGGATCCAGGACCCGGCCCTGGTGGCCGCCGCCGTCCTGTCCGACCGCTACGTGAGCGGGCGATTCCTGCCCGACAAGGCGATCGACCTCATCGACGAGGCGGCCAGCAAGCTCCGCATCGAGATCGACTCGATGCCCACGGAGATCGACGAGGTGGAGCGCCGGATCATGCAGCTCGAGATCGAGCGCGCGGCGCTGAAGAAGGAGACGGATCGGGTCTCGAAGGAGCGGCTCGAACGCCTCGAGCGGGAGCTCGCCGACCTGCGCGAGCAGTCGGCGGCGATGCAGGCGCACTGGCGCCAGGAGAAGGAGCACATCGACCGGATCCGCGAGCGCAAGGCCCAGGCGGAGACGGCGCGAGGCGAGTTCGAGCGAGCCGAACGCGAGGGCGACCTGGAGCGCGCGGCCGAGCTGCGGTTCGGGACGCTGGTGGAGCTCGAACGGCAGATCGAGGAGGAGAACCGGACGCTCGAGGAGATCCAGGCCGACACGAAGATGCTGAAGGAGGAGGTCGGTGAGGAGGACGTGGCCGAGGTCGTGAGCCGCTGGACCGGGGTTCCGGTCAGCCGTCTCCTCGAGGGCGAGATGTCCAAGCTCCTCCACCTGGAGGAGGCGTTGCACGAGCGCGTGGTCGGCCAGGACGAGCCCGTGGAGGCGGTGGCGAACGCGATCCGCCGCAGCCGGGCCGGCATCTCCGATCCGGATCGGCCGATCGGATCGTTCCTGTTCCTGGGTCCCACGGGGGTCGGCAAGACCGAGCTGGCGAGGGCGCTCGCGGAGTTCCTGTTCGACGACGAGCACGCCATGGTGCGCATCGACATGAGCGAGTACCAGGAGCGGCACGCCGTATCGCGGCTGGTCGGCGCTCCTCCGGGCTACGTCGGATACGACGAGGGAGGCCAACTCACAGAGGCGGTGCGCCGCAGGCCGTACAGCGTGATCCTGCTCGACGAGATGGAGAAGGCCCATTCCGACGTCTTCAACATCCTGTTGCAGCTGCTGGACGACGGACGGCTCACCGACGGGCAGGGGCGCACGGTGGACTTCCGAAACTCGATCGTGATCATGACCTCGAACCTGGGATCGACGGTGTTCGCCGACTCCAGCCTGTCCGCCGAGAAGCGCCGTGCGGAGGTCCTGGAGGACGTGCGGAGCTCCTTCCGGCCCGAGTTCATCAATCGTGTGGACGAGATCCTGGTGTTCGACCCGCTGTCGCGCGATCAGATCGCCCGTATCGTGGACATCCAGCTCCGGTCGCTCCGCGAACGGCTGGCCGCGCGGTCGCTCACGCTGACGCTCACGGACGCGGCGCGCGCGTACCTGGCCGACGCGGGCTACGATCCCGCCTTCGGCGCGCGGCCGCTGAAGCGGGTGATCCAGCACGAGATCCAGGACCCGCTCGCCATGCAGCTGCTGTCGGGCGAGATCCACGACGGCGACGAGGTCGTGATCGACGTCGGATCGGACGGCCTCGTGCTGCAGCGCGCGCAGGCCGGATGAGCCGCGGCGAGTGGCGGTGGGGGTGGCGCGACCTCGCGCCGGAGCTGCGCTCATGGCCCGTGGTCGCCGCCATCGTCGCGGCACTGCTGTTCCTGCTGGCGGCCCCGGAGGCCGCGGACCTGCTCGACCGTCGCGGGCTGCCCGGTGGTGCCATCGTCCTGGTGATCGTGCTGCTGGCGGCCGCCGCGATCCTGTGGGGGTGGTGGACGATGGTGCCCCGCGGGTCCCGGCGCCGCGAGGTGATGCGATGGGCCAGGGATCGGGACGCCCCATTCCGCTCGGGCTTCCGCGTCCCCGGGAGGCTGCGGGCGGTGACATCCCTGCACGCGCTGCGAGCCGAGGGAGGGGTCGCCAACCTCGTGGTCATCCGGATCGCGGAGGGCGAGGTGCTGGTCTTCGACCGATGGCGGGCTCCTGCTCCGGGATACGAGGAGGCCGAATGGCGGACCGCGGCGGCGCTGCAGGCCGATCTCGACATCCCTCGGATCGTGATCCAGTCCCGTCGTGACCAGTTCCGCCTGTCCACGGAGGACTCCGGCCTGTCGGTGATCGGCACGGAATCGGAGGCGTTCGATCGCCGGTTCCGGATCTTGACCGTCGATCGCGCGGCCGCCGTGGCGATCGTGGACCAGCGGATGATGGCGTGGCTGCTGGACGGACCGGGCGACCTCGCGTTCGAGGCCGCCGGTCCGTGGCTGGTGTGCTCGGCGCCGGCCGGGCCGGTGGCGCAGCGAGACGGGTTGATCGCCGCCGTGGTGGACCTGCGCGATCACCTCCCGCGCGTCACGGCATCGCTCTTCCCCGTCCGCGACCCCGGCTTCGTTCCCCCGGCGCCGTGATCCCCGCCTCTGGCGGCCGGAGAAGGGGCTCAAGGAGCGAAGCGGTAGCCCACGGAGAAGGGGCTCAAGGAGCGAAGCGGTAGCCCTCGGGGTGGTTGCCTCAGGCGGGCGTCTCCGGTACCGATACCGTCGACATGGGTGGGGCATGGATCGTCATCGTCTTCCTGGCGGGCGCCGGGGGCATCGCGTACCTCGGCTACCACCTGAAGAAGCGACGGCAGCAGGGGCTGGCGTTCGCCGCCAAGCAGCTCGGGATGCGATTCGCGCTCACCGATCCGTTCGACACGCTGTCGGAGCCGTTCGAACTGCTCCG
The DNA here is from genome assembly GCA_963832225.1 of uncultured Actinomycetes bacterium. GTDB lineage: Bacteria > Actinomycetota > UBA4738 > UBA4738 > HRBIN12 > JALYMB01. Next base: position 24,504 of record CAWHTI010000003.1, read on the forward strand.
CAAGGGCGACGGCCGGGGTGTGGAGAACGTGATGTGGGGGGTGTGGGGTGGCATCGAGTGCCGGCTCTTCGACTACTGGTACTACGAGGAGTCCACGGACTCGAAGGGCAACCGCTCGCGCAGCTACTCGCGATTCAGCTGCGTGATGTCGCCGGTGGACGCGGAGTGCTTCCCGCTCACGATCGCGCGGGAGAACGTGTTCACACGCCTCGGTGACCACCTGGGGTTCCGTGACATCGAGCTCGAGTCGGAGGAGTTCAACCGCACGTTCACCGTGAAGTCGGCCGATCGGAAGTTCGCCGTGGACTTCTGCGACGCCCGGATGATGGAGTGGCTCCTCGCCCACGGCGAGGGCTTCGGCTTCGAGGTCGTGGGGGACCGCCTGCTGGCCTCGTGCCGGCGACGTTCGCCCACCGAGCTGATCCCGCTGCTGGGCACGATGCAGGGCTTCCGGGGCCAGATCCCGTCGGTCGTGCTCTCGCTGTACCCGAAGCCCGGCTAGGATGCGTCGGTGACCGTGCGAGGAAGGAAGGATCGGCCGTGTCCCCTGTGATCTGGATCGTCCTGGGCGTCATCGTGCTCCTGGTGCTCGTCGTCATCGTGTCCTACAACCGCTTCGTCTCCCAGAAGAACCTGATCCGCGACTCGTGGGCCAACATCGACACCGAGCTGCGGCGCCGCTACGACCTGATCCCCAACCTGGTCGAGACCGTGAAGGGCTACGCCACGCACGAGCGCGAGGTCTTCGAGGAGGTCACGCGCGCGCGGTCGGTCGCCGCCGGCGCCACGGGATCGCCGGCCCAGCAGGCCGCGGCGGAGGGTCCCTTCGTGGCCGCGCTCGGCAAGCTCTTCGCGGTGGCGGAGGCGTACCCCGACCTGAAGGCGAACCAGAACTTCCTGGCGCTGCAGGCGGAGCTGTCGAACACGGAGGACCGGCTCCAGACCTCGCGCCGCTTCTACAACGGCAACGTCCGCGACTACAACCGCCGCGTGCAGGCCTTCCCGAGCCTGGTGATCGCGAGGTCGTTCGGGTTCAAGGAGGAGGAGTTCTTCGAGGTGGACGAGGCCCTGCGCGAGGCCGGAGCCCCGCAGGTGAACTTCGGCTCCGGGCCGGCCGTGTCCTTCGACCAGGGCACCGCGCCGCCGGCCGCGGGCGGGGGCACCACGCCGCCGGCCGCCCCGCCTGCACCGCCCGGCCCGCCCGCGACCCCGTAGCCGCGGGCGGGCGACGGCCGGCCCGATCAGACGTTGTTGAGCACGTAGACGTCGAAGTCGAACGTCCGGCAGGGCACGCGGGACAGGTACAGGTCCGTCCCCTTCGTCTCGTACGCGTACAGATCCGACGCGTCGACCCCGTCGGGGAACGAGTACACCGTCGACAACGTGGTGGCGTCCGTGACCTTCACGATCTTCGTGTGCTGGCCGCACTGGAACCCGCTGCGGACGTAGTAGACCGTGCCCGCAGAGGTCACGGCCGGGCTGTATACCACCGGCACGTCGGCCGGCAGCCTGATCGTCTCCTCGGTTGAGATCTGGTACCGGAAGATCGAGCAGAACGTTCCGGGGCACTTCTGCCACACCGCGTAGTCGCCGGCGACCCAGCCGGCGTTCACCAGGCCGCGGTTCGTGCTGTCCAGCACCGTCGACGTGTCCGTCGCGAGATCCCAGAGGATCACGGTGTCCGCGTAGGGGGCGCCGCTCTGAGGACCGCGCGCGAACAGCAGGTGATCCCCGGAGACCGACGGCTCGCGCTCGGCCCGGTTCGTGTTGATCCCGTCCGGCACCGCGATCCGATCGCGGGTCGCCAGGTCCGTGAACGCCAGATCCCACGCGTCGCGCCGGCCCTTCGACCACACCAGCACGTCGGACAGGTGGCTGTTCGCCAGCTCGACGTCGGGGTGGGCGCCGGACACCTGGTTGAAGGTGACCCGCCAGCGGACCTCGCCGTCCGGCTTGACCCAGAGGGCGTAGTGGTTCGGCCGCCCGGCGGAGTTCTGCGTGTAGGCCAGGTAGCCGGGCGCCCGCGTGGACTCCCACTCGATCGCGGGCGTGTTCACCACCGGGACGGGCGAGGTGCCGGCCAGCGCCCCCGTCGCCGACAGCACGATCAGCACGACCGCCCAAAGAACGACCTGGTTCGCCAGGGACGATGGATGGTGCTGTGCGCGGCTCTTCCTCATGCGGGACCCCCTCGGTCGCGGACCGGGGCATCTTCGTCCCGGATGTCCGTCCGGGCAACCTACCTGGCCGGCGGCTCGCTCCGCAGCCCTTCGAGCGCGGTCCGCCGCCGGATATCCCGGGTGAGCGCCCACCACGTCGCGGCCCAGGCCAGCGCGACACCGCCGAGCCCGATCACGGTCGGCCGGGGTCCGATCGCGTCGGCGAGCCATCCGGCGACGAAGCTCGAGATGCCCAGGGAGAGCGTGACCAGGGCGTAGTCGAACGCGAAGATGCGTCCACGGATCCGGTCGGGCGTGAGGACCTGCAGGCCGTAGGTGGAGAGCGTCCACTGCGAGCCGCCGCCCAGGTGCGCCACGAGCACGATCGGCGCGGCCACCAGGAGCGACGGGCTCAGTCCGAGCATCATGTACGCGGTGCCGAAGACGGCCAGCGCGATCCCGATCGCCGTGAACAGGCGACGGTCGTCTGGCCCGGCGAGCGAACGGCCCAGGAACGGTCCGATCAGGGCGCCCACGCCGCGGCTCGCCATCAGGAGTCCGATCCCGATGTCGCCCTCGTGGAAGACGTCGGTGGCGAAGACGGCGATCAGGACGAGCACGCCCGCGGCGAGGCCGAACCCCGCCTTCACGCCGAGCAGCGACAGCACGCGGTGGTCGCGCCGGGCGTACGCGACGGTCTCGCGGGTCGCCTCGAGGATGCCGGGGTGCTGACGTGCGCCTCGCGCCGCTCGGAGAGGGCCCGCCGCACCCGGAGCAGCAGCCACGCCGAGAGCAGGAAGGACGCCGTGTTGCCCAGGAACGCGGCGTCTCTGCCGAACAGTGTCACCACCAGCCCGCCCAGCGCGGCACCGACGGCGAGCATCGTTCCCCACGCCGACCCCACCAGGCTGTTGGCGGCGGCGAGGTCCTCTGGATCCACGACGTTGGGGACGGCCGCGCTCGAGGCGGGCTCGAAGCTCGCCGTGAAGACACTGATCGAGGCGAGCAGCACGAAGACCAGCCAGACCGTGCCGGGCGAGTCCACGAGCAGCAGCGGCAGGCAGAGCGCAGCACGGGCGAGATCGGCCGCGATCATCAGTCGCCGCCGGTCGATCCGGTCGGCCAACGCCCCGCCGATCGGCGAGAGCAGGAAGAACGCGAGCTCCGGCACGGTGATCGTGAGCGCCACGAACACCGCCGAGCCGGTCAGGCGGTCCACCAGACCGAAGAGCGCCACGGTCATGAACCAGTCCCCGCCGAACGAGATCAACTGCGCCGCGTACAGTCGTCGGAAGTCGGGATTGCGACGAAGGAGCGAGAGGCTCGCCCGGGCGCCGGTGGTGGGAGGTCCGCGATCCGCCACAGTGGCACGGGAGCCTACCGTCGGGGAGGAGTCGTCATGCTGGAGCGGTACACCTGGTTCAAGCAGTCCGCGTTCCTGTGGTCGGGTGCGGGCGGTCCGACCGTCTACGTCGACCCCTGGGGCGTGGAGGCGACGGATCCTCCGGCGGACCTGATCCTGATCACGCACGCCCACGACGACCATTTCCGGCCCCGGGACCTCGAGCGCGTGACCGGCCCGGCGACCAGGTTCGTGGCGCCCCACGACGTGGCGAAGGAGCTCAGCGGCGACGTCACGCCGGTGCGTCCGGGCGAGTCCCACGAGGTGGCCGGCGTCCGGTTCACGACGGTGCCCGCCTACAACATGGTGGAGGAGCGCCTGGACCACCACCCGAGGGCGAACGACTGGGTGGGGTTCGTGCTGCAGCTCGACGGCGGTTCCCACTATCACGCGGGCGACACCGACCACGTCCGGAGCTCGAGTCGATCCGAGCCGACGTCGCGTTCCTCCCGATCGGAGGGACGTACACGATGGACGCGGACGAGGCGGCCGGGCTCGCCAGGGTGATGTCACCGGGCCTCGCGGTGCCGGTGCACTTCGGGTTCCGCCTGGACGACGGCGAGCTCGTGGGGACCTCCGCGGACGCGGAGCGGTTCCGCGCCGGCGCGGCGCCCGTGCCCGTGGAGGTCATGGACGCCCAGGATCCCGTTCCAGGACCACTGACCGTTCGGCCGAGGGCGGCCCCCCATCCGGGCCGATAGCATCGGGGCTGCACCCCGACCCTGGAGGGCTCGACATGACGCTCGGCTACGACGGGAAGCTCTACATCCTCGCGTTCGACCATCGAGGCTCGTTCCAGAAGAAGTTCTTCGGCGTGCAGGGCGACCCGGACGAGCGAGGAGACCGCGCGCGATCGCCGACGCGAAGGGGGTGATCTACGAGGGCATGCTGTCGGCGCTCGCCGAGGGCGCGCTCGCGTGATGCGGCCGGCGTCCTGGTGGACGAGCAGTTCGGCGCCGACGGTCGCGCGCGCAGGCCAAGGCGGAGGGACTGAAGCTCGCGATGCCGGTGGAGAAGTCCGGGCAGAACGAGTTCGACTTCCAGTACGGCGACGCGTTCGGCGAGCACATCGAGGACTTCGACCCGACGTTCAACAAGGTGCTGGTCCGCTACAACCCGGAGGGCGACGCCGAGCATGAACGAGCGGCAGTCGGGCCGGCTGAAGCGGCTCGGCGACTGGCTGCACGACGCACGACCGCAAGTTCCTGTTCGAGCTGCTGGTGCCGGCGGAGCCCGCGCAGCTCGAGGCCGTCGGCGGCGACGAGGGGCGCTACGACGTCGAGCTGCGGCCCGGTCTGATGCAGCGTGCGATCGCCGAGCTGCAGGACGCCGGCATCGAGCCGGACATCTGGAAGATCGAGGGCATCGACCGGCGCGAGGACTGCGAGATGATCGCCGAGCAGACGCGCAGCGGCGCGGGACGCGAGGGCGTCGGTCTGCGTGGTGCTGGGGCGCGGGGCGGACGACGCCGCGGTGGATCACTGGCTGCGCACCGCGCGCGGGCGTGCCCGGCTACGCGGCTTCGCGATCGGACGGTCGATCTGGTGGAACCCGCTGAAAGGGTACGTGGACGGTACGCACGCCGGCGAGGACGCGGCCGCGCGCAGATCGGCGCGAACTACCGTCGCTTCATCGAGGTGTACGAAGGGAGGCTGAGCATGTCGGTCATCAAGACGATCGATCTCGTCGGGGTGAGCGACGGAGTCGTGGCGCGACGCCGCGCATCAGGCGCTGGCCGAGGCGGCCAAGACGATCCGCGGCATCGAGGACCATGGACATCCTGGAGACGACGGCCAAGGTCGAGGACGGCGCGATCACCGAGTACCAGACGCACGTCCGGATCCGCTTCCGCATCGAGCGGTAGACGCGACCCGTCCTCAGCCCTCGACGAGCAGGCCGCGCCGCGCGCGGATCCGCCGGTCGAGCTGGTTGAACACGAGGTAGTCGACCGCGGTGCCGATCGCCACGATCACCGCGACGGCCGCGAGCAGCGCGGGCACGTCGGCCTGGCTCTGGTTCTCGGCCAGCAGGTGCCCGAGTCCGGTGGCCCGCACGCCGGTCACGATCAGCTCGCCGGCCATCAGCGACTTCCACGCGAACCCCCAGGCCTGCTGGAGCCCGGCGACGTAGCCGGGGAGCGCCGCCGGGAAGATCACCGATCGGTAGAGCAGCCAGCCCTCGCGCTCCGAGCGTCATGCCCGGCGCGCCGCGAGCAGCGGCGGCACCTGGCGGAAGGCCGACATCGTGCCGAGCGTCACCGACGGGAACGCGCCGACGAACGCCACGAACACCACCGCACGCTCGGAGAAGCCGAACCAGATCACGGCGAGCGGGAGCCACGCGATCGGCGGCGCGATCTGCAGCGCCACGATCAGCGGCCGGATGCTGCCGGCGGGCGAACTCGTTCAGCGCGAGGCCTAACCCGATCGCCGTTCCCACGGCGATCGCCACCGCGAAGGAGAACGCCAGGCGGATCAGCGTCTTCGCCGCGGCCTCGGGGATCGTGCCGTCCTGCGAGGCCGTCCAGGAACGCGCGCCACACCGCGAGCGGCGACGGCAGCGACGACGAGTCGACGATCGCCGCCACGACCGGCCCAGACCAGGAGCAGGCCCGGCGATGCCGGCGAGGATCGGCCCGAGCTCCCTAGCGACCCATCTCGCGCGAGACATCCTCGTCCACCTCCTTCATCAGGGAGGTGTGGATCTCCGAGACGACGCGCTGCACCAGCACGTCGTCGAGGTCGCGTGGCCGCGGCGCGCCGATCCGCTGCTCCTCGAGGAGCCGGCCGGGCGCCCGCGTCATCACGATCACGCGATCCGACAGGAGTGCGGCCTCGCGGACGTTGTGGGTGACGAAGACGAACGTCTTCCGTGCCGTTGCGACTCGACCCAGACCCGCTGGAGCTCGTTCTGGAGGAGCTCTCGCGCCTGCGCGTCCAGAGCGCCGAAGGGCTCGTCCGCCAGCAGCACGTCCGGGTCGCAGGCCAGGGCCCGCGCCAGTGCGGCCCGCTGCCGCTGTCCCGCCGAGAGCTCGTGCGGCTGCGCGTGCGCGAGGTGGTCGAGCCGGACGTTCTCGAGCCACTCCATCGCGCGCGACGCGGCGGTCCGCCTGCGGCGACGCCCACGAACCGCAACGCGAACTCGACGTTGGCGACGACCGACAGCCACGGGAAGAGGGCGGGCTCCTGGAAGAGCACCGCCCGATCCGGTCCGGGCCCGCGCGATCGGTCGCCGTCCAGGAGCGCCTGGCCCGAGGTCGGCGCGTCGAGGCCGGCCAGGATGTTCAGGATCGTGGTCTTGCCGCAGCCGCTGGGTCCGAGGAGCGAGACGAACTCTCCGGCCTGCACCTCGAACGAGACGTGGTCGACGGCCGTGACGGTCCGGCCGGACGTGGACGCGCGGGTCTTCACCAGGTCGCGCGACCGCGAGCTTCGCCCGGGCGCGCCCGCGGGCGTCGGCCAGATCGACGAGGTCCGAGCGGTGGCTCATCGGCAGCCGGAACTTCTCCGCCATCTCGATCTGCACGACCTTGCCGTCCTGGATCACCAGCACGACGGTGCCGTAGTTGATCTTGCGGACGATCTCGGCGACCTTCGCCAGGACCTGCTGCTCCTCGGCGGAGAGCGCCGCGAGATCCGCCGGGAGGCGTGGTGGGCTCGGCGCTCGTTCGCCACGCTGGAGTCTAGGCGCCCCCGGCGCCGAGCTCAGGAGGCCGGCGTCCCGACCACGAGGCCCGAGAGCAGGAAGCGTGACGGGCAGCAGGAACAGCGTTCCCACGAACAGGACCAGCCGGCGGTTCGAGGCGACGAGCCAGTCGTCCAGGCCGATCACGAACCGCTTCACCGGCTGGTACGCAGGGCGCGAGGATCCCCAGCGACACGATCGTGACGCCGATCGCCTCGGCCAGGACGACCTGTGCGGCGACCGGCGTCGGCTGCAGCATGGCGACCACCAGCGTGTCCGCCAGCGTGGTGATGTTCGCGCCCATGATGTAGGGGAGCGCCTCGTCGCGCTTCACGAGTCCCTTGGCGGCCAGCGGCACCAGGACGGTCAGCGCGACCGAGACCGAGAGCGTGAGCGTGGCGACCAGGCATCCGAGCAGGAACATCGTCCAGGGCTGCTTGAGCCACTCCGCGCGCTTCGAGGCCGTCGCGTCGCTGCTGACGGCCGGCAGCACCCGGTCGATCAGGCTGAACGAGACGAGGATCACGCCGAGGCCGATCAGGAACAGCGCCCAGCCCGGGACGTTGCGCCGACACGAGGTCCACGATCGGACCCCAGAGCGTGCCCAGCGACGGCGTCGAGCTTGCCCGAGGCGTGCAGGTCGAACCCGTCGAGCGAGCCCGAGTCCGCATGATCGCGTAGCCGATCAGCATGCCCGGCAGGTACACGATCGCCGTCATCGTCATCGCCTGGATCCCGATGCCGATCGGACTCGCCCCGCTCGCGGTCCCGGTTGCGGCGCGCGTAGAGGAAGCCGGTGAGCAGCACGATGAACGACGCGCCCAGCCGCGAGCCCGACAGCATCGTGAACGCCTGGAGCTTCGTGAGCGTGCCGGCGCCGAACAGGCTGATCGCCGTGGCGGCGACCGGCGAGCCCGACAGCACGAAGTAGGCGCCGAGCCATCCGGATCCCAGCGTGGAGACGCCGTTCGCGAACGGGAACTCGCCCCTTGATCTGCGGGCCCGACCGCGGCCGCGCCGGACTTCATCAGCTGCACGGCGAGGATGAACAGGAACATGGCGGGCAGGAAGAGCAGCAGCTTCTGGATGAAGTACCAGGAGCTGCGTTCGATCTCGAACGGACCGAGCGTCGATCACGTGGCGTCGCTGGTCGTCGCCGTGCGGGACGCAGAATTCGCCGTCCACCTCGATCAGGTCTCGCGAGCCACGCGAGCGTGGACTTCGCCATATGCGTTCTCCCTGGAGATGCACAAAGGCCGCAACGCGTCAAGCCGTCAGCTGCGTCGCGGCCTCCGGTTGTCCGGTCAGCTGCAAGAACGAGGCTACTCGGCGCTCCCCGGCCGGTCAACGGGCCGTTCGGCCTATCCCGCGCATCGTCACGCGATCGTGACACCCGCGCGGCGGCGGATCGCGGCGTCCCCTAGACTGGAGCCATGCCGGTGTCCATCGTGCTCGGGACCCAATGGGGGGATGAGGGCAAGGGCAAGGCGGTGGACTACCTGGCGGACCGGATGGACCTGGTCGTCCGGTACCAGGGGGGCAACAACGCCGGCCACACGGTGATCGCCGAGGGGCGGCTGCTGAAGCTGCAGCTGATCCCCTCGGGCATCCTCTACGACCACATCACGTCGGTGATCGCCGACGGGGTGGTGGTGGACCCTCGGCATCTCCTGAAGGAGATGGAGGACCTCCGCCGGATGGGGATCGACACGAGCCGGCTGGTCGTGAGCGGCAACGCGCACATGATCATGCCGTACCACCTGGAGCTGGAGAAGGTCACCGAACGCTTCCTGGGCAAGAACGCGCTCGGCACCACGAAGCGCGGTATCGGGCCGGCCTACGGGGACAAGGTCGCGCGGATCGGGCTGCGGATCCAGGATCTGTTCGACGAGAAGATCTTCCGTGAGAAGCTCGAGGTGGTCCTGCGCGAGAAGAACCTGATCCTCACGAAGATCTACAACCGGCTGCCGCTCGAGCCCGACGCGATCGTCGACGAGTACATGGAGATCGCCGAGCGGATCCGTCCTCACGTCGGGGACACCTTCACGTTGATCGACTCGGCGCTGCGCGAGGGCAAGGAGGTCATGTTCGAGGGGGCCCAGGGGACCCTCCTGGACCTGGACCACGGCACGTATCCGTTCGTCACCTCATCGAATCCGGTCTCCGGGTACGCCCTGGCCTCCGGCGGGTGTGAGCCCGCTCGGAGGTGACGCGCATCGTCGGGCATCGTGAAGGCCTACGTCACGCGCGTGGGCGCGGGGCCGTTCCCGACCGAGCAGATGGACGAGGTCGGCGAGCGACTCGGGGTCCGCGGCAAGGAGTTCGGGACGGTCACCGGACGCAAGCGCCGGTGCGGCTGGTTCGACGCCGCGCTCGGCCGGTACGCCGCCAGGCTGAACGGGCTCACCGAGCTGCTGGTCACGAAGCTCGACGTGCTGTCGGGGTTCGAGACCGTCAAGATCTGCACCGGCTATCGCGCGGACGGCGAGGTGTTCGACGACGTCCCGCCCCACCAGTCGCTCTTCCACCGCGCCGAGCCGATCTACGAGGAGCTCGACGGGTGGAGCGAGGAGATCGACGAGGCCCGCTCCTTCGAGGATCTGCCGAAGAACGCGCAGGCGCGTACGTCCGGCGCATGGAGGAGCTCGTCGGCGTGCCGCGTCAGCGTGGTCTCCGTGGGGCCGGCACGCGAGCAGAGCCTCCCGGTCGCATGAGGGTCCTCGTCGTCGGCGGCGGCGGCCGCGAGCACGCCATGGTGTGGCGGCTCGCCCAGAACCCCTCCGTCGATCGACTGTACGCGGCGCCGGGCAACGCCGGGATCGCGTCGGAGGCGACCTGCCTGCCGATCGCCGCCGACGACGTGCCGGCGATCGTGGCGGCGGTCGACCGCGAGTCCATCGACCTCACGATCGTGGGTCCCGAGGCGCCGCTGGTCGCGGGGCTCGCCGACGAGCTTGGAGGCCCGTGGTCACCCGGTCTTCGGGCCGACCCGCGAGGCCGCGCGGATCGAGGGGTCGAAGGCGTGGGCCAAGGAGCTGTGCGATCGGCACGGGATCCCGGCGGCGCGGTCGCGGACGTTCACGACGCTGTCGGCCCGCGCTGGAGTACGTCGACGAGCTGGGGGCCGGCCCGGTGGTGGTCAAGGCGGACGGCCTGGCGGCCGGCAAGGGCGTGACCGTGGCCGAGGACCGGGCCGCGGCCGAGGCCGCCCTGCGTGCCTGCTCTCGTCGACCACGCCTTCGGCGAGGCGGGATCGCGCGTGGTCGTGGAGGAGTTCCTGCAGGGTCCGCGAGGTCTCCGCGTTCGCGCTGACGGACGGGCGCGACGTGCTGCCGCTCTGCCTGGCGCAGGACTTCAAGCGCGCCGGTGACGGCGACACCGGCCCCAACACCGGCGGGATGGGCGCGTACTCGCCGCCGGCCGTTCGTGGACCCGGAGACGGAGCAGCGCGATCTGGAGCGGGATCGTCGGCGCCGACGGTTCGGGCGATGGAGACGCGAGGGCGTCCGCGTACCGCGGCCTGCTCTACGCGGGGCTGATGCTCACCGACGAGGCCCGCAAGGTGCTGGAGTACAACTGCCGGTTCGGCGATCCGGAGACCCAGGCGATCCTGCCGCGGCATGCGGAGCGATCTCGGCGAGCTGCGTCCTGGCGTGCGTCGAGGGCAACATCGGCAACTACAAGGCGCTGTGGACCGACGAGGCCTGCGTCACGGTCGTCGCGGCCTCCGCGCGGATACCCGGGCGAGTACGCCACGGCGGGCGCCGAGATCAGCGGGCTCGCGGACGCCGAGCGGGTGGACGGGGCGCTACGTCTTCCACGCGGGCACCGAAGAGCGGGACGGTAGAGTGGTCACCCGCGGCGGCCGGGTGCTCGCGGTGAGCGGGCTCGGGCCCACCGCTCGCCGAGGCCCGCGCCGTCGCGTACGAGGCCCTGGACCGGATCTCGTTCGAGGGCATGCAGTTCCGCACCGACATCGCCGCGCGCGCGGCGGAGGAGGGAGCGACGTGAGCGACGAGACACCGATCGTCGGGGTGCTGGCCGCGTCCCCGTCCGAGCTGCCGATCATGCGCCAGGCGGGGCTGATCCTGGAGAAGTTCGGCATCCCGCACGAGGTCCGGATCATGTCGTCGTCGCGGAATCCCGACCTCGTGGACGAGTACGCCCGCACCGCCTTCGAGCGCGGCCTGAAGGTCGTGATCTGCTCCACCGGGCCTGTCGGGACACCTCGCCGCCGCGATCGCCGCCCGGACGGTGCTGCCGGTGATCGGCGTGCCGATCGCGACGCTCGCCGCAGATGGTCGGGCAACGAGGCGCTCGCGATCACGGCGCAGATGCCCATGGGCGTGCCGGTGGCGACGGTGGGCGTCGAGGGCGCCGTGAACGCGGCGATCCTGGCCGCCGAGATCCTCGGCGTCGGCCGACCCCGACGTGCAGAAGGCGCTGTGGCGGTTCAAGGACGACCTGGCGGAGGGCCTCAAGCTGTGATCCCCCGCTACAGCCTGCCCGAGATGGCCGCCGTCTGGTCGGACGAGACGCGGCTGGCGAACTGGCTGGAGATCGAGCTGCTCGCGGTCGAGGCGTGGGCCGAGCTCGGCAGGATCCCGCCCGAGGAGGCCGCCGCCGTCCGCGAGCGCGCGGCGTTCACCGTCGAGGCCGTCCTGGAGCGGGAGCGCGTGACCCGCCACGACGTCGCGGCGTTCGTGGACGTCGTGGCGGCCTCGATCGGGCCGGAGGGCCGATGGGTCCACTTCGGCCTCACGTCCTCGGACGTCCTGGACACGGGCCTCGCGCTGCAGCTGCGGGCCGCCGCCGACATCCTGCTGCGCCGCCTCGAACGGCTGCTCGCGGTCGTGAAGCGGTCGGCGCTCGAGCATCGCGACACCGTGATGGTGGGGCGCTCGCACGGCGTCCACGCCGAGCCGATCAGCTTCGGGCTGAAGCTCGCGGTGTGGGCGTTCGAGCTCGACCGCGACCGCGAACGGCTGCGCCGCGCCCGCGAGGCCGTGAGCGTCGGCGCGATCAGCGGCGCCGTCGGGACCTACGCCATGGTGGATCCGCGGGTGGAGGAGCTCGTCTGCGCGCAGCTGGGTCTCAAGAGCGCGGAGGCGTCGCACCCAGATCGTCCAGCGGGACCGTCACGCCGAGTTCATGACGACGCTCGCCGTCACGGCCTCGTCCCTGGACGCGTTCGCGACGGAGATCCGGCACCTCGCCCGCACCGAGGTGCGCGAGGTGCAGGAGCCGTTCGCGGAGGGTCAGAAGGGCTCGAGCGCCATGCCGCACAAGCGGAACCCGGTCGCGTCCGAGCGCGTGTCGGGGCTGGCGCGGGTGGTCCGCGTCGAACGCGCAGGCGGCGCTGGAGAACGTGGCGCTGTGGCACGAGCGCGACATCTCACACTCCTCGGCCGAGCGCGTGATCCTGCCCGACTCGTGCGGGCTGCTCGACTTCATGCTCGACGAGTTCGCGACGGTGGTGGAGGGGCTGCGCGTCTATCCGGAGCGGATGCGCGCGAACCTCGAGGCTGACGGCGGCCTCGCGTTCAGCCAGTCGGTGCTGCTGGCGCTGGTGGACGCGGGATCCTCCCGCGACGACGCGTACCGGATCGTGCAGCACGCCGCCGCCGCGGCCTGGGACCGGGACTCGGACTTCCGCGGCGCGCTCGGTTCGAACCCCGAGGTCCAGCACCTGCTGTCCGCCGAGGACCTCAACGCGCTCTTCGACGCCTGCCCGGTTCCTGCGCAACCTGGGCGGCGTGTTCGCCAAGCTCGAGAAGCTGCCCGTCGAGGAGGCGTGAGCGCCCGCGTGGGCGTGACGGGCGAGCTGCGCGCCAGGGGCAAGGTGCGGGACCTCTACGACGCGGGTCCCGGCCGGCTGCTGCTGGTCGCGTCTGACCGCATCAGCGCCTTCGACGTGGTGCTGCCGACGCCGATCCCCGACAAGGGCCGCGTGCTGACGGGGCTGTCGCTGTTCTGGTTCGAGCGGACCGGGGAGCCTGGTGGGCAACCACGTCGTGACGGCCGATCCGGCCGCCGGGCGAGTTCGATCCGGATCTGGCCGGCCGCGCCATGGTGGTGCGCCGTGCCGACGTGGTCCCGCTGGAGTGCGTCGCGCGCGGCTACCTGTCCGGCTCGGGGTGGTCGCAGTACCGGCGGACCGGCGAGGTCTGCGGCGTCGCGCTGCCGGCCGGGCTGCGTGAGTCGGACCGGCTGCCCGAACCGATCTTCACGCCGACCACCAAGGCGGCCGAAGGCCACGACCTCCCGGTCTCCCCGGTGGAGGCGGCGGATCTCGTCGGGCGGGGTCTGGCCGAACGCCTGAAGGAGCTCACCCTGTCGCTGTACGAAGCGCGCCGCCGAGATCGCGCTGGGCCGCGGCATCATCCTGGCCGACACGAAGTTCGAGTTCGGGTTCGCAGACGGGGAGCTGATCCTGGTGGACGAGGTGTGTACGCCGGACTCGTCCCGGTTCTGGCCCGCCGACGCCTACGAGCCGGGGCGCGCGCAGGCCAGCTTCGACAAGCAGTACGTGCGCGACTGGCTCGACGCGTCCGGGTGGGATCGCGAGCCGCCGGCGCCGGAGCTGCCCGGCGACGTCGTGGCGAACACGGCCGCCCGGTACCGGGAGGCGTACGAGCGGATCACGGGCGAGCCGTTCGCCGGCTACCTCGCGCGGATGGGGCTGCCGGCATGACGGCGTTCGACTTCGAGGTGCTGGTCTCGTTGAAGCCGGGGCTGTCCGACCCGCAGGGCAGGGCCGTCGAGGGATCGCTTCCGGCGCTCGGGTGGACCAACGTCGCCGGCGTCAGGGTCGGCAAGCACATCCGCCTCACGGTGGACGCGCGCCGACCGCGGCCAGCGCCCGGGCACAGGTGGCGGAGATGGCCGAGCGGCTGCTGTCGAACCCGGTGATCGAGGAGTACCGGATCGTGGAGGAGCGACGACTCGTGACCGGCGCCGCGCCGCGCGTCGGCGTCATCACGTTCCCCGGCTCGCTGGACGACCGGGACGCCCTGCGCGCGGTCGAGACGATGGGCGGCGCCGGGGTGCCCGTGTGGCACGCCGACGCCGACCTCGGCGACGTGGACGCCGTGATCCTGCCGGGAGGATTCAGCTACGGCGACTACCTGCGGTGCGGCGCGATCGCCCGGTTCGCCCCGGTGATGGAGGAGGTTCGCCGGTTCGCGGAGCGCGGCGGGCCGGTCCTGGGGATCTGCAACGGCTTCCAGATCCTGTGCGAGTCCGGACTGCTGCCGGGCGCGCTGATCCGCAACCGATCGCTGCGGTTCGTCTGCCGGCCGGTGCACCTGCGGGTGGAGACGTCCGCGAGCGTCGGTGACCGGCGGGCTCCTGCCCGGCGAGATCCTCGAGGTCCCCATCAAGCACGGCGAGGGGCAGTTCGTGGCCTGGGCTCCGACGAGCTGGACCGGCTCGAGGCCGAGGGCCGGGTCGTGTTCCGGTACGCGTCGGCGTCCGGCGAGGTCCGAGACCGGGACAATCCGAACGGCGCCGTGGCCAACATCGCGGGCGTCCGCAACGCCGGCGGCAACGTCGTGGGGCTGATGCCGCATCCCGAGCACGCCGTCGATCCCGACGTCGGTCCGACCGGCGGCCAGCCGATGTTCGCCTCGCTCCTGGCCGCGGCGCTTGCGAGGGTGTGATGGTGGCCGTCGAGGAGCCGCTGCACCGCCAGCTGGGCCTGCAGGACGACGAGCTCGAGCGGATCCGGCGAGACCCTCGGGCGCGAGCCGAACCGCACCGAGCTCGCGATGTACGCCGCCATGTGGTCGGAGCACTGCTCGTACAAGTCCTCGAAGGTGCATCTGCGGACGCTGCCGACCGGAGGGTCCGGCGGTCCTGGTCGGGCCCGGGCAGGACGCCGGCGCGGTCGACGTCGGGCGACGGCGTCGCCGTGGTCTTCAAGATGGAGTCGCACTCGCATCCCAGCGCGATCGAGCCGTACCAGGGCGCCGCCACCGGCGTCGGCGGCATCGTCCGCGACATCATCTCGATGGGCGCGCGCCCGGTGGCGCTCCTGGACCCGCTGCGGTTCGGGCCGCTCACCGACGCGCGGAACCGGTACCTGTTCGAGGGCGTCGTGGCCGGGATCGGCGGCTACGGCAACTGCATCGGCGTCCCGACGGTGGGCGGCGAGATCCAGTTCGCCGCCGGCGCACAGCGCGAACCCCGCGGTGAACGTGATGTGCGTCGGGCATCGCGCCGGCCGACAGGCTCGTGACCTCGGAGTCGCTGACGGTGCACGAGGGCTCGCTGCATGGTGCTGTACGGCGCCGCCACCGGGCGCGACGGGATCGGCGGGGTGAGCGTCCTCGCGAGCGCCACGATCGAGGAGGGCAGCGAGGATTCGCGGCCCAGCGTGCAGATCGGCGATCCGTTCGCGGAGAAGCTGCTGATCGAGGCGTCGCTCGAGATGGTCGAGCGCGGCCTGCTGGAGGGGCTCCAGGACCTGGGCGGGGCGGGACTCTCGTGCGCGGTGAGCGAGTCGGCCGCGCGCGCGGGGATGGGCGCGGCGTTGCAGCTCGACCTCGGTCCCGCTGCGCGAGCCGGGCATGGAGCCGTTCGAGATCCTCACGAGCGAATCCCAGGAGCGGATGCTGGCGATCGTGGCGCCCGAGCGCGTCGGAGGACGTCCGCGAGGTCTGCGACCGCTGGGGGCTCGGCTCGACCGTGATCGCGCGGCTGGACCCCGGCGGGCGACTGCGGATCCGGCATGGGTGAGGAGGTCGTCGCCGACGTGCCGGCGTCCTCGCTCGCCGACGACGGCCCCGAGTATCGCCGGCCGATGGCCGCCGGCGGAGCGACCGCGCCGGCGACGACCCGACGTTCGTGCCGTACGACGGCGATGTCCGCGAGGCGTTCCTCGCCGTGCTGGGGTCGCCGAACGTCGCCAGCAAGCGGTGGGTCTGGGAGCAGTACGACTCGTTCGTGCAGGGGCAGACGGTGGAGTCCTCGGGCGGTGACGCCGCGATCGTGCGCATCCCGGGCACGCTGAAGGCGATGGCGCTGTCCGACCGACGGCAAGGGCCGGTTCGGGCAGCTCGACCCGTACCTCGGGGCGGCGCACGCGGTGGCCGAGGCCGCGCGCAACGTCGCGGTCACCGGGGCCACGCCGCTCGCCGTCACGAACTGCATGAACTTCGGCAATCCCGAGCGTCCCGAGGTGATGTGGCAGTTCGCCGAGTCGATCCGGGGGATGCGCGACGCGTGCCTGGCGCTGGAGACTCCGGTGACCGGCGGCAACGTCAGCTTCTACAACGAGTCGGGCGGCTCCGCGATCTGGCCTACGCCGGTGATCGGCATGCTCGGGCTGCTGGAGGATCATCGGCTCCGGGTGCCCGCGGGGTTCGTCCGAGCCGGGCCTAGCGATCTACCTCCTGGGGGAGACGTTCCCGGAGCTCGGGGGGTCGGAGTTCGCCGAGGTCCTCTTGGGCTCCACGACCGGCCGCCCGCCGGCGCTGGACCTCGCGCGTGAACGCGAGCTGCTCGAGCTGCTCCAGGCAGCCGCACGCGAGGACCTGCTCGCGAGCGCGCACGACTGCGCGGAGGGCGGGCTCGCGGTGGCGCTGGCCGAGTCCGCGATCGCCGGTGCGCACGGGTTCGCCGTGGCCGTGCCGGGCGACCTGCCGCCGCACGTCGCGCTGTTCAGCGAGTCGGCGTCGCGGGTGGTGGTCTCGCTGCTTCCCGAGCGGGCCGAGGCCCTGCTGGAGCTCGCCGGCCGCCACGGCGTGCCGTGCACGAAGCTCGGCGAGACGGGCGGGCCCCGAGCCGTCTTCGCCGGCCTGTTCGAGACCACCGTGGAGGAGATCCGCGACGTGTACGAGGGCGCGATCCCGCAGCATCCTCGACGAGTCGCGCTGAAAGGATCCGTCATGATCGCGGCGGTGACGTTCGACTTCTGGGAGACCCTGATCCGGGAGCGTCCGGGCCACATGCGCCGGCTCCACGTCGACGGCTGGATGCGCGCGCTGGCCTCGGTCGGGATCCCGCGGGAGCGCGCTCAGGTGGAAGCGGCGTTCACCGCGAGTTGGGAGGTCTTCAACGAGCGGTGGGTGGAGAACCGTGGTCAGTACTCGTGCGTCGACGCCACCACCTACCTGTGCCGACATCTGGAGATGGAGCACGACGACGACGTCCATGCGCAGCTCGTCGACGTCTTCCGTGAGGTTGGCCAGAGCGTGGACCTGGAGCTCGCGCCGGGTCTCGTCGAATGCCTTCGGGCGCTCCGTGCCGCCGGCCTGCGGGTGGGCATCGTCTGCGACACCGGGATGACCGGCGGCGCCCTGCTTCGCGGGCAGCTCGAGCGTCACGGCGTGCTCGATTCGTTCGACGCGTGGTCCTTCAGCGACGAGACCGGCTGGTTCAAGCCCGCCCGCGAGGCATTCGAGCCCACACTGCGGGGCCTCGGTGTCGAGGATCCGGCCGGAGTCGCACACGTGGGCGACAACCCCCGCACCGACGTCGCCGGCGCGCAGGCCATGGGCATGGTGGCGGTCCGGTACACGGGGTTCCGCGACGCGCCCCCGGACACTGGCCCCGAGGGCGACCTCGTCCTGCACGACCATCGTGATCTGCCGGCCGCGCTCGGGGTCTGAAGGCGTTTCACGTGGCGGGCGCCGTGGGCGTTGTTCGGGGCGTGCGACTGACGATCCCGCCGTTCCAGGATCTCCTGGACACCCATCGGACGCTCGTCTATCGGTTCTGCCGTGCGGCGGTGGGGCCGGTCGACGCCGACGACGTGTTCCAGGAGACGTTCCTTGCCGCGCTCCGCGCCTATCCGCGGCTGCGCGACGGCGAGCATCTGGATCGCTGGCTCCTGCGGATCGCGTCGCGTAAGGCGATCGACCATCACCGTGCGCGCGGGCGGCGGGCGATCCCCAGCGACGACCTGCCGGAGCGGCCGGCCGCGCCCTCGGAGGAGTCAGACGACGAGCTGTGGTCGGCCGTCGCCGCGCTCCCGCCGCGTCAGCGGATCGCGGTGGTGCACCGGCACGTGCTCGACCGGCCGTACCGGGAGATCGCCGAGCTGATGGACGCCACGGAGGAGACCGTCCGAGCGAACGTGTACCAGGGCCTGGAGCGACTGAGGAAGGTGATCGTGTGAACATCGAACGAGCTGAAGCGTCTGGCCGCGGCGGACGACGACCGTGCCGGGCAGCTGGCCTCCCGCATCGAGGCCGAGGCGGCCGGGCGCGGTCTCCTCGACGTGGCGGTCGCGCCGGTCGACTCGCCGCTCGGTGAGCTGTTGGTGGCGGTCACGCCCCGGGGGCTGGTCCGGGTCGCCTTTCCGGAGGAGGACCGCGACGGCGTCCTGGCCGGGATCGCCCGGGAGATCTCGCCCCGGATCCTCGAGTCGGCGACGGCTACCGACGACGTCCGCCGCGAGCTGGAGGAGTTCTTCGCGGCGCGGCGCACGCGCTTCGACTGTCAAGGTGGACCGGCGGCTGATCCACGGCATCGCGCGGGACGTCCTGCGGGCCACTTCGCACATCCCGTACGGCACCGTCTCGACCTACGGGGCCGTGGCCGGGAAGATCGGCAGGCCCGCGGCCGCCCGGGCGGTGGGGCGCGCCCTGGGCTCGAACCCGATCCCGATCGTGATCCCCTGTCACCGCGTGATCGGCGCCGGCGGCGCCCTGACCGGCTACGCGGGCGGTCTGCCCCGCAAGGTGGCCCTGCTGGAGCTGGAGGGCTCCCTGATGGGCGGATGACCGGCGAGCCATCCACCCATCCACTCTGGCCATCCACTCTGGCCATCCACTCTGGCCATCCACTCTGGCCTGAGCCGATGCTTACCTCCCGCACCGAGGGGGTAGGCCACGGTCTTCGAGTGGTGAGGAGGACGCCATGATTGACCTGAAGGATCGGGCCAGCGCGATCACCGAGAGTGCCAAGCACCGGCTGGCCGAGCGGCACGCGGAGCACATCGAGCGGGAGAACGAGCGGCTGAAGGTGGAGAACTCCACGCTCCGGGACCAGTCCGACACCGACCGCGACCGGATGGAGCGACTGCTGGACTCGCTGGACGACGTGACGACGAAGCCGAAGAAGCACCGGATCCGTCGCCTCATGACGCTCGGCGTGGCCGCCGGCGGCGCCTACGTGATGGGGGCGAAGGCGGGCCGCGAGCGCTACGAGCAGATCAAGACCTGGTGGGCGGACCGCCGCAGCCAGGGAGTCGACCGCGATGAACGAGTGGGGCGAGGACGTCACCTCGCGTGCCAGCGACACGGTCCAGACCGCGTCGCAGCGCGCCGCCGAGCGGGTCTCCCAGACCGGCGGCACGGTGGCACGCAAGGTCGACGAGGCCGCGGCGAAGGCCGCCGGCACCGTGGAGACGACCGGAACGAAGGCCTCCAAGGCCGTCGAGGACGCCGGGACCCAACGCCTCGGCTGACGCGAACCGAGCGGCACACCACGCGACAGGCCGGCCTGC
Organism: uncultured Actinomycetes bacterium; assembly: GCA_963832225.1. Lineage (GTDB taxonomy): Bacteria > Actinomycetota > UBA4738 > UBA4738 > HRBIN12 > JALYMB01. The sequence continues at coordinate 44,203 of CAWHTI010000003.1, forward strand.
GGGCCGGCCTGTTCGGCGTCCGGGCCGGGCCGGCCCGCGCGAGGCAGCCGGTACACTGGAGTCCTCGTGGGCGCGGAATCACCCAAGGACGAATGCGGGCTGTTCGGGGTCTGGGCCCCGGGTGAGGATGTCGCCCGCCTCACGTACTTCGGTCTGTTCGCCCAGCAGCACCGCGGGCAGGAATCCGCCGGTATCGCGGTCACCGACGGGCAGAACGTCCTGGTGTACAAGGATCTCGGGCCTCGTCTCGCAGGTCTTCTCCGAGGCCACGCTCACCACGCTGAACGGCGACCTCGGGATCGGGCACACCCGCTACTCCACGACCGGCTCCACCACGTGGGACAACGCCCAGCCGGTGTTCAAGACCGACGGCGCGCACTCGATCGCACTCGGCCACAACGGCAACCTGGTGAACACGCGGGACCTCCACGAGCGCGTGGGGGGCCGTGGCGCCGCCACCACGGACACGGACCTCGTCGCCACCATGCTGTCGGCGGCGATGGCCGGCGGAGGCCTCGAGAGGGCGGCCCTCGAGGTCCTGCCGCAGCTCCAGGGCGCGTTCTGCTTCGTGATGATGGACGAGCGGAGCGTCTACGCGGCCCGGGATCCGTTCGGTGTGCGGCCGCTCAGCATCGGGAAGCTGCCGACGGGGTTCTGCGTGGCCTCGGAGACCTGCGGTCTCGACATCGTGGGCGCGGTGACGGTGCGCGACGTGGAGCCCGGGGAGTTGATCCGGATCGACGAGCGAGGACTGCACTCGGTGCGGTTCGCCGAGAGTCCGCGGAAGGCCGTCTGCGTCTTCGAGTACGTCTATCTGGCGCGGGCGGACTCGAAGATCGCCGGTGTGACCGTGCACGAGGCCCGCCGCGAGATGGGCCGCATCCTCGCCCGCGAGGCGCCGGCCGAGGCCGACATGGTGATCGCCGTCCCATCGACCGGGCACTCCGCGGCCCAGGGGTTCGCCGAGGTCTCCGGCATCCCCTACGGCGACGGCCTCTACAAGAACAACTACGTCGGCCGCACGTTCATCCAGCCCAGCCAGCTCCTGCGCGATCGGGGCGTGAAGCTCAAGCTCAACCCCATCCCGGACGCCGTTCGCGGCAAGCGCCTGGTGGTGGTCGACGATTCGATCGTCCGCGGCACCACGACCCGGCAGATCGTGCAGGCCCTGCGCGAGGCCGGCGCCACGGAGGTGCACACCCGCATCACGTGCCCGCCGCTCAAGTGGCCGTGCTTCTACGGCATCGACCTGCCGACCCGCCAGGAGCTCGTGGCGTCCGACCTGACCGTCGATCAGATCCGCGACTACGTCGGCGCGGATTCCCTGGGCTACCTGTCGCAGGAGGGCATGGTCCGGGCCACGGCCCAGCCGCCGGCGTCGTTCTGCACGGCGTGCTTCGACGGGGACTATCCGATCCCGGTGCCGGAGCAGGTCGGCAAGTTCCTCCTCGAGGATCAGCTTCCGCTGCTGTGAGCCGCGGATGCGACACGCTTGAGTCCGTCATGACCCGCTCATGAGCGAGGCCTACCGGCGCGCGGGGGTCGACACGGAGGCGGCGGCGAAGGCCGTCGCGCTCATCGGCGACCTGGCCGCGCGGGCGCGCCGACCCGAGGTCGCTGACGACATCGGTGGGTTCGCCGGGCTGTACCGGCTCGGTGAGGGCAGGCTGCTCGCCGCCGCCACCGACGGCGTCGGGACCAAGCTCGAGATCGCCCGGCTGAGCGGGCGACTGGACACGGTCGGCGTCGACCTCGTGGCCATGTGCGCCGACGACGTCGTGTGCACCGGGGCCGAGCCGCTGTTCTTCCTGGACTACCTCGCGGTGGGCCGTGTCGTGCCGGAGCGTGTGGCCTCGATCGTCGAGGGGGTCGCTGAGGGGTGCCGCCGAGCCGGCTGCGCGCTCCTGGGCGGGGAGACCGCGGAGCACCCCGGCGTCATGCCCGACGACCAGTTCGACCTCGCCGGCTTCTGCGTCGGCGTCGTGGACGAGGCCGACCTCCTCGGCCCGCACCGGGTCGCCGAGGGCGACGTGCTCATCGGCCTCGCGTCGAGCGGCCTGCATGCGAACGGATTCAGCCTCGTTCGGCAGGCCCTGCTCGGCCGGTACTCGCTCGACGACGCGCCGCCCGGGCTGTCGAGGTCGTTGGGTGAGGAGCTGCTCGAGCCCTGCACGATCTACGCCCCGACGGTCTTGCGCCTCGCGCGCCAGGGCCTCCTGCACGCCGCCGCCCACATCACCGGGGGCGGGTTCACGGAGAACGTGCCGCGGATCGCTTCCGCCGGGCCTCGGCGCGCGGGTGCGACCCGGGGTCGTGGCCGGTGCCGCCGGTGTTCGGCCTGATCGCCGAGGCTGCCGGCGTCTCGAGGACGACCTCTACGGCACGTTCAACATGGGTGTCGGGATGGTGCTGGTGGTGGCGGCGGACGCCGCCGACGCCGTGATGGACGAGGTGGGGCCCGCCGCGACCCGGATCGGCGAGATCTTGACCGGCACCGGCCTCGTCCGCACCTGATCGGACCGGTCCCGCATCTGGTCAGGGGTGACTATGCCCGTGTCACCCGGGGTTCCTGGGGCCGGGACCTCCGCCGGGACCGGTCGGACCGCACGAACGTCCTTCCGGCCCATTCAGCCCCGCGTGCGAACAGCCGTTCCTAGGAGGTATGGGTGAGCATGATCACACGACGGTGCTGGTCGTCGACGACGAGCCGCAGGTCGTCTGGGTGCTGCAGTTCAGCCTCGAGGCCGAGGGCTACCAGACGTTCTCCGCGCGCGACGGCGTGCAGGCGCTGAGCGCCATCGGGGAGCACCATCCCAAGCTCATGGTCCTCGACATCATGATGCCCAACAAGGACGGGTGGTCCGTGCTGGAGGAGATGATGCAGATCCCACGTGATCAGCGTCCCCGCGTGGTCATCGTCTCGGCACTGGCGAGTCTGCGGGATCGCGCGAAGGCCGCCGAGCTCGGCGCGGACGCCTTCGTGCCGAAGCCCTTCAACGTGGACGATCTCCTCGGGGTGCTCCACGACCTCGAGTCCACCGGATAGCCGCCACTCCTCGACGACTGCTCCACCCCAGGCCTCCCCGGTCCTCGCGAGGATACCCTCGGGCACTAGTGGGGGAGGCGCTGGTGCTCGCGCGGCACCACCGTGGTGCCGACCGCGCGACACGTCAGGACCGGCTCGGCCAGGAACTCGGCCGCGCTGTCGCTGATGTCCGTGCGGGCCCCGCCGATCTTCCACACCTCGAACTCGCACCGGCGGCTGGTGTTGCCGGTGCTCACGATGCCGCCGCGGGCCTCGATCCAGTCACCGGCGTACAGCGGCGCCAGGAACTCCACCGATTCGTAGGCCCGGAACAGGCCCTCGTCGCCGTCGTAGCGCATGGCGAGCTCGGTGATCAGGTCGCCGATGACCTTCAGCTGCGTCGCGCCGGCCACCAGGTTGCCCCCGTAGTGGGCGTCCTCCTGCCCCAGACGGAGGCGGATCAACGACGTGGGCAGGTCCTTCGCGTCAGGCGACATCGGGCTCCTCCGGTTCAGCTCGCGGCGGCGGGGACGACCTTGCCGAACCGCACCCCGCGGGCCGGCACCCGGACGACCTCGCCGTCCTTTCGGCGGACGAAGTAGGTCTGCGCGTCCTCGTCCCATCGCTCCAGGGTGCCCACCACCTCGCTCTGGTAGCCGTTGGGGAGCTCGAACTGGAACGACACGCGGCTGCCGAGGTCCTGCGGCGTCACGAGGTTCGTCTGCATGCGCGGAGGATATCGGACCGCCCGGTCAGCGGCCCATGCGGGTGATGCCACCCTTCGGTGGCTCCGGATACGCCTCGGGATGCACGGCCCACGCCAGGATCTCGAGGCCGTCCACGATCCGCGGTCCGGGCCGGGAGAAGAACGACGTGGCGTCCACCGCGTAGACGTTGCCCTCGCGCGCGGCGGGCGTCTCGGCGAAGTCCGGGTGTCCGAACAGCCGCTCGGCCTCCTCCTCGGCCTCCTCGAGGTAGTAGCCGCACGGCATGAACACGATCACCTCGGGCGTCTGGTCGTGCACCTCTCGCCAGCCGACCTCGCGCGAGGGCTCGCCGGCGACGCCCACCAGGTTGACGGCCCCGACGGCCTCGACCATCTCCGGAACCCAGTGCCCGCCGGCGAACGGAGGATCCGACCACTCGAGGGCGAACACCCGGATCGTCGGCAGCCGCAGCGCGATCTCCTTGACGCGGGTGATCCGTGACCGCAGGACCGAGACGATCTCGTCGGCCTTCGCCGCCCGGTCGAGGATCGCGCCGACCGTCACGACCGTCCCGATCACGTCCTCGACGGTGTGGGGATCGAGCGAGATCACCTGCGCGTCGGGCAGGTCCAGTTCCTCGAGCGCGCGCCGCACCTGTCCGCTGGGTACAGCGCAGACCCGGCACAGATCCTGCGTGAGGATCACGTCGGGCTGCTCGCGCCGGAGCAGCTCCCGGTCGAGCACGTACAGCGGCTCCTGCTGGGACATCTTGCTGCGCACCGCGTCGTCGATCCCGCGCGGCGACAGCGGCCGGCCTTGTGGCAGGGCGCTGCGCGACACCACCGGCTTCGTGACGGCGTCCGGCGGGAAGTCGCACTCGTCGGTCACGCCCACCAGGTCGTCGCCGAGCCCCAGCGCATAGACGATCTCCGTGGCGGAGGGCAGCAGCGAGGCGATCCTCATCGTGGCCTCATCTTGGCCTCATCCCGACCACACCGGTGGGCGCCCTCCGGGGTCTCATCCCGGCAAGTCTCGCAGGCGGACGGGATCCTGCAGCAACGCCACGAGATCTGTCAACGCTCGGCCGGCGGTGGCGCCGTCGAGCACGCGATGATCGAACGTCAGGCTCAGGGTGCACGCGGGTCGCGCCACGACCTCGCCGTCCGCCACCAACGCCCGCGGAGCGATCACTCCGATCGCGAGCGTGACGGCGGAGCCGGGCGTGAGGATCGGCGTGCCGGCCTCGCTCCCGTAGCTCCCGGTGTTGCTGAGGCCGATCGTCGCGTTCGCCGTGTCGGCCGGCGTGAGCCGCCCGGCACGGGCGACGTCGGCCACCCGCCGCGCCTCCCGGGCGAGATCGCCGATCCCGCGACGTCCGGCGTCGCGGACGACCGGCACCATCAGGCCGCGCTCGGTGTCGGTGGCGATCGCGATGTCCACCGAACCGCGGACCAGGATCCCACGGTCCGCCCAGGCGGCGTTGAGGAGCGGGTGCGCCTCGATCGTTCGACACAACGCGGCGGCGACCACCGGCAGCGGCGAGACGTCGAGCTCGCGCCGAACGTCCTCCAGCGCCCTGCAGTCCACGGTCCGAAACGTGGTGACCTGCGGGATCGCCGCCTGTTCCGTCATCACCCGACCGATCGCCCGCCGCACCGGATCCACAGCCCGAACCTGGCCTCCGTCTGTCGCGACTGCCTCGGGCGGCGCCGACCCAGACCCCGCCGCACGCTGCACGTCGTCGGCGGTCACCCGTCCCGCCGCCCCGGTGCCGGCAACGGATCCGATCTCCACGCCGAGGTCGCGAGCCAGCCGCCGAACCGCTGGCGTAGAAGTCGAGCCGGCGGCAGGCGGCGGTGAGGGCGGAGCAGGGGGCCCAGCCCCACGCCGTGACCCATCCGCGGCTTCGCTTTCGTCGGAGGATGCGGCGTGAGAGCGGGCTGACCCCCCTGCGGAGTCCTCGCCGCCGCCATCCACCCGGAACGTCACGAGCGCCTCGCCGACTGCGACCGACCCACCCGCCTCGGCGTGGAGCCGGACCACGACGCCCGCGTAGGGCGACGGGATCTCGACCACGGCCTTGGCGGTCTCGATCTCGGCCAGCGGCTGGTTCAGCTCCACGGTGTCGCCCTCGGCGACGAGCCAGGCGACCACCTCGGCCTCGGTCAGGCCCTCGCCGGGGTCCGGCAGGACGAAGACACGCTCGGCCATCAGTAGGCCACCGTCTGCCGCACGGCCTCGGCGATCCGGTCCACGCTCGGCAGGTAGCGCTGCTCCAGGGCCGCCGGGGGGTAGGGCACGTCCCAGCCGGTCACGCGCGCAACCGGAGCCTCGAGGTGATCGAAGGCCTCCTCCATCACCAGCGCCGCGATCTCCGCCCCCATGCCCAGCGTCCGAGGAGCCTCATGCACCACGACGACGCGACCCGTCTCTCTGGCGCATCGTCCGATCAGGTCGACGTCGAGCGGCGACAGCGAGCGCAGGTCCACGACGCGCGGACGCACGTCCTCGGCGGCCAGGGCGTCGGCGGCCTCGAGACAGCGCGTCGTCATCGCCCCGTACGCGAACAGCACGCACGCGTCGCCCTCGCGCAGGATCCGGGCCTCGCCGATGCGCGGACCGTCGGTGGTGAGCTCGCCATCCTCCTTCGACCAGTACCGCGCCTTCGGCTCCAGCACGATGACCGGGTCCGGATCGGCGATCGCGAGCCGCAGGAGCCGGTACGCGTCCAGGGCGCTCGACGGCGCCACCACCTTCAGCCCGGCCGTGTGCACGTAGTAGGTCTCCGGACTCTCCCCGTGGTGCTCCTTGCCCCGGATGCCGCCGAACGACGGGATCCGCACGGTGATCCCCATGTCCACTCGCCCGCGGGTGCGCTCGCGCATCTTCGCCACGTGATCGATGATCTGCTCGAGCGCCGGATAGCTGAACGCGTCGAACTGCATCTCGACGACGCTCCGCCAACCCGCGAACGCCAGTCCCACTGCGGCGCCGGCGATACCGGCCTCGCTGATCGGCGTGTCGAACACCCGGTCGGCGCCGAACTCCGACTGCAGGCCGTCCGTCACGCGGAAGACCCCGCCCATCCGGCCCACGTCCTCTCCGAAGAGCAGCAGGCGCGGGTCCTCGCGGAGCGAGTCGCGCAGCGCCGTGTTCAGGGCGGCGGCCATGGTGACGGACTCAGACATCTCCCAGCGCCTCCGCGCGCTGGCGCCGCAGGGTCGCCGGAGGGTCCGCGTAGGTCCAGTCGAACATCCACGCCGCCGGCGGCGGAGGCTGGGCGATCACGCCGGCCCGGATCTCCGAGACCCGCTCCTCCGCCGTAGCCTCGCAGCTGGTGACGAACCCCTGATCGGCGAGGCCGGACCCGAGCAGCCACTCCCGGTACCGGGCGATAGGGTCGTTCGCACGAGCCGCCTCGACCTCGGCCTCGCCGCGGTAGCGTCCCGCGTCGTCGGCGGTGCTGTGCGCACCGATCCGATAGGTCCGCGCTTCGATCAGCGTCGGGCCGGCACCCGACAGCGCGCGGTCCCGAGCTTCGCGGGTCGCGCGGTAGACCGCCAGCACGTCGTTGCCGTCCACGAGCACGCCGGGGAATCCCAGCGCCTCCGCCCGGCGCCAGATCTCCCCGCGGGTCTGCTGCACGGTCGGCACGCTGATCGCCCACCCGTTGTTCTGGCAGAACAGGACCGCCGGGGCCCGGTACACGCCCGCCATGTTCGCTGCTTCGTGGAAGTCGCCCTCGCTGGCGCTGCCGTCGCCGAAGTAGGCCATGGAGCAGGCCGCGGCGCCGTCCAGCCGCAGGCCCATGGCGTAGCCGACGGCGTGCACGATCTGGGTGGCCACCGGGATGCAGATCGGCCCGAACCGCGTCGCCCGCGGGTCGTAGGGCCCTCCGTGCCACGTGCCGCGGTGGTAAGCGAGGTACTGGACGGGGTCGACGCCGCGGACCAGAGCGGCCGCGAGCTCCCGGAACGTCGGGAAGACGAAGTCGTCCGTCCCCAGGGCGAAGGCGCTCCCCACCTGCGCCGCCTCCTGCCCCTCGAAGCCGGGGTAGACCGTGAGCTCGCCCTGGCGCTGCAGCGCGATGCACTCCCGGTCCAGGCGCCGGGCGAGGATCATCCAGCGCAGGAGGGCACGGAGGTCGTCGTCGTCCAGGCCGACATCCGGGTCGCCGACCGCAGAGCCGTCGGGCGCCAGCACGCGGACCGGCTCCGTGATCTGCTGCGCGCCCACGCTCACCTCCCGCCCGTCGACGGCCGAGAGCATAGGGGATGGGCGAGACGGCTAGACTCCACGACATGGTGCCCTCCGCGTTCCTGCGAGTGTTCCAGCCGCTCGACGCGTTCGACGCGCAGGAGCAGGCGCACTGGGAGCGGTACCTGCTGCACGGAGCCCGGTCGCCGGCGATCCGTGCGAGGTATCACGACCACGCGCACGACGGATTGGGCGTGATCACACCGGCCGACGGTGAGCACGCCGACGTCCGGGTGGTGGAGGGACGCACGTTCGTCAGTCCGTGGCGCGTGCGCCTGCGGGTGCTGGCGGGGATGCTGGCGCTCCGCGAATCGGCGCCGCTGGAGGAGCTCACCGACCGGTTCGTGTCGAAGGCGGACGCGCGCAGGGCCGGACGCGAGCTGGGGCGGATGCGACGACGCAATCCGGGATCGATCTCGTTCGTGCACCAGAGCACGTGGCACGTGCCGGTCCGGTGGTTCCCGCTGTTCGACGACGCCGAGCGGCGGCTGCGCGAGGACCAGCACGGCCGGCTGCGACTGCGCTATCGCACCACCGTCCGCAAGGCGATGCGGCGGGCAGAGGACGCGGTGCCGGCCCTGCGCCGGGCGGACCTGGGCCCGATCAGCGAGTACATCCTGGATCTCCACCAGTGGATGGCGGTCTTCGACCACCAGTCGATCCTGGAGCTGGACTACGCATCGCTGTGCGACCTGATGACGTGGGACGAGCTGGACGACGACCGCAGCGTGCGCGACATCCACGAGGCCCTGGCGGCGCTGCAGCGCTACGACTACTCGCCGGCCGCCGACATCTACCAGGGCGTGCTGGGCCGATGGGCGGAGATCCGCAGCCGCGAGATCCTGAACTGACGGCGGACCGATCTCGCGGGGATGTGGCCAGGGGCAGAATCGAACTGCCGACACCGCGGTTTTCAGCCGCGTGCTCTGCCAACTGAGCTACCTGGCCCCGTCCGGTGGAACCCGGTGGCGATCGCCACCCAGCCTCACCAGCGTCCGAGTGTAGCGAGTGGAGGTGGGTCGCGGCCCGGGGAGCGTCGTCCCGGCCATCCGGGCCACCAACTATCGGGGGCTACCGCTTCGCTACTTGAGCCCCTTTAGGGGGGCTACCGCTTCGCTCCTTGAGCCCCTAGGGGGGCTACCGCTTCGCTCCTTGAGCCCCTTTGGGACGGTCAGCCCCGCCGCAGTTCCTCCGCCCACTCGCGAAGCCTCGGGAGATGCTCCGCGTAGTGCTCGGGACCCGCCTTCCGGATCCAGCGCTCGGCCTCGAGATCATCGGTCCCCTGCAGGGCACCCCACGCGGTGAGCATCCTGGTGCGTGCCGCCACGGCCTGCGCCCGCACGGTGCTGAACGGCACGTCCTTCATCGCGGTGTAGAACCGCTCGTTCAGCGCGTCGACGTCGATCTCCTCGGGCCGGTACGTGCCGAACCGGATGCGCTCGAGGGCGGCTCCGGCCGCCGCCAGCCAGCTGCCGATGTGCGCGACGAGATCCTTCGCGGACCATCCCTCGGCGAAGTATCCGGGCGTCGCGACGTCATCCTCGGGGAGCGAGTCGACGCACTCGTGGAGCTCCGTCCACAGCCGATCCTCCTCGGCCATGAGGTCCTGATCCGTGCCCGACTCGACCATGCAGGCCAGTATGGCGCATCGGCGAGGTACCCCACCCACGCTCGCCCGATCCGGGAACCGCACCCCATCGCCGTCCACCCGAGGCCCCAACCGGCGGCGTCGGGAAGGGCCCCGACAAGGGATATGGTGGAAGGAGGGAACGAGACCGGGATGGGTCCGGGGCTACGCGGATCGGCTGAGGGTGGCGTGCCGGACCTCGGAAGGGAGGCGACGATGCCGCAGACCAAGCACGCGGATCCGTTCCACGCGGAAGGCGACGGCGCGAACCGTCAGGGGAGCCAACCCATGCTGCACCGGCTGGGCGAGGAGGTGCAGCGCTTCGACGAGATGCGGCTCTTCCCGATCGCACTCGGTCACGACACCCGGATGGAGAGTTGCCAGCGGCTGAACCGGATCAACGCCGACTCGATCATCCTGTACAACCTGTACAAGAAGCATCACTGGCTGATGCGCGGCCCGACCTTCTACCAGCTGCATCTCCTGCTGGACAAGCACGCGGGGGAGCAGCTCGAACTCATCGACCTGATGGCCGAGCGCGTGCAGACGCTCGGGGGCGTCGCCGTCGCCGATCCGCGCCATGTGGCGGAGGTCACGTCGATCCCGCGGCCGCCGAACGGGGTCGAGGCGGTTCCCGCGATGCTGTCGCGGCTGCTCGAGGCTCACCAGATCATCATCGAGAAGATCAGGGACGCCATCACCACCACCGCGGAGAACCGAGACGACGGCACCAACGACCTGTTGATGGGCGACGTGCTGAGGACGAACGAGCTGCAGGTGTGGTTCGTGGCCGAGCACCTGGTGAGCGCGCCGATGGTTCGCGTCTGAGGAGCTAGTCGAGCAGGGCGTCGAACGCCCGCATCGTGTCGGTCAACCGTTCCGCTAGCGTGCTGGCGACCCAGCGGTGCATCGCCGCGGCCACCTCGGGCTCTTCTGCCTCCATCCGCTCGATCGATGCGCGGCTGAGCCGCAGGACGACGCACGGCGTCTCGGCCACCACGTCCGCGGTGCGACGGGCCCCCGTGTACAGCGCGATCTCTCCCACCATCACGCTGGGCCGCACGGTGCGCAGGCGCATCCGCCTCCCCTCCGGCGTGACGAACTCGATCCGGAGCTCGCCCGACTCCAGGACGAACACGTCGTCGGGCGACTCGTCCTGACGGATCAGGTGCGTCCCCTCCGGCAGCTCTACGCGCTCCAGGTAGTCCAGGAGATGTGGGGGCATCCCGGCGAGCACGTCCCCGGATCCGTCCGGGAACGGTCCGAGCCGGTCTCCTCGACGGCGCCCTCGAGCAGGCCGTCCTCGCACCGCTGCAGTCCGCGATCCAGGTCGGGCTCGAACCAGACGTGACCCGCGACCTCGACGAGCCCTCCGCGCTCGAGCTGCCGACGCACGACGTCCGACGTGCCCGCGAACACCAGCCCGAACCCGTTCGCCTCCGCGAGCTGCGCCACCTTGCGGAAGGACATCACGGCTGAGGAGTCCATGCCCGTGACGCGCGCCAGGTCGACCAGCAGGAACTGCACCGGTCCGCGCTCCACCCGCTTGCGGATCCGTTCGAGCAGTCCGCTCGCCGTTCCGAAGAACACGAACCCGTGCACGCGCAGGATCTGCACGCGCTCACCCAGCCTTCGCAGGGCGGCTCGCTCGGGGAGAGGCCGGTCGACGTTGCTCTGGTAGGTGTCGCCGAACGCCACCTCGCGGACCAGGTCCATCCGGCTGTAGTTCACCGCGAACATCACGACCGCGAGCACGAGGCCGATCGCCACGCCGGGCAGGAGGCCCCGGGTGATGATCGTGGCGAGGATCGCGAGGACGATGACGTACTCGCCGAGCGGCATCGTCTTCCGCGCGTCGAACACCCGATCCACGATGAACCCGAGACCGACGAAGACCAGCACGCCGCCCACGATCATCCGGGGGATCAGCTCGACCAGGGACGCGCCGAACACGACGACCGTGAGCGGCACGAGCGCGGCCACCATGCCGGCGACCCGCGCGCTGACGTCCATCTGCTGTGCGAGCGACGTCAGGCTGAGCGCGTGGTAGCCGGGCAGGCCGCCGACGGCCCCGGTGGCGATGTTCACGATGCCGGCGCCGCCCAGCTCCTGGTTGGAGTCGAGGTCGGTGTGGAGCATCAGCTCGATGCCGCTCAGGTTGAACAGCGCCGCGATCACGGCGACGAACACCGCGGTGGCGATCCCGGCGGCCTGATCGATCACCGCGGTCCAGTCGGCACCTGAGAGCGCGCGGAACGCCCAAGGCTGCCAGAGCTCGGTGGATTCGAACGGTCCCAGGAGCCATCCACCCTCCCGGGCGGTCTCGATCGAGGAGCCGGTGACGAGCATCCCGATCGCGAAGCCCACGACGCCGAGCCCCAGGACGGCCGGGATCACGAGCGATCGCTTCACGAGCCTCGTCGCAACCAGCAGGAGCACGCCGAATCCGAGCGCGGGGAGCCACCTCACCAGGACGAATGAGTCGGTGTAGTAACGGAGGTTGCGGAGGTACGGCTCGATGCCCGACGCCACGCCGAGGCCACCCTTCGCGAGCAGCCATCCGGTGCCGGCGAGGAAGCCGCCCACGACCGGATACGGGACGAAGCGGACCAGGTTGCCCCACCGGAACGTCCCGAGCACCAGGAAGGTGACGCCGGTCAGCGTCGTCACGACCACGGTCGCCGCGACAACGGTGAGGAAGGCTCGGTCGAGGCTGCCGAAGGCGTCCAGGGCCGCGTTCGTGGCGATGACCGCGAGGACGGCCGCCGCCGCGTCCTGGACGCTGCCGACGGAGCCGCGGGCGCCTGCCCGCCAGGCCAGGATCGCCAGCGTGAGCGCGGCCGCCACGAGGTTCAGTCCGATCCCGTCGGCCAGGAACTGTGCGAGATAGCCGCCGAACACGAGCGCCGCGAAGGAGATCGCCAGGACCAGTTCCACCGTACCGATCACCAGGCCGGCGGTGAGCGCTGAAAGCATCCGTCGGGATCGCTGATCGGACACGGTGCCTCCCCGCCGCATCGTCGAAATCGGCTCGTGCGGAAGGACCCTAACGCGCAGGGTGCTCGAGACGCCAGACCGCTCGGGCGGGCTACCGCTCCGCTACTTGAGCCCATGTTCTGGGGGCTACCGCTTCGCTACTTGAGCCCATGTTCTGGTCCGGGGGCTACCGCTTCGCTACTGAGCCCATGGGGTGGCCCGTGGCGGGCTCCTGGATCGGGCCGAGCGACGGCCAAGAGAGACGGACGGAGCGAGACGGGTCGGGCCCGTCCGGCGCGGCGCCCACGCCGTACCGAACGGGCCCTCCCAGCGCGCCCGACGGGCTTCGATCCCGCGATTTCCGCCTTGACAGGGCGGTGAGGACGGCCAGACTCCTCTACGGGCGCACGACTGGTGGTGCTTCGTGCCCCCAACGGGATTCGAACCCGTGCTTCCGCCTTGAAAGGGCGGCGTCCTAGGCCGCTAGACGATGGGGGCAGACCCGCCGAATCCCGGCCTCGGGGACAGGCGACAGAGTATAGCGGGGTGCCCCGTCCCTCCTGCCTTCGGCCCGGATCGATGTCGCCACGGCAGGACTACCCATCCTGGGTGGTTCCTGCCGCGAACCCTCAAGCGATATGACCGGTGACCGATGGAAGTGCATGCGCGTCGTCCTGGAATGGCTGGGGCTCGTGGAGCCAGATCGGTCCCGCAAGGAGCCGGTGGCCGTCCCCAGCTGGGCCCCCGTCGCGGTGGCCGGAACCGTCGCCGTGCTCGCGGGCCTCGCGACCCTCGTCGTGTGGGCCGCACTGCGGGCGCTGGTCCACTAGCGCTGCGCGGCTCATCCGCCGGACCTTCCCCCCGGCGGCCGGCCGATCCCCTCCGTTCCTCGAGCCCGTCTCCCCGGGCTACCGCCTCGCACCTCGAGCCCGTCTCCCCGGGCTACCGCCTCGCACCTCGAGCCCGTCTCCCCGGGGCTACCGCCTCGCACCTCGAGCCCGTCTCCCCGGGCTACCGCTTCGCTCCTTGAGCCCGGGGGCCGGTGCTACCGTGGGGCCCCGGCTGGGCACGCCGCGTCGGATCGAGGGAAGGGTGTCATGAGCGACGTCAAGGACAGGCTCCGGACGTACATCGCCGAGGAGGTGCTGTTCGGCGAGGGGACGGTGTCCGACGATCAGGATCTGCTGGCCGGCGTCCTGGATTCGCTGGCGCTGCTGCAGTTCGTCGAGCACATCGAGGCCGAGTTCGGCTTCGAGGTCGACGACGCCGACATGGTGCCCGACAACTTCCGGACGCTGAACGCGGTCGAGAGCTACCTGAGCTCCCGCACCACCTCCTAGCCCGGTGGCCGGCACGCTCCCGGAGCTGCTCGCCCGCGCGGCCGGAGATCGTCCGGATCATCCGGCCGTCGTCGCCGATCGCACCGTCACGTACCGGGAGCTCGACGAGGTGGCCGCGCGGGTTGCCGGCGCCCTGACCGGTGCGGGCGTTCGCCCGGGCGATCGCGTCGCGGTCTGCGCTCCGAAGTCGGCGGACGCGGTGGCCGCTCTCTACGGCATCATGCGCGCCGGCGCGGCGTACGTCCCCATCGATCCCGGATCCCCCGCGCCACGCGCGGCGCACATCGCGAACGACTGCGCGGTCTCCGCGCTGATCGCCGACCGCGAGCGGCTCGACCTCCTGCTGCCGGACCTGCCACCCGGGACGGTCGATCTCGACCTCGACCGGGTCGATGTGCTGCCCCCAGGCGGTGGGGCGGACCTGCCCGAGATCGCGCCGGACGACCTCGCGTACATCCTGTACACGTCCGGTTCGACCGGGCACCCCAAGGGCGTGATGCTCTCGCATCGCAACGCACGCTCCTTCGTCGACTGGGCGGTCGCGGATCTCGGCCTCACCGGAGCCGACCGGTTCAGCAGCCACGCGCCGTTCCACTTCGACCTGTCGGTGTTCGATCTGTACGCGTGCGCGTCGGTCGCCGGCACGCTGCACACGCTTGCGGAGGAGGCGACGCGGTTCGGCACGTCCACCGCGGGGTTCGTGCGCGAGCGAGGGCTGACCGTCTGGTACTCGGTGCCGTCGGCGCTAGTGCAGTGGGTGACGCAGGGCGGGGTGGAGCGCGGCGATGCTCGCGTCGCTCCGGCACGTGGCGTTCGCGGGCGAGGTCTTCCCGACACCGTTCCTTCGCCGGCTGCGCGAGCTGGTGCCCGCCGCCGCCCTGCACAACTGGTACGGCCCCACCGAGACCAACGTCTGCACCGCGCACACGATCCGAGCACGGGATGTGGCATCCGACGAGCCGGTGCCGATCGGCCGGCCGTGCGACGAGTACCGCTGCCGGGTGGTGGACGACGCCGGCGCCCCCGCGACGGACGGAGAGCTGCTGGTCGGCGGGCCGGGCGTCAGCGCCGGCTATTGGGGCGATCCGGAGCGGACCGCGGAGTCCTTCCTCGCCGAGGCGGACGGCACACGCTGGTACCGGACCGGCGACCTGGTCCGGACGGGGCCCGAGGGGGAGTACCGTTTCCGCGGCCGCCGCGACCACCAGGTGAAGGTCCGCGGCTACCGGGTGGAGCTGGGCGAGGTGGAGTCGGCGATCCATGCCGACGACCGGGTCGGGGAGGCGTGTGTGGTGGCGGTGGCGGACGATCGGCGGGGCCACGACCTGGTGGCGTTCGTCTGCCCCCGCGGCCGGCCTGTCGTTGCAGCCGGTGGACGTGAAGCGGATCGTGGCCTCGCGACTGCCCCGATACATGGTGCCGGCGACCGTGCACGTGGAGGCCGAACGCGCTCCCGACCACCTCGACGGGCAAGGTCGACCGGACCGCGCTGGAGGCCCGGGCGCGTGGTTGACCTCTCGCCGACGGTGGCCGACGCGCCCTGGCTGACGGACGATCTCCTGGAGTTCCGGTCGAACGTGGTGACGTTCGCGAACGGCGAGCTGGCGCAGACGCCCGCCGATCGGATCGCGCGCGATCGCGACGCCGAGTTCTGGCGAGCGGGTTGGGACGCCTGCGGCCGCTTCGGCATCCAGGGCCTGCCGGTCCCCGGCGAGCTGGGCGGCCAGGGGCAGGACGCGCTCACCACCGCGATCGCGCTGGAGGCACTCGGTTCCGCATGCGAGGACGGCGGCCTGCTCTTCTCGATCAACGCGCATCTCTGGTCGGCCGTGACGCCCGTGTGGAAGCACGGCACGCCCGAGCAGCAGCGGCGGTGGCTGCCCGGCCTCTGCGACGGCTCCCTGATCGGGATCCACGCCGTGACCGAGCCGGGCGCCGGCTCCGACGCCTTCGGCATGACGACGCGCGCCGAGCCCGACGGCGACGGGTGGCGGATCACGGGTCGCAAGACGTTCATCTCGAACGCCCCGGTGGCGGATCTATTGATCGTGTTCGCGCGCACTACGCCGGGCACCGGTCCCACCGGCATCACCGCGTTCCTGCTGGAACGGGGCGCGGCGGGGATGGAGGTGCCCGGCCATCTCGACAAGATGGGCCTGCGCACCTCGCCGATGGGCGAGATAGTCCTGGAGGGCGTCGCCGTCGATACCGGGGACGTGCTGGGGACGGTCGGCCGCGGGGCGCGGGTCTTCCAGACCTCGATGGACTGGGAGCGTGGGCTGATCATGTCCGCGCAGGTCGGTGCGATGCAGCGCGTCACGGAGCGCTCGGTGCGGTACGCGACGCAGCGCCGGCAGTTCGGCCAGGCAGATCGGGAGGTTCGAGAGCGTGGCCGAACAAGCTCGCCGACATGGCGACGCGGCTGCACGCCTCGCGGGCCATGCTGTACCGCGCCGCGCACGTCATGGACGCCGGCGGGGATCCCACCGCCAGCAGCGCACAGGCGAAGGTGTTCATCTCGGAGGCGTCGATCGCCACGCACCTGGACGCGCGTGCAGATCCACGGCGGCTACGGCTACATGACCGAGTTCGAGGTGGAGCGCGCCCTCCGCGACGCTCTGGGCGGCACGATCTACAGCGGCACCAGCGAGATCCAGCGGCGCCTCATCGCGAAGCGCCTGGGCCTGTAGCGGTCAGCCGGTCTCCGCGCCGCAGATCGGTCCCGGCCTCGGTCTCCAGGACGTGCCGCGCCCGCAGGCACGACACGACCCGGCGCGGCGGCACGGTCTCCACGCGGATCACCCGGTGGTGCCGGTCGAGGAAGGCCACGAGGATCGCCTCGCGCATCCCGAAGGTGTGGACCGATCGGGCGCGCTCGAACAGCATGGGGCCGGGCCACCGTCCGCGGAGCCCGCGTGCCCGCTCCCGCCGGGAGGTCGGCACCTCGACGCAGAGCAGGGTCCCTCGGGGCTCCACGAGCCACCTCGTCATCACGGGTTGGACGCTAGCCTTCGGTCCTGACAGCCTCGAGGAACGGATCCGCGACCCTCTGTTATAGTGAACCAGATGGTTAAGTCTCAGACGCTCGACCGGACGTTCTCGGCGTTGTCGGACCCGACGCGCCGCGACATCCTGGATCGGCTGGCGCGGGGCCCGGCCTCGATCAGCGAGCTCGCCGCACCGATCGGGATGTCGCTGCCGGGCGTCCTGAAGCACGTTCGACTGCTGGAGGAGGCGAACCTCGTGACGACCCACAAGCGGGGGCGCAGCCGCGAATGCAGCCTGGGACCGGAGCGGATGGAGGAGGCCGTGGACTGGATCGAACGGTACCGGACGCAATGGGAGCACCGGCTCGACCGGCTCGGCTCGATCGTCGAACGCAGGAAGGGAGCGGGACGATGACCTACGAACTGCGCTTGGAACGGATCTACGACGCGCCACCCGAGGTGGTCTTCGACGCGTTCGTCGACCCCGCGACGCAGGAGGAGCTGCACGGCGCCGGCAGACCCGAGCTGGACCCTGCACCGGGCGGAGACGGACGTGCGCGAGGGTGGGACCTCGACCTACGTGATGGGCCCGACCGGAGAGGATCCGGACACGGAGACGCGTGTCTATTCGGTCGTCGAGCGGCCCCACCGGCTGGTGTTCCGCCATGCCATGGCGGTGACCGAGTGGGGGGGCCGCACCGTCGACACCGAGATGACGATCACGTTCGAGGAGCAGGACGGCAAGACGCTCCTGACGATGGTGCAGACCGGCTTCGAACGCGAGGAGGACCGTGACGGGTTCCTGGGCGGGTGGCCCACGTACCTGGACACGCTCAAGGGCGTCGTCACGACCACGCTCAAGACGAGGCACGACTAACCATGGGCGCCCTGTCGTCCCAACGTCTCGCCGAGCACCTCGAGGGGGAGGTGATCGTCCCCGGAGATCCCGGATACGACGACGCACGGACGGTCTTCACCGGCGGGATCGATCGCCGGCCGGCCGTGATCGTGCGGGCGGCGAACGAGGCCGACGTCTCCTACGTGGTCCGGACGACGGCCGAGGCGGACATGGAGCTCGCGGTCCGCAGCGGCGGGCACAGCGGCGCCGGGCACTGCGTCTCCGAGGGAGGCATCGTCCTGGATCTGTCGCGCATGAAGGCGCTCGACATCGACGTGGACGGCCGCACGGCGTGGGCCGGATCGGGCCTGACCGCGGCGGAGTACTCGGTGGCGGCCGGGGCGCACGGTCTGGCCACCGGCTTCGGCGACACCGGCTCGGTCGGCGTCGGCGGCATCACGCTCGGCGGAGGCGTCGGCTTCCTCGTACGCCACAGGTTGGCGCCCACCAGCCGGGCCAGCTGCCACGCGAACGGCCCGAGCCGTCCCTCGTAGGCCCGCGTGCCCTCGTGGAAGCGGCGGAAGGACCCGAGCCCGGCGCGCCGGCAGTCGCGCCTGAGCGCGGACACGCGGATCCCGCGCTCGACCCAGCCCTTCTCGCGCGTGACCCGCCTGGCGTCCGGGGAGATGCCGTGAAGCCAGGAGGGCTCGCCGAACAGGACCCAGCCAGCCGGGTCGAGGTGCCGCGCGATCCCTTCCACGACCGCCGCCGGCCGCTCGGAGTGGTGAAGGGCGTCGAACACCAGCGCGGCGCCGAAGCTCTCCCCCAGGTCGAGCGACTCCATGTCGGCCACGGCGAAGCGGGCCGGCGATCCCCAGCGCTCGGCCACGGCGCTCGCGATCTCGACGTTGCCGGCGCGATGTCGACGCCCAGCGGCCGGTAGCCGGCCTCGGCCAGGAAGTGGGAGCTCCAGCCCGTCCCCGTCCCGACGTCGAGCACCGACGCCCGGCCGGGATGCCAAGCCGCTCGAAGGCCATGTGGACGGTCTCCCACTTGCCCCACCACTGCTGCCCGAACGCCTGCGAGAACGGCTTCAGCGGCTTGGCGTTTCGGAACGCCAGCAGCGATCTCTCCGCGTTGGCGATCTCGTCGAGCTTGTTCTGATCCACGGGGCGCAATCTACGCGGCCTGACCGCGATCTAGACTCGCCCCGGTCCGGAGGCAACAGAGGAGGAAGCGATGAATGGCAAATCAGGTCTCTATGCGGTTCTGACCGTGATCGGGCTCGCCACTGATCTGGGTCGCACCGTGGATCGCCGAGAATGGGTTCGATCTGTCGCTGATGGGGGACGCGATCTTCGGCACGGCCCTTTCGACCGCCGTGTTCGCCGACGTGTTCGTTTCATCCCTCGTCTTCTGGGTGTGGAGCTTCGGCGAAGCCAAGCGGGCCGGGATCACCTGGTGGCACATCCCGATCCTCAATCTGGTGATCGGGTCTGTCCTTCGCCCTGCCCCTGTTCCTCTACCAGCGCGAGCGGAAGGCGCCAGCGGCCGCCTGACGATGGCCGATCGGCCAGGCGCTGGTCTGTGTGACGCCCCACGAGAACTCTGTGGCATCGGGGTTGATGTCCAGGAGCCCCTCTGCGTTGAGACCACCCATGAGTCCACGGGGTGGTAAGGGCGTTGGCTGCCCGGGCCGAGGCCCCGTTGACAAGCCGCGGGACCGCATATAGAAGTGCCCGCCCGCTAACAAGGAGAGTCGATGCCCACTTCCAAGCTCTGGTTCCTGAACACGCTCGTCACCATCCGGGTGAGCGCCGAGGAGGGCAACGACGGGATTTCCGTGATCGAGAACCTCCTGCCGCACGGGGACTCGCCTCCGCTCCATCCACCTCACCCAGGACGAGATCTTCCACGTCCTTGAGGGCGACGTTCGCCTCCAAGTCGGGTGACGAGGAGCTGCGGTTGGGAGGGCGAGACCCGGCTCGCCCCCAAGGGCGTCCCGCACACGTACAGAGTCGAGTCCGAGCGGGCGCGGATTCTCGCCATCAGCGGCCGTGGGGACTTCGAGCGCTTCATCCGGTCGTTCAGCCGGCCCGCAGAGCGCGACGAACTGCCGGAGGCCACAGGTCCCCCCACACAGGAGCAGGCCGACGCCCTCGCAGCGGCCTGCGGAGCACAACATCGAACTGGTCGGCCCGCCACTCCCTGAGCGGGCCTTCCGTGAGGGTGAGCGACGGGACTTGAACCCGCGACCGCCTGGACCACAACCAGGAGCTCTACCAACTGAGCTACGCCCACCAGGTCCGGTCTGAATCTAGCAGCGGTCCCTTCGTGATCAGCCTCACACATGCGCCGGGGTGCAGAGCAGAGACTGCCTGGCATGAACTCTCAAGCCGCAGTGACGCAGACGCAGGTACCGGGCGACGCAGGCACGCTTCGCGGAACGCACCAGGCAATCGCAGTCCCGGGTCCGGGTCGCGCCGTTGCGGGCTATGCCCTGATCGGGGCGATGATCCTCGGGTCGGTCTCCCTCTTCTCCCTGGTTCCCGTGGTCTGCCTGTGGGTTGCGTCGATGCTGACGAGCTCGCCGGTCCTGGGGATCCTGCTGGCCCTGGTGAGCGTGCCGGCGGCCATGGTCATCGTCGGCACCCAGCTGGTCCGCCTGGATGGCCTGTACTACCGGGTCACCGGCAAGTCGGCTGGGGCGCGCAAGGTCCCTGCGTACCGCCGCGGCGTCACCGACACGAACCATCCGCACCAGGCGACCGTGCTGGAGCGGGTGATGATCGCCAGCGTCTTGCTGAGCGCGGTCGTCTACGTGGGCTGGTTCTTCCTCTACGCCGGCTCGCCACTTCCGGTCGGCACGTAGTGCGCGGACGCACGTTGACCTTCACACCAGCTCCCTAAAGGGGCGGGCTTTTCCGCCCGATGACTTCCCCAGGGTACGTATGGAAACACGCTGGAAGAAGATCTCAGAGTCGGTCGATGGCGAGGTGCTCATCTGCTGGGTCGCTCTCGTGGCCTTTGCGGTGATCGCGCTCGTCGTGCTGGCCTAGACGACCGCCGCAGTCAAGCGGCGCGTCTCTCTTACCGATATCTCATACATGAGGGAAGCGACCGTCCCGGCTCGGCAATCCGTGCGGCCGCACGCGATCGTGCTGAGCCTGGTGAGCGACGAGCGGCTGGCAAGACTGGCCGCCGCCGGCGACTCGCTGGCCTTCACGACGATCTACCAGCGCTACCACGCCCCGCTGTACCGCTACTGCCGGTCGATCGTCGGCTCCCCGGATGACGCCTCGGACGCACTCCAGAACACCATGCTCGCCGCTTTCCGGAGCCTGCAGGGCGAGATCCGCGAGCATCCGGCTGAAGCCGTGGCTCTACAAGATCGCCCACAACGAGTCGGTGTCCCTGCTGCGCAGCCGCCGCCCCACGGTCGACCTCGAGGTGGCGGGCCAGGTGACCGGCTCGGACATGGCCGTCGATGCAGCCACGCGCGAGCGCCTGCGCCAGCTGATGACGGATGTGGCCAAGCTCTCCGAGCAGCAGCGCGGCGCGCTGCTCATGCGCGAGCTCAACGGGCTCGAGTACCAGGAGATCGGCGCGGCCCTCGGCACCAGCGAGGGCGCCGCGAAGCAGAGCGTCCACGAGGCTCGCAGCGCGCTCACCGATGCCGAAGCCGGCCGGGACATGGAGTGCGCGTCGATCCGCGCGATCGTCTCCGAGCGCGACGGCCGCCAGCTGCGCGCACGCCGGGTGAGGGCCCACCTGGACGACTGCCCCTCCTGCTCGACCTTCCGCGCGTCGATCGTGACGCGCCGGCGTGACCTTGCCGCCTTCGTCCCGGTCGTTCCGGTCGGCGCCGCCACCGCTGCGCTGAAGGGCGCCTTCGGCGGAGCGGCAGCCGCCGAGACGGGCGGGATCGCCGCCATGCTCACCGGCGGCGCGGCCACGGGTGCGGGGGCGGCGGCAAAGGGAGCCGCAATCGCGGCGGTGGCCGCGACGATGGGAGTCGGCACCTACGCCTACGTCGAGAAGCAGGAGGAGCGTGCCAAGGACAAGGAGGCGGCGTCTCGAGTCGCGCAGGACCGCGGCGACTTCAGCCCGCCCCGCAAGAACGTCGTGATCCGCCCCGACCGGAAGGACGTGAAGGACCGGGCCGGCGGAGGGCACGCGTCGGGCTCCGACAAGCACAAGTACAAGGAGCCAAAGCCGCCGAAGGTCGACAAGGCGTTCGTAGCCCAGGTCCCCGAGCAGGACAAGCGTGATGTGGTGGTGCACGAGCCGAAGCCCGAGAAGGAGCCGAAGGAGAAGGCTCCCGAGGAGGAGACGCGGCACGGCGGGAGCGGGGGGGACGACAACGACCGGAACGAGGACGGGGGCAAGCAGCAGGAGCCCCAGCAGGACGAGCCCGAGGATGAGCTGCCCGACAACCTCGACGATCTGCTGGCCGGCGATCTCGCCGACCTGCTCGACAACTACTCGAATGCCTTCCTCGCCGGAAACTTCGGCTCGGACGAGATCAACGAGATCCTCGCTCGCTACACCGGCATCGTGAAGGACTACACGGGCGCCAATCTGGCCGGCAAGATCAGCGGCGCCCTCGACGGCACCGGGATCACGTCGATGCTCGAACAGCTCACCGGGAAGAGCTCCGTGACCGGCGCCGAGTCGGAGAACTTGGTCTCGCGGCTGCTCCCGAACCTGGGGTCGCTCTTGCCGTAGCCAAAGAACTTTCCGGGATAGGTCCTTACTTTCGTGGAACCCACCCGTTACAGCGTCGAGGCATTCGTCCTCAACGACAAAGGCAAACCCGTCGCGAGGCGGGGGCGCAAAGCCAGGGGCCTCGATTTCGAGGCAGCCCAGTTACCGAAGGAGGCAGTGCACAATGAGGTTCCCCCTCTCCAGGGTGGTGGTTGCAGTAACCGCCGCCGCAGTTCTGGCGATTCCGGCCACTTCCGTCGCGAAGCCCGCCGATGAGGTCGCCGCACAGGCCAAGAAGGCCCGCAGCGCCCTGAAGAAGGCCGAGAAGGCCGTCAAGAAGGGCAACAAGAAGGTCGCGGCCAAGCAGGTCAGGAAGAACGTGGCCGCAACCAACAATGCCGTCCAGGCCGCGAAGGCGGCCTCGAGCGGTCCGTCGTCCACCGTTGCATCGGTCGTGGCTCCGGTCACGCGCCTGGAGGACGACAACGCGGAGGTGTACTCCGACATCGTCGGCGACGCCCCCGGAGCGATCCAGGACCTGATCGCCGACGCGCTGCAGGAGGCGATGGCCATTCGTGGCGTCGGCTTCGAGCGGCTCGCGGAGCTGATCGAGTCCGGTGACCTGTCCGTGCAGGTCCAGGAGTACCTCGCGCAGATCCTCGCGAAGGTCTATGAGGGCCACGAGGGTGAGATCGGCGACATCGAGGACGCGATCGACGATGGCGTCCCCACCGACGTCGAGGGCACCCTCGGCGAGATCCTGGACATGGCGTTCCAGCAGGCCAAGGACGCGCTCAGCATGTTCGACGGTCTTCTCGACGTCGTGCCGGACTCGATCCGGCCGATCATCGAGAGCACCCTCGACATGGTGGGCGGCGTGCTCGACATGGTGAAGGGCATCCTCGGTGACCTGCTGGGCAGCTTCCTGGGAGGCGGTGAGGATGGCGGCGGCCTCGGTGGCCTGCTCGACATCTTCGGCGGCTTCCTCGGCGGCGGTTCTGGCGGCGGTGGCCTGGGCGGCGGTCTGCCCGGCCTCGGCGGCGGCCTCCTCGATTTCGGAGGTCTGTTCGGCAAGTAAGACCGAGCTCCGGCTCGCGGAGCTACCGGCCGGCCAAGGCCCCCGTCGTCAGCGGCGGGGGCCTTTGCCTTTAACCCTGGTGGTCCGGCGAAATCGCCGCGGGCGGCGGGGGACCGGTGGGTCAAGTGAAGGGCGAGACCAACGCTGAGGCTGAGTGCCACCCAGATCAAAATCACGATGAAGACCACGCTCATGGACGCCTTCTTTCCCCGTTCCGCGCCTTTTACACCCCTGCCCGGACGTTGCCTGCCTAATTGCTACGCGACCGTAGCGGCCCGGCGTGGGCCGTGTGCGTGCGATTCCTCACAGAATCCCGAAAAGTGCGTGAACGTTCAGGCGACGTGGGCCGGCTCGCGAGTGCCCCGGCCGGAGGCGGCGGGCAGCGCGACGCTGCGCCCCTTCCTGACCTTGCGTGCGCGGGCGATCTCGCGCAGGTGCGGGTGGAAGTCGACCTGGATCGTGTGGCGCTTCGAGGCGCACGTAGCGCTTCTGCATCCGGTCCCACTCGCGCTCGATCTCGCGGTGCATCTCCGCGCGGCTCGGGCAGGGCGGCCTTGCCCTCGAGCAGGTCGGCCACCAGCTCCGACTGGGCCTCGGCCAGCGGCATGATCGCGCCGAGCGGCTGGACCAGGCCGATGAAGTAGAGGCCCCGGCTGGTCCGGGTGGACCACGCGGCGGTAGAGGTCGATCCGGTTGTCGGTCGGGGTCGGACGATCTCGTCGGCGAGGAACGGGAACGTGATCCGGTAGCCGGTGCAGTAGATGATCCGGTCGATCTTCTCGACGGCTGCCGTCGGCGAAGCGCACGGTGTCGCCCTCGAGGCGCTCGATGTTCGGCTTGACCTTGATGCCGCCGTGCCCGATCCGGGCGAGCAGGTCCGCGGAGATCGTGGGGTGGGCCTCGAGCAGCTTGTGGTCGGGCTCGGGCAGGCCGAAGTCGCCTCCATGTCGCCGTGGATCGACTTGATGCTCCGCGCGAAGAGCCAGCGCTGGAGCGGGAACGGCAGCTGGACTGATCGGGGACGGGTTCGACTGGTCGAGTCGGCTTGTCGCCGAGGTACTTGGGGATGACGTAGGCGCCGCGGCGCATGGCGAGGAAGGTCATGCTCGGCGACCCGGGAGGTCTCGATGGCGATGTCGGTCGCCGAGTTGCCGATGCCCAGCACGAGCACGTGGCTTGCCCTCGTAGCCCGTCGGGCGTGTCGTAGCGGTGCGCGTGCATCTGGTCGCCCGCAGAACTCGCCCGGGATAGGCGGGCTCGGGCCAGCGCGGGTTCCAGTGGTGGCCGTTGGCCACCAGCACCGCCCAGTAGCGGGCCGTGGTCCCGTCGTCGGTGGTCACCTCCCAGCCGACGCCGTCGGCGGGCCGCTCGACGCGGGTGACCTCGGTGCGGAAGCGGATCTGGTCCCGGAAGCCGAAGTGGTCGACGTAGTCGTCGAAGTAGGCGGCGATCTGCGTGTGGTGCGGGTAGTCGGGCAGGTCCTCCGGCATCGGGTAGCTGCGCGTACTCCATGAGGTGCCGCGAGGTGTTGATGAAGCAGCGACGCGTAGGCCGCCGACATCCCGTTGTCGTTGCGGTAGCGCCAGTTGCCGCCGACCCCGGAGCCCTTCTCGAAGCAGTCGAAGTCGATCCCGCGCGCGTGGAGAACCTGGCAGGCGGCGATGCCGGAGGAGCCCGCGCCGATCACGCAGACCCTGGTGGGCACAGATCCGTTCTCAGCCGGCATGGCGGCGGAGGTTAGCGAGACTTGGCCGCGCGGCCAGTGGCCCGCCGGACCCGTCCCCAGAGGATGCGGGAGAGCAGGGTCACGAAGTCGACCAGCCCGCCGTAGAGGTGGCCGAGCGGCCCGGTCCACAGCCAGGCCTGGAGGCGCTCGGCAGCGGCCGGGAGAAGGCGGCGAGCTCACGCGGGCATCTTCGCGCAGTCGGCCGGTCCGGCGAGGCCGCGCGCTCCCGATGATCTATCGTGGCTCGCCGATGCCGGTGACAGCGACGAAGAGCGACCTGGCCGACTCGCGCGTGCGCGTGGAGGTGAAGGTCGACGCCAAGGACGTCGAGCGCGAGCTCAACGCCGCCGCCGAGGAGATGGGCCGCGACGTCAAGCTGCCCGGCTTCCGCAAGGGCAAGGTGCCGCCCCGGTCGTGATCCAGCGGATGGGCCGCGAGGCCGTGCTCGACGAGGCCGTCAGGCGCGGGCTCCCCGGCTGGTTCTCGCAGGCCGATCACCGACGCAAAGGTGGCCACGGTGGGCGACCCCAAGATCGAGATCGGCGACCTTCCCGAGAAGGGCGATCCGCTCGAGTTCTCGTTCGAGGTGGGCGTCCGGCCTCCGGCCGAGCTCGGCGACTACAAGAAGATCGAGGTCGGCCGGCGCGAGCCCAAGGTGGACCCCGAGCAGGTCGACGCGGAGCTCGAGCGGCTGCGCGAATCGCTGGCCTCGCTCGAGACCGTGGAGCGCGCGGCGGCCAAGGGCGACTTCGTGGTGCTCGACTTCGTCGGCAAGACCGACGGTGAGCCGTTCGAGGGCGGCGAGGCCCGCGGCTTCATGCTCGAGCTGGGCTCGGGGCGGCTGATCCCCGGCTTCGAGGAGCAGCTCGAGGGAGCCTCCGCCGGCGATGAGCGCCAGGTCGAGGTCACCTTCCCCGAGGACTACCAGGCCGAGGCGCCTGGCGGGCAAGGAGGCGACCTTCGACTGCTCGGTCAAGGAGGTCAAGGAGAAGCGGCTCCCGGAGCTCGACGACGACCTGGCGGTCGAGGCCGGCGGCTTCGACTCCCTCGACGAGCTGAAGGCCGACATCGAGGCGAAGCTCCGCGAGCACGACGAGGCCCACATCGAGCGCGAGTTCCGCGAGGCGGCCGTGGACGCCGCCGTGGCCGTGTCGAAGGTGCGACATCCCGCAGGAGCTGGTCCACGCCAAGGCGCACGACATGTGGCACGAGACCGCGCGGCGGCTGCGCGCCCAGGGCCTCGACCCGGCCGGCTACCTCCAGATGCTCGGCAAGGAGGAGGAGGAGCTGGTCACCGAGCACGAGGACGACGCCGAAGCAGGCGCTGGCCCGCGAGGCCGTGCTGGCCGCGATCGTCGAGGCCGAGGGCATCGAGGTCGACGACGAGGAGATGCTGGAGGCCCTGCGCGAGGCCGGCGGTGGGCCCGGGCGGCCAGGAGCCGGACGAGAAGGCCGTGCAGAAGACGCTCGAGCGCGCCGCGAGACCGGCCGCGACGACGCTGCTGCGCGAGGACATCGCCATGCGCCGGGCGGTGGACATCCTGACGAGTCCGCCGAGCCGATCTCGGTCGAGAAGGCCGAGGCGCGCGAGAAGCTCTGGACTCCCGAAAAGGACGCCGAGGGAGTCCAAGGAGATCTGGACGCCGGACAAGTAGCGCCGTGCGCCGCTGCGGCGCCGGGATCGGTCGGCGGCGGCATGCTCGTTGTCTAGACTGAACCGACGGTCCCGTGGAGGGGTCGCGGGCGCCTATTCGCTCCCGCCCGCCGGGAAAGCCGTGAAGGATTCAGACCGAGAAAGCGAAACAAAGCGAGAGCCATGAGCCCCCTTGTACCTATGGTCATCGAGCAGACCTCTCGCGGAGAGCGCTCGTTCGACATCTACTCCCGGCTGCTGAACGAGCGAATCGTCTTCCTCGGCACGCCCGTCACCGACGACATCGCCAACCTGATCGTCGCCCAGCTCCTCCACCTCCAGGCGGAGGACCCCGACAAGGACATCTCCCTGTACATCAACTCGCCCGGCGGCTCCGTCTACGCGGGCCTCGCGATCTACGACACGATGCAGTACATCAAGCCCGATGTGCAGACCATCTGCGTGGGCATCGCGATGTCGATGGGGGCGCTGCTCCTCGTCCGGCGGCGCGGACGGCAAGCGCCTGTCGCTGCCGAACGCGAAGATCCTGATCCACCAGGTCAGCTCGAGCTTCCAGGGCCAGGCCTCGGACATCGAGATCCACGCCGCGAGATCATCGACACGCGCCAGCGCCTGGACAAGATCCTGGCCAAGCACACCAAGCAGGAGCTCGAGAAGGTCGCCAACGACACCGAGCGCGACTACTTCATGAGCGCCGAGGAAGCGGCCGCGTACGGGATCATCGACAAGGTCATCACCTCAGTCTGACCTCTGACCTGTGTAGGACCGAAGCAGATGGCACGCCCGACCGACTCCAACGAACAGCTTCTCTGCAGCTTCTGCGGCAAGTCGCAGCGGCAGGTGAAGAAGCTCATCGCCGGGCCGGGCGTCTACATCTGCGACGAGTGCATCGACCTCTGCAACGAGATCATCGACGAGGAGCTCTCGGGGCCCGCCACCTTCGACCTCGAGAACCTGCCGAAGCCGAAGGAGATCCACTCGGTCCTGCAGGAGTACGTGGTTGGACAGGACCCCGCCAAGCGCACCCTCTCGGTGGCCGTCTACAACCACTACAAGCGCGTCCAGATGATGCAGCAGGAGGATCGCGACGTCGAGCTTCAGAAGTCGAACATCCTGCTGCTGGGACCGACCGGCTGCGGCAAGACGCTGCTGGCCCAGACGCTGGCCAAGATCCTCAACGTCCCGTTCGCCATCGCCGACGCCACGGCGCTCACCGAGGCCGGCTACGTGGGCGAGGACGTGGAGAACATCCTGCTGAAGCTGATCCAGGCCGCCGACTTCGATGTGAAGAAGGCCGAGACCGGGATCATCTACATCGACGAGGTCGACAAGATCGCGCGCAAGGCCGACAACCCGTCGATCACCCGAGACGTGTCGGGCGAGGGCGTGCAGCAGGCGCTCCTGAAGATCCTCGAGGGCACCGTCGCATCGGTTCCTCCGCAGGGCGGGCGCAAGCACCCGCACCAGGAGTTCCTGACGATCGACACGACCAACATCCTCTTCATCTGCGGCGGCGCGTTCGCGGACCTGGACAAGGTGATCGAGCGCCGCATCGGGCACAAGGGCGTGGGCTTCGGAGCCGAGGTCCGCTCGAAGCACAACGACAACGCCGCGGAGCTGTTCGAGCAGCTGCTGCCCGAGGACCTCGTCGAGTACGGGCTGATCCCGGAGTTCATCGGCCGGCTGCCCGTCATCTCGGTGATCCACCAGCTCTCGCGCGACGACCTCGTCACGATCCTGACCGAGCCCCGCAACGCGCTGGCCAAGCAGTTCCAGCGTTTCTTCGAGTTCGACGGGATCGACCTGGTCTTCGCCGACGAGTCCCTCACGTCGATCGCCGACAAGGCGCTGACGCGGGAAACCGGCGCTCGTGGCCTGCGTTCGATCCTCGAAGAAGTGCTGCTCGAGGTGCAGTTCGAGCTCCCCTCCCGGCGCGACGTGAAGAAATGCGTGGTAACAAGGGAAACAATCGAGAAGGGTCAACCCCCAACGCTCGTGACCCAGGCCGTGGGCGATGCCCCGCCGGAAGAGCAGATAGAGAAGTCAGCCTGAAATGAATCACCCCACCGTTCGCATCGCAATCGCTGCCGCACTCGCGGTCAGCTGCTCCGTGGCGCTCATCGCCGTGGCCGATGCGGCGCGGCCGAAGAAGAGCAAGTTCGTGGTCGAGTCAAAGATGAGCGGCAAGAAGGTCGTGCAGAACGGCGACCCGAATGCGCGCGGCGACGCTTCACTCACCTTCAAGAAGAAGAAGGATCGCGTCTGCTTCGACATCACCTACGACGGGATGGCAACTGCCACCCGGGGCATCCTGGGCGAAGGCGCGAAGCACGAGGTGGGCGACGATGTGCTGACCCTCTTCACCCTCTCCGAGCCGTCGCCGGCCAAGGGCTGCATCCGCGCGCTCTCGAAGAAGGACGTCAGGGCCATCGAGAAGGACCCGAAGGACTACTTCGTGACCCTCGAGGACAAGAAGCATCCTGACGGCGCCATCCGCGGCCAGCTGCGCCACGACTGATTTTCCGCTCGGCGCCGGGCCGGGCAACTGACCAAGGAGGGCGTATGAGATCGAAGCTGCTCGTTGCGGCTGGAGTCGCGATCAGCTGTTCGGCTCTGGCGATCGGCGGGGCGTTCGCCGCGAAGCCGAAGAAGAGCAAGTTCATCGTCGAGGCGAGCATGAACGGTGGAAAGGTCGTCTCCGGAGGCGACCCGGACGCGTCGGGAACGGCCTCGCTCACCTTCAAGAAGAAGAAGGACCGCGTCTGCTATTCGATCGTGTACCAGCAGACGGAGACCGCGAACGCGGGGATTCTCGGTGCAGCGCCCAAGGGGCAGGAAGGCGACACCGTCGTCCAGCTCTTCCGTGACGTCGCCGACCCGTCGCCGGCCAACGGCTGCGTCCGCGCTCCGTCCAAGAAGGTCGTGCGGGCCATCGAGGAGACGCCCAAGAACTACTTCGTGGCGCTCGAGAACAACGCGCACCCGACGGGCGCCCTCCGCGGCCAGCTGCGCCACGACAACAACAAGTAGCGGTTTGTCCTGAGGACGCCGGCCTCGCTCTACCCGGGCGGGGCCGGCGTCGTCCGTTAAGGTCCGCGCCGTGAAGCAGATCGCCGACGGCGTCTACCAGCTCTCGGGCTTTCCCCCAAACGCGATCAACGTCTTCCTGATGGGCGGCGTGATCGTCGACGCGTCGACGAAGTACGCGAAGGGCCGGATCCTGCGCCAGGTCAAGGGTCACGAGGTGACCGCCCACGCCCTCACCCATGCGCACCCGGATCACCAGGGGGCCAGCCACGCGGTCTGCGAGGAGCTGGGGATCCCCTTCTGGGTCGGTGAGGCCGACGCGGACGCGGCGGAGAACCCCGACCTGATCGGCGAGCGCCAGCCTGACCATTTCATGGCCCAGCTCTTCTTCCGGACGATGACCGGGCCGGGCCATCCGGTCGACCGCAGGCTGAAGGAGGGGGACGAGGTCGGCGGCTTTCGCGTGCTCGAGGTGCCCGGCCACTCGGCCGGCCACGTTGCCTTCTGGCGCGAGGACGATCGCGTGCTGATCCTGGGCGACGTCATGAACTCCGCGGATCCGTACACCGGGATCCCCGGGTTGCGCGAGCCCAAGACGTACTTCACGCCCGACCCTGAGCGCAATCGCGCTTCGATCCGCCGCCTCGAGGTGCTCGAGCCGAAGGTGGTCGCGTTCGGGCACGGCCCGGTCTGCCGCGACACCCGGAAGTTCGTCGACTTCTGCGCATCCGTGCCCGCGTAGCGGCGCCGGGCATACTGACCCGATGGCCGCCACCGACCGCAGCGAGCGCCTGAGCGCGCTCGAGCAGCGCACCCGTTACGACCCGTCCGAGGTCGAGCAGGCGCATCTTCGCGCGCTGGGAGGAGGCCGGCATCTTCAGCCCGCCGGCCGAGGGGACGGCCGACGAGAACTACTCGATCGCGGTGCCTCCGCCGAACGTGACCGGCGCGCTGCACATGGGTCACGCGCTGAACGGGACGATCAGGACACCCTCATCAGGCTGCGCCGGATGCAGGGCAAGCGCGCCAAGTGGATCTTCGGCACCGACCACGCAGGCATCGCGACCCAGGTCCAGGTGGAGAAGCTGCTGGCATCCGAGGGCTCGAGCCGCCAGGAGATCGGGCGTGAGGCGTTCACCGAGCGCGTGTGGAAGTGGCGCGAGGAGTACGGCTCCACGATCCTCGACCAGTTCAAGCGCCTGGGCGCATCGCTCGACTACTCCGACGAGCGCTTCACGATGGACGAGGCCTACGCGAAGGCCGTGGCCCACGTGTTCGTCGCGCTCTACGAGAAGGGCCTGATCTACCGCGACAACTACATGGTCAACTGGGACCCGGGCACCCGCTCGGCGATCTCCGACCTCGAGGTGGAGCAGCGGCAGGTGGAGGACCACCTGTATGAGATCGACTACCCGCTGGCCTCGGGCGGCGGTTCGCTCACCATCGCCACGGTCCGCCCGGAGACGATGCTGGCCGACACCGCCATTGCAGTGAACCCCGAGGACGAGCGCTACACGCGCCTGGTGGGCGAGGAGGCGATCCTGCCGCTGGTCGGCAGGCGCCTGAAGATCATCGCCGACGAGTACGTGGACCCGGAGTTCGGGACAGGCGCGCTGAAGATTACGCCTGGCCACGACCCGAACGACTTCGAGCTCGGCCGCAAGCATGGCCTCGAGGAGATAACCGTGATCGGCGAGGACGGTCGTATGACCG
>CAWHTI010000004.1:0-197273 GCA_963832225.1 uncultured Actinomycetes bacterium
GGTCGGCGATCGGCGAGCTGTACCGGCCGGCCGTCGATCCCGAACGGCAAGCACGGATGCTCCGCCTGCTCCGAACAGCGGCTACCGCGGCCGGCTCGGGCTGTACGAGGTGATGCCGATGTCCGAGGAAGGACGAGCGCATGGCACGGTCGAGCGGGCGTCGTCCAATCAAGATGAAGGCCATGGCGGTCCGAGCAGGGCATCATCACGCTCCGCGAGGACGGCCTGGCCAAGACCGTGATGGGTCTCACGTCGAATTGAGGGAAAGCAGCGAGGGTGGTGAAGCAGCCGATGGGTCCAGACCATGCAGGACGAGGACGTTCAGGTTCCCGTGCCGGACTGGCTGTCAAAGGTGCCTCGACCGGGAGGGCCGCAGACCTGCACCTCACCGCCGGTGTGCAGCCGGTGGTGCGCGTGGTATGGTCAATTCGAGCGCATGGAGGAGTATCCCAATCCTCACCCCCCGTGCTCTGCAGGGGATCAACTTACGAAAGTCTAATCTGACGGAGAAGATGCGAGATAAGTTCGAGCAGGAGCTCGAGCTGGACATAGTCGTACGTCGCTGCCCGGCAAGGCCCGGTTCCGTGTGAACGTGTACTTCCAGGAGCGCTACTCCATCGGGGCCGCGTTCCGGCTGATCCCGTACGAGATCAAGTCGATATCGACGACCTGGCTTTCCGCCGTCGGCGGCCTACTTCGCGCGGTTCCAGCGCGGGTTCGTTGCTCGTGCAGGGGGCCGACCGGTTCCGGCACGTCCACGACGCTGGCGGCCATGGTGGACCGGGTGAACACGGGCCCGCCGGCCACATCCTCACCGTCGAGCAGCCGATCGAGTTCCTGACAGGCACCGCGGCCATCGTGAACCAGCGGGAGGTCGGCGCCGACACCCACGGCATCCGGCCGCGCTGCAGCACGCGCTGCGACAGGACCCCGACGTGATCGTGGTGGGCGAGCTCCCCGACGTGGACACAATCCCGTCGCCAGCTCGCGGCGGCCGAGACCGGGCAGCTCGTCTT
Source organism: uncultured Actinomycetes bacterium (assembly GCA_963832225.1). Lineage (GTDB taxonomy): Bacteria > Actinomycetota > UBA4738 > UBA4738 > HRBIN12 > JALYMB01. The sequence continues at coordinate 1,017 of CAWHTI010000004.1, forward strand.
GGCACCCTCCACACCAGGATGCCGTCAAGACCATCGACCGCATCATCGAGGTGTTCCCGCCGACCAGCAGGCGCAGGTCCGCGCCTGCAGCTCTCCACCACGCTGCCGGGCGTCGTGATGCAGCAGCTCATCCCGACCGTGGACGGCAAGGGCCGGGCGGCCGCGTGCGGGTCTCCCCTCGTGACCACGCTGGTCAATCCGCAACCTCGTTCCGTGAGGGCAAGGTGCACCAGATCTACTCCGCGATGCAGGCCGGCGGCCGCTTCGGCATGCAGACGATCAGCCACGACCTGTCCCAGCCTATGGTGAAGGCCGGCAAGTCACGCAGGCCATGGCGTTCGAACGGTGCCATGACCCCGAGGAGCTGCAGCGGCTCGTGGGGAGCGCGGCTCCCTCGACGCCCACCGGCGGCTCGGCCATGCCACGAGCCGCGACATGATGGGAGGAGGAGCGCCGAGACGTTCACGAGGTTGCCCGACTTGTCGCGGGCCTTGTACGTGAACGTCTCAGGCATAGCTGCCGTCCCATCATGTCGCCGCTCATCGACATGGCCGAGCCGCCGACGTGGGCGTCGAGGGGGCCGCGCTGCCCACGAGCCGCTGGAGCTCCTCGGGGTCGTGGCACCGCTCGAACGCCATCGCCTGCGTGATCGTGCCGGCCTTCACGAGCGCGGCGATGTGCATGTCCATCGTCTGCATGCCGAAGCGGCCGCCGGCCTGCATCGCGGAGTAGATCTGGTGGACCTTGCCCTCACGGATCAGGTTGCGGATCGCCGGCGTGGTGACCAGGACCTCGCACGGCGGCCACCCGGCCCTGGCCGTCGGCCGTCTGGAGCAGCTGCTGCGTCACGACGCCCTGGAGCGTGGTCGCGAGCTGCACCCGCACCTGCTGCTGCTGGTGCGGCGGGAACACGTCGATGATGCGGTCGATCGTCTGCGGCGCGTCCTGGGTGTGCAGCGTCGCGAAGACCAGGTGACCGGTCTCGGCCGCGGTGATGGCGGTCGAGATCGTCTCGAGGTCGCGCATCTCACCGACCAGGATGACGTCGGGGTCCTGACGCAGGACGTGCTTCAGGGCCGGCCGAACCCGTGGGTGTCGGCGCCGACCTCGCGCTGGTTCACGATGCACTGCTTGTGCTTGTGCAGGAACTCGATCGGGTCCTCGACGGTCATGATGTGGCCGGCCCGCTCCTCGTTCACGACGTCGACCATGCGCCGCGAGCGTCGTCGACTTACCCGAACCGGTCGGTCCGGTCACCACGACGAACCCGCGCGGGAACCGCGCGAGGTCGGCCACGACACGCGGAAGGCCGAGGTCGTCGATCGTCTTGATCTCGTACGGGATGAGCCGGAACGCGGCGCCGAGCGAGTCGCGCTGGAAGTAGACGTTCACACGGAACCGGGCCTTGTCCGGGCAGCGAGTAGGACATGTCCAGCTCCAGCTCCTGCTCGAAGCTTCTCGCGGAGCTTCTGCGGCAGGATCGCGTAGATCATGCCCTGCAGCGCCCGCGGGGTGAGCTCCGGGTACTTCTCCAGTCGCTCGAGCTCGCCGTGCACGCGCACCATCGGCGGGGACCCCGCCGTGAGGTGCAGGTCTGAACCGCCCCTCCAGGAGCGCGGTGAGCAGCTCCGGAATCGGGGATCTGCACGTCCTCGTCCTGCATGGCATCACCATGCTCACTTCACCACCCTCGATACTTCCTCGATCGACGTGAGGCCCATCACGGGCCTTCTCCAGACCGTCCTCACGGAGCGTGATCATTCCCTGCTCGACCGCCGGTCTTCCTGAGGTCTCGGCGACGCCCGCTCGACCGTGAGCCGCTCGATCTCCTCGGACATCGGCATGACCTCGTACAGCCCAGCCGGCCCCGGTAGCCGGTGTTCGAGCAGGCGGAGCAGCCGGCGGCGCGGAACAGCTCGTCGATCTCCGGACCACTGCCATTCGGGGTACCCGGCGGCGAGCAGCTCGGCCTCGCTCGGGCATGTAGGCCTCCTTGCAGCGCTCACAGAGCTTGCGGGCGAGCCGCTGGGCCACGACGCAGTCGATCGCGGAGGACACCAGGAACGTCTCGACGTCCATCTCCACGAGTCGGGTGATCGGCCGAGGCGGCGTCGTTCGTGTGCAGGGACGAAAGGACCAGGTGACCGGTGAGGGCGGCCTCGATCGCGATCGTGGCCGTCTCCTTGTCGCGGATCTCACCGATCAGCACGATGTCGGGGTCGGCGCGCAGGATCGAGCGCAACGCCGACGCGAACGTCAGGCCGGCCTTCGGGTTGACCTGCATCTGGTTGACGCCGGCCAGCCGGTACTCGACCGGGTCCTCGACCGTGATGATGTTGCGGTCCTCGTGGTTCACGATGTTGAGCGTCGCGTACATCGTGGTCGACTTCCCGGAACCGGTCGGGCCCGTCACCAGGATCGCGCCGTACGGCTTGCGGAACGACGCCGCGAACCGCTTGTAGGACTCCTCGAGGAAGCCCAGGTCCTCGAGCGGCATCAGCGCGCTGGACTTGTCCAGCACGCGGATGACGATCTTCTCGCCGTAGACCGTGGGGAGCGTCGCGACACGCAGGTCGAGCTTCTTGCCGCCGACGCGCATGCTGATGCGGCCGTCCTGTGGGACCCGCTTCTCGGCGATGTTCATGTCGGCCATGACCTTGAGCCGGCTGATCAGACCGCCCTGGATGTTCTTGGGGAGTGCATGACGTCGTGCAGCACGCCGTCCACGCGGAACCGCACGCGGACGTCCTTCTCCATCGGCTCGATGTGGACGTCGGAGGCGCGGTCGCCGACCGCCTGGGTCATGATCGCCTGGACGAGCTTGACGATCGGGGCCTCCTCGAGCGGCCGCCTCGAGCTGTTCGTCGTCGCCCTCGAGCGCTGAGGCGGCCTCGCTGACGCAGGGCCTCGACCTGCCCGTCCATGTGGGCGAACTTCTGGATCGCCTGCTCGACGTCGCCGGCGGTCGCCACCACGGGCTGGACGTCGCGGTTCGTGATCGCGCGGATGTCGTCGAGCGCGTACACGTTGGCCGGGTCGGACATCGCCACGAGGAGCTTGCCGTCGCGCTCCCCGATCGGGATCGCGCGGTAGCGGCGCGCGAGCGTGTCGGGCAGCAGCATCGTGGCGACCGGGATCGACCTGGTACTCGGCGAGGTCGACGAACTCCAGACCCGACCTGCTCGGCGAGGGCACGGACCAGGTCGGCCTCCTTGATCATCCCGAGGTCGATCAGCACGCGTCCGAGCGACTTCGGCGTGCGTCGATGCTCCTCGAGGGCCTGCTCCAGCTGCGCCGTCCGTGATGAGACCCTGTTCGATCAGGATCTGGCCCAGCTGTTTGGCTTTGCGCTTGACGGTGGTCATGGTCCTTCCGGGGTAGGTCGTCAGGAACTTCCTTCGTCATCGGCTCGCAGGTCCTGAAGCAATCCCGAGAACTCTTGGGCCAGCAGGACCGGTCGACCTCGGCGGTCGTCCTCGGCGTCGTCCGATCCCCGCTTCGGGGTCACGGGTGTCGTCATGAGCTTCGGCGCCTCGTGCCTCGGCGGCTCGGGCCGCGGGCGCCTCGGCGCTTCGCCGGAGCCGCCGCGGGGGCCTCCGGGCGGCTCCGCGGGATCGTCGTCCGCCGCCGGACGGCGGCCGAGGTGGCCGAGGCGGACGCGCGCACCGCGGAGCCGTCGGCGGGGGCTTCGCGGGCGTTCGGGCGGCCGCGGCGTCGGCGGCGACCGGCACGACCACCGGCGCGGGCGCGGCGGCGGGGGCGGGCGGGTGCAGTCGTCGTGCGCGGCCCGGCCGCCGCGGCGGCCGCGTCGGGCGCCCGGAGGCCGTCGCGCCTGGTGCGGGACTCCTCGGCCGTGAGCAGCGCCTGCTCGAGCTGGTCGATCACCAGTCCGGGACGCACGCCGGCGTCGGCGACCGCGAAGGCCGCGTAGGGCCCGCGGTGGACGTAGACCCAGACCTGGTCGGGGAACTCCACGAAGGACCGCTCCGGCTCCCCCAGGGTGGCGAAGCGGAGCCAGCTGGGCTTGGCGAGGCCCTCGTCGTCGTCGGGATGGGCCCCCAGCACCAGACCGTCCCTGGACAGGATGAGGCATCCCCGCAGACCGCCCACGCCGGCCGCGGCGCGCGCCGCGAGCCCTGAATAGTCGTCCATACGGTCCTTGGTCGGTCTTCGGCCAGCCCGGTGACCGGCACACGCCGGCCCTCACGGCCGCCGCTGCCGCCCTCCGATCCAGCATCGGCGCGTGCGTGGCCGCCCTTGAGGCCGGCGGGGCCGAAGGACCTAGGTCAGTTCCGCGAGGGCGGCCGCCGACATCACCTCGAGCGGCGGGGCCATGCCCGTCCACAGCTCGAAGGAGAGCGCCGCCTGATGCAGCAGGAGCCCCAGGCCGCCGAACGCGGCCGCGCCGGCGGTCCGGGCGGCGGTCAGCAACGGGGTCACGTTCGGGCGGTAGAGCAGGTCGACGACGAGCATGTCCGAGCGCATCGCCGGCCAGGGAAGATCCTCACCCTGCAGTCCCAGCGGCGTCGCGTTGATCACCAGGTCCACCCGCAGCGCCGGGGCCTCGTCGAGGCCGATCGCCGCCACCTGGGTCCCGGAGCCCTCGAGCGCCCGCTCCAGGCCCCGGGCCCGCGACGGATCGCGAAGGGCGACCTCCAGGCGGTCGAGGCCGCCGCCGGCCAGCGCCAGCGCGCAGGCTCGGGCCGCGCCCCCGGCGCCGAAGATCAGCGCCGAGCGGCCCTGCGGGTCGAATCCCGCATCGCTGCGCAGGAACCGGTCGAAGCCGGGGGCGTCGGTGTTGTGCCCCGCGATGCCCTCGGGGCCGACGACGAGGGTGTTGACGGCGCCCAGCCGCTCCGCGTCCTCCGATCGGACGTCGGCGAGCTCGGCCGCCTCGGCCTTGTGCGGCATCGTGACGTTGGCGCCGGCGAAGCCCAGCGCCCGCAGCCCGTCCAGCGCCGCCGGCAGCTCGCCGGGCGGGACCGGCATGGGCACGTACACCCAGTCGAGCTCCATGGCGATGAACGCCGAGTTGTGGATCGTCGGGGACAGGCTGTGCGAGACGGGCCATCCGATCACGCCCAGGGTCCTGCTGCCGCCGTGGACGCGGGTGCGGATCCGCCCCTCAGCCAAGGCAGCGATCCACGTTGGCCAGGAACTCGTCGTAGCCGACGCTGAACGCGTGGTGTCCGTCCTCCCCGCACAGCACGTAGTAGCGGTAGGGCACGTCGGCCGGGTGCAGCGCCGCCTCGAGCGAGGCCGCTCCCGGGCTCGCGATCGGCGTGGGCGTGAGGCCGGCGTTGATCCGCGTGTTGTACGGGCTGTCGACCTCCAGGTCCGACGCGCTGAGCTGGCCGTCCGGCGTGGGGTCGTCGTACAGCAGGGTTGCGTCGATCCCGAGCGTCATCCCCAGGTCGAGCCGGTTGTAGATCACGGCGGCGATCTGATCCCGGTCGCGGTCGATGCGGGCCTCGCGTTCGATCATCGACGCGATCGTGACGATCTCGTACGGCGTGTAGCCGAGCTCCTTCGCTCCGGCCACCAGGTCGAGGGCCTCGGCCTCGGACGCGAACTGCTCCAGCATGCGGTCGGCGACGAGCTTCGGCGTGACGTCGGCCTTCACGAACTCGTAGGTCTTCGGGAACAGGAACCCCTCGGACGACGCCGCATCCTTCGGCAGGTACGGCGGCAGGGCGAGGTCGCCTCCGAGCGCGAGGTCCGTGAACCGCCCCGCGGGGACCTTGAGATCACGCTCCACCCGCTCGGCGATCTGCGTGATGCGGTATCCCTCAGGGATCGTGACGTCCACGGTCTGCACCGGGACGGGCGCCGCCGTGATGGTGTCCAGCGCGGCCGCGAGCGTCATGCCGGCGGTGAGCTGGTACGACCCGGCCCGGATCTCCGCCGCGCGCCCGCTCTGCTTCATGAGGAGCTCGCCCACGAACCCGCCGCATCGTGTCACACCGGCCTGTGCGAGCTGCCCGGCCACCTGGTCCCCCGTCGCGCCGTCCGCGATCTCCACGGTGACCGGCTCCCCCGCCGGATCCGCTCCCTTGCACCACGTGTAGTGGCGAACGGCAACGACCACGCCGCCGGCCACCAGCAGGAACACCAGGACGAGCGCGAGGACGGCGACGCGATGCCCGCGCGCGTGGACCTCGTGGCGGGTCGCGCGGTCGGCCGCCACCTCGTCTGGGGTCTCGGGCTGGTACTCAGGGGCGTCCGACATCGGGGCCGAGCATACCGGCCGCTCCACCGGAGGAGGCGTCGAGCCAGGCCTGCAGGATCACCGCGGCGGCCGTTCGGTCCACGACCGCGCGACGGTCGCGCGCACGGACGCCGGCCTCGCGCAGGGAGCGCTCCGCCTGTACGGTGCTCAGTCGCTCGTCCTGGAGCGCAACGGGCACGGACAGGAACGCGCGCAGCGCCTCCGCGAACGACTCGGCGTGGGTGGCGCGCGAGCCGGCGTCTCCCGACATCGAGAGTGGATGCCCCACCACGACCTGGACGACGTCGTGCTCCGTCACGAGGCCGGCGATCGCGCGCAGCTCCCCCGGCGGCTGGCCCACGCGCACGGTTCCGAGGGGCACCGCCATCCGCCGCTGCGGGTCGGAGATCGCGACGCCGATGCGTGCGTCGCCCAGGTCCAGGCCCAGCACCCGGCCCGGCGCGGGTGGATCCGTCTGGGCCATCACGCCCCCGCGGTCAGCTCCGCGAGACGGGCGGGGATCCCGCCCAGCGCCGCACCGACCTGGTCCGCCCGTCGCCCGCCCGCGTTCGCGAGGTTGTCCTTGCCACCCGCGCCCCCGCCGATCGTCTCGGCGGCCTGCGAGAGGAGCTGGGGAGCGGTGATGCCGCGGGCGATCGCGGGGGCCGTGACGGCGGCGACGAGCATGGCCTTGCCGCCCTCGCCGTTGCCCACGACCACGGCGGCCGCACCTCGGCCCTCCAGCCTGGATCGCAGCGACACCGCGAGCTCGCGGAGGCCGCCGGGGTCCTCGCCGGGGACCTCCGCCACCACCAGGGCCACGCCGTCGACCTGGTGCGCGTCCTCGACCAGGGCGGCCACCAGCGAGTCGCGGTCGCCCCGGCGCAGCTTGCCGAGCTCGCTCTCGAGTCGCTTGACGCGTTCGGTGAGCTTCTTGGCGTGCTCGATCGCCGCCTGTGGATCCTTCGAGCCGAGCGCGGCGACGAGTCCGTCCAGCAGCGCCCGCTCGGCGTTGATCTCGCGCAGCGCGTCGGGTCCCACCAGGGCCTCGACGCGCCGCATGCCCGCGCCGATCGAGCCCTCGTGCAGGATCCGGACCACCGCCACGTTGCCGGTCCGCGCGACGTGCGTGCCGCCGCAGAGCTCCCGCGAGTAGTCGCCGACCTCGACCACGCGCACGATGTCGCCGTACTTCTCGCCGAACAGCGCCACCGCCCCCTGCGCCTTCGCCTCGTCCATCGTGGTCTCGTAGATGCGGACGGCGTCGTCGCGCGCCAGGCGGCGGTTCGCCTCGAGCTCGGCCTCCTCCAGGAGCTCACGGGGGACCGCCGACGGATGCGGGAAGTCGAACCGAAGGCGACCCGGCGCCACGAGCGAGCCCGGCCTGGCGGGCGTGCTCGCCGAGCAGGTGCTTCATCGTCCAGTGCACCACGTGTGTGGAGGTGTGGGCGCGTGCGGTGGCCTCGCGGCGATCCGCGTCCACCTCGGCGTGGGCCTCCTGCTCCGCGCGCACCTCGCCCGACTCCACGACGCCCACGTGCATGATCGCGTGCTCCCCGGCGCGCTGCGCGTCGGTGACCAGGACCACCCCGGTCGGGGTCCGGACCCGTCCGCGGTCGCCGATCTGCCCGCCGCCCTCCGCGTAGAACGGCGTGGTGTCGAGGAACAGATGGACCTCCTGGCCCTCCTCCGCGACCGGCAGCTCCCGGTTGTCGGCGTCGAGCAGTCCCACCACCCGTCCGTCGGCCTCCAGGTCCGTGTACCCGACGAACGTGGTGGGCGGGACCGCTCCGGCGTCGATGCCGATCGCGACCTTCTTCGCGGCGTCCCGGGCGCGGCGGCGCTGCGCGTCCAGCAGCTCCGCGAACCGGTCGGCGTCGACCTGCAGGCCGGCGTCGGCCGCGAGCTCCTCGGTCAGCTGCAGCGGGAACCCGAACGTGTCGGAGAGCTTGAACGCGTCGTCGCCGGACACGCGCCCCGAGTCGGCCCGCTCCCGCGCCTCCTCGAACAGGGACATGCCCTGGCGGAGGGTTGCGGAGAACCGCTCCTCCTCCGACGCCGCCACCTGCAGCACGAAGGCCTGGTTCTCGCGCAGCTCGGGGTAGACGTGACCGAACCGCTCCACGGTGAGCTCGACGAGCGGCGGCAGCACCGACGCCTCGATCCCGAGCCGCCGGGCGTGGGAGACGACGCGGCGCAGCATGCGGCGCAGGATGTAGCCGCGGCCCTCGTTCGAGGGCTGCACGCCGTCGGCGATCAGGAAGGTCGTGGCCCGGCCGTGCTCGGCGATCACCTTGAGGGACACGTCGTCGCGGGGATCGCGGCCGTGCGTCCGCCCCGACAGCGACTCGGCCACCTGCAGGAACGGCAGCATCAGGTCGGTCTCGAAGTAGCTCTCGGTCCCCTGCAGCACCATCGCCATGCGCTCCAGGCTCGATCCCGTGTCGATGCTCTTCGCGGGCAGCTCCCCCACGACCTCCAGGTCCGCGTCGACCTGCTCCTGGATGAACACCAGGTTCCAGACCTCGACGAAGCGCTCCTCGTCGACGTCGGGCCCGCCGTCGGGCCCGTACTTCGGACCGCGGTCGACGAAGATCTCCGAGCAGGGACCGCCCGGGCCCGCCGCGTGGGTGTGCCAGTAGTTCGCCAGCTGGCCCTCGTCGTCGAGCCTGCCGCGGCGCACGACCCGCTCCGGCGCCAGCCCTGCCGCCTCGATCCAGATCTGCTCGGCCTCCGCGTCCTGCTCGTACACGGTGACCCACAGCCGGTCGTGCTCGATGCCGAACCGCTCCGTGATCAGCTCGTGGGCCCACGGGATCGCGTCGGCCTTGAAGTAGTCGCCGAAGGAGAAGTTCCCGAGCATCTCGAACATCGTGAGATGCCGGGCGGTGTGTCCGACGTTCTCGATGTCGTTGGCGCGGAAGCATTTCTGCGCGGTCGTGGCGCGACGGAACGACGGCTCGGCCTGACCCAGGAAGTACGGGATGAACTGGTTCATGCCGGCGTTCGTGAGGAGGAGGCCGGACTCCGGCGGCGGGATCAGCGACGACGACGGGACACGACGATGCTCCCGCTCCTCGAAGAACGCGAGGAAGCCATCACGGATGCGGTCGCCGTCCACGGCGGCAGTCTATCGGCGGCTACGCGGAGGGCGGCCGACGGTTCGCGGGCTCGGGCTCCCGGTCCTGCCGATCCTCGCCATGCAGCTCCGCTCGAAGCTCGAGCTCGCGCTCGGCCATCGCCTGGCGGCCCTCCGCGATCGACTCCGAGACCAGCTTGCCCAGATCGAGCAGACCGCCCTTGGCCTCGCGGGCGATCGTGGTGGGAGCGACCTTGCGGGCCTGCCGCTTCGCCCACCGCGAGGTCACGACGGCCCCGGTGGCTCCCGCCCCCAGGCCGAGCGCGATCCAGAACGAGCGGCGCACTAGGGCGCGGTCCCCTTCTTCCTGCCGCCGGTGGCGCGCGAGGCGGCCTTGCGGATCCCCGCGCCGAGGCTGATCACCTTCATCAGCGGGCTCGCGGCGGCCTGCTCCACGAGGCCGGAGAGCTTCTCCACGCGGCCCACGACGACGCCCGCGCTCTCGAGCATCCCGTCGACCCGGTCCAGCTCGCGGTTCGTGCGCTCGACCGAGCTCTTCACCTCGCGCAGCAGCGGGACGGTCTCCTCGCGCATCGTGTCGATCAGGATCTTCGTGCTCTGCAGGACCGACTGCGTGCCCATCAACACGTAGATCAGCCCCGCGACCAGGACGGCCCAGGCGCTGGCGAGGATGATGAGGGCGACGTCGCCGCCGGTCGCGATCATGAGCAGGTCTCCTTGTCGTGGGAACGGGTGCGTAGCATACCCAGGGCGGGGGTCAGGACTCCTCCCCCTCGCCCGACGGCTCGTAGTAGCGCCGCCCGGAGAACCGGACCGGGCGATACTCCTGCTCCACGACGTGGCCCGGGTAGTCGTGGGGATAGCGGTAACCCTCGCCGTGTCCCAGCCGCCGCGCCCCCGGATAGCTCGCGTCGCGCAGGTGGGTGGGCACCGGATCGGCGGAGGCGGCGTCCTCCATCGCGGCGTTGAGCGCCGCGTAGACGCTGTTGGACTTCGGCGCCCGCGCCAGGTAGATCGCCGCCTCGGCGAGGTTCAGGCGCGCCTCGGGGAGTCCCACGTGCTCCAGCGCCTGGCTCGCCGCCACCGCGATCTGGAGCGCCCGTGGATCCGCCAGGCCGATGTCCTCCGACGCGTGCACGATCATCCTGCGCACGATGTACCGCGGGTCCTCGCCCGCCTCGAGCATGCGCGCGAGCCAGAAGAGGGTGGCGTCGGGGTCGGATCCCCGGATCGACTTGATGAACGCCGAGATGACGTCGTAGTGCGCGTCGCCCTGGCGGTCGTACACCACCGCCCGCCGCTGCACGGCCTCGGCGGCGAGATCCCGGCCGACCTCCGTGCGTCCCCGCCGACGACGCCGCCAGGGCGGCTGCCTCCAGGCCGGTGAGCGCCATCCTGGCGTCGCCCCCCGCGATCTCCACGAGGTGCTCGAGCGCGTCGTCGGTCGCCGTGACGCCCAGGCGGCCGAGGCCTCGATCCGGGTCCTCCAGGGCGCGTCGCAGCAGGGCCCGCAGATCCTCCGCCGTCAACGGTTCGAGGCGCAGGAGCAGGCACCGCGAGAGCAGCGGCGTGTTCAGCGAGAAGTACGGGTTCTCGGTGGTGGCCCCGATCAGGGTGATCGTGCCCTCCTCGACGGCCGGCAGCAGCACGTCCTGCTGGTTCTTCGACCACCGGTGGACCTCGTCGACGAAGAGCACCGTGCGGAAGAGCCCGGGTCCGCCCTTGGCGCCCTCCATCACCTTGCGGGCGTCGGCGACGCCCGAGGACACCGCCGACAGCTGGGTGAGCTGGGCTCCGGCCGCCGACGCCAGGAGGTGGGCGAGTGTGGTCTTGCCGGTCCCGGCGGGCCCCCACAGGACGATCGACGGCAGGTGGCCGCCCTCGACCAGCTTGGAGAGCACCTTCCCCGGCCCCACGAGGTGGGACTGCCCCACGAACTCCTCGAAGGAGCGGGGACGCATCCGGGCTGCGAGCGGTTGGTCGGCCATGGCGTGCACCGGGGGCGGTGTCGGGAGAGACTACCCTCGGGACGCCGATCGACGACGAGGGGTGGATCGATGCGGGCCGCTCAGGCGTCGCCGCGCCGCACGCGGTCGGGCCGGATCCGGTAGATCACACGCTCCTGACCCACGACGGGGATCCACTCGCGATCGTCGTAGCGGCGTGCCAGCGCCGCGATGTGCCGCAGGGCTTCGGGCTCGCCCACGAACCCGGTCACGGTGCCGTTCACGGACAGCCACCGGTACGGATCGTCCTGCTCGTGGAGCGAGACCGCTACGCGCGGATCACGCCGCACGTTGCGATCCTTCTTGCGACCCACCGCCGTGTTCACGAGCACGTGGCCGTCGTCGTCCACGTCGATCCACAGCGGCGTCGCGTGCGGCGATCCGTCCGGGTCCAGGGTGACGAAGTGCGCGTAGTTCCTGCCGCGCAGGAGCTCCCGGTCCTCCGCCGTGAGATCCTCGATCGCCACGACGCTTAGGCCTCCGGCGGCGGGTCGGCGAGACGCAGACCGAGCTCGCGGAGCTGCTCGGGAGCGACCGGGGCCGGCGCACCGGTGAGGTGGTCGATCCCCGACTGCCCCTTCGGGAACGCCATGACGTCGCGCAGCGAGTCTTTGCCCAGCAGCATCATGGTGAGACGGTCGATCCCCGGGGCGATCCCGCCGTGCGGCGGCACGCCGTAGCCGAACGCGGTGATCATGTGCCCGAACTGCTCGTCGATCTCCTCGCCCGACAATCCAACCGCCTCGAAGACGCGCCGCTGGACGTCGGGCCGATGGATCCGGATCGAGCCGCTCGCCATCTCCACGCCGTTCAGGACGATGTCGTACGCGCGAGCCTTCGCCGTCGCCGGATCGAGGTCGTCGGTGAGCGGCGACGTGAAGGGGTGATGCTGCGCCGTCCAGCGCTGCTCCTCCTCGCTCCACTCGAAGAGCGGCGGGTGGGTGACCCACAACCACGACCACCCCCCCTCGGGCACCAGGTCGAGCCGGGCCGCCATCCGGCGGCGCAGCCCGTCCAGCGCCACCGCCACCCGGTCGGCACGATCGGCGACGATGAGGATCAGGTCGCCCGGGACGGCGCCGGTGGCGTCGCGGACGCCGGCGATCTCCTGCGGCGTCAGGAATTTCTCCACCGGCGAGCGCACCCCGTCGTCCTCCACCGCCATCCATACGAGCCCGGCGGCCCCGCGCCCCTTCACCTCGTCCACGAGCGCGTCCAGCTCCTTGCGCGAGAGGGCGGCGCCGCCGGGGGCGGCGATCCCCTTGATCCGGCCGCCGGTGGAGAGCACCGAGGCGAACGCGTTGAAGGCGGTCTGCCCGAAGACGCCGCCGAGATCCGCCAGCTCCATCATCCCGTAGCGGAGGTCGGGCTTGTCCGACCCGTAGCGCTCCATCACGTCGTCGTAGGTGAGCCGTGGGAACGGAGTCGGCGCCGATCCGCCGGCGACCTCCTCCGTCAGCCGCGCGAACAGCGGCTCCATCAGCTCGTAGATGTCCTCCTCGTCCACGAAGGACATCTCGAGGTCGAGCTGCGTGAACTCCAGCACCCGGTCGGCGCGGGAGGCCTCGTCGCGGAAGCAGCGCGCGATCTGGTAGTAGCGGTCCTGCCCGGCCACCATCAGGAGTTGCTTGAGCTGCTGCGGGGACTGCGGGAGCGCGTAGAACGAGCCGCGGAACACCCTCGCCGGCACCAGCAGGTCGCGCGCGCCCTCCGGCGTGGACCGCGTCAGGATCGGCGTCTCGATGTCGGTGAACCCCCTCGCGTCGAGATGCTCGCGGATGATCGAGACCACCAGGTGGCGGGCCCGCAGCATCTGCGTCATCTCGGGGCGCCGCAGGTCGAGGTACCGGTACCGCAGCCGGAGCTCCTCGGAGACCTCGGCGCGGTCCTCGATCGGGAACGGCGGGGTGGCCGCGGCCGAGAAGACCTCGAGTCCGGCGGCGGCGACCTCGACGTCGCCGGTGCCCAGGTTCGGGTTGCGCATGCCCTCGGGCCGCTCCCGGACGGACCCGGTCACCCGCACGACGTCCTCCGAGCGCAGCTCCTGGGCGGCCGCGTGGGCCTCGGGCGCGTCCTGGGGGTGGAAGACGACCTGGACGACGCCCTCGCGGTCGCGAAGGTCGATGAACGTGACGCCGCCGTGGTCGCGCCGGTGGGCGACCCAGCCGCACAGCGCCACGTCGATACCGGCGTGCTCGGACCGCAGCTCCCCGGCGGCGTGCGATCGCATCGTGGTGCGCATGGAGCTGGGTCGAGATGCGCTCGTTGGCACGGTCACTCCGTCCATCCGTCGAGGCGGGTGAGCCATGACACCACATCGCCGCGTGGGACCGACTTCTGGATCCCGTCCACGAGCCGTCGGAGCGTCACGGACCCCTCGGCGACCTCCGTGGACCCCACGATCGCGACGAACTCCGCCCCGGCCCGATTCGCCATCCGGAGCTGCGCCTTGAGCGGACGCTCCTCGTAGGCTGCCGCGGACGCGACGCCCCGGGCACGGAGCTCCTCCAGCAGGGCCGAGCCGGCCTCAGCCGCCTCCTCACCGATCGTCACCACGAAACAGACCGGACCCCGCTGCGGCGGCACCGGCGCGCCCTCCGCCTCCATCGCGAGCTGGACGCGGTCCAGCCCCAGCGCGAACCCCACGCCGGGCGTGGCGGGGCCGCCGAGCTCCTCGGCCAGGCCGTCGTACCGCCCGCCCGCGCACACGGTGGCCTGCGCGGGCGAGAGCGCCGCCGAGACGAACTCGAACGCCGTGCGCGTGTAGTAGTCGAGCCCGCGGACGAGCCTCGGGTCGTGCAGGTAGCGCACACCGGCCCGGTCCAGTGCCGCGCGGACGGCGGCGAAGTGCTCGCGGCATGGATCGCACAGGTGGTCGGAGATCGCCGGAGCGTCCAGGACGAACGGCTTGGTCCCGTCCACCTTGCAGTCGAGGATGCGCAGCGGGTTCGCGCGCAGCCGGACCCGGCAGTCCTCGTCCAGCTCGTCCGCATGGGGCTCGAGGTGGGCGATCAGCAGCTCACGGTAGGCGGGCCGGCAGACCCCGTCCCCGATCGAGTTCAGGTGGAGCTCCGTCCGGCGCAGGCCGCGCTCCCGCAGGTACCGCTCGGCCAGAGCGATCACCTCCACGTCGGCGGCCGCCGCGGCCGTGCCGATCACCTCGACGCCCCACTGCCGGAACTCCCGCAGTCGCCCCGCCTGCGGGCGCCCGTGCCGGAACTGCGCGCCGACGTAGGAGCCCTTGAACGGCAGCGGCAGATCGTGCACATGCCGGAGGTAGGCGCGAACCACGGAGGCCGTCTGCTCCGGCCGGAGCGTGAGGGAGCGACCGCCCTTGTCCTCGAACGTGTACATCTCCTTCGTCACGACGTCGGAGGTCGCGCCCGAGGTGCGGGTGAACAGCTCGGTGTGCTCGAACGTCGGGGTCTCGACGTACCGGAACCCGAACAGCCGGGCGGCCCGATGGGCCTCCTCGTACAGGGCAAGCATGGCGTCGGCCCGGGGCGGGAGCAGGTCCGCCGTCCCGCGCGGCGGCGTCAGCTCCATCGATCGGGGTCCGTGAGGAACGGGTTCGTCCGACGCTCGCGCCCCACCGTGGTGGTGGCGCCGTGGCCGGGCAGGACCGGCAGCTCGTCGGCCAACGTCAGGAAGCGGCGGAGGCTGGCGACCATGTCCGCCGGCGACGAGTTCGGGAAGTCCGAGCGCCCGATGGCGCCGGCGAACACCAGGTCGCCCGAGCAGACGAACACCTCCGCGGGCCCGATGCGGAAGATGCAGTGACCGGGCGTGTGGCCCGGGGTGTGCAGGACCTGGATCTCGAAGCCGCCGAATCGCAGGATGTCACCGTCCTCCACGGTGCGGAGGTCCTTCACCGGGTTCAGCGGGTTGTCGAACCCCGATCCCCAGGCCACCGGGTCGGAGAAGGCGACGGCGTCGGCGGGATGGATGAAGACCGGCAGATCGTCGCCGCTGAAGACGCCTGCCTGCATCGCGTGGTCGACGTGCGCGTGCGTGAGCAGGATCGCCGCCGGCGTCCTGCCGGCGGCCTCGAGCAGGGCGTGCACGCTCCGAGGCTCGAACCCGGGGTCGACCACGACCGCCTCGTCGCTGCCCTCGGCGGCCAGCAGCCAGCAGTTCGTGCCGTAGTCGTTCCGGTCGAAGACGTCCACCCACATGAGGCCGCCTATCGTAACGGCCGGACCACCGGTCCCTGGCCGACCTCTCGCCGGCGTCCTGGTCGCGCTCGGCAGGGCTCTGGCCGGTCTACGGGTCCTCAGCCGAGGGCGAGCGCCACGACCCCGGCCACGATCGCGGCGGCCGCGGGGAGTCGCCGGCGCAGGCTCCCCTCGCCCAGCACCCGGGCTCCCAGCATGGCGCCGATCAGGATGCTCACCTCGCGGGCCGGCGCCACGTAGCTCACCGGTGTTGTCACGAGCGCCGTGAGGACCAGGACATACGCGAGCGGCGCCAGGACCGCGATCGTGAGGGCCTCCCGCCGGTGGTCGCGCCAGGCCGCCCGGACCTCGCCGGGATGCCGGGCGGCGAGCGGCAGGAGGACCACGGTCCGGATGACGTCGCCGGCCCAGTCGTAGAAGAGGGCGGGCAGGGCCAGCGCGGCGACCGCATGCTTGTCCCAGACCGTGTACGTCGCGATCACCGCGCCGGTCACGACGCCCCACGTCACGCCGTGCATGTGCAGCCGACGGGCGGCCGTCCCCGCACCGGCAACGCGCTCCGGCATCGCGAGGGACAGGACGCCCGCGCCGATCAGCGCGACGCCGCCGAGCGCCACGGGCGTGGGGCGCTCCCCCAGCAGGACGATCGCCACGAGCGCCGCGAGCAGCGGGCCGGTCCCGCGGGCCACCGGATACACGACGGAGAGGTCCCCGACGCGGTACCCGTGCAGCAGCGACACCAGGTAGACCACGTGGAGGAGCCCGTTGCCCAGGATGAACACCCAGGCCTCGGCCGTGAGCTCCGGCCGGACGATCAGGAGCGACGCGAGGCCCAGCGGGGCGTACAGGACGCTCGAGGTCGCCGTGAACACCCACGCGAACGCGGGCCCTCCGCCGACGCGCTTGGCCACCAGGTTCCAGGTCGCGTGACACAGGGCCGCCACGAGGACCAGCCCAAGCGCCGTCGGCGTCACGAGGCGTCTACCGGTCGGCGCCGTCGAGGACCAGTGTCACGGGGCCGTCGTTCAGCAGGTCCACGCGCATGTGCGCCCCGAACACCCCGCGTCGCACGACGAGCCCCCGAGCCTCGAGCGCCCGCGCGAACGCCTCCACACGCTCGGCGGCGATCCCCGGCTCCGCGGCGCCCGTCCACGATGGTCGCCGCCCCCTCCGTACGTCGCCGTAGAGCGTGAACTGCGAGACCACCAGGACCTCACCGCCGACGTCGGTCGAGCGCCAGGTTCATCCGCCCGTCGTCGTCGGCGAAGACCCGGAGCGTCGCGATCTTGTCCGCCAGCCGCCCGGGCTCGTCCTCCGGGTCGTCGCGCCCCGCGCCCACCAGGAGCAGCAGCCCGGCGCCGATGCTCGACACGAGCTCGCCGTCCACCTCCACGGAGGCGCGCGCGACCCGCTGCAGGACGACCCGCATCTAGCTGGGCAGGATCCGGTACACGTCGAACACCCCGTCGACCTTCTTCACCCGCCGAGCACGTTCGACAGATGCGTGATGTCGGCGAGCTCGAACGTGAAGCGCAGGCGCGTGATCCGGTCCCGTCCGGTCGCCGAGGTCGCCGACAGGATGTTCACGTGCGAGTCGCTCAGCACGGTCGCGACGTCCGAGAGGAGCCGGGTCCGGTCGAGCGCCTCGACCTGGATCGCGACCACGAAGCTGGTGGGCTTGCCCTCCGACCAGCTCACCTCGATGAGCCGCTCCGGCTGGCGCCGCAGCGAGGTGGCGTTCGGGCAGTCCACCCGATGCACGCTGACGCCCTGTCCGCGGGTGACGAAGCCCAGGATCTCGTCGCCGGGGACCGGGGTGCAGCATCGTCCCAGGCGCACCCACAGGTCCGTGGCGCCGCGCACCACGATCCCCTTCGAGACCTCGTCGCGGCGGAGCTTCACGGGCCGGGCCAGCGGCACCTCGGTGACGTCGTGCTCGTCGGTCCCCGTCACCAGCCGCGACAGCCGCGCCATCACGGACTGCGGCGACACGTGCCCCTCCCCCACCGCCACGTACAGCGCCTCGAGGTTCGGGACCTTGAGATCGGCGGCGACCTGCGACAGCGCCTCCTCCGTCGCCAGGCGCTTGAACGGCACGTTCTGCTTGCGCATCAACCGGTGCAGGGCGTCGCGCCCGTGCTCCATGGCGTCCTCGCGGCGGCCTCGGCTGAACCACTGCCGGATCTTGTTGCGCGCCCGCGGGGTCTTGACGAACTGGAGCCAGTCCTGGCTCGGGCCCTCGCCCTGAGCGCGGGACGTCAGCACGTCCACCGTGTCGCCCGTGCGCAGCTCGTAGTCGAGGGGCACGAGCTTGCCGCTCACCTTCGCGCCGATCGTCCGGTGCCCGACGTCCGTGTGGATCGTGTAAGCGAAGTCCACCGGCGTCGCCCCGGCCGGGAGATTCACCACGTCGCCCTTGGGGGTGAACACGAAGACCTGCCCCCCGTAGAGATCGATCTTCAGACCCTCCATGAACTCGCGAGGGTCGGCCATGTCCTTCAGCCACTCCATCATCTGCCCGAGCCAGGCGATGTCGGCGGCGTCACGCGCCTGCTTCGACCCCTCCTTGTATCGCCAGTGCGCCGCGATGCCGAACTGCGCGGTGCGGTGCATGTCGCGGGTGCGGATCTGGATCTCCAGCGGCGTGCCACCCGGGCCCACCACCGTGGTGTGCAGGGACTGATACATGTTGGACTTGGGCATCGCCACGTAGTCCTTGAAGCGGCCGGGCACCGGCTTCCACAGGGAATGGACCGCGCCGAGCGCCGCGTAGGTGTCGCGGAGGTTGTCGACGAGGATCCGCACGCCGACCAGGTCGTAGATCTCGTTGAACTCCTTGCCCCGGATCACCATCTTCTCGTAGATGGAGTAGAGGTGCTTCGGACGGCCCTCAACCTCGGTCTTCACGCCGAGCTCCTTCAACTTCCCCCGAGTTGCGGCGAGCACCTCGTCGATCAGCTCCTGCCGCTCGCCACGCCGCTTCTCCACGAGCGACGCGATCTCCCGGTACGGGCCGGCGTGGAGGGTCTTGAACGCCAGGTCCTCCAGCTCCCACTTGATCTCCTGCACGCCCAGCCGGTTCGCGAGCGGTGCGTAGATCTCCAGGGTCTCGGTGGCGATCGTCCGTTGCTTCTCGGGCCGGAGCGCCGAGAGCGTGCGCATGTTGTGGAGGCGGTCCGCGAGCTTGATCAACAGCACCCGGATGTCGCCGGCCATCGCCACGATCATCTTGCGGACGTTCTCGGCCTGCTCCTGCTCCCGGCTGCGGAAGGTCAGCGCGTCCAGCTTCGTGAGGCCGTCCACGATGCGGGTGACCTCCGGCCCGAACTCCTCCTCGAGCTGGGCGAGCGAGACCTCGGTGTCCTCGACCGTGTCGTGGAGCAGGGCCGCGACCAGGGTCGTCGTGTCCAGCCGGAGGTCCGCGAGGATGTTCGCCACCGCGAGGGGATGCTCCACGAAGTCCTCGCCGGACAGGCGCTTCTGCCCCTCGTGCGAGGCCTCCGCCAGCGCGTAGGCCCGCAGGAGCTGCTTGAGGTCCGCCTTCGCGTTGTAGCTGCGCACGTTGCGGGCCAGCGCGTCGAAGGACTCCCTGGCGGGCGCCGACTCACCCTGGCGCAGGCGCGCGAGGAGTCCGCCCCGGCGCTCGGTTCGGATCTGTTCACGACTGTCCACGCACCGCCTCCTCCCACAAGTCTACGGGCACGTGGCGTGCGGAACGGGAAACGCGGAACGGATCCGGGCAGGCGGGAGGCGGGGAAGCGACGCTCAGTAGTGGATCAGGCTGAAGAGCTCGTGACCGGCGATCTGCTCCCTGCCGTGGAGGAAGTCCAGCTCGATCAGACAGGCGATGCCGCACACCTTGCCGCCGATCTGCTCGACGAGCGACGCGGTCGCCTTCGCCGTGCCGCCGGTCGCCAGCACGTCGTCGACGATGAGCACGCGCTCGCCGGCCCGCACGGCGTCTCGATGGATCTCCAGGGTCGCGGTCCCGTACTCGAGGGCGTACTCCTCGGCGAGCGTCTCGGACGGCAGCTTGCCCTGCTTGCGCACGGGCACGAACCCTGCGCCGAAGTGGTACGCCACCGGCGACGCCAGGATGAATCCGCGCGCCTCGATCCCCACGACCTTGTCGACGTTGCCGCGGCCGAAGTGCACGACGATCAGGTCGATCAGGGTGGAGAAGGCCATCGGGTCGGCCAGGACCGGCGTGATGTCCTTGAAGACGATGCCCTCCTGCGGGAAGTCGGGGACGTCGCGGATCAGCTCCTTGATCTGCTCGAGCTCCACCCTGCTACCTCCGCTTCCGCTTGGCCGGCGGCTTGCGCTTGGACTTCGGCCGGGGGCGTTGCGACGTGCCGGTGCGGGCGGTCGTGCGTGACGCCGCGGCTCCGCTGACGGACGCCGTGGGAGCCGCGGCCGGCACCGGCGCCGCGGCCGTCTCCGCCCGGCGCGCCTTGATGGCCTCGCGGGCCGTCGTCCGCTCCTGCAGCTGCCGGTATCGGGGCTCACGCTCCTTCAACACCGCCAGGACCGGCGCCGCGACGAAGATCGAGGAGTACGCACCGGTCAGCACGCCGATGAACATGGCGAACGCGAAGTCCTTCAGCGTGCTGCCGCCGAACAGCAGCAGCGACAGGATGGGCAGCAGCACCACCAGGGAGGTGTTCACCGATCGCATGAACACCTGGTTCATGGAGAGGTTCACCACCCCGGCGTAGCCGTGCTTGCTGACAAGGGCGGTGGACTCCGTGTTCTCCTGGATCTTGTCGTAGATCACCACGGTGTCGTACAGCGAGAACCCCAGGATCGTCAGGATCGCGATCACCGTCTCGGGCGTGACCTCCCGGCCCGTGAGCGCATAGACGCCCGCGGTGATCACGACGTCGTGCGCCAGGGCCACCATGGCGCCGATCGCCATCTTCCACTCGAACCGCAGGGCGATGTACCCCGAGATCGCCGCGAGCACCACCACGAGACCGATCAGCGCCTTGCGCGAGATCTCCTGTCCCCACGTGGGACCCACGTCCGTGCTGGAGATGTCGGTTCGGTCGATACCGGCCTGGGCCGCGAGGTCGTCGAGCAGCTGGTCCGCCTCGGCGGTGTTCGCCGGTCAGCGACTCCCCGCGGATCGAGACGCTGGTGCCGTTGACGATCTGCACCTCCGCGTTCTCGACCCCGTCGTCCAGCAGGACGCCCTGCACGTCCTCCGCCGTCACGGGGCGGACGAACGAGTAGGTGATCTCCTGCCCGCCCTCGAAGTCGATCGAGAGGTTGAACTGGCGCAGGATGATGCCGCCGAGCGACAGGACCAGGACGATGCCGGACAGCGCGAACCAGATCCGGCGGCGCTCGACGATGCGGAAGTGCGGGATGGTGTGCCCGCGGTAGGTGGCGACGGCGTGGTGCAGGTTCATCGGGACCCCCCGGCCACCGGTACCGGCACGACGCTCGCCAGGCTCCGCCTCCCCGGCGATGCCGCTGGTGAGGCCGAAGCCGCGCAGCTGCACGAGCCGGGCGCTGCGCGCGATCAGGAACACGGTCGGGCGCTTGAAGAACCAGACCACGAACAGGTCGAGCGCCGTCGCCACCCCCAGCGTGAGCGCGAACCCTCGCACGGAGCTCACCGCCGTGAGGTACAGGATGATGGCGGCGAGCGCCGTCACGATGTCGGCGGCGACGATCGTCTTGTACGCGCGCTTGAACGCCGGCTGCACGGCCGCCCGTGGGCTCCGTCCGCCGCGGACCTCGTCCTTCAGCCGTTCGAAGAACACGATGTACGGAGTCCGCCGTCACGCCCAGCGAGATCACCAGTCCCGCGACACCCGCCAGCGTGAGGCTGTATCCGAACCACTCCCCCGCCAGGGACACCAGCGCCACCGCCAGGATCGCCCAGATCGACATGCCGAACCACGCGACGACGCCCAGGAGCCGGTAGTAGAAGAGCAGGTACAGGAAGAGGGCCACGAGGCCCGACCACGCCCGCCTTGATGCCCTGGTCCAGCGACTCCTGACCCAGGGTGGGGCTCACCGTCTGCACCTGCTGCCGCTCGAGCTCCACCGGCAGGGCGCCGGCCTGCAGCACGGCCGCGAGGGACTTGGCCCGGGCCTCGTCGAAACTGCCGGTGATCACGCCGGATCCGCCCGTGATCGGGCTCTCGATCGTCGGTGCGGAGATCACGCTGGCGTCCAGCACGATCGCCAGCTGCTTGCCCACCATCGCGGTGGTGAGGTCGCCGAACTCCGTGGCGCCCTCCCCCGTCAAGGTGAAGTCGACGGCCCATCCGGGCGTCGCGCCCTGCGACGCCGAGCGGAAGACGGCCCGGGCGCTCTTGATCCGATCCCCCTCCAGCTTGACGGCGGACAGCTGATACTTCGTGCCGTCCTCGCCCAGGAACACCACGGTCTCGTTCGCCAGCTGCTCGGGCTCGGCGGGGCAGTCCGGGACGTCGGTCGTCGCGGGGTCGTTGTCGCAGGTGACCTGGAGCTGCGTCGTAGCCGGATCCGCCCGCCGGGATGGCCTGGAGCACCTCCCGCTGCTCCAGGCGGGCGGTGGTGCCGATGATCCGCAGCAGCTCGCCCTGCCCGGTCCGCTGCAGCGCCACCTGGGCCTTCTCCTGATCCAGGAAGCACCCGAGGTCCTGGTCGTCGGAGCTCACGACGCAGAACAGCGAGGTCTCGTCGACGACCTTCAGCGAGTCCGCGAGCGAGGTGGCCTCGCCCTCGTCCGCGGAGCAGGGCAGGGTGACGCCGTCACTGCCGGTGATGCAGAACTGCGTCTCGGCGTCGGTGCCGAGCGCCTCCACGGCGGCGTCCGCCTGCTCCTTCGTGTCGAAGCAGCCGAACTGGGCTCCGGAGGGATCCTGGAGGCAGAACTGACCCTTGGTCTCACCGGTCGTCTGCTCCTGCGCCGTGATGCCCTTCAGGGCGGCCTTCGCATCCTGTGCGGCCGTCTCTCCGACGAAGCACGGGAAGATCTGCTCGTCGTCCTCGCCCACCAGGCAGACCTGGGTCGTCTGCTCCTCGACCTTCAGCGCGTCGGCGGCGGTCTGGGCGGCCTCGTGGGTGTCGAAGCACCCGTAGCTCGTGGTGTCCGAGCCCTCGATGCACGACTGACGCTCGGGACGCTGCTCGATCGTTCCCTTCGCGAGACCGGGGAGCTGCACCTCGATGTTCGTCCCCTGCACGGAGATGTCCGGCTCCGCCACGCCGAGGGCGTTCACCCGGCGGTCGATGTTCGCGCGGGCCTGCTCCATGGTGTCGGCCGACGTCCCGTCGGGCGCCCGCAGGATCACCGAGACGCCGCCCTCGAGGTCGAGCCCGAGCCGGGGCGAGAGGCGGTCCGTCAGCAACCCCACCAGCGAGGCGACCACCAGCACTCCGACGAAGATGATCGAGGCCCACAGGCCGCGCGTGCGCCTCACGCCAGCTCAGCTCCGTTGATCATGAGCCGGAACCGGCAGTCGAGCGTCTCGGCGGCATGGCGGCACATCTGCATCCGTCCCAGGAAGATCTCGAAGTACTCCATGACCTGGCTGATCTCGGTGTCGATGGTCAGCTCGAGGGTGGCCGTGCGGGCGTCGGAGTCTACCGTCAGGAAGGAGCGTTCGGCGGCGAAGTTCACGCGGTCGTGGATGTCGAAGCGGATCTGCCCCGACTTCCGCACGCGGGTGCGGTGCACGTCGCTCTTGTCCGCAAGGATCACCGCGGCCGACACCGGGCTCACCGCCATCCCGTCCGTCTCCTCGTGGTTCGCGATCGCGGCGAGCATCTGCGCGAGGTCCGCGCCCGGCAGCTCGCCCTTCAGGGCCTGGTGCACGAGCAGCGCGCCGGTCTGCGCGTGCGAGTGACGGGTCAGCATGTTGCCGACGTCGTGGAGGTAGCCCGCCACGCAGCCGAGGTTCGCCTGGTGCTCCCCGAATCCCAGCCGGTGCAGCACCTGGTAGGAGATGCTGGCCACGAGGTTCGCGTGCCGGAAGCCGTGTTCGGTGAACCCGAGTCCCTCCATGACGCGGTCCGCCGCCGAGATGTAACTCGACAGCTCCTCGTTCTCCTGCACCTGCGCGAGCGTGATGGAGGGCGGGCGGTCCCGGGCGGGGTCGGCGCCCGGCCGGTGCGGCGCGAGCGGGACGGTCTCCTGCGGGATCAGCGGCCGTGGCTCGACCCCCTCGGCGGCCGGGAGGCGGGGCTCGGTCTCGACTCCCTCGGCGGCGGGGATGCGAGGCGCGGGGTCGACCGGCGTGCTCACGAGGAGCGGTCGGCCTCCTCGGCCTCGTCGTCGTCCCCGTCCTCGTCGTAGGTCTCGTCCTCGTCGGCCACGCGCCGCGAGATGCCGCCGCGGAGCATCCTGATGTTCGTGCCGGGAGCGATCTCCACGGTGATGACGTCGTCGTCCTCGTCGATGTCCAGGATCGTGCCGAAGATCCCGCCGGACGTGACGACCTCGTCGCCGACGTCCAGCTGGCTCAGGAGCTCCCGCTGGGCACGCATCTTCCGTTGCTGGGGCCGGATCATCAGGAAGTACCCGACGCCGACGATCAGGATCAACGGCAGGAACGCCGTGAGCGGATTGGTCGTCTGGGTCTCCTGTGCGAGCAGCTCGAACATGGCACCGCCTCCCGAGGGAACAGCTCCGCAGTCTACCGGTCCCATCGCCCTTCGTCGGTGGGGCGGGGTCGTCGGTGGGTCAGAGCGGGAGCGTGCCGGGCGCGGTGACGCCCAGGTGGCGGTACGCCCACTCGGTGGCCACCCGTCCCCGGGGGGTGCGCTGCAGGAAGCCGAGCTGGAGCAGGTACGGCTCGACGACGTCCTCGACCGTGTCGGTCTCCTCCCCGACCGAGGCCGCCAGCGTGGTGAGCCCGACCGGGCCACCGCCGAATCGCTCCACGATGGCGCGCAGCACCGCGATGTCGAGCCGGTCCAGCCCCAGCTCGTCGACCTCGAACAGCTCGAGGCCGAGCCGGGCGATGTCCCCGGTGATCGCGCCGTCGTGGCGCACCTGGGTGAAGTCCCGCACCCGTCGCAGCAGGCGGTTCGCGACGCGAGGGGTGCCGCGGGAGCGGCGGGCGATCTCGTCGGCGCCCTCGGGGTCGGTCCGGACGTCCAGGATGCCGGCCGACCGCCGCACGATCGTGGACAGCTCCTCGCGCGCGTAGTAGTCGAGCCGCGGGGAGAAGCCGAAGCGCTCCCGCAGCGGCAGCGTGATGCGTCCGGGCCGGGTGGTGGCGGCCACCAGCGTGAACCGAGGCAGGTCGAGCCGGATCGACCGCGCGGTGGGGCCCTTGCCGAGCACGACGTCGAGGTTGAAGTCCTCGAGCGCCGGATACAGCACCTCCTCCACCGGCCGCGGCATGCGGTGGATCTCGTCCACGAACAGCACGTCGCCGTCTTCCAGGTTCGTGAGGATGGCGGCGAGATCGCTGGGCCGGTCCAGAGCCGGGCCGGACGTCGGCTGGAAGCCCGCCCCCATCTCGCCCGCGACGATCGCGGCCAGCGTGGTCTTGCCGAGCCCGGGAGGGCCCGAGAACAGTAGGTGGTCCACGGGCTCGCCTCGCGCCCGGGCGCCGTCGATCAGGAGCGCCAGCTGCTCCTTGACGCGCTCCTGCCCGACGAACTCACCGAGCGTCGTCGGGCGCAGCGCGAGATCGAAGTCGCGCTCCTCCTCGCTCAGCTCCTCGGGGACGATCAGGCGTTCCTCTGTCATGCCTCACCCACGCTCGTCATGCCCCACCCACCCGTCATGCCCCGCCCGCCCGTCACGCCCTGCCCACGCGTTGCAGGGCATCGCGCAACAGATCCTCGACGTCGCGATCGCCGGCGTCGAGGCCGGCGATCGCGGTGCTGGCCTCCTGCGGGGTGAGTCCGAGCGGACCGCAGCGCCTCGCGGACGTCCGCGATCGGCCCCGACGCCTCCTCGAGGTCGCCCTCGCCGCCGAACGAGTCGCGCAGGTCGATCACGACCCGCTGCGCCACCTTCCTGCCGACACCCGGAACCACGGTCAGCGCGGCGACGTCGCCCGAGGTCACCGCGCGCCGAAGGGCGTCCGGAGCCAGCGCGGAGAGGAAGGCGAGCGCCACTTTCGGGCCGACTCCGGTCACCCCGGTCAGGGCGTCGAAGGATCCCCGCTCGTCCGCCGACGAGAACCCGTACAGCACCAAGGCGTCGTCGCGCACGATCAGCCGGGTATAAACGCGGGCGCTTCGCCCGACGGCAGGGAGCGATGCGAGCACCGAGGTGGGGACGAGGATCTCGTAGCCGGTCCCGTTGACCGCCAGCACCGCGCGCCCGGCCGCCTTCTCCACGACCTCTCCCTCCAGGAAGGAGATCACCGCAGCCCCGCTCGGGCGGCCACGCGCCGCAGGCGCGCCTGGGTGAGGTGGCAGAGCGCCACGGCGACGGCGTCGGCGGCGTCAGGCTGGCTGGGCACGTCGCGCAGCCGGTGGATCCGGACGAGCGCCGTGTGCACCTGCGCCTTGTCGGCGGTCCCCATCCCGGTCACCGCGCTCTTCACCTCGGCGGGCACGTACTCCTCGACGCCCACGCCCGCCTCTGCGGCGATCAGCATGAGGACGCCCGTGGCGCGCGCGACCGACAGCGCGCTCATCTTGTTCGCTCCGAACATCACGCGCTCCACCGCCACCGCTGACGGCCGGTGCTCACCGATCGCGGCCCGGATCGCGGCTCCGATCGCGGCCAGCCGCTCCGCTTCCGGTATGTCCGCCGCCGTGAGGACCGTGCCGGTCCACACGATCGTCGGCTGCCGCTCGCGTGCCTCGAGCACGGCGAGGCCCGTTCTGGCCAGGCCGGGGTCGACGCCGAGCACGCATCCATCGAACATCCGTTCGCTCAGTCTAGGGCCGCGACCGGACCCGGGCAAACACCGGGGTGAAACGAGAGCGGGGGCCGCTCGCCGGCCCCCGCTCCTCTCGTACCGCGTCAACGCCCCGCTACGGCATAGCCGTCTGCCACATGCCCCTGCCGTGCGTCACGGCCACGAGCATGGTGCCGTCGGGCGTCACGGTGAGATCGTTCGCCACCGCGTTGGGCAGCCCCGTGCCGAACCGCTGCCACACCCCCGGGTTCGCGGAGTCGGTGGTGAAGACACCGACGTCCGTGGACAGCACCAGGCTGCCGTCGCCGATCACCAGGTCGTCGCCGGGTGCGTCGGGCAGGTCGCCGGTGATGTCGGTCCACCGGTTGCCCCCGTTCTGAGACTCGAACACGACGCCGCGACCGGCACCCGGGATCCAGCGCCGCGAGTACGCGCTGTACACCGCATAGATGTGGCCGTCGTCCTCGGGGTCGACCGCGAGGTTGAACACGTACCGCTGCGGCAGCTTCGCGCCTCGGTAGTCGACGTCGGGGCCCGCGACGCGGTGCCAGTGCCCGCCGTAGTTCGTGTCGATGCCGGTGGAGAAGTACGGCCCGGGATTGCACCCGAACGCGCACCACGCGGCGTAGATCGTCCCGCCGTTCGCGACGACGGCCGTCGTCGAGCTGCCGGCGCCGTTGTCGTGGACGATCTCCCAGTCGCACGAGGAGTTGCCGCATTCGGTGTCCCAACCCGCGTGCGTCTCCCAGACGTACTGTCCGCCGGCGACCCAGTGGTCGATGTCGTTCACGTCCGCGTCGAACGGTGCGATGAACCGCGGGGTCGGATCGCACGGATCCGGGGTATAGGTGAACGCCCCGCAGGCCGGTGTGATCTCGCGGAACGCGGGGTCCGAGCCGTCGGTCTGCCCGCCGTTGGTCGTGGACCACATGTCGAGACCCACGTACTCGTGGACGATCCGCAGGCCGTCGTCGGGGTCGACGATCACGTCACCGCCGTCGCCGCCGAAGGGCGACGCCATGGTGGCCTCACCCGGGAGCAGCAACGCACCCCCGTTGTCCTGCAGGCCGCCCGAGTAGGCGAGCCCTCCGTCCACCTCACCCACGCCGCCGTAGTAGTACTGCAGCGTGCGCAGGGTCTCGTTGTGGTTCTCCCACCCGTCTGCGTTCTGCAGATCGCGGCTGTAGATCCCGCCGTCGTTGCCCACCCAGACCTGATCGGCGCTGAACGCGACCACGTGCTGGTCGGAGTGGGTGGTCGGGGGGCAGCTATCGATCTGACCGTCCGCGGAGCACGGGAGACCGAAGTTCCAATACGGCCCGATCGTGGTCCAGCTCGTCCCGCCGTCGGTGGTCTCGTAGACCTCCTCGAGCCCCATGTAGACGTGATCGGGATCGGCCGGATCGACGCCGATGAACTGGTTGTACCAGATCTGGATCCCCGGAGCGTAGCCCTGTCCGAGCTTCAGCGCGCTGCCCGGCGAATGCGCCAACTTCGCGTAGTCGGCCTTCAGCTTCCACGGTCCCTTGATGCTGCCGGAGCTCGACACGAACACGCCCATCAAGGCGGACTCCGGGTTGAGGTTGTATTTGCGGATGCTCTCCACCACGGTATAGAGCTTCGACCCGTCGGCCGAGTACGCCAGCTCGGCGCGACCCGTGTCGCGGACGTCGATCCCCTCGGTGCGCGCCCTCGTCCACGTTCCGGCATCGCCGCCCTGACGGGAGACGTAGAAGCCGTTGTAGCTGGTGTGCCGGTCCCGCCACGCCACGTTGGCGACCACGGTCTGGCCCTCGGTTCCCGGCCGCACCTGAACGTCGTTGCCGATCCGGAACGACGAGTACGGCTCCTTGTGGCCCGGCTGCAGCACGGGGGTCCACGGGTCGGCCGGGGCGCGATCGACCGGCCGGCGGTACACGCCGCGGCTCGTGGCCGCGTAGACCTTGCCGTAGCCGTCGAACGTGATGCGGGCCACGGTCGACCCGACGAACTGCTTGGCCCCGACCCGCCGCCAGGTCTCACCACCGTCCGGGGAGCGGTAGATCCCGGTGCCGAGGTAGCTGTCGAACGAGGTGTTGGCCTCGCCGGTTCCGTACCAGACCGAGTGGTCCTCGGGGTTCACCGCGAGCGAGCCGCTGGAGAGGCTCGGGAGGTGGTCGGTGAGCGGCACCCACGTGTCGCCGCCGTCGTCGGAGCGCCAGACGCCACCGTCGGCACCTCCGGCATACACGGTGGCGCCGTCGATCGCGAGCGCCGTCATCCGGCCCGTCACGTTGCCCGAGCCGGCGCCGGAGTTGGAGATGATCGGGTCCCGGTAGTCGGGGTCGTCGGAGAAGTAGGGGACGTCCTGGACCTCGTCCCACGCGCCGCCCGTCACGCCTCGGTCCGCGGCCTCACCCAGCGCCGCGAGCCGGGCGCCCGCGATGTTCACGGAGGAGCCGCCCGGCAGCGTTCTGGTCAACATCTGCTCGCGAGCGATCGAGCGGATCTCCTCGCTCCCCTCGGCCTCCACGGTGCCGTTCTCCCCTCGGGTGAAGGCGGCGGCTCGCAGGCCCCGTTCCTTGGCCGACCCGATGCCGCCGTTGGCCGCGATCACGATGGCCCATGCGACCACCCCGAACGCAACGATCGAGGCGATCAACGACAGCCTCGAGCGCATCCGGGGCGTGCTGGTGCGTGCGGTCATCCCCTGCTCCCCTCATCCGAATCCTGAACCCACAATGTACGGGGGTCTGAGTGCCAGTCAACCCGTGGCGAGACGACCTCGGGTGCAACGCCCGAAGGCTTACAGCGACGCCATCAGGTCCTCGGAGATGTCGAAGTTGGCGTAGACGGCCTGCACGTCGTCGAGATCCTCGAGCGCCTCGATCAGTCCGAGGACCGCGCGCGCCTCCGCGCCCTCGACGGGGATCGTGGTCTGCGGAACCATCGTGATCTCGGCCGAGAACACCGGCACCCCGGCGGCCTCGAGCGCGGTGCTGACGGCCTTGAAGTCCCCTGGAGCGGAGGAGATCTCCCACGAGCTCTCGGAGTCCCGCAGGTCGTCCGCACCCGACTCCAGCGCGAGCTCCAGCAGCCGGTCCTCACCGGGCGCCTCGGTCTTCTCCACCACGATCACGCCCTTGCGCGTGAACATCCACGCCGTGCTGCCCTGCTCGCCCATGTTGCCGTTGTTGCGGGTGAAGGCGTGCCTGACCTCCTGGCCGGTTCGGTTGCGGTTGTCCGTGAGGGCCTCGATCAGCAGGGCGACGCCCCCGGCCGCGTACCCCTCGTAGAACAGCTCCGCGTACCGGGCGCCGCCGTCGTCGGCGCCCGACCCGCGCTTGATCGCACGGTCGATGTTGTCGTTGGGGACGCTGAAGGACTTGGCCTTCTCGACCGCGGAGGCGAGGGTCATGTTGCCGTCGACGTTGCCACCGCCCTCGCGCGCCGCCACCTCCACCGCGCGCAGCAGCTTCGCGTACATGTTCGAGCGCTTCGCGTCGGTGGCCTCCTTCTTGCGCTTGATCGTGGCCCACTTGGAGTGACCGGACATCTACACCTTCCTCATCACGTACTCGTGGAGCGCCGTCTCCCCGACGAGCTCGGGGTGGAAGGAGGCGACGACGACGTTCCCCTGCTCCAGCACGACGGCGTGCCCCTCGTGCTCCGCGAGGACGCGGACGGTCGGGCCCGACGTCCTCCACCCGCGGCGCCCGGATGAACACGCCTCGAACGGGATGGTCGATCCCGCGCACGCGGACGTCCGCCTCGAAGGAGTCGATCTGCCGGCCGTAGGCGTTGCGCCGCACCGTGACATCGAGGACGCCGAACAGCGGCTCGCCGCCCTCGACCCGCTCGGCGAGCACGATCATGCCCGCGCACGTCCCGAAGATCGGCATCCCCTCCGCGACACGATCGCGAACGGGATCGACCAGACCTCCGGCCCGGGCGAGCTTGGCCATGGTGGTGGACTCGCCGCCCGGGATCACCAGCATGTCGACGTCGGCGAGCTCCCGGGCGGTGCGCACCTCGACGGGGGACGCCCCGGCGTCGGCCAGGACGCGGGCGTGCTCGCGGAAGTCTCCCTGGAGCGCGAGGACACCGGCCTTCACCGTCGGCACCTCCCCGCGGCTACCAGCCGCGGTCCTGCAGCCGGGTGGCGAGCGAGCCGATCTCGAGCCCAGCCATCGGGTCGCCGAGGCCGTGCGAGACCTTCGCCAGGACGTCGGGGTCCTGGAAGTGCGTGGTGGCCTCCACGATCGCCCGCGCCATGGTTGCGGGATCCTGCGACTTGTAGATCCCCGAGCCCACGAAGACCCCGTCGACGCCGAGCTGCATCATGAGCGCCGCGTCGGCCGGGGTGGCGATCCCCCCTGCCGCGAAGTTCACGACCGGGAGCCGGCCGGTGGTGGCCACGTCCCGAACGAGGTCGACCGGTGCGCCCAGGTCCTTGGCCCTGGTGACGTACTGCTCCGGCCGCAGCGTCGTGAGCTCCGCCATCTCGCGGAGCATCGTGCGCATGTGCGTGACCGCCTCCACGACGTTGCCGGTCCCCGCCTCCCCCTTCGTCCGGATCATCGCGGCCCCCTCGGCGATGCGGCGCAGCGCCTCGCCCAGGTTGCGCGCACCGCAGACGAACGGCACGGTGAACGCCCACTTGTCGATGTGGAACTCGTTGTCGGCGGGGGTCAGGACCTCCGACTCGTCCACGTAGTCGACGCCGAGGGACTGCAGGATCTGCGCCTCCACGAAATGGCCGATCCGCGCCTTGGCCATCACGGGGATCGAGACCGCCTGCTGGATCTCCTCGATCTTGGTGGCGTCCGACATGCGGGCCACGCCGCCGTCGCGGCGGATGTCGGCCGGGACCCGCTCCAGCGCCATCACGGCGCAGGCGCCGGCGTCCTCGGCGATCTTCGCCTGCGCGGCGTCGGTGACGTCCATGATGACGCCGCCCTTGAGCATCTCGGCCAGCCCCGACTTCACCCGGAACGTTCCGGTCTCGCGGTCCACGGGAATCCCTCCTCGACAGGTCGTTCCCAGTCTACCGCCCGCGGCAGACCAGCCCGCTTAGGAAGTCTCGACGGGGAGGGTGGAGGGGAACAGCTCGACCCAGGTGGCGCCGGGCGCGAGCGGGATCGTCGCTCCGGACTTCGTCACGAACGTGGTCAGGTCCTGTTCGGTCCTGCGCTCCCAGCGTCCCGGGATCATCCGCCCGTCGCGCAGCACGTAGGCCTTCCCCGACCCGAGCACGTCGACCTCGGGCGAGGGATTGCCGGCGGGATCGATGATCTCCCCCGGCACGACGTCGACGACCTGCACCACGATGTTGGCGGCGGAGACCTGCGAGCCGTCGGTGACCAGGTGCGGCTCCGAGCCGTGCGCCCGGAGCCAGGCGCCCTGTCGCTTGCTCCAGGTCCAGACGACGTCCGCGTAGCTCGAGAATGGCAGGTGCAGCGTCGCCACGCGCCGCGACTTCATCTCCAGATCCTCCGCGTACGTGAACACCGCCTCCGGCGCGCCGGCGGTGGACGCGGCCGCCCGCCGAAGCGCAGCCGTGGTGGAGAACAGGTCGTGAGGTGCGAGGCGATTCGGGTCGCGCGTGTACGCCCCGGGCGCCTCGGTCTCGGAGATGTCGATGAGCCCGGCACGACCGATCGCCTTGCTGACCTTGTTGGCCCCACCGGAGTAGGCGAGCGGCGGCTTGCCGTACTGCACCAGGATCTGCGGATCCGTGGTGCGTCCGCTGCGGATCGGCCCGACGAGCTTGGCCTCGTGGCACTGGAACAGCGAGATGAACCGGGTGATCCCACCCTCGACCGGTTCCTCGTACACGATGTCGGCGCGCTCGAGACCTGCCTGTGGCCGGGCCTCCGGAAGGTTCTCGACCTTGACCGCCAGGGCCGGCCGGTCCGGTACGGCGCCGTCCGGCGCGTCCTGGCCGGTGAGCGGGCAGAGCGGTGGCGCCGTGGGGGTACGGCCCGTCGCCTGGTTGAACGCCTGCTGGATCGGCGCGGGCGCGTGGCCCGTGAGGGCGAGCGCTCCGACGCCCACGCCGGTGATGGCGAGCGCGCCGGTAACGGAGACGATGAGCTTTCCACGGCGCGTCACGGCCACGAGCGAGAACCTCCTGCGTATCGGCGGTGGGTGGTATCGGGGAGACCGTCTGAGCGGAGTACCCGGGTCGATCGGTCGGTCATGCTACCCGCGCCCTCGGGCCATCTCAACGACCTCGCGGGCTCCGATCGACCTCCGATGGCGTTCTTCTCGGGTTCGTGGTCGAGATCGCTCGGGATCGTCACATCTCCTCGAGACGACGGATCCGTTCGGCCATCGGCGGGTGGGTCGAGAAGAGCTTCTCCATGGCGCTGGTGCGCTCCCCCGGCACCCGCGACGGCTGGTCCAGCCACAGATGCGCCGTGGCGTTGTTCGCGGCGTGCATCGCGTGCGGCGCCGCCTCGATCTTCTTGAGCGCGGCGATCAACCCCGGGGGATAGCGGGTGAGCAGCGCGCCCTGCGCGTCCGCGAGGAACTCGCGGTTGCGTGAGACGGCGAGCTTGATGATCTGCCCGGCGATCGGCGCGATGGCGAGCAGCACGAATCCCACCGCGAAGATCACGAGCTCGGGGCCGCCTCCGTTCGAGTCGCCGCCGCGGCGGCCCCGGAACCCGCCCCACCACCACGATCGCATGAAGAACTCCGACAGCAGCACGGCCGCGCCCACGAGCGTCGCCACCACCGTGCCGACCAGGATGTCGCGATCCACGACGTGGGAGAGCTCGTGGCCGATCACGCCCTCGAGCTCGACCCGGTTCATGAGCTGGAGCAGGCCCTGCGTCACGGCGATCGACGAGTGCTCGGGGTCACGTCCGGTCGCGAACGCGTTCGGCGCCTGCTCCGGCACGACGTACACCCGCGGCTTCGGGGTCCCGGCCGCGATGGCCAGGCCCTCCACGATGTTGTGCAGCCGCGGCTCCTCCTCGGCCGAGACCTCCTTCGCCCGCGTCGACGCCAGGACGATCCGGTCCCCGCCGAAGTACGACCCGATCGACAGCGCCACGGCGATCCCGCCCGCGATCGCGATCCCGATCGGTCCGGTACCCCAGAACGAGCCGATCGCGAAGCCGACGAGGCCCAGCATGAGGACGGCGCCCGCCATGAGCAGGACGGTTCGGCGCTTGTTCGAGGCGATCTGTTCGTACACGGCGGGCTAGAGATCCACCTGCACGGGGGCGCGGATCGGATCCTCGATGTCGAAGAACGCCCGTGGCTCCACGTGGAACAGGTTCGCGACGACGCTCGAGGGGAACGACTCGATCTTCGTGTTCAGCCGCATGACCTGGTCGTTGTAGAACTGCCGCGCGTACGCGATCTTCGACTCGGTCCCCGTGAGCTCCTCCTGCAACGCCAGGAAGTTCTGGTCGGCCTTCAGATCCGGGTAGCCCTCCGCGACCGCCATCAGCCGCCCGAGGCCGGCGG
This sequence comes from uncultured Actinomycetes bacterium, assembly GCA_963832225.1. Classification (GTDB taxonomy): domain Bacteria; phylum Actinomycetota; class UBA4738; order UBA4738; family HRBIN12; genus JALYMB01. The sequence continues at coordinate 34,796 of CAWHTI010000004.1, forward strand.
TGATCAGGTTCTCCGCCTGCGCCTGATCCTTGGTCCCCGTTGCGCCCATCCCGCGGGAGCGCGCCTCGGCGACGTGCTCGAAGAGCTCCCGCTCGTGCGTGGCGTAGCCCTGCACCGTCTCCACGAGGTTCGGGATCAGGTCGTAGCGGCGACGCAGTTGCACGTCGATCTGCGACCAGCCGTTGTCCACGCGGTTGCGCAGGCGGACGAGCGAATTGAAGATCAGGACGCCGCTCAGCAGGACGAGCACGACGATCCCGAGGGCGATCCAGAAGGGCAGCACGGGCCTATCGTAGCGGCGCCCCGGCCCGGACGGCCCTCGCGTACACCTCCTCCAGGCGGTCGAGCACGATCGCCCAGTCCGCCGACGCCGCCCGCACCCGGGCGTTGCCGGCCAGCCGAGCGGCCGCCTCAGGGTCATCCAGGAGCGAGCCCACGGCCGCGGCCAGCGCGTTCGCGTCGCCCGGCGGCACGAGCAACCCGTCGGCCCCCGCCGTCACGACCTCGTCGAAGCCGGGGATGTCGCTGGCCACCACCGGCAGCCCGGCGGCCATCGCCTCGGTGAGGACGACGCCGAAGCTCTCACCGCCGGTGTTGGGCGCCAGGAACACGTCGCAGGCGGCGTGGATCGGCGGCAGCACCTGGTTCGGCACGGTGCCGAGCATCCGCACGCGGTTCCGGAGAGCGCCCGGCAGGCGGTCCAGGGCCGAGGCTTCCGCGCCCTCACCCGCCACGACCAGCCGCAGATCTGGGTGCTCCGTCGCCAGCGTCGCGAACGCCGCGACCGCCACCGCGAAGCCCTTCCGAGCGTGGAGCCGGCCCACGAACAACAGTTTCGTCCCGTCTCCCAGGTCGGCCGGCTCGGCCCGCGCGAAGCGCGCCACATCCACGCCGTTGGGGATCACGACGTAGCTGCCGCCCAGCCGACGTCGGGCCACCGCGGCCGCGCGCTCCGAGACGGCGATCCGCACGGCGATGCGCCGCGCGGTCCGCCGCAGCGCCGGCCCGGCGGCGTCGTACAGCAGGGACCGATCGATCCCGGAATGGAACGTGGCCACGACCGGCGGGCCGGCCACGATCGCGAACATCGAGGCGCTCGGCGCGAACGGCTCGTGGACGTGGACGACGTCGGGGGCGAAGGCCCCGACCGCCTCCCGGACACGCCGGCGCGTCCCGGGCCACGGGGAGATCGGCGCCCGCGTCCGCCCGTAGGGCAGCGACACGGTCGATCCGACCCCCACCACCCACGGCTCGGACGGACGGCGGCTCGCCGGCGCCAGCGCGAGGACCTCGTGCCCCCGCCGGCGGAGCCGCTCCCCCAGCTCGCGCACCTGGACCTGGACGCCGCCGGGCTCGTCCCACGCGTATGGGCAGACGAGCGCGATCCTCACGGCGTCCAGGCCGGCTGGAACACGTGCCAGTCGGCCGGAGCCGCTGAGATCGCGCGCTCGAACTCCAGGGCCATCCGTCGGGTCAGCTCCTCGACGTCCCGGCGGCGTTCGCCCGTGACGTCCGCGGGCAGGGGCGCGCCGAACACGATCCGCCAGCCGTCACGCGTCTGGTAGACCGGCGCGGTGAGGATCGGCGCACCGGTGGTGATCGCGAGCAGCGCCGGTCCGGCCGGCAGCCGGCGCGGCGCACCGAACATCGACACCTCGACGCCGCGGCCGGTCAGGTCGCGGTCGGCCACGAGGGCCACCAGACGATTCTCACCGAGCCGCCGGGCGAGCGTGCGCCCGACCTGCCTGCTCTGCGACAGGCCGAGGATCTCCATGCCCATCGACTCCCGGTGTCGCTGGAACAGCTCGAAGAGCCGTGGTGGCTGCAGATCCTCGGCGACGGAGACGACGGGCCATCCGCGGGCGCTCATGTAGCGGCCGCCGACGTCCCAGTTGCCGATGTGGGGTAGCGCGCAGATCAGTCCTCCGCCACGGCCCAGCGCCTCCTCGACGTGCTCGTAGCCGATGACCTGCGTGCGGGACACGACCTCGTCGTCGGAGAGGAGGTCCAGCCGGAACGAGTCGGCCCAGTACCTCGCGTAGGCCCGGAAGGCCTCCGCGGTGGACGCTCGCACCGTCGGGTGGCTCGTCGGCAGTCCCAGCACCCGAGCCTGGTTCACGGCCACGGTGTCGCGGAGGCCGGGTAGGACGGCGTGACCGGCGCGCGCAACCACGTCGAACAGGGCTCGGGCCCGTCGCTCGGGCAGCGCTCGCGTGATCCGGTACGCCGCGCGGTAGGCGTGGTACGGGAGCTCGGCGCGGAGGCCGCCCCGGTCGGAGGCGGCGGCCGGTTGCACGCCGGCGGCGACCGTCTGGGGAAGCTCTCCAGAGCTCACACCAGCTCCTCCTTCGCCACCTGGATCGTGCGGATGAGCGAGGCGAGGGCCGCCAGGATCGCGACCGCCCACACCGCCCACGCCGAGCCAGTCGAACGCGAGACCGATCGCCACCAACGCGTAGCGGATACCCCTGGTCACCGTGCTCTCCTGGACGTCGTAGCCGAGTGAGGCGCCGCGCGCGCGGACGTAGGAGGACAGGAAGCTGGCTCCGAGCGCCACCAGGGCGCCGGCGGCCACCGACGGACGGCTGGTCCGCTCCGACCATGCGATGGCACCCAGGATCACGCCGTCGAACGTCCGGTCGAGCAGAGGGTCGAACAGCATGGACAGCCCGTCCCCGTTCCAGATCGCGAATCGGCCGCCGGCGATCCCCGCGACCCCGGCCAGTCCGGCCGCCAGGCCCGCGGGTCCGGGCCGTCCGTCGAGGATCAGCAGGGCCGCCGCGGCGATCAGCGCGGCCCCGCAGGTCAGCAGCACCCTCGCGGGGATCGTGCTGGACGTGGCGGGAACCCGCCGTCGGTACGTCGCCATGGGAACCGCGCGAGCCTAGCACTGGACTAGAATCCCCAGACCTCGCGCCACGAACCCAGCCGGAAGGAGTGCGCGTTGAAGACCTACGACGCGAAGGACATCCGCAACGTGTTGCTGGTGGGCCACGGCGGGGCGGGCAAGACCACGCTGCTGGAGGCCATGCTCTTCACCTCGGGCGCGATCACTCGCATGGGGACCGTGGAGGACGGAACCACGGTCTCCGACCACGATCCAGACGAGCAGCGCAAGAACATCTCCGTCTCGCTCTCCATGGCGCCGATCGAATGGGAGGGCGTCAAGATCAACGTCCTGGACGCCCCCGGGTACGCGGACTTCGTGGGCGACCTCCGGTCGGCGGTCCGCGCCGTCGACGCCGTGATCGTGGTGGTCTCCGCCGTGGACGGCGTCGAGGTGCAGACGGAGGCCGCCTGGGAGCTCGCGGTCGAGGAGGGTCTTCCCCGCGCGATCTTCGTGAACAAGCTCGACCGGGAACGCGCCGACTTCCAGGCCACGCTGGACCAGCTCGTCTCGTCCTTCGGCAACCAGGTCGCGCCGTTCGAGCTGCCCATCGGGGCCGAGCACGAGTTCCGCGGGGTCGCCGACCTGCTCCACGAGAAGGCGGACCTCTATCCCTCCGGGCCGCGAGCCGAGGAGAGCGAGTGGCCCGACGAGATCCATGCGATCGCCGACCCCGCGCGCGAGAAGCTGATCGAGGCCGTCGCCGAGTCCGACGACGCGTTGATCGAGGAGTACCTCGAGGTGGGGACGCTGCCGGAGGAGCACATCGTGAGCGGCGCGAAGGACGGCTTCGCGCGCGCCCGCCTGGCCCCCGTGATGGTGGGCTCGGCCGCGAGCGCGATCGGGGTCGACCGGCTCCTGGACTTCATCGTCGAGGAGTTCCCCTCCCCGATCGACCGCGCGCCGGTCGAGGTGACGGGCAGGGACGGCGGCGGCGCCGAGCGGACGCCCGACGCGGCCGGACCCACAACGGCCTTCGTGTTCAAGACGCTCTCGGACCCGTTCGTCGGCCACATCACCATGTTCCGTGTCTTCAGCGGGACGGTGCGCCCCGACGGCAGCATCCACAACGCCACCCAGGGCATCGACGAGCGGGTTGGTCAACTCTTCACACTGCGGGGCAAGGACCATGAGAATGTCCCCGAGGTGAGGGCCGGGGACATCGGGGCGGTGGCCAAGCTCGCGCACACCCACACGGGCGACACGATCAGCACGAAGGACGACCCGGTGCAGCTCGCGCCGATCACGCTGCCCGAGCCGCTGCTGGCCTACGCGATCGAGCCCAAGACCAAGGGCGACGAGGACAAGCTCTCCACCGGGCTCGCCCGGCTCCGCGAGGAGGATCCGTCGTTCCGCATCTCCCGCAGCGACGAGACCCACGAGACGGTGATGTACGGCATGGGCGAGGCCCACCTCGACGTCATGGCCGGGCGATTGAAGCGGAAGTTCGGCGTTGACGTGCTCACCCATCCGGCGAAGATCGCCTACCGGGAGACCCTCCGGGGCGCGGCGAAGGTCACGGGACGCCACGTGAAGCAGTCCGGCGGCCACGGCCAATATGCGGTGTGCGTGATCGAGGTGGAGCCCACGGCTCGCGGTGAGGGCTTCGTGTACGACGACAAGATCTTCGGCGGCGCGATCCCGTCTCAGTTCATCCCCTCGATCGAGAAGGGCATCGTGAAGACGATGGCCGAGGGGACCGTGAGCGGGAATCCCATGGTCGACATCAAGGTCACGCTCGTGGACGGGAAGTTCCACTCGGTGGACTCGTCCGACATGGCGTTCCAGATCGCCGGCTCGCTCGCGCTGAAGGAGGCGGCCGAGCAGGCCGGTGTGGCGATCCTGGAGCCGGTCGTGCAGCTCGAGGTCATCGTGCCCGAGGCGTTCACCGGCGACGTGATGGGCGACCTGAACGCCAAGCGCGGGAAGATCGCCGGCATGGAGCAGGCCGGTGGCGGCAAGCAGGTGATCCGGGCCGCCGTCCCGCAGGCGGAGGTGGCGCGGTACGTGATCGACCTCCGCTCCATGACCGGTGGCCGCGGCGCGTTCTCGATGGCCTTCGATCACTACGAGGAGCTGCCGCACGCATCTCGCGCAGAAGGTGATCGACGCCCACCAGCAGGAGCGCCAGGAGGCGCACCGGTAGCACTGGTAGCACCGGTCGCGTCGGCGTCAGAGCGACGCGAGGAAGTCCACGACGAGACGGTTGAACGTCTCCGGCTGCCGGACGTGGATCACGTGGTCCGCGTCGGGGACCGTCGCGAACCGCGCGCCCGGGATCCGCTCCGCGAGGATCTTCGCGATCTCCCGGAACTCGGGCACATCGCGCTCACCCTCGAGCACCAGGGTCGGGGTGTCGATCTCGCCCAGCCGCTCCACCGACGTCCACTCGGGCGCGGTGGAGAGGTCCTCGTCGATCGTGAGCTGCCGCGCGTTCTCCTGCGCGATCGCGCGGAGCCGCGCGCCCGCCGGATCGTCGGTCCCCATCGGGACCCACGGCCGCAGATCCAGGTCGACGGCCGCCGGCAGGTCGCCGCGTTCCACCGCCGCCTCGACCTCCTCGCCGTGTCGCTCCCAGTGGTCGCCCACCGCCCATCGGTGCCCGTACAGTCCGGAGGCGGCCAGCACCAATCCGTGGACCTTGGCCGGTCGATCGATGGCGAACATCGTCGCCACCAGTCCGCCCAGCGAGCATCCCACGAGCGCCGCGCGCTCGAGCCCGGCGGCGTCCATCACCAACCCGAGGTCGTCCAGGTCCGAGTACGGGGTCTCCGGCGTGGAGGACCGTCCGAAGCCGCGCATGTCGTAGCGGAGCACCGTCGAGCGCTCCGCCAGCGCGTCGACCTGGGCGTCCCACGTGCGTCGGTCCCACAATCCGCCGTGCAGCAGGACCACCCCGGGCCCCTCCCCCGCCACGTCGTACGCGATGCGGCCGCCGTCGACCTCGACCCAGCGCTCCTCTGCGTCCACCGGGTTCATGGGTCGAAGTGCGGGCGGAGCCGCTCGTAGGTCTCCGACAGGAGCTCCGGCAGGACGCGGGTGCCGGCCACCACCGGCATGAAGTTCGTGTCGCCGCCCCAGCGCGGGACCACGTGCCAGTGCAGGTGCTCGGGGATCCCCGCTCCGGCGGCGCGGCCCAGGTTCAGACCCACGTTGAAGCCGTGCGGCGCCGACACCTCGCGCAGGGCCCGCAGACAGCGCTGCAGGAGACCGTGGATCGCCCCGGACTCCTCCGGCGTGACCTCCTCCAGATCGCCGGTATGTCGCGTCGGCAGCACCAGCATGTGGCCCGGGTTGTAGGGGTACTTCGCGAGGGTCACGAACGCGGCGTCGCCCCGGTGCAGGATCCGCTCGCCGTCGGGATCGCCGTCGGAGAGCAGGGAGCAGAAGACGCAGCCCTCCGGCTCCGCGCCGTGCGCGTGCGTCTCGATGTACTCCATCCGCCAGGGACTCCAGAGGCGGTCCATGGACGACGTCATCCTCCGAAGGTTGACTGCGTGAGGGCGCGGGTCTCGGCCTCCTGCCGCAGGGCCGAGACCAGATTGCCGTAGGTCACGCCCTCCGTCTCCGTCCCGGAGCGATCGCGGACGGTGTACGTGCCCGACTCCAGCTCGCGGTCGCCGATCACCAGGACGTACGGCGCCTTCATGAGCTGCGCCGCCCGGATCTTCTTGCCCACCGACTCCTTCGACTCGTCCACGAACGGCCGGAGCCCCTCCGCGCGCAGCTGTCCGGCCAGGCCGTACGCGTGCTCGACGTGTCGGTCGGCGACCGGCGCCAGCCGCACCTGCTCGGGCGCCAGCCACAAGGGGAACGCGCCGGCGTAGTGCTCCGTCAGCACTCCGAAGAACCGCTCCACGGATCCGAACAGCGCCCGGTGGATCATGATCGGGCGGTGCCTGGTCGTTGTCGTCACCGGCGTAGTGCAGGTCGAAGCGCTGGGGGAACTGGAAGTCGACCTGGATCGTGGACATCTGCCAGGTGCGGCCGATCGCGTCACGCGCCTGCACGCTGATCTTCGGACCGTAGAACGCGCCCCCGCCCTCGTCCATCACGAGCTCCAGGTCCATGGACTGTGCCGAGGCGCGAAGCGCCTCGGTGGCCTCGTCCCACTCGTCGTCGGAGCCCACCGCCTTGTCCGGCGGCTTCGTCGACAGCTCCAGATAGAAATCGTCGAGGCCGTAGTCACGCAGCAGATCCAGCACGAACACCAGGAGCGACCGCAGCTCCTCCCCCATCTGTTCCTTGGTCGTGAAGATGTGGGCGTCGTCCATGGTGAGACCGCGCACGCGCGTCAGGCCGTGGATCACCCCGCTCTTCTCGTAGCGGTAGACGGTGCCGAACTCGAAGAGGCGCAGCGGCAGCTCCCGGTAGCTGCGGGTGCGGCTGCGGTAGATCAGGATGTGCATGGGGCAGTTCATGGGCTTGAGGTAGTACTGGGCGCCGCCGTCGAGCTCCATGGGCGGGAACATGCCGTCGGCGAACCACTCCAGGTGCCCGCTGGTGTGGAAGAGGTCGGCCTTCGTGATGTGCGGGGTGTTCACGAACTCGTACCCTGCCTCCTCGTGCCGGCGGCGCGAGTAGTCCTCCATGATCTTGCGCACCAAACCGCCGCGTGGATGGAACACGGCCAGGCCCGACCCGATCTCGTCGGGGAAGCTGAACAGGTCCAGCTCGAGGCCCAGCTTGCGGTGGTCCCGGCGCTCCGCCTCCTCGATCCGGTGTAGATGCGCGTCCAGATCCTCCTGCGTCGCCCATGCCGTGCCGTACACACGGGTCAGCTGCGGATTGCGTTCGTCGCCGCGCCAGTAGGCGCCGGCCAGGTGCGTCAGCTTGAACGCTCCGAGCCGGCCCGTGGACGGGACGTGAGGACCCAGACACAGGTCCACCCACCCGTCGTTGCGGTACAGGCTGAACGTGTCGCCGCCGGCGACCTCGCCCGGCTCGGGCTCCTGCGACTCGATGATCTCCCGCTTGAACGGCTGGTCGGCGAGCCGCTCCAGCGCGTCGGCGCGCGACGCCTCCTCGCGCACGAACGGCTGGTCCTGCTTCACGATCTTGCGCATCCGTTGTTCGATCCGGTTGAGGTCGCCCGCGGAGAGGGCCTCCGGCAGCTCGAGGTCGTAGTAGAAGCCGTCCTCGATCGCGGGCCCGATCGCGTAGTGCGTGCCCGGATACAGGTCGCACACGGCCTGCGCCAGGACGTGGGCCGCCGAATGACGCAGTACGTGCAGGCCGTCCTCGGAGGCCGGGTCGACGGGCTCCGCCGCGACGTCGGCATCCGGCACGAAGGACAGGTCGCGGAGCTCGCCGTCGACGCGTGCCGCCACGGCGCCCGGCGGCAGCACGGAGCCCACCGGCTCCCCCTCGGGCAGCTCGGTGGTGGATCCGTCAGGCAGGGTCACCTTCGCCATGGCGGGCATGATATCGGCCGAGGCGTCGGACTCCGGCCGGAGCTCTGGCCGGACGCGCGCTATTCGTACGCGATCGACTGCAGGACGTTCAGCTTCGCGGCGCGACGCGCCGGCCCGATCGCGGCCAGCACGCCGGCCACCCCCGCCAGGACGAGGTACAGGACGAGCTGCGGCAGCGGCAGCCGGAACTCGGTCACCCCCTCCGCGACGAGCGCCTGCTGCAGCGCCCAGCCGAAGAAGATGCCGATCACGACGCCCAGGAGCGCGCCGAACACCGAGATGATCACCGCCTCCCAGCGGATCATCCGGCGGACCTGGAGCCGGCTCATCCCGACCGCGCGCAGCAGCCCCAGCTCCCGGCGGCGCTCGAAGATCGACAGCCCGAGCGTGTTCACGATGCCGAAGAGCGCGATCAGGATGGCCATGGCCAGCAGCGCCTGGACCAGGCCCAGGAGCTGGTTCACGAACATGGCCTGCTTCTTGCGGTACTCCACCTGGTCCTGCACATCGATGTTCGGATAATCCTGCTGGAGGGCCGCGTCGATGTCCGTGCGGACGGCGTCCGTGTCGGCGCCCGGCGCCGCCTTCACCATGACGAAGGCGTCGAGCTGTTGCGTGAAGAGCCCGTCGTAGGTGTCGAGCGAGATCAGGTAGTCGACGCCGACCAGGCGCCGCTCGGCGAAGGTCCCTCCCACCTTCAGGTCGACGTTCCCCTGGGTGGCGAACGCCGCCGGCAGCGTGTCGCCGACGCTCCACCCGTTCTCCTGGGCGACGTCGGTGTAGACCAGGACGTCACCGGCCGCGAGGGCAGCGATGCCGCCGTCCGAGGGCTCGAGCGAGGTCACGTCCTCGACCGTCGTCGGATCGACGCCGGTGAGATAGGCCGTGGTGCCGTTCACGCGGAAGCCGCCCTGACGGAACTCCGAGACCGCCCCCACGCCGTCGATGCCACGCACCTTCGCCGCCACGTCCTGACTGAAGAACGTGAACGAGGGGGTGGTGAGCGCGAAGTCCGCCCGCAACGTCGCGGCGAGGGCCGCGTCGCTGGAGGCGGTGAGCGACGAGGCCAGGACCGACACCATCGCGACCAGGCCGAGCCCGATCATGAGGGCGGAGGCGGTCGAGGCGGTCCGTCGGGGGTTCCGCATGGCGTTCTCCCGGCCGAGCTTGCCCTGGATCGCCAGGCGAGCGATGGGGCGCCCGAGCGCGCCGGCGACCGGCTTCGCCGCCAGCGGCGACAGCATCGCGATGCCCACGAACGTCACCGCTGCGCCGAGCCCCACGAGCGCCGCCGCGTTCGACGGGGTTCCGAACAGGCCGTAGAGCAGGGCGGCGATGCCGAGTCCGGCGACCACGATCCCGATCGCGAGCCGCCGGCCCAGGCCAGATCCGATCGCCGGCTGCTCCGCGTCGCGCAGGGCCTCGATCGGCGCCACCCGCGACGCCCGCAGCGCCGGCAGGATCGAGGCGGCGACCGTGACGATCACGCCCACCAGCACCGACACCACGATCGTCCTCGGCAGCAGCTGCGTCGACGTGCTCGGCAGGTCGATGTTGAACAACCCCAGCAGGCCCTGCAGGCCGTACGAGATGCCGATCCCCGCGACGATGCCGACCGCCGACGCGACGATGCCGACCAGCAGCGCCTCCACCACGACCGACGTCAGAACCTGGCGGCGGCTCGCCCCGAGCGCGCGCAGGAGGGCGAGCTCCTTGGACCGCTGGGCCACGATGATCGAGAACGTGTTGAAGATGATGAACGAGCCCACGAACAGCGCGATCAGCGCGAACACCAGGAGGAACGTGCGGAAGAACCCGAGCCCCTCCTTGATCGCGTCGGACTGCTCGTCGGCGACGGTCGTGCTGGTGACCGCCTCCACGCCCTGGGGAAGCTCCGTCGAGATGCGGGCTCGGAGGTCGTTCGGCTGGACCCCCTCGCGAGCCACGACGTCGATCGTGTCGAAGACGCCCTCGCGGTCCAGGACGTCCTGGGCGGTGGCGGTGTCGAAGACGGCAAGGGTCGCGCCGCCCAGATTGTCGGCGCTGCCGAAGCCCACGGTGCCCGAGACGGTGAAGGTGCGGGGCGCGACGGACTCGAACAGCACCTTGACGGGATCCCCGATCCCGATCGAGAACTTCGTCGCCGTCGCGGCGTCGACCATCATCTCGTCGGGCCCCTGCGGCGGGTCACCCTGGCGGATCGTCACCGCCGACGAGCCTTCGGTGCCCGTCCAGTTCGTGCCGATCGTGGGGGGGCCGAACCCCCCGATCTCGTCCCCCGTCGCCGGGTCGACCATCTGGGCGTATCCGGTCACGCTCCCGTCGGCGCGCTCGACGCCGTCGATCCCTCGGATCAGGTCCAGCAGGTTCGCCGGGACCGGATCCCGCTCCTCGCTCCCCCCACCTCCGGGGCCCGACTGCACCCCGGTGAAGGCCGACTCGGCGCGCACCACGACGTCGGAGGACTGCGCCGCCGACGAGAACAGCTCGTCGAAGGCGGCGTTCATGGTGTCGGTCAGCACGTAGGTGCCGGCGATGAAGCCGACGCCGAGCACGACGGAGAGCGCGGTCAGCAGCAGGCGCACCTTGCGCGCCAGCAGGCTCTTGATCGTGGCTCGCCACACGGGACTAGTGCTCCAGCGACTTCAGGCGGTCGAGCACCCGGTCCGCCGTGGGATCGAGCATCTCGTCGACCACCTCGCCGTCTGCCAGGAAGATCACGCGGTCCGCGTAGCCCGCCGCGCCCGCGTCGTGGGTCACCATGACGATCGTCTGCCCGTGGTCCTTCACCGCGGCGCGAAGGAACTCAGCAGCTCGGCGCTCGAGCGGGAATCGAGGTTGCCGGTGGGCTCGTCGGCGAAGACGATCGCCGGACGGCTCACCAGGGCCCGGGCTCCCGCGACCCGTTGCTGCTGGCCTCCGGAGAGCTCACTGGGTCGGTGCCCCAGGCGATCGCGCAGGCCCACCGTGTCGACGACCTCGTCGAACCAGGCCCGGTCCACATCGTGCCCCGCGATGTCCAGGGGCAGGGTGATGTTCTCCGACGCGGTGAGGGTCGGGATCAGGTTGAACGCCTGGAACACGAATCCGACCTTGTCCCTGCGGAGCTCCGTGAGGTGCTTCTCGCTGAGCTTCGAGATCTCGACGTCCTCGATGAACACCGAGCCGGACGTCGGCGTGTCGAGCCCGGCGAGGCAGTGCAGGAGGGTCGACTTGCCCGATCCGGAGGGCCCCATGATCGCGGTGAAGGCGCCCGCCTGGAAGGTCACGCTGACGCCCCGGAGCGCCTCGACGGTGGCATCGCCCTGCCCGTAGACCTTCCGGAGCGCCACGGCGCGTGCGGCGGCACCCCCATCGGCGAGCACCGCGTCCGGGCGCTCGGGTGTGGCGGACATGTCGATCCCTCCTGGTCTCTTGGCCGGTCTCTTGGCCGGTGTCTTGGCCCGATGCTTGGGTCTGATTTCGGTCCGCACACGCTACGCGACGAGGCCACGGTCGACATCGACGCCGCCCGGATGCCGGACGGTCAGGCGGTGAGGGGGGCTGCCTGGTTGGGCCATACCTTCGCTTCGTGAGCCCTGGGTGTGGGCGACTCGGGTGGGCGCGGCAGGTATTGAACCTGCGACCTCTCGCGTGTGAAGCGAGCGCTCTCCCACTGAGCTACGCGCCCGAGGCGAACACGATAGCAAGTCCCCGGCCCCGGCCGGGACCGGAAAAGGATGACGGCGGCACGTGCCCGCGTCGTGCCGCCGTCGCGCTCCGGCCTTGCGGCCGAAGCGGGTCGAACAGATGGGTAGCTTTGCACAGGGGGCAACGCCATCGCAAGACGGGATCCGCAGGTGGGAGCCGGTATGTCGTTCGGGCCCGAAACGGTCCCATCCCGGGAGATCCGCGTCATTGGGTCGGGACCGAATGGACCCCCAGTTGGGTCCGATGGCCCCTGGGAATCGGACCGCGCCATCGTCGAGAATGCGCTGATGCGAATCCATCTGCGCCGCCCCCTCTCGGTCCTGTCCGCCACCGCGATCGTCCTGACGATGTTCGCGATCGTCCCGCCCGTCGCGACCGCCGGCCTCTGCGGCGAGTTCCGGTGGCCGATCAAGAGCCTCTCCGACCCGGACCGGCGGGACATCGACTTCCACGCCCGCCGGACCACCCTGGCCAGCCTCTACAACCGGGAGGCGCCGGCCCGCGTGCGGGAGCGGACCCCGAGGATCGCTCCCCAGGAGCTGCACGTCTACAAGGTGGTCGCGAGGCTGGTCAAGGCCGAGATCGAGGGCGACAGCGACGTGAAGTTCGTGATCTCGGTGCCCGGCTCCCCCGAGCAGACCATGGCGGTCGAGTTCCTGGGACCGCCCTGCATGACCTCACGCTTCCACCGCCACCGGATGCTGGCCGCCAGGCACAAGGCGCTGGAGATGTGTGGGCCGCTCTCGGAGGAGTTCACACAGCTCCGCGGCAGGGTTCAGCTCCGAGGCGTCGGCTTCTGGGGCAACCGCAGGCACGAGGAGATCGGCGGAGCGCCCAACCACTTCGAGCTGATCCCCGTGCTGGGCATCAGCGGCACCTGTGAACAGGTGGACTGACCGACCTACGACCGCACGGTCCACGTGTAGGACGTCGAGCCCACGATACCGAGCTCGTCCCGGGCCGTGACGGTCAACTCGTGGGGACCGGCAGCAAGTCCCGTCGCCTTGAACCACAGACGGTCACAGGCGATCGGCTCCCCACCGTCCAGACTGCACTCCACCGCTCCCACCGTCGGCTCGTTCGGGCGGAATCGGAAGTACGCCGACCGCGAGGTCGTCGTGGTCGCCGGCTTCGCGTCGAAGATCATCCGCGGCCCCACGTTGTCGACCTGGAAGAGCCAGAGCGCCGGCGGGGACGTGGCCAGTCCCTCCCTCAGCCCTCGGACCTCGAAGGCCCAGACCCCGTCGGCCAGCGGGCCGACCTCAGCGGAGCCTCCGTCGCACGGGGACCAGGGGGTACTGGCCGGCCAGAGGCCGACACGGCACTGGAGCGACGACGCCGACGCGCTGGAGAACCTGAAGTCGACGGTCCGGGAGCGAAGGTGCACGGCCGGTCCGTCGGTGATCGTGACGGACGGTCCGAGCGTCTGGATGGAGAACGATCTCGTCGCCGGCGTCGCATCGGTCCGACCGCGCTCATCGGTACCACGGACACCGAATATGTAGTCGCCGTCACGCAGCGGTCCGATGCGCGATCGTTGCCCGTCGCATTCCGACCACGCACCGATCACTCCGTTCCTGCTCAGGCGACATTCGTACGATCCGAATCGCGACTGTGTGAAGTAGCGGACCAGGAAGGCGCGAGCGTCCTCCGGGCCCCGGGGCCCGGTGACGATCGTGGTGTCGGGGCGTGGGAGATCGGTCAATCCGCCAAGCGTCGCGGCCATCCGATCCTGCACGGAGGCCCAGCCCGGGTCACCGGCACGATTGGTCAGCTCGTCCGGGTCGGACCGCAGATCGTAGAGCTCCCGCTCCCCCGTGCGGTACTCCACGTACTTGTATCGATCGGTCACCGCGCCGAAGTAAGACGGGATCGACAGCTCCGGCTCCAGGAAGGCGTGCGAGAGCTTGTTCCCGGCACAGGTGTGGACGCCCTCGCACCAGTTGATGAGCACGGCGTCGTGGATGGTTTCGACCCTCTGCTCCAGCAGGGGAACCAGCGATCGACCGTCCGCCCTCCATGGTATGTCCAGCACGTCGGCGATCGTGGGCGTGATGTCGATGTTGGACGTGAGCGCAGGGCTGCGGAACGCGGCGGTCTGCGGCACCGCCGCCGGGAATCGCACCGCGAGGGGCATGTGTACGGACTCCTCGTAGGGAACCATCTTGGCCCATCGACGGTGCTCGCCCAGCAGGAATCCGTTGTCGGACAGGAAGAAGACCAGGGTCTCCTGCTGCGACGCGGCGATCGCTTCGAGGATGCGCCCGATCGAGTCGTCCAGCGCGCGGACGGCCCTGGCCATCGTCGCGTGCCGGGCGTCCGCCCGAGTGATCTCGCCCGAGGTCAGCGGCTCGCGCCGCATGTAGAAGGGCTTGTCCCGGGTGTTCTCGTCGAAACTCGGAGGATGCGTCCAGGGAACCGGCATCGACGCGTAGCGGTTGTCGTTGGCCGGCAGATGCGGGCTCGGTGGCGTGAACATCGCGAAGAAGGGTTGCCCCGGGCCTCCGACGCCGATCGCGTCGATGAGGTAGTCAGCCTCGATCTCCGTGGTGTAGCCGGTGTAGTGCGTCCAGACGCCGTTCAGGTTCAGCGTCGGATCGGTCAACGAGTAACCGGAGGGAGGGCCCTGGGCCTGACACAGCCACGCGTCGAACTCCGGTCGCGGCACGGCACACGGATGACTGTTCAAGTACTTGCCCGACAGGACGGTTCGATATCCGAGCTCGTCGAGCGCCTCGACGATCGTCGGGCGCATCAGGGCGGCACCGTTGTCGTCCACTCCGGTGTGCTGCTCGTTCAGACCGGTCAGGATCTCCGCGCGAGATGGGCAGCACACGGATGAGTTCACGTAGAACCGGTCGAAACGCACACCCTGGTCGACGAGTTGCGAGAACACGCTCGGCATCAACCTGCGGGTGAACAACGAGAGCGGCTGGTCGTCGCTGACGAGGATCAAGATGTTCGGTCGATCCGCACGGAGGGAGGCCTGAGCGGCAGTCGGGATCGATGGCAGGTGAGCGATGAACATCAGCGCCGTCGCCGCCGCCAGGAACGTTCCCAGCTGACGGCCGCGTCGCCCTCGCCCCGGTGGCCCGATCACCTCGCGATGCCCTCCAACGGCAGCGCCGGCCTCACGAGTCGGGCTCGGCGCACTGGCCGCCTCGGAGGCCGAAGACCCTCATCCTATCTGGCACCCAGCACGTGAGCCCACGCTGACGGGGGGCAGCTGGCCGGGCCGAGAGCGAGGATTCTTCAGCGGAGGTACGATGCAGGCCATGCCGTTGTCACCGGAGGAGTGGGCGAAGATCCAGGCTGACGAGGCGGGCCGGGGGGCTGGGATCGACGTCGAGACGCTCCTGCAGACCCTCGCCGCGGAGGGCGACATCGACGCCATGGAGGCGCTCGCGGTGCTCGAGGCGGAGCGACTGGCCCAGGGAGCCGCGGAAGGCGAACCCGCCCCCGCCGCGCCCGAGCTCGTGATCCTGCCGGACATCGAGGGCGCTCCGAACTAGGGCGCCTCGCCGCCCGGTCCAGCTGGATCGGTGCCTCTTCCTTGCCCTGCTCCGGGTCAGGGAAGGATCGGTTGCCAGTCCGGCCAATCGAACCAGGATCGGTCGCCCGAGGTCACCGGCAGGACGTCGGACCCGTCCGCGGCCATCGTGAAGATGTCGAGTCCGTTGGGGTATGGACCGGCAGAGAACGCGATCCGCGTGCCGTCCGGGGACCACACGGGTGAATACTCGTCCCGCGTCGTCGCCGTGAGCACCTCGAAGCCCGCTCCATCCGTGTCGGCGACCGCCAGCTCGTTGCCGCCCCCGAAGTACTGGAAGACCAGCCGGGTCCCGTCCGGGGAGTAGCTGGGCTCCACACTCGGCGCCTTGTTGTCGGTGACCTGGACCGCGTCGGTGCCGTCGAGCGCCATGGTGAGGATCTCCTGCGAAGAGAAGGACCGCTCGATCCTGCTCGAGTAGGCGATCCGCGAGCCGTCCGGGGAGAACGTGGGAAAGGCGTCGAAATGGCGCGGCGTGTCGGTGAGTTGACGGCGACGTCTGCCGTTCGCTCCGATCGTGTAGATCTCCCCCCGAGCCTCGAAGACGATGCGGTCTCCGTCGGGCGACCAGGACGGGTTGTACTCGGCCTCCTTCGTGTCCGTGACGCGGGTCCGGCCGGTGCCGTCGGCGTTCATGTACCAGATGTCCCGGTATCGGTACAGATCCCGCCCCGTCCGCTTGACGAACACGATCCGTCCGCCGTCGGCCGACCAGGCAGGCTCCGTGGCGCCGAACCGGAAGTCGGTGAGCACCCGGAGGTGCGTGCCGTCGACCTGCACCGTCACGATCTGTTCGTGTCGCTGTCCCACGGGGGCGCGGGCCGTGACGATCCGGCCGTTGTCACCCGGAAAGGCTCCCCGTTGCGGACCCGCCGATGCGGACTCCGGCCCGGGGCCGAGCAGCAACAGGATCGAAACGATCGTCGTGGTCACACGGATCCGCACCACGTCTCCCCCCTCGGTCGTCGATGCGCGTCCGCGCATCCTCCGGGCACCCGAGCCGGGCGTCAAATCGCGAGCGGCGAGGTCCGCCCGGTCCCGACGATATCCTGAGCCATGAGCTGGTCACACCAACTGACCCTGCTCGCGGTGGCCTTCGGGCTCTCGTCGATCATCGGCCTCGAGCGGGAGCTGCGCCAGAAGACCGCGGGACTCCGGACGCACACGCTGGTCGGCGTCGGCGCCGCGGTCTTCATGCTCGTCAGCAAGTACGGATTCGACGACGTCGTGTCGTCGGGAACGGTGTCGCTCGATCCGTCCCGGGTGGCAGCTCAGGTCGTCTCGGGGATCGGGTTCATCGGTGCCGGCGTCATCTTCGTACGGCGTGCCGGGGTCCGCGGACTCACCACCGCCGCCGCGGTGTGGCTGACCGCCGCGGTCGGTCTCGCCGCCGGGGCGGGCCTCGTGGCGCTCAGCGCCGGCGCGACCGGCGCCCACCTGATCGTGGCGTACGTCTACTCGCCGCTCGTGGGACGCCTCCCCCCGTCCAGGCGAACGCTCACCGCCACCGAGGTCCGGTATCGGGACGGGAAGGGCGTGCTGCGACGCGTGCTGTCCGTCGCGACCGGCCACGGGTACGTCATCTCCGATCTCGACGTCACCCGCGACGACCACGACGACTCCGTGGTCGGTGTGCGGTTCGACGTGGAGGGCAGGCGCTCGATCGACGAGCTCGTCGAGAGCCTGCAGGGGCTGGACAACGTGCTCGAGGTCCGCGTCGGGGATTCCGTCGACTAGCACGTCAGGGCGAGCGCCGGATCCGCGACGAGGAACGGCTGCCGGGGTCCGGCCGCAACCGGCCCGACCGGCCGGTGGACCGCCCGGTCCACCGGCCGACCTCGGAGGGTTAGACCTCGTCCTCGGGCAGGAAGTACCGCTCGAGGGCCCAGTGCACGACCTCGCGTCCGAGCAGCGCGCCCGCACGGCTCGAGAACCGGTAGTGCAGCCCGGCCCACAGGCGGGCTTTGACGATCTGGTGGCGCAGGTCGCTGGCGCGATCGAAGTGACGCGTGACGTCCGACAGGCCGGAGACCGGGTTGTACCCCGTCAGCGTGACGTCGATCTGGTTCGTCCCCAGGACCGCCTCGAAGACCTCCGACTCCGCCGCCGTGATCGAGCCGTGCGCGCCCGGGTACTCGGGGTGGTTGGGCGTGACGAGCAGCGGCGTCCACGTGGCATCCGCGTCGGTGTCGGGATTGCCGTCGTCGCCGCTCCTGATCGCGGTGACCGGCCGCCAGAAGGCGTAGTGGTACTTCGCCTCCAGGCACGCGATCAACGCGTCTGCTCCGATCATGTTGCCCATGGCCAAGAGCCGCACGGTCTCCACGAGATCGAACCCGTTCGCCACGGCCACATCGCGGAAGGCCTGGTTGTACTGGTTGATCACGTTCGCGTTGTAGAACCAGGCGATCGCGGTCTGGCGCGGGGTTCGGGTGGCGCTGTCGACCGCCCCCAGCTCCTTCACGCGGTTGTATGCGGTGGCCCACCGCTCGCCACCCAACGACGGCGGCTCCTTCGAACGGAACTGCGATGGCGAGTCCAGGAGGAACGGGTCGAACTCGCGGATCCATGGCGTCTGCGCGAACTGCAGCGACGGTGGAGGAGCGAACTGCCACACCCCCGGATCGGGCGCGCCAGGCGTGAACGTGACCGAGGGATCCGCCAGACCGTCCCCCTCGCGGAGCTCGATGATGTCGTTCGCAGCCGCCTCGCCCACGGCGATGCCGTCAGCACGTCCCTCGGAGGGCAGGGCGGCGATAGCCGCCTCGTAGTCGGCTTGCAACGGGTCCAGGAGCGTCGACGGCTGATCGCTCAGATAGTGAGCGAGCGTCGTGTATGTGGCCGCGATGACGGCGGCGTCGGCGCGAGCGTCGTCGAGGTTCACGCCGGAGCCCACGTCGAACGCGTGATACGGCTCGAAGCGGCCCTTGATCGTCGTCACCGCGTCGTAGACGGCCGCCTGCACGTAGGACAGGTAGATGAGGCCCTCGGCCTGGAACTTCGGCAGCGGGACCGTGGCCGCGCGGACCGCGTTCACGGCCTTCAGGTTCCAGTCCAGGGCGACCTGCACCGGCGGCGGCGACGCCGTGGCCGGCGCGGCGGAGCCTCCGATCGACACGGTCAGCGCGGCGAGGCTCGTCATCACAACGAGCAGGATGCGACGTGGCATGCAGATCCCCCTCTCCGCCCCGCCGACTCCATGATCACGTCGGACACGAGCGAACGAAGCGTCGCAGAGGTGTCCCGCATCGAACCGGTGGCGCCGCCGGGCTCCGGTCCATCACGTCTCGATGGCAGATCGCCCTGCCTGGACCATCGACGTTAGTCCGACGATCTTCCAGGCGCAACTCGGACGAGTTGCTGCCCCACTTCAGATCTCGAGGCTCGCCTACACAGTCGAGGAGCGATCTGCCGTCGGCCTTCCGCGAAACCACCGGCCTCAAGCAGGTTCACTGGATCCGACAGTCGACGTACACGACCTCGTTGATCCCGCCCGTGTCCGGGATGTCGACGGCCACGACGCCGAACCGGACCGTCGCGGTGGTACCTGCCTTCCCGAGACACGTCGGCCATCCGTCGTCGTGGAGCGAGCCGGTGGAATCGATCCATGCGACGCTCTCCGACACGCCGTAGAACAGCTCGCCGCTCTCGATCGACGCGATGTGATCCCCGACGGAAGCACGTCCCGTCAACTCGGTGACATCGGACCTGCTCGTCCCGATCACGTACCCCAGGCCGCCGACGAGCAGGAGGCCCACGAGCACCACCACTGCCGCGATCAACCGGACCTGATCAGATGGCGACCCGCTGTCGGGCGGCACCTGTCCGAAAGACTCCGTGGCCATGGGCGTGATACTAGGTGTCCTCTCCCCCACGCGATGCACCGCCGCCAGCAGGCGACGCGCGGGGTTCCCCAGATCATCCTCAGGTGCTACGGTCGCTTTTTCGGGCAACGCCCACGCAACGAGGGGAAACGCCATTCGACGCTCCACCGTCGGCGCGATGTTGGCCCTCGCGGTGTTCGCCACGTCGACGGCCGTCGCGACCGCGGCCACACCCCGGGTCGTGGACGGGCTCGGTGGCGACGGCGGCCGCGTCCAGGCGCGGATCGCACCCGACACCGCGAGCATCGTCCGCGGTGGAGCGCCCTGGGTCTTCTACGGGGCGAACCCCGAGTACGGGTACCGACTCCGGCTGGCGCGGCTCGATGCAACGCCCACATTCGTGACGCTCGACGGGGTGGGCGGAGGGAACGGTCGTACGACCCACTCGGTCGCGACCGATGTCTCAGCCACCACGCAGGCTGGGATCGTCCACGTCTTCTACCGCGACGACACCGATCAGGATCTCCGTCACGGATGGTTCGACGGATCGGTGTGGTCGTTCGAGACCCTCGACGGCAACTCCACCCTCGACGGTCGCACCTCGCACGACGTCGGGCGTCACTCCGTCGCGCTCGTGTATCACGACAGGCTGAACGTGATCTACGCCGACGACACGAAGGGTGACGTGCGACGCGCCGTGTTCGACGGCTCCTCCTGGCGATACTCCGTCCTCGACGGAAATCGGGCCACCGGCGGCCGGACGACGGACCCCGTGGGTGCCGCGATCCGAGCCGGCGTGTGGGGCTCCCGACTCCACGTTCTGTACACGGTGGCGCCGAGCGGTCTGCGAGAGGCGACGATCGACCGGGGACGCTCCGCCGCCTACGCGACGCTCTCGAGCTCCGGCGGCAGCTCGCTCGGACTGTTGAAGGTCTCCGATACCCGGGTGCTGATCGCCTACGACGCGACGATCGGCTCGTGTTGCGACGGCGGCTTCGGTCCCATCTCTGCCGGCGTCTGGAACGGCTCGACCTGGTCCGTCGACCGGCCTGTCTCCCCTGTCTACCGGATCTCGTTCACGGAGGGCCTGACGATCTTCTCCGACGGCGGCACGCCGTTCCTCGCGTCGGGCGTCTGGCAGTGTGGCGCCTTCGGCTGCGACCAGTTCGTCGGCGTCGCTCGGTGGAACGGCACGACGTTCGACGATCCCTACTTCGGTCGTGTCGCCAGCGGTGAGCCGCCGGGGTTCCCGTCGAGCGCCGTGACGATCGGGGGTGTCGGCCATCTCTACGTCGGCGCATTCGGGTATCGGAGCGAGCCGGACATCTACGATCAGACCCTGCTCTCCGTCGAAGGACCGTTCTGATGCCGATGCGCCGGCGTCGTCGCCTCGCGATCCTGGCAGCCGCCGTGTGGACGACGACCGCGGCGGTTGGCGCTCCCGCGTCGACGTCGGCCCGCGGGACCACGTGGGCCGCACCCGTCGTGCTCGACGGGGCCGGGGGGCCCAACGGCCGCGTGATCGCGGCCATCGGCGAGGACACGGCCGCCGTAATCTACGACGGCGTCGTCCACCTCTTCTACTCCGCCGCGATCGGCGAAGGGTCCGTCCTCCGGCAGGCAACGTTCGGTGGGTCCGCCATGTTCGAGACCCTCGACGGTGAAGGAGGAACCGCCGGTCGCACCACGGAGAGCGTGGGAAGCGATGTCTCGGCCGCGGTCTACGGAGGCGCCATCCACGTCTTCTATCTCAACGACACGAACGGCGATCTGCGCCACGCGTGGTTCGACGGTTCGGCCTGGCGGTTCCGAACGCTCGATGGCGCCTCCACCCGACACGGGCGGATCGTTGCGGACCTGGGTGACGCGTCCGTTGCGACGCAGTACGGCGGCAGGCTCGAGGTGCTGTACCTGGAGGAGACCGGCCTGGACGTCCGCCGCGCGAGCTATGACGGCACGTCCTGGAGCTTCTCTGACCTGGACGGCGACTCGACCGCCGGCGGCCACACCGCCCACGAGGTGGGATTCAACCTGGCGGCTGCCATCTGGGGCGGGGCGTTGCATGTCCTGTACTACGAACGCGATCCCGCCTACGGTCCGGAGCTCGGATGGGTGCGCGAGGTCACGCTCGAGGGGACGTCCCGGACGTACTCGCGGGCCTTCCGTGTCAACGCGATCTGGCCGGGGAAGACGCTGGCACTCGGGGTGGTCGCCGCCGATGAAGTCTACGTGGCGTACAACACGGTGATCCAGGCCGACGTGCGGTTGCGGTGGCGCCGGTGGGGCGGCGGGGCGTGGTCGGACAGCTCGCTCCTCTCCGGCGCGTTCGAGGGAGACGTCTCCGCTCGGAGCGTGTTCGCGATCGCCGACAACATCCCTTCGCTGGCGTACTTCGATCCGAAGTTGGGCAGCGAGAGCGCCACCTACTTCATCTGGGCCGGCGGCACGGTCTCCGCGCAATTCTCCGCTCACGGCGGCGCGCCATCCAGCTCCCTCGTGGTTCGGGGGGTTCCCCGCGTGTACTGGGGCGCCGGTGGGATCGCCGGCGACTGTTGCGACCTGCTGCTGCGCACCTCGAGGCCGTAGGGCCCTCCGGGATTCCTGAAGCGCGGACAGGTTACGGGGGCGCGTACGCGACCGTCGCGTAGTCGCGTCCGTCGCCGTCGGCGCTGTCCCCCGTCACGTACAGGCGACCCTCGGCTGCGGCTATCGCGGCGTTCGCCTCGTCCTGCTTGCCCACACCGCCGTCGTAATAGCGGACCCATGCCGTCGAACCACCCATCGCCCGGAACGCGACGGTGACGAAGTCCTTTCCGGACCGGGGTCTGCTCCCGGCACCGGTGAGATAGACGGTTCGTCCGCCGGAACCCGCGACGACCGTGACGGACTCACCTCCCGCGCCGGCCTGCCGGCCCGTCCAGAGCCTGTCCCCGTCGCTCCCGTACGCCACGATGACGAGATCCTCACCGGGGCCGGCTCGATCGCTCCACCCGGCCACGTACACACCCGATCCGTCGGGTGCCACCGCGATCGAATCCGCGCTGCTGTAGCCGCCGGGCACGAACCGTGACGCCCAATCGACCGCCCCGCTCTGCGCGTCGAGCGCGAGCGTCCCGAAGCCGGACCCGCTCGTACCCGTCGCGTAGAGGGTCGCTCCATCGGGTGCGACGGCGAGGTCGTACGCTGCCTCTCCCCCCGGACGAGGCCCGTTGTGACGCGTGGCCCACCGCTCCGTGCCCGAGTCCGCGTCGTATGACACGATCTGGGCGCTCGTGCCGTCCTCCCCTCCGTCGCCCCATCCGGTCACGAAGACGGCGCCGCCGTCCGGAGCCACGACGACCTCGAAGGCGTAGTTGTGAACACCCGCCCCGTCGTATCTGGCGACCCAATACCTGGAGCCCGTGTCCGCCTCGTAGGCAGTCGTGACGAACTGCATGATGCGATTCCCGCGGGGCGTGAACCCCTTGATGCTGTATCCGGTGACGAACACGGTCGATCCATCGGGGCTCACACCGACCGACTGGGCGGAGTCGAGCATGTGATGACGTCCGTCGAAGCGGGCGGACCAGATCTCGTCCCCGGTCGCGGAGTCGTAGGCAAGGGTCGCGTAGTCCCTCGTCTCGTCCCTGCTTCCCCCGGTCACGAAGACCCGCGTTCCGTCGGGGCTCACCGCGATCCCGTTCGCGGCGTCCCAGCGGGAGCTCGGCCCGTCGTACCGACTCGCCCACACCTCTCCCCCCGTGGACGCGTCGTAGGCGACCGTGGCGTAGTCGGCGCGCGCACCGTCGTAGATGTGCCGGCCGGAGAGGCTGAACCCGGTGACGTAGACTCGAGTCTGGTCCGAGCTGAGAGCGATCGCCCTCGGCACATCTTCACCGTTGGAGATTCCCTCATAGCGGCCCACCCACGCCCGATCGACGGTCGCTCCTCCGGCGACGGCGGTACCACTGAGCACTGGGGCGACGATCCCGAGCGCTGCAGATACGACCAGCCACGAGTGTCGGATTCTGCGCACGAGTCTCCCAACCTCTGCGAGCGAGCTTCCGCATGAAGACTGAGTGACGTCCGGCCAGGTTCCACGATGGGCTCACCCGACAACGTGGCCCGAGGACGGCTTCCACCGTCGATAGACGGGCATCTCGTCGTTCGAGTACTCCGTCGCCACCGCCTCCTCGATCGAGCACGAATAGTGGACGAGCCCGTAGGGCGTCTGGCCGGGACGCTCCGTCACCGCCTGGTGCGACGGAGGGAGCTGTTCGAGCCATCCGCGCACCATGAACTCGCCGAATTCGCCGAAGTGGTCTTCCCACGGTTGCGCGGTGTGCAATGCGTACCGCGCGTCGCGCGCCGCCTCGCGAATCTTCGGGCTCGTGTCGCGGAATGAGACACACAGCAGCCCGGCCCCGACCCAGGGAGAGACCGGGTGCACCCGCGGTCCTCCGTCGAGCCGGAGCGTCGCCTGGTACACGATCCGACCTTCCATCCGCTCGCTGCCGAATGAGGCCAGACTCGGCTCGGCGTTCGCGAACTCAGTCCAGGTCGCCACGACCGCCGTAGCCTACGTCGTCGAGGTTGGCGAGATCGTTGGGCCCCCACGGCTCGGCGTGGTTCGATTCCGCACAGAACTCGCGCTGCTTGTGCCGGAGCCCGAGAATCGACATCGAACGTCGGGAAGGTCAGCCGCCAGCGGTGGACCGGCTCACCCCCCAACCAGAAGGCCGCCAGATGGATCCAGGCAGTACGAGCCGTTCCATGTCGCTCCCCGGTCGGTACAGGCAACCTCTTGGGGGGACTTCTCGATGCGAGCGACGTTGAACAGGAAGAGTCCGCCGATCACAAGAACGACAGCGAGAACGAAGATCACGACGACGGGGGGAATCTCCCTGCGCATGCTGTGATCATCGGCCCACGCGCGGCAGGGTTGAGGCTCGCACGGCGGTCGTGACGCGCGTGAAGACTCTGTACCGTCTCGGCGATGTGAAGGGATGGCTAGCGCAGCAAAGCGTAAGCATCGTAGAGGGAACGCACATCGAGATGTCGCAGAGCCTCGGTCAGCACCTTGGTCTGGAGAATATCCAAGCAGCCGCTCTCGGCTGGACGCCAATCCCTTGGGAACCCCCAAGTTTGCGGCCTATTGCGGCCTTCCGGGGCTTCGCGAGCGAAGGCACAGGCCGACTCTTCGACCGTTAGAGCTGTGACCTGCAGCGATGCTAGTGGGCGCTAGAGGATTTGAACCTCTGACCTCTTCCGTGTCAAGGAAGCGCTCTCCCCCTGAGCTAAGCGCCCGAACCGGGGCCGGCCGAGGCCGGTCCGAGGCGGGGACCGGAATCGAACCGGTGTGCGGGGCTTTGCAGGCCCCTGCCTAACCACTCGGCCACCCCGCCGAACGAACAGCCCGGGGTCACCGGGCCGGAGCCAGTCTACCCGTGCACCGCCTCCGTGCGACCAGGCAGGATCGCGCCTCGCACCCGGACACCTGCCCCTCGGATCCTCAGGTCTCAGGTGGCCGCGGCCGACACCACTGCTATGGACCGGCCTCAACGATGCCCGGACTGCGGGTCAGAGGAGCTCGCCGACAGCGAGCGAACGACCTCCCTCTACGGGAAGATCCATGCGGTGATGTGTCGAGTCTGTGACTGGTCGGCCGACCCCCGCATGGGTCGCCCGGCAGCCGATCGGTCGAAGAACGTCGGCCTCCGCCGACGCCTCAGCGATCACGACGCGTCCGAGGGCACGCCTGCTTCCGACGCCCGCGACCGACCGGCAACTGCCTGATCCCTCCCCCACGCGCCTCCCTTCACCCGGTTCCTGAGGCCCCCTCGGCACATGCTTCAATGAGCCGTGCCGTACCGTCGCCAAGCGTTCGACATGCCGTCCTATCTCGCCGCGGTGCGAGAGCGCTGCTTCATCTGTGCCCTTCGCGACGGGGTCGAGGGCTACGAACATCACGTCCTCGCCGACGACCCGACCGGCTTCGCATTCCTGGCTCGGTACCCCTGGGTCAGTGGTCACACGATCGTCAGCCCACGCCGGCACTGCGAGGACGTGATCGGGGGCATGACCGACGAGGATGCCACCCGACTCCACCACCTCATCCGCCGCGTTGGCGGGGCACTGCAACGCGTCGTGCCGTGTGAACGCATCTACGTCCTCAGTCTGGGGAGCGCCCAGGCCAACGCACATGTCCACTGGCACGTCGTGCCGTGTCCCCCCGGCCTCCCCTATGAAGAGCAGCAATTTCAGCTGATGACGAACGGATACCTGGAGATCCCGGAGAACGACCTCGAGGGCCTCGCTGCGTCGATCCGTGCGGTCATCGAGCGCGAGTGATCCGCGGCGCAGTAGAGTCGTGACCATGTCGGAAGACCGCTCCTACATCGACCAGAACGCAACAGAACTCCAGCGGATGCGCGCGCTCGTGGAGGGTCTCGACGAGGACGGGCTTCGCCTCGCGGTGAACGAGTATTGGACGGTCGCCGGCGTGCTCGGGCACATCGCGTTCTGGGACGCCCGTGTGCTCTCGCTCGCCGACAAGCTGGATCGGGGCGAGCCGTTCACGGCATCCGACGCCGAGCCTGAGGACGTGGATTGGATCAACGACGCTTCCCGATCTCTGATCCATGCCGTCCCACCGCTCGAGGCCGCCCGGCTCACGTTGCAGATCGCCGAGGAGACCGACGCGCGAGTGGCCGCCCTGCCGATCGACCGCCTGTGGCCGACCGATCCGGACAGCCCGCTCTTTGCGCTTCGAGCAGCGCACCGCGGTGAGCACCTCGACGACATCGAGGCCGCGCTGCGAGCCTGAGCCGTAGGAAACCGCTCCTGCCGCCGTGCCTGGAGCCTGCATGCCTCGATGACCACCTCTCCGCCCTGTGGAAACGGCCTGGCCCCCTCGACATCCGGTGCTGGTTTCGGCGAAGATGCGCGGCGCCCGCGGATGCGTCGCCGTCGAGCAGCCGACGCCGACGCACGCACTGCGGTCGTGGCGGCGTACGCGATGGACGGAGGGAGGTGAACGCAGGAGAGCGCCGCCGGAACGTTCGATCTCGTCACTTGAAGTGAGAACCAAGTGAACCCACTAGAAGGACGGCGTTCATCGCCGGCTGGCTCTGGCTCCCACGCCGCGTCTTGCAGGATCCCCCTCCTCCTGAGCCAGTTGCAGGCGGCGGTACTTCGGGGGATCGATGCGACGCGCGGGTCGTCGCACACGCTGCCCGACTCCTCCCTACCCCCGGAACTGAACATGAGGACTGTGGACACGGATCGGCAATGCGCGGACGATGGCTGGGGACCTAGACTTCTGTGCCGTGAAGATCGGTGTGACCCTTCCGGCCGTTCAGGTCGAGGAACATGGCGGAACGCCTGACTGGTCGACGGTCCGCTCGTTCGCGCTCTCCGCCGAGGGACAGGGCTTCGACTCCGTCTGGATGTTCGACCACTTCTTCGACCGCTCGCGCCCATGGACCCAGGGGATGCATGAAGCCTGGACGATCGTGTCGGCCGTCGCAGCGGTGACGCAGCGGATCGAGATCGGCACGCTCGCCGTGTGCTCGAGTTTCCGGACTCCAGGGCTCGCGGCCAAGATGGCTGTTACCGCAGACCACGTCAGCGGTGGACGTCTGATTCTCGGTCTCGGAGCGGGCTGGCACGACGAGGAGTACCGGGCCTTCGGGTACCCGGTCGATCATCGGGTCGACCGCTTCGAGGAGGCGCTGCAGATCGTCGGGAGTCTGCTCCGTGGCGGAGCGGTATCGTTCGACGGGCGGTATCACGGTGTCCGCGACGCGGAGATCGTTCCGGGTCCAAGCAGACGGATCCCCCTCCTGGTTGCGGGGGAGGGACCGAGGATGCTCCGCCTCGCAGCGCGCCATGCAGACGCGTGGAATACGGCCTGGTACGGCGCACCGGACGAGGAGCTGCGCCGGTCGATGGAGGCGTTCAGGGAGGCACTCGAAGCGGAGGGGCGCGATCCAGCGTCCGTCACCACAACCGTGGGGATGATCGTGCGGGATGCGGATCGCATCGGATCGGACGACGAGCGTGAGTTCGCCGGGTCCGTCGAAGAATTGGCACGGATGATCGACGCCTACGGAAGGTTGGAGGTGGGGCACCTGATCATCCAGTTGGCGCCCCACGATGAACCGTCGCTCGATCGATTGGCGGATGCCATCCAGCGCCGCTAGTGCTGCCGGCGGCTGAAGGGCATCGAGCGTGTGACGTTGTGCCGGTGCCGTTTCGAGCCAGCGGTAGCGCTCGCGAATCTGGACCCGACCTCCGGTTCCGCGATCTGCGCCACACGTGCGTGGCATTGCTGATCGCCCAGGGAGCACGCGATTGACCTACCAGGCGGCCGCTTCGTACCACCGCGGGACGAGGGCGGGACGGCAGCCGTCCCAGGAGGGGCTGACGTCACCACTCACGCGTTCTGACCTGCACTTCTCGTTGAGCGGACGACGGGATTCGAACCCGCGACCCCCACCTTGGCAAGGTGGTGCTCTACCAACTGAGCCACGTCCGCGTGGTCTGCACCATGGTAGGTGCTGTCGGCGGGGCCTTCAACCGTGGGCGGCCCCGTCACGCCTTCCCGGACGACCCGAACCCGCCCTCGCCCCGCTGCGAGTCCGGCAGCTCGTCGACGAACGCCGGGGCGACCTGCGGCAACGCCACCACCACCAGCTGCGCGATGCGGTCCCCGGCCTCGATCGTCACCGCCTGTTCCCGGTCGAGGTTGACCACCGCCACGACCACCTCGCCGCGGTAGCCGGCGTCGATCAGGCCCGGAGCATTCGCCAGCGTCAGCCCCTGCTTCGACGCCAGTCCGGATCGGGGCAGCACCAGGCCGGCGTGCCCGTCCGGGATCGCCACCGCCAGGCCGGTGGGGATCATTGCCCGCTTCCCCGGCCCCACCTTGGCCGGCTCCGCCGCGCGCAGGTCCAGCCCCGCGTCACCGGCATGGGCCGCCTCCGGCAAGCGCGCATCCGGCCGCAGCCGGCGGAACGGCAGCTCGGTCACGCCGTCTCCTCGATCAGCTCGATGCGGTTGCCGAACGGATCGCGGACGTAGCAGCGATCGTGGCCTTCCAGCTGCGTGTCCTCGGCCACCTCGGCCCCGGCGGCCCGGAGCGCCGAGCGGAGCGTCGCGAGGCCCTCCACCCGGAGAGCCGGGTGCGCCTTCGCCGATGCCCGGAACCCCTCCTCCACCCCCAGGTGCAGCTCGAGTCCCGCTCCGCGGAACCAGCGGCCGCCGCGACCCGCGAGGTGCGCCGGCTTGGGTACCGGCTCCATGCCGAGGGCCTCCGCGTAGAACCCGTCCGCCGCCTCCTCGCCGCCGGGCGGCATGGCGAGCTGGACGTGGTGCAGACCGACGAGCCGCCAGCCGGTCACAGGGCCTCGATCAGCTCCAGGCGATTGCCGAAGGGATCGCGCACGTACACGCGGTCGAAGCCCTCGATCTGCACGGTGTCGGAGATCTTGTAGCCCGCCCGTTCGATCCGCTCCCGGATGACGGCGAGACCCCGCACCAGGATCGCGGGATGCGCCTTCACCGCCGGACGGAACTGGTCCTCCACACCGAGATGGACCTCGAGCTGGCCCGACACGAACCAGACCCCGCCCCGAGGGCGAGAGTTCCTCGGGCTTGGGCACCTCGGTCAGCCCGAGCGTCTCGGCGTAGAACCGAACCGCGTCGACCTCCTCGCCGTCGGGCATGGCGAGCTGCACGTGGTGGATCCCGATCAGCTCGAAGCCCTCGTTCATGCGCGGAACAGTAGCGGACGCGGCGACGCCGGCGTCAACCACGGGCCGGACGTGCCGGAGGCCGGGGCGGGGGCCCCGGCCTCCAACGATCGCACGCGGCGTCGTCAGGAGCAGCCGCTGGTGCTGCCGCAGCTGGAGCAGACGTAGCAGGAGCCCGCCGGCTGCATCTTCGACCCGCACGCGTAGCACAGCGGGGCGTCGTTGGGTTTGGCCGCCGGCGCTCCGGTCATCTCGATCAGCCGCGGCCCCGGCTCGGCTCCGCCGTCTCCGACGAGGGAGCGGCCTTCGCGGCCGCCTCGGCCTTCGCCGGCGTCCTTGCGCTCCTCGATCGACCGGATCCCCAGGACCTCGCGCTTCGCGTCGGGCAGGTGGTCGAGCGCGAGGCGCCGGAACACGTAGTCGACGATCGAGGACGCGAAGCGGATGTCGGCGTCGTTGGTCATGCCGGAGGGCTCGAACTTCATGTTGATGAACTTCGAGGCGTAGTCCTCGAGCGGCACGCCGTACTGCAGGCCGACCGAGACCGCGATCGAGAAGGCGTCCATGATCCCCGACAGGGTGGAGCCCTGCTTCGAGACCTTCAGGAAGAGCTCGCCGAGGCCGTCGTCGGGGTAGGAGCCCGCCGTGATGTAGCCCTCGGCGTCGCCGACCTGGAACGACGTGGTGATGGCCGGACGCGACTGGGGCAGGCGCTTCTTCGACGACCACGGGAGGGTCTGTGGCTCGCCGGCCGTCGGCCGCGACGCTCTTCGCTTGTCGGCCGACATGGGCTGGGCGACCTTGCAGTTGTCGCGGTAGATCGCGACGGCCTTCGAGCCCGAGCTTCCAGGACTCGACGAAGAGCTGCTCGACCTCCTCCACCGTCGACGGTCTCCGGCATGTTCACGGTCTTGGAGATCGCGCCGGAGATGAACGGCTGGGCCGCCGCCATCATCCGCACGTGGCCCATGTAGTGGATCGCCTGCGCGCCCATCGAGGTGTCGAAGACGGACTGGTGCTCGTCCTTCAGGTGCGGAGCGTCCAGCACCGAGTTGTGCTCGGCGATGTAGGCCACGATGTCGTCGATCTGCGCGGCGTCGTAGCCGAGTCGCTCGCAGCGCCCGCGGCACGGTCTGGTTCACGAACTGCATGGTGCCGCCGCCCACGAGCTTCTTCGTCTTGACCAGCGCGAGGTCGGGCTCGATGCCGGTGGTGTCGCAGTCCATCATCAGCCCGATCGTGCCGGTGGGCGCCAGGACCGAGGCCTGCGCGTTGCGGTAGCCGTGCGTCTCGCCGAGCGAGAGCGCCTCGTCCCAGGCGTTCTTCGCCGCCGAGAGCAGGCCCTCGGGCACCAGCTCGGCGTCGATCTCCTCGACGGCGTCCGCGGTGCTTGCGGATCACGCGGAGCATGGCGTCGGCGTTCGGGCGCGTAGCCCTCGAACGGCCCCTGGACCTCGGCGGTCCGCGCGCTGGTGCGGTAGGCGTGTCCGGTCATCAGCGCGGTGATGCGCGCCCGCCCAGGCCCGGCCCGCCGTCGGAGTCGTAGGGCAGGCCGCGAGCCATCAGCAGCGCGCCGAGGTTCGCGTAGCCCGAGGCCGAGCTGGCGGTAGGCGCGCGCGTTCTCGCCGATCTCGCTCGGTCGGGTAGCTCGAGTTGCCGACCAGGATCTCCTGGGCGGTGAACACGATCTCGACGGCGTGCTTGAAGCTCGCGACGTCGAACGAGCCGTCCGTCTCCATGAACTTCATCAGGTTCAGCGACGCGAGGTTGCAGGCGCTGTTGTCCAGGTGCATGTACTCGCTGCACGGGTTGGATCCGTTGATCCGGCCCGACGCCGGGCAGGTGTGCCACTCGTTGATCGTGGTGTCGTACTGCATGCCGGGATCGGCGCACTGCCACGCGGCGTCGGCGATCTCGCGCATCAGGTCGCGTGCCCGCACGGTCTCGACGGTCTCGTCCGGTGGTGATGGCCTTCAGCTTCCAGTCCTGGTCCTGCTCGAAGGCCCGCATGAACTCGTCGGTCACGCGCACCGAGTTGTTGGCGTTCTGGTACTGGATCGAGGCGCTGTCCTTGCCGTCGAGGTCCATGTCGAAGCCGGCGTCGCGCAGCGCACGCGCCTTCCGCTCCTCGTTGGCCTTGCACCAGATGAAGTCGCGGACGTCGGGGTGATCGACGTTGAGGATCACCATCTTCGCCGCACGCCGCGTCTTGCCGCCGGACTTGATCGTGCCGGCGCTGGCGTCGGCGCCGCGCATGAAGCTCACCGGTCCGCTGGCGGTGCCGCCGCCCGCGAGGGACTCCTTCGACGAGCGGATCCGGCTGAGGTTGATGCCCGAGCCCGAGCCGCCCTTGAAGATCGTGCCCTCCTCGACGTACCAGTTGAGGATCGAGGACATGTGGTCGTCCACGGCCAGGATGAAGCAGGCCGAGCACTGCTGGGGCGTGTCGGGCACCCCGACGTTGAACCAGACCGGCGAGTTGAACGCGGCCTTCTGCGTGACGATCAGGTGGGTGAGCTCGTCGGAGAAGACCTGGGCGTCGCGGTCGGACTCGAAGTAGCCGTCCTGCTCGCCCCACCCGCGGATCGTGTCGACGACGCGGCCGGCGAGCTGGCGGACGCTGGTCTCGCGCTGCGGGGTGCCGAGCGTGCCGCGGAAGTACTTCTGGGCCACGATGTTGGTGGCGTTCTGCGACCAGCTGACGGGGAACTCCACGTCGCGCTGCTCGAAGGCGTTGCCGCCCTCCTTGAAGTTCGGGATCACGGCGTCGCGGGTCTCCCACTCGACGTCGTCGAACGGGTGGCGCCCCTCCGTGGTGAAGTAGCGCTTGAAGGTCAATCCGTCACGGATGACCTGGACGTCCCCCTCCTGCTTGGCCACGCGAGCCCCCTTCCCCGCGGCCCCCGGCCGCGGCTTCCACCGTTGGAATTCCAGAGGTGGGATTCTGTTCCCGGCGCGGTCCCGCTGTCAAGACCCGAATCGCACCATATGGCGGTAGCGAAGGTCCTGACCCACCACATATTGTAGCTTCGCGTCCTCTACGCGTGGCGCTTCGCGGGCACCTTCTTCTGAGGAGCACCCCGAGCTCGTGTTCGAAGTCGGTGATCTCCTGGAAGTCCTTGTACACGCTCGCGAACCGCATGTACGCGACCTGGTCGAGCTTCGCGAGGCCGCCGAGGACCTCCAGGCCGACCTGCTGGGACGTGACCTCCGGGCCCCGCCGACGCAGCCGCTCCTCCACCCGGTCGAGGATGCCGTCCACCTGCTCCGCCGAGACCGGGCGGTTCTTGATGGCCTTGTCGATGCCGCCGGCGAGCTTCAGCCGGTCGAAGGGCTCCTTGGCGCCGTCCCGCTTCACGACCACGAGGCCCACCCCCTCGACCCGCTCGAACGTGGTGTAGCGCCGCGCGCAGGTCAGACACTCGCGCCGTCGACGGATCGCCTGCCCGCCGTCGGCGGGACGGGAGTCGACGACCTTGTCGTCCTCGGCGTGGCACCAGGGGCATCGCATGGAGAGTGGCCACGACACAAGATGTAGTGGCCGGGCGCACCGTACCCGTCCGCTCCACGGCCCGTCAAGGCGCCGGGACGACGAGCCGCTGGCCCGGCACCAGCGCGCTCGCCCCGATCCCGTTGGCGGCGGCGATGGCATCGACCATGGCCCGCGGATCGACCGAGGGCTCCGCGCGACGCGCGATCGCCCAGAGGCTGTCGCCGGGCTGCACCACGAGCGTCCTTGGCACGGTTCTGGGGTGCCGGACGGCGGCGCCGGCATCGAACGCGTGTCCCACCGGCCCGATCAGCAGGCTCGTGAGGACGACCGCGAGCACCGTCAGGGTCGCGCGGCGCCTCCGAACGCGTGTTCGACTCATGGCGACATGATGCCCGAACGCCTGTTCGGTGTCAATGCCGGACTCGAACATATGTTTGCAAGCCCCCCGACCCCGGTGCTACCGTCCCGCCCATCTTCGAGGGAGGCTAGCGACCATGTCTGACATCACCGCCCGGCAGCAACGGATCCTGGACTTCATCAACGAGACGGTCCGGGAGCGCGGGTATCCGCCCACCGTCCGGGAGATCGGCGAGGCGGTCGGTCTGACCTCCTCCTCCAGCGTGCACGCGCAGCTGGCGAACCTCGAGCGGAAAGGGCTGCTCCACCGCGACCCCACGAAACCCCGCGCGATCGAGCTGACGGATCGGACCGAGGGCGTCACGGTGCCGCTCCTCGGCCGGATCGCCGCCGGCACCCCCGTGCTGGCGGCCGAACACATCGAGGAGCACGTCGTCGTGCCCATGGGCTTCGCCGGCGACGCCGACCACTTCGCGCTGCGGATCAGCGGTGACTCCATGATCGGCGCCGGGATCTTCGACGGCGACATCGTGATCATCCGGTCCACCCGCCGGGCCGACGACGGCGACATCGTGGCGGTCCTCCTGCCCGGCCCGGCCGAGGACGAGGCCACCGTCAAGCGCCTGCGTCGGAAGAACGGCCGCGTGATGCTGGTCCCGGAGAACCCGGCGATGGAGCCGTTCGAGATGACCGACGGCCACGTGCTGGGGCGCGTCGTCTCGGTCCTGCGCAAGCTCTAGCCCGAGCTCCCTCCCTCGCGGATCGCGAGGTGGACCGACGGACATCGTGTACACATCGGCTGCGTGGCATAAGCTCCCCTGTCCAGGCCCGACGCGAGGAGACCGCATGTCCAGCCGTCCCGGAGCCACGCATCTCGAGCGGCAGATCCGTTCGCAGCCCGAGGAGCTCGAACGGATGCTGACCTCCACGCAGACCGCGGCGCAGGTGCACGAGGCCGCGCAGGGCCTGCACCGGGCCCGCCGGATCTGGGTCGTGGGAACCGGCACCAGCCAGCACGCGGCCGCGCTCGGCGCCGGCATGCTCCAGGAGGCCGGACGCGCCGCGCACGCGGTGTCCGCGATGCAGTTCGTGCGGTGGGCGCCGATCGTGGGACCCCAGGACGGCGTCGTGATCATCACGCATACGGCCGAGACCGCTTACGCGCTCTCCGCCCACGCCCTCGCGTTCGACGCCGGGCTCGACGTGGTCATGGTCACCAAGCGCGGCGGTGGCTTCCCGCACACCGTGGAGACGGTCGACAAGGAGACCTCGGAGACCTACACCGTGAGCTACACGACCGCCGTCCTGGCCCTCGCCATGATCGCGCGCGAGCTGGGCGCGGAGAGCCTCACGAACGAGGTGCTGGGGGCCGTGCCCGACGCCGTTCGGTCCGCGCTGAGCGACCCGGGGATCGACGCGATCCCGACGCCGACGCGTCTGTTGGTCTTCGCCGGCGCCGGCCCCGCATCCACCACCGCGCGCGAGGCCGCGCTGAAGGTTCGGGAGGGCGCCCGGTTCCTGGCCGAGGGGTACGACGCCGAGTATCTGTTGCACGGCTCCGCGGTGCCCCTGACCGCCGAGGACCGGCTGGTGACGCTCGCGCCACCCGACACCGACGGGTTCGTCGCCGCGATGGCCGATGCCGCGGAGCGCTCCGGCGTGCCCGTCAGCCGGGTGACGGAGCCGGCCGAGCTGCCGACGGTCCTGGCGCAGATCCCGCTCGCCGCGAGGCTCCAGCTGCTGGCCCTTCGGATCGCATCCGAGCGAGGACAGGACCCGGACACGGTCATCACCGGTCCCTGGGCCGACGAGGCGCTCTGGGCGCTCGGCGGTCCCCGGCCCGGGGCCTGAACCTAGGTCAGGACCATCTCGCGGATCGCCGCCAGCTCCCGGGCGCCCACCCGCGCCCGAACGACGGTGCCGTCCTGCCGCGCCTCGGTGTCCAGCACCTCGGCCTCGCGGTAGAGGCGGGCCGTGACGTCCTCGCGGCCGAACGGCACCAGGAGCGTCACCTCGACCGGCGGATGCGGCAGCGCCGCGGCCGCGGCCTCCAGCACGCCCTCGACGCCCTCCCCCGTCAGCCCCGAGACCGCGATCGAGCCGGGGAACCGCCGGGCGGCGCGCGCCCTCGCCGATCCCGGGACCCGGTCGATCTTGTTCAGGACGAGCAGCTCGGGGATCCCGCCGGCGCCGATCTCGCCCAGGACCGAGCGGACGGCGGCGATCTGATCCTCGAGGGCGGGCGAGGAGGCGTCCGCCACGTGCAGCACCAGGTCGGCGAGGGTGACCTCCTCAAGCGTCGAGCGGAACGCCTCCACCAGATCGTGCGGCAGCTTCCCGACGAAGCCCACCGTGTCGGAGATCGTGGCGTTGCGGCCGCCCGGGAGCTCGAGGCGCCGCGTGGTGGGATCGAGCGTGGCGAACAGCTGGTCGGCCACCAGGACGTCGGCGCGCGTCAGCGCGTTCATCAACGTCGACTTGCCCGCGTTCGTGTAGCCGGCGATCGCGATCTGCGGCAGGCCGGAGCGCTGCCGGCCCGCGCGCTTCACCTCCCGGGTGCGCGACAGATCCTTGATGTCACGCCGGAGCTTCGAGATCCGCCGGCGGATGTGCTGGCGGTCGACCTCCATCTTCGTCTCCCCCGGCCCCCGGGTGCCGATGCCGCCACCCAGCCGGCTCATGGCCTCGCCCCATCCACGCAGCCGGGGCAGGAGATAGTTGAGTTGCGCGAGCTCGACCTGCGCCTTGCCCTCGCGGCTGCGCGCATGCAACGCGAAGATGTCCAGGATCAGGGCGGTGCGGTCCACGACCTTCACACCGAGCCGCTCCTCCAGCGTGCGGAGCTGCCCGGGGCTGAGCTCGTGATCCAGCATCACAGCGCTGGCGTTGTTCGCATGGACGAGCCGGTGCAGCTCCTCGATCTTCCCCTTGCCGATGTACGTGCCGGGATCCGGCTCGCGGCTCTGCACCATCCGGGCCACCGGTTCCGCGCCGGCGGAGTCCGACAGCGCCGCCAGCTCTTCGAGATCGTCCGGGTGCATGCCGGGGCCGACACCAACCAGGACGGCGCGCTCGCGCACCCGCGGCGTCCACGTCGCCGACAGGGGCGATTCCAGGACCGCGCGAGCGCGGTTGCGCTCGCGTCCGGGGGCGCCGTGCTCCGTCATCAGCTCATCGCCACGCCGTGCTCGCGAAGCAGGTCGTTCACGCGCACCTTGTCGTCGGTGTCCGCCGTCCGGTGGCCGATGATCAGGCCGCAGGGCAACCCGTAGGAGCCGGACGGGAAGTCCCTGGCGCGCGAGCCCGGGATCACGATGGCCCGGGGGGGCACCTCCCCCCGGTGCTCGACCGGCTCGGGACCGGTGACGTC
The DNA here is from genome assembly GCA_963832225.1 of uncultured Actinomycetes bacterium. Lineage (GTDB taxonomy): Bacteria > Actinomycetota > UBA4738 > UBA4738 > HRBIN12 > JALYMB01. Next base: position 71,115 of record CAWHTI010000004.1, read on the forward strand.
GATCACCGGCGTGCTCGCGGTGAGGACGACGCCAGTGCCGATCACGGCCTCGCGTCCCACCCGCACGCCCTCCACGATCACGCAGCGCGAGCCCACGAACGCCCCGTCCTCCACGATCACCGGCGCGGCCTGCAGGGGCTCCAGCACCCCGCCGATCCCGACCCCACCCGACAGGTGCACGTTCGCGCCGATCTGGGCGCAGGAGCCGACAGTGGCCCACGTGTCGACCATGGTGCCCGGCCCGACCCACGCCCCGATGTTCACGTAGCTCGGCATCATCACGACTCCCGGTGACAGGAACGAGCCGTAGCGCGCGGTGGCGGGCGGCACCACGCGGACCCCCGCGTCCCGGTACCCCCGCTTGAGCGGCAGACGGTCGTGGTACTCGAAGGGGCCGACCTCGACCGTGACCAGGCCGCGCACCCGGAAGTACAGCAGGACGGCCTCCTTCACCCATGCGTTCACGCGCCAGCCGCCGCCTTCGGGCTCCGCCACGCGGATCTCGCCCGCATCCAGCAGGCCGATCGCCGCCTCCACGGCCTCGGCGTCGGGCTCGGTCTCGGGAGCCGCGAACGACGCGTGCACCCGGGCCGCGAGGTCCTCGATCACGCGCTCACCCCCTCGGGAAGGAGGCCGGCGAGGATCTCCACCGCGCGCTCGCACTCCCGCAGCGTCGGGACCATCGCGATCCGCACGTATCCCTCTCCCTCCGGTCCGAAGAACGAGCCGGGCGCCACGATCAGACCGCCGCGGTCGAGGAGGTCGAGGGCCCAGGTCACCGACGGCACGCCGCCGGGCACGGCCACCCACAGGTACAGACCGGCGACGCTGCCGGCGACCTCCACACCGCGCGCGGCGAACAGCTCCAGGAAGATCTGCCGCTTCGCCGCGTACCGGGCGCGGTTCTCCGCCACGTGCGCCTCGTCGTTCCAGGCCACGATGCTCGCGCGCTGCACGAACTCCTGCGGCGTGACGCCGACGCTGGGACGCAGCGCCTTGAGCGCCGCGATCAGCGACGGGTCGCCGGCCGCGAACCCGCTGCGGTAGCCGGTCATGGAGGAACGCTTCGAGAGCGTGTTCAGCACCACCAGGTTCGTGAGGTCCCCGCACTGCAGCGCGCTCGCAGGCGGCTCGTCGAACCACAGCTCGCTGTACGCCTCGTCGCAGGCGAGCAGGAACCCGTGCTCGCGGGCGAGCGTCGCGGCGTCGCGCAGGAACGACGGCGGCGCCACCGCGCCGGTGGGGTTGTTCGGATAGTTGAGCCACAGGATGGCGGTGCGCTCCCACGTCGTCCGGTCCACGGCGCCCAGGTCGGGCAGGAAGGCCGCTCGTTCGCGCAGCGGCAGGCGCAGCACGTCGCCGCCGGCGAACCGGGCGCCGCGCTCGGCGATCGTGTAGCCGGGGGCCGTCACGATCGCGAGGTCCCGGCCCCCGGCCGGATCCAGGACGGCCTGCGCCAGCGAGAACACCAGCTCCTTGGACCCCAGCGTCGGCAGGATCTGCGAGTCGGGATCGATCGCCACGCCGAAGCGGCGGTGCACCCACGTGGCGACGGCGGCGCGCAGCTCGGGCAGACCGGCGGCTCGCGGGTACGACGAGATCGGACCGACGGCCTCCACGAGCGCCGCGCGGATCGCCGGCGACGTGACCTCTCGGGGATCGCCCACGCCGAAGTCGATCAGCTCGCGGCCCGAGGCCGCGGCGGCCGCGCGCCTGCGATCGAGCTCCTCGAACGGGTACGGCTCTACCGCCTGGATCTGTGGCGACAGGTGCACCATTGCCTACGCGTCCCCCTCGTCCTCGTGCATGCGCTCGTGCATGCGCTCGTGCATGCGCTCGTTCTGGGTCCCGCCCTCGAGGAACGCGCGCAGAACCCAGTAGCAGCGAGCCAGTGCGGTGGCCTCGACCCGCTCGTCGTCTCGATGAGCGTACCCGGGGTCACCCGGGCCGAGGTTCACGGCGGGAACGCCGATCGTGGCGAACTCCGCCACGGGCGTCCACGCCTGCTTGGGCCGGACCTGCAGGCCGCCGGCCCGTCGCAGCCGCTCGACCAGCGGGGAGGCCGTGTCGGCGGGGCCGGGCGGCGCGTTGCCGACGACCTCGAGGTCGACGCCCGGGAGCATCGCCCGTAGGGCGGCCTCGGCCGACGCCGGCTCGGTGCCGGGCGCGTATCGGTAGTTCACGGTGGCGCGCACCAGGTCCGGGACGACGTTGGCGGCGAGCCCGCCCTCGATCGTCGTCACCGAGACGACCTCGCGGAACGTGAGGCCGCCGACCGACACGTCGTTGGGCGCCGAGGCCGCCACCCCCTGCAGCGCTCGCACCGCCCCGTGGATAGCGTTCTCCCCCAGCCACGGACGCGCGCTGTGCGCGGCGCGACCGGATACCGTGACCCGGGCGTTGAGGTTGCCCATGCACCCCATCTCCAGCTCGTTGGCCGTGGGCTCCATCACGATCGCCAGATCGACCTCGCCCATCCCGGGGCACCGCTCGAACAGCGGCAGCAGCGCGCTCTGCGTGATCGGCAGCTCCTCGCGTCCGAAGAAGAGCAGAGCGAGGTCCGCCCCTCCTGGCGCCGGCGTTGGGAGGCCGTCGGCGAGCAGATCGCGGGCGAGCGCCTCCATCACCGCCAGGGCGCCCTTCATGTCGGCGGCGCCGCGACCCACCACGGCGCCATCCTCCATGCGGCCGGGCAGGTTCCCGTTGGGCGGCACGGTGTCGACGTGGCCGGCCAGGAGCACCAGCGGGATCCCCGGACGGCGGACCGCGGGCCCGTACCAGCGCACCGAGTCCTGCGCGTCGGCCACCGGGAGCGATCCGGGGACCTCCAGGGCCTCGAGGATCTCGTCCTCGTGCCCGCTCGTGCTGGCGATGTCCACGAGCGCGAGCGTGCGGGCGGCGAACCGCTCCTCGAGATCGTTCACCGCAGCGCGTCGAGGTCCACGGCGCCCTCGAACACCTCGGTGGCCGGGCCGATCAGGACGACCTCACCGTCCTCGCGGCGCTCGACCTCGAGGTCGCCGCCCGGGAACCGCACCATGGTTCGCGCTGGTGCGAGCCCCGCCTCGTTCGCCGCGACGGCCACCGCGCAGGCGCCGCTGCCGCACGCCATCGTCTCCCCCGAGCCGCGCTCCCACACGCGGGCGAGGATCCCGTCGCTCGTCACGTGCGCGAACTCCACGTTCGTGCCCTCGGGGAACAGCTCGTGCCGCTCCAGCGCCGGCCCGATGTGGGCGACGTGGAAGCGGTCGGGGTCGTCCTCGACCAGCAGAACCAGGTGCGGGTTGCCCATGGAGAGCGCGCTGGCCTTGACCGTGAGGCCCCCACCGATGTCGAACGGTTCCGTGAGGAACGTCTCCCACGCAGGCCCCCGCATGGGGATCGCGGACTTCGCGAAGGCGGGTCTGCCCATCTCCACCGCGATGCGGTCGTCCGCGAGCAGCTCGACGCGATGGATGCCGGCCCTGGTCGCCACGTCGAAGGCCGCCATGTCGATCAGGCCGGCGCTGCGCGCGAGTGCCGCGACGCACCGCACGCCGTTGCCGCACATCTCCGCGAAGCTGCCGTCCGCGTTGCGGTAGTCCATGAAGAGTGCTGCGTCGCGGCCTCGCACGATCCGGATCAGTCCGTCGGCGCCCACGCCGAACCGCCGGTCGCAGAGGGCCGCGGCCTCCTCGGCGGTGAACGGCCGCTCGTCGTCCAGATCGATCACCATCACGAAGTCGTTGCCCGTGCCCTGGTACTTGGAGAAGCGCACGTCCCGTGTCATCCCGCCTCCAGCTCCGCGCGGAGCTCCTGGATCGCGTCGATCGCACCGCCCGCGCCCGCCCGCACCCACCGGATCCGCGGATCCCGCCGGAACCACGACATCTGCCGGCGGGCCAGCGAGATGGTCCGCCGCTCCGTGGCCTCCGCCGCGTCCGCCAGGGAGCACGATCCCTGCAGGTGACGAGCCATCTCAGCGTAGCCGATGGCCTGGCTCGAGGTGAGCCACTCCCCCAGGCCCATCGCCACCAGATCCCGGACCTCCGCGAGGAATCCGCGCTCGAGCATCGAGGCGACGCGCAAGTGGATCCGGTGCGCCAGGACCTCCCGCTGCATCTCGATCCCCACCGCACGCATCCGCCCGGCCGGGTACTCGTCCCAGGCAGTGGCGAACTCCGAGAACCTCCGACCCGTGACGGCCCCAACCTCGAGCGCGCGGACCGTCCGCCGCACGTTCCCGGGGTCGATCTTCGCGGCGGCGAGCGGATCGGCCCACGCCAGCCGCCGGTAGAGCCCGCTCGCCCCGAGCGCCTCGCCCTCCCGCTCCAGGTCGGCACGGGTCGCGGCGTCGGTGCCCGGGAACTCGAGGTCGTCGACGACGGCGCGCAGATACAGGCCCGACCCGCCCACCAGCAGGACGCGGGCGCCCCGGGCGTCGATCCCGGCGACGGCGTCGCGGGCGAGCGCCTGGTAGACGGCCACGGAGAACGGCTCGGACGGCGCGGCGACGTCGAGGAGATGATGTGGAACGGCCCGTCGCTGCTCGGCGGTGGGCTTGGCGGTCCCGAGGTCCATCCCGCGGTAGACGAGCATGGAGTCCACGCTGACGATCTCCGCGCCGAACGTCCGCGCCAGGACGATCCCGGCCTCGGTCTTCCCCGACGCCGTGGGACCGACGAGGGCGAGGCGCGGCGGCACTCCTCAGACCGGCGCGGCGGCGGGGACGTCCTCGCCCACGAGGTGATGAGCGGCGGCGGACGTGATGCGAGCCTCGAGGAACGTGCCCGGCTCATGCAGCGTGCGCAGGTGCACGATCCGGTTCGTCCGCGTCCGCGACTGGGTGGAGTCCCCGCGCTTGCCCGCCCCCTCCACCAGGACCTCCAGCGTGCGACCCACCTGCTCGGCGGCTCGCTCCCCGGCGATGCGGGTCTGCGCGGCGACCAGCCGGTCGAACCGCTCCTGGACGACCTCCTTCGGGACCTGCCCGTCCAGGGACGCTGCGCGGGTGCCCGGGCGCGGCGAGTACTGGAACGTGTACGCGGAATCGAACCGGGCCCGCTCCACCACGCCGAGCGTGGCCGCGAAGTCCTCCTCCGTCTCGCCGGGAAAGCCGACGATGATGTCCGTGGAGACGCCCACCCCGGGGATACCCTCGCGGATCCGCTCCAGCCAGGCGAGGTACCGGTCGGCGCGGTAGGAGCGCCGCATCGCCTGCAGGATCCGGTCCGAGCCCGACTGCAGGGGGAAGTGGATGTGCTCACAGACCGCCGGCGTCTCCGCAACGGCGTCGATCACATCGGGCGTGAAGTCGTGCGGGTGCGGGCTGGTGAACCGCACGCGGCGGATCCCGCCCACGCTCCCCACCTCCCGCAGGAGGTCGGCGAAGAGCGGGCGCCGGCTGGAACCGGGAACCGTGACGTCGCGACCGTAGGTGTTCACGTTCTGGCCGAGCAGCGTGACCTCCACGACGCCCCGCGCCGCGAGGCCCTGGACCTCCGCGAGGATGTCCCCGACGGAGCGCGAGCGCTGCGGACCCCGGACGAGCGGGACGATGCAGAACGTGCACGCGTTGTCGCATCCGGGCGCGATCGACACCCAGGCCCGCACGTCGTCGGCCCTGGCGGCGGGCAGGGCGCTCGGGAACGTCTCCGTGTATTCGCGCACGTCCATCTGCGGGCCCTCGGTCTCCGATCGATGCAACAGCTCCAGCAGCTGTGGGAGCGCGTGCGTCCCCACGACGACGTCCACCCACGGCGCCTTGGCCTGGATCAGGGCCTGATCCTTCTGCGCGAGACATCCCGCCACTACGATGCGCAGCGCCGGGTTGCGCTCCTTCGCCGGCTTGAGATGACCCAGGTTCCCGTAGAGACGGTTGTCGGCGTTCTCCCGTATCGCGCAGGTGTTGAGCACCACGACCCGGGCCTCCGCCAGGTCGGCGGCGGGCGCCAGGCCGTCGGCCTGCAGCACCCCGGCGATGCGCTCGGAGTCGTGCTCGTTCATCTGGCACCCGAAGGTGCGGATCAGGTAGCGGCCCTCCACGGTCACGAGGCTACCTGGCGTACTCGATCGCCCGCGACTCCCGGACCACGGTGATCTTGATCTGTCCGGGGTACTGCAGCTCCTCCTCCACCTGCTTGGCGATGTCACGGGCCATCACCTGGGCGGCGAGGTCGTCCACGTCGTCGGGCACCACCATCACGCGGACCTCACGGCCGGCCTGCATGGCGAAGGTCTTCTCCACCCCGGGGAACGCGGTACAGATCTCCTCGAGTCGCTCGAGCCGCTTCACGTACGTCTCGAGGCTCTCCCGGCGCGCGCCCGGCCGGCCGCCGCTGATGCCGTCCGCGATCTGCGCCAGCACCGCGTGGATCGAGTGCTGCTCCACCTCGCCGTGGTGGGACTCGATGCAGTGCACGACCTCGGGATCTTCCCGTAGACGGCGCGCGATCTCCGCGCCGATGATCGCGTGCGATCCCTCGACCTCGTGTGTGACGGCCTTGCCGATGTCGTGCAGGAACGCGCCGCGCTTGGTGATGGCCGGGTCGACCCCGATCTCGCTCGCGATGGCCGATGCGACGTGCGCCGACTCCACCAGGTGCTTGAGGACGTTCTGGCCGTAGGACGTGCGGTACTGCAGCCGACCGAGCAGCTTGATCATCTCCGGATGGATGTCCGTGATGCCGACCTCGGCCACGGCGTCCTCGCCGGCGCGACGGATCTGCTCGTCGATCTCGCGCTGCGACCGCTGATGGACCTCCTCGATCCGTGCCGGGTGGATCCGCCCGTCGGCAACGAGCTTCTCCAGCGTCATCCGGGCGGTCTCCCGCCGAACGGGGTCGAAGCACGACAGGACGACGGCCTCCGGCGTGTCGTCGATGATCAGATTCACGCCGGTGGTGGCCTCGAACGATCGGATGTTCCTGCCCTCTCGTCCGATGATGCGGCCCTTCATGTCGTCGGAGGGGAGGTTGAAGACGCTCACGGTCGACTCGGCCGTCTGCTCCGAGGCCACGCGCTGGATCGCGATCGTGACGATCTTCCGGGCCCGCTCCTCGCCGTCCTCGCGGGCACGCTGCTCGATCTCCCGCACCTGGCTCATGGCGGCGCGCTTCGCGTCGTCGACGATCTGGCTCATCAGCTGGTCCCGGGCCTCGTGCGCCGTCATGGCCGCGATGCGTTCGAGCTGCACCCGGTGGAGCTCCGTGGCCCGCTCCAGCTGCTCGCGGACGTAGTGGAGCTTTTCCTCACGGTCGTCCAGCTCCGTCCGCGCGCGCTCGGCGGCCGTCACCTTCGCTCCGAGGTCGTCCTCGGCCTGGGCCATCCGTCGCTCCTGCCGCCCCAGCTCCTCGCGGCGGGTCCGCACGTCCTCCTCCGCCTCTCGCCGCATCCCGGCGATCTCCTCCTTGACCTCCTGGAGGGACTGCTTCACGACCGTCTCGGCCTCTCGCTCCGCGTCCAGGACGACCCGCCTGGCGCGCGACTCCGCGCTCTGGGCGTTCTGCGCGGCGATCGACCCGCGCACGACGTACATGACCGCCGCGCCCAGGGCCAGGCCCGCGAGGGCTGTCAGTAGAGGGACCATCACGCCTCCCACGATGCATCGTCAGGGAGAGGACTCGGGGTCCCGTTCGTTCCGGGCGAGGGCGTGAGGGGTCAGGGAGCGGGTCGAGCCAGTGGTCGTCCGAGCTCCGTCGGTTCGGGTGGATCGATGAGGTGGGTAGGGATCAACTCGCGCACAGGCCGTGGTGAGACGTCGGGTTCCGAATCGTTCCTCTCAGTGCACCCGATGCTACGACCTGGCCCAGGCGCGGGCAAGCCCGCTGCAAGCCCGCTGAACGACGTTCAGGAGCTCATTCCTCCCCCTCCTGCACCTCGAGCGCGAGCCTCGCCGCTCGCCGCGCGGTCGCCGGTGGGTAGCCGCGCCGCCCCAGCAGGCCCGAGAGCCGGGCGAACGCACGCTCCGGCGGGATCCCCCGCAGGCGGGTCAGCCTGCTCCGGGCCAGATCGAGGGCGCGGGCCTCCTCATCACCACCGAGCTCATCGATGACCGAGGCCGTCGTCTCCGCGGACACCCCCTTGGACGCCAGGGCGGCCCGGACCGCACGCGCCCCGGAGCGGCGGACGCCGAAACCCTGCTCGGCCACCGCGCGAGCGAACGCCTCGTCGTCGATCAGCCCGACCCGCTGCAGGCGCTCCACGACATCGGCCACCTCCTCGGGGTCGAAGCCGGCCTGCACGAGACGTCCCTCCACCTCACGGCGGCTCCGTGGGCGCACCGCCAGCAATCCGAGGGCGCGCTCGTGACAGCTCTTGGGGTGCTTCGGCGAGCCGTTCGGTCTCGTGCCCACGTCAGCTGGGCGCGGGCTCTCGGCTCTTGCCGTTCTTCTCGCCGGCGGCCTCGTCGAGTACGACGTCCGGCACGATCTCGATCGGCGTCTCGTCGCCCTCCGCGCCGAAGCTGATGAGGCCGACGGCCTCGCGCACCTTTCGGTCGATCTCCTGGCGGATCTCCACGTGCTCCACGAGGAACTGCCGGGCGTTCTCGCGGCCCTGGCCGAGCTGCTCGCCCTCGTAGGTGAACCACGCGCCGGACTTCTTGACCATCTCCAGGTCGACGCCCACGTCCAGGAGCGACCCCTCCGTGGAGATGCCCTTGCCGTACATGATGTCGAACTCGCACTGGCGGAAGGGCGGCGCGACCTTGTTCTTCACGACCTTGACCCGGGTGCGGGAGCCCACGACCTCGGTGCCGTCCTTGAGGTTCTCGATCTTTCGGACGTCCAGGCGGACCGACGAGTAGAACTTCAGCGCGCGTCCGCCCGGCGTGGTCTCGGGACTGCCGAACATCACGCCGATCTTCTCGCGCAGCTGGTTGATGAAGATCGCGGAGGTATCGAACTTGCTGAGCGTCCCGGCCAGCTTTCGCATCGCCTGGGACATCAGCCGGGCCTGCAGCCCCACGTGCGTGTCCCCCATCTCCCCCTCGATCTCGGCCCGCGGGACCAGGGCTGCGACGGAGTCGATGACTACGATGTCGAGCGCGGCCGACCGCACGAGCATGTCGGCGATCTCCAGGGCCTGCTCGCCCGAGTCCGGCTGGGAGACCAGCAGCTCGTCGATGTCCACGCCGAGCTCACGGGCGTACGTGGGGTCGAGGGCGTGCTCTGCGTCGATGAAGGCGGCGATCCCGCCCTGACGCTGTGCCTCGGCGATCATGTGCAGACAGACGGTGGTCTTGCCCGAGCCCTCCGGCCCGAAGACCTCGACGATCCGGCCCCGGGGGATGCCACCCACCCCGAGCGCGATGTCCAGGGCCAGCGCGCCGGTGGGGATCACCGTGATGCCGGCGCCCATGGGATGCTCGCCGAGCTTCATCACGGCGCCCTTGCCGAACTGCTTCTCGATCTGCTGCAGCGTGACGTCCAGCATCTTGTCCCGGTCCATCGCGAACCTCCTTGTTCCCCTCTCGCTCGGCGGCCACCTGCCCGGCGAGCGCCTCCCTCGGATGACGGACCCTAGCGAGGGGGTCCGACACAGGTTACACCGCTGTGATTCGTTCCCGGATCGGGTCGGGCTCTCCGATCTCCGCCGGTGTCGCCGAGAAGCTATCCGAACATCTGTTCGAACACAAGCATCCAGCTCATCCCCCGAACCCCGCGCGCTCCACGGCCTCGTACGGGCGCGGGTCCCGGCCGCCCGGCACGCTCTCGAACAGCACCAGGCGAGGCGACCCGGAAGCGGACCGGCTCCAGGACGGTGGCCGCGTAGGCGCCGGGCAGGCGCGCGGGCGGGTCGCATCTGGCGACGGTGAGGTGGGGCCGGAACGCCCGGGCCTCTGGTCGCGTCTCTGGTCGGATCTCGGGAGCCAGGGCGGCGTCCAGCGGCCAGTCCCAAGTCGGCCAGGCGGCCGGCGTCGTCGTCCACGCCCGCCCACAGGACCCGCGCCCGGCGGGGGGACGGGAAGGCCCCGAGTCCCGTGAGGTGCGTGTCCACGGGAGCCGCGGCGGCCGCGCATGCCGCGACGGCCCGCGCGACCCCGTCGACGGCGTCGGATGCGACCGACCCGAGGAAGCGGATCGTGACGTGCCGGCGCTCACGCGAGACCCATCGGGCGCCGGGCGTTCCCCGCCACGGCTCGAACGCTTCGTCGACGGCGTCGTGCACGGCCGGGGGCACCTCGACGGCGACGAACAGCCGCCGGCCGGCCGGAGATCGCCGCTCGTCACGGCCGCCCATCAGCCGATGCGTTCGGATGCCGGCAGGGGCCGCCCCTCGAGATGGCGCCGCACCAGGTCGAGGGCGGCCTGCTCCGCCCACCTCCGCACCTGCTCGCGCGACCCCTTCGAGACGTAGCCGAGACCGTGGCGGACACCCTCGGCGTCCAGGCCGATCCACACGGTGCCGGGCTCCGCACCGCCGTGCGGCTCGGGGCCGGCGGCCCCGGTCAGCGAGACGGCGACGTCGGTGCCGAACAGTCGCCGGGCGCCGGCGGCCATCTCCAGGGCGCACGCCTCGCTCACCACGCCCGGTCCGTCGAGCGTCTCCCTCGTCACGCCGAGCACCCGGTGCTTGGCCTCCGCGGTGTACGTCACGGCGCCGCCGACGAATATCCGCGAGGACCCCGGGGGCCGGCTCATCCGCTCCGCCACCCCGCCGCCGGTGATCGACTCGGCACACGCGAACGTCGCACCCCGCTCCTCCAGGAGACGGGCGACGGCGCCCTCGAGGGACTCGTCCGTCGTGGTGAAGACGTGGTCGCCGAGCCGGCGCACGACCTCCTCGGAGATCGGCGCGATCAGCCGCTCCGCCTCCTCGGCCGTGGCCGCCTTGGCCGTGAGCCGGACCTTCACCTCGCCGAGCGATGCGAGGTAGGCGACCGTGGGATTCGTGAGCGTGGTGAACAGGTCCCGCAGGATCTCGGCCACGCGGGACTCCCCGATGCCGCTCGCGCGGATCGTCTGCGAGATCAACGCGGACGGGCCCGCGAGCGCCGCGACCTCGGGCAGGACGGTGTGCTCCATCATCTCGACCATCTCCGCCGGCACGCCCGGCATCGCGTAGACGCGACCGCCGTCGGAGAACTCTGCGATCAGGCCCGGAGCCGTGCCCTGGATCGGCACGATGTACCGGCACCCCTCGGGGACGTCGGCTTGACGAAGATTGCTGAGGGGCATGCCGCCGCGGCCGTACCGATCGAACTTCGAACGCAGCAGCGCCTCGATCTCAGCGTGGCGGCGCATCGGGACGCCGAGCAGGGCGGCGAGCGCATCCCGCGTGATGTCGTCCTCGGTCGGACCCAGACCGCCGGTGACGAGCACGACGTCCGCGCGCTGGAGCGACTGGGTCAGGACCTCGACGATGCGCTCGAGGTTGTCGCCGACGACCTGGTGGTGCAGGACGTCGACACCGACCGTCGCCAGCCGTTCGGACATCCACTGCGCGTTGGTGTTCGCGATCTGACCGAGCAGGAGCTCGGTTCCGACCCCGACCAGCTCCGCCCTCACGCCCGCCGCCCCGGTCGGGACGGCCGGAGACCGGGCCGGGACCTCAGGTGGTCTCCTCCGGATCGAAGCTGAACCGCTCCTCCCACGGCGAGCCCGGCGAGCCGGGCGAGCCCTTGTCCACGCCGCTGACCCACAGATGGACGCTGCCTCCGTCCGCGATGCTGACCGCCAGGGTGGACGCGGCCTCGAACGACTGCGCCTCGCCCTCCGCGAGGGAGAGCTGCTGGGGAACGCCGGCGTCCACGGTCACGGTCACCTCCGCCTCGTCCCGGTTCGCCACGATGTCGGCCGTGATCCGCCGGTCGAGCGCGGGCTGCGGCGCCTGCGTGGGGAGGGCCGCGGGCTGGGGCGCCGTCCGTTGCCGCGAGACGATGCCGAGCGCCACGGCGATCACGATCAGCGTGAGGGCTCCGAGCAGGATCACGCGCTGGTTGTCGCGGAACCTCGAGGCCGACATGACCCGCTCCGCGGTCCCCATGGGCGAGACCGGCGGCCCGGGCGGCGCGGGGTCCTCCGCGTGCCGCGCGTAGAGCTCCACGACCTTGTCGGCGCTCAGCCCCAGGTACTGGGCGTAGGAGCGCAGCGTCCCCCGGACGTAGACATCACCCATGAGCTTGGCGAAGTCCTCGTCCTCGAGGGCCGTCAGGAGGTCGGGGCGGATGCGCGTGTCCCGGGCCGCCTCCTCGATCGTGAGGCCCCGCTTGATCCGGGCACGCCTGAGGGCGGTCCCGACCCCGATCACGTCCTGCAATGAACCTCCGGCCATGAGATACCGCTCAGGATAGCCGCCCGGCCCGTGGATCCTCGCCGGCTGCTCGGCGGTCGTTCGCCGAGAGCTCGCCCACGAGCGAGCCAAGAGAGCTCGATAGACTGCGCGCGATGCGCGACCCCGACACCCTCACCGTGGTGGTCGAGATCCCGAAGGGCTCGAGGAACAAGTACGAGCTGGATCACACGAGCGGCCACATCTTCCTGGACCGGATGCTGTTCACGTCGATGCAATACCCCGCCGACTACGGCTTCATCGACGGCACCCTGGGCGGCGACGGCGACCCCCTGGACGCGCTGGTCTTCGTGGGCGAGCCGACGTTCCCCGGCTGCCGGATCCGGGTTCGGGCCGTCGGCATGTTCCGGATGAGCGACGAGATGGGACCCGACGAGAAGATCCTCTGCGTGCCGCTCCGCGATCCGATGTGGTCCCAGATCGAGCGGCTCGGCGACCTCAACGAGAACCTGCTGAACGAGATCGAGCACTTCTTCCAGGTCTACAAGCAGCTGGAGCACAAGCCCGTCGGCACGGACGGATTCGCCGATCGCGAAGAGGCGATGGGCGTCGTCGCGGAGGCGTTCGCGCGGGCCGCCACGTGACCGTGCTCGTGCGCGGCCGGCGTCTGGATCTGCACGCGCCGTCGGCACGAGACCGCGGGGAGTTCCTGGACGCCGTCGCTCGCAGCGGCCGTCTGCACGGCCGGTGGGTCGCTCCACCCGCCGACCCCGAGGGGTTCGCCGACTACCTGCGCAAGGTGCGGCGGCGGAACGCGGCGGGGCTGCTGGTTCGTCGCCGCGACGGCGGCGATCTGGTGGGGTCCCTCACGCTGTCCCAGATCGTCCCGGACCCGTTCCGGAGCGGCTACCTTGGCTACTACGCGTTCGCGCCACACCAGGGTCAGGGGCTCATGTCGGAGGCGCTGGACCTCACCCTCCGCTACGCCTTCGGCCCTCGTGGCCTCCATCGCGTCGAGGCCAACATCCAGCCGGGGAACTCAGCCTCGATCGCCCTCGTGCGGCGCGCGGGCTTCCGCCTCGAGGGGTATTCGCCGCGTTACCTGAAGGTGGCGGGACGCTGGCGGGATCACGAGCGATGGGCGATCACGGTCGAAGATCGGCGCACGGCCTAGGCCCCTGGGCGCGCGGGATATCACCCATACGTCCGCTGTGACGGCCGGGTCGGTGGAGATAGATTTCCCGCCATGTCCCTGCGATTCGGCTCCGCCTCCGCCCATCCCCTGTCCACGATCGAGTCCCGGCCCACCGTCCTCAGCGTGCTCGCCGAGGGCCCGGTTCGCTGCCTGCTCGCCTCCGGCGACCTCGACGACGGAACGTGGGGCGTGGTCGGCGCGTTCTGGCTGTCGATCGACGGCGACCGTGGCGGCTTCGTCGTCAGTCCCGACGCGCTGTGGACGGGCAGCGAGATGGCCCGCAGCTACCGGGGCGCCGTGGAGCGGGGGTGGACCCCGGAGCGCATCTACGGCTACTGGTGCACGCAGGTGGGCGTGGCCGGAGGCGGGCTCATGTTGGACCCGCAGCAGCACGCGGACTCGCTCCTGCAGATCCACACGCGCGTCGGCGCGCTCTAGACCCGGGCGGCGCGGACCTCGCGTCCCCACAGCACCGACGCCGCCACCCCGCACCCGATCGCGTTCGCGACCAGGTCCCATCCGGTGTTCACGTAGCCGCCCACGTTGGCGGCGAACGTCCGGCTCGCGAAGAACTCCGCGACCTCGTTGAGCGCTCCCACCCCCATCCCCATCAACGACACCAAGACGGCAACGCCGGGGGTGAGCGGCACCGCGGGGTGGATCGATCGCAGGGCCTGCCAGCACGCGACCGCGGCGGTGCCGAAGCCGATCGCGTGCACCACGCGGTCGTATCGCAGCAAGGGCACGCCGAGCGAGGCGTTGTAGAGCACCCCGTCGCCCACCGCGACGAGACCGCCCGCCATGTGCGCGAAGCCCCAGGCCGCCACGATCCACAGGACGGCCGACGACAGTCCGACCCGGGCGTGCACGAAGGCCACGACCGTCGCGAGGACCAGCATGGTCGCGAGGTACGCGAGGGTGGCGTCGCTGCCGGAGCGCAGGCCGTACACCGTCCACCCCACGATGTACGTCACGACCACCGCGACGAGCACCGGCCGGCCTCGGACCGCGACGCCGACCGAACCCGGGGGCGGGGTCGGGTCGCGCGCCTCGCGCATCACCTCGGCACCCGGAGCCGCTCAGGCAGAGCGGCGCTCCTCCCACTCCTCCATCGTGATCAGCACGTCGCGGGCCTTCGACCCGAGGCTCGGACCCACCACCCCGCGCTCCTCGAGCAGGTCCATGAGACGACCGGCGCGTGCGAAGCCGACCTTCAACTTCCGCTGGAGCATGCTGGTGGAGCCCAGCTGGGACCGGATCACGAGCTCCGCCGCCTGGTTCAGCAGGTCCTCGTCGTCGCCGGTGCCTCCCGCGGCCGCCAGCTCGGACTCGCTGGGCGGCAGCCCGAGACCCTCGACCGAATGCTCGTACGCGACCTGCCGCTGCTCCCGGATGACGCCGCTCACGTCGTGGATCTCGGCCTCGGTGACCCACGCGCCCTGCAGCCGGGCGGGCTTGGACGCGTTGGCCGGCGCGAACAGCATGTCGCCGTGGCCCACGAGCTTCTCGGCGCCGTTCTGGTCCAGGACGACGCGGGAGTCCGCCTGGCTCGAGGTCATGAGCGCGATCCGGCTGGGGATGTTCGCCTTGATCAGCCCGGTCACGACGTCGACGCTCGGCCGCTGCGTCGCGACCACGAGGTGGATCCCCACCGCGCGCGCCATCTGCGCGATCCGGCAGATCGCGTCCTCGACGGCCCGCGGGGCCACCATCATCAGGTCCGCCAGCTCGTCGATCACGACGACGATGTACGGCATGTGCTCGTAGCGGTCCTCGTGGCCGACCGGTAGGCGCAGCGTCCCGTCCCGCAGACCCTCCTCGTAGCCGTCGATGTCGCGAACGCCGACCGTCGCGAGGGTCTCGTAGCGCAGCTCCATCTCGCGCACGATCCACTCGAGCGCCTCGGTGGCGCGCTTCGGGTGAACGATCACCGGCGTCAGCAGGTGCGGAACCTCGGCGAAGTGACTGAGCTCCACCCGCTTCGGGTCGATCAGCACGAGGCGGACGTCGTCGGGCGTGGCCCGCATCAGGATCGACGTGATGAAGCTGTTGACGAGGCTGGACTTGCCGGCGCCGGTGGCGCCGGCGATGAGGACGTGGGGCATGGTGGCGAGGTTCACCATCTGCGAGCGCCCGTGCACGTCCTTGCCCAGCGCAACCGTGAGCGGGTGCGTGGCCTCGCGGGCCGCCCGGGACCGCAGGATGTCCCCGAGCATCACGAAGTCGCGGTGCTTGTTCGGCACCTCGATGCCGATCGCGGACTTGCCGGGGATCGGCGCGATGATGCGGACGTCGGGCGTGGCCAGCGCGTACGCGATGTCGCTGGACAGGCTGAGGACCTTCTGCACCTTGGTGCCGGCGGCGACCTCGACCTCGTACATGGTGACGGTGGGTCCGCGGTGCGCGCCGGTCACACGGGCGTCGACGCCGAACGTGACGAGCGTGCGCTCCAGCGCCTCCATCACCTCGTCCTCCGCGCGGCCGTCGGCGGTCGAGGGCGGCGCCGTGCGAAGCAGGTCGATCGCCGGCAGCCGGTAGTCGCCGGTGGGCGTCCTGACCCTGCGGCCGCGTGCCGCAGGCGCGTCGATCGGCCGGCGCCTGGAGCTCCTCGACGAGGTCCTCCGGATAGGCGAGGTCCGCCGGCGCGGTCTCCGGGATGACGATCAGCGGATCGGCTGGTGGATCGTCCGGGAGCTCGTCGAACCCGAGCATCTCGCGGATCGACCTGCGTCGGCGCGGCGCCGCGGCGCCCCCGGGGTCCATGTGCGCGCCCATGTGCGCGTCCCCATGCGCGTCCCCATGCGCGTCTTCTGGCGCGTCCTCGGCGCATCCTCTGGCTCCTCCAGCTCCTGCTCCGCATCCGACGTGAACGCGTACCGGTCGCGGCCGCGGACGCCGACGGGGTCCCGTTCGGCGCGCTCGTCGCGGAACTCGCCGATCCGCTCCAGGACGGCGGAGATCGGGGTGCCCGTGAGGATCAGCAGCCCGAGGACGGCGAACCCGAGACAGACCACCGCGGCCCCGTACGAGGAGAGCACACGCGAGAGCGGCCACGCCGCCAGCGCGCCGAGGAGTCCGCCCGCGTCCGCGAGGACCGTGGCCCCGGAGGCCACGCTGGGGTTCCCGCGCACCAGGGACACGAGCCCGAGGAGCGCCGCCGCCATCACGACGAATCCGATGAACATGCGGACGCGGTCCTCGCGCGCGACATCGCGGAGCAGCACGACGCCCCACCATGCGCCGATCGGGGGGAACAGCACCGCGGCCACGCCGAAGGCGCCACGCAGCAGCCACGCGAGGCCCGCTCCGGCCGGGCCGGCCGCGTCCATCCAGACCGACAGGATCGCGAGGCCCGCGAGGACCACGAGACCGATGCCCAGCGCGTCGCGCGCCCAGGGCGACAGGATCTGACGGGTGGGGGTCTTGCGGGCTGGCGGGCCTTCTTGGCGCGCGCCTTCGACGGCGCCGACCCGCGCTTGGCCGCGGGCCGGCGAGACGGGGAAGTCTTCGTGGCCACCTACACCTCCATGATCACCGGCAGGATCACCGGCTTGCGCTGGGTCACCTCGTAGAAGTAGCGACCGAGCACCCTGCGGACGTTCTGCTGGAGCTGGCTCGGGTCGGTCACGTGGGCCTCCGAGCTCTCTTCGATGGACAGCATGACGCGTTTGCGGGCCTCTTCAAGGATGTCGCTCGGAGGTCTCGTCGTAGACGAAGCCCCGGTTCACGACGTCGGGACCGGCCACGATCTCGCCCGTGTGCGCGTCCACCGTGACGACGACCACGACCACGCCGTCGCCGGCAAGCTTGCGACGATCACGCAGCACCTCGCCGCCCACGTCGCCGATGCCGAGGCCGTCCACGAACGTCATCCCCGCCTGGACCCGGTCGGTCGTGCCGACCCGCTCGCCCACCTCCACCACGTCGCCGTCCTCGCAGATGATCACGTGGTCGCTCGGGATCCCGACCTCCACCGCCAGCCGTGCGTGGTGCTGCAGGTGCCGGCGCTCGCCGTGGACGGGATGAACCACCGCGGGCGCACCAGCGACAGCATCAGTCGCAGCTCCTCCTGACCGGCGTGTCCGCTGGCGTGGACGGGGTCGGCGGGCATGTGGAAGACGTCGGCTCCTGTCCGGTAGAGCGAGTCCACCACGCGGTGGATCGCCGGCTCGTTGCCGGGGATCAGCGACGAGGACAGCACCACGGTGTCGCCCTCCGTGATCTTCACGAACTTGTGGGACCTGCCGGCCATCAGCGACAGCGCGCTGTACGGCTCGCCCTGCGATCCCGTGCAGATCACCACGACATCGGCTGGGGATCCAGGCGGTCGACCTCCTCGATCAGCACGACGTCCTGATCCGGCACGTGGAGCAGGCCCAGCGAGCGCGCGGCGTTCACGGAGTTGTGCATGGACCGGCCGAGGAACGCCACCACCCGCTCGTTCGCCCGCGCGGCGTCGACGATCTGCTGGATGCGGTGGATGTGGCTGGAGAAGCAGGCGGCGACGACGATGCCGGGCGCCTGCTCGATGATGCGGTGCAGCACCGGCCCGACGCTCCGCTCGCTCGAGGTGTATCCGGCCTCCTCGGCGTTCGTGGAGTCCGACAGCAGCAGGTGGACGCCGGCGCCGCTCGCCTCCTCGGCGAACCCGTGCAGGTCGGTGGGCCGACCGTCCAGCGGCGTCTGGTCGATCTTGAAGTCGCCGGTGTGCAGGATCGTCCCGAACGGCGTGTCCACCGCCACCGCCATGCCGTCGGGGATCGAGTGCGTCACCCGCAGGAACCGCATCGAGAACGGGCCGACGGAGGTCGGCCTCGCCGGGAACGGCGGTGCGCAGCTCGCACCGGTCCAGCACCTCGTGCTCCTCGAGCTTGCCCCGGAGCAGCGCGAGGGTGAACGCGGTGCCGTAGACCGGGATGTCGCGGAGGTCGCGCAGCAGGTACGGCAGCGCGCCGATGTGGTCCTCGTGCCCGTGCGTGAGGACGACGGCCTCGACCCGGTCCGCGCGCTCGCGCACGTAGTCGAAGTCCGGCAGCACCAGGTCGATGCCGTGCATGTCGCCGTTGGGGAACGACAGACCGACGTCGATGATGAGGATGCGGTCATCGAGCTCCAGGCAGGCCATGTTCCGGCCCACCTCGCCGACCCCACCGAGGAAGACGACGCGGCAGCGGGTGTCAGAGGAGACCGGCGTCCTCCAATGCCTTGCGGACCCGGCCCCGCTCCTCCGAGGTGGCGGGGACGAGCGGCAGGCGCGGAACGCCGGCCGGCCGGCCCACCAGCTCGAGGGCTGCCTTCAGCGGGATCGGGTTGCTCGTGACGAACAGGGCGTTGTACAGCGGGCTGAGCGACTCGTGGATCTTCCGGGCGGCCGCGACGTCGCCCGTCTCGATCAGCTCGATCATCTGGCGGATCTGCGGTCCCACCAGATGCGAGGCCACGGAGACCACTCCCACCGCGCCCAGACAGACGTAGCCGAACGTGGCCCAGTCGTCGCCGCAGTACACCTCGAAGTCGGCGGCGCCTCGGACATCAGCCGGGAGACGCCCTGGAAGTCGCCGGTCGAGTCCTTGACGGCGACGATGTTCGTCCTTGCGCGACAGGCTGCAGCAGCGTGTCGTGCTCGATCCGCGTCGCGGTCCGGCCCGGGATGTTGTACGCGATGATCGGCAGGTCGGTCGCGTCGGCGATGCGCTCGAAGTGCGCCACGAGGCCTCGCTGCGGGGGCTTGTTGTAGTAGGGCGTCACGACGAGGAGACCGTCCGCGCCCGCGTCCTCGGCGGCCTGGGTCAGCTCCAGCGTCTCGGCGGTGCTGTACGTGCCCGTGCCGCAGATCAGGTGGCCCCGTCCCCGGACGACCTCACCGACGGCGCGGAACAGCTCCGCCTTCTCCTTGTAGGTGAGGGTCGGCGACTCGCCGGTGGATCCGGCCACGACCACGGCGTCGGTTCCGTGGTCCAGCAGGTAGCTCGCCAGCGCCTGGGCGCCGTCGAAGTCCACCGCATGGTCCTCTCGGAAGGGGGTGACCATCGCCGTGATGACGGATCCGAACCTGCCGGTCATCGGGAACCTCCTTCGCGGTTGGGGCCGCGGGCCGCGCCGGTGGGGCGCCTGGCGTTGCCCTATCCTAGCCGCCGATGCCCCGCATCTACACCAAGAGCGGCGACGACGGCACCACCGGCCTGCTGTACGGCGGCCGTGTGCCCAAGGACGACCCGGCGACCGACGCCTACGGCACGACGGACGAGGCCGTCGCCGTGCTGGGCCTGGCCAGGTCCCTCTGCGACGACGACGCGCTGGCCGCCGACCTGCTGGCCCTGCAGCGCGAGCTGTTCGTGGTCGGCGCCGACCTCGCCACGAACCCGCGCGAACGCGCGAAGCTGCTCGAGGAGGGCGTCTCGCTGGTCACGCCCGGCATGGTCGAGCGGCTCGAATCGCGGATCGACGAGCTCGTGGCCGACCGCCCGCTGCCCGAGGTCTTCATCGTTCCCGGCGCGAACCCCGCGAGCGCGGCGCTCGACGTCGCGCGCAGCGTGATCCGGCGGGCCGAGCGGCAGGTGGTGGCGCTTGCAGCGCGAGCCCGGCCGCCAGGTGAACCCGGAGGTGCGGCGCTACCTCAACCGGCTCAGCGACCTGGTCTTCGTGCTGGCGCGGTGGCAGGCCGGCGAGAGCGAGCCCGCGAGCCGCTAGCTACGCCGGGGCGAAGGCGCCGTAGTTGTCGCTGCCGAAGAGCAGGATCACCAGACCGAGCGACTTCGGGGTGACCTCTGGCGGGAACTGCACCTGGAACGTGGCCTGCGCCCCGTCCTCCACCGGCTGTGCGTCCAGCACCTTGCCGTCGATGTGCTCGCCGCGTCACGCCGTCCAGCACGTAGAGGTCCGGCTTGCCCAGCGCGAACCCGCTGCCGTTGTCCACGTCCATCGTCCCGGTGTTGGCCTCCAGCTGCAGCCCCACCTGGAGCCCGGCGTTCTGGTACCGGAACGTGCCGGGCGAGAACGTCGTGGAGCCGGCATCGGTGGGGGGTGGGCTCGCACCGCTGCTGCCCGTCGGCGTCACCTCGCTGCCGTCACCGGTGCACCCGGCCAGCGCGAGGAGCAGCATCGCGGGCAGGACGAATCGGCGTAGGGTGCGCATGGAGGCGGCATCATACGCGAACCGACGCAGGAAGGACGCCTCGCCCCGTGAAGACACTGGAACTCCGCCGCCACGCCCGTCGCGACCCCGTCGCGGACCGACTCTCACCCGACGGGCGCGCCGAGGCGGAGGACGCCGGGCGGTCCTCGTCGGGCCGATACGACGTCGTGTACGTGTCGCCGGCGCACCGCGCGGCCGAGACCGCGGCGTGGTTCCTGCGGGGCGCCGGCGTCCAGCTGGCCGACCACGCCGTGGTCCCGGGTCTCGGAGGTCAGGATGCGAGCGGCGGCAGCCCCGAGGGCATGGCGGCCGGCGTCCGGGCGCTGCTGGACCAGATGGACGAGGGATGGACGGGCCTCGCGATCAGCCACACGCCGCTCGTCGAACGCGCGGCTCTCGGCCTCACCGGCCGCGAGGTCCAGCCCATGGCGGAGCTGGACGGACTCGTGATCACCCGGTCGGACGACGCGCGGATCGACGTCGTGGAGCTCCGCCGCACGCGCCCGTCGTGACGCGGGACGCTCACGTGGACGCGGTCGTCCGGGCGCTCAGAAGAAGGACGGGCACCAGGGGGCGATGGACGTGGCGAACATGGCGTGAGCTCGCTCGACCGCGCCCGAGGTCTCCTCGTCCAGGAGCCCCGCGCGCGCCATCGCACCGATCCCCGTGCCGCCCAGGTAGGCGCAGGCCAGCGTCGAGGACGGCATCGTCAGGTCGGGCGTGGCCGCCTGGTCGCGCACACACGCCGCCCCCTCGCCGCCGGCATCGAGGACGTAGGTGCCCTCGACCCACGGGCACACGTCGTCCACGACCCGGATCACCAGCCGCCCGTCGACGGTGTAGCGACGCGCGCCCAGGAGGCCGGCCGCATCGCAGACACGGAGCCACAGCCCATCGCCCTGACGCGTCCGCAGAGGCCGCTGGTCGAGGAGCACGTGCCGGAGCTCGGTGTCGACCGGCGCCCCCTCCCACGAGGTCTTCGTCGTCAGGTCGATGTCCAGCACGTGACGGAACAGCTCGACCGCGGCGGGCAGCGTCGCCGCCGCCAGCTCCTCCACGCGGACCTCGCTGAGCGAGACCCCGTCCTTCCAGTCGTGCTTCACCCGGTACACCGCGTACCCGTCGGCGCCGTCGGTCCCGGCGTGCACCACGTAGCGGAACGCGCTCGCGCCGTCGCGCGAGGACTCCTGATCCTGGAGCCGGAAGTCCCAATGCGCGCGCGACGGGCGCGACACCAGCCCCGCCCGCGTCGAGCGGATCCGATCGTAGACCGGCGCGATCGCGTCGAGGCCCTCGGCCCGATCCGTCGTGAAACGCAGCCGGCCCGAGGGCTCGGCGGGCGCCAGCCGGACCCGGTCCCGGGCGATCTCGACATCCGCGACCCAGGTCGCGGGCCCGTAGCCGAACCGCCCGTAGATGCCGCCCTCCGAGGCCCACAGGCCGGCGGCCGGCTCCCGCCCGAGGTCGCGGACGTCCTCCAGGATCCGAAGCATCAGCGCGGAGTTGATGCCCCGCCGCCGATGCGTCGGCAGGACGCCGACCATGGTCACGCCCGCCATCGGCACCGGCGTCGGGCCGGGCACCGTGAGGTCGAGCGTGAGCACCGCGGCCGAGCCCACGAACTCGCCCTCGTCCACGGCTGCGAGCGTGCGATCGAACTCGAGCAGGCGCATGTCCAGCTCGGTCCAGAACTCCGAGGGTTCCTCCGCGAAGGCCGCCTCCAGCGGACGCACCCACGCCTGGTAGTCCTCGCGGTCGATCGTTCGGATCTCGATGTCCATGGACCACCGAGCCTAACGCGGGCGCCGACGCACGACGCGGGTCAGAGCGACTCGAACACGTCGGTCAGCACCGGGGCGCCAGAGGGCCGCGACGGCCACGCCACGACGCCGAACTCGCGTGAGAGCGACCGCCGGAGCTGCTCGTCGGACCAGTTCTCCATCCCGCCCGCCTGCGTCCGATGCTCGGCGATCGCGGCGACGACCGGCTCGATCACCTGCGAGGTGTCGACCTCGACGTCGATCGCCTCGTCGGGGACGCCACCCGGTACGTAGAGCTGCGAGCTGTCCATCGGCTCTTTCCCGGCCTGCACCAGCTCCCGGTTCCACTCGTCGATCCGCCGCTGCGGGATCGCGGTGTGGATCAGCCGGCGGAACCCGCCGGCGTCGGCCGCACGCAGCCGGTGGAACGCCTCCGTGGTCGCGAGGCCCACCGTGACGTGGTCGGGATGGCCCGTGACGCCGTCGGGTCCGAACGTCACGACCACGTCCGGACGCTCCTCGGCCAGGATCGTCTCGATCCGGCCGACGAGCTCCGAGCGATCGATCGCATCGACGCCGTGGTCCGGGTAGCGGAGCCACTCGTGCCGATCGGGCTCGCGTCCCAGAGCGACCCACGATCGGCGGTCCTCCTCCTCGCGCACCGCACCGAGGGTCTCGGGCGTCGCCAGCGCCGGATCGGCGATCTGTCCCGCCTCTCCGCTCGTCGCGTGCACCAGCACGAACCGGAAGGCCGGATCGTCGGCGTGCAGCGCGACGGTGCCCGCGCTGCCGAACGTGTCGTCGTCGGGGTGGGCCACCACCAAGGCGAGGGTGCCGCTCACCGGGCCTCCAGCAGTGGCTCCAGGCCCACCGTGAGCCCCGGACGCGCGCCCACGGACTTGATCGCCAGGAGCACCCCGGGCATGAACGACGCCCGGTCCATGGAGTCGTGGCGGATCGTCAGGGTCTGCCCCGGCGCGCCGAGGATCACCTCTTGGTGCGCGACCAGACCGGGCAGTCGCACCGAGTGCAGGCGGATGCCCTCGACGTCGCCGCCCCGGACGCCGGGGACCGACTCCTGGCCGGGGGCCTGGTACTCGCCCTCACGCTCCTGCAGGATGCGCCGCACCGTTGCCATCGCCGTGCCGCTGGGAGCGTCGGCCTTCGTGTCGTGATGCAGCTCGATCACCTCGACCGCCGGGAAGAAGCGCGACGCCTCGGCGGCGAAGCGCTGCATCAGGACGGCGCCGAGGGCGAAGTTCGGCGCCACGATGACGTTGGACTCCGAGACGTCGGCCTCGAGCCGGGCGCGCAACCTCTCGAGGTCCGCGTCGGTGAGTCCGGTCGTGCCGACCACGATGTCGACCGCGTGTTCCACGGCCCACTCGAGGTCGTCGCGCACGACGTCGGGATGGGTGAAGTCGACGGCGACCTCGACCTCGGCCGTAAGCAGGTCGTGCAGCTCGTCACCGACCCAGACCTCGATCTTGGGCTTGCCGATCAGCGCGCCGATCGACTCGCCCACGTGGGATCGGTCGACGGCGGCGACGAGCGTGAGCTCGGGATCGTCCGCGACGGCCCGGCACACCATCTGGCCCATGCGGCCGCAGGCGCCCACCACGCCCACCCGGATCACGCCGCCGGCTCCCGGAACTCGCCCGCCCCGAACGGACCCAGCACCGTGAGGGTGATGGGTTGCGACAGGACCCGTTGCGCGACCCGCCGGGCGTCCTCCAGCGTGACGGCCTCGATCCGCTTGAGGGTCTGATCGACCGTGAGGATCTCGCCGTGGGCGATCTCCGACTTCCCGAGCCGGGACATGCGGCCGCCGGGGTCCTCGAGCGACAGCACCAGCGACCCCTTGACGTGGCCCTTGGCCCGTTCGAACTCCTGCTCCGTGAGCCCGCGCGGCGCCGACGTCGGCCAGCTCCCGGTGGAGCAGCGCCACCACCTCCCGGGCGCGCGCGGGCGTGGTGCCGGCATATGCGGTGAACAAACCCGCCTCGGTGTACTGGGAGTGGTAGCTGTAGACGGAGTAGGCCAGACCGCGCTCCTCGCGGATCTTCTGGAACAGCCGCGAGCTCATGCCGCCGCCCAGCGCGGTGTTCACGATCAGGAACGCGAACCGGTCGGGATCGGTCCTGGGCAGGCCGTTCGTGCCGAGGCAGATGTGCGCCTGCTCCGTCCGGCGACGCTTCGTCAGGCTCCGGCCGCTGGGCGTGGGGGGCGTTCCGCCGCTGCGAAGGTTCCACGACGAGCGCTGGCCCTCGCGCAACGCCCGCCCGGTCTCCATGTGGCGGCGGAGCAGCGTCACCACGTGCTCGTGCCGCACGTTCCCGGCCGCCACCACCACGAAGTTGCCCGGCACGTAGTGCCGGCGGTAGAAGCGGTGGACGCGATCGCGGGTCGCCGCCTCGATCGTGGCGACCGTGCCGAGGACCGGCCGGCCGAGGGGGTGGTCGGGCCACAGGACCTCCGTGTAGAGGTCGTGGACGACGTCCTCGGGCGAGTCCTCGTGCATGTTGATCTCCTCGAGGATCACCTGCCGCTCGGCGTCGAGGTCCGCCTTCCGGATCACGCTGTGCTGCAGCATGTCTGCCAGGTGCTCGACGGCCATCGGGAGGTCACGGTCCAGGACCCGCGCGTAGTAGCACGTGTACTCCTTGGCCGTGAACGCGTTGAGGTCGCCGCCGACCGCGTCGAAGTGCTGCGCGATGTCGAGGGCGGAGCGCTCCTTCGTCCCCTTGAAGAGCAGGTGCTCCAGGAAGTGGCTGGACCCACTGATCGCGGGCTCCTCGTCACGGGAGCCCGCGAGCACCCAGATGCCGAGCGCGACCGAGCGGACGCCTGACATCCGCTCGGTCACGACGCGCAGACCGGAGGAGAACTCCGTTCGGGCGATCGGGCATCCGTCAGCTGGGCTGTTCGCGGTCGCGGAAGCGCTTCCCGCGGCTGCGGTCGCCACCACCTCCGCCGCCTCCGCGAGCGCTCGCGGTCCCGCGGCGGACGGCGCTCGCCGCGATCGCCGCCCCGGTCGCCACCGGACGTGTCCTCGCTGCCCGCGGGCGCCTCCCACTCCTCGCCCACCGGCTTCAGGCTGATCTTGCCCTGGCCGTCGATCTCCTGGACCTCGACCTCGAGCGTGTCACCCTCGTGCACCGCGTCCTCGACGTTGGACAGGCGCTTGCCCTTGCCCAGCTTCGAGATGTGCACCAGACCGTCCCGGCCGGGCACGAGGTTCACGAACGCCCCGAACGTGGTGGTCTTCACCACCTGGCCGGTGTAGCGCTCGCCCACGAGCACCGGCCGCGGATTCGCGATCTCCTCGATCATCCGCGCGGCCTCGTCGGCGCCGGCGCCCTCCTTGGATCCGATGAACACGGTGCCGTCGTCCTGGATGTCGATGTCGGCACCGGTCATCGCGATGATCTCGTTGATCCGCTTGCCCTTGGGGCCGATCACCTCGCCGATCTTGTCGACCGGGATGTGGATCGAGATGATGCGCGGCGCGATCGGGTTCACCTGCTCGCGCGGCACGGGGATCGTGCTCTCGATCACGTCCAGGATCACCAGTCGGGCGTCACGCGCCTGTTGCAGCGCACCGGCCAGCACCTCGCCGGGCAGCCCCGTGACCTTCATGTCGAGCTGGATCGCGGTGACGAACTCCCGCGTGCCCGCCACCTTGAAGTCCATGTCGCCCAGCGCGTCCTCGGCTCCGAGGATGTCCGTGAGCGTCACGTACCTGCCCTCGTCGGCGATCATCCCCATGGCGATGCCGGCGACCGGAGCTTTGATCGGTACGCCGGCGTCCATCAGCGACAGGGTGGAGCCGCAGACGCTGGCCATGGACGTGGACCCGTTCGAGCTCATGATGTCGCTCACGAGCCGCAGTGCGTACGGGAACTCCTCCTCGGTCGGGATCACCGGGATCAACGCGCGCTCGGCGAGCGCGCCGTGCCCGATCTCCCGGCGCTTCGGCGAGCCGACGCGGCCGGTCTCCCCCGTGGAGTACGGCGGGAAGTTGTAGTGGTGCATGTACCGCTTGGAGTCCTCGAGGTCGAGGGTGTCGATCATCTGCGTCATCCGCAGCATCCCCAGCGTGGTGACGTTCAGCGCCTGCGTGTCGCCGCGGCTGAACAGCGCCGACCCGTGCGCGCGGGGCAGCACGCCGACCTCCGCGGACAGCGGACGGATGTCCGCGGCGGCGCGGCCGTCCAGCCGGATCCCTTCGTCGATCACGCGCTTGCGCATGACCTTCTTCTGGAGCTGCTTCCAGGCCGGCCCGAACTCCGAGGCTCGCGCCGCGAACGCGTCCTCGCCGAACTGCTGGGTGACGTGCGCCCGGGTCTCCTCCTTGAGCGCGGTGAGCGCCTCCTCGCGGGCGACCTTGTCCGGAAGGATCGCCCCGGAGAGCCGGTCCTTCGCGAAGTCGGACACGGCGTCGAAGAGGTCATCGCCGAAGAGCGGCCTCGGCTCGAACGGCCGAGGTGTGACGTCGATCTCCTTGAGGAACTCGAGCTGCATCTCGATCACCTCGGAGATGGCCCGCTTCGCGGCCTCCAGGCCCTCCGCGACGATCTCCTCCGTCGGCGCGGTGGCGCCGTCGGCCAGGAGCGACCACGTGTTGTCGGGCGCCTCGCCCTCGATCATGAGCACGTCGATCTCACCGGCGTCGTTGCGGCGACCGGCGACCACCACGTCGAACGTGGCCTCCTCCGTCTGCTGGAACGTGGGGTTCACGGTCCACTCGTCGTCGATCAGGGCCATGCGGACGGATCCCACGGGACCGTCGAAGGGCAGGCCGGCGATACAGGTCGCCAGGGACGCCCCGTTCATGGCCGGGATGTCGTAGGGGTTCTCGCCGTCGATGCCGAGGATCGTGACGACGACCTGCACCTCGTCGCGGTAGCCGTCCCGGAACGTGGGCCGCAGCGGCCGGTCGATCAGACGGCAGGTCAGGATCGCGGTCTCCGAGGGACGACCCTCGCGGCGGAAGAAGCTGCCGGGGATCTTGCCGGCCGCGTACATCCGCTCCTCGACGTCGATCGTGAGCGGGAAGAAGTCGATGCCCTCGCGCGGCTTGGAGCTCACGCACGTGGCGAGGATCGTGGTCTGGCCGTAGGTGACGACGGCGGCGCCGTGTGCCTGCAGTGCGAGCTTGCCCGACTCGAAGGTCAGGTCCCTGTCCCCGAGGGTCCAGGTACGGGTGGTGATGGCCATGGGCCGGTTCCTCCTTGGATGGTGGCCGGGCGCAGACGTGCGCGCGGCTCGAGCGGAGGAGGTCGGGTCCGGCCAGTTCTCAGTGGTGGGCCGCCGCGCCGCGAACCGGCAGGATCGCTCCTGCGGGTCCGGCTGTGTGCTGGCTCGGCGGGCCGCTACTGATAACCGACCGTGGGCCCCGGCCTCCGATAGATCGAGGTCAGGTCGTTCGCATCCCTCCTCCGAGGACGGGCGCCCCCGGGCGCCCGTTCGGACCTATCGGCGCAGACCCAGGCGCGAGATGAGCTCTCGGTACCGGCCGATGTCCTCACGCTTCAGGTAGTCGAGGAGTCGGCGGCGGCGTCCGACGAGCATCAGCAGCCCGCGACGGGAGTGGTGATCCGCCTTGTGGGCTTTGAGATGCTCGGTGAGCTCGGCGATCCGCGTGGTCAGGACCGCGACCTGGACCTCGGCGGAGCCGGTGTCGCCCGGCGACCGGGCGTAGTCGGCGATGATCTGCTGCTTCTCGTCTTTGGTGATCGTCATGCGGTAGCCAAGCCTACCAGCGGGGACGCGGGCCCGACCGGGTGCCTCACCGGAGCTCCGGATGCCCCGGAGCGGTGATGGTGGCGGGCAGCAGACGTCCCCGGAAGGCCCCACCGGGGGTGACGGTGACCTCCGCGACCGCCGTCGTGGACCCCTCGACCGAGAGGTCCGGCCACACGAAGTTGCCCAGGCTGTAGAAGATCGGCCGGCCGCGGTAGGTGTCCATCGGCTGCAGGCGGTGCGAGTGCCCGCCGAAGATCACGTCGGCTCCGGCCTCGATCATCCGGTGCGCCAGAGCCACCTGCTCCGCCCGCGGCTGCGTGTCCAGCTCCACGCCCCAGTGGATCATGACGACCACGATGTCTGCCCGGTCCGCCGCGGCGCGGATCGCATCGATCATGAGGTCCGTGTCGTGGCCGGCCGCCGTGCCGGGCTTCGCGTCGGTGGCGACGGCCTCCGGGAACGGATCCACCACCTGGTCGAGGCCGACCACCGCCACCCGCCAGCCACGGAGCTCGAGGAGCGCTGGCGCGAGCGCGTCGTCCTGGTCCGCCCCGGCACCGACGGGTTCGATGCCCGCGTTCTCCAGGTTGCGCACGCTGTCCAGGAGCGCGTCGGGACCGAAGTCGTAGCTGTGGTTGTTGCCGAGGTTCGCCACCTCCACCCCCGCGTCCCGCATGGCGGGCAGGGCGTCGGGGTCGCCCCGGAAGTTGAACTCCTTCGGGACCGCCGATCCGTTGTTCGAGACCGCGCACTCGAGGTTCACCACCGTGAGATCGTCGCGCCGGAAGAGTCCGTCGAGGCCGCTCCAGGCGTAGTCGTAGCCCTGCGACGTGAAGGAGCTGATGTAGCTCGGGTCGAGGCTCACGTCCCCCGTCCCGTGCAGGAGCAGCGAACCCCGTCGCTCGGGCGATGGGCGGGGCGCCGGGGACCCGGGCTCGGGCGAGCGTGACGGTGGCGCCGAGGATGGCGACGTGGCTGCGCGGGGCGCGGCCGGATCGGGAGCGTCGACCGCGATGGTCCACGCGCCCGCCACGACGAGCAGGGCCAGCACCACGGCCCAGATGGGGACGTGCGGGCGCCTCCCGTGCCTGCCGACGGTCACGAACCCGTCTCGGAGCCGGGGACGGCCGCGCGGGTGCGCTCGACGTCGACGGCGATCGCGCGCACCAGGTCGTCGACCGAGTCGTAGCGCACCTCGTCGCGGAGCCGCTCCCAGAAGGAGACCGCCAGCGGCTCACCGCGGAGCTCGCGGTCCTCGAAGTCGAGGAGAAAGGCCTCGACGTGCAGCGGCTCGACCCCGAACGTCGGGTTCGTGCCCACGTCGATGGCCGCGAGGAAGCGCTCCTCACCGTGCTGGGCCACTCCGGCGTAGATGCCCTGCCCCGGCAGCAGCAGCCGAGGCCACGTGCGGAGGTTGGCCGTGGGGTACCCCAGGCCCTTGCCACGCCCGTGGCCCGAGACCACCTCGCCGTCCAGGACGAAGCGGCGGCCCAGCGCCTCCAGCGGCCACGCCAGATCACCGGCGGACAGGGCGTCGCGCACCGAGGACGAGGAGACGCGCCGGCCCTCCAACTCCAGGAGCGGGACGCCCTCGGCCGTCATCCCGTGCGGCGCACCCAGCTCCGGCAGCCGGTCGATGGTTCCGGCGGCGCGATGGCCGAACGTGAAGTTGGCACCCATCACCGCGTGGACCGCGTGGAGTCCGCCGACGAGCACGTCGCGGACGAAGTCCTCGGCGGGAACGTGCGAGAACGGCTCCGTGAACTCGAGGACCACCAACACGTCGATGCCCGCGGCCGCGACGAGCCGCGCCTTCCGCTCGACGGTCGTGAGCAACCGAGGCTCCTGGCCCGGCGTGAGGATCTCTCGTGGATGCCGGTCGAACGTGACGGCGATCGATCGCACGCTCCGCTCCGCCGCCGCCTCCACGGTGCGTTCCAGCACCGCGCGGTGTCCTAGATGCACGCCGTCGAAGAAGCCGACCGTCACCACCGCCGGCTCGTCGCCGACCGGCAGGTTGTCGAGCCCGCGCACGATCTCCATGGCGGTCGAGAGTAGCGGACCCCGCCCGCGACGCAGGGGGGTACGGTGTGGTGCGTGCATCCCCGGATCGTCCTCGCGTTGCTCCTGATGCTTCCGGCGTGCACCGGGCCGGGCGCGGCCCCCGACGTGCACCCCGACGCAGTGGTGATCGCCGCCTTCGACTTCCCGGAGAGCCAGCTCCTGGCCGAGATCTACGGACAGGCGTTGGAGGGCGCCGGGATGCGCGTGCACCGTGAGCTGGCCCTCGGCACGCGGGAGCTGGTGCAGCCGGCGTTGCAGCAGGGGCTCGTCGACCTCGTGCCGGAGTACGGAGGCAGCGCGCTCGCGTTCGTGACGCTCGGCGCCGTCGAGCCCACCGCGGACGAGGAGCGCACCCACGCAGCGCTGCGGGACGCCCTCGCGGAACGCGGCATCACGGCCCTCGATTTCGCACCTGCCCAGGACCGCAACGGCGTGGCGGTCACCGCCGCCACCGCGGCGGCTCTCGGACTGCGCACGATGAGCGACCTCGAGTCACACGCGCCCGGGATGACGTTCGGCGGTCCGCCCGAGTGCGAGGACCGGCCGCTCTGCCTGCCGGGGTTCGAGCGGGTCTACCGCCTGCGGTTCGGCGAGTTCCTGCCATTGAACGCCGGCGAGCAGACGCTGCAGGCGCTCCGGTCCGACGCCGTGGACGCCGCCGTGGTGTTCACCTCCGACGGCGCGGCGGAGCGCGACGGCCTGGTGCTCCTCGACGACGACCGAGGCCTGCAGCCGGCGGAGAACGTCACCCCGGTGGTCCGCACCGACGTGCTCGAACGGTACGGACCACGGATGTCCGATCTGCTGAACCGCGTGTCGGCGGCGCTGACCACCGAGGAGCTGCGCGGGATGAACGCCGAGGTGGCCGTCGACGGCCGGAGCCCCGCCTCCGTGGCGGAGGACTGGCTCCACCGTGAGGGCCTCGACGGGTAGCATCCGCGCGATGGACATCGTCGAGAACGAGCAGGGCGTCACCGAGGAGGGTCTGAGGCTCCCCGGGGTTCGCGGCCACCGGCGGCCGTCGGGCGAGCCGCCGCCCCTGCCCCACGACATCGGACGCACCGGGAAGTTCTGGATCGGCATGGTGGCGTACTACGTCGTCACCCTGCTGGGCGTGCTCCTCTTCCGGCCCCTGGCCGGGTTCTTCGAGCGGGTCGACGCGGCGATCGTCCGCTGGTTCGCGGAGGCGCGCGTCCCGATGCTCATCGATATCATGCAGGAGCTGAACGTCACGACCTCGCGCTGGACCTTCCGGATCCTGCGGTGGGGCACGATCCTGGTCCTGATCGCGTTCCGGCGCTGGCGGCACCTGTTCGTGTTTCTTGGCGCCGTGATCGCCCTCGAGGTCACGTCGTATCTGGTGAGCCTGTTCATCGCACGGCCACGTCCGTTCGGCGTGGAGATCCTCGCCGGGTGGAACGGCTTCTCGATGCCCTCCCGCCCCGTGGCCTCGCTGGCGGTCTCGCTGGTCGGGGCGATGTACGCCCTGATCCCCCACGGCATCTGGCGCAACCGGGCGAAGTGGGCCGCGGGGGCGATCTGCGCGGTGACGATCGTCGCGCGCGTCTACCTGGGCGTCGACGCGATGTCCTCGGGCGTCTTCGGCGCGGTGCTGGGCGTCGCCATCGCGCTCACGGCCTTCCGGTGGTTCGTCCCCAACGACGTGTTCCCCGTGACGTACTCGCGAGGCAAGGCCGCCCACCTGGATGTGAGCGGCAGGCGTGGCGAGGCCATCGTCACCGCGGTCCAGGAGGAGCTCGACCTCGCGGTCCTGGACGCGAAGCCGGTCGGCCTGGAGGGATCCGGTGGATCGACGCCCCTGCTCCTGCGGATCGCTGCCGGCAAGGGCGAGCCCGACCGCAAGGTCTTCGCGAAGCTCTACGCGAAGAGCCACGTGCGTGCGGACCGGTGGTACAAGCTCGGCCGGACGATCCTGTACGGAGCCCTCGAGGACGAGACGCCGTTCGGCACCGTGCGCCGGTTCGTCGAGTACGAGGACTACGCGCTGCGTCTCATGGACGACTTCGGACTGCCCACCCCCAAGCCCGCCGGGATCGTGGAGATCACTCCCGACCGCGAGTACATGATCCTGATGGAGTTCTTCGACGGAGCGGTCGAGATCGGCGAGGCGGAGATCGACGACCAGGTGATCGACGAGGGACTGCACCTGATCCGCGAGATGTGGGACGCAGGGCTGGCCCATCGCGACATCAAGCCGGCGAACCTGATGGTGCTAGACGGCCACCTGCGCCTGATCGACGTCTTCTTCGTGCAGGTGCGACCCTCGCCCTGGCGGCAGGCCGTCGACCTCGCGAACATGATGATGGTCCTGGGCCTGCGGACCGACGCGCAGCGGGTGTACGACCACGCACTCACGTACTTCACGCCGGTGGAGATCGGCGAGGCGTTCGCGGCCACGCGCGGCGTGGCGAGCCCCACGCAGCTGCGGTCGATGATGAAGGAGGACGGCCGGAACCTGCTCGAGGAATTCCGCACGCTGGCGCCGTCGTTCCCCCCGGTCCGCATCCAACGGTGGAGCCTGCGGCGCGTGGCGCTCACGATGTGGGTGCTGCTGCTCGGGTTGATCTCGCTCGGCCTCATCGCCAGCAACTGGGCGGCCTTCGCATGAGGCGCACGCTCCTGCTCGTCGCGGTGCTGGGCATCGTCGCCACCGGCTGCGTCGAGGGCTCGACCACCATGCCCGGCTGCAACCAGGCGGACGACTCCGTCTTCGCGTTGATGGCACAGGCCGTCCCCTCAGCGTCGCAGGTGCCGTGCCTCAAGGAGCTCCCAGTGGGCTGGTCGTTGTCCGGGGCGCAGATCCGCGACGGGCAGGCCCAGCTCTGGCTCGACTCCACGATCGCGGGCATCCACGCCGTGGAGGTCGACATGCTCCCCAGTTGCAACGTCGGCGACGCCGTCGAGGTCCCGCCGGCTCCCGACGAGGTCGGGATGCGGGCCTACGTCCAGCCCGACCTCCCCCCCGGCTTCTCCGGGACTCGCTTCCTGGTCTTCGACGGGGGCTGCGTCGTGTACCGCTACCGCTTCTCGGCCGACGCGCCTCCCACGCTGTCCCTGGAGGCCGAGGAGGCGCTCTCGTTCCTGCCACGGAAGGCGATCGTGCAGGCGGTGGAGGACGAGGTGGATCAGATCCTGTGCGGCGCCGACGCCCCTCCGTGCATCGGGTGACCGCCGGGCCGAGGTCGAGGGGGCCGGCGTGCTGACCAACCATCGCCGCGCGCTCTGGTACGCACTGGGCTTGTTGGCGGCGTGCGTCCTGTCACTGATGGCGGTCGGACGGCACCCCGTGGGGGTGCCCGGCACCGTCACGACCGTCCCGTTCGTCGGCCGCCTGGACCGCTCCATGTACCACTGGATGGACGACATCCGGGTCGAGCCGCTCACGCTGCTCTTCCGATTCCTGAACGTCGCCGGGGGCGGCCTCGTGACGATCCCGCTGCGGGCCGTGGTCTCCGTCTACCTCGTCGCGCGGAGGTGGTGGCGGAAGGCCGCGGCGTTCGTCCTCACCTGGATCGTCTCGGAGATCGCCCTCACGGCGTTGAAGGTGTACTTCCACCGCACCCGGCCGCTGGACCCCCTCGTCGTGACCAAAGGCTTCTCGTTCCCCTCCGGACACGCGGTGGCCGGGGCCGCGGTGGCCGTCGGCCTCGTGCTCGCGTTCTTCCCCGCCGGCGAGCGACGCAGATGGGAGTGGGCGGCGGCGGGGTTCGCGTTCGTGATGGCGTTCTCGCGCGTGTACCTGAACGCGCACTGGTTCAGCGACGTCGTGGTCGGCGTCCTGCTCGGCAGCGGCATCGCCATCGCGGCAGCGGTCCTGGTCACGGAGGTCCGCGACATCGCGCTGCGGTTGCAGGGCGTCACGGTGGCCGAGCAGATCGCTGAGGATCCCGAGGCGGCCGAGCCGCCAGTCTAAGCGGGCTCGACCTCCGGCGCGCCGGCGGCACGGCGCTCGCCGATCGCTCCCTCGGGCGGCTCGTCGCGGAGCCAGCTGGTCTTCGCGCGCCAGATCATGTACGTGAACGCGCCCAGCGGGATCTGGATCCCGTACGTGAGGACGCGGAAGAGCAGCACGGCGGCGACCACCTGCGGCTTGGCGCCGCCGGCGGCGACCAGGCCGCCGATGTAGCCGAGCTCGACCAGCCCGAGCCCGCCGGGCGTGATGGGGAGCGCCGTCAGGAGCCGGCCGAACGCGAAGACCGCGAAGACCTGCGCCGCCGAGACCTCCTGCTCGGACACGCCCACATGCCGCAGCGTGAGCAGCAGCACGGCGTACAGGGCGAGCTGGCTGAGGATCGTGGTGAGCGTGATCGCGATCCAACGGCGGTGGACGAGCTCCACGGTGTCGGCCCGGAAGGCGGTCGCGCGGTCGGCGCCGTCCGTGACGGGCTCCTTGTGCGCGAGCTTGCGGAACCACGACACGATGCGTCCGAGCCGGTCGCCCACCCGGCGGGCGAAGGACTCGCGCCAGAAGACGAGCGCCAGCAGCACCACCGCCACGGCGAGCACCGCGACGCCGATCAGTGCGGCGCCGACGTACGCGGCGCTCCCGCCACCGGTGAACGCGAGGACGGCGATCGAGATCACCGGCAACGCGAGCTTCGTGAAGACGTTCCAGATCCCCGTGACGCCGATGTACAGGGCGATGGAGGATCCGGTGAACCCCCAGGACCGCAGGATCTGGTAGGTGAGGCCGAGGGCCACCGCCCCGCCGGCCGGGATGGTGTTGGCGATCGAGGTCGTGGTCTGCGTGAGGACGGCCGACTGTCCGAGCTTCAGGCCGGGCAGCGCCGCCATGTTCGCGAACCAGTACGTGAAGAGGTTGAAGACCATCACCAGGACCAGGGTCGCCGACTCCACGGGCGTGAGCGTGGTGACCGTCCGCCAGACCTCGCCGTAGTCCGCGATCCGCGGGATCGCGTACACGAAGATCCCCACGACGACGATCAGGGAGATCGCGGTGGAGATGACCCGCCGCCGGGTGCTGTGGCCCCCGGCCGCCTTCGCGGCGGCGTCCGGCTGCTGCGCGGTGCTCGTGTCTGGCATGCCGGCGAGCCTACTCCCTACCGCATCGGTCGGTCGCCCGGAGCCAAGATCACCAGCGGCCTCGACATGCCGCCGTCGTCCTCGTAGACGCCGATCAGCGAGCCGCTGTCGCCGAACACACCGTAGGGCCCGTCGATGCCCAGTGGCGCCAGGACCCGGCCGTGGCCGGCCGCCACCGCCTCCTCGTGCTCGAGGTCCAGGCGAGGGAGGTGGGACACGGCGCGCTCGACCGGCAACGGCGCACCCGGGTCGTCCGGGGAGCGGGCGCCGGCCACCTCGAACCGGCCGATCGCGGTTCGCCGAAGCCGCACCAGATGTGCCCCGCAGCCCACGCGGTGGCCCACTTCGGCCAGCAGGACCCGCACGTACGTACCGCTGGAACACGTCACGCGGAAGTCCGCGAGGTCCTCGGTCCGGCGGAGCAGCTCGAAGCCGCGAACCCGGATCGGCCGAGCCTCGGCCTCGAGCGCATGCCCCCTGCGCGCGGCCTCGTACAGCTTCCGTCCACCGACCTTGACCGCGGAGTACGCGGGGGGTCGCTGCAGGGAGTCGCCCTCCAGACCGGACATGGCCGCGCGGAGCGACTCCGACGTCACCGAGGATGCATCGGAGGTCCGGGTCACCTCCCCGTCGGCGTCCAGCGTGTCGGTCTCCACGCCGAGCCGTGCCGTCCCCTCGTAGGTCTTGTCCAGCTCCGACAGGAACCGCAGGAGACGGGTCGCCCGGCCCACGCCGACGAGCAGGAGCCCGGTGGCCATCGGGTCGAGCGTTCCCGCGTGCCCCACCTTGCGCGTGCCGAGGGCGCGCCTGATCCGGTCGATGGCGTCGTGCGACGTGATCCCGCCGGGCTTGTCGATCGGCAGCAGGCCCTCCGGCGCGGCCGGGCCCATCCCGGTCACCGGGGCACGAGATCGCCGCGGAGGGCGGCCACGAGCAGCTCGATCGTCTCGGCCGGCCCGTGATCCGAGGTGTAGCCGGCCGCGAGCCGGTGCCCGCCCCCGCCGAACTCGGCCGCGACGGCCGCGAGGTCGTGGCCCCCTCTGGACCGGGCGCTGACCTTGAAGCGGCCGTCCTTCATCTGCTTCATCACCGCGGCGACGTCCACGTCGCGGGCCGTACGGATCACGTCGATCAGGTCGTCGGTCTCCTGGGCGTGCACGCCGGCCGCGACGAGGTCCGACTGCGTGAGATAGGTCCAGATCAGATCGGCCTCGGGCTCGTACGCCATGCGTCCCAGCGCGGTCCCGACCAGGGACAGGTACTCGCGCCGGTTGTCCTCGTAGAGGGCCTGCACGAGCGCGCTGTGGTCGAAGGGATGCTCGCGGAGCTCCGCCGCGATCCGGAGTGTCTGCGGGCGCGTGGCCTCGTACTGGAACTTCCCGGTGTCGGTCACGAGCCCGGCGTAGAGGCACAGCGCGGTGTCGTCGGGGACCTCGCCGCCCATGACGGTGATCAGCCGGTAGACCATCTCGCAGGTCGACGACGCGTCCGGATCGATGAGCGGGATCGTGCCGAGGCCGTCGTTCGACCGATGATGGTCGATCCAGATCACCTCGCCCGCACGGTCCACGGAGGCCTGCAGCCGTCCGAGCCGGTCCGCCGATGCACAGTCGCAGGTCACCATGATCTCCGGCTCGCGCGGGAACGCCGCGGCCTCCACGAGCCGGTCCGAGCCCGGCAGGAGGGCGGCCCACCGCGGCGGCTCCAGCGGCTCGTTCGGGAAGGAGCAGATCGTCTCAACGCCTCGCGCGCGCAGGAACGCCGACAGCCCGAGCATCGAGCCCAGGGCGTCGGCGTCGGGGTTCACGTGGCAGGCCATGGCCACGGTCGTGGCCCCGGCCAGGACGTCGGCGGCGCGTTGCATCTGATCCCGTCACTCCGACTCCTTCTCGTGGAGCTCCCGAAGGAGCGCCGTCGATGCGCTCGCCCCGTTCCATCGACACGTCCTCCTCGAACTCCAGCTCCGGCAGGTACTTCAGCCGGACCTGGCGGCCGACCGCCCTGCGCAGGTGCGGGCGGGCCGATCGCGAGGCCCGCGCGCGTACCGGCCCTGGCGCGATCGTCGCCCATGGACGTGTAGAAGACCCAGGCGTGCCGCAGGTCCGGGGTCACCTTCACCCCCGTGACCGTGACGAAGCCCACGCGCGGGATCCTTCAGCGTCAGGATCGCCTCGGCGAGGATCTCGCGGAATTCCTCCCCGACCCGATCGGTGCGGGCCGTCATCGGTCGTCCTCCGGCCAGTGCAGCTCCAGGTCGGCCGCGATGATCTCGACCTCCGCCCATCGTTCCACGAACCGCTCCACCTCGTGCATCACCCTGCGTGCGTGGTACTGCTCCCGGTCCACCGCCGCCACCGCGATCGCGGTGCGCTGCCACAGGTCGTGGTGATCGACCTCGGCGACCGAGACGTTGAACCTCGAGCGCAGCGCCGCCGTGAGCGACTTCACGACGTGCCGCTTCGGCCTTCAGCGAGCCGCACGCCGGGAACCCGCAGGTCGAAGCGCGTGGTCGCCGTGACCATGGCTACAGCGAGCGCGCCACCTCGCGCACCTCGTAGGCCTCGATCACGTCGCCCTCCTTGATGTCCTGGTAGCCCTCGATCCCGATCCCGCACTCGTAGCCCTGGGCGACCTCGCGCACGTCGTCCTTGAACCGTCGGAGCGAGCCGATCCGGCCCTCGTAGATCACGATGCCGTCGCGGACCAGGCGGGCCCGTGCGTCGCGCTGGATGTTCCCGCTCAGGACGTAGGAGCCGGCGATCACGCCGAGCTTGGGAACCCGGAACAGCTCGCCGGACCTCCGCCCGGCCGAGATCGGACTCGCGCTGCTCGGGCTTGAGCATCCCCGACAGCGCCGCCTTCACGTCGTCGATCGCGTCGTAGATCACCCGGTACAGGCGGACGTCGACGCCCTCGCGATCGGCGAGCTCGCGGGCGTTCGTGTCCGGCCGGACGTTGAACCCGATCACGATGGCGTCGGAGGCCAGCGCGAGCGAGATGTCCTGCTGCGTGATGCCCGCCGGCGGCGCTGTGCACGATCCGGACGCGCACCTCGTCCTGCGGAAGCTTCAGCAGCGCGTCGGTGAGCGCTCCGAGCGAGCCCTGCACGTCCGCCTTCACGATCACGGTCAGCTCGGGGATCTCCGAGAGCTCGGCCTGGCGCATGAGGTCGATGAGCGTCGGCGGCCTGGTGATCACGAGCTCCGCCGCGCGCGTGCGGGCCTCGCGCTCGGCGGCGAGATGGCGCGCCTCGCGCTCGTCGCTCACCTCGCGGAAGTCCTCGCCGGACTCCGGGACCGTGTTCCAGCCCAGGATCACGACCGGCTTGGAGGGGCCGGCGCTCGTCACGGTGCGGCCCGAGCTCGTCCTGCATCGCGCGGATCTTCGCGTAGGCGGTCCCGCTCACGAGCGCGTCGCCGACGTCCAGCGTGCCCTTCTGGACCAGCACCGTGGCGACCGGGCCGCGCCCCTTGTCCAGGTGCGCCTCGATCACCGTCCCGCGCGAGCGGCCGGTGGGATCGCCGCGCAGCTCCTCGAGGTCGGCGACGAGCAGGATCGTCTCCAGGAGCCCGTCGAGGTTCATGCCGGCCTTCGCCGAGACGTCGACGAACTCGTGCGTGCCGCCCCACTCGGAGGGGACGATCCCGAGCTCGACCATCTGGGTGCGGACCCGCTGCGGGTCGGCCTCCTCCTTGTCCACCTTGTTCACGGCCACGACGATCGGCACGGCGGCCGCCTTCGCGTGGTCGAGCGCCTCGACCGTCTGCGGCATCACGCCGTCGTCGGCCGCGACCACGAGGACGGCGATGTCGGTGACCTGCGCGCCCCGGGCCCGCATCGCGGTGAACGCCTCGTGGCCGGGCGTGTCGATGAACGTGATCTCGCGCTCGCCCACGTGGGCCTGGTACGCGCCGATGTGCTGCGTGATGCCGCCGAACTCGCCGGCCACCACGTCGGTGTCGCGGATCGCGTCCAGGAGCTTCGTCTTGCCGTGGTCGACGTGGCCCATGATCGTCACGACGGGGGCGCGGGTCCGCAGCGCGGCCTCGTCCACGTCGTCGGCGACCGTCTCCTCGAGCTCGTCCTCGACGCCGACGATCTCGGCGACGTAGCCCGAGCTCCGTCGCCGACCATCTGGATCGCCTCGTCGGACAGCGAGGTCGTGGCGGTGGCCATCTCACCGGCCGTGAACAGGATCTTCACGATCTCCGCCGGCGACGCGCCCGACCTTGTCCGCGATCGTCTGCGGCGTCGATCCCCGGATGAACCGCATCACGGGCGGCGAGGGCGTGGTGGGAACCGTCGCGGGGGCGGGGGCCGTGGGCGAGGATGGGGCCGTGGGCGAGGATGGCGGCGCGTGGGCGAGGATGGGGCCGGAGCCGTGGGCGAGGATGGAGCCGTCGCCGGAGGAGCGGCCGGGGCGGTCGGCGGCGCGGCTTGAGGTGCCGGGGGGGTGCGGCCGGAGCCGGAGCGACGGAGGCAGCGGGAGTCGTCCCACCGGCTGGGTCCGTCGTCGCGGGCGGCGTGGGCGCGGCGGCAGGGGCGGGCGCGGCGGCCGGCTTCGGAGCGGGCTTCGGCCGCTTCGGCTTGGGGGAGGGCGGCGGCTCTAGGACCTCGCGGCGCTTGGGCGCGGTGGTGGCCTTGCCGCCGGAGGCGCGCAGCCGCGGCACCATGTCCTCGGGCACGCTCGAGGAGGCCGACCGTCCGGTCACCCCCATCTCCTCCAGGGTGCGCCAGCAGCTCCTTGCTGCTGACCCCCAGCTCCTTCGCCAGTTCGTGGACCCTCAATGCCGGACTCCTCGGCCTCGTTTCCCGTTCGATCACGTCTCGTAGCCTAGCGGCTCCGTCCGCTCCGCACACCCGCCCGCAGCGCTCGCGCGCAGCGCGCCCCGCGCGAACGCGGCCTCCACACACCCCGGATCCCGGTGCACGTACGCCCCGCGTCCCGGGCGCCGAGCCCCGATCGATCCGCGTCCAACCGACCCGTCCGCGGCGCGGACGACCCGCAGCAGCGCGGCCTTCGCCGCCCGCCGCCGGCACCCCACGCACATCCGCATCCGGCGCCGCTCGCACCGTCCCTACTCGGTCACCTCCACCGAGGCATCGGCGGCCGCACCCGCCGGCCCCGCCTCCTCGACGACGGTGACCTCCGCCGGACGCCGGCTTCGTCGGGCCGCGGCGCGTCGGCAGCGCCGCCGGACTCCGGGAGCGGGGGGCTCGGCCCCACCCTCGGACCCATCCTCCCGCCGGACACGCCTCCGGAGCCGGCAGCCGGCATCGGGGCCGACTCCCCCCGCGGACGGCGGCTCCGCGGCGGCCGGCACCGGCTCCACGGGCGCCGCCGGCAGCCGCACGGCGCCGCTGGTCCTCCGCGAACTGCGTCTCGGACTTGATGTCGATCCGCCAGCCGGTCAGCCGCGCGGCGAGGCGGGCGTTCTGGCCCTCCTTGCCGATCGCGAGCGACAGCTGGTAGTCGGGCACGATCACGAGCGCCGTGCCGGTGTCGGGGTCGGTCCGGACCTCCTTGACCTTCGCGGGCTGCAGCGCGTTGGCCACGAACTCGCCCGGGTTCTCGCTCCACGGCACCACGTCGATCTTCTCGCCGCGGAGCTCGTTCACGACCATGCGGACGCGGCCGCCCTTCGGGCCCACGCACGCGCCGACCGGGTCGACGGCCGGCTCGCGTGGAGGACACCGCGATCTTCGAGCGGTGGCCGGGCTCGCGCGCCACCTGCTTGATCTCGACGATGCCCTCCTCGATCTCGGGCACCTCCATCGCGAACAGCGACTTCAGCAGGCCCGGATGGCTGCGCGACACGACGATCTGCGGGCCCTTCGTGCCCTTGCGGACCTCGGTGATGTACGCCTTCAGCCGCTCGCCGTTGCGGTAGGGCTCGCTCGGGACCTGCTCGGCCTGCGGGCAGCAGCGCCTCCACCTTGCCCAGATCCAGCAGCGTGTAGCGGCGCTCGGACTGCTGCACGATGCCCGGTCACGACGTCGCCCTCGCGGCCGGCGAACTCCTCGTAGGTCATCTCGCGCTCGGCGTCGCGGAGCTTCTGGAAGATGACCTGCTTGGCCGTCTGCGCGCCGATGCGGCCCTTGAACTCGTCGGTGACCTCGACCTCCTCCTCGGAGAGGACCTTCATCTCCGTGGTGGGTCGGCGCCCTCGCTCCGCGGGCGCGACGTCGATCTCCTCGAGCTGCTGGAGCCACACGCGCAGGTCGCCGGACTCCGGGTCGATCTCGCGCGCGCGTGCCGACGAACTCGTCGTCGCCCTGGGGGTTCTGCTGCTTCCACCAGGTCTTGTACGCGGAGGCCATGGCCTCCTCGAGGCCGGCGAGGATCGTCTCGAACGCGATGCCCTTCTCGCGTTCGAGCTCCCGCAGCGCGGCGATCATCTCGGCATTCATCTGGCACTGCTCCTCTTCAACTCTGCGTCCCAGTCGGCGACGGTCCGCGCCGACGCGATCTGCGTCGTACCGGACGCGCAGCTCTCCGCCGTCGGTGGCGACCACGATCGCCTCCGCGTCGGCCGAGACCAGCGCGCCCGCGTGGTTGCGGGCGCCCTCGATCGGCTTGGTCGGTCCGGACCTTCACCCGGTCCCCCACCCGCCGCCGGAAGTCCACCGGCCGCCTGCAGCGGCCGCTCGATCCCCGGCGACGTCACCTCCAGCGCGTACGGCCCCGGCGCGAACCCCTCGAGGTCCAGCCGCCGCGACACCTGCTCGGCCGGTCGGCCGAGATCGTGTCGAGTCGACCCCGCCGTCGCGGTCGACGGTGACCCGCAGCACCCTGCGCCCGGACTCGCGGTGGAACGTCGACCTCGACCAGCTCGAGCGCCGGCGGCCTCGATCACGGGCGCTACCAGCGCTTCCGCGTCCACCGGCAACCCCCTCTGTCGAAAACAAACGTGGGCGCGAGCCCACGTCGGCACGTGCTCCGAAGCGCTGTACGAGCGTCGAGTATACCCCGTTCCCGCAGCTAGCGGGCCCGGCGCTGGCCGTCCGGGGTGTTCCAGTGGTCCCGCGCGTTCATCCGGCGGGCCAGGCGCGGCTCGTCCCACCCCTCGTGGGCGCGGATGCCGAGGGCCCGGCAGGCACGCCGCCGGCGTCCTCGGCCGTCGGCGAACTCCTCCCGCACCCACAGGCCGGTCACGTCGATCAGCAGGAGGTCCCAGGTCTCGCGGCCCACGTGCTGGATCACGCCCTCGACCTCCGGCCGGAGCTGTGACGAACTCCGCGGAGGGTCCACGGGATCCCGGACACGGCGCCAGCGTAGCAGCGCTCAGGGCGCGGTGGCGAGCAGGGCGACCGCGGCGTCCACCGCATCGCCGAGCGGCGCCGTGCGATCGCTCGCCGGTGGCGCGGACGCTTGAACTCAGCCTCGCCGCGCTCGAAGCCCCGCTTCCCGACCACGACCTGGATCGGGTACCCGATCAGATCGGCGTCGGCGAACTTCACGCCGGCGCGCTCCTGGCGATCGTCGAGCAGCGACCTCGAGGCCGCGCTCGCCGAGCTCCGCGTAGATGCGCTCGGCCTCCGCCCGGATCGCCTCGTCGTCGGCGTTCGCGAGGACCACCACGACCTCGAACGGAGCCAGCGCCTTCGGCCACATGATGCCGTCCTCGTCGTGGTACTGCTCGACGGCGGCCGCCATGATCCGGCGTGATGCCGATCCCGTAGCTGCCCATCACCATGCGGCTTCGTGCGCGCCGTCCTCGTCCTGGAACGTGGCGTCGAGCGGGCGCCGAGTACTTCGTCCCCAGCTGGTAGATGTGGCCCGACCACGATCGCCCGCGCCGACCTCGAGCTCGCCGCCGTCGAGCGGGCACCGGTCGCCCGTTCGGATCTCCACGAGGTCCTCCCAGCGGTCCACGCGGAAGTCGCGGTCCAGCGTGACGCCCGTGACATGAGTGTCCGGCCGGTTCGCGCCCGTCACCCAGTTCGCGCCCGCTCGCACGGACGGATCGGCGAACACCGACCACGTCCTCGCGCGAAGCCCTGCGGCCCGACGTATCCCTTCGCGTACCCCCGGGTGGCGAAGTCCTCGTCGTCGAACCGGCGAACGACCGCGGGGAAGTGCAGGCTTCGCGAGCTTCTTCTCGCTCACCTCCCGGTCGCCGGGGACGAGCACCGCGACCGCCCGTCCGTCGACGTCGAACATGATGTTCTTGAGCGTCCGCTCCGGGGGCACGCCGAGCTGCTCGGACACGAGCTCGATCGTAGCGGCGCCGGGCGTGTCGACCTCGACCAGAGGCTCCTCCACCTCGTCCGAGGGAGGCGGCGGCGCGGGGGTCGCGGCCTCGATGTCGGCGAGGTAGTCGCCGTTGCGGCAGCGGACGAACAGATCCTCGCCCACCTCGGCCACGGCCAGGAACTCGTGGTTCACGTCGCCGCCGATGGAGCCGGGGTCGGCCTCGACGATCACGACCTCGAGGCCGCACCGGTCGAAGACACGCACGTAGGCCTCGTACATCACACGGTAGGACTCACGCAGGCCCTCCTCGTCCCGATCGAACGAGTACGCGTCCTTCATCAGGAACTCCCGCGCCCGGAGGAGGCCGAACCGCGGTCGGCGCTCGTCGCGGTACTTCCACTCGACCTGATACAGGTTCATGGGCAGGTCACGGTAGGAGGGGTTCTCCGCCGCCACCAGCGGCGCGACCACCTCCTCCTCCGTCGGGCCGAGTATCATCTCCCGTCCGTGCCGGTCCGCCAGCTTGAAGGCCTCGTCGCCGTAGACCTCCCAGCGGCCGGTCCGCTTCCAGGGCTCCACCGGCAGGACGATCGGCATGCGGATCGGCTGCGATCCGGTCGCGTCCATCTCCGCCCGCACGATAGCCTCGATCTTGCGCATCGTCCGCGCGCCCATCGGCAGCGTCGTGTACACGCCCGCCGTGACCTTGCGGACGAAGGCCGCGCGGAGCAG
Organism: uncultured Actinomycetes bacterium; assembly: GCA_963832225.1. Lineage (GTDB taxonomy): Bacteria > Actinomycetota > UBA4738 > UBA4738 > HRBIN12 > JALYMB01. The sequence continues at coordinate 115,224 of CAWHTI010000004.1, forward strand.
CAGGCGGTGTGAGGCGATCTCGGCCTCGGCCGGATCCTCGCGCAGCGTCGGAACGAACAGACGGGACAGGCGCATCAGGGTCCAGAGGATACCGATGCCGGCGTCCGCCTCACGTTCTGCCGTGTGTCAGCGCCCGACCCCGAGCCCCTCGATCTTCACCGGCTTCCGCGATGTCTTCACGGTCAGCTTCAGGTCGCCCGTCCGGACGGACGCGAAGGTCGCCACCGGCACCACGACGGACCTCACCGTTGCCGGCGAGTCCAGCGGCACGGTGGCGATCACGTCGCCATTCCATCGCACCTTCACCGTGCCGCAGCCCGGGCAGGTGGTGACGACGAGCGCCAGGGTGGTGGCCTTGAGGTTGCTCTTCGTGAGCGTGGCGCCCCGCTTCCCCGCCTGTGAGTAGTCGCCACCGTAGGCGGCCGCGTCGGCGCGGTGCGACCATGCGCCCGCCGCGCCGAGGGCGTCGTCGTCCAGTGGGACGGCGGTGCACGACTCGGGGCCCCACGGACCGGCCTGGAGATCTGCTCCGATCGCCCGCGCGCTGAAGCAGTACGTCGAGCCCATCTGCCCCGAGAAGGCCGCCGAGGTCTCGGAGATCGCCGACATCCAGGGCACGATGGCGCCGAACGCGCCGGTCGCGGAGGCGCTGCGGACGCGCACGTCGAACGTGAGCGGCGCCTGGCCGCCCTCGGCCGACCATCCCACGTCGAAGGACGGCCCGAGCTGGAACCCGCCGTTCACCCCGTCCACCGTGGCCGCGCCCGGAGCCGGCGTGCCACAGGAGGGGAACCGGAACGACACGATCCGTGTCTTCCACGAGTTCGAGCCGGTGGTCTCGATGTACTCCTGCGCGTACCAGAACGTGCAGCCATCTGGCGCCACCGACATGCTGGAATAGTCGCCGTACCGTGCGGAGCCGGTCTGCGACCCGCCCCCGGCCACCCCCACGGCCTCCTCCATGAGCGTGCCGGGTGGATCGCCGGCCTCGCGGCCCGCGTATCGGACGGAGGGGTACGTGCCGGGGCCGCTCACCGCGTAGCCGACGGCGAGGTTGCCCGCCTCGTCCATCGCCGCCGAGCCCATCCACCGGCTCTCGGTTCCCGAGGGCGCGTACGTGCCCTGCGCCGCGAGCGACCAGCCCGCGCCGGCGTTGCCCAGCTGGTACCAGCGCATGCCGGCACGCCCGCCGCCGGCGCTCACGGCGTGGCTGGTCACGAGCGTCTGTACGCCCCCGTCGTTGCGATACTGCAGGCGATTCATCAGTCGCTCCGCGAGGTCGTCGAGGTTCTGCCCCGTGCCCGGCTGGTCGATGCACGCCGAAGCGCCGCAGATCACCGAGGAGAACGACGCCACCGGCAGCTTCACGATCTTGGTGAACGTGGACGCGGAGGGCGTCGTCCAGTCCGTGTGGAAGGCCCACAGCTCCAGCTGGTCCGCCGCGTATCCCCACCCGTCGTCGTCGATCTGCGCGAAGACGTTCGGAGCGCCGTCGGGCGGCGCGTTTCCGTCGACGTCGGCCGGCAGCATGCTCGACAGCGGCAGGGAGGCCAGGTTCAGATAGACCTGCCGCGCCGGCAGCCCCGCGAGCATCTTCGAACGCTCGAAGACCGTCGCGCCAGCGCCGGCCCAGGTGGAGTCCCCGCCGTCGAACTGGTTCGCGCTCATGTAGTAGCCGTCGGGCCAGACGCCGAACTTCGGATAGTCGTTGAACGCCGACCCGTGCTGATACGGGAAGTCGTAGCGATGCCACTGGCCCGTCGGATCGGACGTGGTCGAGATCGCGATGCACTCGTGGAAGTCGCTCGGGAAGTTCAGACCGAACTGCGAGACCAGCCACCTGCCAGCCAGCTCGTCGAAGACCACGATGGGATCGCCGTCCAGGTGGTGCTGGCAGATGCCCCCGAAGTCGCTCCACAACGTGTGGATGCCAACGGGGCCCAGGACGCGGTGGCCGTCGGCCGCGTCGTAGGCGGCGAGGGTTCCGTTGACGGCCTGGACGTAGAAGCCGCCGCCCGCGTCGCCGGTCACGTCGGGCGGGAGGAACGTGTATCCCGTGGCGGCCGCGTTGTCGCTGTTCGACAGGCCCTTGAACGACAGGGTCGGCGCCGGCGTCGCCCCCTCCGGCGTCGAGGTCTGCAGGGCCCCGTCCGGCATCGCCGACGGGATGCGCTGCCGGCCCTCGTCGCGCCCCGGGACCTCCGGCTCGCCGCCGTCCTCGGCCGCACCACCCGCGTTCGCGACGCGCGGAGGGGCCGACGCCATCGCCCGCAGCGGCCCGGACGTGTCGTTGCGCAGGGAGCGCGCCACGACCGGCCGGGGCGGACCCCCGCCTGGCTCGGCGATCAGCTCCGCATGACCCTCGGCGCCCTCGGGACCCAGGGCCTCGACCGGCCGGCCCGCGCCGGCGCTCGAGGACGGCAGTGCGGCCGGGAGGCTCAGGGCGAGCACGGCGGCGGCGGCGGCCGAGGTCGACAGCCACCGACGCACACGGGGGAGGCACGTCATGTGCTTGGTGTCGGCATCGCGCCCTCGACAACGCAGGGGGCGAAGGGCGGCCATCGGCCTCCCCCGGCGGCGGCCGGCGATGGCCCGCGCGGGCTGCCTCGTTGACGCCGAGCCCTGTGGTGGCCAGAATCGCCGGATGGACGCACGCGGCATGACCTGGGTCTGGCGCCGGGCTCACTGAGCCCGAGCCACCACGTCGAGCGTCCGGATCCGGCCACGCAGCGCGCGACGAGACCTCGGGCGGCAACGTCCCGGGGTCTCACGTCGTTCGGAGCCCCCGGCGGAAGGCCCGACCACCGAGGAGGCACCGTGGGAACAGGACTCCAGATCCGACCGGGACCCCAGGCGTTCGCGGCCATGGCCGCCGAGCGGCCGCTGGCCCCCGTCTGGGCCGAGCTGCTGGCCGACGTCTCGACACCCGTCGGGCTGTTCCCCGCCGTGGCCGGCGACGGCCCCGCGATCCTCCTCGAGAGCGTCGAGCGTTCCGAGCGCTGGGGACGCTACTCCTTCGTGGCCGGCGATCCGGCGGCGATCGTGGTCGCCGGATCGGACGGCGTCCGGATCCAGGACGTGGCCCGCGAGCTGCCCTGGGCGCAGCCGGAGCCCGACGCTCCCGTCCGCGTGGCGCTGGCCCGGATCGCCCGCTCGCTCGCGGCGCCGCGGATCCCGGAGCTGCCGTCGCTCACGGGCGGGCTGATGGGGTACCTGTCCTATGAGGCGGCGGAGCTCCTGGACGGCCATCCTGCGCCGGACCCGCAGGGAGCGCCCTGCCCGCCGATCGGCTTGATGGTGATCGATCGGGCGGTGGTCTTCGATCACTGGCGGCAGCGGTTGCTCCTGGTCGCCCACGCCCCCGCGGGCGGGTACGACGCGGCCGCAGAGGCCCTGCACGAGCTCGCCGATCGGCTGGGCTCCGCCACCCTCCCCCCGATCGCCCCCGTGGGCGACCAGGCGGACCCGGCCGACGCCGGCGCCGCCAACATGGAGGACGACCGGTACCGGGAGATCGTCGCGAGGTTCAAGGAGCACATCCTCGCCGGCGACATCTTCCAGGGCGTGCCCTCGCGACGCGTCTCGTACGCCGCGCCCGAGGGAGGGTTCCCGATCTACCGCCGGTTGCGGGTCTCCAACCCCGCGCCGTACATGTTCTTCGTTCGGATGCTGGGCATGGAGCTCGCGGGCTCCTCACCGGAGCCCCTCGTGCGCGTAGAGGGTCGGCGTGTGACGTCGAGGCCGATCGCCGGCACGCGACCGCGCGGCGCCAGTGAGGTGCGCGACCGGCTCCTGGAGCACGAGCTGCTCGCCGACCCGAAGGAGCAGGCGGAGCACGCCATGCTGGTCGACCTCGCGCGCAACGACATCGGCCGCGTCTGCGTGCCGGGGAGCGTCCGGCCCACGGAGCTGATGGAGGTGGAGCGGTTCTCGAAGGTGATGCACATCGTGAGCACCGTCGAGGGCGAGTTGGCCGACGACCAGCATCCGCTCGACGCCCTCGCCGTCACGTTCCCGGCGGGCACCGTGACCGGGGCGCCCAAGCGCCGGGCGATGGAGCTGATCGCCGAGCACGAGCCCACCGCGCGAGGCCCCTACGCCGGCGCCGTGGGCTACCTGACGTTCGCGGGCGACCTCGACTTCTGCATCACGATCCGCACGGCGGTGGTCACCGACGGCCGTGCGCACGTCCAGACGGGGGCCGGTGTAGTGGCCGACTCCGATCCCGAGACCGAGCTGCGCGAGACGCAGGCGAAGGCCGCCGCGCTGCTGCCCGCCGTGGCCCCGGCGCAGAGCGCAATCGAAGGAGCCGCCCGATGATCCTGGTGGTCGACCACTACGACAGCTTCACCTACAACCTCGTCCAGCTCGTGGAGTCGCTGGGGCACGCCACCGAGGTCGTGCTCTCGGACGCCGAGCCCGCCCCGGCCCTCGTGGAGCGGGCGCCCGCGGGCGTGATCCTGTCGCCGGGCCCCGGGAGGCCGGAGGACGCGGGCTGCTTCACCGATCTGCTCGGGCTCCTGCCGCCAGAGGTGCCGGTGCTGGGGGTCTGCCTGGGCCATCAGGCGATCGGCGTCGTCTGCGGCGGCACCGTCGACCGTGCGAGGCCCGTCCACGGCAAGGCGTCGCAGGTCTTCCACGAGGGACACGGGATCCTCGCCGGCGTCTCCGATCCGTTCGACGCTGGCAGATACCACTCGCTGGTGGTGCAGCGCGACGATCTCCCGGCCGAGCTCGAGCTCACGGCGTGGACCGAGGACGGTCTGGTGATGGCGGCCCAGCACCGGGAGCTCCCGCGCTTCGGCGTGCAGTTCCATCCGGAGAGCATCCTCACGCCGGAGGGCCCGAGGATCGTGGAGAACTTCCTGGCCCTGACGTGAGCGGCCGGGCCGCTCGTGTCCGTGCGGCGCCTCCGTGCGCGGTGGGTAGGATGGCCGCCGACCTGGTCGAGGGAGACGTCGATGCCGGCTGAGATCCACCGAGACTTCGCGGACAGCGTCCACAACTTCGGACGGTTGGTGCACCTGATCGCGGCCGACCAATGGGGCAACGACACACCGTGCAGTGACTGGGACGTCCGCGCGCTGGTGAACCACCTCGTGAACGAGGCGCTGTGGGTCAAGCCGCTGCTCGACGGCATGACGATCGCCGAGGTCGGCGATCGATTCGACGGCGACGTGCTGCGGGACGACCCGAAGGCGGCCTTCGACCGCGCGGCCGACGAGGCCACCACGGCGGCCGCCGAGCCGGGCGCGTCCGAGCGCATCGTGCACATCTCGTCCGGCGACACCCCGGCGGCCGAGTACCTGAGCCAGGTCTTCGCGGACTTCGTGGTGCACGGATGGGACCTCGCCCGCGGCATCGGAGCCGACGACACGATCGATCCCGTCCACGCGGCGTCGATCTACGAGGAGATGAAGCCCATGGAGGACCGGATGAAGACCTGGGGCGTGTACGGCGGGAGGATCGAGGTGGCGGACGGCGCCGACGTGCAGACGAGGCTGCTGGCGCTCTTCGGACGGGTGCAGGAGCGCTAGTCCGGGGCGGGGCAGTCCGCCCCGTACTGGAACGTCGCCTCGTCGGGCGACACCTTGCATCCCGACGCGTCCACGGCCACGAAGGCGCTCGCCGGCACGGACTTGAGCTGGTCCAGCAGGTCGTCCGTCCACCGCTCGTCGGTCGTCCCCTGGAAGTACCAGTCCGACCCATTGTCGGCGACCATCATCCCGTAGCGCTGTAGGGCACGGAGCACCACCTTGGCGTCGTCGGTGAACCCGGCGAGCCGGAACCCGGCGCGCAGACGGAAGCGCGCTCCCATCGGCGGGCAGCTGCGATCGGAGACGCCGGCCTGATGCCGCGCCGGCCAGACGTAGCGCCGCGTGGTGCAGTCCACCGTGAACCGGATCGCGTGGTCGATCTCGCCGGCGGCCACCTCGTCGTACCGGACGAGGCCGGGCAGGATCGGAAGCCCGGCGGCGTCGGCGCTGGTCCACCCCGCGGGACGCAGCTCGTTGGACCCCAGGTCGAAGATGGCGCCGCTGCCCGCATCCGGGTCGCCGCCGCTCCAGTGCGCGTCGTAGAGCTCGAAGAGCGTGCAGGTCTCCGAGTTCACCATGAGCGCGTGCTCGTCGGAGCCGCCCTCGATGTGGATGTCGGGGCCGAACGGATACGGACCCGGATCGCTCTCGTCGTCGTACCGGAAGTCCACGGAGACCGTCGCGTGCGAGCCGTCCACGACGTCGAAGGGAAGCCCGTACGGCGCTCCGCCGAAGTCCGGATGCAGCAGCGTGCTCCCCGCCGAGGACGAACGCTTCCACGTCTTCGATTTCGGATGGATCGAAAGTCCGGAGACATCCATCCGCCAGACGTTGTTCGACGGGAAGACCTCGCAGGTCGTGTCCGGCACCGGAGCGGCGCGCACCGAGGCCGACGAGGGAGCCGGCCCCGCGAGGGCGATCAGCACCAGCAGCGACGACGCGACCGCGACCCCCCTCATCCTCATCCTCATCCTCGGTGGTATCGGCACGGACCGGGGATACCCTTGACCACCGATGGAGACGCCGACGGGTCCCGATGCCGCCCGGGACGCCCTGTTCCGAACCCTGCTGCTGTTGGTGGCCTCCGCCGCCGTGCTCGTCCTCTTCCTGATCCAGGCGTCCCGCGGCGCCGTAGGCGGGCCCGATGTGTTCCGATTCCTGGATGTGGCCGGGGTGAGCGGACCCTGGCGCGACGTCCCGATCGAGTATGCGCCCGGCGAGTTCCTGTTGATCAGAGGCCTCTTCGACACCGGCTCCGTGGAGACGGCTGCCGTTCGGCTCGCGGCCCTCGCGTTCGCCGGTCACGTCGCCACCTGGGGCGGGGTTCGGTGGGGATGGGGACGGTCCGCCGGCCTGCGATACCTGATCGGGGCGCTGCCGCTCCTGCTGCTGATGTACGAGCGGATCGACCTGATCCCGGTCGCCATCGCGACCTGGGCCGTCGCGCTCGCCGTCCGGGGCCGCCCCCGCGGCGCCGGCGCCGTCCTCGCGGCCGCGGTCCTCGTGAAGCTCTGGCCGCTCGTGCTCCTGCCGGGCGTGCTGCTGCGTGGCGGACGCCGGGCCGCGTCCTGGTTCGCCGGCGTGCTGCTCGCCGGCGGACTCGGCTGGGTCCTCTACGGCGGCGCGGGCGCCCCAGAACAGGTCCTCACGTTCCGTGGCGCCCGCGGCTGGGAGGTGGGCAGCAGCGTCGGCGTGGTGATGTGGATCCTGGGAGGTGGTCCGCTCCGGGAGGAGGCGGGGTCGGCACGGGTCGGAGCCGCGCCGGCGTGGGCGAAGCTCCTGCTGGGGCTCGCCCTCGGCGCCCTGCTCGTGGCGATCTGGCTGCGGGCCCGGGCCCGCGACGACGATCCCGGCGGCCGTCCCGCGCTTGCGTCGGTGGCGGCCCTGCTGCTGTGCACGCCCCTGTTCTCCACCCAGTACGCGATCTGGCTCCTGCCGTGGGCGGGCGTCACGAGCGCCCGCGACCGTGACGGCGGCGCGCTGGCCGCGGTGCTGGCGGTGGGACTCACCACGGCCGTCCTGGACCTCACGGGCTACGACCCCGGCACGGAGGTGACCGCGCAGGTGTCCACGCTGATCCGGATCGCCGCGCTGGCGTGGCTGGTGGGGCGGGAGCTCGTGCCGGGCGCTAGGACTCGACCGGCTCCAGCGCCGCCGCGGCCTCGAGCTTCTTCGCCTCCGCGATCAGCCGCGTGACGAACTGGTCCTCCGGGATCTTGTCGACGACCTCGCCCTTGACGAGGAGGAACCCCTGGCCCTTGCCCGGCCGCGATGCCCAGATCGGCCTCGCGAGCCTCGCCCGGGCCCGTTCACCACGCAGCCCATCACCGCCACGCGGATCGGCACCTTGAGGCCCTCCCGCTCGAGCGCCTCGTTCACCTGCTTCGTGAGGCCGAGCACGTCGACCTCGGCGCGGCCGCACGACGGGCACGCCACGAGGTCGAGGCCACGCTTGCGCAGACCGAGCGACTGCAGGATCCACGTGCCGGTCTTCACCTCCTCGACCGGATCGTCGGTGAGCGAGACGCGGATCGTGTCGCCGATGCCCTCGGCCAGGAGCGCCCCGATGCCGACGGCGCTCTTGACGCCGCCCATCGGCATCGGGCCCGCCTCGGTGACGCCGAGGTGCAGCGGGTAGTCGCACTTCTCGGAGAGCATGCCGGTAGCTCTCGATCATCACCCGCGGGTTCGAGTGCTTCACGGAGATCTTGATGTCGAAGAAGTCCTCGTCCTCGAGGATGCGGGCCTCGTTCAGCGCGGACTCCACGAGCGCCTCGGGCGTGGGCGCGCCGTACTTCTCCAGCAGGTCCTTCTCGAGCGAGCCGGCGTTCACGCCGATCCGGATCGGCACGCCGCGATCCTTCGCCTCGCGGGCGATCAGCCGGACCTTGTCCTGGTACTTGATGTTGCCCGGGTTGATGCGCAGGCCCTGGATGCCGGCCTCGAGCGCGGCCATGGCGTACTTCCACTGGAAGTGGATGTCGGCCACCACCGGGACGGTGGACTTCGCCGCGATCGCCGTGAGGGCCTCGGCGTCCTCCCAGTGCGGCACGGCCACGCGGACGATGTCGACCCCGGCCGCCACCAGCGAGGCGATCTGCTGCAGCGTGGCGTTGATGTCGGCGGTCTTCGTGGTGGTCATCGACTGGACGCTGATGGGTGCGTCGCCGCCGATCGGCACGTTCCCGATCCGGATCTGGCGGGTCTTGCGGCGCGGGGTCAGCATCGTCGACATCCAGTCTACGGTCGGGGATCGCCGGTCAGGCGCCGAACACGTGGAACGTGATCGTGCGGTCCTTCGGCTCGTCCATCTCGAAGAAGATCAGGCGCTGCCAGCGTGCCGAAGCCCGGCTCCCCCGCCACGACCGGGATCGCGTGCGAGGTCGCGGAGAGCAGCATCGCCTTCACGTGCGCGTGGCCGTTGGCGCGCTCGTCCTCGTGCATGTTCTGCGTCCGGATGTCGAAGTCGTCGTGCGCGTAGTAGACGCCCTCGTGCGGGACCAGCTCGCGTCATCTGCCGGCGGAAGTCGGCCATGGCGCCGTCCTCCCATTCGTTGATCAGCAGGGCGCAGGTCGTGTGCGCGCAGAAGGCGATCGCCGCTCCGTCGGTCACGCCGGCGTCCTTGATCGCGCGCTGCAGCTCCTCGGTGAGATCCAGGAACGCGTAGCGCTCCGGTGCCGTGACCTCGATCGTGGTGGTGCTCGACTTCACGCGTTCCTCCTGTCTCCGGACGCCGCGGCGACCGGGAGCTCGAACGTGAACGTGCTGCCCTCGCCGGGTTCGCTCTCGGCGTGGATCTGGCCGCCATGCGCCTCCACGACCGAGCGGGCGATCGCCAGGCCGATCCCGGTGCCGCCGTCGTCGTCCCGGGAGCGCGGACGTGTCCACCCGGTAGAACCGCTCGAACAGGCGCGGGAGATGCTCGGCCGGGATCCCGACGCCGGTGTCGCGCACCTCGATCTCCACGCTGCCGTTGTGCCGGTGCGCGGAGACGGTGACCGCTCCGCCGGAGGGCGTGTACCGGACGGCGTTGTCGACGAGGTTGAACAGCACCTGGTGCACGCGTTCGCGGTCGGCGAACGCCGGTGGGAGGTCCTCGGGGATATCGCTGCTGACGGCCGACGCCCCGTCGGTCCGCGCGACGTCGATCTCGGACAGCACCTGCGACACGAGCGGGCCGAGCGGCACCGGCGAGCGGTCCAGCGGCACGTCGCCGGACTCCAGCCGCGAGAGATCGAGGAGCTGGTCCACGAGCCGGCCGAGGCGCTCGGACTGCGCCAGCATCACCTGCAGCGTCTCCGGGTCCGGCTGCTCCACGCCGTCGAGGAGGTTCTCCAGGTGCGCGCGGATCGCGGTGATCGGCGTCTTCAGCTCGTGGGAGACGTTGGCCACGAGGTCGCGCCGCAGGCGCTCCACGCCCTCCAGCTCGGCGCTCATCGTGTTGAACGCCTCGGCGAGCTGGCCGACCTCGTCCCGGCTGGGCGTGTGCACGCGCGTGGTGTAGTCGCCGGTCTCCATCCGCGCGGGCCGCCTGCGCCATGTCGCGCAGCGGCTGGGTCATCCCGCGGGCGAGCCACCGTGCCATGAGCAGCGCGATCGCCGCGGAGACCAGCGCCGGCCGGCAGGAGCTGCCACCACACGCTCTGCAGGAAGCCGAGCGTCGCCGAGATCCGTCCGAGGAACCCGCGGCTCGGCGAGGGCGCCACGACGGTCGAGCGTCCCGCCCTCGGGGTGCGGGACCGACGCGTAGACGTTCGCCGCCCACCACGCCCCAATGTGGGGCGCCGTCCTCGAAGGCGGGCGGCAGGACGTCGAGGCTCGTTCCCTCGATCGTCACCGAGCCGTCCGCGGAGCGGCGGACCAGCATGGTGCCCTCGGGGATCGACGGCAGCCGGCCCGCGATCGCCTGGCGCGCGGTCCGCGGGCGCGCGACCGCCTCGGTGTCTCGGGGACTGTTCCGCAGCGCGAACCCGATCAGGAAGTACGACAGGACGATCGTCACCCCGACCGCGACGACGATCGTGGACCCGAGCTTGGCCCGGATCGTGGGGAGCCGCTCGAGCGGCGCGGCTCACGTGCGTCTCCCGGAAGGCGTACCCCACGCCGTGCACGGTGCGGACGAATCGCGGCTCCAGGCCGTCCTCGCCGAGCTTGCGGCGGATCCGGGCGACGTGCGAATCGACCACCCGTCCGCCCGCGTAGTCGCGGTAGCCCCACACGCGGTCCATCAGCTGGTCCCGGCTCATCACCACGCCGGGGTCGCGGGCGAGCGTGAGCAGGATCTCGAACTCCAGCGGGGTGAGCCCGATCTCGTCGCCGTCCACGGTACCCGGCGGCGGTTCGGATCGATCTCGAGCCCGTGGCCGCCGAGCGGTCCGTCGGACGTGCCGCTCGTTCATCCGGTCCATCCGGCGCAGGATCGCCTTCACGCGGGCGGCGAGCTCGCGGAGGCTGAACGGCTTCGTGAGGTAGTCGTCGGCGCCGACCGCGAACCCGGCGACCTTGTCGGTCTCCTCGGTCTTGGCGGTGAGCATCAGGACCGGCGTCCAGGCCACGCGCTGGATCTCCTTGCAGACCTCGAGCCCGTCCATCCCCGGCAGCATCAGGTCCAGGACCACGAGGTCGGGACGATGCTCGGCGTGGAGCCGGATCGCCCGGGGTCCGTCGCCCGCGACGAGGACCGTGAACCCCTCGCTCTCGAGCCGGGCGCGCACGGCCTCGGCGATGGCTTCCTCGTCGTCGACGACGAGCACGGTATGGTCGGGCATGTGGGCAATCGTACGCGCGGGGTGTCACGGGGCATCCTGCAGGGTGTTGAGAATGTATGACGCCGCGCCGGATCCGCGGCCCGCCCGTGCGTGGCGCGGCGGGACCTACGTCAGCGGCTTGGCGAGGTCCGCGATCATGGTCAGGGCGACGAAGATCACGAAGAAGCCCATCACCGCCACGGCCACCGGGATCACGCGGCGCTGATCGATCGCCTTCCCGCGGATCTTCTCGATCAGCAGGACCGCCAGGTGCCCCCCGTCGAAGGGCGGCAGCGGCATCAGGTTCACCAGGCCGATGAACACCGTCACGAACCCCAGGAAGTAGAGGATGGCGCCCCAGTCCCCGGCGGCTCCCGTCTGGCCGACGGCCGCGACGATCCCCACGACGCTCGCCGGATCCTGGGGCGCGCGCTCCTCGTCGGTGAAGACCAGCTTCGTGACGCGGCCGATGCCCTCGGGTCCGAACACCTTGCCGATCTGCCCGATCGACTCCGCCGTGGCCCGCCCCACCTCTCCCACGCCCTGCGTGGCCGCCGACACGAGACCGACGCGCCCGGGATCCTCGGGGGTCAGCAGGATGCCGACGCGTCCGATCTGCTCGCCGACATCGTTCTCGTCCTGCTCAGGTTCGACGGTGATATTCGACGGGCTCGCCGTCTCGCAGGACGGTGAACCGCGACCGGATCACCGATGTGCGCAGTGACGTAGGCGCTGAACGCCTCGAGGTTCGGCGCCTCGAGGTCGTCGACGCCGACGATCCGGTCCCCCGCACGCAGGCCGGCCGCCGTGGCCGGCGACGTGTGGCCGTTCAGCTGCGCGACGACCTCCGTGATCACGGGCGTCGCCGTGGAGTAGTCGCCGCTCACCACGAACGACGCACCGAACAGCACGGCGGCGATCAGGAAGTGGATCCCCGGCCCGGCGAAGATGACCAACGCGCGCTGCCAGCGAGGCTTGGAGCCGTAGGCGCGCGGCAGATCCTCCGGGGCGACCGGCTGGTAGGGGTTCATGCCGGCGATCTTCACGTAGCCGCCCAACGGCAGCGCCTTCACGCCGTACTCGATCTCGCCCCGCCGGGTCGACCAGAGCCGGGGCCGAAGCCCACGAAGTACTCCTCGACCTTGAACCCGAAGTAGCGCGCCACCGCGTAGTGTCCGAGCTCGTGGAGCATGATCACGACGAGCAGGCGAGGCGAAGAAGAGGACGACCGACGCGTGAACGACATGGGCCCGCGCTACCGTTCCTCGATGATCTCGGCGGCGCGCTTGCGGGCCCACGTGTCGGCGCGCTCGATGTGCACCACGGAGACCACCGAGGCGGGCTCGTGCTCGTCCACCACCTCTGGCACGATCTCCACCACCCGCGTGAGGGGGATCTTCCCCTCGAGGAACGCCATGACCGCGACCTCGTTGGCCGCGTTCATGACCGCGGGGAAGGTGAGGCCGAGACCGCCCACGCGGTAGGCCAGATCGATCGCCGGGAACGCCTCGCGATCGACGGGCTCGAACGTGAGCGCCTTCTCGGTGAGCGGCAGGGACGCGACGCCCGTGGGCAGGCGCTCGGGCCACGCCAGCGCGAGCTGGATCGGCAGCTTCATGTCGGGGACGGCCATCTCCGCGCGCATGCTGCCGTCGCGGAACTCCGCGATCGCGTGCACGATGCCCTCGGGGTGGATGACGACGTGGATCTGCGAGTACTCGAGATCGAAGAGGTAGTGCGCCTCGATGACCTCGAGGCCCTTGTTCATCAGCGTGGCCGAGTCGATCGTGATCTTCGGACCCATGGTCCACACGGGATGCTGCAGCGCCTCCCGGACGCTCGCCTTCGCGAGCTCGGAGCGCGTCCAGCCGCGGAACGGGCCGCCGGAGCCGGTGATGATGACGCGCTTGAGGTCCTCCCGGCGCTCGCCCCGGAGCGCCTGCGCGAGCGCCGCATGCTCGGAGTCGACCGGCAGCAGCCGCTCCGGCTCCCCCTTGATCAGGTCCATCACGAGCTCGCCGCCCACGACGAGCGACTCCTTGTTGGCCAGCGCCAGCGTCTTGCCGCTCTGCAGCGCGGCGAGGGTCGGTGGCAGTCCCGCCGAACCCACGAGCGCGTTCAGCACGATGTCGCACTCGGTCTCGCGGGCCACGGTCTCGGCGGACTCTGGGCCGACGAGCAGCTCGACGCCCTTGATGGCGCCGAGCTTGTTCTTCAGGTCCGCGGGCCGCCTCCTCCTCGGCGATCGCGACGACCGGCGGCAGGAACTCGCGGATCTGGCCCGCCAGGAGATCCTGATTGGTTCCGGCGGCGGAGAGCGCGGCCACCTTGAACCGCTCCGGGTGCCGGCGCACGACGTCCAGCGCCTGGGTGCCGATCGAGCCCGTCGAATCCGAGGATGGAGATCGCCCTCATGGCCACCAGGGTACCCCGACCTCGCCGGAAACCCCCGGAGCTCCTAGAGGAAGATCACGCGGAACAGCAGGAACGCCGCCGGCGCCACGAACAGCAGCGAGTCGATCCGGTCGAGGACCCCGCCGTGGCCCGGCAGCACGCTGCTCATGTCCTTGATCCCGAGGTCGCGCTTGACGAGCGACTCCGCGAGATCTCCGAACGTCGCCGCCACGGCGACCACCAGACCCAGCGCCAAGGCCGCGAGGCCGTGGTCGTCGAGCGACGTCACGAAGCTCTTCGCGATCACGGCGCACAGGACGGTGGCGACGCGTGGCCACGATCGTGCCCTCCCACGACTTCTTCGGGCTCGTCGCGGGCGCGAGCGGGCGTTGGATCGAGACGCCGCCGAAGACCGAGCCCCCCAGGAACGCGGCGGTGTCGAACACGAGGGTGAGCGCGATCACGGTGATCACCAGCGAGTCGCCGTCCGGGAGCTTCAGCGTCAGCAGGAGATAGCCGGCGAGCAGCGGGATGTAGGCGATGCCCAGCAGCGTCAGTCCCATGTTGGCGACGAGGTTCTTGCGATGCGCGGCCGGCACCGCGAGGAACCACAGGAAGGTGGCCGACCACGCCGAGCCCGAACATCGCGAGCATGGCGCCCTCGCCCCGGTAGTACGCGCCCGGCCATGACAGGGCGCCGGTGGACGAGCCCCACGGCGGTGGCGGGCTGCAGGTGGTGCTTGTGGAGGACGCCGTACAGCTCGCCCTGCGCCAGCAGCACGACGGCGGCGGCCAGCAACGCGAAGAACGCGTCACCGGCCAGCAGGCTGCCCAGCGCGATGCCGGACAGAGCACAGCGCCGTCAGGAAGGCTGCCGGCACGTCGCGCTCGCCGGCGTTGGGACCGCGTCGTTCGAGGTCGGCGCCGACCTCCACGGAGGTGGGCTCCTGCCAACTGGGCCCGCCGAGGCCCTCGGAGCCAACCTTCACCGTGCGGGGCGCGCCGGCGGGCTCCTCCAGGTCGGCCAGGATGTCGTCGTGACCGGCGCCGGCGGCGGTCCGGCCAGCGGCTCGACGGCGTCGCCCGCGATGTCGCCGAACAGGTCGTCGCCGCCGTCGGCCGGAACGACCGCGACGAGCTCGCCCTCGAGCGGGTCGTCGTCGAACGGCATGGCGACCGCCGCGGGCGCCGGGGCCTGCTCGGGCTCGTCCCGCACGGAACCCGCGAAGTGCCCGCCGCGGCCTCGACGTCGGCGGGGGTGGGCTCGGCGCTCCTCCGTCGGAGGTCGGCGACGGTCGGGGCGCCGGCGGCCGGCCGGTCGTCGGTCGGGCCACTCGTCGTCCTCCTCGCCGCCAGCGAGGAGGCTCGCCTGGCCCTCGACCGCCGGCGTCGCCGGAGCGAGGGGGTCGGTCCGGGGCTCACGTCGAACGTCTCCAGCACACCGGTGTCGTACCAGGCGGCGTCGTCCTCCGTGCTCACCACGACGGTCTCCGGCTCGGGGTCGACGATGGGCTGGGGGTCGTCGGTGAGGCGGGGCTCGTCGGTGAGGTCGGGCTCGTCGGGAGGCTGGGGCGCGGGCGCCTCGACGTGGACCGCCACGTGCTCCTCGGCGGCTCGCGTCGGCGCCGGCGGCTCGGGATCGTCCGGTCCGGGCCAATCGACGTCCTGGATCGGCGCGAAGAACTTGTCGAGGTCTTCGAAGAGGTCGTCCGAGCCGTCGCGCTTGTCGTCCGCCATCAGACCTCCATGAGCTCCTGTTCCTTGTGGCGCTGGATGTCGTCGATCTCGGCGACGTGCTGATCGGTCAGCTTCTGCAGCTCCTTCTCGGCCCGCTTCAGGTCATCCTCCGAGATTTCGTGCTGCCTTCTCAAGCTTCTCCACCTCGTCCTTGTGGTGGCGACGCACGTTGCGCACGGCCACGCGCCCGTCCTCGGCGCGGCCGTGCACCTGCTTCACCAGGTCGCGACGGCGCTCCTCCGTGAGCGGCGGGAAGGACAGGCGGATCACGTTGCCGTCGTTCGAGGGCGTGATGCCGAGGTCGCTCGTCAGGATCGCCTTCTCGATCGAGCCGATCGCGGTCTTGTCGAACGGCTGCACCATCAGCGTGCGCGGCTCCGGCACCGACATCGAGGCCAGCTGCTGCAGCGGCACCGGGAGTCCCGTAGTACTCCACCGTCACGCGGTTCAGCAGGGCCGGCGTCGCACGGCCCGTCCGGAAGCCGGCGAGGTCCTCCTTCAGGTGGGCGACGGCCTTCACCATCTTCTCGGCCGCATCCTTGAGCGCGGAGTCGATGCTCAGCGACACCCCTCCGTGGACGAGCGTGCCGACCTCCTCGCCGACCACCACGCGGCGGATGTTGCCCTCGACGTTGAAGTCGAACACGACGATCGGCAGCGCGTTCTCCATGCACAGCGAGATGGCGGTGGCGTCCATCACGGAGTAGCCCTCACGCAGGACGTCGATGTACTCGATCGTGTCGTAGCGGGTCGCGGTGGCGTCCAGGTGCGGGTCGGCGGTGTAGACGCCGTCGACCTTCGTGCCCTTCAGGATCGCGTCCGCCTTGATCTCCAGCGCGCGCTGCGCCGCACACGTGTCGGTCGAGAAGAACGGGACGCCGAGGCCTGCCGCGAAGATCACCACGCGCCCCTTCTCCAGGTGCCGCTCGCCCGCAGCGGGACGTACGGCTCGGCGATCTGCGCCATCTGGATCGCCGGTCTGCACTCGGGTGGGGACGTGGATCTTCTCCAGCGCGTCCTGCAGCGCGAGCGCGTTCATCACGGTGGCGAGCATGCCCATGTAGTCCGCCCGCGATCGCTCGATGCCGGGCGCCTGCCGGCCGCGCCAGATGTTGCCGCCACCCACGACGACCGCGGTCTGCACGCCGAGGTCCACCACCTCGGCCAGCTGTCGCGCGAGCAGCGCCGTGGAGGCGGTGTCGATGCCGTAGCCGGTGTCGGCGCGGGGCGAACGCGTCGCCGGAGAGCTTGAGGAGGACCCGGTGATAGGTGGGCCGGGGGATGCCGTTGCCCTCCGTCATGCACGTCTCCCCTCGGCGCGTCTCCCGTCGGTCACTCCGGCCCCTCTCCCAGCTTGTACCGGACGAACCGCCGCACCGCAACCTTCTCGCCGACCCGAGCCGACGTCTCGTCGAGCAACTGCTGGATCGTCTTCGCGTCGTCCTTCACGAACGGCTGGTCCAGCAGGACGTGGTCCTTGAAGAAGGACTCGAGCTTGCCCTCGACGATCCGGTCGATCACGTCGTCGGGCTTGCCGGACTCCTTGGCCTGCACCTCGAAGATGTGGCGCTCGGAGTCGAGCAGGCTGCCCGGCACCTCCTCGCGCGTGACCCAGCTCGGCGAGGCCGGGCTGGCGATATGCAGTGCGATGTCCTTCACGAGCGCTTTGAACTCGTCGGTGTTGGCGACGAAGTCCGTCTCGCAGTTCACCTCGACCAGGACACCCACCGTGTTGTTGAAGTGGATGTAGCTGTCGACCAGCCCCTGGTCCGCGGAGCGGCCGGCGCGCTTGGCCGCGGACGCGAGGCCCTTCTCACGCAGGATCTCGGCCGGCGCGCTCCATGTCGCCGTCGGCATCCTGGAGCGCCTGCTTGCAGGCCATCATGCCGGCGCCGGTCGCCTCGCGCAGCTGCTTGACCATCGCCGCGGTGACGTCGGTCATGCAGGCACCTCGGGCGACGTGGTGGCCGCGGCGGGCGTCTCCGGCTCGGCGGCGGGTTCGGTTGCGGGCGTCTCCGCCGCCGGTGCTTCGGGAGCGATCTCCGGCTCCGCGGCGATCTCCGGCTCGTCGGCTCGACGGCGGCGGCACCGGCCGGGGCCGGAGCGTCGGGCTCGAAGACCTGGGAAGCCGGCTGCCCGGTGGCCTGATCCATCAGCGTGTCCTTCGCCATACCGCGGCCCTGGCCGATCGCGTCGGCGATGATCCGCGTCACGAGCGTGACGGCCCGGATCGCGTCGTCGTTGCCGGGGATCACGTAGTCGACCTCGTCAGGGTCGCAGTTCGTGTCGACGATCGCGATGACCGGCAACCCGAGCTTGCGGGCCTCGTTCACCGCGATGTGCTCCTTCTTCGTGTCGACCACGAAGACGGCGTCCGGCAGACGCTCGAGGTCCTGCAGCCCGCCCAGGTTGCGCTCGAGCTTGTCCTCCTCGCGGCGCAGGCGGATGACCTCCTTCTTGGGGAGGTACGTGGTGGCGCCGGAGCGCTCCATCTCGCGCAGCTCCCGCAGGCGGCCGAGCCGCTTGGAGATCGTCGCGAAGTTCGTGAGCATCCCGCCCAGCCAGCGGTTGTTCACGTAGGGCATGCCGACCCGGGTGGCGTGATCGGCGACGACCTCCTGCGCCTGCTTCTTCGTGCCGATGAACAGGACCGTGCCACCTCGGCGACCCAGCTCGCTGGCGAACGCGTGCGCCTCCTCGAGGCCCGTCAGAGACTTCTCGAGGTCGATGATGTAGATCCCGGAACGCTCCCCGTAGAGGTAGCGCCCCATCTTCGGGTTCCACCGGCGCGTCTGGTGGCCGAAGTGCACGCCCGCCTCGAGGAGCTCCCGCCTGGTTACCACAGGCATGAACAGCTCTCCTTCGTTCGGTTGTCGTCCTCCGCCCGGCTCTGCCCGGCCGCCGGCCCGTCCACCGAGGCGAACGGGACCCCGGAGCCGGTCCCCGGGCGTGTGAGCTCGGCGCACGAGGCGCCGGCGAACGGCAGTCTAGCAGCGACGATTCACGGACGACCCCGGGCGTGGAGGGTCAGCCACGGGATGCGCGACGGCGGGCGGCAGGCTCGGGGACCTCGTCCTCGATGCACATCCATCGGTACGCGTAGGTGACGATCACCGCGACGTGCAGGACGTTCAGGATCAGGACGAACGCCCACAGCTGCGGCGACGGGTTCACGCCGACGCCGCCCACCGGGGCCTGCAGGAACAGGCTCGGGACCGCGTAGATCAGCGCCATCGCCAACGCGCTGGAGCCGGGGATCCTGGCGGCCACGGAGCTGCGCGACAGGCTCTCCAGCACGCCCCGGCCCTCGCGAAGCTGCGCCACCGGCGCGTACCCGAGCAGGTACACGGCTCCCGCGATCGCCGCGATCCCGACGAACAGGCTGAGCCCCTGCCCGGCGATCTGCCCGATGATGTTCGCGACGAACAGGAATCCGAGCTCGATCAGCGTCACGATCAGGACCATCGGAGCGACCAGCAGCCCCCGGCGAGCGCCGTCGACGGTGGCACGACCGGTCTCGAGGACCTCGACCGCGATCCCCACGATCATCCCGACCACGATCGCGCGGCCGACCACGAAGGGAAGCGCTCCCAGGAGCAGCGTGCCGGTATCCGCGACGCGGAAGATCCGGGTCGCGAGTTGCAGGTCGAAGTAGGTTCCGATCGGCGGCATCGCCATCGCACTGACCATGGACGAGGCCGGCCCCTGGAACCCGAGGGCGATGGCGATCACCCACACCAGGAAGACCCCGGCGACCGTCCCGATCAGCAGGACGGGCGTGGACAGGGTCACGACCAGGCCGCGGGCCAACGACGATCGGACCCGAGGCATGTTGGTGGTCCCCGCTCCCCGGGCGGAGAAGATCGAGGCCATGAAGCCCGGCCGGGCCGCGGGCGCGGCTGCTTCGCCGTCGGACGCCGGTCTCGGCTGCGGACGAGCGACGTCGCGCCGCCGCTTGTTCTTGTTCGTCATGTGCCCGCCTCGACGTCGTCGTCGAGCAGCATGTCGTCGTCGGCGAAGGCCGGGCCCATGCGTCGTGCCAGCCACCGGCCGGCGAGCGCCAGCAGCACCAGCAACGGCACCGCCACGATCGCGAAGTTCGCCACCATCCGCCCGGGATCCAGCACGGTCGGCGAGGGAACGCTGAGCAGCGGCGCCCCCGCGTCGGATCCGAACGCAACGAGGCCGGCTTGATGGCCCCCCTTCACCAGGACGACCACGGCGGAGCCCACGGCCATGGCTCCGAGGTATCCCTGGGGGCCAGCGGCGGTCGCGCGGGCGACGAGGTCGTGGCTCTCCGTATCGATCGCGAGCAGGGAGCCGCGGGCGGTCGGGACGAGCAGCGTGGTCGCGACCGATGCGCCGGCGCGCGGGACCAGCGCGTTGATCGCGTAGTCCCACAGTTCCTCACCGGAGGACGGCGACACGGCGTGGACCTGTCCGGACAGGTCGATCGCGTAGACCGCCTCGGATGTCACCACGGGAGCCGTGAGGACGGACAGCTGTGACGCGAGGGTCAGCGACCACCGCTCCCCACCACCCTCCAATGCCATCGCGCGGAGCGTGCTGCCGGTGGCGTCCAGGAATCCCAGATAGACCGTCCCCTCGAAGATCGTGGGCGTGGATGTCACGAACGGCCCGGCCTCCTCGTCCAACCGCCAGGCCTCGGTCCCGTCGGCGGCCGTGAGCGCGACGAGCGCCGTGGGGTGGTCCTCCTTCGGCTGGGTGGAGATGATCACCGTGTCCTCGGCGGCCGCGATCGGTGTCGCGACCGGCCCTCCCGCGTCGAACGTCCAGCGGACCTCACCGCTCGCCACATCGATCGCGGTGACGGTGCCGCCGTCGTCACCGACGTAGGCGGTCTCCCCGTCGACCGTCACGCCCGTCCGCGTCACCGCCTCGAGCTCGACGGACGCCTCCCACACCGGTTCCTGGGTCTCGAGATCGACGGCGACGACGCGCCCCGGGGAGGCGCCCGTCTCATCCCCGTCGGTCGCGCCGGTCGACGGCGACGACGTGGCCGATCCCGCGGACGCGCCGGTCGTCGGGCTCGCCGACGGATACGCCTGGGAGGGCGGGTCCTCTCCGTAGCCCTCCGTGTAGATCAGCACCTCGCCGGTCTCGGCGGTCGCCAGAGCGGGCGTGACCGACGGCCCGTAGTCGCGCGGGATCTCCCACGCCTTCTCCCCCGTGGTCAGATCCACCCCGTACACCGCCTCGGGGCCGACGGTCACGGCGACGTCGCCACCGATCACGGGCGGCGACACGCCGAAGCGACCGGTGAGCTCCGGATCGAACCGCCAGGCCTCGCGGAGCGGGGGCGCCGGGCCGTCGGGCGCCACGCCCGTGTGAGCGCCGCCTCCCTGCAACCCCGGCCACTCCCCCGCCGTCTGGGCCACGGCGACGCCCGCCGTCATGCCGAGCACGAGGAGCGCGGCGACGGCCGCGGCTGGTCGGAGGACGGATCGAGGCACGACAGAACGGGTTCGGGAGCGCAAGGTGGCCCATGCTACCCGTCGCGCTCAGCGCGCGGCGGCCGGATCAGGGACCCGGGACGAGCGGTGCCAGCCGGATCAGGCCCACCACGGATGACGCCGAGAGGTAGTCGAGCGGGTCGACGTACTCCCCGTTCAGCTTTGCGCCGAGATGCAGGTGCGCGGGCTCCAGCGAGCCGGGGTGTCCCGTCCCGGACGAGGCGATCACCTGCCCGCGCCCCACGACATCGTTCCTGCCGACAGCCGCGGTCGAGAGCCACGAGTACGTGCTGGCGAGGCCGCCGCCGTGATCCACCGTGACGAAGAGCTCGCCGCCGACCCTGCCGGCGAACGTGACGGTCCCGGCCTCGGCGGCCACGACCGGCGTGCCGGCCGGCGCGGCGATGTCGATCCCCCGGTGTCCCGAACCGAAGGGGTCCTCGGGCGGATCGAACGTGCGGATCACGGGGCCGGTGACCGGCCACGTCCACGAGCCGGCGGCGAACACCGGCGCCGGTGCGGCGACCACGACGACCCCGACCGCCGCCAGCATCAGGATGAACCGTCGCATGTGGGGGGACGCTACGCCGTGCCGCACGCCCCGGCCGTGACGGACGTCACATCCGGGGTGGATCCGTTCAGTCGAACTCGGAGAGCTGGCCGCGGAGGCCGCCGACCGCCTTCGTGTGGATCTGACAGACACGTGACTCAGTGACGCCGAGGATCTCGCCGATCTCGGCCAGGGTCAGGCCCTCGAAGTAGTAGAGCGTCACGACGATCTTCTCGCGCTCCGATAGCGAGTTGATCGCGGCGGCGAGCAGTCCGCGCGTCTCCTGACTCTCCATCCCCGACGTCGGGTCGAGGTTCTTGTCCGCGAGCGTGTCCAGCAACGAGACCTGTTCGCCGCGGTCGGCGCCCACCGAGACCATCTCGTCGAGCGCGAGCACGGAGACGAACGAGATCTGGCTCACGACCTCGTGCAGCTCGCGCACCGAGATGCCGAGTCGCTCCGCCATCTCCTGCTCGGTGGGCTGGCGCTTCAGCATCGACTCGAGATCGGTGTGCGCCTTCTCGAGCTCGCGCGCCTTGAAGCGCACCGAGCGCGGCACCCAGTCCATCGCCCGCAGCTCGTCGATGATGGCTCCCTTGATGCGGGGGATCGCGTACGTCTCGAACTTGTTCCCACGGCCCGGCTCGAACTTCCCGAGCGCGTCCATCAGGCCGAACATGCCGTAGGAGACCAGGTCGGCCTGTTCCACGCTCGCGGGCAGGCCGGTCGCCACACGCGAGGCCACGTACTTCACGAGCGGCGCGTAGTGCAGGATCAATCGCTCGCGCGCGTGCGGCGACGCCGAACTCTTCCACTGATGCCAGAGCTGACCGAGCTCGTCGTCGACCTGCGGTGGGATCGTGACGACCGATCCCTTGGCAGCGGTCTTCGCAGCAGCCTTCGGCTTGGCCGGGGTCTTCGTGGCGGCGGCTTTCTTGGTCGTCGCCATCTACGCCCTCGGATGACTGCGCTCGTAGGCCTCGAAGAGCCGCGTGCGGGAGACGTGTGTGTACCGCTGGGTGGTCGCCACACTGGCGTGCCCGAGCAGCTCCTGTACGGCTCTGATGTCGGCCCCTCCTTCGAGCAGGTGCGTCGCGTACGAGTGTCTCAGCGTGTGCGGGGTGACCCGCCTCCCCGGCAGCATACGCGCCGCGTATCCGTCGAGCATGGCACGGATATCGCGCGCCGAGAAGGTATTTCGACGCCGGTTGAGAAAGAGTGGACCGTCAGCATCGGCCGTGAGCGCCGGACGACCGACACGCAGGTAGTCCAGGAGGGACCCAATGGCGTAGTCCGACATCGGAAGCTCCCGCTCCTTGCCGCCCTTCCCGAGCACGAGGACCCGCCCGCGGTCCAGATCGACCCGTTCTGCGGTCAATCCGGCCACCTCGCCCACCCGCAGGCCACAGCCGTACAGCAATTCGAGTACTGCGCGATCGCGGAGCGCGATCCCTCGCTCAACCGGATCCTCGTCCTCGCCCGCGGCCTCGCCCGACGGCGGTGCCTCGACGAGCTCGGCCGCCTCGCGGGGCCGCAACACGGTGGGGAGCCGGTTCGTCACCTTCGGGCGCCCGAGCGTCGCCGCGGGGTCCACGGTGACGGCGCCGACCGCGAGGCACCACCGGTAGAACGTGTGGATGGCGCCCACCCGCCGCGCGATCGACGCTCGCGCGTAGCCAAGCGTGGTCTGGTGCGCGAGGAACCGGCGCAGCATGGGATAGGTCACGGACTCCAGGGTGAGGTGCTGCCGGTGCAGGAAGGCCGCCAGCTGGACGAGGTCGCGGCGGTAGGCGGCCACGGTGTGCACGGAGAGCCGGCGCTCCAACGACAGGTGCGTGGCGAAGCGCTCGATCAACGTCGTCTGTGACGGGGGAAGCTCGTCGGTGGTCACACGGTCCTTCCGGGCGGGGCGGGCGGGCGTCCAGGTTGTACCAGCGGCTCGGACGCGGTTCAAGCCTCCGCGGGCTCGGCCGGATGCGGCGACGTGGAGATCGCCAGCCGTCGTTCGTAGCGCCCGCCGACGTTGCGCACGAGCCCGCGAAGCTCCAGGCGGATCAGCGCGGCCACCGCCTCGGGGATCGAGACGCCGGCGCTCCTCGCCACGGCGTCGGGCAACGAGGGTCCGGCGAGCTGTTCGAACACGCGGCGCTCGTCGTCGGGCAGGCCGGGAGGTCCGTCGACGACGGGCGGGCGATCCCGGTAGCCGAGGTCTTCGAGGAGATCGTCGGTGCCCCGGATCAGGACCGCCCCCTCGCGGATCAGCGCGAGCGGCACCTCCGAGAGCGGACTCGTGACCGGTCCCGGGACGGCGAAGACCTGACGCCCGAGGTCGAGCGCGTGCTCGACCGTGATCATCGAGCCACTGCGCCCCGCGCCCTCGACGACCACGAGCGCTCGGGCGAGTCCGGCGACGATGCGGTTGCGGGCCGGGAACCGCCACGGCTCGGCGTTGATGGACGGTGGGTACTCGCTGACGACGGCGCCGCCTTCCTGCACGTCGTGCAGCAGGCGGCGCGATCCCGGCGGGTAGAGCACGTCGATCCCCGAGCCGAGGACCGCGACCGTGGTCCCTGCGGCGTCCAGCGCGCCGCGATGCGATGCTGCGTCGATGCCGCGCGCGGCGCCGCTCACCACGCAGACGCCGACGGCGGCCAGTCCGCGGCCAAGGTCCGAGGCGATCTCGCGCCCGAGCGCCGAGCAGTTGCGAGCCCCGACGACGGCGACCGCCGGACGGAGCCCGCGGAGATCGCGGCCGCGGACGTAGAGCACCGCGGGTGGATCGCTGAGGTCGGTCAATGCGGCCGGATACTCCGGGTCGCCCCAGGGCACGATGCGGGCCCCGCAGGCCTCGAGTCCCCCCTCCAGCGCTGCGGCGTCGATCCGGTGCGCCCAGGCGCGGTCGCCCGCGCTCCCGGCACGCCCGGTGCGGACCGCCTCGAGACAACCTGCCGCGGAGGGCCTTCGCTCGGCGGCGTCGAGCAACGCGCGCGCGGTCATGCCGGCCAGCGCCGAGAGCACCAGGAGCGCGCGACGATCCGCGGACGACGCCGCGAACCCGTCGGGGTAGGACGTGGGCCGCGGCCGCTCCTCATCCGGCACGGATGAGGTCCTCCTCCCCGAGCGCCCGGTACGAGAGCGCCTCGAGCAGGTGCCCGCCGGACACGACGTCGGAGCCGTCGAGGTCGGCGACCGTCCGGGCGACCTTCAGCGCGCGGTCGAAGCCCCGGCCGGTCAGGGCCATGGAGTCCACCGCCTTCGACAGCAGCTCCTCCGCGTGCGGGTCCAGACGCGCCAGATGTCGGATCGCCGGGCCGGGCAGGTGCGCGTTGCACCTGGCGCCCAGCGACGCGTAGCGGAGGCGCTGGCGTTCGCGGGCGACCTGCACCCGGTCGCGCACGGCGGTGGAGGTCTCCCCGGAATCCTGACCCATCAGCTCGTGTTTGGTGAGCCTCGGGACCGTGAGGCGGATGTCGATCCGGTCCAGCAGCGGGCCCGAGAGCTTCGCGCGGTATCGCTGGGCCCGATAGCCGTCGCACGAACACACCCGCCGGGCGTCGCCGGCGAACCCGCACGGACACGGGTTCGCGGCCGCGACGAGCGTGAAGCGCGCCGGGAACTCGACGGAACCGGCCGCGCGGGTGATGACGACACGGCCGTCCTCGAGCGGCTGGCGGAGGCTCTCGACGGCGTCGCGACGGAACTCCGTGAGCTCGTCGAGGAAGAGCACGCCATGGGTGGCGAGGGAGACCTCGCCCGGCCGGAGGAAACCGGTGCCGCCGCCGAGCAGACCCGCCGTGGAGATCGAGTGGTGGGGCGCGCGGAACGGCGGGTGCGTGAGGATGCCGCGACCCGCCAGCAGGCCCGCCACCGAGTGCAGCTGCGATGCCTCGAGGGCCTCCTCACGGGAGAGCGGCGGGAGGATCGTCGCGAAGCGGCGGGCGAGCATGGTCTTGCCGGCGCCGGGCGAGCCCACCAGGAACACGTTGTGCCCTCCAGCCGCCGCGACCTCCAGCGCGCGCCGGGCCGGCGCCTGGCCACGGATCTCCGAGAGATCCACGGAGCTCCGTGCGGCCTCGGCGGGCGGGGCGGCCGGCACCCGGGGCGGCTCCCACGTTCCCCGCAGGCAGCCGACCACCTCCGACAGCGACGCCGCGCCCACCACGCGCAGGCCGTCAACCTGCGCGGCCTCCAGCGCGTTGCCGGCCGGCACGATCACACCCGCGAGGCCGGCGCGGGCCGACGCGATCGCCACGGACAGCACGCCCGGCGTTGCGACCAGCTCGCCCTGCAGCGACAGCTCGCCGGCGAAGGCCCATCCCGCGACCGCCCGCGCCGGCACCTGTGCGGTGGCGCTCAGCACGCTCATCGCGACGGGGAGGTCCAGACCCGGCCCCTCCTTGCGGAGATCGCCCGGCGACAGGTTCACCACCGTGCGCCGGAGCGGCCACTGGAGTCCGCTGGACTCGACCGCCGGACGGATCCGATCCCGCGCGTCCTGGACCGCGGCGCCCGGAAGGCCGGTGAGCGTGAGCGACGGCAGCCCGCGGCCGACGTATGCCTCGACCGTGACGAGATGCCCGCCCACCCCGAGCACGGTCACCCCGACCGCGCGTCCGTACATGCGGGCGGACGCTATTCGGCGCCACCGACAGGAGTTAGTCCGTGACGGACTACTGGCGAACCGGTTCGGCCGGAATCAGAACGCGTCCTCGAAGACCTCGACGCTGGCCTCGCGATCGGATATCGCCACGCTCGCGACGTCGAAGCGCACGGCCACATGCAACGCGGGGCGCCGGTCGAGGAACATCTCGGCGAGCCGCCGGATGCGTCGTTGCTTGTCCCACCCCACCGCGGCGAAGCCACCGCCGAAGGCGTCCCCGCGCCGCGCCTTCACCTCACAGATCACGAGCAGCGAACCGCGGAGCAGCACCAGATCCAGCTCGCCGGCCGGGCACCGCCAGTTCCGGGCGAGGACATGGAAGCCGCGATCCGCGTACCACGCCGCGGCGGCGTCCTCGCCGACGATCCCGCGATGCGACCGGGGATCCACACCGGGCACGCTAGCGCCGGCCTCGGACACGCAACCGGACGACGCGATCAGTCCGGGATCGTGGTGGGCTCGTCGCGGCTGGCGAGCTCCTCGACGTTCACGTCGCGCCGCGTCATCACCCGCACGCTGGAGACGAACCGCGCGGGCCGGAACATGTCCCAGACCCACGCGTCGGTGAGATCGACCTGCACCCAGCCGTCGTCGGTGCGCGTGAGGTCGACCTTGTTCGCGAGATAGAAGCGCCGCTCGGTCTCGATGACGTGCGTGAACATCGGCAGCACGTCCCGGTACTCACGGTACAGCTCGAGTTCCCGCTCCTCCTCGAACCGCTCGATGTCGTCCTCGCTCATCCCGTCGTCCATGCTCTCATGCCTCCATCGCCACAGGTCCGGCGTCCTCGACGCCGGAGAGATCGCCGCGTTCGATCGCGAACAGGCTCGCCTGGCCCACGCCGGCGAAGCTCAACCGGTGCACCGCCGTCGGGCCGAGCCGGTCGAGCGCTGCCCAGTGCTCGGGCGTGCCGTATCCCTTGTTCGTGTCGAAGCAGAAGTCGCGGAAGCGCCGGTGCAGCCGCCGCATGTACCGGTCGCGCGTCACCTTCGCGACGATCGAGGCGGCGGCCACGGACGCGGCCACCGCGTCGCCCTTCTTGATCGCCAGGCTCGTGCAGGGCATGCGCGGTACCGGGAAGCCGTCCGTGAGCGCGTAGTCCGCCGGCACCGGGAGGCCCTTCACGGCACGCCGCAGCAGCGAGATGTTCGAGCGGTGCAGTCCGTAGCTGTCGATCCGTTGCGGCGTCGCGCGGGCCACCGACCACGCCACCGCTCCGGCGACGATGCGCGCATACCCCTCCTCGCGCTGGGGCTCCGTCAGCAACTTCGAATCCTTGATCCCCGTCCGGTCGAAGTCCGGAGGCAGGATCACGGCGGCGGCGACGAGCGGCCCGGCCAGCGCGCCGCGTCCGGCCTCGTCGGTGCCCGCGATACACCCGAAGCCCTGCGCCCGCAGGAGCCGCTCGTACCGGTCGAGATCCTCGCTCAGTGCAGCCACGTCATGTCCCCCGGCGGCCAGATCACGACGAACGCCTGACCGATCACGTTGTCCTGCGGAACGTACCCCAGACCGCGGCAGACGCCGGCATCATCGGGCGCGAACCTCGAATCGCAGGAGTGGAGCCGGTTGTCGCCGAGCACGAACAGGGAGCCTGCTGGCACGGTCTCGGGCCCGAAGTTCCGCTGGTCACGGGGGCCGACCAGGTAGGGCTCCTCCAGCTGCACGCCGTCGATGTAGACCGCGCCGTCGCGGATCTCCCAGCTCTCGCCGGGCAGGGCGATGACGCGCTTGATGAAATCCTCCTCCGCCGGCTTGGCCACCCCGGTTCCCTCACCCAGCCAGTGCAGGAAGCCGTCGACCACCCCTCGATCCTCGCCGGGCTCCGGGTTCGGATCGGAGAACACGATCACGTCGAAGCGTTCGATGTCGCCGAACCGGTAAGCCAGCCGATTCACCAGCACTCGGTCGCCGACGTGCAGGGTGGGCACCATCGACTCCGACGGGATGTAGAAGGCCTGGACGAGAAAGGTCTTGATGAGGATCGCGAGGACCAGCGCGAGCAGGATGAGCGCGGGGAGCTCACGCAGGAAGCTCTTGGCGCTCTCGGGCTCACGGTTGGCCCCCGGTCGGGGCTCATCGGTGTCCTCGGGAGCTCGCTCGTCGGAGCCGGCGCGGCTCGACACCGCGCTCAGGCCTCGACGTCGGCCTCGGCGGGGGCCTCGTCCCCCTCGGGCTGATCGTCGGTCGCGTCCACCACGTCCTCGTCGGCGACGCCCTCGATCGTCTCCGGCCCCGCCTCATCGACCTCGGTGTCGTCGTCGTCTTCCGCCGCCTGGGCGGCGGCGCGGCGGCGGCGGCGGCCTCCATGGCAGCGAGC
This sequence comes from uncultured Actinomycetes bacterium, assembly GCA_963832225.1. GTDB lineage: Bacteria > Actinomycetota > UBA4738 > UBA4738 > HRBIN12 > JALYMB01. The sequence goes on from CAWHTI010000004.1 coordinate 143,644, forward strand.
TTCGTGTCGTCGATGCGGCGCTCCTTGATCCGCGCCTTCTTCCCCCGCAGGTCCCGCAGGTAGTAGAGCTTGGCGCGGCGAACCCGCCCGCGGGTGACGAGCTCCAGGCGCGCGATGGATGGTGAGTGCACCGGGAACGTGCGCTCGACGCCGACGCCGAAGGAGATCTTGCGGACGGTGAAGGTCTCGCGGAGCCCACCGTTCTGCCGACGGATCACCACGCCCTGGAACACCTGCACACGCTCCCGGCTCCCCTCCACCACGCGCACGTGCACCTTGACGGTGTCACCGGGGCGGAACTCGGGGATGTCGGAGCGCAGAAAGGGCTGCTCGACGAGATCGGTTTTGTTCATGGCAACGGTGCGCGATTGTACCAGCGCGGCATTCGGCCCCCAGTTCGCCATTGACGCGCTGCAGGCGCCCCGACGGCCGGGAGCTCCCGGCCGCCGTCCGGCCGGGTCCGCTATTCCAGCAGATCCGGGCGGTTGCGCCGTGTCTTCTCGAGGGCGGCCTCCCGCCGCCACCGCTCGATCGCCGCGTGGTCGCCGGATCGCAGGACGGCGGGAACCTCCAGCTCGCGGAACGTGGCCGGCCTCGTGTAGTGCGGATGATCGAGCAGGCCGTCCTCGAACGAGTCGCGCTCGTGCGATTCCTCGCGTCCGATCACGCCGGGGATGAGGCGGGTCACGGCCTCGATGAGCACGAGCGCCGGCAGCTCGCCGCCCGAGAGCACATAGTCGCCGATGGAGACCTCCTCCGCGGGAAGGCCTTCCACCACCCGCTCGTCCACGCCCTCGTAGCGGCCACAGATCAGGGTGAGGTGCTCCTCGCCGCTCAGCTCGTGCGCCAGGTCGCGGTCGAGTCGTCGGCCCGCCGGGCTCAGCAGGATCGCGCGGCCGCGATCGTCGCCGAGCGACTCGACCGCGGCGAACAGCGGCTCGGGCTTCATCACCATGCCGGGTCCGCCGCCGAACGATTCGTCGTCCACGGACCGGTGCCGGTCGGTCGTGAAGTCGCGGACGTCGTGCAGGTGGACCTCGAGGACGCCCTCCGCGATCGCCCTGCCGAGCAGGCTCTCCCCCAGGGGTCCTCGGAGGATGCCGGGGAAGATCGTGAACACGTCGATCCGCATCGAGCCGGAGGCTACTCCTCGGGAGCGGTGATGCCCGGCACCTCGTGCACGAGCACGCGCCGTGCCCCGACATCGACCTCGGCGATCACCTGACGGATCGCCGGGACCAGGATCTCCTCGCCGTCCGCCCCGGTCGTGACCCAGATGTCGTTCGCCGGGTTCGCGACCACGTCCGTGATCGTCCCCACCACCCGGCCCGTCCCGGTCACGACCTCGCACCCCTCGAGCTCGTGGGGCCAGTAGGTGCCCTCGGGCAGCTCGGGGAGGTCCGACGTCGGAACGACCAGGATCGACCCACCGAGCGCCTCGGCGGCGGTCCGGTCGGCGACCCCCGCGAACGTCACCAGCAGCCGGGCGCCGTTGTCGCGTGACGTCTCGATCGTGAGCGCCCGACCGTCCTCCAGGTAGAGCACGTTGCCGCGCAGGAACCGGTCGGGATTGTCGGTGCAGCGGCAGGACCGTGACCTCGCCGCGAAGACCGTGCGCCTTCGTCACCTTGCCGACGACGACGGTGGGCTCGTCCACCGGCCGGTCGTTCAGTCGGCGATCTCGACGAACACCGAGTGGATGCCCTGGCGCGTGGCGGCGGCGCGGACCACCGCCCGGATCGCACGCGCCGTGCGGCCGCCGCGCCCGATCACCTTGCCCATGTCGTCGGGGGCGACCGTGAGCGTGAGCACCGGCCCTCGATCGTCGGACCCCTCCACGACCTCGACGGCGTCGGGGTCGTCGACCAGCTCGCGGGCGAGGAACTCCAGGAGCTCCCTCACGCCTCGGGGGTCGCCTCCTCGGTGGGGGCTCGGCCGGTCGCTCCGGAGCGGCGCTCAGCGGGACGCGGCCTCCTCGGCGGGAGCGGGCGGCGGCTCGCTCCGCGGGCGCGGCGGCCGGCTCGGCGGCCGGCGCGGCCGCGGCCTCCGCGGCCTTGGCCTGCGCCTTCTTCGAGCCCTTGGCGGGCCTCGGGCTTGCCTCCGCGGGTCTTCTTGTCCTTCGAGTTCACCTTCGGCGGCAGACGGGCGCTCGGCGGCGAACTTCTCCCAGATCCCGACCTTGTTCATCAGGTTCTGGACCTGCTCCGAGGGCTGGGCGCCGGTGCGCAGCCAGTGCAGGGCGCGCTCCTCGTCGATCTCGATCAGCGACGGCTCCTCGAGCGGGTGGTACTTGCCGATGTTCTCGATGAACCGGCCGTCGCGGGGGCTCCGCTGGTCGGCCACCACCACGCGGTAGTAGGGGCGCTTCTTCGCGCCCATCCGGCGGAGCCTGATCCTCGTTGCCATGCCGTCGTTCCTCTCCTCGTGTTCTGGGTTCGGCTCGTCCGGGCCATCGTTGCGCTTCTTGTTCTTCGGGGGCTCAGCGTCCGGCCGGCATCTTCATCATGCCGGGCATCCGCTTGCCGCCCATCATGGTCCGCATCATCTTCCGGGCGCCGTCGAAATCCTTGATCAGCGCGTTGACGTCGCTGGTGGCGACGCCCGAGCCCTTGGCGATCCGCAGGCGGCGGGACCCGGAGATGATAGCGGGATTCTGCCGCTCCTCCCTGGTCATGGAGCAGATCATGGCCTCGGCCCGCCGGAGCTCGCCGTCGTCGATCTGCCCGGCGAGATCCTTGATCGCGTTCTTGCCTCCCGGGACGCCGGGCAGCATCTTCAGCAGGTCCTGGATCGGCCCGAGCTTCTGCATCTCCCGCAGCTGCGTCAGGAAGTCCTCGAACGTGAACTGCGCCTTCAGCATCCGCTCGGCCGACTCCCGTGCGGCCTCGGCGTCCATCGTCTCGCTCGCCTTGTCGATCAGCGTGAGCACGTCGCCCATGCCGAGGATCCGGCTCGCCATGCGGTCGGGGTGGAACGGCTCGAGGTCCTCGGGCTTCTCCCCGGTGCCGACGAAGTAGACCGGCCGTCCGGTGACGGCCGTGATCGACAGCGCCGCGCCGCCGCGCGCGTCGCCGTCGAGCTTCGTGAGGATGAACCCGGTGGTGTCGACCTCGTGCATGAACGCCCGCGCCTGCACCACCGCGTCCTGGCCGGTCATCGCGTCGCACGCCATGAGGACGATCTGCGGCTTGGTGGTGTCGCGGATCTTCCGCGCCTGCTTCATCATGTCGGCGTCGACGTGCAGCCGGCCGGCCGTGTCGATGATCACGACGTCCGCCTGCTGACGCTCCGCCTCCTTCAGGGCGTTCTTCGCGACCTTCACCGGATCGCGCCCCTCCGAGACCACCGGGATGCCGATCTCGCGGCCGAGCGTGCGGAGCTGTTCCACCGCTGCGGGCCGCTCCAGGTCCGCGCCGACCAGCAGCGGCCTGCGGCCCTTCGACTTCAGCAGCTTCGCCAGCTTGGCGGTCGCCGTGGTCTTCCCCGACCCCTGCACCCCGGCCATCATGATGACGGCCGGCCGCTGCGAGGGCAGCTCGAACGGCCGGTGCTCGCCCTCCCATGGTGGCGGTGAGCTCCTCGTCGACCACCTTCACGACCTGCTGGGCCGGGCGTGAGGCTCTTCATGACCTCCTCGCCCAGCGACCGAGCGCGGACGCGGGACACGAGGTCGTCGGCCACCTCCACGGCGACGTCGGCCTCCAGCAGCGCCGTTCGGATCTCGCCCAGCGCGTTGTCCACCTGCTTGGGATGGAGCTTGCCGCGCGCGCGGAGCTTCTTGAAGACGCCGTTCAGGCTGTCGGTCAGGGTGTCGAACATGGGTACGGAGGCCGCCGGTCGACGTCACCGGCGTGCCCGGCGACGAGAGCGGAGGTTCGATTGTATCCACCACGCGCGCGAGGCACCCGATGAGCGGCGGGCGCGACCTCGCGCAGGCACGGCGCCTGGAGCGCGGCGCCGCCGGCCTGCGCTGGATCGTGGTGGCGTTCGGGGTCGCGCAGACCGCGTTCGCGCTGCGCGATCAGGGGGTCGAGCCCGACTACGTCCTCCCCCTCGAGTTCGTGCTGGTGGCCGCGCTCGCGATCGGCAACGTGCTGCTCTCCACGGCCGTCGAGCGGGCGAGCCGTGCCGAGCAGCTTCGCTCGGTGGGCGTGTGCGCCTTCGCCCTCGACATCGTCGTGATCACGGGCCTGATCTGGACCTCGGGCGCGTCGCCGTCGGACCCGATCTGGGTCATCGCGTACGTCCTGCCGCTCGAGGGGGCCATCCGATTCGGCGTGCTGGGCGCCCTCGCGCCGGTGGCGGTGGCGCTCGCCTCCGAGCTGGTCCGGGAGCAGCACCTGGTGGATCGCTTCCCCGGCCACGTCTACGCGTTCAGCGCGGTCGCGTTCCGGGTGGGCATCGGCCTGGTCGTCGCGATCGTCGCGGGCCTGATGGCGCGCTCGCTGGAGCGCGAGGCCGAGAAGGCCCGGGAGCGGGCGCGCGTGGCCGAGGACGCCGCGGCGGCGGCGGAGCGCGCGGCGGTCCGGGAGGGCCTCGCGCGCCGGCAGGTGGCCGCCTTCCACGCGGCGATCCTGGCCGGCGTGGCGGAGGACGATCTCGACGCGGGGATCCGATCGATGGCCGATGCGATCGGGCGTGACCTGGCGTGCGATGCGTTCGCCGTGCTCCTGCTCGAGGAGGACGAGGACGGTCCCGTCCTGGTCGCGAAGGGCGTGCACGGCGACCCGGGATACGGTCCCGATCAACGCATCGCCGCGACCGACGGGCGGCTCGGTCGGGCCGCGCTGGACGGACGTCCGGCGCTGTGGCAGGACCCGGCCGAGGCGGTGGTGCCGCTGCGCGCCGAGGGGACGCCGATCGGGGTGCTCCACGAGCGCAGCGACACGCCCGGCGGGATCGACCGCGAACGGCTCCTGCTCCTCGGCCGCCTCGCCGACCAGGTCGTGCTCGTCGTCCAGTCGGGCCGGCTGCGGGCCCGACAGGAGGAGACGCTGCAGCGGCTGCGCGAGCTGGACGAGATGAAGTCGGACTTCGTCGCGATCACCAGCCACGAGCTCCGCACGCCGCTCGCGGCGATCCGGGGCTTCATCGACACCCTGCGCCGGCGTCTCGACCAGCTCAGCGCGGAGGAGACGCGGGAGTTCCTGGAGATCGTGGACCGGCAGACCGACCGGCTGATCCTTTTGGTCGAGGACCTCCTGGTCGTGTCCCGGATCGAGGCCGGCAAGATCATGCTGCACCCGGAGCCGGTGGATCCGTCCACGTTCCTCGACCGCGTCGTGCAGGGGATGGGCGAGCACGGCGGCCGCGTCCGGGTCGGCGCGCAGCCGGGACTGCCGGACGCGGTGCTCGTGGATCCGCAGCGCCTCGGCCAGATCCTGACGAACCTGTTGCAGAACGCGCTGAAGTTCTCGCCGACAGAGCGGCCGGTGCACGCGGAGGTCGCGAGGTTCCAGGGCGGCCTGGTGTTCACGGTCACCGATCTCGGCCCGGGCATCCCTGAGGAAGAGCTCGAGCGGATCTTCGAGCGGTTCCACCAGACGGACTCCGCCGCCACCCGTCGCTCGGAGGGCGCAGGACTCGGTCTCTACATCACCAAGCAGCTCGTGGAGGCGATGGGTGGACGGGTCGAGGTGCGCTCGGAACTGGGCGCCGGCTCGACGTTCAGCGTCATGATCCCGGTGACGGCCGCCGCTCCAACACCCGCTCCACTGTCCCCAGCAGCGCGAGTGGACTGAACGGCTTGGTGAAGTACTCGTCGGCACCCAGCCGGATCACGCGCTCGCGCCCCTCCTCGCCCGTCGCGGTGACGATGATGACGCTGACCGCCGCCGTCGTCGGATCGCTCTTCAACGAGCGCAGAACGTCGGTCCCGCTTACCCCCGGGATGTTCAGATCCAGGAACACCAGGTCCGGTGGATCGTCGCGGACCATCGTGAGGGCCGTCGCACCGTCCGAGGCCTCCTCGATCGCGAAGCCCTCGCCCTCCAGCACGAGTCGCATCGCGTCGCGCATCGTCGGGTGATCCTCCACGACCAGGATCCGGGCCCCTTCGAATCTGCCCATCCCTCAGCCTCCGAGCAGGCGTTCCGCGAACGCCCGCGCGCGGAACGGCTCCAGGTCGCCCGCGCTCTCCCCCGTCCCGACGAGCCGCACCGGCACGCCGAGCTCCTCACGCACCGCCAACACGATCCCGCCCTTCGCGGAGCCATCCATCTTCGTGAGCGCGACACCGGTGACGTCCACCGCCTCGGTGAACGCCCTCGCCTGCGCGATGCCATTCTGGCCCGTCGTGGCGTCCAGGACGAGCAGCGTCTCGTCCACGGCCGCCCCGGCCTTGTCGATCACGCGCTTCACCTTGGCGAGCTCGTCCATGAGCGGGGTCTTCGTGTGGAGCCGACCGGCCGTGTCGACGATCAGGACGTCGGAGCCGCGGGCCGTGGCGGAGCGCACGGCGTCGAAGGCCACCGACGCCGGGTCGGCGCCGCGCTCCTGCGACACGATGTGCGCGCCGGCCCGGTCCGCCCACACCGTGAGCTGCTCCCCCGCCGCGGCCCGGAACGTGTCGGAGGCGGCGATGCTCACCGTCCGGCCGCCGGCGGCCAGCCTCGACGCCAGCTTGCCGATGGTGGTCGTCTTGCCCGATCCGTTCACCCCCACCACCAGCACCACCCCCAGCCGGTCTGCCGGAAGATCCAGGTCCTCGTCGGGTCCTAGCACGTCGACCATCTCGTCACGCAACAGCCCGGCGGGGTCGGCGCCGGCCGTGTAGCGCTCGCGGATCCGACCCACGAGATCCGCGGCGCCGCGCGGGCCGACGTCGGCCCGCAGCAGCAGGTCCTCTAGCGCACCCCAGGTCTCCTCGTTCGCGCCGCGTCCGAACAGGGTCCGGACCTTGGCCCCGAGACCTTCGCCGCGGACGGGTGCGGGTGCGGGGGGCGGGACGCTCCGGCGCGGCGGTCGAGCCAGGCGCGCTCCGGGTCCTGCTCCGCAGCAGGAGACCCGCCGCAACGGCGAGGACGACGACCACCGCGAGGACGACGAGGATCGTGGACGTCACGGCCGCAGGCTAGTGGACGGGCTCGGCGTCCGGCACGTCGAGCGGCGCCTCGTCGCCCTCCCGGACGGCGTCGTCGCGGACCTCCGGCGCCGGATCGGGCTCCGGCGCCGGTTCCGAACGCTCGAGCCGCTGGCAGATGACCTTGGAGGTGCCGTCCGCACCCATCGACACGCCGTACATCATGCCGGCAGTCTCCATCGTGCGCTTCTGGTGGGTGACGATCAGGACCTGCGAGCGGCGGGCGAAGCCGTCGACGAGACGCAGGAACCGGTGCAGGTTCACATCGTCGAGGGCCGGCTCGACCTCGTCCATGAAGTAGAACGGACTCGGACGCGCGGTGAAGATCGCGAACAGGAAGGCCATGGCCGTCAGGGCCCGCTCCCCACCCGACAGCAGCGAGATGCGCTTCACGCGCTTGCGGCCGGGGCTCGCCTCGATCTCGATCCCACTGGTGAGCGGCGAGGCGGGATCGGTGAGGATCAGGCGGCCCTCGCCGCCCGGGAACAGCTCGGCCACGAGCCGCTCGAACTCCAAAGCGACGTCGCGGTACGCGGTGTCGAACGTCTCCGTGATCTCCGCGTCCACCTTCGCGATCACCTCGAGGAGGTCGCGGCGGGCCTTGCGGACGTCGTCGAGCTCCCGCGCCATGAAGTCGTGCCGCTCCTGCAGCGCCTCGAACTCCCCCGTCGCGAGGAGGTTCACGCGACCGAGCAGCCCCAGGCGACGCTGCACGAGCTCGCTCTTCTTCTCCAGGGACTCCACGCCGTCGTCGTCGGCGAGCGTGCCGAGCGCCTCCTCCGGGTCGCGTTGATGGCCCTCGCGGATCAGCCGCTCGGCCTCCCGGATGCGGCGCTCGATGTCGCCGCGGAGCCGGTCCTCCTCCTCGTAGGTCTCGCGGAGCCGGTCGAGCTCCGTGGAGGCCTCGCGCCACGAGCGGTTCACCTCGGCCTCGCGCTCGGCGGCGGCCCGTTCGGCCTCGGCGCCCGCGTCGCGCTGGGCGGCGGCGTCGGCCGCCGCGGTCTCGGCTCCGGTCACGGCCCGCTCCGCCTCCGCCCTGGCCGTCTCCGCGGCCGCGAGCTCGGCGCGCAGCGTGACCGGATCGGATGCCGCCAGGCCGTCGCGCTCGACCCGCAGCTCGGAGAGACGGGCGTCCAGCACGCCGCGGTCGCGACGAAGGGATTCCACGGTCACGCGGGTCCGGATGGGCGGCTCGGGGGTGGGCGGGAGCTCCGGCGCCTCCGTGGGGCCCGGCTCCGTCCGTGCCATCTGACCGCGCCACGCGGCGGCGGAATCCTCCAACGCCGAGATGCGCTGCGCCAGGAGCTCCTCCTCCCGTCGGTGGCTCGCGAGCTCCACCTCGAGGTGCACCATCCGCTCCGCCGCGGTCGTGATGTCGGCGTCCGCGGCGTCGATCTGCTCCTGCAGGAACGACACCTCCTGCGCCACCTCTCGCAGGCGTTCCTGCCTGGGCTTGATGCCCGCCTTCGTTGCTGCCAGGTCGTGCTCCAGCACCTGCAGCTCGGCACGGATCTCCCGGGCGCGGGCGTCGACCTGCGCCGCCGTGTGGATCACCGCGGGACCCACGAGCACGCCGTCGGCGGTGACGAACGACGCCCGGGGATGCTCGGCCTGCTTGCGGGCGGCCTCCTCCACCGAGTCGGCGAGATACACGTCGCGCAGCACGGTGCTCGCGATCCCGCGCGCGGCCGGCTCCGCCTGCACCTCCGAGAGCAGGCTCCGCTCCCCCGCCAGGCCGATGGCCACCGGCCCTCCGGCGGCGATCGCGATGATGGCGCCGTCGCCCTCCGGGGCGTCCACGAGCGCGCGATCGGCATCCCCGTAGACCACGGCGTCGGCGAGCGAGCCCAGCGCGGAGACGAGCGCCCGCGCGAGCGAGGGCTCCACGTGCACCAGGTCGCGCAGCAGTCCGATCGCCTGCCGCCGGTGGCCCTTCAGGAAGCGGGAGCCCGCCGTCTCCTCGATGTCCTGGCGGCGGGCCTCCAGCAGGTCGCGACGGGATTCGTGCCGCCGGCGGATGTCCTCCAGCTCCTCCAGCTTGTCCACGAGCCCACGCCGCTCGCCCTCCAACGTCGCTCTGCGTTCGGCCAGCGGCGAGGACTGCCCGTCCATCTGCTCGATGTCGGAGCTCAGGTCCTCGCGCTCGGAGCCCGCGACGTCGATCCTCGCGCGAACCTCGCCCAGCGATTCCTCGAGCCGCTCGCGTTCACGCTCGTACCCCGCCAGGGAGCGCTCCAGGGTCGCGAGCTCGGCGCGGCGGCCGGCGGCCTCCTCGGCCATGCGGCGGCGGACGTCCTCGATCTCGCGGCGGCGGGCGTCTGCCGCGCGGAACCGGGCCTCCGCCTCGTCGAGCTCCCGCTCGTGCAGCTCGAGATCGGCGACGACGCGGTCGGACTCGGCCTCGAGCCGCGCCAGCTCCTCGTCCACGGCGGTGAGGCGGGCGGTCCGCGTGGCCTGGGCCGCGAGATCCTCGCGGGCGGTCGCCTCGCGCTCGACGGCCGCGCGATAGGCCTGCTCCGCGACGCCCCGTGCGGTGGCGGCGGTGCGCGCGCGCTCCTCTGCCATCGCGAGCGTCCGCGTGGCGATCGTTCGTTCGTCCCCCGCGCGAAGGACATCGGCGTCCAGGGCGTCCAACCGGTCGCGCGCCCGCGTCCGCGCCGTCAGTCCCTCGTCCCATCCGCCCTTGCGCCGCTCCCGCTCCTGCAGCAGGGCACGCAGGCGGGCCGCGGCGAGCTTGCCAGACAGCTCCTCGGCCTGGGCCGTGAGCTGCTCGTGCTTCTTCGCCATCTCCGCCTGCTGCTGGAGCGGCTTGAGCTGCCGGCGCAGCTCCCCCAGCACGTCCTGCAGGCGCAGCAGATCCTGATCCAGCCCGGAGAGCCTGCGCTCGGCCCGCTCCTTGCGTCGGCGGTGCTTCGCGACGCCCGCCGCCTCCTCGATGTACTTGCGACGATCCTCGGGACGCGCCTGCAGCACCTCCTCGAGCTGGCCCTGGCCCACCACCGTGTGCAGCGCCCGGCCGATGCCCGTCTCGCTCAGCAGCTCCTGGACGTCCAGCAGCCGCACGACCTGACCGCCGATGCGGTACTCGCTGTCGCCAGAGCGGAAGATCGCCCGGCTCACCTCGATCTCCGTCATGGGCACGGGGATCACGCCGGCGGAGTTGTCGATGACGAGCTTGACCTCGGCCATGCCGAGGGCCGGACGCGCCGGCGATCCGGCGAAGATCACGTCGGCCATCTGGCCACCGCGGAGCGCCCGCGCCCCCTGCTCGCCCAACACCCAGCTGATCGCGTCGACCAGGTTGGACTTGCCGGAACCGTTGGGGCCGACGATGACGGAGACGCCGGGCGTGAATTCGAGGACGGTCTTGTCCGCGAACGACTTGAAGCCGCGGATCGAGAGCGAGCGCAGGAACATGCGTCGCGATGCTAACAGCGGCCGCCGTCGCAACCGGGAGGCAGGCCCCGGAATTCGGTCTCAGCGGGTCACGCGGAACCCATCCTCGCCGCTCAGGGGCTCCTCGATCGTGTCCACCGTCTCCACGCTGGCGTGGGGCGGGCCGATCCGGCACCAGGCCACCAGCGCGTCCACGTCGGCGTCGGGACCCTCGAACACCGCCTCGACGCGACCGTCGGGCAGGTTGCGGACCCACCCCGAAAGGTGGCGGCGCCGCGCCGCCTCCGCGCACGAGGCACGGAAGAACACGCCCTGCACCCGTCCGGCGATCGTGGCACGGACACGCTTCACGGCGTCATGATGCCACTAGTCCGCTTCGGACTAGCGGAGGCGTCGCTACCCTGGCTTCCATGCCCCCCTACGACGACCGCAGCGTGCTGCTGGTGGTCGATGTGCAGAACGACTTCACGGACCCGGCCGGCAGCCTCGCCGTCCCCGACGCCGAGGAGATCCTGCCGATCCTCAACGCGGAGATCGAGGCCGCGCTCGGCGCCGGTGCGCTCGTCGTGTACACGCAGGACTGGCATCCGCCCACGACGCCCCACTTCCGCAAGGACGGCGGCCGGTGGCCGGTGCATTGCGTGGCCGGCACCTGGGGAGCCGATCTCCATCCCGACCTGGCCGTCGAGGGCCCGGTCATCAAGAAGGGGTCCGGCGGCGAGGACGGATACTCCGGCTTCAGCGTGCGTGATCCTCAGAGCGGCGAGGTCGACGCCACGCAGCTCGAGGCCATGCTGCGCGACGCGCGGGTCGGACGGGTGGTGATCGCCGGGCTGGCCACCGACTACTGCGTGGTGGAGACCGCCCTGGACGGCCGTCGGCTCGGGTTCGACGTCGAGGTCCTCGCCGCCGGCATCCGGGCCGTCGACGTGGAGCCGGGCGACGGCGAGCGGGCGATCGGGCGAATGCGCGAGGCCGGAGCGGCGATCGTCTGAGGGAGCCGGCGCTACCCGTGCTGGCGGATCGTCACCTTCCGGATCCGGAATCGCGACTTCGGGCCGTGACCGTTGGCCACCAGCGCATCGAGGGACATGGCTGCGACCTGCTTGCTGGGGAAGCGGCCGACCTCCACCCAGGCGTCGCGCTCCGGGTCGCGGTGCTGCAACGACCAGTGCACCGAGCCGTCCGCGCGGGCCGACCGGATCGCGCTGTCGCCGAGCGCGAACAACAGCGCCTGGTTCTGGCCGCTGGCACCGACGCCCATCATCGCCTCCCGCGTTCAACGTTGGCCACGATCACATGCTGACCGCGCTCAACTCTGGCATTGCGGGCAGAAGTAGGCCAGTCGTCCCGAGATCTTCACGCTCTGGATCGGTGTGCGGCACCGGCGGCAGGGCAGGCCGGCGCGTCCGTACACCTTGAGCTCGGTGGCGTACTCGCCGGGCTGGCCGAACAGGTCCACGTAGGCCTCGTCGTCGAGGGTGGTCCCGCGCGCCTTGATCGAGTCCTGCAGGATCTCCTGGATCGCACGGTACAGGCGCCGCACTTCCTGCGAGGAGAGCGTGTTCGACATGCGGTCGTACCGCAGGCCCGCGTGGAAGAGCACCTCGTCGCTGTAGATGTTGCCGAGGCCGGAGATGAACTTCTGATCCATCAACAGCTGCTTCATCTTCGCGGCCTTCTCGGCGAGCAGGTATTGGAAGCTCTGCCACGTGAATACCTGGTCGAGCGGATCGATCGCGATGTGGGCGAGCTCCTTCACCTTCCCGAGGTCGTCGCCGGCGGTCACAAACATCTCGCCGAACGTCCTGGGATCGAGGAAGCGAAGGTCGCCGCCCTGCTGAAACGTCATGACGACGTGCGTGTGCGGCGCGAGCGCGACGCGCCCGGTGCCGCGCTGGAACTGACCGCTCATCCCGAAGTGCGTCACGACGACGTCGCCGGAGTCCAGGAAGACGAGCAGGTACTTGCCGCGGCGCTCGACCCGCTGGATCTTCGTGCCCTCCAGACGCGACGTGAAGTCCTTGCGCTTCGGATGGCGGCGGATCGCGCGCATTGCATTCTTCGTCCCCTTGACCTCGACCGCCTTGATCCGGCGACCGACGACGTCCTTCTCCAGGTCCCGGCGCATCACCTCGACCTCAGGAAGCTCCACCTGTCCCCCCTCCAACGTCCGGCGCCTCCGAGGACAGACGCGCGAACGCCTCCTGGGCGGCCTGCTGCTCCGCTTCCTTCTTGGATCGCCCGGTACCCGTGCCGTACTCCCTGCCACCGAGATACACGGTGGCCGTGAACTCCTTCTCGTGATCGGGACCCACGTCGCGCAGCCGGTACTCCGGGAGCGAGCGCAGCGCCTGGGAGGCCAGCTCCTGCAGGATCGTCTTGTAGTCGCGGTCGCCCTCGCCGCGATCGTAGGCCTCCATGCGAGGGCGGAAGAGCCGCTCGATCAACTCGCGCGCGACGTCGAGCCCGCGGTCCAGGTAGACCGCGCCAAGCACGGCCTCGAGCGCGTCGGCGAGGATGCTGGCCTTGTCGCGACCACCCGACTGCTCCTCGCCCTTGCCCAGCAGCAGATGGTCGCCCAGTCCCAGTGAACGCGAGACGTCGGCGAGCGCCGTCATGTTCACGATCGCGGCACGCAGCTTCGCGAGGGAACCCTCCGGCATATCCGGGTAGGTCCGGTACGCCATGTCGGTCACGACGATGCCGAGCACCGAGTCGCCCAGGAACTCGAGCCGCTCGTTCGTGATGGTCTGCCCGCGCTCGAACGCGTACGAGCGATGCGTGAGCGCCGTCTGGCGCAGCCCGGCGTCGGTGAATCGGACGCCGAGCGCGCCTTCCAGCTCCGGGAGGGGGGCCGCGTGGACGCGAGCTTCGCTCACGCCCGGCTACTCGACCTCGACGGCCTGGCGGCCGGCGTAGTATCCGCAGTTGCCGCAGACCCGGTGCGGAAGCTTCGCCTGATGGCACTGCGGGCACTCGGAATACGTGGAGGCCTTCGCCTTCCAGTTGGCGGCGCGCGAGTCGCCGCGGGTCTTGCTCTGTCGCTTCTTGGGAACGGCCATGGGTCCTCCTGTCGGGATGTTCGTCAGTTGTTCTGCAGCTGATCCAGCACCTGGTCGAGCGCGCTCCACCGCGCGTCGACCTGCGGATGCTCGCCGGGACACTCCCCCAGGTTGCGGTCGCCGCCGCATACCGGGCACAGCCCCTGACAGTCCGGACGGTGCAGCGGGGAGAACGGGAGCTCGACCCCGACGGTGTCCCGGACCATCTGCTCGGGATCCAGGAAGCCCTCGGGATCCAGGGGGTACTGGTCGCCCTCCGGATCGGGATCGGCGACGAACATCTCGCCGACGCCGACCTCGAGCGGGGCGGTGAAGTCCTTGAGGCACCGGGCGCAGCGCAGCTGCAGGGTCCCGCGCAGCCGGCCGCTCACGAGGATGCCCTCGACCACGCTCTCCAGGAGCAGCTCGGCCTCGACGGCGTCGTCGAGCGCGACACGCGCGAGCTCGGTGCCGAGATCGTCGAGCGTCCAGCGCGCCCTGATCTCGCGGGACGATCCCGGCTGCCCGAGCAGGTCCCGCACATCGATCGCGGCGATCATCCATCCACCTCCTGATCGTGCAGGTCCACGGGCGACTCGTCCGGGGAGCGCTCGACCACGGGTCCGTCGCCGGCGCCGAACTCCTCCTCGGCCGCCGTGACGGGTGCGCCGCGGAGCTTCTCGCGGCCGAGCTCGACCTGATCCAGCGTGCGGGCGAGCTGGCGGGCGGATCCCTGGGCCTCCTCCTGGAGCTTGCGCAGCACGATCTCGAACTGGGCGAGCTTGGCGTCGACGTAGTCCTCGGCCTCGAGGCGGACCTTCCGTGCGTCGCCGTCGGCCTCCTGCTGGATGCGCTCCGCCTCCTGGTGGGCTCGCGCGACGACCTCCTCCTTGCGGGCCATGCGCAGCTGCTCCTGATGCGCGGCCTCCACGATCGCCTCGCCCTCGTGGCGGGCCTTCGCGAGCAGCTCCTCGCGATCCTTCACGACCCAGCGGGCCTGCTTGATCTCCTCCGGCAGCGACTCGCGCATCTCGGCGACGAGCTCCAGCACCTCCTCGCGATTCAGCAGTGCGGAGGAGGACAGCGGCATGGATTTCGCGTCGCGGACCAGGTCCTCGAGCTGCTGCAGCCGGGCGGCGAGGTCCATCAGCGGGCTCCGAGCCGCTCGGCGAGGCGCTCCCGGACGATCTCGGGGACGAGGCCCTCCACGTCGCCGCCGAAGCGCGCGACCTCCTTCACGAGGGAGGACGACAGGAAGGACCAGCGGGGGTTCGTGGGCATGAACAGCGTCTCGACCTCACCGAGCCGCAGGTTCATCTGCGCCATCTGGATCTCGAACTCGTAGTCGGAGATGGCCCGGAGACCCTTGACGATCACGTCCGCCCGCTCTCGCTCGGCGAACTCGACCAGGAGGCCGGAGAACGAGCTCACCCGCACGCCCGGGAGGTCGGCACACGCCTCCTTCAGCATCGCCACCCGCTCCTCGAGGTCGAAGAGCGGCTGCTTGGCGGGGTTCTCGAGCACGCCGACGACGACCGCGCCGAAGTGCGTCGCGGCGCGGTCGATGATGTCGAGATGACCGTTGGTCACCGGGTCGAAGGTCCCCGGGCACAGGGCGGTGAGGCCCATCACACCTCCCGATACAGGAACACGAGGCTGTCGCCGTACTTCAGGCGCCTCGCGGCGGCCCAGTCTACCGGAATGACATGCGTGGAACTCCGGTTCCCGCGGGTCAGGACCACCGTCCACCCGGCTCCGGGCGGCGTCCGGCCGGCCACACCGGCCAGGATCCCGTCGAGGTGCGGAGGGCCGAGATCGTAGGGGGGGTCCAGGAACACCACGTCGAACCGATCCTGCGCCCCGGTCGTCCCTTCGAGGAAGCCCTGGACGTCGGCGGTCACGATCTTCCCCGGGCCGAGTCGCGAGCGGGCGAGATTGTCCCGGATCGCCGCCGCGGCGGCACGGTCACGGTCCACGAACGTCGCCGAGGCGGCACCCCTGGAGAGTGCCTCCAGCCCGAGCGCGCCGGTCCCTGCGAACAGGTCCAGCACGCGAGCCCCGGCCACGGCGTCGCCGAGGCTCGAGAACAGGCCCTCGCGGGCACGATCGGACACCGGACGGGCTCCCGGCGGGACGGGGCCGAGCCGGGTCCCACGAGCCGATCCCGCGATGATCCTCACGAACCCGATGCTACGGAGGGCTGCCGGCCGCGGCGACGATCCTCGGTCCCTTCTAGTCGTGCGCCCCGGACGCCGGCCCGATCAGGCGGCGGGCCGTGGCAGGAAGACCTCGACCCGCGTCCCCGCCCCCGGCGCGCTCTCGACCCGGGCCCAGCCTCCGCCCATCTCGGCGCGCTCGCGCATGGACGCCAGCCCCATGTGGGTCGGGTCGAGGGCGAGCTCGTCGGGATCGAACCCGATGCCGTCGTCGGCGATCAGCGCATGCCATCCGTCGGAGTCCGACGTGAGGGTGATGTCGACCTGCAGCGCCTTGGCATGCTTCCGGACGTTCGTGAGTGACTCCTGTGCGACGCGATACAGGATCGTGCGCAGCTCCAGCGGTGGCTCCTCGAAACCGTCCGCGTGCAGTCGGGTCGCCACCTCCATGCGGTCGAGCGACTCCCGCAGAGCCGCGGCGGCGCCGTGCTGATCGAGCGCGGGCGGCCGGAGCTCGAAGAGCAGATGCCGCAGGCGTGCGACCGCATCGGACACCGTGTGCTGCAACCGCTCGACTTCCTCGACGCGGTCCGGGTCGGCGTCGAGCCGGCGCTTCAGCGTCTCCAGTCGCATCCCGACCGCCGTCATCGCCTGCACCGAATCGTCGTGAACGTCGCCGGCCAGCCGTGCCCGCTCCTCCTCGGAGGCCCGGACCAGCTGCCGGACGAGCGCCCTGCGCTCCTGCTCGCTGTGGCTGAGGGCCTCGAAGCTCGCCCGAAGTTCCGCCTCCGCCTCGTGGCGCAGCGTGACATCCTCGGCCACCACCACCATCATCGGCTCCTCGTCCGAGGCCATCGGCCGGGCCCGGACCCGGATCCACCGAATGGCGCCGCCGGGGCGACGGAACCGGAACTCCTGCTCGTAGCCGCGGACGTCGCGGATGCGTTCCAGCAGGGCCTCCCGGTCGTCCTCGTGGACCTGCTCGGACAGCGAGCTGGGATGTTCGTGCAGCGCGTCGGGCGGATAGCCGAACACCCGCTCGAAGGCCTCGGAGACGAACAGGATCCGGGAGGCGTCGAGCGACTGGACCCAGAACACCTCATCGATCGTCTGCGCGATCTGACGGAACCGGGTCTCGGACTCGCGGACCTTGCGTTCGGCTCCCTGCGCGCGTCGCTTGGTCTCCGCCTCGGCGAGCTCGCGCCGGATGGCCGGCAGGAGGCGGCTGTAGTTCGACTTCATCACGAAATCCTGCGCGCCGAGGCGCATCACCTCGGCTGCGACCTCCTCCCCGACCGTGCCGGACACGACGATGAAGGGGACGTTCGGGGCCGCCTCCCGAACGATCCGCAGTGCCTCCGGCGCCTGGAACGAGCCCAGGCTGAAGTCGCAGACCACCACATCCCAGGGCCCCGACGCCAACGCCTCGCCCAGATCCTCGACCGTCTCGACCCGGCGAACGTGGACGTCCCAATCGCCCTGGTCCAGCACGCGGGTCGTGAGGATCGCATCGTCGGGGTCGTCCTCGACCATCAACACCCGAAGCGGCGAGCCGACCTGCGTCACCGGGAGCCGTCCCCCGACTGGATCAACAGGTCTGGCGGCTCATTCAGGAGCAACCAATACAGGTCGATCTTCGTAAGGAGCTGCGCGAGCGCGTCGAAGGAGACCGGCTTGCGCAGATACGAGTTGATGCCGAGGTCGTACGCGGCATTGATATCGGCGCGCTCGTCGGAGCTCGTGAACATCACGACGGGGAGGCGTCGCAGGCCGTCCTGGGCCCGCAGCCATTTCAGGACCTCGTGCCCCGTCGCCTTCGGCAGCTTGACGTCGAGGAGCACCAGCAGCGGCAGGGGGTACCGGTCGCGATCCTCGTAGGCGCCGGACCCGGCGAGATAATCCATGGCTTCACGACCGTCGCGCACGACCTGCAGCGGATGTGCGAAGTGCAGTTGGGAGAAGACGCGCCGCACCAATTCGACGTCGTCGGGATCGTCCTCGACCAGCAGGACCGCTCGTTCAGCCATGACCACCGGTGCCCCCCGTCGCCGTTGCGGCCTCCGGACCGGCCGCCGGCAGTTCCACCCAGAAGATACTCCCCCGGCCCGGCTCGGACTCGACGCCGGCGCACCCTCCCATCCGTTGTGCGCCCTTCGCGACGATGGCCAGGCCGATGCCGGTCCCCGGGTAGCGCTCGGGCCCGTGGAGACGCTCCATCGCCCTGAAGATGCGCTCGTGGAACTCGGGTTCGATGCCGATCCCGTCGTCCTCGACGCTGAGCCTGATCGACCCGCCGACCGCGTCGGCCGAGACATGCACGTGCGGCGCGGCTCCGTCGGCGGCGAACTTCACCGCATTGGCCACGAGATTCACCAGGATCTGCACCACGGTGTCGTGATGTCCGATCGCGGGGGGCATCAGCTCGTCGATGACCACGGTGGCCCCGGCCGCCTCGACCTCGGCCCGGACCTGGGCGAGCGCGTCCCGGCTCGCGCGTGCGAGATCCAGGGGCTGCAGTTCGAACTCGGCGCGGCTCATCCGGCTGTACGCCAGTAGGTCGCGGATCAGCTGGTCCATCCGCTGGGCGGCTCCGACGACCCGGCGAGCGTAGTCGCGACCCTGGTCGCCCAGCTCGTCGCCGTAGTCGTCCAGGAGCGCCTGCGAGAACCCGTCCATGGCACGCAGTGGCGCCCGCAGATCGTGCGAGACCGAGTACGCGAACGCATCGAGGTGCTCGTTCGTGTCCTGCAGATCCTGCGTCCGCTCGTGCACGCGCTGTTCGAGCTCGGCGGCGCGACGCTGCAGCTCATCACGGAGTCGCGATTGGTTGATCGCGATCGCGAGTTGGGCCGCGACCTCGTTGGCGACCGCCATCTGATCCTCCGGGAAGGCCCCCGGCTCCGCGGCCGCGAGCAGCAGCGTCCCGATGAGCGAGCCCTCCACGGCGAGCGGCAACAGCACGAAGCTCCCGATCCCGGCGTCCGCCATGTCGCGGGCCGCGGTGTCGTCGGGATCGGCAGCGCCGGTGTCGATGACGACCCGCGGTCGGCCCGCGATGAGATCGGGCAGGCCGGCTGCCGACTCGCCCCGGGCTCCGTCCGCCATCGACGACGTCGCGGGACCCTCCCCCTCGGTGGCCAGGACCTCCGTCGCTCCGTCGCGGTCGACGAGCGAGACGGCCGCGCGCACGCAATGGACCACCTTCCGGAGATTCGTGATGGCCGACGCCGCCAGCTCGCGCGTGGAGGTCGCGGACAGGATCTCCCGGTCGATCTCGTGCAGCGCCTCGAGCCGGGACGCGAACGCGGCGAGGATCTCGCCCGCGGCCGCTCGCTCGGAGATGTCGGTGATGATCGCGGTCACCATCCGCCCGCCCGCGGCATCGAAGCTGGCGAGTCCGATCTCGGCCGGGAACTCCTCGCCGTCCTTGCGGCGAGCGAAGACCTCGCGACCCGCCCCCATCGGACGCGTGACGGGATGCGCCAGATAGGCGGCGCGCTCTTCGATGTGGGGGGCCGCGGAACGATCGGGAAGGAGCATGTCCACGGATCTCCCGACGAGCTCGCTCCGGTCGTAGCCGAACATCTCCTCGGCGGCGGGGTTGACGAGTTGGATCAGGCCCTCGTCGTCCACCACGACGACGCCGTTCGGACTGGACTCCAAGAAGCCGCTGAGCAGTCCCTCCCGCCCGACCAGCTCGCGTTGGGCCTGCAGCGTGACGGTCACGTCTCTTGCGAACACGACCTCGGCGGGACGCCCATCGAACTCGACCGTGTTCGTCACGACCTCGACGTCCATCAGGGTCCCGTCCTTGCGGCGATGCTGCCACAGTCCAGCTCGGTCGTGACCGGCCGGCGGCGTGACGGAACCCTCCAGGTTCGGGACGTCCTCGGCCGGCCGCACGTCGGTGATCGTCATGGTGAGGAATTCCTCGCGCGAATACCCGTAGGTCGCGATGGCCGCGGGGTTGACCTCCAGGAACGCGAGCGTCTCGAGATCGAAGACCCACATCGGACTGGGGTTGGCTTCGAACAATGAGCGGTAGCGCTGGTGCTCGGGCTCGGACAGGGTCGAACGTCCGTGACCCAGCGAGGTCACCCTCTCCATCCCATGAGCCCCCCTCGAGGAGCCATGCAAGCACCCGGGGTCGGCGGGAAACAAGCGTCGAATGGGGGATTCCCATCGGGGGAGCCCGATCAGGCCATAGACCCCGTCCGATGCGCTCAGCGACGGCGGTCCCGAGCCGGTCACGGACACGACGTGGGCGTCGACCGGAGGTTGAGCCGGGCTTCGACCTGCGACTACGAGTGGAACAGCCAATCGATCGAACGCTCGAAGCGCGACCGGAGCTCGCGCAGCAGGTCGGGATGGTCCTCCAGGCTCGGATCGCCGGCGATCATCGCGAACGCGCGGGCACGCGCCCGGCGCACGAGGTCCAGATCCTCCGCCAGCCTCGCCAGCTTGAGATCCGGCATCCCCGACTGCTTCGTGTCGAAGAGGGTGCCCTCGCCCCGCAGTCGAAGGTCCTCGTCGGCCAGGGCGAAGCCGTCGGTCGTGGCGGCCATGACGTCCAGTCGCTGCCGGGCCTCGAGGTTGTCCGCCTTGGAGTCGTCCACCAGGAAGCAGAACGACGCGTGTTCGCCACGGCCGATCCGCCCGCGGAGCTGGTGCAGCTGCGCGAGGCCGAACCGCTCCGCGTTCTCCACGAGCATCACCGTGGCGTTCGGCACGTCGACGCCGACCTCGATCACCGTGGTGGAGATCAGCACGTGGGACCGCCCGCTGCGGAACGCATCCATGCGCGCCTCCTTGTCCGCGGGGCGCATGCGGCCGTGCAGCAGATCCACGGTGAGGTCGGGAAAGACCTCGGTCGCGAGGCGCTCCGCCTCGGCCTCAGCGGCGCGGACCTGCGTGCGATTGCCCTCGTCGATCGCGGCGCACACCACGAACGCCTGCCGGCCGCCTGCGACCTCGCGGCGGACGACCTCGTACGCCTCGCGGCGCTCCGCCGCCGTGCGAACCACCGAGGTGGAGATCGGGCGGCGTCCGGCCGGCAGCTCGTCGAGGACCACGACGTCGAGATCCCCGTAGTACGTCAGCGCCAGCGTCCTGGGGATCGGCGTGGCGGTCATGATCAACAGGTCCGGGTCGCCCCCCTTTCCCTTCAGCGCCATCCGCTGGTGCAGGCCGAACCGGTGCTGCTCGTCGACCACGGCGAGCGAGAGGTCGGCGAAGCTCACCGCCTCCTGCACCAGCGCGTGCGTGCCGATCACCAGATCCACCGAGCCCTCGGCGATGCCCTCGACCACCCGCGTCCGAGCCTTGCCCGTCACGGCGCCGGTGAGCAGGGCGTAGGTCATCGGGGCCGGCCCGGCGGCGGGCTCCGGATCCAGCAGGGACGTCTGCGGCGCCGGAGCCGGCGCGCGCTCGAGGTACGGGGCCGCCCCCAGCGGGGCCAGGAGCGCCTCGACCGACCGGAGGTGCTGCCCCGCCAGGACCTCGGTGGGCGCCATGATGGCGGCTTGGTGTCCGGCGTCCACCGCCACGAGCGCCGCATGCAGGGCAACGAGCGTCTTGCCGGCGCCGACGTCGCCCTGGAGCAGCACGTTCATGGGACGGGGGCGCGCCATGGCCTCGTCGATCGCCGCCATGGCCCGCGTCTGCGCCCCCGTCGGGGTGAACGGCACGGTCTCGTCGAGCCGCCGGGCCAGCGGCCCGCCGGGAGGCTGCGCGACCCCGGCGGCGTCGGCCTCGACGCGGTGCTTGCGGAACGCCACGCCGAGCTCGAGCGTGAACAGCTCGTCGAACTTCAGGCGTTCGACCGCCGCCGCGAGCTGGCGGTCGTCCTCCGGGAAATGGATGCGCCGGATCGCCTCGTCGTAGTCGGCCAGTCCCTCCGCGCGCACGAGGTCGGCGGGCATCGGGTCCTCCACGGGCCCCAGCCGCTCCAGGGCGCGGAACACGAGCTCGCGGATCGTGCGCGTGGTGATGCCCTCGCTCGCGGGGTGGACCGGGGTGATGCGGCCGGTGTGCACGGTCTCCACGTCCCCGCCGCGCAGGACCTCGACCTCCTGGTTCGCGAGCTGCAGCTTCCCCTTGTAGAGCGTCGTGAACCCGCTGACCGCCAGCTCGGTCCCGGGCTTGTAGAGGTTCGCGATCCAGGGCTGATTGAAGAACGTGAGCTCGAGATACCCGGTGCCGTCGGACAGGGTGATGGACACCATCGTCTGGTGGCGGCGCGTGAGCCGCTTCGCGGCCTTCTTGACGGTCGCGATGACCGTGGCGGGTTGTCCGACCTTCAGCGCCCCGATCGTGGCCACGCGCGACCGGTCGATGTAGCGGCGGGGGTAGTGATGCAGGAGATCGCGCACCGTGTGGATCTCGAACGCGTGCTCCAGCACGTCGGCGGCCGGCGGGCCCTTGGACCTCGCTCCCAGCCTGCCGGCCGGCGAGCTTCGCGTCGATGCGCTCGATCGGGGACTCGGGCGTCAGCCGCTGGGCTCCGTTCATGTGCTCCGGTTCTACCATGCAGGGCATGGGTCGCCGCCTGGTCGCTCGCGATCGTGCTGCCTGGCGGCGCTCGTTCCGGCATGCACCTCGTCGCCGGACCCGGCGCCGGTCCCGGTGCCCGCGGCCACGGGCTCGCCCGCCGTGAACGCGGCCGAGGGCTCACTGCTGCCCGGCACGGTGGATCAGCTGCCGGACATGGACGTGGCCGGCTTCGGCGAGCTGCGCGGCCAGGTCGAGGGCACGCCGCTCGTCGTGAACCTGTGGGCGTCCTGGTGCGTTCCGTGCCGGGAGGAGGCGCCCGACCTCACCACGGCGGCCGATCGGTACGGCGATCGGGTGCAGTTCCTCGGCATCGACGTGCAGGACCACCGAGAGAGCGCTGCCGACTTCATCCGCGACTCCGGATGGAGCTACCCGAGCGTCTTCGACGTGCCGGGCGCCGTCATGGCCGATCTCGGCATCACCGGTCCCCCGGCGACGCTGTTCTACGCGGCGGACGGGACCCTCGTGCGGACGAATCCGGGCATCGTCTCCCCCCAGGTCCTGGACCAGGGGATCCGCCAGCTGCTGGGGTAGGGCCGTTTGGTACCCTCGGGCCATGGCAGCCGTCTGTGAGATCTGCGGGAAGAAGCCGTTCTTCGGCAAGTCCGTCTCCCACTCGCACCGCCGGACGAACCGGCGCTGGGATCCGAACGTGCAGCGCGTCCGCGCGCTGGTGAACGGCACCCCGTCGAGGCTCTACGTCTGCACGTCCTGCATCCGTGCGGGCAAGGTCACGCGCGTCCCGCGCTGACGCAACGCCCGTCTCGGATCCTCGAGCGGCCTTACGCGAGCCCGTCGCGTGGGATCGGCCAGAGGTGATCCACGGGTCCGATCCCTCCGCCCAGGGGCAGCGCGTGGCGGATCGCCTCCGTCACGAAGTGCTTGCCGCCGCGAACGGCCTCGAGCAGGTCGGCGCCGCGTGCGAGGTAGGCCGCGATCGCGGCGGAGAGCGTGCACCCGGTGCCGTGGGTGTGCGGCGTGTCGATCCGCTCCACGGTCAGCCACTCGGTCCGGGATCCGTCGGCGAACAGGTCCGCGGACTCCGGCGAGCCGTCGTCGAGGTGACCGCCCTTGATCAGCACCGCATGCGTCCCCGCCGCCAGCAGCGCGTCCGCCGCGCGACGCATGTCCTCGCGCGTGGCGACCCGCAGGTCCGAGAGACCTGCCGCCTCCGGGAGGTTCGGGGTGACGAGGGTCGCGAGGGGCAGGATGTGACGGCGCAACGCGGCGACGGCGTCGGGTGCGAGCAGCGCGTTGCCGTGCTTCGAGACGAACACGGGGTCGACCACGAGGTTCGGCACGCCGGTCTCGGCCACGGCGTCGGCGACGGCCTCCACGATCGCGGCGGTCGCGAGCATGCCGGTCTTCGCGGCGTCCACGCCGATGTCGGTCGCGACCGCCCGGATCTGCGCGGCCACCACCTCCGGCGGGACGGTCTCGTAGCCGGAGACCCCCCGGGTGTTCTGCACGGTGACGGCGGTGACGGCCGTCATGCCGTAGACGCCGAGGGCGCTGAAGGTCTTCAGGTCGGCCTGGATGCCGGCGCCGCCGCCGGAGTCGCTGCCGGCGATGGTGAGGGCGCGGAGACGTGGCGGGTCGGCGGCGGTCACGATCGGAAGTGGTCCCATCCCGTCGGGTCGAGGGGTCGCTCGGCCCCATCGTCGCCGACCGCGACCACACCGTCACCCGCCTCGACGTCGCCGATCCAGGTGAGCCGGACGCCGTAGGCGTCGCGGAGCTCAGCGGCCGCGGCCTCCAGGGCCGGAGGACCGGGAAGCGTCACGAGCAGCTCGTAATCCTCGCCCCCGCCGAGCGCCTCCGCCTCGGTCGCGCCGTCGGCGACGGGCACGTCGGCGATCCGAAGGCGCGCGCGGACCCCGCTCGCCGCCGCGAGCCGGGTGAGATCCTTCGCGAGGCCGTCGGACACGTCCATCATCGCGGTGGCGCCGTGGCGGGCGAGCACCGCCCCCTCGCCGACCCGGGCGCCCGGCCGCAGGTGGGCACGCAGCAGCGCGCGGTCCGTGTCGGTCCGAACCCGGCCGCCGGCCGCGACGCGCATCCCACCGGCCGAGGCTCCGAGCGCGCCCGTCACGGCGACCAGATCGCCCGGCCTCGCACCGGACCGCGTGACGGCCCGACCCGGAGCGACCTCGCCGGTCGACGGTGACGGAGATCGCCACCTGGTCGCCACGCGTCAGGTCACCGCCCACGATCCAGAGGGCGTGCTCGTCGGCGGCCTCGCGCATCCCGCCGTACAGCTCCATCACCCACGCGGCCTCGAGCTGGGCGAGCGAGCGCGAGCGTGACGAGGGCGGCTCGGGGACTGGCGCCCATCGCGGCGATGTCGCTCACGTTGACGACCACGGCCTTGTACCCCAGGTCGCGCGGGGACGTGAACCCGAGATCGAAGTGCACGCCCTCGATCAGAGCGTCCGCCGTGAGCACGAGCTGCCCGGACGGGGCGGCCAGCACCGCGGCGTCGTCGCCCGGCCCCACGATCACCTCCGGCCCGGCACCCGACAGGACCCGGCTGATCGCCGCGATCAGCTCGTCCTCGCTCAGCTCCATCGCCCCTCCGTTCCGTACAACCCGCGGCTCGATTTGCGTTCGCGCAGCCCGTAGAGGCACACTCGCGGATTTCGCTAGACTCTAGGCTGCATCCGGCCGGTTCACCGTGCTCGTTGGTGCTCGTTGGCGTCCCCGGGAATGGCTACCAGGAGGAGATACCGTGCCGCAGGTCTACGACAACCCCTCGCCGGAGGAGCTCCGGTCCTTCACCGAGGAGATGCCGCAGTGCCGCATCACCGAGTTCGGGAACGTGAACGTGCAGACGCGGGTGCTCTCGCGGTCGGCCGCCAGCACCCACGTGGTGACCGAGGACCCGTCGTCCACCAGCGGCAAGTCGATGACCCGCGCGGAGTACGACCGGATCGCGAAGCTGCAGGACGACTACATCGCCCAGCGCGACATGGTCGTCATCGACGGCTTCATCGGCAACGATCCCGAGATGCGCTCGGCGGCGCGGCTCACGATCGAGCGCGCCAACGCCAACATCGCCGGGATGCAGCAGAAGCTCTACTTCCCGCGCGACCCGGGCGAACCCGAGGTGCACGTGATCTACACCCCGAACCTCGAGGCGCCGGGCTACCCCGACGATCGCCTGATCGCGGTGGACCTCGAGAACAATGTGACGAGGGTGCTCAACTCCGACTACTTCGGTGAGTCGAAGAAGGGTGGCCTCCGCATGTGGAACAGCATCGTGTTCGGCAAAGGCGGCCTGGCGCTGCACGCGGGACTGAAGGTGATCCCCACCGACGGCGGCGACAAGGTGTTCATGATCATCGGGCTCTCCGGCACGGGAAAGACCACCACCACGTTCACCACGCAGAACGGCTCCCGCCCGATCCAGGACGACTTCGTCGGACTCATGCCGGGCGGCAAGGCCTACGGGACCGAGAACGGATGCTTCGCGAAGACGTTCGCGCTGAACCCCGACTTCGAGCCCTCGATCCACGGCGCGGTGGTGAAGCCCACCACCTACCTCGAGAACGTGTACCAGGACGACGACGGCAGGGTCGACTTCAACAACGAGCACTACACGCAGAACGGCCGCGCGGTGTTCGGGATGAGCGACCTGATGGCGTTCGAGGACGCGCGGAACGTCGGCCCCGTCGACTACCTCCTGATCCTCAACCGCAACGAGAACATCATCCCCGGCGTCGCCAAGCTGAACCAGGAGCAGGCCGCCGCGTACTTCATGCTCGGCGAGACCACCGGCACGGCGGCGGGCGGCGCGTCGGAGGCCGGCAAGTTCCTGCGCGTCCCCGGGACGAATCCGTTCTTCCCGCTGCCGCACGGCTTCCAGGGCAACCGGCTCCTCGAGCTGCTCGCGACCCACCCGATCCAGGCCTTCCTGCTCAACACCGGGCGGGTCGGGGGCAAGGACGGCGACGAGCGCTCCAAGAAGCTGAAGATCCCGCACACGTCCGCATGCGTGAAGGGCGTCGCCGAGGACACGATCGAGTGGGTGGACGACCCGGACTTCCGCTATCAGGTGGCCGCCGGTGTGCCGGAGATCGACGACCCCGAGCTGTTGCAGCCCAAGCGGATGTACGAGCGGCAGGGTCGGGCCGAAGAGTACGCCGCCCTGGTCGATCGCCTGAAGTCCGAGCGGGTCGCGCGGTTGCAGGAGTTCCCGGAGCTGTCCGAGGACATCATCAAGGCCGTCGGATAGCCGCCGAGGCACGGCCCTTCGGCCGGTTGACCGTCCGACCGGCCCGGGGATAGGTTGCTCTTCCGTCCACTTCGGAGGCATCCACCCCTCGTGCCCGCACGCCGTCGTCTCTGCTCAGCCCTCACCGCCGCGGCCCTGACCCTCTGCGGCCTGGCGACCGCCGTCATGCCTCCCGCGACCGCAGCCGGATCCGGGGAGTTCTGCGGCCCCGGATGGCAGCGGGTCTCCACGCCGGCCGTCCAGCAACACAGCACCCTCGCCGACCTGGCCGGCGACGCCGACGACCTCTGGGCCGTGGGCGAGCACCATCGACGGAACCGGGGCGAGCACGCGTTCGCGATCCACTGGGACGGACAGTCGTGGTCGAAGACGGCCACGGTCGACCGCACCGGCGCCGCCGCGACGCGACTCGAGGGCGTGGCGGCCCTGACCCACGACGACGTGTGGGCGGTCGGCATCGCGACGTTCACGACCACGGGCGATCACTTCTTCACCGAGCACTGGAACGGTTCGTCATGGTCCGCCGTCCCGACGCCGGACGTCGGCGAGAGCGGTCAGCGGCTCTACGCCGTCGACGGCGTGGCGGCCGACGACGTGTGGGCGGTGGGTACACGCGGCTCGGGCTCGGCGCGCACGGCCGTCCTGCATTGGGACGGCGACACGTGGTCGGTCGTGCCCAGCCCCAGCTCGGCGACGAAGCCCAACTACCTGACGGCCGTCGACGCCGTGTCCGCGACGGAGGCCTGGGCGTTCGGCGTGACCGGCGTGGGCGACGACGCCGTCGCGCTGGTCCTGCGTTGGAACGGGACGTCGTGGTCGAAGGTGGCCGCCGCGACCGACGCCCCTCAATTCACCTGGTTCACGGACGGCGCCGTCGCGCCCGACGGCGACGTCTGGACCGCGGGAGGGGCTCCGTGGCGCTCCTCGACCACACCCGAGGCCGTGCTCCAACACCGCGAGGGCGGCACCTGGACGACCCACGCCTCCCCGGGCGAGCCGTGGCTGGGCGTCTCGCCGGTGTCGGACTCGGACGTCTGGCTCGCCGGGTACTCGGCGACGGCGCACTGGAACGGATCGTCGACGACCCGGCTCGACGTTCCGCCGGTGCGTGGCGACGTCGTTCCGTCGATGCCGCTCACGGCGGTCGAGGCGATCGGACGCGACCAGGTCTGGGTGGTCGGCGGATCCGAGGGCCCGACCGGCACGACGACGATCCCCGTGACGATGCGGCTGTGCCCGCTCAGCGTCACGGACGACGGGATCGACAAGGAGTCCTCCCGGGTATCACAGGGATCCGGGACGATCTGGCGCTTCCCGGCGGCGAACGACTCCGCCCACGACGTGACCGACGCGCTCGACCTGGGCGCGAGCTCGACGCCGCTGTTCGGTACGGGCCGGCGGACCCCCGGCTCGACCGGGACGTTCACGCTGAATCACGCGGGGACGTTCCCCGTCGTGGACACGGCGACCGGCCACACCTCGGAGCTCACCGTGCCGACCGAGGCGATACCCAAGGTCGCCCCGCTCGGGACGACGTTCACCGTGTACACCGCCGCCAGCACGTCATCGCTCGGCTCGTTCCTCGGCAGCGACGTCCGCTACCGCAAGCCCGGCTCGGAGTTCTGGTACCGGCTCGCCTCCGGAACACGGAGCGCGCAGACGGCCTTCACGCCGGACCAGAAGGGCACGTACACGTTCCAGGCCCGCCTGCGCAACCGGACGACGGGCGTGGTCTCCGGGTGGTCCCCCTTCGCGACGGTCAAGGTCACGGCGACGTAGCCGCGAGGTCAGGACGTCACGTCGCGGCGGGCGAAGCCCCACAACGCCAGGCCAAGGAACACCGCCGTGTAGGCGGCGCTCACCACGAGTCCGCCGCGCATCCCCGACCAGTCCACCGGGAACCGGAACAGGTCGGTGAACGACAGCCAGCCATGCGTGGGCAGGAACGGCTGGATCGCGTGCAGGCTGGGGATGTTGTCGAGGATCTGGCTCGCGATCGCCGCCACGATCGTCGCCACCGTGGCGCCGGGGCCCGAGTCGGTGCGCGTGGACACGAACAGGCCCACGCTCGCGATCCCGCTGAGCACGGCCACCATGTAGAGGCCGGCCGCCAGGATCCGCAGCAGCGTCGCCCCGACCGAGAGCGTGGTTCCCGACAGCGTCGGCAGCGGGCCCATACCGAAGACGAGCGAGCCGGCGGCGGTCCCGCAGAGGATCGCCACCGCCACGAGCGACGCGACCAGCGTCATGGTCGAGGCGTACTTCGCCAGCACGAGCCGTGACCGGCGCACCGGCCGCAGCAGGAGGTACCGGAGCGTGCCGGCCTGCGCCTCCCCCGCGATCGCGTCGCCGCTGAACAGCCCGGTGGCGAGCGGCAGGAAGAACGGCTGCAGGACGGCCAGCGCGGTGAGCGGGACGAAGAGTCCGTTCTCCAGGATCTGGACAGGAACGGCGGCCCGTCCTCGGAGGCGCCGGCGGGCGGCGGGGACAGCTTGAGGGCGATCGTCATGACCACGGGGATCGCGCCCAGGGCGGCGGCCAGCAGCCACGTGCGCCAGCGATGCGCCGCCTTCGCGAGCTCAACGCGGTACATCGGCGCCCTCCACGAGGGTGAAGAAGACGTCCTCGAGCGTGTCGCGCTCCGGCACCAGCGCGCTGACGCGGATCCCGGCGCGCACGAGCGCGTCGTTCACGTCGGCCGGCGTGGCGCCGTTCTCGGCGCGGACCCGGACGCCGCCCGCAACGAGCTCGGCGGCGACCCCCGTCATCGTGCGCAGGATGCGCATCGCGCCGCTCCGGGTCGTCGACCTCGAGACGGTGCCGGACGGCCGCCCCACGCAACGTGCCGGGCTCGCCCTCCGCCACCAGCCGCCCCCGCGCCATCACGCCGACGCGGTCGCACATCGGCCTCGACCTCCGACAGCAGGTGACTGGAGACGAACACCGTGGTGCCGCCGTCCGCCAGCTCGCGGAGCAACCCGCGCACCTCCCGCATCCCCGTGGGGTCGAGGCCGTTCGTGGGCTCGTCCAGCACCAGGAGCTCGGGCCGGCCCAGCAGGGCCAGGCCGATGCCCAGGCGCTGCCGCATCCCCTGGCTGTACGCCTTCACCTTCTTGTCCGCGGCCTCCGTCAGCCCGACGCGCGCCAGCACGTCGTCGACGCGGCCGAGCCGCGCCCGCGTGTCCGCGCCCGAACCGCCGGCGCGCGCGAGGTACTCCAGGTTCCGGCGACCGCTCAGGAACCGCCAGAACGCCGGCTCTTCGACCAGGGCGCCGACGCGCTCCAGCGGCGGAGGCGCCCCCGGCGCGACGCGCTCACCGAGCACCTCGACCTCGCCCGCCGTCGGCAGGATGAGCCCGAGCGCCATGCGGATCGTGGTGGTCTTGCCCGCTCCGTTCGGACCGAGGAACCCGTACAGCTCTCCGCGTTGCACCACGAGGTCGAGCCCGTCCACGGCGTCGATCTCGCCGTAACGCTTGCGGAGGCCGCGGACGGCCAGGGCCGTCACGGCAGCGATGCCGCGCGTGCCTCCAGCGCGTCCGCGTCCACGAGGCCCGCCAGGAGCCAGGTGTGGTCGCCGCGATCGACGGCGATCGCGGATCCCAGCGGTCCGGCGAAGGGCAGGAGCTGCGCCGCGTCCTGCGGCACGGGACCGTCCAGTCGCACCGCCACGATCAGGCCGAGGCAGTCCCCGAACACCTGCGTATCGGTGATCGCGGGCATCTCCCCGCCCGCCATGTCCCCGCCCGCCACGCCCTCGCCCTCCGCCTCGTCCGCGGCTGTCGGCGGATCGGAGACGTCCGACACGTCCGCACCGGCGGGAGGATCGAACGCGAACATGGCCGGATCGATCGGCTCGAAGGAGACGCTGGTGAACCCGGCGGCGATCGGTGCGTCGTCGCCGGCGGTCGAGCGGACCTCGACGCGGAGGGGCAGCCGGGTCTCGGCGTCGATCGACAGTCGCACCGATCCCACGAGCGATCCCGCCGACAGCGGGATCAGGGCCAGGACGTACGTGTCGCGGCCGGCCACGCGATCCGTCCCCTGCACGGACACGGAGGCACAGGGGGAGACGCCGCGGATCAGCGCGCCGGCGAGCGCGACGGGGTCGACGGAGGCGGCCGATGCGCTCGCCGCCCCGGCAGGTGGGACCCCGGCCTCCTTCCGGAACGCCCCGAGGTCCAGATGCACCGCCCGCAGCTCCGCGGAATCCCACCACCACGCTTCGTCGCGGTTGATCACCAGGTCCTGTTCGCGCGCCGGCAACAGGTGCGCGACCCGGAGTCCGTCCGGAGAGCTCCACACCTTCCATCGCTGGTCGCCCAGGAGCGACGCGAGGGCGGCCGGCGCGCCCGCCCCGCCAGCGATGGGCGCCGGCAGCTGGGGCACGCCGAGATCCAGGGTCGTGGCGACGTCGCCCGAGATCGCGACGGGGCGCGACGACGGCCTCGATCGCCGAGGCGAGCAGCCGATCCGCCGCGACCGGCGGCAGCACCGGATCGTCGTCGGCCCGCACCGATGCCACGCCCGCGCCGGCCACCGTGAGCAGCGCCAGGACCGTCGCGGCACCCAGGACGCGGGCACGGGGCGTTCGTCTGGCCATGCTCACCTTGTACCACCACCGGCGCGTCATGGCGGGCCGGATGGACCGGCCGTCACGGAACCGTCACTCGACGGCGTCGGCGGTGGCGTCCGGATCACCGCGCCCACCGAGGAGCACGGAGGCCAGGAGCTGCAGGAACGAGAGGATCCCGGGCACCAGGAGGTACCAGCTGAACCGTTTGGCGTCGTCCACGTACGCCCGCCCCTGCGTATCGATCGACAGGAAGATCGCGAACGCGCCGGCGACGGAGAGCCACACGCCGACGCGACCGGTGACGAACATCGCGTACAGCACGTGGTCGGAGACACGGGTGCTCTCGAACGGCCGGCGGAGCCAGTACCAGGCCGACCGGATGCCGAGGCCGGCGAAGAGCGCGACCATCGCGATCTCGAACGCCTTCATCGTCCATCCTCCGTCGAGCGGTCCAGGGCGGCCAGGACCTCGTCGTCGGAGGTCTGGTCGAAGCGCTCGTACCACTCTCCCACGGCACGGAAAGAAGCCGGGGCCTCGATCGCATGCACCTCGTCGGCCTCGGACGCCACGAGGGTCACCGTGGCCGGTGCCGCGACCGGCACCGCGACGAGCACCCTGCCCGCGCCGGCGGCACGAGCCCATCGCACTGCCGCCAGGGCGGTGGCCCCGGTCGCGAGGCCGTCGTCGACGATCACCACGCTCCTGCCCCCCACCTCGACGGGCGAACGGCCCCGGCGGTAGGCGGCGGTGCGGCGGGCGATCTCCTCCTCCTCCTCCGCGACCGTGCGTCGCAGGTACGCCGGATCCACCTGCATCCGCTCCAGGAGATCGCGATCCCAGACCTGCACGCCCGGCGCGATGGCGCCCACCGCGAGCTCCCGGTTGGCGGGCGCTCCGATCTTCCTGGTCACGACCACGTCCACGGGAACACCGAGCGAGGCGCCCACGCCCTCGGCCACCAGCACGCCACCCCGAGGGATCCCCAGGACCACCGGGTCGGAGAGCGCCAGCTTCGACAGCTCGACGCCGAGGCGCCTCCCCGCGTCGTCGCGATCGCGGAACATCGCCCAGATGATGACGCACCCGGCCACGTCGCGTGCCGCGTTGCGCCCCGCCGAGAGCCCGGACTAGCATGGCGCCCCCGACGAGCCCGGCGACCGAGGAGGATCCTTCACATGGTGCAGGCGTACATCCTGATCCAGACCGAGGTCGGCAAGGCCGCCCAGGTCGCGGACGAGGTTCGCGGGATCGGTGGCGTGACCGAGGCCGAGGACGTCACCGGCCCGTACGACGTCATCGTGCGCGCCGAGTCCAAGACCGTCGACGAGCTCGGCAAGCTGGTGGTGGCGCGCATCCAGTCGGTCGAGGGGATCACCCGCACCCTCACCTGCCCCGTCGTGCACCTCTAGACGGTGCGGCCGGCAGGGGTCGATCGACAGGTCAGCTGCTGAGCTCCGGGGCCGCGGTGGATCGGCCGCGGTTCGACTCGTGCCGCTCCACCGCCAGATCCAGGAGCCGCTCGATGAGGTCCGGGTAGGCGAGCCCACTCGCCTCCCAGAGCTTCGGGTACATCGAGATCGACGTGAACCCTGGGATCGTGTTGATCTCGTTCACCCACAGTTCCCCCGCCGAGCCCGCCTCGTCACCGCCCTCCACGAAGAAGTCGACGCGGGCCATGCCGGCGCAGTCGATCGCGCGGAACGCCGCGACCGCGAGGCGCTGGAGCCGCTCGGCGACCGCCGGCTCGAGGTCGGCCGGGATGCGCAGCTCGGCGCCGTCCTCGTCGAGGTACTTCGCGGCATAGTCGTAGAACTCGTGGCCGGTCGGCACGATCTCGCCCACCACCGAGGCGACCGGATCGTCGTTGCCGAGCACCGCGCACTCCACCTCGCGCGGTGACGGCACCGCCCGTTCGAGGATCGCCTTGCGGCCGTAGCGGAAGGCCTCGTCCATCCCGGCGGCCAGCTCCTGCGGCCCGTGCACCTTCACCACGCCGACGCTCGAACCCAGCGCGGCGGGCTTGGAGAAGAGCGGGTAGCCCAGCGACTGCGCGCGGGCCGCCACGCCCTCCTCGTCCTCGCGCCACTCCGGCTCGCGCACCACCTCGTAGCCCACCAGTGGCAGGCCGGCCCTGGCGAACAACGCCTTCTGCACGTCCTTGTCCATGCCCACGGCGCTGGCCAGGACCCCGGCACCCACGTACGGGACTCCGGCGAGCTCCATCATTCCCTGGACCGCGCCGTCCTCCCCCAACGGCCCGTGCAGGACCGGGAACACCACGTCGATCGGCTCGCGACTGCCGTCGGCCGCCACGAGCTCGCGCACGTCGCCCCCGCCGGCGAGCTCGACCTCGGCGCCGGCGGCGCCGGTGACCTCCGGCATGCGCCCGGACTCAGCGGGCAACGGCAGCGCCCCCGACAGCAGGTGCCAGCGCCCCTCCTTCGTGATGCCGATCGGGATCACCTCGGTGCGCTCGGGATCCAGCGCGTCGATCACGGATCTGGCGGAGATGCAGGAGATCTCGTGCTCGGCGCTCCGCCCACCGAACAGGACGGCGACCCTCCGGCGGGTCACGCCCGCTCCAGGGCACGGGCGAAGTCGTCCATCCAGATCCTCGACGTCCTCGAGCCCGACGCTCACGCGGATCAGCCCGTCCGCGATGCCCGCGGCCCGGCGCACGTCCGGGTCCATCTGGCGGTGGGTCGTGGAGGCCGCGTGGCCGACGAGCGTGTGCGTGCCACCGAGGCTCGTCGCCACCCACGCCAGCTCGAGAGCGTCGCACACCCGCATCCCGGCATCGACGTCGCCGTCGATCTCGACGGCCAGCATGCCGCCGGACCCACGCAAGATCCGCCGCGCGATCCCGTGGTCCGGGTGGGACGGAAGGCCCGGATAGTGCACCTTCGCGACCCTGGGGTGGGCCTCCAGAAAGCCCGCGAGCCGGTGCGCGCTCGCCACGTGACGATCCATCCGGATCGGCAGCGTCATGATCCCGCGCATCGCGAGCCACGCGTCGAACGGCGACATCGTGCCGCCGGTGTCGATCACCGTGCTCCGCAGCCGAGCCCGGTCCGGCACCGAGCAGCACACGACGCCGCCGGTCAGGTCGTGGTGACCGCCCAGGTACTTCGTGGCGGAATGGATCACGTAGGCGAATCCGAACGAGGCCGGGGTGCACAGGTACGGCGACGCGAACGTGTTGTCCACCGCGGCCGGAACCCCGGCCTGCGCGGCCGCAGCGCCCAGCGCGGCAAGGTCCGCCACCGACATCGCGGGGTTGGTGATCGTCTCGAGATACAGGAGACTCGCGCCGGGCAGCGCCGCCGCGACCGCGTCCACGTCCCGTGGATCGACCAGATCGACGGCGACGCCGAAGCGTGGCAGCACGTCCGTGAACAGCGAGTACGTGCCGCCGTAGAGCTGGCTCCCGGCGACGATCCGATCGCCGGAGCCCACGAGCGACGTCACGACGGTGTGGATCGCCGCCATCCCGCTCGCGAAGCCGAACGCGGACTCGGTCCCCTCGAGCGCGGCGACCTGCGCCTCGAACGCCTCCACGGTGGGATTCCCGTACCCCCGCGTATAGGTGTAGCCGGGGCGTCGGAACGCGATCGTCTCGGCGTAGTCGTGCGAGGAGTCGAACCGGTACGTCGCCGTCTGGTAGATCGGCGTGCTCGGCACCTCCTGATGGATCGGCGGCGACAGAGCTCCGTGGATCGCACGTGTCGCGAAGCCGCGCTCACGCTCGGTCATGGCTCAGCCTACCGCCCACCGCTTCGGGTATCGGTCGCGGAGCTCACGGGCCATGGACGTGAGAACGGCCATCAGCTCGGCGGTCATCGACTGGATCGCCTCGGGGTCCCCCGCGTCGCCGGCGCGCCCGCGCAGATCGATCGGAGGACCGGCCTGCACCCAGATCGGGCGGCCGAATCGCAGCGATCCCGGGCCGGACTTCTGCCAGACCGCCTGCGAGCCCCAGCTCGCGAGCGGCACGATGGGTACCCCGGTGGCCAGCGCGAGGCGCACCGCGCCGGTCTTGCCCTCCTTCGGCAGGTGATCGGGCCGTTGGGTCACCGTGCCCTCCGGATAGATCGCCACGATCTCGCCCCGGTCCAGGGCTCGCTCGGCCTCCTCCAGGGGACGGCGCTCGCCGGTTCCCCGGCTCACGCTGATCTGCCCGGCTCCGCGCAGCGCGGTGCCCACCAGCGGGATCCCGAAGAGGTCGTCCTTCGCCAGGAACCGCGGACGCCGGCCGCGGCGGATGATCGCCAGGGCCGTCGAGAACGGATCCAGGTACGAGATGTGGGAGGCGGCGACGATCGCCGGACCCTGCACGGGGATGTGTTCCAGGTCCTCGAACCGCCACGTGAACCAGAGCTTCGGCAGCGGCAACCCGACGGTGGTGCAGACGTGGTACCAGGGCTCCGTGAGCTCAGCCCTCCCCGTCGCCCGGGCGGAGCCGTTGCAGCGCTCGCCAGGCGAGCGGCAGGAGGCCGGCCGCGATCAGCAGCTTGACGGTGTCCCCGATCAGGAACGGATATAGGCCCAGCTCGAGCGTGGTCTGCCAGCTCGCGGGCCCGCCGGGGAGCGCGG
The DNA here is from genome assembly GCA_963832225.1 of uncultured Actinomycetes bacterium. GTDB lineage: Bacteria > Actinomycetota > UBA4738 > UBA4738 > HRBIN12 > JALYMB01. The sequence goes on from CAWHTI010000004.1 coordinate 179,276, forward strand.
CGAGCGCGTGGTGCAGCCAGGGGAGACCGACGGCGTAGACCACGATCGAGCCGAGCAGCATGGCGCTGATCGAGCTGCGGATCGTTCGGTCCCACCCTCGGCGGGACAGCCACCCCACCGCGGCCGAGGCCAGGACGAACCCCCAGAGGTAGCCGCCCGTCGTGCCGGCGAGCGCCAGCACCTCCAGTCCCGTGCGGTGAGAGCCGTCTGCCTCGGGGGCGAAGACCGGTAGTCCCACGATCGCCCAGACCAGATACAGGAGCACGGTCGCCCCGCCCAGCGCGGGTCCGTAGGCGCCGCCGATGAGCAGCACGCCGAGCGTCTGCCCGGTGATCGGGACCGGGGTGAAGGGCAGGTGGATCACCACCTGCGCCAGCCCCGCCATCAGCAGGCTGCCCGCGACGGCGCAGCCGACCTGGAACGCCGCTCGTGCGGTGGCTCTGGAGCGCGGTGGAGCCAGGGTGAGTGCGATCGTCGACACGTGGTGCCCTCCTCGAGGTCGGATCGGCGCGGGCGCCGCTGAGCCTACCGCAGGGGTGACGACCCCCCGGAATGGCGGGGGCCGGTAGGCTGGCGATCCGTGCGTGTGATCGCCGTTCCCGTGAAGTCGCTCTCCGAGGCCAAGTCCCGGCTGGCCTCCGCGCTGACCCCCCTCGAGCGGGGGGCCCTCACGCTGGCCATGCTCGAGGACGTCCTGGACGCGGCGCTCGCGCTGCCGGGATGGGAGACCTGGGTGGTCTCCCCCGACGAGACCGTGCTGGAGATCGCGGCCCGGCGAAGCGCGCGCGCGATCACCGAGGACAAGCCGCCGCTCGCGAGCGCCGTCCGGCAGGTGGAGCAGGAGGCCGTGGACGCCGGGGCCGACAGCCTCGCCGTCCTCCTGGGCGACACGGCGCTCGTCACGCCCGAGGCGCTCACCCGGGCCGTCCACACGCTCGGGCGTGTGGTCGTGGCGCCCGACGCCGGCGCGACCGGCACCAACCTGCTGGTACGGCGCCCGCCGAAGGCGATCCCGGCGCGATTCGGACCCGACTCGTACCGTCGCCATCTGGAGTCCGCGGAGACGAAGGGGGTCCCGGCGTCGGTCGTGGAGCTGGACGACCTGGCGTTCGACCTCGACGGCCCGGGCGATATCCTCACGCTGCTGCAGACGCGGCGAGAGGGGCGGACCCGGCAGGTGTGCCTCGACATGGACCTGCGATCGCGGATCCAGATCAGGACCTGAAGGAGCTCGAGATGGCGCAGGGGACGATCAAGGACTTCGACGAGGAGACCAGGAGCGGAACGCTGCTCCAGGACGACCGAGCGGAGGTGGCGATCGATGCGCAGTCGCTCGAGGGCGCGGGGATCCGCACGCTCCGGCTGGGTCAGCGGGTGATCTACGACCTCACGGAGCAGGACGGCGCCAAGATCGCGCGCCGCCTGCGGCTGGTGACGTTCGAGTAGGCAGCGGCTGCGTCGCGCTGCGCCGCTACTTCGCCCGGCGCCGCCGGGTCGCCATCTCCTCCTTGAACCCCTTGCCGGCCGTGAAGGCCGGGAGGTCGCGCGCCGGCACGACGATCGGCGTCTCCGGCTTCCGCGGGTTCCGCGCGATCCGACGGTTGCGCCGCTTGCGCTCGAACGTCCCGAAGTCGGCGAGCGTGACACGCTCGCCCTTGATGACCGTCCCACGGATCGCGTCGATCGAGGCGTCGATCACGCGTCCGACATCCGCCTTGCTGAGTCCCGTTCGCTTCGAGACCTCGGCGACCAAGCCACTCTTGTTCACGTCAAGGCTCCCTTCCCGTCGGGCCTTGCCTGCACCGTAACGGTCATGCCCGCCGGCGGTCAATCGAAAACACTCCTGCCGAACGACTCCGTGCGGTGCTTCCCGGCCCTTGTTAGCATGCCTGGCGTCACCGCATTGGCCCGTGGTGTAACGGCAGCACGCGAGGTTCTGGCCCTCGTAGTCTTGGTTCGAATCCAGGCGGGCCAGCTCATCCACCCGGCGTGGACGCGGCTCCGGGGTCGGGATCCGGATCGAGGATCAGCGGCGGCAGCGGGTCCTGCCGGAAGTCGAAGGACCTGCGGAGGTCGCCCAGGATCTTCACGTCCTCGCGGACCGTCGGCCTGGAGTCCGGTCGCTGCAACGTCGCGGGATCCAGCCGCTCGCTCCCCAGGAACAGGTCTTCGATCAGTTTCAGGTACGCGTCGAACGTCAAGGTCTGGGAGTCGATCCCCTGCTTCGCCCACGGGCTGATGAGGATCCCGGGCACGCGCAACCCGTACCCGTTCTCGTCGACGCGTGGTGGGACGACGTGGTCGTAGAACCCACCCCAGTCGTCCCACGTGAGGAAGATCGCCGACGTGCTCCAGTAGTCCGACTCCATCACGGCGTTGATGAGCTTCGTGACGTGCGCCTGCCCCTCGGTCAGCGGCTCTCCGTTGCCCGGATGCTCGCTGATCCCCCCGCCGCCCGGGGTGATCCACGAGACCGCCGGCAGCGTGCCGTCCTGCAGGGACGCCAGGAAATCGCCGTGCGTCTTCACGTTCTCGAGCTGGCGGTTGTCGTGCACCGTGGTGAACGAGGGCAGTGGGTTCTGCGCGGCCGTGGGCCCACGCACGGGACAGGGCCGCGACGTGCAGAGCTCGCCGCCCGGGTAGTACCCCCAGCTGACGTCGTGCTCGAAGAGGAGCTGGGTGATGTCGGTCCACCCGTAGATCTTGGGATGGGCTCCCACCCGCTGGCGCTCGATCACCCCGTCCTGCTCGAGGTCGGACTCGCAGCTCATGGGGTCGTTCGGATCCGAGCACCTGGCCGACCACGCGGACACCAGGAACAGGTGCGCCGGCAGCGTCCACGAGTCCGTGGGGCCGAACATGTGGTCCTGCAGGGTGTACTGCTCGGCATACGCCCAGTAGTTCGGGATCTCGCGGGCGTCGTGGTACCCCATCACGTCGGGCTGGTCCTGCGGGCCGAGATCGCGGTGGCCGTCGCAGTCGGCGGGCGAGCGCGTCTCCGCGCAGGGGAACGGCCCGGCGATCGCGGCGTCGATGAAGCCGTTCATCCTGCCCCCGGCCACATCGATGTCGGAGTGCGGCTTCGCGTGGGGGCCGCCCTGGTTCACGAGGGTGGGGTCGTGGTACGGCCTCGCGCACTCCCCCGTGACCGGATCGGGCGCGCACACGGTGAACTCCCCCTTCGCGTTCGTCGGGATGCCGTCCGCGCCCGGGAACGTCCCGAAGTAATGATCGAAGGAGCGGTTCTCCTGCACGATGAAGATCAGGTGCTGGATGTTCTCGAAGCCCTTGAGCGCCGGCTCGGGCGCGACGGTCGAGGACGCCGGGTCGGAGGAAGCGGTCCCCGCCGAGCCCGTCGTTCCCGAGGTGACGCTCGAGCCGTCCCCACCCGTGCACGCCGCCGCGACCAGGGCCGGCAGGAGGGCCATAGCCGGCAGCAGGCGGCGGGTCCGAGAGCTCACGGCGCGCGACGCTATCAGACGAGCTCGCGCGTCCACGGCGACGCCGGCCCGCCCGCGGGACCGGCTCGGGCGGTCGGTACACTGCGGCACCTGTATCCCTCGCGCATCACGCGGCGATCCCTCCTGACCCGCTCCGCGGCGGCGGCGTCGGGGCTGTTCCTCTCGTCGTGTTTCGGCCAGCGGGTATCGACGTCCCCGACGCCCCGACCGTCGTACGGACCGTCGCCGAGCGCCGTGCCGACCCGATGGCCGATCGACCGCGTGGTCTATCTGATGATGGAGAACCGCAGCTTCGACAACATCTTCGGCCGGTTTCCCGGCGCCCGTGGCGCGCGGACGGGCGTGCGGGCCGGCCAGGAGGTCCCACTGCGGCGATGCCCGGAGTGGCTGCCGGGCGACCTCCCGCACGACACCGTCTCGTGGCAGGCCGCGCACAACGGTGGTCTCATGGACGGCTTCGCCCTGGGCGAGTGGGGGCCCGGGTTCGCGTACACGCAGTTCACCCGGCACGATGTCCCGAATTACTACGCGTGGGCGGAGCGGTTCGTGCTGTGCGACAACTTCTTCGCCTCGGTCGCGGGCCCGTCCCACCCCAATCACCTGTTCTTCATCGCCGGCCAGGCCGGCGGCGCGATCGACAACCCCGAGCACATCCAGGTGCGCCGGCTGAACGACGGCCGGGTGTTCAAGAGCTGGGGGTGCGACGCCTACGGCGAGGACGTGTTCGTGTACACGCGCGAGGCCGACGGCTCCCTCTCCAAGCACAGCCCGTGCTTCGAGTTCGAGACGGTGGGGCACCAGCTGTCGCGCCGTGGCATCGACTGGGCCAGCTACTCGGCCGACCCCTACCAGGCCGGCTACATCTGGCAGTCGTACTCCGCGATCCGATCGATCTACGAGGACGAGGAGCTGTGGGACGAGCACATCTGGCCGGTCGACGATCTGATGCGCGACATCGAGGCCGACGCGCTGCCGTCCGTGACCTGGATCACCCCGCGGTTCCAGCTCTCGGACCATCCGCCGTTCAGCACGCGGCACGCGCACAACTGGGTGACCGACGTCGTCAACGGCATCATGCGTTCGTCGATGTGGGAGCGCACGGCGATCTTCATCACGTGGGACGAGTGGGGTGGCCTGTACGACCACGTGCCGCCGCCGCGGATCGACGCCGTCGACCTCGGTTTCCGGGTGCCGATGCTGATGATCTCGCCCTACGCCCGGCGCGGATACGTGGACGACGCGTTCGGCGAGTTCTCCTCGCCGCTCCGGTTCATCGCGGACAACTGGGATCTCCCCTACCTCACGCCGCGGATCCGGGCGGCGCACAACTTCGAGCACGTCTTCGACTTCGACGCCAAGCCACGGCGTCCCGACCCGTTGCCGCACGTCCAGGCGACGAACGACTTCTGGGACTTCCCGGAGTCGTTCGCCGGATGGCCGGACGGAGTGCAGCCGGAAGACCCACACATCCGGTATCCCTGAGGGTCCCGCGAGTAGCATGGGGCGCTCGCGGAGCGGAAGGAGCCGGCGCGTGGTCGCGACGAGCGAGCGAACCCTGGTCACGCTGATCCCCGGAGACGGGATCGGTCCGGAGTGCGTCGACGCCGCCCGGAGGATCCTGGAGGCCGCCGGCGCCCCGATCGACTGGGAGGAGGCCGAGGCGGGCGCCGAGGTCTTCCGGCGGGGGCTCCCCTCGGGTGTGCCGCCCGAGACGATGGACTCGATCACCCGCACGCGCGTGGCGTTGAAGGGGCCGCTGGAGACGCCCGTCGGGTTCGGCGAGAAGAGCGCCAACGTCACGCTCCGAAAGCTGTTCGAGACCTACGCGAACGTCCGCCCGGTCCGCGAGCTGCCGGGTGTCACGACCCCGTACTCCGGCCGGGGGATCGACCTGGTGATGGTGCGGGAGAACGTGGAGGACCTCTACGCCGGCATCGAGCACATGCAGACGCCGGGCGTGGCCCAGTGCCTGAAGCTGATCAGCGTCAAGGGATCGGAGAAGATCGCCCGGTTCGCGTTCGAATTCGCGCGCAGTGAATATCGCAGCAGCGTGGCCTGCGCCACCAAGGCGAACATCATGAAGTTCACGGAGGGCACGCTCAAACGGGTCTTCGAGCGTGTTGCGCCCGACTATCCCGAGCTCGAGTCGTGGCACGTCATCGTGGACAACTGCGCGCACCAGCTCGTCAAGAAGCCCGAGCAGTACGACGTCATCGTCACGACGAACATGAACGGGGACATCCTCTCGGACCTGTCGAGCGCGCTGGTCGGCGGCCTGGGCTTCGCGCCGAGCGCCAACATCGGCAACGAGATCGCGATCTTCGAGGCCGTGCACGGCTCGGCGCCCAAGTACGCCGGCAAGGACGTGATCAACCCCACGGCCGTGATCCTGTCCGCCGTGATGATGCTGCGGTACCTGGAGATGTTCGACGAGGCGGAGGCGATCGAGCACGCGGTGCTGGTCACCCTCGAGTCCGGCGTCCTCACCGGCGACGTGGTCGGCTACGATCGCGGCACGCCCACCTCCGCCTATCGCGACGCGATCATCGCCAACCTGGGGCGTCGCACGGAGAACTGGACCGTTCGCGACCATCGCCCCCTGCAGCTCCCCGTGCTGGACACCGCGCCCGACTACGTGAAACCCACCTCGCGGGCGGTGGTGGGACTGGACGTGTTCGTGGAATCGCCGCTGTCCGCCGCGGAGCTCGGCGCGTCCCTGATGGAGCTCACAGGGGACACCCGGCTGTCTCTGAAGATGATCAGCTCCCGCGGCACGAAGGTGTTCCCCCCCACGGGGGCGATCACCGACACGCTCGACCACTGGCGCTGCCGGTTCATCATCAAGGAGAACCCGGGCGACCTGCCCGACGAGGACGTGCATCAGCTGCTGGCGCGGATCAGCCGGCGTCACCTGTGGATGCACACGGAGAAGCTCCAGGAGTTCGACGGCGAGCTCGGCTTCACGCGCGATCAGGGCGAGAACTAGTCGTGACGCAGGTCCGCCTGCGGCCGATGACCGCGGAGGAGTACCGCGACTGGCTTCCCTGGGCGATCCGGGACTACGCGCGCGAGGACGTGGAGCACAAGGCGGTGGACCCGGACCGCGCGCGCTCCAACATGGCGGCGTTCCTGGAGTCGGTGATCCCGCGGGGTCCGCGCACCGAGGGGCACCGTCTGTCGATCGTGGAGGACGCGGAGACGGGCGAGCGGGTGGGCTACACGTGGTGGGCCGACCGCGAGCTCGACGCCGGCCCGGCCGCGTGGATCTACGACGTGTACGTCGACGAGCCTCACCGCGGACGGGGGTTCGGCCGCGGGCTGATGGAGGCGGTGGAGGCGCAGGTGCGCGAGGCCGGGCTCACCCGGATGGAGCTGCACGTGTGGGTGGACAACGATCCGGCCACGTCCCTGTACCGGTCGCTCGGCTTCACCCCCACCGGCATGGAGATGTTCAAGACGCTGGGTTGACGGACCGCCTCAGGGGCTCAGGTAGCGAAGCGGTAGCCCAGTGGAGCATCTCCGGCTCCGCCCCCTCCGCTCAGACCGAGCGGACGTTCCGGGTCGTTCAACCAGGCTTGAAGTCGGGCAGGCCGTCTTCGGGCTCCGAGACCGTCGCCGCGTCCGCGTCGACGAGCCCGGCAAGAGCCCGCGACAGACGGTTCCAGGCCTCCCGGTCCCACGACTCCGCCACGTCGGCGACCGTCCCACCCGCATCCACCAGCACGGCGGTGGGTGCGGAGACGATCCCGTAGGCGTCCGAGGCGGTGTACGGCGGCGGATCCGGCACCTGCGGGAAGGTCAGCCCGTGCGCTGCGGCGAACGCGTCGAGGTCCGCCTGAGGATCCTGGCCAACCCCCACGACCCGCCCCGGGTACGCCCGCGCGAGGCGCTCGATCGCCGGCGTCGCCATCTTGGTGACTCCGCAGGTGGCCTTGTAGAAGACCAGGACGTGGGGACCGCCGACGTCGACACCCACGACCGGCTCGGACGGGGTACCCACCTCGATCGCCATGCCGGCAGGCTACCCCGCTGAGGCTGCGGAGGGGGTTGCTATCCTGAACCCGCCGGCCCGTCCAGGACGGTCGCGGTCCCATCGTCTAGAGGCCTAGGACACCACCCTCTCAAGGTGGAGACACGGGTTCGAACCCCGTTGGGACTACTCCCCTTGGCCAGCACCGCTGGCCGGAGGCGGGCGCTGCGTCGGGCTAGCGAGGATCGCTCAGGACATGAACTGAAGCTCGACTGAATATCCAGTCGTAATCGTCGAATCGAGCTCTGTCAGCTCCCGTTCATTCTGGCGCTGATCGGCAAGCATTCCGGCGTCGACCAGCACTTCAAGGACGGCATCATGGGTGGAGTAGTAGTCCGGATACTCTGGCAAGGGTACTGCTGCCGCCCGGAGGATCAGCCTCGTCGAACCAGTTTCGGGGAACCGCTCTGGAGTCTCTGCGACGATCTTCGCCGCCACTTCAAAGAGGGCGGAGGCATTCGGTGACGAGCGGTCAGCGGACCGACCGGGGTGGGTCCGCCGAGGTGGTGGCGCTGGGACCGTGAACTCGATCTTCATCGCATGCTCATCGGACATCTGTCCTTCTGCGGAGCGACACGCCCCGGAACAAGGACTGGCTGCTAGCCAACTGTGACGTATGGGTGTCGAACGATCCTATCGTCAACCCTCCCTTCGACGCTGACGAGTTGGTCACCCGGTCCTGCCTCGAGCACCAGGGGGTGCTCAGCTGGGCGGAGACGCGGTTCCGACGTTCGCGACGTGGGCTCGGACGTGCAAGGCTCTACGGCTGGTCGCAGAGTTTCGTCGGCACGAGGTCCGGGGAGGCATTCTCGAGGGAATGGGCGAGGAGAGGGGGGATCCATGACTGATGAGCCGGCCGACCCAAACAAGCGAATCGCTCTCCGTCGTGGCCGTCACGTCGGCTGGTGGGTGGAGGGTCGGAAGGCCACAGGCCGGCTATTCATGAAGACGTGGTGGCCGACGCAAGGGATGGCTCGTGCGGTCGCTCGCTGGTTTGGTGGATGAAGTGGCCGGAGGCCGAGGCCTCTCGAGTTCCGGATGGACGTGGTTCCGAGCCTCGATCGCCTTCGTTTGCTTCGGCGCGTGGGCGACGTTGATCGTCCTGGCAGGGTTCGGCCCTAGCAAGGTCTTCTCTCAGGGATCGCCGACTGGAGGGGCGTTCGTCTTTTGGTTCAGCCCGTTGGTGGGGATCGGAGCTGTTCTGTACTGGTTCGTTCGTCGCGCACGTGCGCCACACGCCTCCCTGATAGGCGGAGCGATCCTTGTCGCCTTCTCCGGATTCTGGGTGGCCGCAGTCCTCGGGAAGTTGCCTGGTGATCGGGACGGGGTGTTGTTCGCGGTGGCGGTCTGGCAGGTATCCATCGTGCTCTGGATCGTGGTGGGGTTTGCCGTGGGAGTCTCGAAGGAATGGCGGCCCGTGCAGCCGCCACCTCGACCGGATCGGCGCAACTGATCTCGGGCTGGCGATGCTGACGTCCTTGTCACCGGCGATCTCCCGGGCGCGGGTGATCGCTTCGTCGACATCGTGGACGAAGGTGGTGTTCGGCTCCTCGCGTTCCCGACGGACGGATCCCGCATACGTATCGGTCCCGCTACGAGGTCACGGCCGCGACGGCGCTGACCTCGAGCAGCGCACCAGGTACGGCCAGCCCGGCCACTCGCACGGCCACGACCGGCGGCGTCGCTCCCGCCAATGCAGCGGCGGCGACCGGATACGCAGCGTCGAGGTCGACGCCATCGACCAGCAGGATCGTCATCATCACCAGATCCTGGACGCTTGCCCCCGCCGCGGCGAGCGCGACGTGCAGGTTCGTCATCACCTGCTGGGTCTGCGCGGCGATGTCGTCGCCGCCGACGAGCGTCCCGTCGCCGTCAACGGCGTTCTGGCCGCCGACGTAGAGCGTCGTCGCACCCGGCGGCACGACTGCGACGTGAGTGAAGGCGGGCGATCGGACAAGTCCCTCGGGACGGAGCAGTGACGTCTGAGCCATACGAGGCCTCCTTCTGTCTCGGCACGGGGCATCCGCGGGGCCATTATGCTCGGCGCTCCCCTGCCGGAGCGGCCGCTCAGCGCCAGGCGACGATCTCTGCGCAGGCCGGGGTCGGCGACGGCGTGGGCGCCTCGCTCCCGTCTGAAGGTACCGTCCACCATTGGGAACACCCGCTGCCCGACGTCTCGAACACGATGCGAGCGGCATCCGACGCCCAGAAGGACGGTCCGAAGAACTCCCAGTCGCGTTCAACGATCTGCACGACGTCGGAGCCATCCGGGGCGAGGGTGAACAATGGCCCGCTGAAGTTGCAACAGTCGCCGGGGTTGATGGCGGCGAGCCGGTCACCCGAAGGGCTCCAGCTCGGCTGACCGAGACGGCGTCCGAGGCGGGTGAACTCCCCGTCGGCGGTGACCGAGCCGAGCGTGAACGTGTCCTCCAGCGTGATGTGGGAGAGGTGATCGCGGCCGAACACGATGTGGTCGCCGGTCGGTGACCACGCCGGGGATGTATCGATCACGTCGACGTTCCGCCGCGTCGCACCCCAGGTCAGCCGGGTCGCCCGGCCGAGGGGCGCGACCGCACGCGTCCGGAAGATGCTCACGGCGTGGGGAAGGCTGCGTGAGAACGCGATCCATTGCCCGTCGGGCGACCAGGTCGGATGCTTCTCGGATCCTCGATGGGTCGTGAGCGCCATCGGCTGGGTCCCGTCGGCCTCCATGACCCAGATGTCGTAGTCGATGCGTCCGTCCTCGGGGACGCCTCGAACGAAGGCGATCCGCGACCCGTCGGGCGACCAGGCGAACCCGAAGCTGCCGGAGGGCGGGATCACGACCAGGTGGTCGTCCGAGCCGTCGGGCCGCATGGACCGGATGGCCGGCGGCTCACCCGAGCTCGACCGCACGTAGTGGAGGTACCCGGGATCGGCGGCGGCGCCTCGCCCGGATGCCGAGGCCGTGACGGCTCCCTGCCCGAGCACGGCCGCGACGACGAGGAGCGCGAGCGTCGCGTCCAGTCGTCGCCGGATCGAGCCGAGCTCACTGGATGTTCGAGGCAGCATCGCCGGAGAGTACAGGCCGTTCCTGAAAAGCACAACACCCGAAGGTCATCCGTCGCGGCCCGGGTGGGGTCTGCGGAACAGATCCACGCTAGCCGTGCAGCTCCTTGCGCATCAGGGGGCGGGTCGGACTGCGGCGAGCGACCTCATGGAAGCCGGCGCGGACGAACATCGACTTCGTGCCGGTGAAGGCGGCCTCGTTGTCGACACGCGCGGCTTTGTCGACGGGACTGGCCTCGATGGCCTCGGCACCTTTCGAGCGCGCGTAGTCGATCCCGGCGTCGAGCAGTCGTTCGGCGATCCCGCGCCCTCGCATCGTGCGGTCGACGAAGAAGCAGACGATGGCCCAGGTGGGTCGATCGTCGACCGGCTTCCAGACGCTCGAGCGTCCAAGGCTCGGGTACTCCGCACGGGGCCCGAGCGAGGCCCAGCCCGCCGGCGAGCCATCCGCGTAGGCAACCAGGCCCGGCGCGATCTCAGCACCGACGAGAGATCGGAGGCCCTGCTTGTTGGCGCCGGCCGACTCCCCGTTCCCTCGCTGCCGGTAGTACATGCACCAACACCGCCCCGGGATGGCGGCTCCCCTTCGGCCGAACAACTCGGCGAGGTCGCTCCAGTTCCAGACCGCGAGAGGACGGATCTGCACGGATGACATGTTCGGAGTCTTGCACTCGTCCCCGAGGGAGTTCGAACCCGTCGGCCTACTCCCCCGACCTGCGGCGACCGCTCATTCGACGACGTAGGCCAGCGTGATGTAGTCATATCTTGCCGCCCCGAAACTCGTACCGGTCACGAACAACCTGGATCCGTCGGAGCTGACGCTGATGGCGCCGCCTCCGTCCCCTCTGTTCGCCCGACCGTTGTACGTCTTCACCCAGAGCCTGGTGCCGGTGTCGGCGTCGTAGGCCACCGTGGCGAGGTCGTCGGAGGTCCTCGATCCGAACCTGCTTCCGTTCACGAACACCGTCGAACCGTCCGGGCTGGTCGCGACCGCGCCGGCCCAGTCCGAGCCATCCGCCCGGCCGTTGTAGCGCTTGGCCCACAGCAGTGCGCCGGTGGAGGCGCCGTAGGCGACGGTCACCCAGTCCTTCTCGGTGGTCGCCGATCCCACACTGGTCCCGGTCATGAACACCGCGGATCCATCCGGGCTCACCGAGAGGGAGGATGCGAAGTCGACCCTGGTTCCCGCCGCGCGATAGCGCCTGGCCCACACCTCGGCCCCCGTTGTCGCGTCGAAGGCCACGGTGGCGTACGTTGCGCGGCCGAACGGGTCCGCGCTCGTGCCCGTCGCGAACACCGTAGACCCATCCGGGCTCACCCCCAGCGCGTACACCTGATCCTGCCCGTCCAGTGGGCCGTTATGACGCTCCGCCCACAGCATCGCGCCGGTGGAGGCGTCATAGGCCACGGTGTTCCAATCGTTGCGCTCCGTTTCCTCCGAGACATTCGTCCCCGAGACGAACACAGCGGACCCATCCGGGCTCACCACGATGGCCCAGGCATTGTCGACGTCGTTCACAGCGTCGTTGTAGCGCTTCAGCCAGAGCTTCCTCCCCGTCGCGGCGTCGATGGCCATCGTGATGTACATGCTTCCGCCCCGGCTGCTCTCGCCGGTCACGAACACGACGGACCCATCCGGGCTCACCGCGAGGTCGTCGCCGGAGTCGTCGTTGGCGTCGGCGTCGTTGCTTCGGCTGTCGTAGCGCTTCTCCCATAGCGATGCTCCGGTTGCCGCGTCGTACGCCACCGTGACGGCGTCGAAGCCGCTCGTGGTGCCCGTGCTCGCACCCGTCACGTACACGGCGGAACCGTCCGGACTCACGCCGAGCGCGGTGGGGACATCCCAGTCGTTCCCGGAACCTGCGTAGCGGCGCGCCCACATCTCGGCTCCGGTGGAGGCGTCGTAGGCGGTGGTGGCGTAGTCCCAGTCGCGGACACTCGCCGATCCCAAGCTCAAACCGGTCACGAACACGCTCGACCCGTCGGGGCTGACCGCAACGTCGCTGGCGAAGTCGTCGTCGTTCCCCGTGCCGTTGTAGCGCGTCGCCCACAACTCTGAGGCACCCGCTGCCGAGACCGTGGCCGCAGGGGCGGGCACGAGGAGTGCCGATCCGACGAGAACGATCAAAAGCTTGCGGATGGGTTCCTTCCCTGTCGCTGGGAGTCAACCTGCCACTCCGTCGGCGAGGACCATCCGTGGGACGTATCCGCTCGTACGCGCGCCTTCTCAGGGTCCTTCCCCGCGAGCCCAGGGGTAGGGGACCGCGTCTCGTAGGATTCAGCGGCTCGCGACGACGTGCGCCCGCGTCGCCCGCTCCACGGCCTCGTCATCGAGCACGATGCCGAGACCCGGGCCGTCCGGCAGCCGCACGGATCCGTCTGCATCGGTCCGGATCGGATCGACGACGCCGTACTCGAACGGTTCGACGGGCACAGCCTGCTCGAAGAACTTCGTACGGCCGAACGCGAGGGCCACATGCAGGTTCGCGGCCTGGATGACGGTGTGGCCGTAGCTGATGAGCTCCACGCCGAGGCCCGACGTCTCCGCGACCTGCATCAGCGCCCGCGCGGCGGTCGGCCCGCCGGCGAACGACACGTCGAACCGGATCGCGTCCCAGGGCGGTTCCCGCAAGATGTCGGCCATGAGGCGCGGATCCCAGATGGCGTCGCCCGCCGGCAGGACCGGGACGTCGGGAACCGCGCGCCGGAGAGCTCGGTACCCGTCGAGATCGAAGTCGGGGAGCGGCGCCTCGAACCACCGAGTGCCGGCGTCCGCGCACGCCCGAGCGACCAACGTCGCACCGTCCCGGTCGTACCGCCCCTCGGCGTCATGCATCAACGTGAGGTCGGGGAACCGGCCACGGACCCGGCGCACCAGCTCGGCGTCACGTACCGGGTCGCCCCACGCGTGGAGCTTCACGGCGCCGAATCCCCTCGTCTCGAGCCCGTCGATCGTGGTCAGGTAGGCAGCCTCGTCGTCGAGGAGCGGGACCGAGGCGTACGACGGGAGCGAACGAGCGTCGGCGGCGCCACCGAGCGTCGCGTGGAGCGAGCGTCCCGCAACGCGACTCGTCAGATCCCACAGCGCGATGTCGATCGTCGAGCGGACCGCGGGCGGAAACGCCGTCGTCCCCTCCTCCGTCAACACCGCCGCGACGTGCTCGTGATCGTCTGCGTCGACATCGAGCAGTCGCGGGAGCAGCGTCCTGAGCGCTTCGAGCGGAGCCAGGTCCCAGTCGCCGAAGCTGTCGGAGTCGTACGCGCCGATCCCCGTCGCGCCGTTCTCATCCGTCGCCCGGACGAGCGTCGTCGTCGTGTAGACCTCGTCCGATCGAGCCGTATAGCGGAATCGGTCGACCTCGGGCACGATCGCCCGAGCCTCGAACCGCACGATGGCCGCCACGCACGAACCTTAGCCGTCGCGGGGATGCTCGTGCGCGCGGCACCGGGCGGACGACGCAGCCCGTCTGCACGTGCCGTTGTCGTTTCCGACGGCTGCGAGTGAAGATGCGGCCGTGGACGTGCCGGGGACCCGCATGCGAGGACGCCGAACGTCGGCCGGGTCCGCCCCATGACCGATCTGGCCACCGGTCCGGGCGCCCCGACCCCGGCGGGTTGGCTCGCCAACGCGAAGGCACGGTTCGCCCGGATCGGCGCGGATCCCACCGACGACGAGGACCTGCGTGAGCGGAAGCAACTCCTCGTCCTGCTCGCGGTCCTGATCCTGCCGGTATCCGTCGTCTGGGGCACCCTGTACCTCGCCTTCGGCTCGCCGCTCGGCATCCTTCCGTTCATCTACTTCGCCGTGTCGGTCGTCTCGTTGGCGGTGTTCGCTCGAACGAGGAGCTTCCGGCCCCTCCTCGTCGTGCAGCTCGCGAACGTGCTGCTCCTGACGACGACCGGGGCGATGCTGTCGGGCGGGTTCCTTCCATCCGGAGGGGTCGGCCTGTGGGGCATGCTCGCGCCCCTCGGAGCGCTCGTCTTCCTCCAGGTGCGTGAGGCCGTCCGGTGGTTCGGCGCGTTCCTGGTCGCCTTCGTGGTCCTGGGCATCCTCGGCGAGGTCCTCATCTCCGACCTGGACGTCCCGGGTTGGTTCACGTCCACGATGCTGGCGCTCAACGTGGTCGGAACCGGCGCCATCGCCTTCACGGTCCTCGCGTCCTTCGCCAACCAGCGCAACGCGGCGCTGACGGCACTGCGGGCCGAGCAGGAGCGGTCCGACGCCCTTCTCTTCAACGTCCTGCCGGGTTCGATCGCCGAACGACTGAAGGGAGCGAGCCGGTCGATCGCGGACCACTTCGACTCGGCCACGATCGTCTTCGCCGACGTCGTGGACTTCACGCCGCTCGCCGGACGCCTCGCCCCGGCCGAGGTCGTGGGGATCCTCGATCGGTTGTTCTCCCACTTCGACACGCTCGTCGAGCGGCACGGGCTCGAGAAGATCAAGACGATCGGCGATGCCTACATGGCCGCGGCGGGTGTGCCCGATCCGCTCCCCGATCACGCGTGCAGGGCCGCACTCTTGGCGCTCGACATGCGGGACATGCTGGCGACGCCGACGATCGCGGGCCAGATGGGCCTCGAGTTGCGGATCGGCATCAACTCCGGGCCGGTCATCGCCGGGGTGATCGGGACGAAACGCTTCCTCTACGACCTGTGGGGCGACGCGGTGAACACGGCGAGTCGCATGGAGACACACAGCACCCCGGGCGAGATCCTGATCACCCGCGCGACGTACGAGCTGGTGAAGGACGATTTCGTCTGCAGGTTCCGGGGGACGATCCCGGTCAAGGGGAAGGGCATGATGGAGACCTGGTACCTCGTGGGACCACGGTCGGGATGAAGCTCGCGCTCATGGAGGTGCAGCGATGGGGAAGCTGATCATCCACAACGCCGTCACGATCAACGGCGCGTTCGAGGCGCCGACGCCGGACGAATGGCTCGTGCTGGACGACGACAGCAGCGATGCCTCGCTCGAGCAGCTGGTGCTCGCGGATGCGATGGTGCTCGGACGCAAGACGTACGAGGGCCTCGCGGCGGTCTGGCCGCAGCTGGCGGACGACCCGACGCTCAGCCGGTTCGCCGATCGGATCAACAGCATGCCGAAGTACGTTGCCTCGAGATCACTGACCGAACCGCTCGGGTGGAACGCCACCCTGATCAAGGGCGACGTCGACCAGGCGGTGCCCGCGATGAAGGCCCGGCACGCCGGCAACCTGATCGTCTCGGGGTGCGGGGAGCTCGCGCACACCCTCACCCGGCAGGGGCACGTCGACGAGTTCTGGTTCTGGATCAGCCCCTACATCTGGGCGACCGGCCCCCGGATCTTCGACGGCGTCGGGCCGGTTCCGCTCGAGCTGGTGGCGTCGACGCCCTTCCGGTCGGGCGTGCTGTGGCTCCGGTACCGACCGGGCAGCGGTCGCTCATCGCCGGCGTGACGCTCGAACGTTCCTCAGAACGGCCGCCAGCGATCATCCGGTGACCACGCGCCCGGCGGCGCGGGGAGCCGCCTCGCTCCACGATCGCGCAGGAACAGGGCGGCCACCGCCGCCCCGAACACGAAGCCGCCGACGTGGGCGAAGTAGGCCACTCCCCCGTTCACGTCCGCGCCGAGCCCGCCGACCCCGTCGAAGAGCTGCAGGACGAACCAGATCCCCAGCACGACCATCGCGGGCAGCTCGATCAGCGTGATGAGGAAGAAGAACACGGCGGTCGTGACCCTCGCGCGCGGATACAGCACGATGTACGCGCCGAGCACCCCGGCGATCGCGCCGGAGGCGCCCACGTTGGGGATCGTCGAGTCCGGCGAGAACGCGATCTGCAGCGCCGCCGCGGCCACGCCACCCACGAGGTAGAACAGCAGGAACCGTACGGTCCCCAGCCGGTCCTCGATGTTGTTGCCGAAGATCCAGAGGAAGAGCATGTTGCCGCCGATGTGCAGCCAGCCGCCGTGCAGGAACATCGACTCGAAGATCGACAGCAGCCAGCTCTTGTCCGGACACCGCTGCGCGAGGAAGGCCTGGAGTGCCTCGCCCGGGATCTCCGGCTGCTCCGCCTCGATCGCCGCCGCGGCCTCCGAGCCACCGTCCGCCAGCGTTGTCTGGTGCGTGACCTCGTACGGAACCATGCCGTGGCAGAGGAAGAACGCCTGCTGCTCGAGGTCCGCGTCGTCCCCGCCGCGGAGCGTGGGCTGCCACAGCAGGAAGACGGCCACGTTCGCCGCGATGAGGGCGAGGGTCACCCACGCCGAGCGGCTGGTCGGGTTCGAATCGCGGATCGGGAGCAGCCTCGTTCGCCTCCTTCCGTCCGGACCCTACCGGGCACGCACGCACGAGAGAACGGACTTGGGTTTGCGGGTTCCGTTGCCGATACTGGCCTCCATGACGACATCTTGGATCACCCGCCGCCTCCTGTCCGGCCTCACCCTCGCCGCCCTCCTGGCGGCCGCATGCTCCAGCTCCGCCCCCCACCGGCCGGGGACGGCTCCGGCGCCGGCGGGCAGATCGATCCCCTGGCCATGGTGGTCGCGGCCTCTGACAAGATCGACGCCTCGAACGCGCTCGCCATGGAGTTCACCATGACGATCTCGGCCGGCGGCACCGAGCTCACCGGATCCGGCTCGGCCGTGACCGCGGCCGACGGCTCGAGCATGCGGATGGACATGAGCTACGACTCGTTCCCCGGCATGCCCGACGGCTTCGACATGGAGATCATCCTCGACGACGGCACCATGTACATGTCCACCGCCACGTTCGCGGCGGCCGGCGCGCCCACCGAGGCCCTCGGCGACAAGGAGTGGGTCTCGATCGACCTCAATGACGTGGTCCCCGGGTACGAGAGCTTCGCGGATCTGGGAACTGGACAGAACGACCCCTCGCAGGCGTTCGAGTACCTCAAGGGCGCCGAGGACGTGGAGCTCGTCGGGACCGAGGAGATCGACGGCGAGTCCACCCAGCACCTCCGCGGCACGTTGAACCTTCAGACGGCCCTGGACGAGCTGCCGGCCGAGGCCCAGGAGGAGCTGCGGGCGACCATGCAGGAGCTGGAGGCGCAGATCGGGACGACGTCCATGCCCTTCGAGGCGTGGGTCGACGACCAGGGCCGGGTGCGCCGCATGAGCTACACGATGGAGTCGGGCGCGGACGCCCCGCAGGCCTTCGCGCTCGCCATGACGCTGGACATCACCGACTACGACGCGGAGCTCGACTTCGAGGTCCCGTCGCCGGACGAGGCCGTGGACCTGGGCGAGCTCGCGGCGTCCGGCGCCTGACCCGTCGCCTGCGGCGGCTCGGACCGCCGCCGGCGGGGGCCCGGACCGATGCCTGCCTGATGTCGGGAATCTGGCCAACACGACCATCGGCCGATTGGACCCGCCGAATGGAGCGGCTAGCCTCATCGGATGTCCGACCTTCGGCAGGACCCGACGACCCGGCAGTGGGTGATCATGGCGCCGCAGCGC
>CAWHTI010000005.1:0-150589 GCA_963832225.1 uncultured Actinomycetes bacterium
CGCCGTTCGTCCTGACGGCGCGCGCCTGGGCTGCGCGCGGCCGGGCGTGACCGGACAGCTTCCAACGGCGGTCCACCCGGCCTAGGCTCGGCGCTGATCCCAGACGAGATCGGTGCGCCCTATGCGTTCCACGCGACCCGGGCATCCATGTCCCGATGCACCTTGACGAGTCTGTCGTGATGGACGAGACGGGGGCCTCATCGCCGCCTCGGGACTTCGACGTCCTGTTCGCCGACGAGCACGAGCGGCTCTACCGGGGGTTGGTGTTCATCACCGGGAGCAGGTCGGACGCGGAGGAGCTCATGCAGGACGCCTTCCTCAAGCTCTGGGAACGGTGGGACCGGATCGGGTCGATCGACGATCCGGTCGCCTACCTCTTCCGGATCGCCCTGAACGGTTCCCGGATGCGCGCCCGTCGCGCCACGCGACTGACGCGGAAGCTCCTGCTGTTGTCCGGCGATGAGGCCGACCCGTTCGAGCACGTGGAGGCCCGCGAGGACCTCCGGATGCTGCTCCGTGACATCCCGGGGCGCCAGCGGGCCGCACTGGTGCTCACCGAGGTCTTCGGATACACGTCCGAGCAGGTCGGCGAGATCATGCGCGTCCGCGCGGGCACGGTCCGCATGCTGGCGTCGCAGGGTCGCTCGACGCTCCGCGGAAGGGAGCGTGGCGACGATGCCTGACGTTCGCGAGGCATTCGAGGCCGTGACCGCCCCTCCGGAGCCGGGTGCGCGCGAACGGCAGCACCGGCGGCAACGACGGGCCGTGCGCAGGCACCAGCTCGGCGCGATGGTCGTCACGGCTGCGATCGTGATCGGGATCGGGATCGGCGTACTCACGCTGGGTGACTCGGGTGACGACGGTGCTCCGGGGTTCGTCGACGACCCGACGGTGCAGCCCGCGGCGCCCACTGAGGACGACACCTACCTGCTCGCGATCGGCGACGGTGTCCTGACGCCGTTCGCGTCACCGGTCGACGGATCGTCGTACCGGTTCTCTCCCGATGGGTCCCGTGTCGCGTTCACGGCGGTGGATGCAGGCGGGCAACAGCTGGTCTATCGGATGGATCCGGACGGCACCGAGATCACAACCTTGACGCAGAGGGCCTTCCTCGGCGAGTGGGCGGTCGAGCCCGACGAGCCGTCCTGGTCGCCCGACGGCGCGTGGCTCGTCGTCAGCGGAACCGACGCGAACAGCGGCCGCCGCGACCTCTACTTCGTGTCCTCGGACGGCTACGCGCCGCCGCGCTCGCGCATCGGATGGGGCAGGATCAGCCAGCCGAGCGAGCCGGCGTGGTCTCCGAACGACCGGGCCATCGCCTTCACCGCGATGGGGGATGACGGACCCGAGATCTGGATCGTCCGGCCCTATTCGTACGCGGGCGGATCGAGCATGAGCACACAGGGCCATCCGAGGACCCTCCTCTCTCGAGCCTCGTCGCCGTCGTGGTCGCAGGACGGGACCCGGATCGCCTTCGTCGCCGCCGATACGCAGCTCGTGAGCATCGCGAACGCCGACGGCTCCAACGCTCGGGCGATCACGGACGGGCCGAGCGCGAACCCCGCCTGGTCGCCCGACGGCGCGTCGATCGCCTACGACGATCTCTCGAGCGGGAGGATCGCGATCTACGACGTGGCGACGCAGCAGACCAGCTACCTGGACACGGGGGCATGCACCCAGGGCTGGGCGGACGCCGCCACGCTCGTCGTGACGACGGAATGTGACGCGTGAAGGCCGACGGAGACATCACGACGAAGGGACGAGACATGGTCAGCTTCCTTGGCTGGATCCGATCGACGATGTCGTTCGGAGCGCGCCGACGCTCGATCCATCGTTGGCTCGTGCTGCCGGCGTCGCTGCTGATCGCGGTTGCGTGCACGGGCGACGCCTCGGTCGGACCATCGAGGACGCGTTCGTCGGGCGCGATCGCAGGGTCCACATCCACACCGAGCTCATCCACGGGATCCGATGTCACCAGGATCGTCGGTGCCGTCATCGGGTCCGACACCTACCCCAACTACACGGTCGAGGTGCCCCCAGGGTGGTCCACGCCCGACGGTCATTTCGTGACGAGCCAGTCGTCGGAAGTGTTGGGCATCAGTGTCTGGGCCGTCGGCATGGTGCCTCGGAACCCGTGCCATTGGCGGGGGAACATGTTCGATCCCGGACCCACGGTCCACGACCTCGCTGCGGCACTCGCGGGTCAGGCGATGCGCAACGCCACGAAGCCGACCGAGATGAAGCTCGGGACATTCGACGGCTGGTACGTCGAGTGGTCCGTGCCGGCAGCCATGGTGGTGACCGGGGATGCGGACTTCAAGGGCTGCGATGTCGAGCCCTCCAACGGACACCGTGACTTCGTGAGCTGGCTCGGCGACGAGGAGGGTGAGCGCTACCAACAGGTGGCGGGGCAGGTCGACAGGTTGTGGATCTTCGACGTCGCCGGAGACCGAATGCTGATGGACGCGACGTACTCACCCGATACCTCGGAAGCCGATCGCGACGTGCTCGACCAGATCGCGATGTCGTTCAGAGTCACCAGGCGAGACGCGTAGCGGTCTCCTGCAGTGCCGTTGCTGTCCTGGCGGCGCATGTGTGGGCGGCTGACGTACGATCGTCTTCGTGGCCTACGACGAGGAACTGGCGGATCGCCTTCGTGCACTGCTGGAAGGTGAGGCCGATCTGACCGAGAAGAAGATGTTCGGCGGCCTCGCCTTCCTGATCGGGGGCAACATGTCCGTCGCAGCGAGCGGTCAGGGGGGACTGTTGGTCCGGGTCGATCCGGCGCAGTCGGAGGCGCTGCTCGCCACGACGAACGCTCGTCTCATGGAGATGCGCGGTCGCCAGATGCAGGGATGGCTCCGCGTTGCCCACGACGACGTCCGCACCAAGCGGCAGCTGGCACGATGGGTGGAGCTCGGCACGACGTACGCCCGGTCGCTCCCATCGAAGCGATAGCACCCGCATCACTGCACCGTGAGGGTGGTCTCCATGCCCTGCTGACGGTGGAACTGGCAGAACAGCGTGTAGGTCCCGGGCGCGAGGTCGATGGACGCGGTGGCCTCCGAGCCGGCCTCGACCTCGACGTCGATGTCCTCACCCTCCACCGTGAAGGTGTGCGGAGAGGAGCCCTCGTTCACGAGCGTCAACTCGCCGCCACCGACGACGGGATCGCCGGGCGCGTACTCGTTGTCTCGCATCGTGACGCTCGAGGTGGTCGCCGCCTCGGCGGCCCCCTCTGCGCCGTCCGCCGAGACGTCGTCACCGCCGCCGCACGCCGCGAGCACGAGCGTTGCGGCGAGCAGGAACATCAGCATGCCGGTCTTCGTCCTCATGATCGAGCCTCCCTGGTCTAGGTGACGCGCACCGTTGCGCGCATCGTCGGATGGATCACGCAGGCGTAGCGGTAGGTGCCCGGCTCGTCGAATCGGAAGGCGAACCGGGCGCCCGGGTCCAGGGTTCCGGAGTCGAACGAGTCGTCGTCCGCCGTGACCGTGTGAGCGGTCGGATCCTCGTTCGACCACGTGACCTCCGAGCCGGAGGCGACCTCGACGTCTGCGGGCGAGAACGCGAAGTCGGCGACCTGTACGGAGCCGGGAGCTGCGTCGCCCCCCTCCCGGATCAGGGGCGCGCCCGGCCGAACGATCAGGGACGTCCGCATGCCGCGGTCGTCGTGATCTGCGACGAAGCACTCGATCTCGTAGATGCCGGCCGGAAGGTCGGCATGGATCCGGACGACGTTCCCGGGCCCGAACTCCGGACCCTCGAGCTTCAGTTCGCCGTTGCCCGGGCCGCTGTTGTCCCCGTCGTCATCCTCGCCCTCGATCTCGAACCCGTGCACCAGCGCGCCGCCGTTGCGGATCACGAAGGTGACCGGTCCCGGGCGGATCTCGTCCGCCTCGAGGGTGATCGCGAACTCCCCGAATCCCACCTCGAGGCCGTGCTCGCGCGGGTCGACGCGGCGGGCCGGGCCGGTGGAGCTCGTCCTCGATGACGGCGACCCGGTGGACGCGTCCGCTGCGCGTGGCGGCGAGACGACGTCGTTCGCCGCCGGCGCGCACGCGGCGAGCAGGGTGACGGTGAGGAGGAGCGGGGCTGCAGACCTGGATCGCATGCACCCAGGTTGCCCTGCGGCGAGGTAAGGGCTCGCTAAGTGGGACTCAATCGAGCGTCAAGGATGATTTCGGCCCTCCGCGATGTTCGAAGCGGACCCTGACGATCGGTGAGGGACGCTGAAACGGCGGAACCCGCTCCGCCCGAGCCCACGGGGGACTGATCGGTTCGGGCGGAGCGGGACCGCAGGGTATCTAGGTGTCGGTGGACTCGATGACGACCTCGTTCTCGCATCCCACCGTGAAGTCGCCGGGATCGATGACGCAGGTGTCGTTCCCTGGGCCACCGATCGCGAGATCGTTCCCCTCGACGCCGTCCGCCGTCACCAGCACGTCGTTGCCGCCGCCACCGCGCAGGCGGTCGGCTCCCGGGCCACCAACGAGGGTGTCCGCGCCCGCGAAGCCGCAGATGCGGTCGTTCCCCGCGGCGCCGTTCACGACGTCATCTCCGCTCAGGGCGACGATCACGTCGTCCCCCTCGGTACCGGGGATCGTGTCCGAGAGGCCGGTGCCGACGATCGTCGGCGGCTGATTGAAGCAGACCGCGGTGACCGGGCCGGCGCTCGCGCCCACCCCGGTCAGCAATACGAATGAGCCGGCCAGCGTGGTCGCGGCCAGCAACTTGATTCCTCGACGGATCAAATCCATACGCACTCTCCCTTTCGGATCGGTGTCCCCCGCCTTCGCCTCCTACCCGACCGCTCCGCGGGCCAACCGAGGTGACGCTCCATTCCTCATCCGGCAAAAAGGCCCCACGCCTGCGCACGGGCGATATCGGTCTACTGCGAATTCAGGAGGTGGGGATCACCGGACGGAAGTCGGGGAGGTAGTCGGAGTGACCCCGATCCCGACCCAGCTCGCGCATCCTCCGCCCGTTCACCCTGCTCTGGTAGAGGCCGCAGTCGGGGCACGCCCAGAACGCGAGCGTGGATCCGTCCGGAGACCATGCGGGACTCCCGGACGTGGCGTCGATCACGATCCGGCGTCCCGAGCCATCGATGCGCACCTTCTCCACGTGATCGCCGGCCGGTCCGTGGCCCGCGTAGGCGATCCACTCACCATCGGGCGACCACGCGGGGAGCCCCTCGTCGACACGGTCGGTGTAGGTGATCCGGCGCTCGCCGGTGCCGTCGACATCGATCACGAACAGGTCGCTACTCGCTCCGGTGTACCGGGTGTACGCGATCTGCGTCCCGTCCTGCGACCATGCGGGGCCGAACCCCAGGATGTCCGTGTCGGCTATCGGGTGCGCGTCCGTGCCGTCCTCGTCGATGATCCAGAGCGAGCCGCCGTGCGAGTACACGATCTGTGAGCCGTCTGGAGACCATGACGGACCGGTGCTCGCCACCTGGTGGTTCGTGAGGGCGTGCTGGTTCGAGCCGTCGGCGTCCATGACCCAGATCTCGGCCACAGGGTAGGGACCGGTGAAGCGTGTCCAGGCGATCCGGGTGCCATCCGGCGACCACTCCGGGCTGTTGTCCGAGACGTCGTCGCGGGTCAGTCGCTGCTGATTGCCGCCGTGACGTGCCATCGTCCAGATCTCGCCGGGAGCGAGGTTCCCCTGCGTGCGTCCGAAGACGATCGCCGCCGGGGCCGAGCCGTCGCCAGCCCGTCGTGCGGGACCGCCGGCCGCCGGGGGGCCGACAGCCAGTACGACTGAGACGGAGAGGACGGCGACCGATGTAACGAAGCGTCGATGCATCAGCTGGGCTCCAGATCCATGTCCGGGTTCTCCTTCAAAGCAACCTACGCCGATCGAGGGTGGCTGTCGACCCCTCATCCGAAGCCCCACCCGAGTGAGCTGCGATGCGGCGCAGTAGCGTCGGCGGAGGACGCGGTTCTCGATGGTTCGCTCTTCCACCGATGGATACATAGGGTGGCGACCAGACCGAGCGCGAAGGGAGAGACAGCGATGGGCATCCGAGCAGGGGACGCCGGCGGGATCGCACCCGCCGCCCAGAAGCGGCCGCTGGGCGAGGTGGTGGCCTCCGTGGCCGCTGGATTCCGGACGCTCGTTCGCAAGCATGCGGAGCTGGCCAAGGTCGAGATCGCCGAGGCGGCGTCGGCCCGAGCGGTCGGCGCGGGGATGTTCGCCGGCGCGGCCGTCGTGGGCATGTACGCGCTCGGCTTCATCGCGGCCGCGGCCGCGGCGGGGCTGGCCGTGATCCTGCCGGTCTGGGCGGCCATCCTGATCGTGGCCGTCCTGCTGAGCGTGGCTGCGGCGGTCCTGGCCATGGCCGGGCGTCGCGCGCTCCGAACGGCGCCGGCGGCGGGGGAGCGGACCCGCGAGACCCTGAAGGAGGATGCCCGATGGGCGAAGCAGCAGATCGGAAGGTGACGGAGATCGAGGAGACCCGGCGCCGCCTGGAGGCCGATCTGCGAGAGCTGGAGGCCCGGATCCCGGCCCCGCTCCGATCCGTCAAGAGCGTGGCCGGGCTCCTGGGAGGCTCGGCGCTCGGCGCGCTCGTCCTGGGCAAGGTCCGGTCCAAGCGCTCGAACGAGCGCCGCTCCCAGGAGGTCGTGGTCCGCGTCGTCCGCGACGACGAGTGAGCGGCAGCGACGCGCTCAACGACCTCGGGCACTCCTCCACGAACACGCGCACGGCGATCCCGGGCGTAGGCTCGCCTCGGGAGGTGGGCGGATGGTGGAGCTGGGGAGCATGCACGCCACGATTGCTGTGACCGACATCGAGCGGGCCAAGGCGTTCTACGCCGGGACCCTCGGACTATCGGCGGGAGAGGAGCGGTCGGGCGGCGTGGTGTACGGGTCCGGTGGGACGTGGATGCTCGTCTACCCCTCGCCGACGGGCGGAACGAACCAGGCGACGACGATGACGTTCGAGGTGCTCGACATCGACCGGGTCGTGGAGGACCTCATCGGGCGCGGGGTGACGTTCGAGCAGTACGATGTCCCCGGCCTGCAGACCGACGAGCGGGGGATCGCCCAGATCCAAGGCGAGCGCGCCGCGTGGTTCCGGGACCCGGACGGCAACATCCTGGCCATCGGCCAGCGGACCTGAGGCACCGGCCGGGGCGCGTCAGCCGATTCGGGCGAATCGCGCGACGACCCTGCTCGAGACGTCCATCGGCACCGAGCACGTCGAGGTCGTTCCGCTGCACGCCCGGCCCCACCGCTGGAACCGCCAGCCCGCGCGCGGCGTCGCCTGCAGCTCCACCGTGGCCCGGCGCCGGTACGTGTTGGCGCAGTCGGCGCCGCACCGGATCCCGGCGATCGAGGTCGACGTCACACGCCCGCGACCCACCCGGTCCACCGTCAGGACGGAGGTGCGTGGCTGCGCGGTCGGGACCCGCCCCCAGTCGGGCTGGGTCTTGGTCAAGCCGTCGAACGTGAGCTGGGTCGGCTGCGGCGCCGCCGCGGCCCTGGGCGCGACGCGGCCCGTCGTCGGCGGGGGGACGGGCAGCGAGAACAGCTCGAACTGACCGTCGGCAGGGGCACGGAACACGATCTGCGTGCCATCCGGCGACCATCCCGGCTGGTCTTCGTACCCCTCGGGGGTCTGCGTTACGTTGCGCAGATCCGTGGGGTCGTCGGCGTTCACGACCCAGATGTCGAAGTAGCCGCTGCGCGTGCTGGTGTACGCGATCAGGCTCGAGTTCGGCGACCACTGGGGCGTCATGTCCTCGAACGCGTCGCAGTTGAACGACTCGTCGAACGTGAGTCGCCGGAGGTTGTCGCCGTAGCCGTCGTCGTCGGTGTCCTGCGCATCCATGACCCAGAGGTCGCAGGCGTCCTCGTCCGCGCCGCGCCCCGTGGAGACGAAGGCGATCCGTTCGCCGTCGGGCGACCACGTCACCTGGGAGTCCTGGATGCTCTTGCCGGAGGGCTCGACGGGGTCGGTCGTCAGTCGCGTCGCGTCCGCGAGCGGCCCGACCTCGCCGGTCGCGTCCATCACGTAGACCTCGTACGTCCAGTTTCGCGAGGAGATGAAGGCGATCTTCGTGCCCTCGGGGGACCATGCCGGCTGGAAGTCTCCGTAGCAGTCGATGTCGTCGCACGGCTCCGTGATCACGGTGGCGTCGTCGGTGGACGGATCGGCGTCCATCACCTGGATCCTCGGGCCGCCGAAGGTGGCCCACCCGTCGAAGACGATCTTGGTTCCGTCGGGCGACCAGTCGGGGTTACCGTTGTACTGGCCGTCGGTCGTGAGCCTCGCCGGCTCGGCCTCCGGATCCGCCGGGTCCGTGACGTAGATGTCGTAGTTCAGGTCGTCGTCCCACGTGGAGAACGCGATCGACCCGTTGGGGGCCGTGGCAGCGGTGGCCACCGTGCCGTCGACCACGTTGGATCCGATCGTCAGCAGCGTCGATACCGCAATGGCGGCGCCCATCCTGACTGCGTGTCCTCTGCGTGCTCTCGTCACGTCACGTCCTCCTGGGGGTAGTACGCAGGCCGATCCCGGTCGGATGGACGCACGTTGGGGGTGCACGTACCCGCATCACATCTACTCCCATCCGCAACTGCTGTGCAGGTCGTTCCATTGGTCTCGCCCTGCGCCGATGGTCTCGCCCTGCGCCGAGCTCCCGCGATCCGCCGTCGAGACGCCCGGCCCGAGGGATCTTCGGTGGCCCGACGCTTCGGTTCGCGCCCGGGCAATCGGCGCGGTACCATCGGCGCTTCGCCGGAACCTGAGGGGGAGCCGTGATCACGAAGCGCCGTCGTGCCGTGCTGTGCGTCATGGGAGCCCTGCTCGGGACCGGGCTCCTCGTCGGGCCCGCTGCAGCCGGGGACCCGTCGACCTACCGCGTGCAGCTGGACGCGCGCCCACCCGCCGGCGAGCCGTGGTCCTTCCTCCGGTTCTTCCCCCACGATCTGAGCGTGCATCCGGGCGACGTCGTGAACGCGGCGTGGGCCGGTCTGGGCGCGCCGCACACGGCGACGGCGATCCCGAGCGGCAATGTCGCGGCCTGGGTGGCCGAGAACCAGGGACCGTCCGGTCCACAGGACCCCTCGGAGTTCCCCTGGGCGGCGCAGGTCCCCGACACCACCGTCGGCGGGGACGACGGCGAGGTCGTGCTCAATCCCGCCGCCGGCGCGCCCACCGATCCGTCCTGCGGAACATCGAAGGCTCCGTGTGAGTTCGACGGCACCTCCGTGGTGAACAGCGGCCTGCAGTTCTCCGCGCCCGGTGCCCAACCGTCGTTCCACGTGGAGGTCACGGCGCCCGTGGGCGACTACGCGTTCGTCTGCCTCATCCACCCCGGCATGCAGATGGACCTGCACGTCGTCGGGGGAGCCACCCCGATCGCGACGCCGGCCGAGGTGGCGACGGAGGTGGGATCGCAGGTCGCGCGGGCGAAGGAGGTCGACGGCCCCACCGCCGACGACCTGGCGCAGACCGTGAAGCGGTCTCACCTGCCCAGCGGCCACACGCGTCTCACCATCTGGGCGGGTGGCTTCTGGCGGCAGGTCTCCGCGGACGAGTTCCCCGACGACACCATCCAGGCGCACGTCGGCGACCGCCTGAAGGTCCTGGGCAACTTCGAGATCCACACGGCGACGTTCCCCGCGTCGTCGGGTGCCACGGTGCCGTTCATCACCTCGCAGTGCGAGGAGAAGGGCGCCGATCCGCCCGCGGCGTCACCGGCGGACTGCGACAGCCCGATGGACTTCCAGATCGTCTTCAACGCCGAGGCCATCCTCCCGACGGCGAACTCCCTGCTGAGATCGCCCGATCGGTTCGTGAACTCCGGGTTGATCACCTGGCCGGATGCGAGCGTCTTCGTGGCCAGGCAGCCGGGGTTGTACGACTTCGTGTGCCTCGTGCACCCGTTCATGAGCGGGTCGATCCGCGTCGCCAGGAACTGATCGGACCCGCCCCCGTCGTCTCCTGGGGATACCATCGGGGCATCCCACCCGAACGGTCGCCGGAAGGGGAGTGACGATGCGGCAGCGGGAGCGCGCAGGTCGGCATCACGCCGGGGCGCTGGCGACCGGGTTCCTCACCGCGGCCACGGTGGCGGCGATCTCCGTGCCCGCCCGTGGGCTCGCGCCGGATGTGCCCAGCGACTTCAACGGCGACGGGTACTGATGCGACGTCGGATCCGCGTGGCCATCCGCTCCGTGGCCGTGGCCGCCGGCTGTTTGGCGCTGCTGTGCGCCGGAGCGACCGCGGCCCGCGCGACGTTCCCGGGTCGCGACGGCCTGATCGCATTCGCGAGCTCCGTGGACAGCCACGTGACCATCTCCACGATGCGTGCGGGCGGCTCGCAGCGGACGACCATCACGCGGAGGCTGGTCTCGCGGTCACCCGCCTGGTCGGCCGACGGCGACTGGATCGTCTACACCGCAAGCGGTCGCCACTTCCCCGAGGAGGTGTTCGTCATGCGGGCCGACGGGACCGGCGTCAGGCGTCTGACCACCGACGATGAGCCGCAGGCGTGGCCCACGTGGTCGCCGACCGGGAAGCGCATCGCATTCGTGTTCATGGGCCGGCACTTCAACTACCGCATCGCGACGATCGGCGTCGACGGACGGGGCCGGCATGTCCTCACGCCGCACCGGGGCGATGCGGCCGATCCGGATTGGTCGCCCGACGGCTCGAGGATCGCCTTCGACATGAACGGACAGATCGCCACGATGGGCCCTCGTGGCGGGTCGGTGCAGATCGTGACGACCGAGGGTGGGTTCGATCCGTCCTGGTCGCCGAACGGCCGCTGGATCGCCTACGAGTCCGGCGGCGACCTGTACCGGATCCGTCCCGATGGCTCGGGTCTTCAGCGCCTGACGGCCACCGGGATCGAGGAGCATTCCCCCTCGTGGTCACCCAGCGGCCGGCGCATCGCCTACCTGCGGACCCGGTCGAACGACGAGCGCTCCCGGTACCTGGCCGCGATCTGGACCATGGCCGCGGACGGCTCGGATCCGAGGCGGGTCCTTCGCCGGGTCTCCGGCGAGATGCTGCCGATCGAGGCACCGGCGTGGCAGCCGGTCCCGCCGCCCGAGGGCGTTCCGACCTCACGGTGAGCTACGGATTCGTCTCCCACAGGCCCATGACGTTGCCCTCCGGGTCCTTGAAGTAGGCGAACGCTCCCATGCCGGGGATCTCCGTCCTGGGTGTCACGGTGCTGCCGCCGCGGGACTCGATCTCCTTCAGCGACTGATCGATCTCCTCGACGTCGATCGTGATCACCGGCGCCGACGTGAGCGGCGTGCGCTGCATCATGCCGCCGTTGATCCCGCCGGCCTCGGTGGGCCGTTGGGTCTGCTCGTCGACCGGCGTGGTCGTGGCGATCGTGTAGTCGGTCTCGCCCATCGACATCGTCTGGAGCTGCCATCCGAAGACCGAGCCGTAGAACTCTTTCGCCCGGTCGACGTCGTCGGCCGGGATCTCGAAGTGCACCACCTTGCGCATCGACGTTCCCCCCTCTGCTGGTCGGTGTGTGTGTCCAGCCTCCGCCACGGGTGGACGAACGGTCAAGTCGACCGCGCTCTGCGGGTCGTCGTCAGGGACCCGAGCGCCCGGTCAGAGCGGGCCTGGCTGCCAGTCGGGGGCGAAGTCGAATCGTCCGAACGTCCGCTGGCGCGGCGGCTCCGACCCGTCCGCCGGCATGGTCCAGATGCCGAAACGGCCGTTGCGGTCCTCGCGGTTGAAGGCGATCCGGTTGCCGGCCGGCGAGAACGTGGACGTGAACTCGATCCGCCTGCTCGTGGTCAGCTGGGTCTCGGCGCCGCCGTCGGCGTCCATGACCCAGACGTCGCTGTTGCGGGTAAAGGTGATCTTCATCCCGTCCGGGGACCAGTCCGGATACTCGTCGACCTTGGGTCCGGCCGTCAGCCGGGTCGGGTTCGAGCCGTCCGCGTCCATCACCCAGATGTCGTCCACGGCCGACCGATCGCTGTCGAACACGATCTGCGTCCCGTCGGGCGACCACTCCGGGAAGGCGTCGAAGCCCTTCGAATTCGTCAGTCGGGTCGGGTTCGAGCCGTCCGCGTCCATCACCCAGATGTCCTGGAACGAGTCCAGCTCGTTGGAGGTGAACGCGATCTGCGTCCCGTCGGGCGACCACGTGGGCCACGTCTCCTGAGCCACCGGGGTGGTGGTGAGCCTGGTCCGGTCGGTGCCGTCCGCATTCATCGACCAGATGTCGCAGTTGGAGAACTCGCCGGCTCCGCACCGCAGGTACGCGAGCCGCGATCCGTCGGCGTTCCAGTCGACGAGCCCCTCACGTGGATGGGTCGTGTCGGTGAGCCGGGGCGTGTTCCCGTCGACGTCGACGACCCAGACGTCGCCGGCACGGCCGAAGGCGATGAGGCCGTTGGAGCCCGGGAACGTAGCGCCCGCTCCGGGCCCGGCGAGCAGGACGAGTGCGAGCGGGACGACGAACGCGGCGATCCTCGCGGTGCGCTTCATGGAGCCACCTCCCCCCAGACGATGCACCGACCCTAGGAAGGATGTCCGGCAGCGTCAAAGGCCCCGGTCCGGGTCACCTTGCGAGCCGTTCGGTCGGTGCGGCATCATCGGCCCGATGGCGGGACGAGACCTTCCCACCGGCACCATCACGTTTCTGTTCACGGATATCGAGGGCTCCACCCGCCTCCTCCAGCGACTGGGGGAGGGCTATCGGGCCGTCCAGGACGCGCACGCCGAGATCCTCCGTGCGGCGATCGCGGCCGGCGGCGGCCTCGAGGTCCGAACGGAGGGCGACTCGTTCTTCGCCGTGTTCCCGGCACCGGCCGGCTCGGTCCGGGCCACCGTCGCCGCGCAGCGGGGACTCGCGAGCCATCCGTGGCCCGACGGCGTGGAACTCAGGATCCGGGCCGGCCTGCACACCGGGGAGGGCGTGCTGGGCGGCGACGATTATCTGGGCCTCGACGTGAACCGTGCGGCCCGGATCGCGGCCGCCGCCCACGGCGGGCAGGTGCTGGTGTCCGCGTCGACACGTGCGTTGGTCGAGCTCGACCTTCCCGACGGCGTCCGGCTCCGCGACGTCGGACCGCACCGTCTCAAGGACCTCGAGCACATCGAGCATCTCTTCGATCTGGTGATCGAGGGACTGCCGTCGGCGTTCCCGCCCCCAGCGTCGCTCGACGCCCGTCCGCACAACCTCCCGCCGCAGCGCACGAGCTTCGTCGGGCGCGGGCGGCAGGTCGAGGACCTCGTCGGCCGGCTGCGGCCCGGCACCGTGCTGACGCTCACCGGGCCGGGCGGCGTCGGCAAGACCCGCCTGGCGCTCCAGGTCGCCGGAGCGGTGCTGCCCCGCTTCGCGGACGGTGCATGTCTGGTCGAGCTGTCCTCCGTCGTGGACCCGGGACAGGTGCCGCGCGCGATCGGCGGCGCGCTGCGGGTGCGCGAGGATCCGGAACGATCCGTGATCAACACGCTGACGGATCACCTGTCCGACCGGGAACTGCTGCTGATCCTCGACAACTTCGAGCAGGTGCTCGACGCCGCGGAGCTCGTGGCGGACCTGCGCACCGCGGCGCGTCGGTGCGCGTTCCTGGTGACGAGCCGCTCGCCGCTGCACCTCTACGGAGAGCAGGAGTCTCCCGTCGAGCCGCTGTCCGTTCCACGCTCGCCGGATCGCGACGGCGGCTCGGTCGGCGAGGCCGAGTCGGTCGAGCTCTTCGCGGATCGGGCGCGTCTGGCGGATCCCGGGTTCCGGCTGGACGACGCGACCGGCCCGCTCGCCGCCGAGATCTGCGCCCGGGTGGACGGGCTGCCGCTCGCGATCGAGCTCGCCGCGAGCCGCGTGAACCTCCTGTCGCTCCGGGAGATCCTGGAACGGCTCCGGACCAGTCTGAGCCTGCTGACGGTGAACGTCCGGGATCTGCCGGAGCGCCAGCGGGCGCTGTACGCCACGATCGACTGGAGCTACGGACTCCTCACCGGGCCCGAGCGCATCCTGTTCGCGCGCATGTCGGTCTTCCGCGGCGGCGCGACGATCGAGTCCGTGGAGGCCGTCGTGCAGCCGCCGGGCGACCTCGGCGTGGAGATGCTGGACGGGCTGTCGTCGCTGGTGGACAAGAGCCTGCTGCGACGCGGCGAGGTCGACGGCGAGTCGAGGTTCGACATGCTGTCGACGATCCGCCAGTACGCGGACGAGCGCCTTCGCGACGACGGCACGGCCGACGACGTGGCGCTCCGTCACGCGGCGTTCCTCGCCGACCTGTCGGAGCGGGCCGAGGTCGAGTTCGTCGGCGAGGACCAGGCCGCGTGGCAGGACCGCTTCGAGCGCGAGCACGACAACCTCCGCGCGGCTCTGCGATGGAGCATCGGGTCCGGTCGCCCGGAGCCCGGCCTGCGGATCGGCGCGGCCATCTGGCGGTTCTGGGAGCAGCGGGGCCATCTGTCCGAGGCGCGTGAGTGGCTCCATGAACTGCTGGCGATGCCGGAGGCGGCCGCTCCCACCGCGATCCGCGGCCGAGCGGTGTCGGCCGCCGGCGGCCTCGCGTACTGGTCGAGCGATCTCGACGAGGCGGAGCGGTGGTACCTGGAGGGCCTGGAGATCGCGCGCTCGACCGGCGACGCGGTGGCGCTGTTCGACGCCACGAACAACCTCGCGTACGTCCCGTGGCTCCGGGGCGACGTCGATCGCGGGTGGGCGTTGCTCGGGGAGTCGCTGGCGATGGCCCGGCAGCTGGGCGACAAGCGCCGGATCGCCCAGACCGCGAGCGGCTTCGCCTACGCGACGGTGATGCGAGGCGACTTCGAGTCGGCCCTGCCGATCAACGAGGAGGCGATCGCGCTGGCCCGCGAGGTCGGGGACCGAACCACCCTCGCGGACGGCGTCGAGACGGTCGCGCAGATCCACCGGATGCTCGGCAACCATCGGGAGAGCCGCGCCGCCTTCCACGAGGCCCTCGAGCTGAAGCACGAGGCCGGCAACATCCCGGGGATCCTGACGTCGCTCTTCATGCTATCTGCGCTGGAGTCGGAGCTGGGTCGATACGAGCGATCCGTCCGGTTGTTCGGCGCCGCGAGCTCCATGCTGGAGGCGTTCAACGCGTCACCTCCACCGCCGGTCTTCATGATGGGCGATCCCGTCGGGGCGGCTCGCGGAGCGTTACCGGAGGAGGTCGTCGATCGCGCCCTGGATGAGGGTGGCCGGATGGACGTGGACGCCGCCGTCGCCTACGCATGCGAGTCCGATGCGTCGGCGCCGTGACCGTGACGACGCAACGTGTTGACGTCCCGATCGGGTGGGTGGTCTGACCCGGCAGCAACGACGTTGCGACCGTGACCTCGCACGTGGCCCGCAACCTGGTTGCGCCGATGCCTTCGACGAAGGCATCCGTGCGTCAACGGATTGACAAGAGCAGGGGGATGGGCGACCCCACGAGGGGATCCGCCGGAGCGACTCGAGGGGGAACCCGATCGCCGCGCCGACGGGAGAGCCCCCCGGGGTCGCGCTGAGGAGTCTGTCCCTCGATCGGGGCGGACGCAACCGGCAGATGGCCTAGGTTCTGTGACGAGCGGCCCCGTCCGCCCGCTCAGACGTGCGTCGGGCCCTCGACCTCCGCGAGCACCGGCTCCTCCGGAGGCGTCTCATCCGCCGCAGTGATCCGGTCGGCGGGCTGGCCGAGCGCTCGCAGCCGGCCGTAGATCGGCAGCGTCAGGACCGTGATCAGGCCGCCCACCACGAAGCCGGCCGGCACCGACCGCTCCTGCGACAGGAAGCCCAGCCCGGTCTGACCGCCCACGCTGCCGAGGCTGCCGACCAGCGAGTCGAACGACACCAGCGTGGCCCGCTCCGAGGACGGGATCGAGCGGTGCAGGTACGTCTGGCGCACCGGCTGCAGCACGCCGCCGGCGATCGCGCCGAGCAGGAAGACCGGCACGGTGATCCAGAACGAGCGGATCAGGCCGGTGGCCACCATCGTCGAGGTCGTCGCGGCCCCCGCCACGAGCAGGATCGTG
Organism: uncultured Actinomycetes bacterium; assembly: GCA_963832225.1. GTDB lineage: Bacteria > Actinomycetota > UBA4738 > UBA4738 > HRBIN12 > JALYMB01. The sequence continues at coordinate 15,991 of CAWHTI010000005.1, forward strand.
GTGCGCCGCCGGCCGGGCTTCGCGACGCGCCCGACCAGGGCGTTGCCGGCGATCCCCGCCAGGCTGAACAGCGCGGCGATCAGCCCGGAGACCCAGATCGCGTCGGAGCCGTAGAGCTCCAGGAAGTACGGCTGCCACGCGTACCACGCCCACGCGAAGAACCCCCATGTGACGAACGACTCCATCAGCAGCAGCCGGACCGCCGGCGCCCGCCAGCCGAACGTGATGCCGGCGCGGGCCACCGTTCGCATCTCTCCGACGATGCCGCGCATGCGCATCGTCCGTGGGGTGAACCCGACGTCGTGCATCGTGCGGAAACCGATGCCGAGCGCGATCGCGATCAGCGCCGCGCGCACCAGATAGGGGATCGACAGGTCGAGCGTTCCGAGGAGCCCGCCGCCCACGGTCCCGACGATCATCGCGACGTGCGCGACCATCGACGCCCGGGCGAAGACGCCGTCGAGCTCCCGCTCGTAGCCGGTGGCCTTCAGCGCGTCCACGAGCCAGGCCTCCACGGCCCCGGAGTAGAACGTGTAGCCGAGCCCGAGGATCACGCTTGCCAGGCAGAACAGCAGCAGCCCGCCGGAGATCGCCGCCACGCCCACGTACGCGAGCGTCCCGATGCAGATGATCGCCTCCGACAGCAGGAACGAGGCCCGGCGCCCGCGCGTGTCCGCCACGACGCCCGTCGGGATCTCGAACAGCGCCATGGCGGCCGTGAACACGGCGTTCGCCACGAACACCTGGAAGATCGTGAGCCCGGCGTCCAGGAGGAACAGCGTGTTGATGCCCCAGATCAGGGAGGCCGACAGCGTGAAGAGCCCGCTGATCACGAGGTAGCTGCGGATCACGCGGTTCGGGCTCATCTGCCCCCGGCAACGTCGAGCGGCCCGCGCTGATTCCATGCACCCGTGAACCCGCCCGACCGATCCCGACCGGCGGACGGCTCCCGAGTCGTGCACCGGGCGGGCTTGCGCCGCGATCACGTCCCCGCCTAGCATGTTGCTCCCCCGTGGAACGGAGCCTCGGATGAGGCGGATCCAGACCAGATGCGTGCTCCTCGCGCTCACCCTCGCGTTCCTCGTGCTTCCCGTCGCTCCGGTCCGGGCGTTGGCACCCACGCGGGTGCCGTCGGACTTCAACGGCGACGGCTATCCCGACGTGGCGATCGGCATCCCGCTGGAGAGCGCGCGCGGCGCGCCGTACGAGGGCGCGGTCAGCGTCCTCTACGGCGGTCCCGACGGCGTGACTGCGGAGGGGGATCAGCTCTGGCGGCCGAGCTCGCCCGGACTCGAGTGGGGTCACGAGGCGATCGCCTACTCGCGCTTCGGCGACGAGGTCGAGGCCGGCAACTTCGATGGGGACCGGTTCGCGGACCTGGCGATCGGCTCGCCCGACTGGGAGCAGGTCAACGTCCTGTACGGATCCAACGACGGCCTCACCACGCGCCGCGATCAGCGGTGGGAGCCGTCCGTGCCCGGGCTCGTCCAGATGGAGCCCCCGTTCAACTTCCGCTTCGGTGACGAGATGGAGAGCGGGGACTTCGACGGTGACGGCACCGACGACCTGGTCCTGCGGATCACCGATACCGGCGATACCAACGGAGAATCGCATGTCCGGGTCCTGTACGGCTCGGAGGCGGGTCTCACCGTGGCCGGCAACCAGATCTGGGCTGAATCCACCCCGGGCGTGAAGGGGCGGCCCCCGACCGGTGGCATCGAGAGCGAGTTCGGATGGTCGCTCGCGGCCGGCGACTTCGGCGGCGGGCCGCAGGCGGATCTGGCGATCGGCGAGCCCCGGGATCGGCGTGGCTTCGTCCACGTCCTGTACGGGTCCGGATCGGGGCTCACCGCCGCGGGCGACCAACTGTGGTCGCGCGAACGCGTCGGCATGTCCGGCCGCGGGACGCGGCGCGATGCGTTCGGATCGTCGCTCGCCGCCGCCGATCTCGGCGGGACCGGCCGGCTCGACGATCTCGCCATCGGGGTGCCGGGCGCCCGCGACCACTCCGGCGCGGTGGTGGTCCTCTATTCCGCGCCCGGTGGCCTGTCGTCCGATCGGCGACAGGTGTGGACGCAGGACACGTTCGGCATCGACGGCGAGGCCGAGCCGTTCGATGTCTTCGGCAGCACGCTCGTGGCGGGCGACCTGGACGGAGACGGCTTCGCGGATCTGGCGATCAGCGTCGCGGATCGCTCGGAGATCGGCGGCTACGGCGGTGCGGTCAGCGTCATCTACGGCATGGACTCGTGCGAGCAGCGGTACGTCGCCGTCCTGTGCGCGGTGGGCGATCAGCGCTGGACGCCCGACGCGCTGGGGGTCCCGTTCGTCGGTGGCGACGGCGTGGGCTTCTCGTCGAGCCTCTCGATCCGGCAGAGCGGGGACCACGGCGATCTGGTGATCGGCATGCCGGGCATGACCGTCGGCGGGTTCACCGACGCGGGGGGTGTCGGTGTGGTCTACGGCGAGGAGGGCTGGGGGCTCAGGCCGGCCGGCAGCCAGATCTGGACGGCCGACAGCCCCGGCGTGCTGGGGCGGGCGCAGCAGGAGGAGATGTTCGGCGAGTGGCTGGTGTCACCGTGACTGTGTTCGGAAGAACGAGAGGAGCTCATCCCATGCGACGTGCCCTGTGTGCGCCGACCATCCTGATGGTCGTCGCCTCGTTCCTGGTCACATCGGCCGGGCCGGCGCTCGCGGTGCCTGTCTCGATGCCCTCCGACTTCAACGGCGACGGGTTCGCCGACGTGGTGGTCAGCGTCCCCTTCGAGGGTCCCGGTCGCAGAACGCCGTCCACAGGCGGGGTCAGCGTGTTCTACGGCGGGAACGACGACGTCTCCGCCGCGGGGAATCAGCTCTGGCTCCCCAGTTCGCCAGGTCTGGACTGGGGTCACGACATCACCACCGACTCGAGATTCGGATCCGAGACCGCGGCCGGCGACTTCGACGCCGACGGGTACGCCGACCTCGCGATGGGCACCTTGGGGTGGGAGCAGGTGAACGTCCTCTACGGCTCGCCCGCCGGCCTCACGACGCGGCGGGATCAACGCTGGACCTCGACGACGCCTGGCCTGGTGCCAGGCGTGCCGCCGTACGGCTTCCAGTACTCGCAGTTCGGCGGCGTGCTCGAGACCGGGGACTTCGACGGCGACGGGTTCGCCGACCTCGCCCTGGGCATCGCGGACGACCCGGATCAGTCCGAGGCCGTGGGGCACGTCCGGATCCTCTACGGGTCGGACGCAGGCTTGACGATCGAGCGTAACCAGGATTGGAGCGAGAGAACGCCCGGCGTCCTGGGGGTGCCGGACGGGTGCTGCGACGGGTTCGGATCGTCGCTCGCCGCCGGCGACTTCGGCAGAGGGCCGCAGGACGATCTCGCGATCGGCGAGCCGGGTGACCGTGGAGGCTTCGTGCACGTGCTGTTCGGCGTGGCCGGCGTGGGTCTCACCGCCGACGACGACCAGGTCTGGTCGCAGGACAGCGCCGGGGTCCCCGGCGAGCGGACGGACGGCGATCGGTTCGGGTCCGCGCTCGCGGCCGGCGATCTCGGTGGGCGCCCCATCCTCGACGACCTGGCGATCGGGGCGCCCGGGTCCGACGGCGGCGCCGGGGCGGTCGTGGTGATGTACGCGCGTGGGCACGGACTCAAGGCGATCGACAGCCAGGAGTGGACGCAGGACTCGCCCTTCGTGGAGGATGAGGAAGAGCCGGGCGACGGATTCGGGACCTCGCTCGCCATCGGCAACTTCAACGTGCTGAGCCACGAGGACCTGGCGATCGGCGTCCCGGGCGAGAACTCGGCCACGTTGACGGACAACGGCGCCGTGGAGGTCCTCTACAGCGCCTGGACGACGTGCGGCCCGTCCGGGTTCGACACCCTCTGTGCGGACGAGGACCAGCTCTGGACGTTGGATGCTCCGGGCCTGCCCGGCCGTACTGCGACCGGCGACCAGTTCGGCCACGCGCTGTCGTCGAACCAGGCGCCGCCGTGGTCCCGGCACGGCCCGATCCCCGCCGACGATCTGGTCGTGGGCGTCCCGGGGCACAGCATCAGACGGTTCCTCCAGGCCGGCGCGGCGGCGGTGATCTACGGCACCGAGTTCGGAGGCCTCACGTCGACCGGCAGCCAGCTGTGGTCCCTCGACAGTCCCGGTGTGCTCGGCGACCCGGGCAGACGTGAGCGGTTCGGCACCAGCGTGGGATAGCGGCTCGGCGAGGCATCGTCCCCTGACGCGCTTCAGCGCTGGGAGCCCGCCAGCAGCCCCTGCACGAAGTAGCGCTGGAAGGCGAAGAACACGATCAGCGGGACCACCAGCTGCAGGAACGCCGCCGGCGCGATGACGTCGATGTTCCCGCCGAACGAGCGCAGCTGCTCGCGGATCGTGACCGTCAGCGGCTGCGTGGAGGTGCTGGAGAACACGAGTGCCACCAGCAGGTCGTTCCAGACCCACATGAACTGGAAGATCAGCAGCGACGCGATCGCCGGGATCCCCAGGGGGAGCACGACGCGGCGGAACACCATCAGCTCCCCGGCGCCGTCCATACGGGCCGCCTCCAGCAGCTCCGAGGGGATCCCGATGAAGAAGTTGCGCAGCAGGAAGATCGCGAACGGCAGCCCGAACGCCACGTGGAAGAGCACGACGCCGGGGATCGTGCCGAAGAGCCCGACGACGTCGTAGAGGCGGGCGACCGGGATCAGCGCGACCTGCAGCGGCACCACCAGGAGCCCGACCACGATCAGGAACAACCAGTCCCGCCCGCGGAACGGGATCCACGCGAACGCGTACGCCGCGGCCGCCGCGATGACGACGACCAGCACCGAGGCCGGCAGGGTGATGAGCGCGGTGTTCCAGAACGACTGCACCATGTCCGGGTTGCGGATCAGGTTCGCATAGGAGTCCAGCGTGAGCTGCGCCGGGTGCAGGACGGCCGTCCACCAGCCGGTGGCGCCGTTGTCCGCGGCGCTGCGGAACGAGGCGAGCAACAGACCCACGGTCGGGATCAGCCACAGCAGGCCGACCACGATCAGGAACACGCTCACCGGGCCGCGCGTGATCCGCTGCACCAGGCGCCGGCCGACGCCGGCCGGCTGCGCGCTCGCCGTCGAGGTTTCGCTCATCTACTGCTCCGCCCGGAACCGTCGGATGTTGAACGCCATCGCCGGGATCACCAGCAGGAACAGGAAGATCGCCAGGGCGCTCCCCAGCCCGAAGTCGCGGACCCCGAACGCGGTCTTCCACATCTGCAGCGCGATCACGTTCGCGGTGCGCTGCGCAGATCCCGGCGCGATGACGAGCACGAGATCGAAGATCTTCAGCACGTTGATGATGAGCGTGACGAGCACCACGCCGAGCACCGGCGCGAGCAGCGGCACCGTCACGCGGCGAAACACCTGCCACTCGCTGGCGCCCTCGACGCGCGAGGCCTCGAGGACCTCGCGCGGGATCGCGGCCAGGCCGGCGCCGATCACCACCATCGCGAAGCCGGCCCAGATCCAGATGTAGGCGACGATGATGGCCGGGGTCACGAGCGTCGGGTCCGAGCCAGGAGAAGCCGCCGAACGCCTCGCGGAAGTTCGACGACGCCAGGCGGAGCTGGTACTCACCCGGCGCGAGGCCGGTGATCGCGAACCGGCCGCCCGAATCCGTCGACGCCGATCCCGCGACGGTCGTCCCCTGCAGGGCCTCGACGGCGACGCCGGGCAGGCCCCGCTCGCTGGGGTCGATCGACCCCTTCTCGCCGCCGCCGCCGACGGTGAAGTCGAGCCACACGGTGCCGGCGATGCCGTCGGCCGCGCGCCGAGGGCGCCGAGGCCGCCTGCGCCTCGGCGAGGGATCTGGTCCTGGGGGATCGCGACCAGTCCGAGCTCCGCCGTGTCTCCCGGGGCGAGCGACGCGCTCGTCACGTAGCTCTCACCCTGCGGCCGCAGCGCCTCCTCATCGGTGGGACGCGCCCCGGGCAGGATGCCGGGGGGGCGGACGACGTCGGCGACGCCGTGCACGGCCGCATTCGCCAAGCCCAGGTTCGGGTTCTCCTCGTAGATCAGCCGCCACGTCACGCCCGCCGACAGGAAAGACACGGCCATGGGCATGAAGATCACGAACTTGAACGCCGTGCTCCAGCGGATCCGTTCGGACAGGACGGCGAAGATCAACCCTAGGGCCGTGACGACGCTCGGCGCCACGACCACCCAGATCAACGTGTTCTTGATCGCGGTGAGCGTCGCCGAGGACGCGAACATCGTCTGGTAGTTGTCGATCCCGACGAACGCGTCCCCGCTCTTGTCGAACAGGCTCCGGTACACGGAGAAGAAGATCGGATAGACGACGAGGGCGCCCAGGAGCACGAGGGCCGGCAGCAGGAACACCAGGGCTATCCAGCCCGTCCGCCGCCGACCCTCGACCGCGTCGTCCATCGAGATCTACTTGTAGGCGTCCTTCGCCGCCGCCTCGAGCTGCTGGGCCGTCCCCTCGACGTCGCTGGGATCGCTCACGAAGTCAGTGAGGATGCCCCAGATCCCCTGCCCCGTCGTCGCGCCGAACTCGGTGGGCTGCAGGTCGGAGAGGTCGTAGCGGACGGCGTCGCCCGCGTCGACCAGGGCCTGCGCGGCGCGCTGGTCGATCGGATCCGTGTAGGCGGAGACCTCCACGTTCTTGTTGGGGGAGATGAACCCACCCAGACCGGCCCAGACCTCGGCGGCCTCGGGCGTCGCCAGGAACTTCAGCAGCTCCTTGCCCCCCTCGGTGTCCTTGAACAGCGCGGCGAGGTCGCCGCCGCCCATCACCGCGGGCGCTGATCCGTCGATCGAGGGGAAGTCGAAGAAGTCGGCGTCGGGTCCCACCTTCGCCTTCGTCTCGCCGTTGATGATGCCCCCGACGAAGTTCCCCTCGAACAGGATCGCGCCCTCCGGCGGGTCGGTGAACATCTGCGTGATCGAGCCGGTGAAGTCGGTCTGCAGTGCCCCGGACGTGCCGCCTGCGATCTGGTCGTCGTTGCCGAGGATGTCGCCCATGACCGTCAGGGCGTCGGTGACCGACGGATCGGTCCAGGGGATCTCGTGCTTGGCCAGCTGGTCGTACATCTCTGGCCCGGCGGTGCGCAGGTAGATGTTCTCGAACAGGTCGGACATGGGCCAGCCGACGTCGACGCCGATGGAGTACGGCGGCACGCCGAAGTCGGAGATCGTCTGCGCGGCGGTCAGCAGTTCGTCCCAGGTGGCGGGGGGCTCGACACCCGCGTCCTCGAAGACGTGGGTGTTGTACCAGACCGTCGACTTCTGGGCGGCGCGGAACCAGACCGCGTACAGCGTGCCGTCGACCGTGCCCACCTCACGCGCGCCCGGGGCGAAGTTCTCGTCCACGACCTCGCCGGCGAAGTCCTCGATCGGGATCAGGGCACCGTCGGCCGCGAAGGTCTGCAGGACGCCCGGCTGCGGCAGGATCGCCACGTCCGGTGGTTTCCCGCCCTCGATCTTCGGTCCCAGGACCGCCGCGATGTCGTCGCCGGTCGAGAGGAAGCGCACGGTGGCGCCCGGTCTGCTCCTCGAAGGCCGTGAGGACCTCCTCGAAGTTCTTCTGCTCGGCTCCGGTCCAGGTGGCGGCGACCTCGATCGTCTGTCCGCTGAGATCCGGCCCGGCGGTGCCGCTGTCGGTGGCGCCGCCGGTCGGCGCCGACGGCTCCTCGTCCTCGCCGCCGCACGCGGCCGCGGTCATCGTCAGGGCCGCGACGATCGCGAGCCCTCGCATCCACCGCTTCATCTTCATGACGTCCTCCTCACGCTCAGGACGGAGACGCTCCGTCGGTGGCACCGTCGTAGATACCCAACCCCGTGTCGGGGTCGAAGAAGTACAGGCGGGTGGTGTCGACCGCCAGCTCGATCGGCTCGCGCTTCCTGGCGCCGGTCCGCGGGTCGAGCCGCGCGACGAACGTCGACGCTCGATCCGTCGTGGCCCGGTGGAGCCGGTCGCTCACGCCTGAGTCGCGGGCCAGCTCCTTCGTGTCCTCCGTGAGCACCGGCGGCGCGTCGACGGCGAAGTGGACGAACACCTCGGACCCCAGCGCCTCGCGCAGATCCACTGTCGCGCGGAACCGGCGGTCGGCGGGCGCCTCGCTCTCGATCGCCGCATCCTGGATGCCCTCCGGGCGGATGCCCAGGATCACTGCCCGGCCCTCGAAGCCCGCGAGGGCCGGACGCGCGCGCAGGAGCTCGTCGGCGATGCGGAGCCGGACGTCGCCGAACCGCACCCTGACGCCATCGCCCTCGCGCTCGAGGGTCGCCTCGACCATGTTCATGGCCGGCGAGCCGATGAACCCGCCCACGAACAGGTTCACGGGGGCGTCGTAGAGGGCCTGCGGTGATGCGACCTGCTGGAGGCGCCCCCGCTTGAGCACCGCCACGCGGTCGCCCATCGTCATGGCCTCGGTCTGATCGTGCGTCACGTAGATCGTGGTGGTCTCGAAGTCCGACTGGATCCGCAGCACCTCGGCCCGCATCTGCACGCGCAGCTTGGCGTCGAGGTTCGACAGCGGCTCGTCCATCAGGAACGCCAGCGGCTCGCGCACGATCGCGCGGCCCATCGCCACGCGTTGGCGCTGGCCACCGGAGAGGTTCTTCGGCTTGCGCTCGAGGAGATCGTCCAGGCCCAGGATCTCCGCCGCCTCCCGCACGCGCCGCTGGATCTCGTCCTTCGGCGTCTTCCGCAACCGCAGTCCGAACGCCATGTTCTCGAAGACGTTCAGGTGCGGGTACAGGGCGTAGTTCTGGAACACCATGGCGACCTGGCGGTCCTTCGGCGCGAGGTCGTTGACCACCCGATCGCCGATCGTGACGGTGCCGCGCGTGATCTCCTCGAGACCCGCGACCATCCGCAGGGCAGTCGTCTTCCCGCACCCCGACGGGCCGACGAAGACCATGAACTCGCCGTCGCCGATCTCCAGGTCGAGGTCGCTCACCGCCTCGGTGCCGTCGGCGTACACCTTCGAGACACCGCTGAGCGCGATCTGCGCCACTGCGCCCCCTCCGCGCCGCTCCGGGGGAAGCGGCCCGCGTGTCGGACGGCCCACCCCGGACCGTCCCGAGCCTACTCCCCCCCGGTGGGGTCGCCCAAACGCGGGACGGGTGTGGGGGCGACGCGACGGGCGGGGCCAGGGCAGGGTTGGAGGGTGGGGTCCCCCGGGACCCCACCCCTCGGTGAGGCTCAGGCGACGATCGTCACCGACTGCCGCTCCAGCAGCGCCGACGCGGCGTCCACCGTGTCCGCGGCGAAGAACTGGCCACGTGCGGTGGCGTGGCCGGGGCCGAAGACGACGGACGAGCCGCTGTCGATCCGCATCCGCCACGAGCGGGGAGCCGCGGGGTCGCAGCCGAACACCTGCTCCGTGGCACCCCGCGCCAGATAGAGGTCGTTCCGGATCTGCCGCAGGATCACGAAGATGCCCACGCCGACCCGTTGCGAACAGGTCACCGTGCCGGTCACGAGAACCTTGCCGCCCGCCGTCAACGTCGCCGAATCGTCGACGGTGACGGAGGCCGTCGGCCCGACGGTCGGCCGCGCGGTGAGCCCGAGCTCGAGGTGGCCGCCCACGTTGTCGCGCGACCCGCTGCCGAACGTCACGACCATGATGAAGTAGGTCGTTCCCGCCTCCGCCTGGAAGAACAGCGCCGACTGGAATCCGACGAAATCGTCGTTGCACTTCACCAGGTCGTACGCGCCACGCGTGCCCGTGAAGACCTTCAGCACGGTGTCGTAGCCGCTGCCGAACGTGTCCACCTGCAGTTCCTCGGAGACGGTCGGCGTGAACCGGAAGAAGACCGACGAACTGTTCCCTCCCGAGCAGAAGCGCGGGCCGTCGCCCGTGGCGTCCGCCGTGCTCTGCATGATCACCGCCGGCAGGCTCGGGATCGTCGTCGCGTTGTGGAGCCGGTCGTTCGTGGGAGCGGCCCGGGCCGGCGCGGCCCCGCTCCAGGCAGTGACCAGCAGACCGGTAATCAGCACAGCTAGCCGTGCTCGTCGCATGCATCCTCCTCGGTCGATCGCGGCGGGCAGGGGCCGTGCGTGATTCGGGAGAAAGTCGGGGCCGGGAGGCGCCCGGGCTCGGTCACCTGGGTGGAAGTCGGACCCCAACAAAGCATCTCCCTGCGGCGGGTGGTTGCGTTCCGGAGGGGTTCGTCATGGCACACTGCACCGGCGGGGTCAAATCGTCTGGCGCGCAGCCCACATCCGGAGCGCCCGCAGGGCGGAGACCCGGTCCCCGCTGCGTTTCGCAGCCCCGCCGGCCCGGCATTCGGCCCCCGTGCCTCCCTCCGACGGCGGCTCCCCACGCGGGCTAGTGCATGATGCGTATGGACGTGACGGGTCCCGCCAGCCATCATGCGCCGAGCAGAAGCCGGACGTGCCAGTCGACTCGGGGGGGCGACAAGAGCGCGCCGGCTTCTTGCGCGTCCGGGGCCTTCCTGCGGGCCAGGGGCCCGTGAGCCGCCGAGGTCCACCCCGACCCGGTCCCGGCTAGGGGGCCTTCAGCGACACGGTCTCGCGGTGCAGCTGCTCGCCGTCTTCCCGCATGAGCCGCAGCGTGCAGGTCTGGGTCTCCAGCGTGTCCACGTCCACCACCCCGTACACGTTGGACAGGGCCGGCCCCGTTCCGTTCTCGGTCCAGATCACGGCCGGCGACCGAGCCGGGGTCGTGTGCTTCGTGGGATTGCTCATCGGCGACGCCAGGAACTCCCAGATGCGGGGCGTGTACCGTGCGAACGCGCCGGCATGCTTGTCCCCCGACAGGAAGATCACCGTGCCCGACACGTGGTCGGTGATGAACCGGATCAGCTCCTGGGACTCGGTTCGCGACCAGTACCAGGCCATCGTCATCGGGATGAAGACGAACTTCACCCTGGCGTCGGACGCCGCGAGGCCCTCGAGCAGCCACGTCCGCTGGCGCTGGCCCAGCACGCTCATGTAGCGGCCGTTCTGGAACGGGCCGTCCTCGGGATCCTTCCAGCGCCGGTTGTCGGTGAGGAAGAAGGCCGCCTGGCCCATCGCCCACGAGCGGTAGTTCCGCCCGGGATACACGCCGCCGGGCACCAGGTCCGCGAACGCTCGCGCCGCGAATTCCCGGACCGAGGTCCGGTCGCCGTCATCGGACCCGTAGTCGTGATCGTCCTGCACCGCGAAGATGGGCATCGACGCCAGGATCGGCCGCATCAGGTCCTGGGACAGCACGCTCGAGAAGTGCTCCAGGTAGCCCGCGTAGTCCTGGTCGATCTCGAACCACTCGTTGGGGCGGTCCGGATATCCGAGGTCGCCGATGAGGGCCAGGAACTGCGGCCGGTCGTCCATGAGCGATCGGAAGGCCGGGCCCAGGGTGCGGACGGTGCAGCAGCCGAACGCGAACCTGAACGCCGAGGCGCGCCCGGGCGCGGGGCGCTGGGGCACGGTCCTCACCACGTCCTCCACGTAGCCCCGGAGCGGCGCCGATGGATCGCGGACGAGGGCTCGCCAGGACCAGTCCTGCCCCGGGGTCCCGGCCAGGGGCAGCGCCGTCTTCGCGACGTCCGCTGCGTTCGTGACGACCCACGGCGACCGCTGGACGGCGTCCGGGTTTGACGTCGGCCAGGCCCGCAGGGCCACCTCTGCCGGGCGGTTCGTACGTACCGCCGCCAGAAGTCCGCCCCCGTCCAGGGTCACGGCGGCGATCTCGGGTGAGGGGAGCGAGGACCGCGCGCGGGCCCATTCCGGCGACAGGAGGGTGGGCAGGCCGGCCGCCGCGACCGTGCCCGCCGCGAGGAACCTCCTCCGGGTCAGGGTCCCGGCCTCGTCTGGGGCGGGCCGTTCCTGCCGTCGATGCCGGGGCCGTTGTTCGATGGCTCATCATCGCTACGGGGCAGGCCGTTGCAAGCAACGGCGGCCAGAAGCTATGCATCGGCCCGCCGTTGCAAGCAACGGCGGCCAGAAGCTATGCATCGGCCCAGACGGCGCATGGTCCCGTCCGAGGGCGGGAACGATGACGGCACAAGCTGGGTCGGATCGAGAGGAGAGCATCATGCGAAAGGTGGACATCGTCGCGCTGGTCCTGGTGATCGTCGGCGCGCTGAACTGGGGGCTCGTGGCATTGGCGGAGTTCGATCTGGTCGCCGAGATCTTCGGGCTCGGCTTCGGCGAGACGAACGCGGTGACCCGCATCGTCTACGCGCTGGTCGGCATCTCCGGCCTGTACCTGGCGACCCGGGCGGCCGCGCTGGTTCGCACCGACGACCGTCGTCACGCGCTGGCCTGATCGGCGGCCGCAGGCAACGAAGGGAGCAGACATGACACAGATCACGGAGACGATCGACGTCGCGGTGCCGGTCGACACGGCCTACAACCAGTGGACGCAGTTCGAGGAGTTCCCGCGCTTCATGGGCGGCGTCGAGCTGTCGTCCAGGTGGACGACACGCATCTGCACTGGGCGGCCGAGGTCGCCGGCAAGCGCGAGGAGTGGGACGCGGAGATCGTCGACCAGCGGCCCGATGAGCGGGTGGCGTGGCGGGCGACGACCGGCAAGGGCAACGCCGGCGTCGTCACGTTCGACCGCCTCGGGAGAACGAGACGCGCGTGACCGTCCAGATGGACTGGGAGCCCGAGGGCGCCCTGGAGAACATCGGGACGGCGCTGGGCATGGATGACCGACAGGTCGCCAAGGACCTGGAGCGCTTCCGGGAGCTGATCGAGGAGCGCGGTCGGGAGACCGGGGCCTGGCGCGGCTCCGTATAGATCCAGGCATCGTCGAAGCACGCGGCGGCCGTCCGGATCGGGCGGCCGCCGCGGCGCGATCGGCGGGGTTCGGAGGGCGACTCAGCCGCCGCGGGCGGACCGCAGCAACCACGCGATCGCCTCGGCGTTGCCCATCGCCTCGTCCACGGCGAGGTGGCGGGCGGGCTCCAGCCCCCGCACCACCCGGTTGATGTGGCGGACCGCCGGTGTGAACGATCGCTCGCCGCCGGGCGCGGCGGGTCGCGACTCCTCGCCGGCCGGACCGAGGACCGTGATCGTGTCGGCGGGACCGGGATGGAACGGGTTGGTCATGCGGATCTCGCCCTCGCTGCCCAGCACGCTCGCGAGGGTGCCGCCGCGGCTGCGGAACCCGCACGACATCACCAGCCGGCGGTCGTCCGGGAACGAGAGCGCGCCCCACAGCTCCGTGTCCACGCCGGTGTCGGTCCACGTGGCGCGGGCGATGGCGCCGGCCGGGTCCGGCTCCCGGCCCAGGAGGAGGCGGGCGAGCCGGATCGGGTAGCAGCCGACGTCCTGGATCGAACCGCCCGAGAGCTCCGCGAGCATGCGGATGTCGCCGGGGTCGTCCAGCAGGAAATGGAACCTCGAGGAGATCTCGCGGACCTCGCCGATATCGCCTTCATCGATCGAGGACCGCACCACGTCCATCTGGTCGTGGAACGGGAAGACGAACGCCTCCCACAGCGGGCCGGCGGCGCCCCGGGCGACCCGCAGCACGCGCTCGGTCTCGGCCGGCGTGACGCAGAGCGGCTTCTCGCACAGCACGGCCTTGCCGGCCTCGAGGGCCGCGATCGTCCACTCGGCATGGAGGCCGTTGGGCAGCGGGATGTAGACGGCCTCGATCGAGGGGTCGTCGACGATCGCGTCGTAGCCCCGGACGCCGCGCTCCACCCCGTGCTCAGCGGCCCAGGTCCGGGCTCGCGTGAGGTCCCGGCTGCCCACGGCCGAAGCGACGCCGCCGCCGGTCTCGAGCAGGGCGGGCAGGAACGCCCCCTCCGCGATGCCGGCGGTGCCGAGGATGCCCCAGCGGACCGGCTCGTCCACGCCGACGTGGTTCGTCACGGCCTCATGGTTCCACGTCCGCGCTGTCGGGCCCCGCGTGGTGGGTCACATGCTGCGCGTCCTCACGGACCAGCAGGCCGACGAGGCGCCCGTCCGAGGTGGTGACCGGCGCGCTCGGCAGGTCGTGCTCGGTCAGGTAATGCGCCATCTCCCGGATGTCCACGTTCGGGCGGAACGTGCTGGGGCCCGGTCGCATCACCCGCTCCACGGGCTCGTCGTCCCGATCCATCTCGAGCTGTCGCCGCCGGAGCAGCCCCAGGACCACCCCGCGGGCGCCGACGACCACGCACACGTCCCACCCCGCCGCCCGCACCCGCTCCCGAACCGCGCCCAGTGACTCGTGGAGGCCGCACGTGGGCACGTCTCGGCGTGCGACGTCACCGGCGCGGGGCAGCGCCGCCGACGTGCCCTCGGCGGGGAGCCCCGCCGCCAGCCAGTCCTGCTTCCCGGCCTCGTAGTCGTAGACGTCCTCGAAGCCGAGGGTTTCGAGCCGACACGCGGCTCGTGGGCTCATGTCTCAGGGCGGATCCCAGCAGTACACGATCACGGGGCGCGTGCGATCGAGGCGCTGCGGCGCCTCGGCGTCGATGCGCCGCAACGGGATGCTGATGGCGCCGGGCAGGTGCTCCTCCAGGTACTCCGCCTCCGGCAGGACCTCGACGAGCTGAGCCCCGGCCGCCGTCAGGCGTCGGACCTCGTTCCGGTCGATCGATCGTGGCATGGGCGCGGGCCTCCAGTGCTCCTGGTGGGGAACAGATGTACCCGCCGGGCCCTGGATCGACGCGTGGGCTCAGTCGCCCGGCGGGACCCGCCCCCACGCCTCGGCGACGGTCGCTGGATCGGTCACGACGACCGAGTCCGGGATGGCGTTGAGGATCCGCCGGTAGTCGACCCAGCAGTACGTCTCCGAGCTGGAGGCCCAGTGTGCCCGCCAGTCGGGCGACGTGCAGTCCCAGTTCATGCCGGTCCTGGTGAGCGTGCCCCGGGCGCCTCGAACGAACCGGTACGCCTGCAGCGTGAACCACCGGTCCGCGCCGACCCGCACGAGCCGCCGCAGGTCGGTCACCGAGCCGTACCGGCGGACGAAGCCGGCCGAGTAGCAGGGCAGCGAGGGATCGTTGCACGACCCGCCGAACAGCGAGGACGTCCGCTGGAACCACGGAGCCGCCATCTCCGACCGCACGTTGAGGTTGCCCGCATCCAGCGGCAGCGAGTCGTCGTACGCGCGGCCGTAGGCGAAGCACCCGGAGACGACGTCGCGCTGGGCCCCGAGGCTGTAGCTGTCGTTCGGGTACGCGAAGAGTCCCCAGGCACGGGTATGGCCGTGGTCGACGAAGGCCTGCAGGGAGCCGCACGACTCGTCCTCCTGCTGTACCGGGGTGAGGCTTGTGATGTTCGCGTACGTCTTCGAGGCGGAGACGAAGGTCCATCCGCTGCCGTCACGGAGCGCGGCCAGCCGATCCCATCCGGGATGCAGGACGTAGCCGTTGAAGCAGCGGAGCCCGGTCTCCAGGGTGCGGCCGGTCACCACGTTGCCGGTCCCCACGATTCCGCGTGCGCGGAACTCGGCGGCGACCCGACCGAGGTCGATCGTGTTCGGCAGGCGGACGCAGCCCTGCGCGCTCACCCACTGCGTCCGGCCGAACGACAACGTGAGGTAGCCGGGCCCGTCCGCGTTCGCGATCGAGGGCGCGCCGACGATCAGGCCGACCAACACGGCCACGAGCACGAGGGGGGATCGGCGCACGTGGGCAGGCTAGCAGTGACCGGTGTCGCGACGCTACGGGCCCTCGACGAGATGCAGGTACGCGCGGAGGCGACGGTCGGTGTTGGACGCCCGTCCGCTCGTCGGATCCGGGACCGCGGGCTGGGTCGACGGGTGCCCCGAGCGCTCCGCGTGGAAGGCCGAGGTCCAGGGGTTCTCCTCCGGCGTGATCGCGTCGCTCCTTGAGGCCTGCTTCCCTTGGCCTATCGCTTCGCTACTTGAGGCCTGCTTCCCTTGGCCTATCGCTTCGCTACTTGAGGCCTCTCCCTCCAGGCCTATCGCTTCGCTCCTTGAGGCCTCGGGGATCGTGACGAGGTCGTCCGGGTCGGGGGCCGCCTCCTCGGTGCGGTTCGGTGGCACCACGCGCAGTCGAGGCTCGTCCATGTCGTCCTCCGTGGGGGGTCGGGGGAACCCGCACGCTACCGGTCCCGGTACGCCATGTGCCGTCGGCCATCTGGGGGCTGACCGAAGGACCTGGGACCTTTGCGGCCGACCCGGGCATCTGCCGAGGCCAAGGACCCTCCCCTGGCGTCGGCGTGCGTCGCCGGACTAGATTTGCCCCCTGCGCTGGCGCCCGAGGAGGCACCGATGTCGACGACCACTGCACCGCCGAACAGCGGCGCCCATGAGCCGCCCGATGAGCTGCGACCCCTCCCACGGGTCATGCGTCCCTTCGTGGACTGGGTGGCCCGCCTGCCCGCCACCGTTCACACGAAGCTGCTGGCGGGGTTCCTGCTCATCGCGCTCATGCTCCTGTCCATGGGGATGCTCAGCGTCGCGGTGCTCGCCCGCATCGACAATCAGGTCGAGACCCTCACGGCCCTGGACGAGCAGACGAACCGGGCGCGGCAGATGATCTACGGGGTGACCGCGCAGTCCCATTACCGCGCGATGGAGTTGATCACGGAGGAGGCCCAGTACACGGACAAGCTCTACGCTGCGAAGGACGAGTTCGCTGCGAACCTCGCGATCGCCCGCGCCGAGTCGATCCCGCCACGGCCGGAATTCTTCGACCGACTGGAGGCGACGAACGAGTCGTTCCGGGTCTCCAGCGATCAGGTCACCGCCCTCTATGAGGCGCATCATCTGCAGGATGCCCTCGAACTTCACATCGACCGGGAGCACGACATCTCCCATACGCTGGAGGACTCGCTCAAGAATCTGATCGCGGACTCCCAGCGACTGGCCGCAGGGGAGCGAGCGTCGTTCGCGACGCACCGCACGTTCCTGACGATCGCGGTGGCCGGCTTCTCCGGGGTCAGCCTGCTGGCCGCCCTGGCGCTCGGCGCCGTGTTGAGCTGGTCCCTGATCCGGCCGGTGCGCCGGATGGACGGCGCGCTGGAGCGGCTCGCCGGCGGCGACTTCGAGACACGCGTCGACGTGCCGAACCGTGACGAGTTCGGCAACCTCACGAAGAACCTCAACGTCACCAGCGAGCACCTGTCGGCGCTGTACAACGACCTGGAGTCACTGAACTCGAACCTGCAGGCGGCGGTCGACGTGAAAGTCGGCGAGCTCGAGCGCGCGCACCGGCTCAAGCGGTACCTGTCGCCGCAGCTGGCCGAGTCGATCGTGGCGGGGGAGCGTGACGTCACGCTGGCCCCGAGCCGGAAGTTCCTCACGACGTTCTTCTCCGACGTGAGGGGGTTCACGTCGGCCTCGGAGCGGATGGAGCCGGAGGAGCTGATCGACGAGCTGAACGACTATCTCTCGGAGATGACGGAGATCGTCTTCCGCCACGGCGGCACGCTCGACAAGTACGTCGGCGACGCGGTGATGGTGTTCTTCGGCGATCCCATCCCGCAGCACGATCACGCCGAGCGCGCCGTGCGGATGGCGTTCGAGATGCGGGACCGGATGACGAACCTGCAGGACCGCTGGCAGCGCCGCTACCACGAGGCGTTCAAGATCGGCATCGGGATCGCGACGGGCTGGGTGACGGTCGGCGACATCGGGTCCCCGGCCCGCAGCGACTACACGGTGCTCGGCAACGAGGTGAACCTCGCCTCACGCCTCTCGGACCACGCCGCGGCCGGACAGATCCTCGTCACGGAGCGCACGATGACGGAGGTCGCGCACATGGTCCACGCGACGCCGGTCGATCAGGTGCGCCTCAAGGGCGTGAGCCGCGAGATCAAGGTCTACGAGATCGAGCCGCTCACGCCGTAGCGCGAGCTACCGGCGGCTGAGCATCTCGCGGCGGTCCGGCGGCAGCATCGAGCACGCGTCCTCGACCGCCTCGATCGCGCCCACCTCGTCGCCGTCCGCCTCCGCGTTGAGGTAGCGGACGAGGGTGTTGGCGGTCACATCGAACGTCTCGATGGCGCGGGGGACGCCCAGCTCGCCGCGTTCCACGAACGTCCGCAGGAGGCGCTCGCCGGCGACCTGGCCGCAGAACGCCGCCCTGGCCCCGAGGATCCGGCTGAGTCCGGCCTGCCCGGGCGCCTCGTCGAACCGGGCCTCGGCCGCCCGGAGCTCCGCCGCGACCTGATCCGCCTGGGCGGTCAGCGCGGCGGCGGATGCGCGGGCGTCGGGCCGGCCCTCGAGGATCCCGTTCGCGATCCGCAGCACCAGTACGAATGTCTGTTCGAAGAGGCTGGTCATCGGGCACCTCCTGGTCCTGGCGCTCTGGGGGAACGCACGACTCGAGTCCTTCCCGGACGCCATGACCGGCTAAACCTGTGCCCGGGGCGTATGCGTTGACGGTCAAGGCATCGGCCGCGATGATGGGCTCCCACCGGGACGAGGCGCACGCGTCCCGCCCACCCCCTGTTCGCTCCCGGAAGGACGACGAGCCGATGCTCGGCAAGCTCATCGCGATCGTGTCGCTCGCCGCGCTGCCGGTGGGATGCGAGGGCGACGGCGGGTCGGCGGGCTCCTCGGCCGCTCCGGCCCCCGCGGAGCCCACCACCTCCTCCGCCGCCGGGGGCGTCTGCGCGGACCTGCTCTCCTATCGCGGCCAGGTGGAGCAGATCATGGGAGGTCAGGGCGAGTCGGACATGATCGGGCGGATCCAGGATGCGTCCGCGTCCACCGCGGAGCGGCTCCAAGGGCATTCGCCGGGTCTCGACGACGACCTCGCGGCCGACGTGGACGACGTGACGACCGCGATCGATGCGGTCGGCGCGTGGCAGCCCGACGACGCCGATTCGCTGGACGACCGGATCGGAGAGGCGGCGACGGCGGTCGCCGCGTTCGAGAGCGACCACTGTTAGGGCGGGGCCCTCGACGCGCCCTTCTCCGGCGCCGGCGGAGACGTGGAACTAGCCGCGGATCCGTAGCAGCCGCCCGACGGTGAAGACCCCGTCGGTCGCGAAGACCGTCCCGTCGTGGGCGACGGCGATGCCGCCGGGCTGCGACAGCTCGCCGGCGGCGAGCTCGGTCTGCCGATGCTTCTTGACCTTCAGGAGCACGGCGGACGGGAAGACACCGGTCTCGAGTCCCTCCTCGAAGGCCAGCACGCCCTCGGCCGCGAGCTCGTACACGTAGAGCCGGCCGTTGTGCTGGTTGAACGCGATGTCCTGGATCGCGGTGAAGCCCTCGGCGTACACGGAGCACGAGGGATCACGGGCCTCCACCGAGCAGAACGCACCCTCCGCGTCGGGGTCGATCCGCCACACGTGCGAGGTTCCCGGCCGGAAGGGATATCCCTTCAGCTCGCCCACGTACGCCCATCCGTCGGGGCCGATCGCCACGGTCGTCGGCACGGCCTCGGCCGTGAGCGTCGGCGGCGGGCCGGGCGGGAGGTGGTCCGTCGAGACCGTCTCCAGGTCGAATCGCGCCACCGTGGTGGTGTCGCCATCGGGTGTCACACGGAGTAGGTCGTTGTTCGCCGCATCGGTGAGCAGGGCGTCGCCCGAGGGCAGCGCGGTCAGCCCGTACGGGTTGGACTCCTCGGGGAAGTCGTCCTGATCCACCGGGTCGGGATCCCCCTCCTGGTACGCGACGATGTCGAGCACGGCGTCGATGGCGGTGCGGTCGGGCGTCGCCCGATAGAGGATCCCGTCGCCGGCGATCGCCCAGGCCGAGTCGTCGGGCGCGACGGCCACGTCGATCAGGTTCACGGGGTCCGTGATGTCGATCGTGTCCCCGTGATCCCGCCCTCGCAGGACGTATTCGACGACCGGCCCCGGCGGGCCGAAGGCGCCCTGGGCAACGATCGGATTGCCGTCGGTGTCGATCGTCACGCCCTTCGGCGAGGACAACCCCGACAGGAGCACGTCGACTTTGCCGTGCGCCGACGCCGGTGCGGCGCCGCTCGTCACCGAGAACAGGAGCGCACCGGCGATGCCGAGTGCAGTGATCCGACGGGTAGCTCGCATGGTCGATCCTCTCTCGTCAGGCGGGTCGGAGCACGATCAGCTGTCCGATGTTGACGCCGGAGCTCGCCGCCGTGGCCGTCTTCGCGCCGGTGGCGCCGGCCGAGGCCTGCACCACCTCCGCGACTTCGGTCTTGATCTTGCTGCCGGACGCGATCTCGCCCCGCTCGGTCATCCCGGCGGGCTGCGTGATGGACGACCCGTTGTTGATCCCGAACGCGCCCAGCACCACGGCGCCGTCGAACGACGTGGTGACCGACGGCGCCGTGATCGCCGTCGAGGTCGCTCTCCCCACGGTGCCGACGATCGCGATCGGCGCGGTGGTACTGACGCCGCGGTAGGCGAGGATCCCTCCGGAGGCCGCGCGAGTCTCGTCGTAGCTCCACTGATAGCTCGCAGGCTCGGCCGTGCCGGCAACCTTCGTGTAGATGCGTTGCGTGAGCTCGGAGCCGTTCGAGTTCGCCGACGTGAGCGTCCACCCGGACGGCGCGGTCACGGTGGGATGCACCTTCACGTCGAACACGGCGATCAGCACGTCGCCGGCCACCACCCCGGCCGGCTTGGGGATCACGAGATTGTTGGCCGTCGCGTTGGCCGCGAACGACGAGGCGCGGAACGTCACCGAGCCGCCGCCGCCGCCCGCGGTGACGGTCCACGTGAACGTGTCGGTGGCTCCGATCGTGGCGCCGTGGTCGTCGCTCACCCGGACGCTGACCGCGTAGGGGCTCCCGGCCGCGGCCGTGCCGGAGATCGTGCCGGAGATGAGCCCCGTCGACGCGTTGATCGACAGCCCGGGTGGCAGGCCGGTGGCCGAGTACTCGAGCGGGTCGTCGTCGGGATCCGTCGCGTGCGCCGAAAGCGAGATCACCGCGCCCTGCGCATCGGAGCGGTTCAGCAGGTCCTGGTCGAACGTCGGATCCTGATTGGGAGCGGGGCCGCCGGATCCCGGTCGCAGGACGATCAGCTGTCCCACGTTCGCGCCCGAGCTGGAGGCCACCGCGGCCTTGGCGCCGGTGGGTCCCGCCGATGGCTGGATCACGTCGGCGATCTCGGTGCGGATCTTGGAGCTCGAGGCCACCTCGCCGCGCTCGGTCATCCCGCCCGGCGGCGTCACGGTGGCCCCGTTCGCGATCGAGAACGCGCCGACGACCATGGCTCCCGTCGTGACGGTGGTCGCCGAGGGAGCCGTGATGGTGGACGAGCTGCCGATCCCACCGCTGAACGCCTGGACCGGCGTGGCGGTGCTCACGCCGCTGTAGGCGAGGATCGCGCCCGATGCCGCCCGGTTCTGGTTGAAGCCCCAGCGATAGCTCGTGGGCTCGCTCGTCGTGGCGACCCTCGTGTAGGCCAGCTCCCGCAGGTTCGACCCGTTGGCGGTCGTCGTGACCAGGCTCCATCCGGCCGGCGCGGTCACGGTGGGATTGGAGCGGACCGCGACGGAGGCCAGCATCACGTCGCCCGCCTGCACGTTCGCGGGCTTGGGGATCACCAGGTTGTTGGCGACGGGGTTCGCGGCGAAGGCCGACGAGCGGAACGCGATGGTCTGCTGCGGGACCGTGACGTTCACCTGGGCGCCGTCGCTGCTGGTCGCGTGGACGCCCGTGCCGCCGTACGTCGCGCCGATCTCGTGCGAGCCGCCGCTCGCCGGTGTGTAGGTCACGGAGCAGGTGGCGGTCGCGCCGGTCCCCGACACCGTGCAGGCATCGTCGGAGAACACCTCGTTCTCGTCCTCGCCGCCCGAGAACCAGTGCACCGCGCCCCCGGGCGTGATCGCGGCACCGGGAGAGGTGTCCGTCACCGTCGCCGTGCACGTTGAGGACGCGCCGAGCAGAACCGGCGTGTCGCACTGCGCCGCGGTGGCCGTCAGCCGCGCGTCGGCCCGGATCTGCGCCGAGCCGGCGCTCGCCTCATGTTCCGAGTCACCCGTGAACGTAGCGGTCACCGCATGGGTGGCTGCGACGGCAGCGGTGTAGGTCACGGAGCAGGTGGCGGTCGCGCCGCCGCCCGCGGGGGCGCACGTGGGCGCCGAGAACGTTCCCGACCCCTCCATGGACCACTGCACGGGACCGTCCGGCGTGATGGCGGGGCCGGGCGAGGTGTCGGCCACGGTGGCGGTGCAGGTGGAGCTCGAGCCCACCAGCACCGGGGTGTCGCACGCGACGGAGGTGGACGTGGCGCGCAGCACGGCCTGCACCGCCCGGTTGCCGACGCTGCCGACGTGCTTGGCGTCCCCGCCGTAGGACGCCGTGACCGTCTCGGAGCCGGCCGAGCTGCGGCTGTACGTGACCGTGCAGGTCGCCACGGCGCCGGTCCCGGTCGGCGTGCAGGTCCCCGATCCCAACACGCCGTTGCCGTCGGTGGACCAGGTCACGGTCCCGGTCGGCGTGAACGGTGAACCGGACTCGGTGTCGGTGACCGTGGCGGTGCAGGTCGTGGTCGATCCCACCAGGACCGGCGTCCCGCAGTCGACGGTGGTGGTCGTGGATCGCTTCGTGGCCTGGACCGTCGCCGCACCCTGGCTGCCCAGATGGGCCCCATCGGCGCCGTAGATCGCGGTGATGGTCTCCGCGTCCACGAGGTTGCGGGTGTAGGTGACCGAGCAGGTCGCTGCCGCCCCGGATCCGGCCAGCGGGCAGGAGCTCGCGGAGAACGTGCCCGCCCGGTCGCGCGACCAGCTCACCGTTCCGGTCGGCGTGATGGCAGGGGCCGCGTCGGTGTCGGTGACGGTGGCCGTGCATGGCGTCGGCACGCCCACCGGGGCCGGCGACTCACAGGTGACGGAGGTGGCCGTCTGCCTCGCGGTCGCGGTGACCAGGGCGGACCCGGAGCTCAGACCGTGCTGTTGCCCGCCCGGATAGGTCGCCGTCACGGTGTGCGTCGCGGCCGCCGACGGCGTGTAGTCGACCGAGCAGGATGCGACGCCGCCGGATCCCGACAGCGTGCAGGTCTGGGAGGAGAGCGCGCCGGCGCCGCTCTTGGACCAGCTGACCTGGCCCGCCGGGGTGATCGCCGAGCCGGCGTCCGTGTCGGTCACCGTGGCGGTGCAGGTCGCGGCGGAATTGACCAGGACCGGGGTCTCGCACTCGACCGTCATCGAGGTGGATCGGGCCGTGCCGGTGATCTGGGTCGACGCGGTGCCGGAGGCGTGTCGTTGGTCGCCACCGTAGCTCGCCACCACCGTCGGTGTGCCCGTGGCCGACGGCGTATAGGTCACCGAGCAGCTCGCCGCCGCACCGGAGCCGGCCAGCGTGCATGTGGGACTGGAGAACGAGCCTTGGCCGCCGGCGGACCAGCTCACCGTCCCGGTGGGCGTGATCGCCGTCCCCGCGCCGGTGTCGGTCACGGTGGCGGTGCACGTGGCCGGTGCACCGACCACGACCGAGCCGTCGCACTGCACCGATGTGGAGGTGGGCCGCAGCGTCGCGGTCACCGTGGTGGACGACGCGCCCTCGAGGTGCGAGGGATCGCCGCCGTAGCTCGCGGACAGCGTCACCGTGCCGGCTGTCGAGGGCGTGTAGGTGACCGTGCAGGTCGCCTGCGCCCCGGTGCCGGCCAGCGTGCACGTGGAGCTGGACAGGCCCGCCCCCCCGCCGGACCACGTCACGGTGCCGCCGGGGGTGGTCTTCGTGCCGGTGTCGATGTCGGTCACGGTGGCCGTGCACGTGGAGGCGGATCCGACCAGGACGGGCGACTGACAGGAGATCGCCGTGGTGGTGCTGCGCTTCGTGATCCGGATGGTCGTGCCATCGCTGCTCCCGGTGTGTCGGGCGCCCCCTCCGTACGTCCCCGTGACGGCGAGGTTGTTGCCGGTGGCCGAGCCCGTGTAGGTGACGTGGCAGGAGGCGCTGGTGCCGCCGGTCCCCGTCAGCGTGCACGTCGCCGGAGAGAAGGAGCCCGCGGCGTCGCCGGTCCAGGTGACGTCGCCCGTCGGAGGGCTCCCGCCGGGTGCGGGGGAGGTGTCGATCACCGTGGCGGTGCAGGTCGTGGCGACACCGATGGCCACGGACGCGTCGGCGCAGGTGACGTCCGTCTGGCTGGTGCGCTTGGCCACATTGAGCTGCACGGTCCCCGTCCCGCCGTTGTGGTTCGAGTCGCCGAGGTACGTGGCCGTGACCGGCTGGGTTCCCGCGGCCGGCGGCGTGAACGCGACCGTGCACGAGCGGGTGGACCCGTTCCCGTCCGGGGTGCAGGTCTGCGGGGTGAACGCTCCGCCCCCCGGCCAGGTGACGGTGCGGGCACCTGCGGGCGGGATCTTGGCCCCGGTGTCCGTGTCCGAGACGCTCGCCGTGCAGTTCGTGACGTGACCGACCGTCACGGGGTCGCACGACACGTTCGTCGCCGTGGTGCGCTGGTGGTTCACGGCACGGATCCGCCCCTGCACATGGTTCGGCTCGGTGAGGAGGTACGAGTAGTAGTCGCTCACGTTGCCGGGCTGCGTCTCCAGGAAGCGCATCCCGTACGTCGCCAACCCATCCTCGGTCGCCGCGTGGAACTTCGCCGCCGTGTCGTTGATGTTGACGCTCGCGGTCTGATACCCGAGCAGGCCCTTGAGGCCACTGACCTCCATCATCACCTCGTGACACTTCTGGCACCACTGGCGGTAGGTGCCGAGGCTGCCGTCGGTCAGCACCTCCGGCTGCAGGTTGGTGTAGAGGGACCACAGGCGCGTCGGGTAGTCCGCGACCTTGTCCTGCGCGATGTCGATCGCCCCCGCCTGACCGTCCGCGAACAGGGCGCCGTAGGCGATCGAGGAGTCGACACCTGCGGGCAGCTCCGCCATGTGGATGTCGATGGCGTCCTTCCACGCCTGCTTCGACAGGGTGCGCCGCTGCGCCTCGGTGTTGATGGCGTCCCATGCGGCCTTGTTGGTGGCCGAGAGGTCCGCCCCCGCGCCGTCGGTGCCCGGCGGACAGACCGCGGTGGCCGGGCCGTAC
Source organism: uncultured Actinomycetes bacterium (assembly GCA_963832225.1). GTDB lineage: Bacteria > Actinomycetota > UBA4738 > UBA4738 > HRBIN12 > JALYMB01. The sequence continues at coordinate 40,835 of CAWHTI010000005.1, forward strand.
CCCCAGTTCATCTCGGTGCCCTGGAAGCTCGGCATCGACACCGGCACGACGAACACGTGGTCGCCCTTCGTTCCACCGGCGCCGTCGGGCTGCGCCAGCCACTGTCCGATGGCGTGCAGCAGCTGCGTGTACTGCGTCTTGAGGACGGGGTCCCAGGGGACCACCACCTCGTGGTGATCGCAGTAGTCGCTCGCGTTGACGTCCGTCCCCAGGAGCTCGACCGACTGCGCGGACGTGCCGGTCAGGAGCCACGACGGCTCCAGCCGCCCCGCCATGATCCGCAGAACGATCTTGTACCCCCCGGTCCGGGCGTCCTGGATGTTCTGGTCCATGACCGAGCCGGAGCCCAGGGCGAACTGCTGGTCGGAGGGTTCCAGCACCCCCCACGGCGCCATGATCGAGATCAGCTCGAGGTCCGGATGGGCGGCGTGCTCGGGCGCGGTCGGCGTGATGTCGTCGAAGTCGTTGAGGCGGACCGAGACGCCGGGTTGGCGGTCGGGGGGGTCGGCCAGCGCGGCCGGCGGTTGAACGATGGGTGTCAACCCGACGAGCGCGAGCGCGACGAAGGCCGCGCCGACGACATGGGCGATCCGTGCCCCCAAGCCATGCTCCCTGTCGTGTGGTTCGCGAAGTGTCTAGATCGAATGCTCTAGGCTCCTAGACCGATGCGCCGAAGTCAAATGCCGTGCGCGTCAACCGGTACCGGCGCAGGTCAGGGCATGTTCGTCGGCCCGCACCGGTTCGATACCCACGACCGCGGCGCCGGACACACCCGTGCGGGTGGCCCGACGCGTTGCCCCCTATCGGCCGATCGGTGTGGGTCGGCGTAGCCCACAGGAAATAGGTCAGGTCCCCCATACGGAGGCCTCCGGCCTCACCCGATACCGCAAGCCAGGTATGCGGAGAGCCAGAGGGGGGTCCCACGATGGCACGAGGCAGCACCTATCTTCGGTTCGTCCTGGTCGGCATGCTCGCTGCGACGGCGCTGGCCACGGTCTCGCCGGCGAGCGCTGGTCCGCCGTCCCATACGGATGACGCCGGGCCGCGGCACCGTGCACCGACCCGCTCCGGCGACGAGCTCGACATGGCGGCCGCGGCGAGCGACACGTCGGACACCAGGGAGTCGTTCACCGTCCAGTGCGCCTACACGCGGAGCCTGAGCGACGATCCGATCGTGTTCCCGAACCTGTCGGGGAGCTCGCACCTGCACGACTTCTTCGGCAACCGCACCGTGGACGCGTTCTCCACCTACGGGTCGCTGCTCAACCAGCCGACGTCGTGCGCGAACGACGACGACACCGCCGGCTACTGGGCCCCGGCCGTGTACCTGAACGGTCTGAAGATCCAGCCCATGAACCTGCGGGCCTACTACTCGGAGAAGGTCGCGGTCACCGAGCCGTTCCCCCCCGGCCTGGGCATGGTGGCGGGCAACTCCAAGGCACTGGGCCCCCAGTCCGTGAACCGCGTCTACTTCGGCTGCGGCAACGGCACGGGGATCTCCAAGGTGAACTACGCGCCCAACTGCGCCGGGACCGGCGGCACGTTCACCGTGCACGTGATCTTCCCGACCTGCCTGGATCCCCAGACCAACGCGGTGGCCTACGAGCCGTGCCCGGCGGGCTACACGAAGACCATGCCTCAGCTCACCGAGCGGATCATGTATCCGATCCAGGATGCCCGGACGGTCATGCTCGCGTCCGGACCCCTGTACACCTTCCACGCGGACTTCTACAACAGCTGGAACCAGGAGGCCCTGCGGCGGCTGCTCGGTCTGCCCGCGTCGGATCCCGACCCCACGCCGACCCCGACCCCGACCCCGACCCCGAGTCCCAGCCCCAGCCCGAGTACCGAGCCGAGTCCGAGCGTGGGCCCCAGTCCGAGCCCCAGCGGAGGCTCGAGTCCCAGTCCCAGTCCCAGTCCCAGTCCAAGCCCGAGTTCCAGTCCGAGCTCGAGTGTCAGTCCGAGTCCCACTGTCAGTCCGAGTCCCAGTGTCAGCCCAAGTCCAAGTCCGACCTCGAGTGCCACAGCCAGTCCGAGTCAGAGCTCGAGTCCGAGTGCCAGTCCAAGTGCCAGTCCAAGTTCAAGCTCGAGTCCGAGCCCGAGTCCAAGCGCGAGTCCGAGTCCAAGCGCGAGCCCGAGCCCCGACCCCACGGACCGGAAGGAGTCGTTCACCGTCCAGTGCGCCTACACCCGGAGCCTGAGCGACGATCCGATCGTGTTCCCGAACCTGTCGGGGAGCTCGCACCTGCACGACTTCTTCGGCAACCGCACCGTGGACGCGTTCTCCACCTACGGGTCGCTGCTCAACCAGCCGACGTCGTGCGCGAACGACGACGACACCGCCGGCTACTGGGCCCCGGCCGTGTACCTGAACGGTCTGAAGATCCAGCCCATGAACCTGCGGGCCTACTACTCGGAGAAGGTCGCGGTCACCGAGCCGTTCCCCCCCGGCCTGGGCATGGTGGCGGGCAACTCCAAGGCACTGGGCCCCCAGTCCGTGAACCGCGTCTACTTCGGCTGCGGCAACGGCACGGGGATCTCCAAGGTGAACTACGCGCCCAACTGCGCCGGGACCGGCGGCACGTTCACCGTGCACGTGATCTTCCCGACCTGCCTGGATCCCCAGACCAACGCGGTGGCCTACGAGACGTGCCCGGCGGGCTACACGAAGACCATGCCTCAGCTCACCGAGCGGATCATGTATCCGATCCAGGATGCCCGGACGGTCATGCTCGCGTCCGGACCCCTGTACACCTTCCACGCGGACTTCTACAACAGCTGGAACCAGGAGGCCCTGCGGCGGCTGCTGCACGGGTAGCCGCATCGAAGCCGCTGCGGTCGGCTTGCCGATGATCGGCGAGTCGTTCGCCGGGCTACGGGCGCTGCAGGGCGTGCTTGAACGCCGGAACCAGATGCAGGTAGCAGTACTCGTCGGAGTTGTAGCGCGACAGGACCGTCAGGCATCCGGCGACCCGGCAATGCCGTCCGGCCGTGCCGGGCGTTCGAGAGTGCTTGCGATCCGGAGCTCCGAACTGAGCGTGAGACGTACTGTTGACCGCCATCGCGATCCTCCCTACCTCTGGAGGTCTCCGTGTGAACACGACGCGCGGGTGGCCTCGCCACGAGAGAGATCGCAATCACGAAGATCGAGCTGAACGCCCGAGCCTCCAGTCTACACCGCCGCGCGGTTCAGCGGCGCCTCGGGATCCGGCACCGGGCTTCGCCGAGGCCTACCCCGTGAACAGCTGCGCCACGAGGTTGATCGTCATGGCCACGACGCTCGTGACGAAGACGAACGACAGCAGGGCATGTCTGAGGGCGGTGGCGCGGATCTCCGATGACGCCAAGGTCGTGTCGGACACCTGATAGGTCATGCCGATCGTGAACGCCAGATAGGCGAAGTCGGCGTAGGTGGGGCCGTGCTCCTCTCCCTTGAACTCGATCCCGCCCGGATCGCCGTCGTAGTACTGGCGGGCGTACCGAAGCATGAACACCGTGTTCACGGTGGTCCATGAGGCGACGAGGCAGACGCCGGCCATCGCGATCGTGATGTCCTTGGCGGGGCCCTGTTCCTCGCTCGCCCGCAGGAGCGCCAGCGCCACCGCCACGAGGCTCGCGCCGCTCGCGGCGACCAGGAGCGCGTCCGCCGTGAGCCGGGAGGGATCCTCGATCCGAGCGAGGTCCTTCGTCCGTTGCGCGTCGGCCCTGCGGACGCCCAGCCAGACCCAGAGGAGGAAGAGGCCCGCAGCCACGATCCACGACCCGATGAGGGCCACCTCCCAGTTGGTGACGAGGATCAAGAGGCCGAAGGCCAGGGCGCCGGACGCGAACACGACGAGCACACGGATCCCGGCTCGTTGCCGACGCTCCCGTGCGCTCGCGGTCCGACCCACCGTCGACCTCCTTCCGCGCGGATGGTAGCGGACGGCCATCCGCCGCCGGCGCCGATCTGCTGCGATCCCGCGAGGATCCGAGGTCAGGGACGCCCGTGCTCCGCGGTGGCGATCCACACCACCACGATCCCGGCCGCGATCCCGGCGGCGGAGCCCAGGAAGAGCTGCGCGGGTCCCACATGTTCGAACACGAATCCGCCCACGGCGCCGCCCAGCATCGGAGCCAGTCCCCACGTGCAGATCTGCAGCAACGTCTGGCCGGTGTTCCGGAGCCGCTCGGGGACGAGATGCGCGACCATCTGCACCATGCTCACGTAGGTGAGCGCGAAGCCGACGCCGATCGCGATCCGGACGACCGTCACGGCGACCGGCCCGGGGAACGTGGCCCACGCAACCGACGCCGCCAGGTAGACGGCCGCCCCCGCCGTGAACAGGGCTCGGAGCCCGTGTCGCTCGATCAGTGAGCGGCTGGTGCGCATGAACGGGATCTCGACGAACGCGCTGACGCCCGCGGCGATCCCCACCAGCAGCGCGTCCCCGCCTCCCGTCACGATGCGCAGCGGGACGAAGTCGCCGGCCGCGTGCGTCGAGGTCGCGAAGACCAGGACGCCGATCAGGAAGAGCGGGAGGCGTTCCACGGTGCGGAACGCCTCGCCCATGGAGCCCAGGTGGGAGCCGGTGTCGGGCGAGCCCCTGGGACGGCTCCGGCCGAAGCGGCCCACGTAGACGGCGTAGGTCGCCGCACCGCAAGCGTACAGGGGCAGCGCGAGCTCGACGTCGGTGGCCGTGAGCACGGCGCCGATGACGATGCACCCGACGCCCCATCCCACGCTCTGCCAGAGGCGGAACGTTCCGTACTCGTGCACGCGCGCCGGTCCGAGCACGGAGAGCGCGAGCGAGTCGGTGAGCGCCGTATGGGGCGCCTGTGCGGCGCCGAGCACCGCACAGACCGCCGCGACCGCGACGAGGTTCGACCCCGTCGCGATCAGGGCGAACCCCGCGATGGACGCAGCGGCGCAGGCGAGTTGCAGGGTGTGCACGGAGCCGAGCCGTGTGTCGGCGGCGTGGCTCCAGAACGGCGCCGCGAGCACCCCCGAGAGCGAGAGCACCGCCAGCACGACGCCGATGTCGTCGGGCGAGAGTCCGCGCTCGCGGAGCACCAACGTGAGGAAGGGAACGAACGCCGAGATCACGAGCCCGATCAGCGCGTACGCGCCCCGCAGCGCCGGGTCGTGCCGAGGGGGTGCGGCGCCGGGCCGCGAGTAGGCCTCGTCCATGCGCGGGGCATGCTATCCGTGATCGAGGCACGTGCCGAGCACGACGACGACGCCCGCTTGGGGCGCCGTCGTCCGGGGGGAGCGGATCCGTTATCCCTGGCCGGAGTTGCTTCCCGGCCCGGAGTCGCCGCCGCCGCCCGGCCCGGAGTTGTCGTCGTCGCCTCCGTGGCCCGAGTCGTTGTCGTCGTCGCCTCCGTGATGGGAGTCCTCACCCGCGCCCGCCGTTCCGGGCGCGTCGCCGGGACCCTGATCAGCGGTGCCGTCGTCGTCGTTCGCCCCAGCCGTGCCGGGTGCGTCGCCAGGACCCTGATCAGCGGTGCCGTCGTCGTCGTTCGCCCCAGCCGTCCCGGGCGCGTCGCCGGGACCCTGATCAGCGGTGCCGTCGTCGTCGTTCGCCCCAGCCGTGCCGGGTGCGTCGCCAGGACCTTGATCGGGTGTGCCGTCGTCGCTGGAGCTGGACGACGTCCCCACCCGCTGGGGTGAGACCAGATCGTCGCCGTTCGCCAACGCGAGCGCACCTCCGCCCAGCGCTCCTACGACGGCGACACCGGCGATGGCGGCGGTGACCTTGTGCGAGAACATGTGGTCTCCTCTCTGTCGGGTACACCACCACGCTAGAGAGGGCCGCGTTACGCCCAGAGCAGTCCACGGTAAAGGCGGGGACAAGGCTCGGGGGCCGAGCGCACCGGATCGCGCTCGGGAGCGCTTTTCGGCGGCCTACCGCTTCGCTACTTGAGCCCCAATGGGGCCTACCGCTTCGCTACTCGAGCCCCTAGGGGGACTTGACGCGTGAGCGGGATCGCCTGCCGCGCCGGCCGATCTCCGGGGTGGCCAGCCGCTCCCTCGCCACCTCGTGGAGGTCGTGCAGAGCGAGGATCAGCGTGTCGCGCGACGTCATCGGTTCCGTCTCCTCGGGTTCGATCCGATCTCGCAGACCGCGGTTCGGATCGTTCTGGAGGACGCCCGTTTCGTCGTGGGTCATTCGGACACCTCCAGCCTGCTGACCGCCAGGGCCAGCGCCATGAGGCCGTCCAGCGAGTACACCGGATGCGGCGCCGCATTCGTCCCCTCCGACGGCGCGGAGCCCGGCAGACGCGTCACCGTCGCCTCCCGGTCGATACCACTACCTGCAGCCCCCTCGAAGATGCGAACTGAGTCCTTCATCTCCGATCACCTCCGAGCACGGAGTATCGCCGCCCTGCCACCTGGCGGGAATAGACCACAAGCCTCGATCACCGGTCGATCGGGGCAGGCCATCGGTCCATCGCGCGGCCCCGGTACCCGGAGATGCGTACGGCCTTCGGCCTTGAGGAACCCCCCGAATCTGCCGATTGGACCCTATGGACGCGCGACGGCCCGGCCAGTTCCTGGAGGAGCAGATCCAGCGCAAGGCGATGATCGCCGGTGCGGGCGTGGCCTTCGTCTGGGGCATGGCGGCGCTGGGTTTCCGCTGGTGGCCGGCCTCGCTGGCCGTGATCCCGATGGTCTTCCTGGTGGATCGGCAGGTCCGTGACGGCCGGCGGCTGGACCCGACCCGCCACCTCGACGGCCTCGAGGGAGAGCAGCGCACGGGCGCGCTCCTGGAGGGCCTGGCCCGCAGAGGGCGTCCTCGCGCTCCACGACCTCGACGTGGGTCGGGGCAACGTGGATCACGTGGCGATCGCGCCCGGCGGTGTCTTCGCGATCGAGGTGAAACATCTGAGCGGTGGCCGGTTCCACGTCCGCCGGGGGAGGGGCCTGATGCAGGGGAATCGCCCGGCCGACGCACACGCGGCGCAGGCGCGCCGGAACGCGACGGCGGTCCACGACCTGCTCCTGCGATCGGGCGTCGACGTGTGGGTCACCCCGGTGCTCGTCTCCACGAAGGCCGGTGTCTGGCGGGACGGCTTTTCGATCGGGCGTGTGCAGGTCCTGCCGCTCGAGGGGCTCCGCGCGGCCGTGTGCGGCGGCCCGGAGCGCCTGCCCGAGTCCCGGCGCCGGCCGATCTACGACGCGCTGTTGACCGCGTCCTCCGAGCGGAGCGTCACGGCGAGCGGTGCGAGACCGGCGGGTGGACGACGCCGGGGAGCCGTCGGCGGACGCGCCACATCCACCACGCCGCGCCGGCGCTGATCATCCCCAGGAGCAGGAACGTGAGACGGTCTCCCACGGCTTCGGCGACGATGCCGCCGAGCGTCGGGCCGGCCAGCCCCGACAGCGCCCACGCCACGTTCAGCAGCCCGCCGACGAGGGCCACCGAGACGTGCCGCGGGCCCGCGACCCCCAGCGGAAACGTGAGGGCGATCATGACCGCGGTCGCGAGCCCGGCGAGCATGAGGAACGCGATCGTCGCGGCGACGGACGAGTACACCACCACGACGGCGAGCGACACGGCGAGCGACCCGGTCGCGGCCGCCGCGACCCCGAGCGTCGCCCAGCGCTCCGCGCGGCGCGCAACGCCCCAGCTGACGACCGCGTAGATCACCGAGGAGACGGAGAACGCCAGGCCGATGTCGCCGGAGGACCATCCCTCTGCGTCGAGGCGGAGCGGGACGAGCAGGTACACCGTCAGCCACAGCAGGGACGCCACGAGCATCAGGCCCACGCTCGCCCGGATCATGTCGTCGCCGCCGGCGGCGCGCATCATCTCGCCGAGGCCCGGCTCGTCCTCCCGCGGCGAGTGCGGTGCGGTCGGCGCGCCCGAGCCGGCGAGGAGCGCGACGATCACCGCCACGTTCGCAGCCGCCAGGATCAGGAAGGGCGCTCCCAGCCCCGCCCGCTCGCCCACGAGCCCGGAGAACGACGGGCCGAGCAGGCTGCCGACGCCGATCACCGCCGACGTCATGGAGAGCGCACGCATCCGGTGCTCGCCGGCGACGTCGTGCAGCCAGGACGTGCCGCCGACCCACAGCATGCCCAACCCCAGGCCGAAGATCCCCCGCCCCGCCAGCAGCAACCAGTAGCTCGAGGCGAGGCCGACCATCACGTTGCCCACGGCCATGGCCGCCGCGGATGCGACGGTGAGTCGGCGGGCGCCGATCGTTCGCGTGATCGCCCCGGCGGGGATCGACACGACGAGGATGGCCAGGCTGGCCACCGACAGGATCAACCCCGTCCGTCCGTCGCCGAGCGAGAACCGGTCCGCGAACGATGGCAACAGCGGCGCGACGGCCGACCACGACATCTCGCCGACCAGGATCGCGACGTACAGGAGCAGGACGACCCCCCGGCGCATCCGGAGAGCTTGGCATTCCGGCCCGAGGTTCGAGGCGCCAGCCGGTGATCCGGGCGTGACCTGTGGTCAGGGCTCCGCGGTCGGCGCCGCGGTTCCGGGACGGCGGCTACGACTCGCGGACGGCGGCGATCAGCGGCCTGGCGAGCCGGTACGTCGCGTACACCAGCATCACGAGTCCGATCGCGGCCTCGACCTGTTCCACGCTGAACGGGGTCCGCTTCGCCACCGGCTTCGCGACGGCCCGTCCCACCCTGCCGCGCCAGCCCGTCAGGGCGGCCTCGCCAACGACCAGCGCCTTGCTGTGGTGTCCGTTCGTCGTCGTGCTCATCTCAACCCCCCGATGCCGTTGGCGGAGCGCACGCTCACGCGGAGCGGGCGCGTCGGTCCCCGACGGCGTACCCCTGGACAGAGGCGGACGAAACGGCTCGGCCCTGATCGGGCGCCCCCGCGGCATCGTGGGGGGGTACCGCTTCGCTCCGTGAGCCCCAGGATCCGGGCTCGGGTGGTCCCGCCGCCTGCGCGGCCTCCACCGGAGCGCCGAATCGCATGAGGCGCCCCCCGAACGCGATCGCCAGGATCGCGAACCAGCTCCATCCCAACGCGAGGCCGGCCAGCACGTCGCTGAACCAATGGACGCCGAGCAGCACCCGTGACGCGGCCACCGCGACCGCGGTTGCGACCGCGGCGCCCGCCAGGATCGCCCGCACGCGGAGCGGCCGGCCGCGGCCCAGCACCAGCGCCGCGGCCGCGGCGAAGGAGGCGGCGGCGGTCGTGTGGCCGCTGGGGAACGACGCGCCCGAGAACGAGGCGAGTGGGTCGATGTCGGGGCGGATCCGCGCGACCGCGACCTTGATGAGGTTCACGATCACGAGCTGACCGACCACGATCAGGAGCACGAAGACCGGCAGGGAGCGGTTCGGCAGCCGCCGGTACTCGACCACGGTCAGGACGACGGCCATTGGAACGATCAGCATGGTCCCGCCGAGCTGCGTGACGGCCCGCACCACGAGCGTCGTCGCCGAGGTGGCATGCTCCGCCCCCCACACCGCCGCGCTTCGGTCCAGGCCGACGAGCCCGCTGTCCGAGCTCCGCACCAGGAAGGCCAGGACGCCCAGCAGCGTGCCACCGACGACGATGCCCACGACGGCGAGCGTGAGTCCGAGGCCGGTAGCGGTGCCGGGCTCGATCCGCGCCCGCAGGAAGCGCATGAGTCGCCCGGGGTGTCGCGATGCCTCGCGCGCGGCCACGTCCACGGCTCGCGACGGGTCGACGGCCGGCCATCTCGCGGCCGCGGCGGCCGTCAGGCACCCCGCGATCCCCGCCACACCGAACAGCACCACCAGGACCAGGACGACCTCCTCCTCGGATCCTTCTGCCGCGAAGAGGTTTACCGGACGCCGCTACGGCCCAAACACTCTCATGGACATCCTGTCGGCAGGAGACACGCGTGCCTCGACGCTGGACCGCCCCTCCACCCGCGAGCCGGACGACATCTTCGATGCGACCGAGGACGGCCGGGCCGATCACCTGGGCGTTCGCCTCGGGCCGCGGCACCCGGCGATCACGGGCTCCGCGATCGCCGTCGTCGGCCTCGTGGTGCTCGGCGCGATCGTCATCGGGCTGGGCCTCCTGCTGACCGACGTGCTCATGCCGGGGTCCGTCGGACGATGGGACACGGGGGTGAGCGACTGGTTCGTCGCGCGCAGGACCCCCGCCCTGGACACGGCGACGAGGTACGGGTCCGACCTCGGCGCCACGCTCACGATCGTCGGCATCGCGCTGATCTCGACGATCGCGCTCGGCATCGCTCGACACTGGCGGGCGATCCAGTTCCTGGTGACCGCCCTCGTGCTGGAGGTCTCCGTCTTCCTGGTCGCGGCGATCGTCGTCGACCGGCCACGGCCGGATGTGACGCGTCTGGACGTGTCGCCGCCGACCGCCAGCTACCCCTCTGGACACACGGCCGCCGCCATCGTGCTGTACGTCGCGATCGCGGTCATCGTGGCGTCCCTGACCGCGAACCGGCTCCTTCGCCTGCTCGGATGGGCGGCGGCGCTGGCGCTCCCCGTCATCGTCGCGGTGTCCCGTCTCTACCGTGGCATGCATCACCTCACCGATGTGCTCGCGAGCGTGGTCCTGGCGGCGGGAGCCCTGCTGATCTCGATGCTGGCGGTCCGGGTCGGATCGGCCGGCGCCGGCGAACGACCCGACGCGCAGGAGGGGAGGCCATGACCACCGTCGCGGTCCTCGCCCACGCCGGCAAGTCGTTCGGTGGCGGCCTGCCCGAGCTCCGACGTCTCCTGGCCGAGCAGGGCATCGCCGATCCCCTCTGGTACGAGGTGGGCAAGAGCAAGGAGGCCCCGCGTTTCGCCAGCAAGGTGAAGAAGAAGGGCGCCGGCCTGGTGTTCGTGTGGGGGGGCGACGGCATGGTGCAGCGGTGCGTGCACGAGCTCGCCGGCAGCGAGATCCCGATCGCCATCGTGCCTGCCGGCACGGCGAACCTGCTGGCGCACAACCTGGACATCCCGCAGGACATCGAGACCGCCGTGCGGATCGGCCTGCACGGCGGGCGGCGACCGCTCGACGTGGGCACCGTGAACGGCGAGCGGTTCGCGGTGATGGCCGGGGTGGGCTTCGACGCGCTGATGATCCGCGACGCCGGCGGCGGCCTGAAGGACAAGGCCGGTCAGCTCGCCTACGTGTGGACCGGGGCCAAGCACCTTCGCGAGCGACCCATGCGCGTGCGGATCCGTGTGGACGGCGCGAAGTGGTTCAAGGGCGACGCCAGCTGTGTGCTCGTCGGCAACGTCGGCCGCGTGATCGGCGGCCTGCCGGTGTTCGACGGAGCCCGGCCGGACGACGGCAGGCTGGACGTGGGCCTGGTGACCGCCAAGGGGCTCGTGGACTGGGCCAGGACGCTGGGACGAACCGTGGTCGGGCAGTCTGAGGGGTCGCCGTTCGTGCAGACGATCACGGCGGCCGAGGTGGACATCAAGCTGGAGGACGACATGGTCTACGAGCTCGACGGCGGCGACCGACCCCCGACCGACCGCCTGAAGATCCGCGTCGAGCCCGCCTCCATCACCGTGTGCGTGCCAGAGATCGTGCCAGAGAACGTGCCGGGGGTGGTGCCGTCGTGAGCACCGCGAGACCGGTCCCCGAGACGTACGGCCTGACGGGAGACGACGCCTGGCAGACGCTGTCGCGCACCGGCCGCGGCCGGCTGATGGCGGACGCGTTCCGACGGCTCCGGTTCGCCGACGGGTTCAGTCACGCCCGCTCGCTGGCCTTCCTCATGACCCTCGTGTTCATGCAGGGACTGATCGCGCTGGTCGGCCTCGCCAGCACGCTCGGTGAGAGTCAGTTCGGCGGGCTCATCGCGCGGTCGTTGGAGGCCGCCGCCCCGGGCCCGGCCGGCAAGGTGCTCACGCAGGCCGTCACGCAGGCGAACCAGGCCGGCGGCTCGAGTCCCTCCACGGCTCTGTGGGTCGGGCTGATCGGCGCGCTGGTCACGGGTACGACGGCGATGGGGCAGTTCGAGCGCGGCGTGAACCGCATCTACGGCGTGGAGCGGGATCGGCCGATCCCGCGGAAGTACGGTCGCGCGTTCCTGCTGGCGATCACCGCCGGCGTGCTGGGGTCGGCGGCCTTCGCCGCGCTCGCGTTCGGCCGCGCGGTCGCCGACTCGCTGGACAGCGACCTGGCCACCACGCTGTGGAACACGTTGCGGTGGCCGGTGGCGCTCGTGCTGAGCGCGGCCACGATCGCTCTGATGCTCAGGTGGTCGCCGCGACGTCGCATGCCCGGCTGGTCGTGGCTCGCCTTCGGCGCGGTTGTCGCGGTGGTGCTCTGGGCGCTGTCCACGCTCGCGCTCTCCTGGTTCTTCCAGTGGAGCTCGACGTTCGGCCAGACCTACGGGCCGCTCGCCGGCATCGTGGCGCTGTCGGTGTGGGCGCTGCTGTCGTCGATCGCCGTGCTGTACGGAGCGGCCCTGGCCGCGCAGCTCGAGGCGGTCCGCGCCGGCGATCCGTCCGTGCAGGACCCGCGCAGCGACGATCCGCGGAGCATGGCGGCGGCCTGACGGGTGGGCGTCGCGGTCAGGTGAGCTTGCGGTAGAGCCGGATCGCGAGCGGGACGAAGATCGCCAGCAGGGCGACGATCCAGGTGACCGACTTCAGCAGCAGCGCCTCGAACGTGTCGATCGGCTGGAGGGTGACGATGTCGATGATCCCCTTGTCGCCCAGGGCGAGGTAGCGCGCCAGGTTGCACCAGATCGTCACCGGGTTGTTGCGCGCTACCACCTGCATGAAGCCCGCCATGCCCGTGACGGGCACGAACGCCGAGCTCACGAAGACAACCGGGAAGATCCAGGTGAAGGAGGCGGCCTGTACCGCCTCGACCTCCTTCAACGACAGGCCGATGCATGCGGATATCCAGGAGAATGCGAAGCCGACCGCCAGCACCAGGACCACGAGTCCCACCGCGTTGAGGAACCCGTTCTGGAACCGGAAGCCGACCAGGTAGCCGATCACGATCACGATGGCGAGCAGGAGCAGGTTCTTCGCGAGGTCGAACGTGGTCCTGCCGAGGAGAACGGCCGAGCGAGCCATGGGCAGCGACCGGAACCGATCGACGATGCCCCGCTTCATGTCCTCGGCGAGTCCGATCGCGGTCGTGGTCGAGCCGAAGATCGCGTTCTGCACGAAGATGCCCGGCATCAGGAACATCACGTAGTCGACCTCGGGGGGCAGATCCGAGAACTGGTTGGCGTAGATGTAGCGGAACAGCAGAACGAACATCACCGGCTGCACGAGCTCGAAGATGAACACGGTGGGCACACGTACGAGCGTCAGACATGTTCCGCTTGGTGACGAGCAGACCGTTGCCGAGGGCGAGCCGCGTGCGCGCGCCCACGCTGGACGGGGCGCGACGCACGGTGGTCTGCTGTTGCGGTGGTGACGCTCACGCCTCGCCTCCCTTGGTGCGGCCTCGCCGGCCCTTCTTCGCCGGCTCCGGGGCCTGGCCGTCCTCCGCGGAGCGCCCCGTCAGCGACATGAACACGTCGTCGAGGGTCGGGCGATGCAGCGCGATGCCGGCGACCGGGACCTTCGCCTCGTCGAGCCGCCGGACGCTGTCGAGCAGCGCCACGGCGCCGGCGCTGCCCACCTGCAGCCGGATGTTGCCGCCGTCCCGGTCGAGGTGCGGATCGCCCGCGCCCATGCCCAGGAGCGCCTCGGCGGCGCGCGGCATGTCGACCACCTGCTCGAGGTCCAGTTCCAGCACCTCGCCGCCGATCCGCGCCTTCAGCTCGTCGGACGTCCCCTCGGCGATCAGCGTGCCGTTATCGATCACCACGATCCGGTCGGCGAGCTGGTCGGCCTCGTCCAGATACTGCGTGGTGAGGAGCACGGTCATGCCCTCGTCCTGCAGCTCCCGGATGAACGCCCACACGTCGACCCGGCTCCGGGGGTCGAGGCCGGTGGTGGGCTCGTCCAGGAACATGACGTCGGGGCGGCCCACGAGGCTCGCCGCGAGATCCAGCCGACGACGCATGCCGCCCGAGTACGTCTTGGCCAGCCGCTCGGCGGCGTCGGACAGGCCGAACCGCTCCATCACTTCGCCGCTGCGCCGCTGCGCCTCGGCATTGGGAAGGCCGTACAACCGTCCCACCATCTCCAGGTTCTCGAGTCCGGTCAGGTTCTCGTCGACGGCGGCGCTCTGTCCAGCGAGCCCGATGCGAAAGCGCAGCTCCTCGGCGTCGCGCACGACATCGAGGCCGTCCACCGTCGCATGCCCACCGTCGGGCAGCAGGAGCGTGGTCAGGATCCGCACCATCGTGGTCTTGCCGGCGCCGTTGGGCCCGAGCAGGCCCAGCACGGTGCCGGCCTCCACCTGGAGGTCCACGCCCTTCACGGCCTCGACCGTGCCGAAACGCTTGACGAGCTGTTCGGTCTCGATGATCGCCATGGACGGGCAGGTTATCGAGCCTCGGCCATAGCGACAGCCCCGCCCGGGGCGCCGTTTCGCGGGCTCCGGCGCGGGTACCTCGACGAGATGGTTCGGTCGGTGTGGAGCGGCACGCTGAGTTTCGGCCTCGTCGCGATCCCGGTGAAGCTGGTGCCCGCGACGGAGCCCAAGGACGTGCGATTCCACCTGGTGGACGCGGAGTCCGGACGACGGGTCCGGTACCGGCGTGTCGTCGAAGCGGAGCCCGGCGTCGGCGACGCTCCTGCCGCAGGCGGGTATCCGGATGCGGATATGTCCGAGCCGGACGAGGAGGGGGAGCCTCCGAGCCGGGAACGCGGGGAGGCGAGCGATCGGGCCGCCGGGACGGGCGAGAGCGATCGGCCGGTCGGGACCGGCTTGGCGAGACCCGAGACCGAGGTGGCCTTCGGCACGCTCGCCCGTGGCGTGGAGGTCGAGCCCGGCGTGCTCGTAACGCTCACGCCGGAGGAGATCCGGGCGGTGCGGCCGTCACCGAGCCGCACGATCGATATCGAGGACTTCGTCGAGCTCGCCGCCATCGATCCGGTGTACTTCGAGAAGAGCTACGTCGTCGCTCCGGACGGCGAGACGGCCGAACATCCCTACGCGCTCCTGCTGGAAGCATTGGAACGTGCCGGGCGAGTGGGGATCGGGCGGTTCGTGCTGCGCACGAAGCCGCACCTCGTGGCGATCCGACCGCGGACCGGGGCGATCGGCCTGGAGACGCTGTTCTTCGGCGACGAGGTGCGCGACCCGAGGCAGATCGTGCCCGACCTCGACCGGGCGCGGATCGGCGACCGCGAGCTCACCATGGCTGCCCAGCTGATCGACATGCTCGCCACGGAGTGGGATCCATCGAGGTACGCCGACACCTACCGCGAGGAGCTCCGGACACTGATCGCCGGCAAGGCGCCGCGGCGCGAACCGGAGCCCGAACCCGTCGCCGCGCGGGGCGGGGGATCGGACGCCGAGCGCCTCATGGACGCGCTCCGGGAGAGCGTCGAACGGGCGAAGCGCCGGGAGCCGGGTGCCGCGGGTGGGCGGGGCGTGAGAGGAGGTCGGGGCTCCGCGCGGACCGGCTGAGCCCGGCCGCCTCAGTCCTCGCGATCGCGACGTTCGTCGGTCGCCGTGGCCTTGGCGAGCACGGCCTGCCACTGGTCGACCTGATCGGAGGGCACCATCGCCACCAGCTCGCCGAACACCACGTAGTCGGTCATCCCGTTGTTCTGCCGCTGGTGCAGCTTGTGGATCAACTCGTCCTTGGTCATCGCCAGCTCCCTCGAGATCTCCAGCAGACGATGGTACGAGGTTGGTCGCGAGGCGGGGATGCGACGCGGCGCCGCGGGCATACTGGGCGCATGACGGGACCGTTGCGGGTGTCGCGCTCCGTGGAGATCCCCGACGGCGAGCTGCGGTGGCGATTCAGCCGGTCCTCGGGACCGGGCGGTCAGTCCGTCAATACGGCCGACTCGCGCGTGGAGCTCAGCTTCGACGTCGCCGGCACGTCGGCGCTGGGCCCGGTGCAGCGGGCGAGGGCGTTGGAGCGCCTGGCCGGGCGGCTGGTGGACGGAGTGCTCACGGTGGCCGCCTCGGATGAACGCTCGCAGCTGCGCAACCGCGAGGTCGCGCGCGAGCGTCTCGCGTCGATCCTGGCGGAGGCCGTCGCGCCGCCCCCGCCGAGCCGGCGCCCCACGAGGCCGACCCGGTCGGCCGTCGAGCGGCGGCTCGCCGAGAAGCGGCGGCGCGCCCAGACGAAGCGACTGCGCCGACCCGCCGACGACGACTGACCTCAGGCGGTCAGGCGCATCCAGTCGGCGGTCGTGACCGTCTCGACGAGATCGAACGGGTGCACCGGATCCGGGTGGATCGGTCCGGTCATGCGGGCCACCCACTCGTCCCCGCAGACGGGGCACCGCCACGGCGCGGTGGCATGGATCCGGCTTCGGTGGGTCGGCGGCCAGCAGGCGTGGACCATGTCATCCCTCCTCGGCCGATTCGACCACGAGGTTGAGGTCGAACGAAGCACCCGGGGGATGGAGCCGGAGCCGGGCGGGTACGGCTGCGGATCATCCATCGGATCGAAGGGAGCACCGGATGGGCATCCTCAGCACGGCCGCCGCGTTCGCCGCCGGTTACGTGACCGGCGCCAGGAAGGGATCCGGGTTGCTGGACGGCGTCCTGGGGCGGTCCGCCGCGACCGTCCCGGCGGGGCGTCCTCAGGCATCGCCGGCCGGCCGTGCAGGTCCGGCAGTCGCGCCCAACGATCTCCGCGAGGTCCGCCAACTCATGACCGCGGCGCCGCAGTCCGTGCCGCCGACCGCCACGATCGCCGAGGCCGCCGGGCTGATGCGGGACCACGACATCGGCGACGTCGTGGTGATCGAGGACGAGACCGACCGCATCATCGGCATCGTCACCGATCGCGATGTCGCGGTCCGAGGCGTCGGGGCCGGCCACGATCCCGATGCAACGAGCGTCCGGACGATCTGCAGCACCGCGCTCGCGACCGTGCGGCCCGACGAGACCGTGACCGAGGCCGCACGCCTGATGCGCCGCCACGACGTGCGCCGGCTGCCGGTCGTCGAGAGCGGCGTGGCGATCGGGGTGATCTCCCTCGGCGACATCGCGGGCAGCGAGGAGTCGGTCACGGTCCTCGACGACCTCAGCGCCGCGCCGCCGAACGCCTGAGGGCGCCGGCCCCCGCCTGCTACGGCGTGGCCGCCGGATGCCGGCGGGCCGAGACGCGGCGGCCGATCAGCAGCGCCGCGACGCCGACCACGATCAGGACACCCAGCAGCAGGGCTCCGACGGTCAGATCTGACCCGGTGAACGCCGTACCGCCGCCGCCTCCCTGGGCGCCGTGCGTGCCTCCCGGTACCGGCGGCGGTGGCGCGTAGCCAGCGGCGGCGGGGAGCGCCGTCATCATCAGGAACGCGCTCACTGTCGCCATGACCGATCCGATCTTCTTCATCATCAGGCAATCCTCCTTCTCGTGTCGCTCTGCACATCCGTACCCGCTGCGCCGCCCATCGCAACCCTCGCCGGCGAGCCCGGATCGGGCTCGCCGCCCTGGTCTCCGGTCGTCGGCTGATCCGTCGTGGCCCCGGCCGCGTCCGACGGCGGGGACTCACCGGCGTCGTTCGCTGCGAAGACCCGGTACCAGTAGGTGGTCCCGGCATCGAGGCCGGTATCCGTCGCGGTCGTCACGTCGCGCCCCGTCGTGCCGATCGTCGTCCACTCGGCGCCGCCGTCGGAGGAGCGCTCGAGGCGGTATCCGGACTCGTCGGCCACGTCGTCCCACCGGAGATCGATCCGGTCGGCGCCGGCGGCGGTGACCATCATGGTGGCGGGGGAGGCCGGTACGTCGACGGTGGTGGTGGCGGAGGCGACGTCGGAGGAGGCCGACTGGCCGTCCCCGCCGATCGCGATGATCCGGTAGAAGTACGTGGTCCCGGCGGACAGCC
Source organism: uncultured Actinomycetes bacterium (assembly GCA_963832225.1). GTDB lineage: Bacteria > Actinomycetota > UBA4738 > UBA4738 > HRBIN12 > JALYMB01. The sequence continues at coordinate 58,668 of CAWHTI010000005.1, forward strand.
CCGAATCCTTCATCGCGGTGGTGTCCTGCGCCTGCGTCGCGCTCAGGGTCCACGGACCACCGGGGTCGAGGGCCCGCTCGACCCGATACGACGTCTCGCCCTCGACGTCAGCCCACGCGACGGCGATCTCGCCCGAGCCGGCCGGCATCGCGGTGACGTTGGCCGGTGCGGTCGGGGACAGGACGCCCTGATGCGGCACGCCGGGCGGGCGGGGATCGCCGGCCGGCCCCGGCGTGGGGCCGTCGCCGGGGCGCCCGCCCGCGGAGGTCTCCGAGGCGGCGTCCGGCGCCCGAGACGCGTCACCCACGGTGGCCGTGTCACCACCACCGATGTCGGCGGCCTGGTCGGGTTCCACGGATGTGGACGTGAGCCCCTCCGACACGACACCGATCGCCGTGGCAACGAGGTGACGAACCTCCGGGCTCGCCACGGCCGTTCCCGCGACGGCGAGCGCCGCGGCGAGCGCGACGCCGGCCAGTCGCCTCCGCCTGCCGGCTCGTGGGACGTGTGGCGACGCGGCGGGCGGCTCGTCCTCGCGGACCAGACGAACGAGGTCGCGACGGCTCGGGCCGGTCTCGTCGTGCTCGTCGATCGGGGTCGGAACCGCGGCAAGCATCTGCGGGCGTCCGCTGCCGCTCTCGAACGGCCACCCCGACGCCGCGTCCAGCGCCGGGCGCGGAGCGCGGCGTCGAACGACCGCGGCGCACGCGGCGAAGATCGCGACGAGCAGCACGTCCAGGAGCAGGATGCTGCCGAGGACCCACAGGAAGGCCTTCACCAGGCCTTCACGATAGTCCTTGAGACGCGCGACGACCGGGATGGAGGCCAACCCACTCCGTCGCCGTGCCTGGCCGGGTCGTGGCCGCGGTCCGGCGGGCCTCGCCGCCGCTACCTGGCCGCCGTTACCAGGAGGAGTTCGTCGACGAGTCGGCGGGCTCGTCGGTGACGTCGACCACCCCGCCGGACGCCGCTCCCGCCGTGCTCTCGGGTTCGACCCCCGGGCCCGACGCCTCGGCGGGCGGAAGGCCGGACGCCGCGGTGCCGGCCTCCTCGCCGATGGAGGCCGCGGCGGCGAGGTCTACGAGCCGCTCGCCGAGGGTGGAGACCGCGGAGGTCATGGGCTCCAGCGCCTGGCGGATCAGGCCGCCGACGCGATCCGCCTCCACCCGCGCCTCCTCGACAGAGCGCCGAACCGGCACCACGAACGGCTCGATCCGATCGCGCCAGGCCTCGAGCTCGGAGGTCTCCGCCCGAAGCCGCTCGACGCGCTGCTGGACCTCACCCAACTCCTCGTTCCCGCGCCGGCGAGCCTCGGCGATGATGCGCGTCACGGTCCGCTCCGCCATGTCGAAGACGGGTGTGAGCTCGCCGGCCGTCCAAGGATCGTTGCGGCGCTCCGCGTCCTGCATCGCCGCGCGCGCGCCGGCCTCGGCCTCGCCGGCGCGGGCGCGCTCGCCGGCGAGCTCCTCCTCGGCCAGTCGCAGCGTCTCCTGCATGGCGCCCAGCTCGGTGCCGACCTCGTGCACGCGCATCTCGGCCGACCACACCTTCTGGATCTCCGCCGTGAGGGCCGCGCGGAGCGCGTCGAGCTTCGACGTCTGCACCCGCACCCGCTCCTCGATCGCGCGGACCTCCTCGCCACGCGCGTCGAAGCGCTCGGCGGCGCGCCGGAGGTCAGCCTCCAGGCCGGCGATCCGCTGCTCGGCCTCGCGGGCATGGTCCTGGGCCTCCCGGGTGGCGATCTCGGCCGACCGCACGGAGGCGGTCTGCTGGCTCAGTTCCGCCCGCGCGGCCTCGAGCTCGCCTTCCAGGCCGAGGAGATCCTGCCGGAGCTCCTCCCCGCCGGGCGGCGCGGGCGGCGGTTCGCCCTGGGCGGCGACGTACGCGCGCACGTGCTTGGGGCTGTAGCCGAAGATCGAACGGCGGAATCGGGCTGGTGGTTGCTGCACGCGTCCCCTCGAGGAAGATGACGGTCGCGCACCATTATCGGGGGGGGTCGGGTCGATGCAACCACTCACCGACGTTCGTCACGCCCTGCGCCCGCAACATGCGCCGCACGCGCCACCACACGTAGCCTCCGTACGCGCCGACGGCGGCGAGCCACGCCCCCCAGACCGCGATCCGCACCAGCCACGGGGTCGTCTTCGCGACGATCCAGCCGGTCAGCAGTCCCTTCGCGGCTCGCTCGGCGGCCGGGTCCTCGCTCGCCTCGTCATCGTCGTGGGTCATCGGGCGCCTCCGGGGCCGGGGGAGTGAGCCTACCGTTCCGCCGCCCGCCCCCGCCGCCCGCGGTCGGTCGGCGCGGCGACGGTGAGGCGGTCCGCGACGGGTACGCTCGCCCCCGATGAGCGAGGGCGGCCGCGATCGGATGTGCGACCGAAGGCCGACGGGCGCGTCGTGAGGGACGCACCGGTCCTACGCGGGCGGCGTCCGGTGCGGCTGGTCGCGCTGTTCGGAGGGTTGCTCCTGTTCGGCGCCGCGATCGTCCTCATGTTGGAGTCCGGCCTGGGGCTGCCGCCCTGGGACGTCCTGCATCAGGGGGTCGCGCGGCACGTGCCGCTGACGCTCGGCGTCACGAGCATCGCCGTCGGGCTGGTGATCATGGTGATCGCCTGGGTCGCCGGTCAGCCGCCCGGGTTCGGCACGATCGCCAACGCCGTCGTGATCGGTGCGGCGGTCGACGTGCTGGGATCGTTGGACGCGGTGGACCGGCTCTCGGCGGCGTCGTTGCCCGTCCGATCGGGACTGCTCGTTGCCGGCATCCTGCTGTTCGGGGTCGGGTCGGCCCTCTACATCGGCGCGGGGATGGGCGCCGGTCCGCGCGACTCGTTGATGCTCGTCCTGTCCCGGCGGACCGGACAGCGCATCGGTCTGGTGCGGGGAACGATGGAGGTGACCGTGTTCGTGACCGGGGTCCTCCTGGGCGGGACCGGGGGCATCGGCACCGTCGCCCTCGCCGTCCTGGTCGGCCCGGTCGTGGAGCTTGCGTTCTGGACGCTGGTGCGGCTGGGCCTCGCCACGCCGGGGCGCTCGGAGGAGTTCGGCGTGCTCGACGCGGCCTAGGAACGCGGCCGGAGAACGGGGCCTAAGAAGGCGGCCTGAGCGGGACCGGGGGTCGTGTCGGCCGTTCGCCGCGCCGCCGGAGAGCCGCCGACGGCTCAGCGACGGAGGCGCTCCAGCCGCTCGGTGGCCTTGGCGAGCTCCCGCTCCGCGCGTGCGACCTCGAGGTCGGCTCCCCGGGCGCGCGCGTCGGCCTCGGCATGTTCGGCCTCGGCCGCGGCGAGCCGTTCGCGCATGCCGCTCGCTCGGACCTCGAGCCGCTCGGCGGTCGCGCCGGCCGTCTGTGCGCGCCGCGCCGCCGCGTCGCGATCCCGCCGGAGCCCGGCGATCTCCGACTGCGCCTCGTCGATCTCGGCATCGGCGGGTCCGGCGGATGCTCGCTGCCGCTTCGACGTGTCCTTCGGCGCGGCATCGCCGGCGCGATCCTCCGTCGCGCCGCCGGCCACCGCCGTGAGCCCGAAGACGTCGCCGAACCCGGAGACCGGCGGAGGCGGCCGCTCCAGCGTGCCGGTCGACAGACGCGACCCGATCTCCTCGTCGACGGAGGCGGCCTCGAGGGCGGACGTGATCTCGTCGGCCTTCACACCGCGGCCGGCCGCTTCGAGCAGATCCCCGGCGACCTGTGCGAGGCGCGAGACGGACGTGCGCCGCGCGGACGTCGCAGTGCGGAGACGATCCGCGCCGGTGCCGGACGACGAGAGCGTCGCCTGCTGCGCCGCCCGCAGCTCTGCACCGGCGTCCAGGAGCTCGCGGACCGCCGAGGGATCCCGGGCGGACAGCTGGTTCAGCGCCCACACCACGGCGGTAGGTCGGCGGAGGCTCTTGACCGTGGCGGCCTCCTGCGTGCGGTCCTTCGATCGAAGGACGGCGACCAGCGCGTCCCGAGCGGTCACGAACCGCTCCGGGTCCTCGCGGAAGAGCGCCGCCGCCTCCTCGGGAAGATCGGTCACGGGACACAGTCTGCAACCTGGGACGCGGGTGCACCACCCGCGCCTCACCGGGCCGGCGCGTTCACCTCGAGTGGTCGCGGGTCCTCCTCCACCGGAGGAGCTCGATCGGTGTGGTTGGCTCACGCACGGCCGGGTACCCCGAGGGATGCGGACCCCGGTCGATGACCGCGGTCGACGAGCCCATCCGGACGAAGGAGCGAAACGACCATGGATCAGACACAGCTGCGCAGGTACCTCGAGGACCATGTCGCCGGCGCCGACGTCGGCCTCACGATCGCCACACGGCTGGAACGCGATCACCCCGGGACGGAGACCGCCGCGGTCATGACGAAGATGAGCCGCGACATCCGCTCGGAGCGCGCGTTGGTGGTCGACGCGCTCCATCGGCTGGACGCGCCGATGGATCCGGTGCGCCGGGCCATGGGGATCGTCGGCTCGCTCGGCCGGCTCGCGGCATCCCTGCCCTTCGTGCCCGGCCCGTCGCTCCTGGAGGATCTCGAGGCGCTCGCCGTCGGCGTGTGGGGGAAGCGACTGCTGTGGGGTGCGCTCGCCCGGGTGCAGGAGTCGGAGGGAGGCTTCGACGGGATCGACTTCGACGAGCTGTCGTCGTCGGCGGAGGAGCAGGAGCGGGAGCTGCTCAAGCTCCGGCAGCAGGCGGTCGTCGACGTCCTCGATCTCGTGGCCTGAGGCCGGGGTTCAGGACCAGACGTCGAACCGGTCGACGGCGACGACGCTGCCCGTGGAGGCCGGCCGTCCGTGCCCGGTCGCCACGATCCGCAGGACGTGGGCGCCGTCCCCGAGCCCGCCGACGGTTCGCACGACGCCGAAGGCGCGCTCGGCCGAGAACAGGTCGATGGTCCGCAGCACCTCCCCGTCAACGATGATGCGCGCCCGTCCCCGGTCCGGACCGGTTACGGTGATCCAGTCCACGCCGGGGCCGTCGAAGGCGATCCGTGCGAACGCGTCTGCGCGATGAGCGACGGCGTAGCTGCCACCGGATGCGTGGTCGACCCGGACGGCCGACCACGATCGGGCGGGAGACCGCACGACGGCCGCGCTCGTCTGCTCGACGACCCTCGCGGCGTCGAACGTGGCGGTCGCCGACGGAGCAGGGTTCCCGGCGCGGTCGCGCACCGCGGGCTCGGCGCCCTCCGGGTTCACCGACACCCGGTAGCTCCGGCCGGGGACGAGCGGAGCCGCGGGCCGAAGCGAGACCGACCGGACGACCGCCGTGTCGCAGGCCACGGGAGAGCCTGCGGCGGTGCGGCAGACGCGGTGGACCGCCAGGCGAGCCCCTCCCGCTTCGCGCAGGACGGGGTTCGATGCGCCCACGCCGCGGACCGGCTCGTCGAAGCGCACGACCGCGGGGCCGGTGAGGTCCTCCGGGGTCGTGATCGTCGCGGTCGGGGCCTCGACGTCGGTCACGAACCGGGCGCTCACCGAGCGGCTGGTCCGCATCGTCACGGTGCAGGTGAGGGCATCGCCGGAGCACGCGCCGCTCCAGCCGGCGAAGTGCGCCTGGTCGTCCGGCACGGCGGTCAGCGTGACGGCGGCATCCGGGTCGACGCTCCGAGAGCAGGAGGCGGCGCAGCCGAGGCCCGGAGGATCGCTGGTCACGCGACCCGCGCCGCCCGCGACCTCGATCGCGAGCCGGCGGATCGTGATGACTCCCAGACGCGTGCCCGACAGCCGGTCGAGGTCGACGTCGCCTCGGATGCCGGAGACGTGGCCGGAGCTCGTGTGCTGCCACACCACCCATCCGTTGCCGTCCCATCCGTTCGCGGGGAGGGTCGGCGACGAGACGCCCCAGTGCGCCACCCAGAGCGGTGCGCCGTCCCGCGCGAGCATCCGGGTGTCGCCGGTCCTGGTCGCCCACCCGTACGGGCTGGTGTAGACGAGCGGCGTGACACCGGTGAGCGACCGGACCGCGCGTACCCAGGTGCGTGCCCACCGCGTCACGCCGGCGTGGCCGAGTCCCTGGCTCGTCTCGATGTCCAGCACGGGCAGGAGGTCGCCCGGTCCCGGGTCCGCCACGTCCACGAAGTGGCGCGCCTCCCGGCGGGCGTCGCCGCGCGACGGATCCGGCCTCGCGAAGTGGTACGCGCCCACGGACAGGCCGTTGGCCCTCGCCTGCGCCCGGTTCGTCGCGAACGTCGGATCGACGTAGTCGGTGTCGTCGGTGGCCTTCAGGAACACGAATCGGGGCCCGGCGTCGGCCACGGAGTTCCAGTCGATCCTCCCCTGCCAGTGGGACACGTCGATGCCGGGCAGGGTGGCGCGGCGCGGAGCCCGACCCTGGGCTCCCGGGGTGAGACCGGCCTCGCCTGAGGACCCGGCGGAGCCGTCGCGAGCCGGTATCCCTGCCCCCACGCCGGGGAGCGCCGCCGCCGCGGGCAGGGCGGCGAGCACCGCGAACGAGGTCACGGCGGCGAGTCGGACGAGGTGTCGGCGGGGACGGAGCATCAGTCAGGATCAAGCTTCGGCCCCACGGTCGCCGCACTGTAGCGGCCCTGCCCGATCCTGCGGCTACCACCACGAGGCGGTCGCCATCGCGAACACCGCGAAGACGATCAGCCCGAGACTCGTCCTGGCCAGCACCTTGAGCTGTCCCTGGATCGCGCCCATCTCGGCGGCCTGCTCGGGCGTGGGACCCCCCGCCTCGGCGGCCATGCGCCCGATCGCGAGGAAGCGCAGCACGCGTGGACGCGTCCCGAACGCCCCGACGGCGAGTGCGGCGATCGCCGACAGTGCGCCGATGGTGATCCAGGTGCCGAACGTGGTCCGCGCGAAGCCGGCGATCCCGAGCGGCTGCGCGTCGCGCCAGTACAGGAAGAGGCCCGCGAGCACCGTGAGGGCACCGAGCCCGACCAGCCGATCGACGAGCCGCCGCCTGCCGAGGAGCTCGCTCATGAACGGCGCGCCCGCCGGGGCGATCGCCGCCGAGCTCGGCTGCACGAACGTCACGAGCATGAACACCGAGCCGGCCCACGCCACGCCGGCCACGATGTGCACCGCGCGGAACACCAGCATGTAGACGCTCGTCGACACCACGTCGCCCCTCCTCCTGGGTCGGCCCCGCCGGCCGCCGGGTCATCTCCGCCGTACGGCGATCGCGCGTGGGGGGATCGCCGCAAGCGAGCGTAGGCTCGCCGCCCGCGTCGCCGCAAACCGGGCCGGCGGCGTGTGGCACGATGCTCCGATGGACGTCTCGTCCGCCGTCGAGGATCTCGCGCTCGACCCGGTGGTCGGCTTTCGCGTCTGGCGATTGGCGGGGGAGGGCACGGCGGTCCGCCTCGCCGCGGTGACGCGACGCACGATCTGGCCGGTGCGGGAGCCGATGCGGGCCACGTGCCCACAGCATCCTCCCGGGGAGGTGCCGGGATCGGACTGCATGTGCGGCCTCTACGCGGCCTCGTCGCTGCGTTCGCTCGTGCGCGCCGGCGTGCTGCAGCACCGCTCCGTCGGCGCCCTCGGCGCGATCTCGATGTGGGGCCGCGTCGTCGAGCACGAGCGTGGCGTGCGCTCCTCGCTCGCCTATCCGGCGCGCGTGCGCCTGGTCTGCGGGCCCTGTCTGTCGGAACGTCGCGGACCGGTGGACCCGGTCGAGGTCGTGTCCCGCGAGGGACGGCCGGTCCCGCTGTGCGCGGGACATCTGGGGCCGGAGGAGCACGGTCGCCCCGCCGCCGACGTGGAGGCCGGGCTGCTGGCGGCCTACGCCGTGGATCTGCTGCCGGCCGAGGCCGCCCGCCGGGGACTGGGTCACCGTCCGATCGTGGCCGTGATCCTGCGCCGGCTCGACGCGGCCCCACGCCTCCCCGATCGTCTGCGCGCGCCGGCGAGGGCCGTGACGATCGCGGCCGTCGCGCTGCTGCTCACGCTCGGTGCGCTCTCGACCATCCGATCGCGCGAGCGGGTGGCGGTGAACGCGGCCGCCACCTCGGTCACGCCCGCGCCGTCGCCGGTCGTCCCGGCATCGCGCGGCGCCGCCGGCGCGCGGGCATCGGCGGCAACGAAGATCGCCCTGCCGGGCGTGGTCTGCGGGGTCGTCGAGGGTGGCGGCATCCAGCAGGTGGCCTGTCGCGAGGGCCCCGCCGACGCCTTCGGCATCGTCTCGGCGCCGCCCGCCTCGCGCAGCTCCTGTGACGGTGCGTTCCAGTGGTACACCCACGGGCGCTCCCAAGGACGGGCCTGGTCGGCCTGCTGGTTCGTCGACGCCGGGGCGTTCCGCCAGCTCCGAGCTACCGCTTCGCCACATGAGCTCCCGAGCTGGGCTTGACGTCTCGCCGATCCTGAGTATCCTCAGCTGCTTCATCGAGCGGTCCCGATCGACCGTCGACACGAGCCCCTCCGACCGAGGCCCCCCGGTTCCCGTCGGAGCGGCGGCTCACGGCCTTTCCGTCCCCTACCCGAGACGAGGTAGATGCGTTCATCCATGGCATCGCTCACCGTCGCGTTCCGGGCGGGACGTCGTCGGCGGTGGACCGGCGTGGCGGCCCTGCTCCTCGCGTTCACGACGGCGACGCCGACGACGTGGGCGCAACCTCCCGCTCCCGGACCGGCGCACCGTGTGGCGACGGCGGCGCAGGAATGTTTCGGCGCCGGGCGCCACGTCGTGAGCACGCCGCGCGGGACGATCACCTCCAAATACTCGCCGGACCCACCCAGCGACACGACGTTCGACGCGTCGCGCTCCACCTGGCGACCCGACCTCGATGTCTATCCGATCGGCGTCGACACGACGTCGTCGCGCATCTGCTGGTTCGACGGTCAGGTCTTCGGCTCGATCCCTCCCGACATGACGTGGGAGGACGCGCACAGGCACAACCAGCCGTGCATCCGGATCGTCGCCAGGGAGTGGATGAAGGTCGACGGCGTCCGGTGCGACAACACCGGCGACGGATTCCGGCCACGTGAGACGAGCACCGGCGCGGACAACGTCACGATGACCGTGCGCAACACGTACTTCACCCGGATCCACGACGACTGCCTGGAGAACGACGGCGTCATCGGCGGGCTCCTGCAGAACAACCTCTGGAACGGATGCAACACCGGCATCTCCGAGCAGCCCAGCACCTCGTTCGCGCAGCCCGCGGGGGAGACGCTCGTCCTCGATCACATGTTGATGGGATTGTGGATCACGCCGCACGAAGGCGGCGCCGGTGAGAACTCGCTGTTCAAGTGGTCGGGCTCCGCGAACAACCTGGTCATCAGGTGCTCGATCTTCAAGGTGGACACGCTCTCCCTGAACCATGCGAAGGCGATGGCCGTCCCCGGAAGGATCGACGATTCCGCCTGCCCCGAGCGGCCCACCACGATCGTCTGGCTCGGCGGTGGTCCGTATCCGGGCGACCTGCCGAACGGGGTCCGGGTCACGTCCCAGCTCGGCGTGTGGACCCGGGCCGCCACGGCCTGGAAGTGCGCACACGGCTACCTGACCAGCGGATGCTGATCCCGCACCTGCGCGTTCACCCGTAGCCGCCGCGCCGCTCTCGGCCGGCCGGGCGGCTCGAGCGGGTAGGCTCCACCCGTGGAGGCGGAGGAAGAACGGATCGCGCTGTTCCTGGACTACGAGAACCTCGCGATCGGAGCACGCGAGAACCTGCGCGGCTCGCATTTCGAACTGGTCCCGGTGCTCGACGCGCTGGCGGAGCGCGGACGGGTCATCGCCCGCAAGGCGTACGCGGACTGGTCGTACTTCGACGAGGACCGTCGCATGCTCACCCGCAGCAACGTGGAGCTCATCGAGATCCCCCAGCGGATGGGCGCCTCCCGCAAGAACGCCGCCGACATCAAGCTGTCCGTCGACGCCCTGGAGATGGCGTTCGAACGCGACTACGTCACGACGTTCGTGATCTGCACGGGCGACAGTGACTTCACGCCGCTCGTCCACAAGCTGCGCGAGCTGAACAAGCGGGTGATCGGCGTGGGGATCAAGGACTCGACCTCGGCGATGCTCCCGCCCGCCTGCGACGAGTTCCTGTTCTACGAGACCCTCGAGGGCGTCGATGTGCCATCGGGCCGCGCCCGCCCCGCCCGGAAACGGACCGCCTCGACGCGCGCCGCGAAGGCGCCGGCGGCGAGTGAGCCGGCGGAGCTCGAGCCGGTGGAGGAGCCGGCCCCCGCGTCCGGCAACGTGGACGAGCTCGCCGCGAAGATCGCCCAGACCGTGGCGGGGCTGCAGCGCTCCTCGGGCGGCGCCGTCCTGGCCTCGTCGGTCAAGCGCGCGCTCCTACGCAAGGACCCCACGTTCAACGAGGCCGAGTACGGGTTCCGCGCCTTCGGCGAGCTGATGCGCCACCTCGCCGACGGCAACGTGATCGAGCTCTCCGAGGGCGCCGCCAAGGGCGACCCCGAGGTCTCCCTGCCCTCGCACGGGGGCGAGGCGGAGGCCTTCGAGCTCCTACGCTCCGTCGTCGCCGACCTGCAGGCGAAGGGGAACCCGCCGTACCTGTCGGGACTCAAGACCAAGCTTCGGAAGGTGCAGCCCGACTTCAGCGAGAAGAAGTACGGGTACCGGGGGTTCCTGCAGTTCTGCAAGGCGGCCGAGACGCAGGGGATCGTCTCCCTCGACTGGGACGCCGACGCCGAGGACTACGTCGTCACGGTGGTCTAGCTCATTCTTCCTCCTTGAGCTACCGCTTCGCTACATGAGCTCGAAGCCCAGGCGTTGGGCCGCGAAGGCCGTGCACCAGTCCCGCATCACGGCGGCGGTCACCACGCTGTCGCCCGCCATCACGCGCAACGCGAGGCCGTCCATGAACGCGGCGAACTGCTGGGCGAAGGCGGTGGCGTCCGTGGGTGCGAACTCGCCGGCGCGCCGTCCCTCGCGCACGATGCCCGCGACGAACTCGACCCAGCGGCGATCTGCGGCCTCGCGGAACGCGGCCAGCTCCGGATCGCGCAGCGACCTCGCCCAGAGATCGGGCCAGAGCACCCACGCCGCCGGGGCCCGTCGGGCGTCGCCCGGCGGGCTCCAGAGATCGATCAGTCGCACGAGCCGCTCCCGCGCCGAGCCGTTCGAGCCGAGCTCCGCAACGACCCCGGCGTAGAAGCCGTCCTCGCCGGCGCGGACGGCCTCGAGCAGGAGCTGGTCCTTGGACGTGAAGTAGTACATGACGTGGCCGGCGCTCATGCCCGCGCGCGCCGCGACGTCCGCGATCCTCGTCTCCTCGAGCCCGCGCTCGCGCAGCACCTCGGCGGCGGTGGCCACGATCCGGTCGCGCCGGAGCCTGGACGGCTCGCGCATCTCCCGCTTCGCACCGATCGCGCCACCGGACCCCGCCACCCCCGCCATCGCCGCCTCCGCTTGCGCCCGTCGCCGTCCGCGAGCTATCCTCGTGGCCCGAAGTTCGAACGACGATTCTAAATCGATTCCGGGAGCGGTGGGAACGGATGGCGGCGAACACGTACGACGCGATCGTGATCGGCGGCGGGCACAACGGGATGGTCGCCGCCGCCTACCTCGCGAAGGCCGGTAGGCGCGTCGTGGTGCTGGAGGCTCGCCACAAGACCGGTGGCGCAGCCGCCACCGACCAGCCCTGGCCGGAGGCGCCCGAGTTCAAGGTCATGACGCTCTCCTACACGATCAGCCTGCTGCCGCCGTACATCCTCAACGATCTGCGTCTCAAGGACTTCGGCTACCAGGTCAATCCGCTGGGGATGGGCTACACGCCGCATCCCGACGGCCGGTCGCTGATCGAAGGGGAGACGCCTCGCGCGCGGGACTCGTACCTCCGCTACTCGCGGCACGACGCGGATGCCCTGGGCCCGTACTACGAGTGGATCGGACGCATCGCGAACCTCCTGCATCCGCTGTTGAACCGCACCCCGCCGCGCCTGGGCTCGATGAAGCTCCGCGACCTCAAGGACGTCGGGCAGCTGGCGTGGTCGCTCCGCAAGGATCTGGACCAGCGGACCGTTGGCGACATCACGCGGCTGTTCACGATGAGCGCGGCGGATCTGCTCGAGCGCTGGTTCGAAGATCCGGTCGTGATCGGCACCCAGGCGGTGAACGGGATCATCGGGACGTGGGCGGGTCCCATGTCGCCCGGCACCGCCTACGTGCTGATGCACCACTCGACCGGCGAGGAGACCGAGGGGCAGGTCGCGTCGTGGGGCATGCCGCAGGGCGGCATGGGGGCGGTCGCCGAGGCGATCCAGGCCTCCGCGGAGGCGCTCGGCGCGCAGGTGCGGCTGAACGCCCGGGTCGAGCGCGTCCTGATCCGTGACGGGACGGCCCACGGGGTGGTGCTGGCGGGCGGCGAGGAGCTCCATGCGAAGGTCGTGATCACCGCCTGTCACCCGCAGATCACGTTCCTCCGCCAGATCGACCGCACGCAGCTCCCGGCGGAGTTCGTCGCCGACATCGAGGGGTGGCGTTCCCGCTCGGGGACGGTGAAGATCAACCTGGCGCTGGACCGGCTGCCGGAGTTCACGGCGGATCCGGGATTCGACCCCGATGTCCACGGCGGCGCCATCTCGATCATGGACGACCTCGAGTACCTGGAGACGGCGTTCCAGGAAGCCAGGGCCGGCCGGCCGGCCACGCTGCCCTTCGCCGACTGCGAGATCCCCACCGTGTTCGACCGGACCCTCGCGCCCGAGGGCAAGCACGTGATGTCGATGTTCACGCAGTGGGTGCCGGAGAGCTGGAGCGCGGAGCCGCACCGCGACGAGCTCGAGGCCTACGCCGACCGCCTGTTCGCGCGGTTCGAGGCGGTGGCGCCGGGATTCACGGACTCGATCCTGCACCGGCAGATCATCGGTCCGCACGAGATGGAGCGGGAGTACGGACTGATCGGCGGCAACATCTTCCACGGCGAGCTCACCGTGGACCAGCTCTTCCACATGCGCCCGGCCGTCGGGTACGCCGACTACCGGACACCGATCCGCAATCTCTACCAGTGCTCGTCCGCCACGCATGCGGGCGGCGGGGTCACCGGGCTGCCCGGGCACCACGTCGTCCGCGAGATCCGACGGGACGGGGCCCTGTGAGCGTCCCCGCCGGACGCCCGGATCCCGCGGCGGCGTGGACGCCGCGGCCGACGCTGCCGGGCCACGCGTACCACGACCCCGCGGTCTGGGCGGAGGAGCAGGAGCGCATCTTCGCCGCCGAGTGGATCTGCGTCGGTCGCGAGGAGGAGCTGCCGGCGCCCGGCACGTACCTGGTGCGTGACGTGGCGCAGGAGAGCGTCCTGCTGACCCGGGCGAAGGACGGGACGCTCGCGGCCCTCTTCGACACGTGCACGCACCGGGGCACGCGCCTGCTCGACGGGCAGGGTGAGCTGCGATCCGGCGTCATCAAGTGCCCGTACCACTCGTGGACGTTCTCCGCCGCGGGGGAGCTCTTGGCGACGCCGAACGTGGCGGCGGGCGAAGGGTTCGACCGTTCGACGCGGCCGCTGTGGCGGCTGGCGTTGGATACGTGGAACGGGTTCGTGTTCGTGAACATGTCGGCCAGGCCCGAGCCGCTGCGCGCGACGTTCGCCCGGAGCATGGAGGGCGACCCCACCGATCTGATCGCGCGGTGGGGCATCGGCGATCTCCGGATCGCGCATCGCATCACATACGAGGTCGAGGCGAACTGGAAGCTGATCGTGGAGAACTACTCGGAGTGCCTGCACTGCCCCGGCATCCACCCGGAGCTGGTGAAGCTCGTCCCGCTCTTCCGCACCGGCATGGTCGAGGGCGACGAGGGAGCGGAGCTCGCGGACGGCGTCGTCGGCTTCACGCGCACCGGGACCACCAACCGGCCGCCGCTCCCCGGCCTCACCGAGCGGGACCGCCAGATCTACATGGGCAACACGCTGTTCCCCACGGCGATGATCAACCTGCACGCGGACTGCGTCATGAGCTACCGCCTGGAACCGACGACGCCCACGCACACCCGCATCGTGAGCGAGTTCCTGTTCCATCCCGACACGATCGCGCGGGAGGACTTCGATCCGACCGACGTGGCGGAGATGTGGGACATCGTGAGCCGCCAGGACTGGGCCGTGTGCGAGCGCGCGCAGCTGGGCGTTCGGTCGCGGGCCTACGCCGGCGGGGGCGTGTACCCGTTCAACGATCACTCGGTGGCGGCCTTCAACGACCGGTACCGCGCCGCGATGGCGTAGCCTGCGGGCGCCATGAGCGGGGTGCGGACGCAGACGCGCGGCGCGGTCCTCGAGGTCACGCTCGACCGGCCGCCCGCCAACGCGATCGATGCCGGAACCAGCCGCGAGCTCGGTGAGGTGTTCTCGTCGCTGCGCGACCGGCCCTCCGTGCGCGTAGCGATCGTGACCGGCACGGGAGACCGGTTCTTCTCCGCCGGTTGGGACCTGAAGGCGGCCGCCGCCGGCGAGGAGGAGGACGACGGGCCCGGCGGCTTCGCGGGTCTGACGGAGCTGTTCGACCTGCGGACGCCGGTGATCGCGGCGGTGAACGGCCTGGCGGTGGGCGGAGGCTTCGAGCTCGCGCTCGCGTGCGACCTGGTGGTCGCGGCCCCGGAGGCGGAGTTCTTCCTGCCGGAGGTCAACCTGGGGTTCGTGCCGGACGCGGGCGGCATCGTGCGCCTGCCGGCCCGGCTGCCGCGCGCGATCGCGATGGAGATGTTGCTGACCGGGCGCCGGATGGGCGCGCAGGAGGCCGCCCGCTGGGGCCTCGTGAACCGCGTGGTGGATCGCGGCACGCTGATCGACGAGGCTCGCGAGCTCGCGGACGCGGTCGCCGCCGGCGCGCCGCTCGCGACCCGGGCCGTGAAGGCGGTCGTCGACGCCACGGAGGGGATGACGGCGGCGGCGGCCTTCGCCACGATGCGCGAGGTCGACGAGTACCGGCGGATGCTTGCCTCGGACGACGCTCGGGAGGGTCCGCGGGCGTTCGCGGACGGCCGTCCCCCGACGTGGACGGGCGCGTGAGCTTCCCACTGGCCGCGGACGCGAACGCCGCCTCCGTGGTGCTCGTCACCGGCGGCGGCACCGGCATCGGCCGGGCCACTGCACTCGCGTTCGCGCGCAGCGGCGCGAGTGTGGCGATCTGCGGCCGCCGCCCCGAGCCGCTCGAGTCCACCCTCGCCGACCTGGAGGCGGCCGGTCCGGCGCCGTCGCTCGCGGTGCCGTGCGACGTGCGCGAGCCGGATCAGGTGACGGCCATGCTCGACTCGATCCTCGCGCGGTTCGATCGCATCGACGTCGTGGTGAACAATGCCGGCGGCCAGTTCTCCGCGCCCGCCGAGGAGATCACCGCGAAGGGATGGCGTGCGGTGCACCGGCTCACCGTGGACGCGGCCTGGGAGGTCACGCGCGAGACAGCCTCGAGGTCGATGATCCCGCGGCGGCGAGGTGTGGTGGTGTTCGTGGGCTTCTCGCCGCGCCGCGGCATCCCGGGGTTCGCCCACGCGTCGGCGGCACGGGCCGCGCTCGAGAACCTCGCCGCCGGGCTCGCCGTGGAGTGGAGCCGGTACGGGATCCGCTCGCTCTGCGTGGTGCCGGGCAACATCGACACCGAGGCGCTCGCGGCCTACGGCGCCGACGAGCTCGAGGCGGCCCGCCGGCAGGTGCCGCTCGGACGGCTGGGATCGCCGGACGAGGTGGCGAACGTGATCGCGTTCCTCGCGTCGGACGGCGGCGCCTACGTCTCCGGCACCAGCGTGGTGGTGGACGGCGCCCTGGACGCGTGGGGGCAGGGCGAGCCTCCGCCTCCTCGGCTCTCGTTGTAGCGTCTCGGCGTTGCCGTTCGCCGACCGAAGGGGGCTCGCCCAATGGAGCCGGACATGGGACCTGGCGCGAGGCCGGGACGGATGCCGCCGCTGGCGCGGGCGGCGCGGGCCCGTCTGCACCTGGAGGCCGCCGCCGGCGCTCCGCTCTCGTTGGAGGAGGCGACCGAACGCTCCCATGCCGCGTCCCGGACCGTCTCGCGACGCGACGTCCTGAAGCTCGGCGGCGCCACGGCGGCGGGACTCGGCCTCGCGACGGCGCCGCTGGCCGGCCGCGCGCTCGCCGCCGGCTCGCCCGAGGTCGTCGTCGTGGGCGCGGGACTCGGCGGGCTCACGGCCGCCTACCGCCTGGCGCAGGCCGGGGTGCGCGTCCGCCTGTACGAGGCACAGGATCGCGTGGGCGGCAGGTGCTGGACGGCCAGAGGGTTCGCCGACGGTCAGCACGCCGAGCACGGTGGAGAGTTCATCGACACCCGCCACGTCCATCTGCGCCAGCTCGTGCACGAGCTCGGCCTGGAGCTCGAGGATCTGTGGGCCGGCTGGGAGGGCGGCACCTCACCGAACTTCTTCGACGGTGAGATCTTGCGCCGTCCCGATCTCGAGGAGGCGCTGGATCCGATCGTGACCGCCGTCACGCGCGAGGCCCGACGGATCGGTGTGATCGAGCGCGGCCGGCCGCCGAGCGACCGTGCGTACTCGCACGGCACGGCGACGCACGCCGCGATCGCCCTCGATCAGCTCTCCATGGCGGACTGGCTCGAGGTCGAGTTCCCGGGCACGCTGGACTCGCAGGTCGGCGGCTGGCTGAACGCCGTGATGCAGAGCTGGTACGGCCTCGGCCTGCAGCATCTGTCCGCTCTCTCGCTCATCGACTTCTTCGTGATGCCCTATCCCGGCGGCGACGAGCGCTACCACGTGCTGGGCGGGAACGATCTCGTCGTTCGGCGGCTCCGGCACCGGTTGGGTCGGATCATCCACCTCGACCGGCCGCTCGAGGCGATCCTCCGACGTTCGAACGGGAGCCTCGACCTGACCTTCGGCGGCCGCGATCTCCCGGTCCGCGCGGATCTGGTGGTCCTGGCCCTGCCCTTCACGGCACTGCGCGAGGTCGACCTGTCGCAGGCCCGTCTCCGCGACGGCACCGTGCGCGCCATCAACCACTTGGGCATGGGCACGAACGCGAAGGTGCTGCTGCAGTACACATCGCGGTTCCACGAGATGACCACCGTCAACGACGCACCGTTCAGCAGCGTCCTGCTCCGCGACCACCCGACGCTCGGCACGTGGGAGAGCTCGACGAACCAGGACGGGGACTCCGGGCTGCTCACCGTGTACTCGGGCGGGCACACGGGCGCGACGCTCTGGGCCTCGGCCGTGCCGCACGGTCCGGGGACGGAGCCGCTCGTCGGCGACACCGTGGATCAGATCGACGAGGTCGTCCCGGGATCCGCCGACCTGTTCAACGGCCATGCCTGGGTGGACTGGTGGACGGGAGATCCGTGGGTGCGAGGCTCCTACGCCGCATTCCTGCCGGGCCAGGTCACGCGCTTCTGGCACAACGTGGGTCCGGCCGACGGCAGCGTGCACTTCGCGGGGGAGCACACCTCGACCTACAGCCAGGGCTTCCTCAACGGGGGAGTGGAGAGCGGCAACCGCGCCGCCATCGAGATCATGCGACGACTCGGCCTGCCGGTCCCGCGCCGGATCGGAAACCTGCCGTACTCCACCTTCTCCTGACTCCCCCTGTGTTGTGCAGATGAGTGCGCGCTAGAATCCGGTCGCGTCAGCGCCGACGACACAAGGAGGCCCCCATGCGAAGGCTCAAGCTGCTGCTCGTGTTCGCCGTCGTCGGCTGGGTGCTCGCGGGCGCGGCCCCCGGCGCCATCGCGCATCCCTCGGACCCGACCCGCCCCTGCGTCACGCATGCCCCGGCGGGCCGCGGCGACCGGATCCGCGACGAGATGCCGGCGCCGGCGGGCGACCCGCTGGGCCGCTGGATCGCGGATCACGGAGCTGCGGCCGCCCAGGCCGCGGCCCGCGCTGGCCAGAGCACCGTGACGATCCCCGTCTACTTCCACGTGATCCGCAAGGACCTCACGGTCGCGGGCGGCAACATCCCCAGCTCGTGGATCTCGGCGCAGATGAGGGTGCTCAACGACTCGTTCGCGGGCCGGACCGGCGGCGTGGAGACCGGCTTCCGATTCGACCTCAAGAAGATCACGCGGACGACCAAGGCGGGGTGGTTCAACCTCACCGGATACGGTCAGGACACCGCGATGAAGTCGGCTCTGCGAGTGGGCGGTCCCGAGACGCTCAACGTGTACTCTGCGAAGCTCGGCGCGCAGTTGCTCGGGTACGCGTACTACGCCTCCGACTACGACGAGGTCGGCGTGCTGGACGGCGTGGTGGTCCATTACCAGTCGCTGCCGGGCGGGAACTTCGAGATCTACAGCGAGGGCGACACGGCCACGCACGAGGTCGGGCACTGGCTCGAGCTCATCCATACGTTCGAGGGTGGATGTGCCGCCGGTGACAAGGTCGCCGACACACCCGCGGAGGCCTCGCCGGCCTTCGAGTGTCCGAGAGGCCGCGACACGTGCCGGGCCCCCGGGCTCGACCCGATCACCAACTTCATGGACTACTCCCAGGACAGCTGCATGTTCGAGTTCACCAGCGGGCAGGCGAGCAGGATGCAGCAGGCCTGGGCGGCGTTCCGCGCCTGAGACGCCGAGCCACCGTCCGGGGGCCCTCTCCCCGGCGGTTTGCCGTGCGGGCAGGCGGGTAGGAGGCCCGAGCCTCGATGGGTCGGCGGGGGGATGCGCACCATCCTGCGCGCCACGGCTCCGAGCCCGCGCGTGCAGCGACCAGGAGAGTGCCAGCGACCTGATGAGCATCCATGCGACCGACACCCGCCCCGACGGGACGTTTCGCCATGAGGCGCTCCTGTATTCGGGGGTGTCCGATCTGGTCCCGCGACTCGCCGCCTTCCTGCGAGCGGGGCTCCGGGCGGGCGAGCCGGCTCTGGTCGCGCTGAGCCCGGGCAAGATCGATCGCCTGCGCTCCGAGCTCGGAGACGACGACGACGGTCGAGTGCGCTACGTCGACATGTCGGTGCTGGGACGGAATCCCGCGCGGATCATCCCCGCCTGGCAGGCGTTCGTCGACGAGCACCCGGGTCGCGCGCGCGGTGTCGGAGAGCCGATCTGGGCGGGCCGCAGCGCGGACGAGCTTGCCGAGTGCGCACGGCACGAGGCGTTGCTCAACCTGGCGCTGGCCGACTCCGATCTGTGGCTCGCATGCCCCTACGACCGACGGTCGCTGCCGCCCATCGTGCTCGAGGAGGCGGCATCGACGCACCCGCTCATCTGGGACGGGGACCGGCATCTCGAGGCCATCGGCTACCTGGGACTCGAGGGTGTCGCGAAGCCCTTCGATCGCACCCTTCCCGAGCCCGCGGGTCCGGTGAGCGAGCTGACCTTCGGCCTCGAGGATGTGGCCGGCGTGCGAGCGTTCGTGGAGTCGGGCGCGGTGTCGGCCGGTCTCGGGCCGCAGCGGACGCGGGATCTGGTCCTCGCCGCGAGCGAGGTGGCGACGAACAGCCTCCTGCACGGCGGTGGGCGGGGCGTCGTGCGGATGTGGCGACACGGCGAGTCGGTGGCGTGCGAGATTCGGGACGAAGGACGATTCGACCGGCCCCTCGCCGGCAGGCAACGACCCACCGCCACGCAGACATCGGGCTTCGGGCTCTGGGTGGCGAACCAACTCTGCGACCTCGTGCAGATCCGCTCGACCGGAGCCGGCTCGGTGGTGCGGCTGCTCATGTCGGTGCGCGACCCCTCCTGAGGGATACCGCCGGGCCGCCGCACGTACGACGTCGTGAAAGGCTGGGCCTAGTCCGCCGGGGGAACGAGGATCCGCAGGGCTCCGGGCTCGATCCTGATCCGCACGGACCGGCGCTCGCGATCCTGCTCGCCGTCCACGGCCATCAGGCGAGGCTCCCGCAGGCGGACCTCGACCTCGCGCGCCACGGTCTGCACGACGCGCCGGGGACGGGAGACCGCTGCGCGCCAGCCGGCGCTCACCCGTCCGGGCAGCCCCACGCGTGCCCGGACCACGCGAACGTCGAGGACGCCCTCGTCCAGAGCCTGCCGGCGCCCGATCGAGCCGGGGCTGGTGGAGAACCGGTTGTTGCCCACGAACACGGCGGTCGCCCTCAGCTCACGGACGCGGCCGTCGGCCGCGATGCGGCCCTCGAGCGCGTCGAAGGAGATCGCCACCCGCGCGACGGACGACGCGAGCGTGAACCATCGACCGAGCCGGTGCCCGGCCTCCTCCCGCTCGCGCACGACCTCCGGGTAGATCCCGAAGCCGAGGGTGTTGACGAAGACCCGCTCGCCGGCGCGTCCCACGTCGATCCACGCGACATCCCCGTGGACGAGCGTCGTCAGGGCGGCGTCGGCGTCCTCGACGCCGAGGTCACGCGCGAAGTGGTTCAGCGTCCCGCCCGGGAGCACGGCCATCAGCCCGCCGGTGCCGGCCACGTGCTGGGCGACGGCGTTCACGGTACCGTCGCCGCCACAGGCCACGACGGTGCGCCCCTCATCGAGGGCGGCGCTGATCTCGCGGCCGAGGTTCACGCCGGGACCGAGCTCGAGCGCCCGGACGTCGTTCAGCGCTCGCTCCGCGCGGGTAGTCAGGTCGCCGGCTCCCGATCCGGACGAGGGGTTGTGCGCGAGCAGGAAGGGCATCGGCCGGATGGTAACCACGGGCCGCCGAACGCAACCATCGGAGGGCACAGTGCAGAGTGAGGGATCCGCGCCGGAGGGCATCGCGTCGCCCCCGGAGCCGCGCGCGTCGAGCGGGCCCGGCCCGGGATCGGTGATCCGCGCCGTCGTCGGCGAGTTCGCCGCGGTCGACGTCGCGGTGTACGACGCCATCGCGTCGTCGCGGACGCCGACGCTCGATCGGACGATGTCCGCGTCGTCCCGGGCCGCGGACCGATCGGCGCTGTGGCTCTCGATCGCGGGAGCGCTGGCCCTGGCCGGTGGTCGCCGGGGCCGCCTCGCCGCCCGCGACGGCATCGCGGCGATTGGGATGGCCTCCGCGGCGGTCAACCTGGGCCTCAAGCGGGTGGCGTCCAGGAAGCGTCCGCTCCGCGACGAGGTGGCGCTGGCGCAGGGCCGATGGGTGCGCATGCCGTCGTCCGCGTCCTTCCCATCCGGCCACACGGCCTCGGCCTTCGCCTTCGCGACCGCCGTCGGGCATCGGATCCCGGCGCTGTGGCTGCCCCTGCGCTGCCTCGCGCTCCTGGTCGGCTACTCCCGGGTGCACACGGGCGTCCACTACCCGGGCGACGTCGTCGCCGGCGCGGTGGTGGGGTCGGCGTGCGGACTCGCCGTCGTCCGCGGGCGGCGGGATCGCGCCGACCGTTCCCCGCTCTGACCGTACCCGGGGGGCCCGTGCGCGACAAGGGCCGGCCCGTGCGGGCCGGCCCTCGCTTCGTGAACCGTACGGGTGGCTAGGAGCGCAGCGCGGTGCCGGTGCCGGAGCGGTTGCCGGCGATCGCACGCCAGATCAGCACCAGCAGGACGGCCGCCACGATCGAGGCGATCCAGTCCACGCCGGAGGTGTCCTCGAAGATCGCGCCGGCAGCCCAGCCGCCGATCACGGCGCCGAGGATGCCGAGCACGATCGTGCCGACCCACCCCATCGGGTCGCGCCCGGGAACCAGGAACCGGGCGAGCACGCCGACGACGATGCCGACCACGACGTACCCGAGGATCGAGGCGACGTCGAGGTCGCTTCCGTTGTCGCCGGCCTGGTTGCCGGCCTGGGCCAGGAACTGCGTCGCTGCGAGCAGCATGTGGGACCTCCTTGTTTCCGGGTTGGTATCCGGTGCGGAGGACCTTCCCGCGGTGGGGGCGCTCGAAACGTGCGGTCCGGCCGGGTCTCGGATCCGTCTCAGACCTGGAACTCCAGGCCCTCGGCCGCGATCCCGCAGCGAGCGTCCGCGACCCCCCAGAGGTCGCGCACCCGCTCTCGCATTGCCTCCAACGCAGCGTCGTCGTGCATCGGGTCGTGGTGATACGTGAGCACTCGGTCCACCCCGGCGCGCTCGGCGAACGTCGCCAGGTGCGCGGTGCTCGAGTGACCCCACCCGACATGGGTCGGATACTCGTCCTCCGTGTACTGACAGTCGTGCAGCAGCATGTCGGCGCCGAGCGCCAAGGCGTATCCGGAGATCCACTCCGGAGCGATGGCGGACAGATCGAAGCCCTTCGCGGGCTCGTGGTCGGTGAGGTACGTAAGCGCGCGACCGTCCTCGTCGATCCGGTAGCCGACCGTGGGCCCCGCGTGCAGGATCGGCGCCGAGGTGAGGGTGGCGCCGCCGATCGCCCACGAGCCCTCGGGTGCATCGTGGAACGTCACCGTGGCCGGCACCTCGGACAGGTGCACGGGGAACAACGGGGGCGAGAAGTAGCGCGCGACCCGGCGTTCGAGCGAACTGACCGTAGACGGAGGGCCCCAGACGTGCAGCTCCGTGTCCTCCATCCAGATCGGCGCGAATGCCCCGAGCCCCTCCACGTGGTCGACATGCAGATGGCTGAGGAGCAGATGGATCGTGGGTCGCGGAGACGGCTCCGCCGCCAGCCGAATGCCCAGCGGTCGCGCCCCGGTCCCGGCGTCCAGGATCACGAGGGCGCCGTCGGCGAGGCGGACCTCGACGCAAGACGTGTTGCCGCCGTAGCGGGCTGTCTCGGGTCCGGGCGTCGCGATCGACCCTCGCGAGCCCCATACACGGGCCCGCACTACGGCGCCTCCGGCTCCCAGAAGATCGCCATTGCGCCCACGAACTCGCCCGCGTGCGCGAACAGCGGCACGCCCGTCACCTCGATCGTTCGCGCGACGCCGTCGCCGCCGACGATGCGCAGGGACCCGTGCGCCGGCGCGTGCCGCGTGAGCGCGACCCCCAGCGGCAGGGATTCGAGGGGGAGGGGCCGCCCGTTCTCCCCCGCGGGCTCGAAGGCGGTCGACCACTCGGAGGCCGGCATCGCCCGGCCCTCCACGAACGGCTGGCCCAGGATGCGCTCGGCCGCCTCGTTGTAGTAGATCAACGTGCCGTCGGGGTCGACGAGGAACGTGGCGGTGGCCAGCCGCGACGCGAAGTCGCGGGCCATGATCTGCAGGAGGTTCCGCTGCGGCGCGCCCATGCGTCGCAGAGCCTAATGGGTCGGCGACTCGGTTCGCAGGAGCGCTACCAGCCGTTGCGGTGGATCTGCTCCTGCAGCGGGCGCCGCGGCCGAGTGGTCGGCGATCCCGTCGCCCGCTCGCCGGCCGCGGCGTAGCCGAACCCGAGGATCCCGATCGGTCGCAGACGCGAGGGCACGCCGAAGCGGTCCAGCAGCGCCCGCTCGCCGGTGGTGATGCCGAAGAGCCAGCCGCCGAGCCCCTCGTCGACCGCTGCCAGCAGCATCAGCATCGCCGCCATCGCCGCGTCCACGTCCCAGAACCGCACGGGCCAGTTCGCCTCCTCGTGCATGCCGAAGGCGATCTTGTCCGGTTCCGAATAGCGATCGACGTAGCGGGCGGCATCCGGCAGGGGCAGGACGAGCACGGTGGGACCGGCCGCCACGTCCTCGGCCTCCCAGCCGTGCTGGGGATCGCGGGTGAGCTCCCAGAACTCGGCGACCGTCTCGGGGGTGTCGAGCACCAGCAGTTCGAGGCCCTGACTGAATCCGGCCGAGGGGGCGCGGCGGCCCACGTCGACGATCCGGTCGATCGTCTCGCGGGGGACCGGTCGCTGGTCGAACCGGCGCACCATCCGGCGGCGTCGGAGCACCTGCGCGAACTCCATGCCCCACTATCCCAGGAGCGGGGCTGTCACTCGGGTGGGGCGGTGCGGGTGGGTCCGGGCACGTCCGAGCGGCGTCACGGCGGCGCGGACGGTGCGACGGCGTGGGGACCGTCGTGCCGGTACCGTGAGGGCGTGATCGAGGCGCTCCTCTTCGACTTCGACGGGACCCTGTGGGACTCGGAGACGGTGATCTACGAGGCGTACCAGCGTCTCTACGACGAACACGGGCACTCGCTGTCGCTGGAGGCGTGGTCGGCGTCCGTCGGCACGCTGGACGGGTTCGATCCCATGTCCGACCTCGAGGCCCGGCTCGGCCGAGAGCTGGATCGCGCGACGATCGATCCCTGGGAGCGCGTAGACGACCTCATGGCGGACGTCGATCTCCGTCCGGGGGTTCGCGACTGGCTGCGCGCCGCCGGCCGGCTGGGCCTGAGGCTCGGGATCGTGAGCAGCAACGACGGCTCGTGGGTCCGTCATCACGCCGACCGTCTGGGGATCGGGGGGCTCTTCGAGGTGATCGTCGGCGCCGACGGCGACCTCGAGCGAGCGAAGCCGAACCCGGTGTTGTATCGGGAGGCCCTGGCCATGCTCGACGTCGAGGCGAGCCGGGCCGTGGCGATCGAGGACTCGCCGCACGGCATCGCCGCGGCCACCGGAGCCGGCATGTTCTGCGTGGCCGTCCCGAACGCCGTCACGCGTGAGCTCGATCTCAGCGGGGCGGACCTGGTGGCCGACTCGTTCACCGAGATGACGCTCGAGGATCTGCTGGCGCGAGCGGAGCGATCCGCGATCCGGCCCGGCGGTTGACCGGTCCGGCCCGGGGGTACCCCGTGTGGCATGCAGGTGCGATTCGTGAACGGACCCATGGACGGACGGGTGGAGGAGATCGAGGCCGACCTCGAAGCCTCGCCCACGATCTACTGGCCCCCCGGTGCGGACCTCAGGGCGCAGGACGACCGTGTCCCTGGCGTCGACGACGTGGTGGAGTATCTCTACCGTGGCGACGGAACCGCGGAGTACGTGGGCGGTCTGCTCGACGCGGAGGGCTGAAGCCGGAGGGCGTGGGGGACGTTTGGCCTAGGGACCGGGTGACAGAAAGATGGTCACCCCGGGGCCTTCAGTCAGCCTTCCGCTACAGCCACGCTAAGGAGATGCCGTTACCATCCTTCGGGTACGAACGCATCCTGAGGGGGAGGCGCGAGTGAGATCGGTCGGTCCGGGACGAGAGCGGTCCATCCGCGTGCTCGTCGCCGAGGCCGCCGATCCTCCGGTCCCCCTCTCCTCCCTGCTGGAGTCGGCCGGTCATCGCGTGGTCGGTCGGGCTTCCACCCCGGAGGAGGTCGAGCGCCTCCTGCGCGTCACCCGGCCCTCGGTCGTGGTCTTCGATGCCGAGATGAGCGTGGAGGCGGTGGCCGAGGCTCGCGAGTCGTACCCACGGATCGGCATCGTGGCGGTCTGGCCCGCCGGCATCGCGTCGGAGAAGGTGGACCGCGTCGTCGCCCCTTCGGCCGCGCACGAAACGTTGGCCCGGGCCGTCCGCGACGCGTCGCCGGTCACGCTGCGCCGGCACGCCGCCCCCGCGGTTCCCGCCGTCGCCGCGGTGGCGCCTGCCTCGATCCCCGCCCGCCGGGGCCGGGGAGGAGTGGAGCTGGGTGTCGCGGCGGTGCTGACGTTCCTGTTGGTCATGGCGGCCGTGGCGCTTCGGATCGGCGAGGGCATCCCGAGCCTGGTGACGGGCGCTCCACTCATCGACGGCCCGGTCGTGCCTGTGGTGACGACCGGATCACCGGTTCCTCCACCCGAAGGGCCGAGCGGCTCGACGGACGGCGCCTCGGAAGGCCTCGCCGAACTGCGCTCCACCACCTCCTCCACCGGTGGAGGAGGTGGGGCGGGTCCCGGTCCGACCGGCCCGCAGGGAGGCGACGGTCGCCCCGACACCGACCACGGGAACATCCCGCCGGAACCCCCTGGCCCGACGATGACCGCCAGGGAGCGTGCCTGCCGCACCGCGGCCGGACTCCCGTTGGAGGGCCAGATCGGCGGGCCGGCGCTCGACGGGCAGCTCGGGCACCTGTTCGATCATTGCCTGGCCACGCGGTCACCCGGCCCGATCCGCGCGCTGGAGAAGTTCGTGAACGGCGGTGGCGGTGGTTCCGGTTCGGACGGTGACCACGGCGGCGGGCAGGGCGACGGCGACCATGACGACGACGGCGACCACGACGGCGACGACGACGGCGACCATGACGACGATGACGACGGGGATCACGGGTCCGGGCACGACTCGGACCACGACGATGACGACGACGACTGCGACGACGATTCCGAGCACGACTCGGATCACGATGACGACGACGAGCACGAGTCGGACGACGACGACGACCAGGGCCAGGACGACGACGATCAGGGCGACGACGATCAGGGCGACGACGACTGAGCGTGACCGCTCAGGTCAACGATCGGAGCCCGGCGGGGCCTCCCGCTCCAGCTCCAGCCAGGTCTTGAAGACGCGCCGGTAGAGCGGGTCCCCGGACATCGTGGCGGTCGGCACGGTCGGCTTCGCGTCGAGGGCGCCCACCGCCCGCAGGAACGGGGCGTTCTCCACGGCGGCGTCGAGCTCGTGGAGCAGGTCGACGGCCTCCCGGTCGCCGGCCAGCGCGAGGGCCCCGAGCCGTTCGCGAACCTCGCCGACCACGTGCCGCACGACGCGGTTCTCGTGCACGTCCTCCACCAGCACCCGCCTCGCGTCGAAGACGCGGAGGAGCCGGCGATGCTCGTCCATGTTGCCGGGCCGGCGGGCGCTTCGGATCAGCTCGCGAGGCTCGGGGTGCCGGGCCAGATCGCCCTGCGTCCATCGTTCGCGCCGGATCAGGACCTTGCGGTGCGCTCGCTGCAGGCGGGGAAGGATCGCCGCGAGACCCGGTTCGCCGTCCGCGCCCCGCACCATCGGGCGCAGGCGCTCGATCCGGGCCGACCCCCGCTCAGAAGCTGGCGAAGCCATGTCGCGCGAACTCCGTGCGCATCTCCTGCGCCTTCGCGCGCGACAGGGGGAAGTTCCCGTCGCCCAGCGCGTCGAGGAAGGCCTCCAGGCCCTCGTCCAGATAGTGATCCGCGCCACGGAGGCGCGGCAGAACCTTCTGCACGAGCTCCTCGTCCAGCGCGACCTGCCACTCGGTCCCGATCTCCGCGGCGCCGAGCACGTACTGATCGATCTCGTCCAGCACCCGGAACCCGAAGGGTGACAGGTCGTGCAGGGCGTCGGCGACCGCGAGCACGACCGACGCGTACGGCCGGCCCTCCACATGCTTGGCGACGTCCTCCCGCCGGAGGGGAAGCTCGATCAGCTGGGCCCGGTCGTAGACCTTGTCCGCGAACCCGTAGGTCGTCTCGTCGACGTTCACGGTGCCGGCGAACTTCAGGTTGGGGGACAGGACCACGCTGTGGCCGGGCGCCAGATCGAGCATCGCCGAGCCCTGCCGCGAGCGGAGCTCCATGGCGGACAGGAACCGGCTGAAGTAGTGCTCCACGCGGGCGAGGTTCATCTCGTCCAGGATCGCGTGGAACTCGCGCGCCGTCTTGCCGTGGTTGGTCGCGCTGTCCCATTCGCGAGCGGCGTCCTGCACGAACTCGCTGAAGGGGGTGTGGTGATAGAACCCGTCGAGCGGCGAGAGGTAGCCCAGCAGGTCCTCGTTGGACGACCAGCTGGGATCGACCGCGACGAGCTTCGCCCGCGCCCCGACGGCCTCGGCGTAGGCCTGGGCGAGCCAGGTCTTGCCGGTGCCGCTGGCGCCGGCGAGGATCACGAAGCCGCGGGTGGACATCGACAGGTGGTAGCGGCGGACCACGCTGTCGGCGATCCGGAACCGAGGGTTTGACGCCCGGAATCGGGAGAGCGTCTGGCCGAAGGCGTGCGCTCCGTGCTCGGCGACCGTGGATCCGGCCCGCGCCAGCTCGAACTCCGGGTCGGTGAACGAGTGAGCGGGGGCTTCGAGAGATCGGGCCATATGCAGTGTCTCCGCGTGCTCGATGGGAGGGGCCGGGTGGGTGCTCCTCCTACCTTCGGCACGCCGCCCGGAGGACATGAGGCCGCGGCCCTCCCATGCCGGCCCCGGGCCGCGTTTCAGCGATCGAGGTCGTCCAGCACCGGGGCCAGGGCCCGGATCGAGGCCTCGGTGATGGGGCTCGCCACGAGGATGGCCTCGTCGGCACCGGCCTCGGCGAGCTCACGCAGCACGCCCGCGACGACGGCTGGCGGGCCCTCGAGCGGTGGGCAGTCCGCCGGAAGCGGCCGCTCGCCCGCCGTCCGGTCGAGGACCACCAGCACGCAGGCGCTGCGGTCGATCGTCGATGGGTCCCGCCCGGCCGCTCGCGCGGCGGCCGTGACCTTGGCGTTCTCCGCCTCGAAGCCCGCGGAGGTGTTGCCGAAGAGGTCGAACCAGCTGTTCCAGGCGTCGACCCACGGGAGGGCCGTGGCCAGCACCCGCGGCCCGGTGCTGCCGATCATCAGCGGGATGCGCCGCCGCGGCGGCGGCAGGAGCACGGCATCCTGCGTCGACCAGAAGCCGCCCTCGGCCGTGACCCGCTCGCCCGCCAGGAGACGCCTCATGATCGCGAACGCCTCCTCGAAGCGGGCGACCCGGCGATCGAACGGAAGACCGAAGGCGGCGAACTCCGTCCGGTTCCAGCCCGCGCCGATGCCCAGCACCAGGCGACCTGAGCTCAGCTCGTCCACCGTGGCCGCCATCTTCGCCAGCAGCCCAGGCGGGTGGAAGGCGGCGCAGGCGACGAGGGGTCCGAGCCCCACGGAGCCCGTGACGCCCGCCAGGCCCGCCAGCAGGGTCCAGGCCTCGTGCGGCCCGCGCTCGGGGCGACCGTCGTCCCGATAGAGCAGGTGGTCCCCCACCCAGATCGAATCGAAGCCGACCTGCTCGGCCGCCCGGGCCATGGCCGCGTACTCGGGCCAGCGGACCTCCCGCTCCACCTCCGGAAGCTGGATCCCCACCCGCAGCGGTCGCGTCACGCCGGACAGTCTAGAGACGTCACGCGCTCGCCCGGGTCCGCCCTCGCACCTCGGCGACGGGGACGTCGCGTTCGGCCAGGAGGTCCCGCATCGCGGTCGCGTCGCGGATCGCGGCGCCGCCGGTGTCGTTGTTGAAGTAGAGGTACACGTCCTTTGCGTCGAGCCCGGCGATCCGATCGGCCCACCGGCGCAGCTTGCGGCGGTCGTAATCAGGGACCGTGCGGCGTCCCTGGTGGAACCGCACGTACGCCCAGCCTCCCGTCAGCGGCAGCGTGGCGGGGCGGCCCGGCCGATCCGGCCACACGAGCGCGCATCCGGCCTGATCGAGCAGGCCGTGGACCTCGGCGGTGTGCCAGGAGCGGTCCCGGAGCTCGAACGCGGCGTGCATCCCCGAGGGCAGCTCGCGCAGGACCTCCCGGAGGCGGCCCGCCTCGACCGGGAACCGGGGCGGCAGCTGGAAGAGCACGGGCCCGAGCCGTGGACCGAGCCCCTGCGCCCGCTCCCACAGCAGGCGGACGGCGTCCCCCGCATCCCGCAGCCGCCGGATGTGCGTGACGTACCGGCTCGCCTTCACCGCGACCACGAACCCCGGCGGGGTCTGCCGGCGCCAGCGTTCGAAGGTCCCCCGCTCGGGGAGCCGGTAGAAGGAGTTGTTCACCTCGACCGTCTCGAAGTGCTCCGCGAACCGGGGCAGCCACTCCGTCTGCGCGAGGTCGCGTGGATAGAGGAGGCCCCGCCAATCGCGGTACTGCCATCCGCTCGTGCCGACGTGGACGATGCCCGGGGCCATGGACGTGGGTGTTCCCCGCAGGTGGACCGCGCAATCCCGCGATCCGCGGTCGCCCTAGACTTCGGTGCGTGATCGTCTGTCCGTCGTGCGGAACCGAGAACCCGCCGAACGCCCGCTTCTGCCTGGAGTGCGGGACCCGGCTCGACGCCGCCGCCCCGCCCCAGGAGGAGCGCCGGGTCGTCACGATCCTGTTCGTGGACCTCATCGGGTTCACGGAGCGATCCGACCGGGCGGACCCGGAGGACGTTCGCAGGTCGCTGGTGCCGTTCCACTCCCGGGTGAAGGAGGACATCGAGGCGTTCGGAGGCACGCTGGACAAGTTCATCGGCGACGCGGTGATGGGTGTGTTCGGTGCGCCGCTCGCGCACGAGGACGATCAGGTCCGCGCGGTCCGCGCCGCGTTGCAGATCCTCGACACGATCGAGGAGCTCCATCGCGACGACCCGGACATCGCCGTGCGCATCGCCGTGGAGACGGGCGAGGCCGTCGTCACGTTCGGCGAGGGGCCGCAGATCGGCGAGGCCGTCGCCGGCGACGTGGTGAACACCACTTCCAGGATGCAGGCGCTCGCGCCACGCGACGGGTTGGTCGTGGGGGAGGCGGCCAACCGGGCGATCCAGCACCTGTTCGAGACCTCGCCCCTGCCGCCCGCGAAGGTCAAGGGCAAGACGGAGCCGCTGCTCGTCTGGCGGGTCCTGGGCGAACGGGCCCAGGCCGCCGCGATCGTCCCCACCGCGTTCGTGGGTCGCGAGCGCGAGCTCGGCCGGCTGCACGAGCTGTTCGACCGCGTGGTGTCGTCGGGCTCGGCCGGCCTGGTGACGGTGATCGGGGAGCCCGGCATCGGCAAGTCGCGGCTGGTGGACGAGTTCCGTCGGCGCGTTGGCGACCGGGCCAGCTGGGTGACCGGCCGCTGCGTCCCGTACGGGGAGGCCGTGACGCTCTCGGCCGTGGCGGAGACCGTCCGCTCCGTCGCGGGCATCCCCACACGCGCGGAGCGCGAGGAGACCGCGCGGGACCTGTCGGCGTTCGTGGACCGGATCGAACCCGATCCCGCCGAACGCCGGTGGCTGCTGTCCCGCCTGGCGCCGATCCTGGGTCTGTCGGGGGGCGGCGCCGAGGGGGAGCTCACGATCCCGCCCGCGGAGATCGCCGACGCGTGGGCTCGCGTGCTGCGCTCCGCCGGCGACGGACCGGCGATCCTGGAGGTCGACGATCTGCACTGGGCCGAGCCGGCCTTGCTGCGGACGGTCGAGGCGCTGCTCGAGGCCGCGGCCGACCGTCCCATGCTGGTGCTCTGTGCGGCCCGGCCCGAGGTGCTGGAGCGAGCTGAGGGGTGGCCGCCCGAACGTCCGGGCACGGCCACGATCGAGCTGCCGGCCCTCACCGAGGCTGAGACGTCGAGCCTGCTCACCGCCCTCCTGTCGCGGGCCGTGATGCCGGCCGACTCGCGGAGCTCGCTGCTCGAGCGGACCGGGGGGAATCCTCTGTACGCGCTGGAGTTCGCGAGGATGGTGGGCGAGCACGTCCGGGGCACGTCGCCCGCCGACACCGCGATGCCCGAGACCGTGCAGGCGGTGATCTCGGCCCGCCTCGACGCGATCCCGCGTGAGCTGCGGTCCGTGGTGCTGGACGCGTCGGTCGTGGGCACGTCCTTCTGGCCGGGCGCGCTCGCCTACCTCGGCGACGTCGACGAGGGCACGATCCGCGAAGGCCTCGAGGATCTCGTTCGCCGCGGACTCGTGCAGCCCTCACCCCTGTCCGCGTTCGAGGGCCAGCCCGAGTTCGGCTTCACCCATGCGCTGATCGGTGAGGTCGCCTACCTCCGGATCCCACGGGGTCGGCGCGCGCGGCGACACTGCTCGGCCGGCGCGTGGATCGTCCGCGAGAGCGGCGACCGGGCGGAGGAGCGCGCCGAGCTGCTCGCCCGCCACTTCTCCACCGCGGTCGAGCTCGCCGAGGCCGCCGGCGAGGAGGAGGTGATCGGCTTCGCGTGCGGACCCGCCATCAGCTGGCTCGTGACGGCCGGCGACCGGGCCCGACGACTCGACGCTGCCGGCGCGTTCACGCTGTACGACCGCGCGGCGCAGCTCGCCACCGAGGGCGGCTCCGTTCGCGCCGACGCGCTGGCGCGCTCGGCGCGGATGGGTCGGCGCAGCGGCCGCATCCCGCCGGGCGAGGTGCTCGCGCGATACGAGGAGTCGCTCGAGATCTACCGCGAGGTCGGGGATCCCCTGCGGATCGGCGAGGCGATCACGAGCGTCGGCTCGCAGGTGGGCGCCATCGGCGACGCGGCCCGCTCGCGCGAGCTGCTCGCCGAGGCGATCGGCGTCCTAGAGGCGAGGCCGCCAGGTCCGGAGCTCGCCCGCGCGTACGCCTTCCGGGCGGAGGAGGAGATGTTCGCCGGGCGGACGCGGGAGGCGCTCGGGTTCGCCGACCTCGCGTTGGGACTTCGGGGCGACGCGGGGGAGGGCGACGAGATCGTGGTGATGGCGCTGCACATCCGCGGCGACGCCCGATGCTCAGTCGGGGATCCGAGCGGGCTGGAGGACCTGCGCCGCGCGCTCGAGCTCGCCCAGGCCGCCGGCGACGCCGCGGACGTCGTGACGTCGGCCAGCTACCTGGGCGAATGGCTGTGGCCGATGCAGGGACCCGCCGCGGGCCTGGAGCAGTGCCTGGCCGCACTGGAGGTTGCGGAGCGCCGAGGCGTCCTGGATCAGGGGCTCTCGGCGAAGGCCGGTGGGGTCGGGATGCTGTTCGATCTGGGGGAATGGGATCGCGCCCTCGCGTGGGCCACGGAGATCCTCGCGCTGGGCCGCGACCGGCTGGACCCCACGATCTACGTCTCGGCCCGCACGGCGATCGCCCGCATCGCGTCGCTGCGTGGCCGCCCGGACGAGGCCGGACCGCCGGAGGAGCTCCTGGCCCTCGTTCGGCCGGTGGAGGAGCTGCACGTCCTCGCGCCGGCGCTGGCCGTCGCGGCGCACCTCGAGCTGCAGGCCGGCCGTGCCGCCCGGGCGCTGGAGCATCTGGAGGAATTTGCGTCGGTGACCCGTGACGTCGCGCCGGAGTACCGCGAGTCGCAGCTGGCGGCCGTCGTCCGCGACTGCCTGGCCGCGGGTGGGAGGGAGCTGGCGGGGACGTTGACGGCGGAGAGCAGCGGCGCCGTGCGGATGCACGCGCTCAACGTCGCCGCGGCGAACGCGGCGATCTCGGAGGCCGACGGGCGCACGGCCGAGGCGGCGACCGCCTACGCGAAGGCGGCGGAGGCGTGGCGCGATTTCGGCGACGCGCCCGAGGAGCTCGAGGCGCTGCGGGGTCTCGCGCGGTGCGATCCGTCCGCCGCGGACGCGAGGATCGGCGAGATCGCCGCGCGGCTCGGCATCGACGCTCGCTGAGACCGGGAGGTCGTGCCGCCGGCTACCTGGCTTCGGCGCTGTCGAGCGCCGCCATCACCCGCTGCGCCGGTCCCTTCACACCGAGGT
This sequence comes from uncultured Actinomycetes bacterium, assembly GCA_963832225.1. Taxonomy (GTDB): domain Bacteria; phylum Actinomycetota; class UBA4738; order UBA4738; family HRBIN12; genus JALYMB01. The sequence continues at coordinate 91,517 of CAWHTI010000005.1, forward strand.
CCTCCGCGAGCGCCCGCAACGCCTCGTCATCGCGTTCGCCCGCCCACAGCTCCAGCTTCGCCTCTACGTTGATCGGCACGACCCGCCGCATCACGTCGAGGTAGTCCCGAGCCCCGAGCAGCTTCGAGCGCAGACCCGGCTTGCCCTTCAGCGGCCCCGGCTGGGGGGCCGTGCTGGCGGCGTCCTCCAGCATGGCGTCGATCGAGGGGTATGCCTGCACCAACGCACGGGCGGTCTTCTCTCCCACTCCCTGCACGCCGGGGAGCTCGTCCGAGGGATCGCCCCGGAGGATCGCGAACTCCCCGTACCGGTTCGCCGGCACGCCGTACTTCTCCAGCACGCCCGCCTCGTCCAGCTCGAGCAGCTCGCTCACGCCCCGGACCGTGTACAGCAGCTTCACGACCGGGTCGTGCACCAGCTGGATCAGGTCGCGGTCGCCGGAGACCGCCTCCACCAGGTCGTCCTCGGCCGCGTCCACGCAGAAGGCACCGATCGCATCCTCGGCCTCCCAGTCGGGCGACTGCGCCTGCAGCATCCCGGTGTGTCCCAGGACCTCGCGCAGCAGGACGAACTGCTCGGGGAGGCCCTCGGGATCGACGAGGCGGGTCGCCTTGTAGCCGGCGTAGAGGTCCGTGCGGGCCACGGGACGCCAGTCGTGATCGTAGGCGTGCACGACCTCGTCGGGCCGGCGGGACTTCACCAGGCGCGCCACCATGTCCAGGTAGCCGTGGAGCGCGCCGATCAGCCGTCCGTCGGAGGTGCGCACCGTGTCGCCCATCGCGAAGTGCGCCCGGTACATCATGCTCGAGACGTCGAGGATCAGCCGGTGGGTCACCGAGTGAGCCTACTTCTCGTCCTTGAGGGCGCAAGGGGTGTGTGACAGCATGGCTCGGTGACCTCGGAGGGTCCCAGCGCCCGGTCGGCCCTCGATCGCGCCCTCGCAGCAGCCGAGTTCGATTTCCGTCGGGTCGACGGGAGCGCTCTCGAGCTCGACCGGCCGTCGCGCCGGGGGATCAAGGTGATGGCGGCGCGCACCACACAGCTGCCGTCGGAGGCCCTCGACGCGATCCTCGCGTGGCGGCTCGCGCAGTACCTGCTGACGGGCTTCTTCGACGAAGCGGTGGTGGATGCCGCGTCGATGGTACGGGAGCCGCAGGAATCGGTGCACGATGGCGACCTGCATCTGCTCGCGATCGAGGACGGCGGTGAGCTGCACGCCTACCTCACCATGAAGCAGCCCCACGGCATCCAGGGCGACGTGTCGTTCCGCGAGCGTGAGCGGGCGCTGTTCCCGACCGAGCAGATGCACGGGCGGGCATGGCAGCGCGAGATCACCGGCGTCGACGAGATCGCGGTCGCGTCGTGTTGGGAGGCGGGGCGCTTCGTGCGCGACCAACGCAGCGGGAACGAGATCCTCGGGCATCGTGCCGCGCTCGAGCTCGGCCTGACCGCCGGCCGGATGGCGGCGGACGTCCGCCGTCGGATGGGCCTCGTGCTCGGTGATCTCGATCCCGACGTCGCCCTCAAGAGCCTCCGCTTCTACTTCGTGCCCGTCGCCACGTTCCCTCCACACGTGATGGACCTGCCCGAGGGGCACCCCCTGGGCCCGAGATACCGGGAGCATGCCACGGCGCCCTTCGTGGCCTCGCCGGCGGACCTCGACAACCCCACGTTCGTCCGCTGGGCGGACCTCGATCTCGCCCTGTCGCGCAGCGACGACGAGGCGCTGGCTCGGTTCCTGGCCCTGCGGCACTTCGTTTCGGTGAAGGAGTCCAGCCTCAAGCGGCCGCGGATGCCCGCCGAGGACACGGTCTATCCGCTCGATGCGCTGACGAGTCCGTCGTCGCAGGCGGCCTCGGAGGCCCTCTGGCGGGCCAGTGAGCGCGGGCAGGTGCCGTGGACGTGCGTGACGCTCGGCCCCGGCGAGACCGTTCCGCAGGAGGAGGCGTGCTGGATCGTGGAGGGGTTCGTGCAGGCGGTGTTCGTGACGCCATCGGGCCATTCGCACCTCGCGGGCCTCGGTCGTGAGGTCGTGTTCTTCCCGTACGAATCGTCCGACGACGGCGAGGTCGAGCGCGTGCAGATGCACGCGGTGACGCCGGTGCGAGCGCTCACGACGTCGCGGCGGTCGTTCGAAGACTTCTGGCGCCTCCGACAGCAGCTATTCGAGTCGTCGACGACGTCCCTGTACGTGGACGCGCCGTTTTGATGAGCACGCGTACCGATGCCGAGCTGTTCTACGACGAGCTCGTCTCGCGCAACCGGGGCTTGATCGATCCAGGGGTCCAGGAGCGCCTCCGCGCGGGGCGCTTCGTGATCGCCGGCTGCGGCTCCACGGGGGAGCCTGCGTGGGCCCGCTCGTCCGTTCGGGCGCGACCCGGTTCGTCCTCGTGGACCCCGGGACCTACGAGCTCGCGAACCTGAACCGGCAGGACGGGACGATCGAGGACGTCGGCCGGAACAAGGCGGAGGTGCAGGGCGTGCGGATCCGCGCGGTGAATCCTCATGCGGAGGTCGTCGTCGTCCCGGACGGGCTCTCGCAGGAGAACGTCGGATCCCTGCTGGCCGAGGACGACATCGTGATCGACGCGGTGGACGTGACGACGGAGGAGGGAGCGGCGATGAAGGTCGCGCTCCATCGCGCGTCGCATGCCCTGCGACTCGTCGTGGTGACGGCCTACGACATCGGCTCGACGCAGTTCGTCGAGGTCTTCGACTACCGCGAGGGGATCGGCCCGCTCCGCGGCAAGGTGCCGGACCCGCTGACGGCGTCGCGACTCCTACGCGCCCTGGTGCCGCCGTGGGTCGTGCCGCGCGTGATCTTCTCGGAGCTGGTCGCGCGACGGCGGGATCCGTCTCGCCCGTTCCCGCAGCTCGCGATGACGGCCACGCAGTTGGGAGCGTTGATCGTCCCGGTCGTGCTCCGGGTGCTGGCAGGGCAGCGGGTTCGACGCCGGATCCGCGTCGACGTGCTCGACGAGGTCCGTCCGTCGTTCGAACGGCTCGGCGAGCGGATCCGGCGCTATCCGGCGCTCGCGGTGCTCCTGTGGAGGCTCCGTGACTGAGCGAGATCTCTTCATGGTCGACGGCGCGAACGAGTTCGACGGCATCCGGGGCCTCGCCGGCATGCTCCGACGATGGCCTCGTCTTCGCCGCGAGCTCGTCTCGACGCCCGGTTACGTGTCGCACCATGTCTGGTACGGCTTCCCGACGACGATCGGTCTCTTCACCTGGTGGGAGTCCGAGGAGGCCCTCTACGCGTTCGCGCGCTCGCACGCGCACGAAGAGGTGTGGCGCTGGGCGGCCTCCGGCGGGTCGACGCGAGGAGGATGGCTCGTCGTCTACCGGATGCAGCGGGGCGGACCGCTCTGGGGCAACGGCGTCGAGCGGCGCGTGCGGACCTTCCGTGGGTTCGTCCGAGCACCGAGCGGCGCGCCGCCGGACCTGCCACACGATGCCTGAACGTCCGTCGGTCGCCGAGGCCGTGTGCTGGGCCACCGCGGTGGTGCTCGGAGAGCGACAGGCCCGGCGCACGGTCGGGACTCGGGCCGGCGCGCTCCTCGCCGTCTACGCGGCGCTCGGGATCGCCGCGGCATCGCCGGTGACCGGCGGGCCCGCATCCACGACGAAGCACGGGCGCAGCGGGACGCTCGCGCTCGGCCTCGGGCTCACGTTCGGTGGGTATCAGCTCGGGCGGTGGCTCCTCGACGACCGTTCCGGGAACGAGCCGCCCGACTCCCTCGCTCTCGAGCTGGTGTCCCTCGGGGTCGTGGTTCCGCTCGCCGAGGAGCTGATCTGGGGCGCACGTGTCGAGCCCGCGGTGGGCCTCGCCGCCACGTCGGCCGTCTTCGCGGTCAAGCATCCCGTGGTCGACAGGCGTTGGCGTCGCACGCTCGGTCTCGGGCTCTTCTGGACGGGGCTCGGCCTGCTCCGCAGACGCTCACGCTCCGCGGCAGCCGTGGCGCACGTGAGCGCGAACGCGGGAGCGGTGCTCCTCGGGCACCTCACGGGCCGGGATCGCTTCTAGCGCCCAGACGTCGAGGACCAGCTAATGCGTCAATCGTCTGCAGGACCTCGAGGATTCGTCACCGCTTGGAGGCTCTTCCGAGCAGCGGCGGCGAAGCTCTCGATCGCCGCGGGGTCGAGCGCTTCGTTCCGTTCGAACATCTTGACTTGCAGCGTTGGCCCGTAGTCCTCGAACTCGTCCATCTGGGCGCGAGTCACCGGTTGGACGACCCAGTGGATGTGTCCGGGCACCGCGTTCGCGTGCGACCAGAGCGTCACGTATACCTGCTCCGACGCGACGAGCCGGCTCACGAGCGCAGCGGTTCTTTGCATCAGGGGGCCAAGTTCCGTGGCCTCCTCTTCGGTCAAGTCGGCAACGTGAACGACGTGCCTCTTTGGTTTCACGATGAGCGTGCCGACACTGAGCGGTCCCACCGTGTGTTCCACACGCCACCGCTGGGTCTCGTCGATCAGCCCGCCTGGCAGAGGAGATCGTCCCTCCGACAGGTCGCACGCCAGGCACTTCTCCACAAACGCACCCTACCCGGACGAGATCGCCGTGCCGCTGAGCTGTCAGCTGCTGAGGAATAGGACGACGAGGAGGACGGCCACCACTGCGATCGCGCCGAGGACGAGACCAACTGTCGCTGCAGGCCGATGCGGGCGAACGTCTCGACGGGCGTACGCCCCGGCAGCGATGGCGATGGATCCGAGAAGGAACGCGAGCGTCGGGAACACGAGGACCGTCGCCACGCCCACGACCCCCGAAGCGACGGAACCGATCGCCGCGGCGCCGCGCCCGCCGGACGTCATCGACGTGGCTTCCTGGCGATGATCCACAGCGGCTCGTTCCGCCCCCACCGTTCCTGCGTCGGGAAGCGGATCTCGGACAGCTCGATCTCGAAGCCCAACTTGCGCAACGCACCCTCGTGGAACCGAGGTTCGATGCCGGCGAAGAACATCGGTACGTCGAGCGATTCCTCGACCCGATCCTCCGCCTCCATCGTCGGAAGCGCTGCCAGCATCAAGAGCCCTTCAGGACGGAGCCACGCGAAGGCGGCGTTGAAGGCGGGCTCGACCTCGCGAAGCGGGACGTGATTGAACACGTAGGACGCGACGATGCCGTCGAACGATGCCGGCCGGAAGATGATGGAGGTCAAGTCGCCGACCACGAACGTCGCCGACGGCACACGTTCCCGCGCGATCGACAGCTGCACCGGGGAGAGGTCAACACCGACGTAGCGCCGGCCCGAGGACAGCTCCACCGCATCGGTGCCCGGTCCACAGCCGAGCTCGAGGACGGCTGACCCCTCGGGAAGCCTCGCAAGAACCTCGCCGAGGAACCACCTCCTCCCCTCGGAGGGGCGTGCTGCGTTCCACTCGGCGAAGTCGGATCCCATCCGATCGTAGCCGTCGGTGATGATGCGCCTGCGGTCGGCCGCGTCGTTCATGACCGCATCTCCTCATCCTGGCTGGCCGAGATCGAGGAACCGACGCAGCTCTGGCACGTGATCGTCGACGTGCTGGAACGCGGGCTCCGAGAAGAGCTCCATCGCTCGCGGGGTCACGTCCTCGAGTTCCTGCATCGCGCGGATCACCCGTCCACGGGACGCCTCCAATGCGGCCAGCGCCTGCATGAGCGTGACCGCACGCCCGGTCGCCAGGAACCGGGCGTTGTTCTCCTCGGTGTCCCAGTCGAAACGCTCGTCGAACGCACCCGCCTTCATCAGCTCCAGCTGGGCCGCCACGACGTCGTTCCAGCACGCGAGGTGCCACACGAGGTCGCGCACGGACCACCCCTCGGAGGTGAGGGAGGGCTCATCCGCTCGGGACGGCGGGATCGCTCCGAGGAGCTGCTGGAGCATGGTCCACCGGATGCGCTCGAGGTCCAGCAGTTCCTCTCGTGAGTGCTCGGCCACCACGTCACCCTATCGCCGGCATCTCTCCGGCGATGAGCTACGGCGGGAGGACCTCGACGGTGCGCCCCGTGTCGAGGCCGAAGGCCCAGACGTCGATCGACGGTGGCTCGACCCCGAGGGTCGTGAGGACGGTGCAGACCTGGCTCCGGTGATCGGTCCCGTGATGCAGCGCCTGGGCGAGTCGGATGCCGACCGACGTGTCCCGTTCCCATCCGTTCTCATCGACGTCCTTGACGATCCGCTCGGTGTCGGGATCCTGCGCGAGGAACTCGGACCAGGCACTCCCGTCGCGGTTGATCGCATCCCGCAGCTGCTCGAGATCCATCATGTCCGCCTCGACCGTGTGGCCGCGATCGCCGGTGAGCCAGAACAGGTAGGCGGCGTCGGCGCCGACGAGATGGCGCATCGTGCCGAGGATCGACCCGTACGTTCCGGGAACGGCCCGCTCGAGTTGCCCGGGACTGAGCCACAGAGACGCATCCATCAACCGCCGCGTGGACCACACATGGTGGCCGAACGCGTCCGCCAGCAGCGAGGTACCCACGCAACCACCGTATCGCGTCCGTGGTCGCGATGAGTCTCGTCCAGCCGGGCCGTCCTACCATGCAGGAGGCCCACCTCGAGCGGGGCTCTCGATCGGGAGGAGACGAGATGCGAGAGCTGCTGGTGACCACGTTCCTGACCCTCGACGGGGTCATGCAGGCTCCGGGTGGATCGGGCGAGGACGACAGCGGCGGCTTCGCGCACGGCGGCTGGTCGATGACCTACTGGGACGATCGGATGGGCGAGGTCATGGGCGAGGCCATGAGTGCCCCGTTCGACCTGGTGCTGGGACGCACCACCTACGACATCTTCGCCGCGTACTGGCCGACCGCCTCGGAGGAGGACGGCGCCAAGCCGCTGAACGACGCCACGAAGTACGTCGCGTCTCGGGGGCGCCCCACCCTGGAGTGGAGCCGTTCGGTCCTGATCGAGGGCGACGCCGCCGAGGGCGTGGCGGCGCTCAAGCGGGAGGACGGGCCGGAGCTGCAGGTGCACGGCAGCGGGAACCTGATCCAGACGCTGATGCGCCACGGCCTCGTCGACCGGTACCGCCTCTGGGTCTTTCCCCTCGTCCTGGGCTCGGGCAAGCGTCTCTTCGCGGAGGGCACGATCCCCGCCGCGTTGCGGCTTGTCGACAGCACGGTCTCCACCACCGGCGTGGTGATCGGGACGTACGAGCCGGCGGGCGAGGTCGTCACCGGGACCATCGGCTCGGGCTGACGGCAGCGCGGCCGCGCACCCGCGTCGGCTCCTCGTGTTTCGGGATCCAGGCGCGCGTGGTAGTGATGGCGCATGAAGTTGGGCCGACTCCGCCGTCGCGCCGGCGGCGTGATCGACCGCCGCGGTCAAGGCATGACGTTCGGCGGCGGAGGCGGCTTCTCCCGGGGTGGGGGCGGCCTGCCGATCCCGATGGGCGGAGGCATGGGCATCGGGGCGATCATCCTGGTGGTGATCGTCCTGTTCGTGGTCCCGCGGATCACCGGCGGCGACGACCCGTTCGGGGGCGCCCTCGCGCCGTTCGACGAGAGCGGTCCGGTCCAGCCGGGCGGCACCGGGGTCGACCCGTCCGATCCACAGGGCCAGTTCGTGGACGCGGTGATGGATGACATCCAGACGACCTGGATCGACATCTTCGAGCGGGCCGGGAAGCAGTACCGCGAGACGAACGTGACGCTCTTCGACGGCGTCTGGAACACCGGCTGCGGCAGCGCCACCTCCGACGTGGGGCCGTTCTACTGCCCGGCGGACCAGCTCGTGTACCTCGACCTGAGCTTCTTCCGCGAGCTGGAGAACCGCTTCGGCGCACCGGGGGACTTCGCCAAGGCCTACGTCATCGCGCACGAAGTCGGCCATCACGTGCAGAACCTCCTGGGCATCGACGCCGAGGTCCGGCAGATGGTGAGCGACGACCCCTCGCGCCGCAACGATCTGTCGATCCGCCAGGAGCTGCAGGCGGACTGCTTCGCCGGCGTCTGGGGTCGCGCGGCCCAGGGGGCGGGCGTCCTGGTGGCCGGCGACCTGGAGGAGGGGATCGCCGCCGCGGCCGCGGTCGGGGACGACCGGATCCAGCAGGCGGCCACGGGCAGGATCAACCCCGAGACCTGGACCCACGGCTCGGCCGATCAGCGGGTCCAGTGGTTCCGGACCGGGTTCCAGGTGGGCAACCCGGACGCCTGCGACACGTTCTCCACCGACATCTGACCGCGGGACGGGCCCGAGCAGTCGGTCGTCGCGTACCGTCCTGCAAGGATGTCCGCCGCCCCCACCCGCATGGAGACGCCGCGCCGCGCCCTCGGCATCCTCGCCGTGTCCTACACCACGTTCGTCTGGGGCCTGGCGCCGCTGATGGTGACCCAGGTCGACCTGCCGACCCTGGCGATCGTCTCCTGGCGGTTGTGGTGCGGCGTCGTGATCAACCTCGCGGCGCTGTACCTCACCGGGCGGCGGCTGCGGTGGGAGACCGTCCGCGCATGCGCTGTGGGCGGCGTGTTCTTCGCGGCCGACATCTCCATCACGTTCGGCGCGTTCCGCCTGACGACCATCGCCAGCGCCACGATCATCGGGGCGGTGGCGCCGATCTTCATCGCGATCGGCGCCGCGCGCTGGTTCGGCGAGCGCATGGAGCGCAGCGACCTGTGGTTCGGCCTCGCGTGCTTCGGCGGGGTGGCGCTCGTGGCGGCGGGCTCGCGCGGCACGTCGTCGTGGAGCCTCGCCGGCGACCTGCTGGCGGCGCTCGGGACGCTGAGCTGGACGGCGTACTGGCTGTACTCGAAGCGCGTGCGCCGCCACGTGGGGCCGTTCGAGTACGTCGCGACCGTGATGCTGGTGGCGGCGATCTGCGTCACGACGGTGACGGCGCTGTCCGGGACGTCGCTCGCGCCGCCGCGGGGCTCGGACTGGCTGTGGGTCGTGGCGATCGCGATCTTCCCCGGCGCGATCGGCCACGTGCTGGTCGCGTGGTCGCACCGCCACGTCGAGGCCTGGCTCGCCTCGCTCATCACGCAGTGCGTGCCGGTCGTCGCGTCCGTTGCGGCCTGGATCTTCCTCGGCCAGCCGCTCGGATGGCCGATCGTGGTGGGCGGGCTCGTCGTGCTGGCCGCGACGGCCGTCGTCGTGGTTCGGGTCGCGCGCCGTGAGTCCGGCGATGCCGATCCGGACGGGCCGCCGCTGATCGCGGACCCGGCCGGATAGTTCGGGTCAGCGCTCGATCGCGCGCACGTCCGTGCGGGGGCCGTACCGCGGCGTCCGGATCGGTCCGGACTCGAGGATCCGCTGCACCCGGCCGCGGTGGCCGAGGAACGGTTCGAGGAGCTCCAGCATCCGCTCGTCCGTGCCGCGCGGCTCGCCGGCCAGCGCCCACGTCACCAGGCTCGGCAGGTGGTAGTCGCCGACCGAGACCGCGTCCGCGTCGCCCAGGGCCAGCCTCGACGTCTCGGCCGCCGTCCACGGCCCGATGCCCGGGACGAGCTGCAGCCATGCGCGCGCCTCGTCCGGAGCCAGCGCCGCCAGGCGTTCGACGGCGCCGGGCCTCGCGGCCACCTCGCGCAGCACGCGCGAGCGGCGCTGGTGCATCCCGATGCGGTGGACCTCGAGCGAGGGGAGGGCGGCGACGCGGGCGGCCTCCGGTGGGAGCAGGAGGGGCGGTCCACCGGGCGACGGCGGAGCGGGTTCGGAGGTTGCGCGGACGAGGCCGCGCCACGCCCGGCGCGCCTCCAGCCCGGTGACCTGCTGCTCGCAGATCGCGGCCAGCAGCACGGGCAGGACCTCGGGCGTCCGGGTCAGACGGACCCGCGTGTGCCGCGCGATCTCGGCCACCACCGGATGCGCGCCGGGATCGAAGCCGGCGTCGTCGTCGGTGGCGCCGGCCAGTCCGGGAGCCGCCGCGAGTCCGGCCTCGGCGCCGGGCCCCCAGGCCCGGGCCTCGACGAGATCGGGGGCCGTCTGTTCGAGGCGGATCGTGACGGGCCCGTCCGCGGTTCGCGCGGTGCGCCACGCGACGGCGCCGTCGATCACGGCGGTCGGGTCACCGGTGCCGCGGCGGAGGGGGAACAGCGTGCCGGCCAGGTCCACCGGCCGGTCGAACGGGATCGGAAGGGGGAGCGGGCGCACGCTAGGCGCTCCCGCGCCGCTGGATCTCCTGGGTGAGCGCCGGCACGATCTGGAAGAGGTCGCCCACCACCGCGACATCGGCCATCGCCATGATCGGGGCGTCCGCGTCCCGGTTCACCGCGACGATCCGCTTCGCCTTCTTCATCCCCACCACGTGCTGCAGGGCGCCGCTGATCCCGAACGCCAGGTACACCTCGGGCGTAACCGTGATCCCGGTCTGCCCGATCTGGTACCGGTAGGGGACCCAGCCGGCGTCCACGGCCGCGCGGCTCGCGCCCACCGCGGCGCCGCCGATCGCGCCGGCGAGCTCGTCCAGCATGGCGAAGGCGTCCGGTCCGCCGAGCCCCCGGCCGCCCGCGATCACCACCTTCGCGGCGCCGAGGTCGGGGCCGGCAGCGCGCTCCTCGTGATGCTCGAGGATCGTCGGTCCCGTGGCGTGTGCCGGCAGCTCGCCGGGGTCGACCGTCTCCACGGTCGCCGCGGGTGCGCCGTCCACCGGTTCGGTGGCGAACGACCGCGGCCGGACGAGCACCAGACGGGGCGTGGGCCCGGCGAGCTCGACTTCCACGACCTTGGCGCCGCCGGCGAACTCCGTCCGGGCGCGGTCGGGTGACAGGACGTCGGTCGCGTTGCTCATCAGCGTCGAACCCAGCAGCGCCTGTGCGCGGCCGGCCACGTCGCGTCCCTCGTAGGTGGTGGGGAACAGGATCAGGTCGGGCGCGTGCCGACCCGCGATGGCCGCCACCGCATGCGCCGCGGGGAGCGCCGGGTGGTCGGTGAAGGCGGCGTCCTCGCCGGCGTACAGGGTCGTCGCGCCGTGGGCGCCGAGGACCCCGGCTGCGCCGGCCGCGCCGGCGCCGAACGCGACCGCGCCGACCTCGTCGCCGAGCGACCGCGCCTTCGTCAGGAGTTCCAGCGCCGAGTCCTGCGGACCGTCGGGGCCGAGCTCGGCGTACACCCACACCGTCGTCACGCCGGCTCCATGGTCAGATCACTCTCGCCTCGGCGAGCAGATCCGCGATCCGCGCCGGCGCCTCGTCAACGGAGACGATCTCGCCGCCGGAAGCGGCCGGGGCGTCCTGCACGTCCGTCACGCGCTGGGTCGGTTCCAGGTCGCCGGCGTCCAGGCCCAGCCCCGCGACGTCGAGCTCCTCGAGCGGCTTCTGCTTCGCCTGCATGATGCCCTTGAGGCTGGGGTAGCGCGGCTCGGTGGCGCCGGCGGTGACGGTGACCACCGCCGGCATCGGGCAGCTCAGGACGTCGTATCCCGACGCGGTCTGCCGTTCGAGCCGGAGGGTCCCGTCCTGGACCTGCAGCGCGCGGACCGCGGTGACGCTCGGCACCTCCAGCAGGGTCGCGAGCGTGACGGGCATGGTGCCGGTGTAGCCGTCGGTGGACTCGGCGCCCGCGACCACCAGATCGAACGGCGCGCGTCGCAGGACGGCGGCCAGCACGCGCGCGGTCACCAGCGTGTCGGCGCCGCGCAAGGTCGCGTCGGAGACATGGATCCCCCGGTGCGCGCCCATCGCCATCGCGCGCCGGATCGCTCCCGCCGCGTCCGGAGGTCCCATCGAGACGGCCGTGACCTCGCCCTCGCCGGCCTCCACCAGCTGCAGGGCCAGCTCGAGCCCGACCTCGTCGCCGGGGTCCAGCACGCCCCCCTCGCGGACCAGCAGCCCGCCGGCATCCAGCCGCGGGGTGGCCTCCGGGCTCGGGATCTGCTTGGTCAGGACCGCGATCTGCACGCCGACCATCCTGGCGGAGCGACGGGGTGGTCGCCAACCGGCGACGCCGCCGGCCCGTGCCGCAGCGGCACCGATAGCCTTCCGTTCCGTGGAGGGCCTGGGGAGGACCGGCGGGATCGACGCGATCCGGGACCTGCGGGCCGGGGCGCCGCTGGACGACATCAGGGCGACGCTGACGGCCTTCGGTGCGTTGGTCGGCGACGACCGGCGGTCCGAGGAGATGCGCGTGGCCACCGGCGGCTACCCGGATCTGGCCCGGTCGGCGCATCGCGATGCGATGTTGGCCTGGTTGCGGCAGTGGGGGTGCCGTCACCTCCGCACGGCGGATCATGCGAGATCCTCACGGGCGCTGCTGGCCTGGTGGAGGGGACACGGATCGCATCTCCCCGACCTCGAGGCCACCCTCGACCGGATCGATCCGGCCGCGTTCGCCGACGCGGGTCGGATGCAGGCGGCCCTGGCCGGCTCGGTGGCCGCGCGCCGACGCCACGGCGACGGAGAGGTGGACGTGACGTTCGGCGACACCGCCGCAGCCAAGGCGATGTTCGCGCTCCGTCCGCAGGTCTTCCCGCCGTGGGACGAGCCGATCCGGGTGGCGTTCGGATGGACCCGCCGCGATCCGGCGCACTACGAGGCCTACCTCGGGATGGCGAGGGACGCGGTGGCCGGGCTGTCGCGGCGCGCCCGCGTGCCGGTGGACGCGCTGCCGGCGGCGCTCGGCCGGCCGGCGTCCAGCCCCGCCAGGATCGTCGACGAGTACCTGTGGATGCGGCTCACGCGAGGGACGTGATTGGCGTCAGGTCAGCGCGCCGGCCAGCGCGAGCACGGCGCTCGCCACCAACAGCACCAGCACGATCGAGCGGAACCGCTCGTGATCGACGCGCCGGAAGGCCACCTCGCCCAGCAGGATGCCGACCAGCAGGCCCGGCAGGCCGGCCGCCGCCACGCGCAGCGCATCCGCCGTCACCAGTCCCTGCGACCAGAAGAGCAGAAGCGAGAGCGCCGACCCGCTCGTGAACACGGTGGCCAGCGTGGCGCGGAACGCGCTCGGCGGGATGCCGCGCGCCTGCAGCGCGATCACGAGCGGCGGTCCGCTCATGCCGGTGCTGGTGGAGAGCATCCCGCTCGTGAAGCCCACACCGACCTCCGCGGGCAGGGAGTCGGTCGGCAGCCGCGCCCGGCGCCACAGCAGCGCGGTGAACACGAGCACGGTGACCGCGATCGCGACCTGGAGCGGCTCCGCCCGCACGCGCGTGATGACGACGAGTCCGATCGGCATCCCGGCGAGCGCGGCGGCGATCAGGACGCCGGCGCTGCGCCACTCCACGTGCCGGTGGTCCCGCGCCACGACCAGACCCGACTGGACGAGCCCCAGGACGGCTCCGCCGACGATCGCGGCCTTCACCGGCACCACGAGCGCCAGCAGCGGGATCGACACGAGCGAGAAGCCGAAGCCCGACAGGCCCTGAGCCACCGCGGCGGCGGCCACGATGGCGCACACCGCCGCCCACGCGCCTGCCCCGTCCATGGGATCAGACGGCGAAGAGCTCGGCCGCGAGATCGTCGAGGGTGTCGATCTCCTCCAAGGGGAACCGCTCGGCGATCGGCTCGAAGACATCGCCCGTCGGGTGCTGCGCGAGCATGAACGCCTGGCGTCGGAGCGCGTGGCCCATCGTCCGCCGGGGGAAGTCCGGGCCGACCGGCCACTGGCCGGCCTCCAGGAACACGCGGAACAGCGCCCGGTCGCAGGCGAGCGTGTCACGGAAGATCTGGATGAGCTCGTAGTGGCGGTCCGTCACCATGGCATCCCCCCAGTCGATGATCCCGGTGAGGTGGCCGTCATGCACGAACACGTGCTGCGCGGCCAGGTCGCCGTGGGTGAAGACCTCGTCGAACGGTGGGAGCCGCGCGACGTAGTCCGCGGCCCGCGCCGCCAGATGCGGCGGCAGCGAGCTCCGCTCCGCGGCCGACGCCACGTCCGCGTCCGGCCAGCTCGCCTCCGTCGACACACCCGAGGGCGGCAGCGCGTGCAGCCGACGCACCTGCGCCCCGAGCTCCGCGGCGATCGAGGGCCACTGCTCCGGCAGTGGCTCGTTCGGCTCCGACGCGTCCCCGAGCACACGCGTCGTGACGAGGTACGGCCAGGGGTCGGGTCCGTCGAACAGCGGGCCGACGCCGAGCACCCGCGGCGCGGCGATCTCCGGGTCCGTTCCGACCAACGTGAGCGCCCCTCGCTCGCCCCGCAGGGTCCGCTCCCAGGCGGCGTGGTAGCCGAAGAGCTTCACGACGACGTCGCCGAAGAGGAAGGTCGGCCATGTCGCGTTGTAGCCCGCCTCCGGTTCGCGCCGGTCATCGGTGAGACCGAGCCGTCCCAGGATCTCCTCGAGATACGGCCACCAGAAGTCGACGTCGACCAGGCGGGTGACGTAGTCGTCCAGCGACGCGAACGTCGGCGGCCGGTTCACCCGGTCTGCCGGAGATCGACGCCCGTCCTCGTGCATGCCGGCACAGTAGCGGTGCGGCGGTGCCCGGTGGCGGCCCGACCGCACCCGTCGATGGCCGTCTACGCTGGGCTCCGTGCCGACCGTCTACGACCTCACCCGTGAGCAGCTCGCCGAACGGCTCGCCGTCTGGGGCGAGCCCGCCTTCCGTGCCAGGCAGCTCTGGACGCAGCTGTGGACGCGCGGAGCGACCTACGACCGGATGTCGGAGATCTCGCCGGCGCTCCGTGAGCATCTCGCGGCCGAGCTGCCGATCGGGGTCGAGATCCTCGACGAGCGGACCGCCGACCACGGAGCGACGCGGAAAGCCCTGCTGAAGCTCGGCGGCTCGCATCTGATCGAGACGGTGCTGATGGGCTATCCGGACCGCGTGACGGTCTGTGTGAGCTCGCAGGCGGGGTGTGCCATGGGTTGTGGGTTCTGCGCGACCGGGCAGATGGGACTGCAGGGGAACCTCACCGGCGGTGAGATCGCGGCGCAGGTCCTGTGGGCCAGGCGCGAGGCGGCGAACCTGCCCGACACCACGCCGCGGCGCCTGACGAACGTCGTGTTCATGGGGATGGGCGAGCCCATGGCCAACGAGCGTCACGTGTTCCGGTCGCTGGACCTGCTCACCCGCGAGGCCGGCATCGGCGCTCGCCACCTGACGGTGAGCACGGTCGGCATCGTGCCGGGCATCGAACGCCTGGCGGGCCGGGCGCCGCAGGTCGGGCTCGCCGTCAGTCTCCACGCCGCGACCGACGAGCTCCGCGACGAGCTGGTGCCGCCGAACCGGCGCTACCCGCTGGCGCGGCTCGAGGCGGCGATCGCCGGCTGGCGCGCGGCGACGCGCCGCCGCCCCTCGATCGAGTGGGCGATGATCGCGGACACCAACGACTCCGACGAGCAGGCCGGAGCGCTGGCGCCGATCGCGAAGCGCCTGGGCGCCCACGTGAACCTCATCCCGTTGAACCCCACGCCGGGGTGGCCTTCCCGGCCGAGCTCGCAGCGCCGCATCCACGGCTTCGTGCGGGTGCTGCGGGCGGCCGGCGTGAACGTGACGGTGCGCGACACGCGCGGCCGGCGGATCGACGCCGCCTGCGGTCAGCTCCGGCTGGAGCACGCGTAGGGCCGGTGGGCGGCAGCGGCAGCAGCGCCGCTATGGCGACGACGCGGAGGCGTAGCGCCCTGGGGTCGTCCCGACGTGGCGCCGGAAGTGCCGCGTCAGGTGCGCCTGATCGTGGAAGCCGACGCCCACCGCCACCCTCGCGATGGGCTCCCCTGCCAACAGGCGCCGGCGGGCTGCCTCGATCCGACGACCGGTCACGTACCGGTGGGGCGGGATGCCGAACGCGTGCGAGAAGCTCCGCACCAGGTGGGTGGGCGAGGCGTGCAGGACGCGTCCGGCCTCCGCCAACGTCATGGGGTCGAAGCGGTGCGCGTCGAGCAGATCGCGGAGATCGGAGGCGAGCAGGTGATCGGGCCGGTCGGATCCGGTTCCGGGATCGCCGAGGTGAGCCAGGAGCCGCGTGCTCACCAGCGCAAGCATCGTCTCCGCCGCGAGCGACTCGTGCGGATCACGCAGGGCGACGTGCAGAGCGGAGAGCGTGCCGACGAGAGCCGGGTCGTCGATGTCGGGGTGGTCCACGGCGGGCCCGACGAAGCGCTCGTCGAGCAGCTCGGTTCCGAGGTAGAGCACCCGCTTGCGGAACCCGGCGCCGGTGGCGGCGCGGCCGTCGTGCACCACGTGCGGTGGCAGGATCGTGACCCGAGCGCCGTCGGCGTCCCGATGATGGGCCTCGAGGTCGTACGTGATCGCGCCCTGGTCCACGATGAACACCGTCCACGTGTCGTGGGTGTGGGCGGGATAGGCGTGGTCGACGAACCTGGCGTGGAAGACCTCGTGGATGCCGGGGACGGTCGGTCTCCACGCGCGGACCCACTCGCGAGGCTCGGACACCACGCGAGGATCGTACAAGACCGCTCCTCACCGAATGACTTGGATGGCGTCGATGCGGACGGCATCCCTCCAGGACGGGTCGTGAACGAACTCCCCGCCATCGCAGCATTCGCGCTCGCGGGAACGGTGTCGCCGGGACCCAACAACAGCGTGCTCTGGGTGTCGGGGATGGTCTTCGGGTTCCGCCGCACGCTCCCGCACGTCGTCGGGACCGCGCTGGGGATGGGAGCCCTCCTGCTGGGCATCGCCGCCGGGATCGGGGCCCTGCTCGACGCCGTGCCCATGGCCGAGACGGCGCTGAAGGTTGCCGGCTCCGTGTACCTGCTGTACCTGGCTGTGCTGGTCGCCCGGAGCGGGGGCGTCGGACGCACGGTCGTCCCGCGCCCGCTGACCGCCGTGCAGGCGGCGGCGTTCCAGTGGGTCAACCCGAAGGCGTGGATCTTCTCGATCACGGCCGTGGCCACCTTCGTGCCCCCGACGCTCTCCCGGCCCCTCGGTGTCGCGCGACTCACCGGCATCATCGTCGTCATCGTCGTCGGGTCGTCCTCGATCTGGGCGGCCGGCGGGGCAGCGCTCGGGCGACTCGTCGACGACGAACGGATCCGGCGAGCGATCGGCTTGGCCCTCGCCATCCTGCTCGTCGCTTCGGTCGTCCTCATCTGGACGTAGCACCGGGTGTCTGATCCGGAACCGGGCCGGGCCGTTGATTCGCGGTCCCCGGCAGCGTAGACCGTCTCCATGGCAGCGATCTCCATCGACGAGCTCGCCGCGAGCACGCGGGACACGCGCGACCGTTCCGTCGACTTCCTGCGCGCCGCCGCGATCCTCGCGGTGGTGTTCGGCCACTGGTTCATCGGCATCATCCGCTGGGACGGCGGCGTGATCCGCACGACCAGCGCGGTGGGGGAGACCTCGTACCTCTGGCTCGTGACGTGGCTCTTCCAGGTGATGCCGATCTTCTTCTTCGTCGGCGGGTTCTCGAACTACGTGGCGTACCGGGCGGTTCGCGCGCGGGGCGGCTCCACGGGCGCGTTCATCCGGTCGCGGCTCGACCGCCTGCTCCGGCCGTCCCTGGTCTTCCTCGGGATCTGGGCAGTCGTGCAGATCGCGCTGCACTTCGCCGACATCGGCGCACCGACCGGGCCGCGGATCTGGGGCGACACCCGGCTGCTGCGCGGGATGAAGCCGCCCGGCGCCACGGTGCCGTTCGGCCCGCTGTGGTTCCTCGCCGTCTATCTGGTCGTCGTGATCGTGGCGCCGCTCACGATCCGCCTGCACGAGCACTTCCGCTGGTGGGTCCCCGCGGCGATGGTGGCCGGCGCCGTCGCGGCCGACGCGATCGGGTTCATGGGCGGCGAGCACCGCGTGCGCTGGTGCAACGTCGTGTTCGTCCTGCTCTTTCCGCACCAGCTCGGGCACTTCCTCGGCGACGGCACGTTGCAGCGGCTCCCGCGCCGTGCGTTCTGGGGCATGGTGGCCGTCGGCCTCGGCGGGCTGCTCCTGCTCACGAACCCGCCGATGTGGCGCCTCTTCGGCCACGTGCGCTACGAGTGGTTCCCGGGCATCGGCACGTATCCGAAGAGCCTGCTGGGCACCGACGTCGAGCGCGTCTCGAACGCGTTCCCCCCGACGCTCTGCTTCCTGTTGGCGGCGGTCTGGTCGATCGGCGCGGCGATGCTGCTGCGCCCGGCGCTGCAGCGGTGGCTGCAGCGCCCGCGACCGTGGCGGTTCACGATCGCCGTGAACGGCGTGATCATGACGCTGTTCCTGTGGCACATGACGGCGTACCTGCTCGCGATCCTGCTGCTGTGGCCCCTGGGGCTCGGGCGGCAGGCCGACTCGACGTCGCTGTGGTGGCTCGAACGGATCGTGTGGATCGCGGCGCCCGGCCTGATCCTCGTGGGTCTCGTCGCGATCTTCGCCCGGTTCGAGCGGCCACGGCGCTGAGGGTCCGGGTGCTACGGTCGCGCGCGTGAACGACGTCGAGGGACGCGCGACGGCGGCGGTGGCCGCGTCCGCCGCCAGCATCGCGCTGCTGGCGCTCGTCGCGTCCGTCCCCGCATCGCCGTTCCTGCCGGAGCTGCCGCCGGGCGTGGCGCCGAGCGGGCCGTTCGCGTGGCTCGCGGGCGCGATCGGTCTGGATGCGCTCCGACGGCGGCGCGCTCGTGGCGCTCGGCGTGCTCGCCGCCGTCGCGGGCGGCCTGCGCGTTCGGGGTCCTCCTGCTCGAGGCCTGGCGCGGCCGGGTCCGGCTGCGAACCGTCGTGCTGCTGGCGGTCGCCGCGCACGTCGTGGTGCTGCTCGTTCCGGTGGTGTTCTCGCGCGACGTGTACTCCTACATCGCCTACGGCCGCATCGCCGGCCTGTACGGCGCGAATCCATACGTGCGCGACGCCCATCGAGTTCCCCGCCGATCCGATCCTGTCGCTGGTGGGGCATCGATGGGTGGACACCCCGGCGGTGTACGGGCCGCTGTTCACCGGCCTGTCGTCGCTGCTGACCCGGACGGTCCGCTCGATCCCGGCGCTCGTCGCCGATCTTCCGGGTGATGGCAGCGGCGGCGAGCCTCGGCACCGTCGCGCTGATCGCGCGCACCACCACCCGCGAACGTCCGGCGAGGGCGGCCTTCGCGGTCGCCGCCTTCGGGCTCGAACCCCGTGATCCTGTTCCAGTCGGTGGGCGGCGGGCACAACGACCTCCTGCTCGCGCTCGCCATCGCCGCGGCGTTCGCGATGGTGTGCGCGGACCGCACGCTCCCGGCCGTCGCGGTGCTATCGCTGGCGACGATGGTGAAGGCGAGCGCCGCGTTGCCGCTGCTCCTGCTGATCGTGTGGGTGGCCGCACGGCGGCCCGCGGGCAAGCGGATGCGGGCCGCCCTGACGCACGGCGGGCTGGCCGCCGCGATCGCGGTGGCCGTCGCGGCCCCGTTCGCGCAGATGCAGGATCCGTCGTTCGGCATGGTGGAGCTCGCCGGCCACGAGGGCTGGCTCGCGCCGTCGCGGCTGGTCCGGCGGTTCCTGGACGCCGTGTCGTTCGACACGCTCGGGGTGGTTGCCCGGATCGGCTTCGCGGCGGCGCTCACCCTGTCCGTGATCGCGCTGGCGCGCAGGACGGCCCGGTCCGCATCGACGATGGAGCTCGGCGCGGCCTGGGGCTGGTCGCTGATCCTGCTGATGCTCCTGGGTCCGGTCCTGCTGCCCTGGTACGTGGCGTGGTCGCTGCCGCTGGTGTGGGTGCTGCCGCGGGTGCCGCGCGCCGTCCTGGTGGGCACCGGTGTGGCGCTCACGCTGTCGCAATGGGCGACCGAGCCCACGCGGTACCCCGGGCGCGTACGACGCCAACGTGCTGATCGGGCACTACGTGCTGACGCCGCTCGTGCTGGCGGGGGCGGTGTGGCTACTCCTCGACCTCCGTCGGCGGCTCCGCGGGGGCCTCCCGCTGGGCGCCGAGGACGAGCCGGCACACGTAGCCACCGCCGCCCGCGAGGACTGAGACCGCCGTCGGCCCGACCGATCCGTCGAGCGGCACCCCGGCCCGCTCCAGCGCGATCGCCGCCACGATCATCGCCGCGAGCCCGAACGCCGGCGCGAGGGCGGCGGCGGCCGTCGCGTCCGTCACCGTCCGGGCCCAGCCGTAGCCGACCAGCCACAGGAGCGCCAACACCGCGATCGACGCCCCGACGATGGCGGCCGGCGACGAGGGCCGCAGCGGATCCTCCGCCTCGGCGGCCGGGGTCGGCGCCGTTCCCGCCAGCCACACGTCCGGCGCGACCTCCTCGGTCGGCCCGACCGATCCCCGCTCGTCCGCTGGGAGGTAGGCGCCGAGCTCCGCGACGATGGCCTGTCCGCCGGCCCGGGCCACGGCGGCGCGGGTCTCGCGGGCCGTCACATCGGTGAGACGCGCGCGCTCGGGGGACGGAGCGCCTCCCTCGACGCCTCCTTCGAATTGGGGGATGAGGACGAACACGTCTGCGGCCCTGCCGGGCGGCACCGCCGCGCGGATCACGTTCGCGGTGGTCGTGGCCCGGAAAGTCACCGCCTCGTCGGACGGGTCGACGACCACCACGATCGGCGTCCCGGCCGGCGCGCAGCGACGTACCGGTTGAGGACCTCGAGCTGGTCGCGTCTGCGTCTCGTCGATGAACGGATCCTGGCGGTGCCAGGCGATGAACGACCCGGCCGCCATGGCGATGACGAGGAGGCGCATCCCGCCACCGCGAGCCGCGGGCCCAACGCGCGTGCCGGCGAGCCGTCCGTACAGCCGCACCGTGCCGAACCCCGCGAGGATCGGCACCGCGTAGCCGAACGTGATCAGCCGGTCCGCCGGGAAGAGCCCGGTGAGCAGCCCGACTGGGACCCGACCACGATGACCACGAGCCAGGCGCGGAGGATCCTTCCGCCCGTCCCGCGCGCCCGCAGATAGCCCAGGGCCGCCAGGGGCAGCGAGATCCACTGCACGTACCGCGTCCAGCGGTGCACGAACCGGTCGACGTAGGCGCTGCGGACCACGTCCTCGAGCCCGGTCCGACGCAGGAACCCGTCGCGCGACGTGTCCAGCGACAGCCGCGCGGGTCCGACCAGCATCGAGGCCAGGCCGGCCACGACCAGGCGCTCCCGCGCCGCCGACCGTCCACGCAGCCGGGCGAACTCCTCGCCGTCGCGGCGCACCAGCAGCGCCCACGCGGCCACCAGCACGAGGATCGTGGCGCCCGGCACCCAGAACTGTGGATGCGCGAGGCCACCGCCACCGAGCACGAGCGCCGCCGCCACGGTGGCACGCCGTCCCGGGGTGCCCAGGGCCGCGCAGGCCGCGAGGAACCCGACCGTGAACATCACGTTCGACACGTAGCCGGCGACCAGGTGCACGGCGAACAGCCCCGCGAGGACGCCGGCCAGGACCCAGGCCGCGCGGGACGCGCCCCGGCATCCGCGTGCGAACGCGCAGGAGGCCAGGCCGATCGCGACGCCCAGCGAGACCTCGAGCGCGGCGGTCACGGTGACGGGGGAGAGGTGCAGCGTTCCCGCCACCGTCAGCATCGCCGCGGGCGTGCCCGGCCGGTGTCCGATCAACGAGAGGCCGTCGTGGCCGGCCGCCCGCATCCACCAGATGTAGACGGGGGCGTCGGGACCCACGGGGAAGCGCAGGCCGTGGGCGACGAACAGCCAGAGGAACGAGACGAACAGCAGCGCCGCGACGCCCGCGAGCCACGCCAGATCGCCGCGCGACGGCCGGTCCGTGGCGACTACCCCGACGCCGTGAACGTGCCGGTCGCGTCGACCGACAGTCCGTCGTCCGCGGCGGCCCCGCCCGAGAGATCCGCACAGTCGAAGGTCCCGGCGAGCGAGCCGACGGCCGCGGTGTCGACTGTGATCGTGCACTCCCGGGCGGAGGATGTGAGCACGACGGCCTTCGCGCCGTCGCGGACCTCCAGGCGCAGGGACAGGGTGTCGGACGTGTCCCGGTCGCCCTCGAACGACATGCCGGTGATGCCCATCGACTGCGCGCCGTCCGTCCACACGACCGCCGTCGATCCGGGTGGGGGCGAGTACAGGGCCGGCGGCGCGAGCGTCGTCAATCGCACGGTGCCGTCCAGGTCACCTCCGAGCTCGATGGTGGCGCTGCCGCTCGTCACGGTGCCGGTGGCGGCGCCGGGCGAGGAGGTGGGGAGCTGCCCGGGGGCGAGGGACTGCGGGCCGGACGACGGCCTCGGGGACTCGGGCCCCGGGGTCTCGTCGCCGCCGCACGCGGCGCCGGCCAGCGCGAGCGTGACGGCGGCTGCGAGCAGGACCTTCATCGGCATGGGTGCGGAGCGCTCCTCGTGCGGGGTCGGCTGACTGTAGCGCACGGTCCTCATCCGACGTCGCGCCGCCGGCGGGCCGATCCGAGGCCGCTGGTAGCCTTCCCCGATGCTCGACCGGGAGCTCGTCGAGGAGGTGCTGCTCGCCGCCCGGCGCCACGGCGGGTCCTTCGCCGAGGTCTTCGTGGAGGAGCGGTCCAACACCTCCGTGCGCCTGGACGACGGCAAGGTCGAGGAGCTCACGACCGGACTCGATCGCGGCGCCGGAGTCCGGGTCGCCCGTGGGACGAGCTACGGCTACGCGTTCTCGAACCGGCTGGACCGCGACGCGTTGCTGCAGGCGGCGGAGGCGGCCTCGGCGGCGCTCACCGAGGAGGCCGGCGGGCACGGTCGTCGACCTGCGCGAGTCAGCGTCACGCGACGTGAACCACGCGGATCGCCCGGCCTCCGAGGTGGCGCCGGCCCTGAAGGTCGGCTGGCTCGGAGAGCTGAACGACGCCGCGCGCAGCTTCAGCCCCGAGGTCGTGCAGGTCGTGGGGGTCTACGGCGATTCGCTGCAGCGCAGGCTCATCGCGACCTCAGACGGGCGCTGGGTCCGGGAGGACCGCCCGCGGATCCGGCTGGTGGCCCAGGTGATCGCCTCGCGGGGCGAGGGCAACATCCAGACCGGCTTCGAGGGGCCGGCCGCCTGCGCGGGTGTCGAGTTCCTGGACGCGAACGGCCCGACGGCTCGTTGCGGAGATCGCCGCGAGGCGCGCCGTCACGATGCTCGACTCGATCCCGGCCCCGGCGGGAGAGATGCCCGTGGTGCTCGGCCCGGGCTGCGGCGGTGTCCTCTTCCACGAGGCCGTGGGCCATCCCCTGGAGGCCGACGCCGTCGACAAGGAGGCGAGCGTCTACCGCGGGCGGGTCGGCGAGACCCTGGCGTCGTCGCTCGTGACCGGCGTCGACGACGCCACGATCCCGAACGGTTGGGGCTCCTACGGCTACGACGACGAGGGGTCGCCGTCGCAGCGCACGGTCGCTGTTCGCCGAGGGGGTGCTGCAGGGTCTCCTGTACGACCGGCTCCGGGCGGAGAAGGACGGGGTCGCGAGCACCGGCAACGGCCGCCGCGAGTCCTACGCGCATCCGCCGGTGCCCCGCATGACGAACAGCTACATCCTGGACGGTGCCTCGAAGGCCTCCGACATCCTCGCGGACACCGCGAGCGGCGTGTACGTCACCGCCATGGGCGGCGGCCAGGTGAACCCTGCGACCGGCGACTTCGTGTTCGGCGTCGCGGAGGGCTTCCTGATCTCCGACGGCGTGCGTCGGCGCTCCGGTACGCGGCGCGAACCTGATCGGTCGAGCGATCGAGGTGATGCAGGCCGTCGACGCCGTCGCCGACGACTTCGACACGTGGGAGGGCGTCTGCGGCAAGGACGGCCAGGCCGCGCCGGTGGGCAGCGGCTCGCCGACCATCCGGATCTCCCGCATGACCGTTGGCGGCACCGGTGCCTGACCTCGGCGAGCTGACCGCCGCCGCCGTGGAGTCGGCCGAGGGAGACGAGTCCGTCGAGGCCTACGCGGAGGAGTCGCGCCGGACCGAGGTCGACGCGCTGCGCGGCGAGGTCGAGGGTCTCACGTTCGCGGAGGCGCGCGGCGTCGGCGTGCGCCTGCTCAGCGGCGGACGGCTCGGCTACGCGTACGCGGCCGACCCCTCGCCCGACGAGGTTCGCCGGGCCGTCGTGCGGGCGCGGGAGAACGCGGCGCTCGCCGCGCCGGACGAGCACAACGTGCTCCCCGAGGCCGAGCCGATCGAGCCGATGCCCGAGGTGTTCCGCGCCTCGCAGGCCGACATCCCCACCGACCGGAAGGTGGCGTTGGCGCTGGACGTGGAGCGGCGCGCGGTCGGCACCGACCCGCGCGTCACGAAGGTGGACCTCGCGCAGGTCGGCGACGGGGTGTCGCGGGTGGCGATCGCCTCCACGACCGGGATGGCCGCCGAGTACGCGCGCACCGATGCGTGGGCGGTCTGCGTGACGCTCGCGGTCGAGGGCGACGAGACGCAGACCGGCTTCTCCTACCGGATCGCCCGCGAGCTGGGCGACCTCCACTGGGAGGACGTCGTGCAGCGAGGCCGTCGACCGCAGCGTCCGGATGCTCGGCGCCGTGAAGCCGCCCACCGCCCGGGTGCCGGTGGTGCTCGACACGTTCGCCGGCATGACGTTCCTGGGCGTGCTCTCGGGGGCGCTCTCGGCCGAGGCGGTGCTGAAGGGCCGGTCGCTCTTCGCGAATCGAACCGGCGAACGGCTCGGCTCCGACCTGTTCACGCTCGTCGACGACGGCCGCGTGCTCGAGGGCCCGGGCGCGGCCCCGTTCGACGACGAGGGCGTGCCGGCGCCGCCGGACCGAGCTGTTCACCGGCGGCGTCCTGAACGGATTCCTGCACAACACGTACACCGCGACCCGCATGGGCGACGGCGAGCGATCCACCGGCAACGCGCATCGCGGGAGCTATCGCGGCGCGCCCGGTGTCGGCACCACGAACTTCTTCCTGGAGGCCGGCGACGTGCCGGTGGACGAGCTGTACCGGCGCGCCGAGGGCGGCGTGCTGATCCAGGACGTGAGCGGCGCCCACTCCGGGGCGAACCCGATCAGCGGGGAGTTCAGCGTGGGCGCGACCGGCCTGCGGATCCTGCCGGGCGGGGAGCTGGGCGAACCGCTGCGCGAGATGACGATCGCCTCCACGCTGCCCGACATGCTCGCCGGAGTCACCGGCGTCGGCGACGACCTCCGCTTCTTCTCCTCGGTCGGGGTGCCGAGCATCCTGATCGGGGAGATGACCGTCGCCGGCGTGTAGCCGGTGACGGGCTACAGGCCGCCGGCCGGGCGCCCCGCGAGGATCGCGCCCACGACGATCGCGGCCACGACGAGGCGGTAGATCATGAAGATCTTGAAGTCGCGCGTCCGCAGGTACCGCAGGAGCCACGCGATGACGACGAACCCGCTCACGCCGGACGCGACGAATCCCCAGAAGAACTCCGATGCGTAGCCCTGGAATCCGCTCTGCATCACATCGATACCCTTGTAGATGCCCGCGCCGGCGGTGATCGGCAGTGCGAGCAGGAACGAGAAGCGCGCGGCGTCGGCCCGGTTGAGCTTGAGCAGCCGGCCGGCGGTCATGGTGACCCCGGATCGCGAGACGCCCGGCTGCAGCGCGACCGCCTGCGCCACGCCCAGCAGGAGCCCGCGGCGGGGGGTCACGTCGTCGAGGCTCCGCGTCGAGGGCGCGCGCCGATCCACGACATAGAGAACCACGCCGAAGACGGCGAGCATCACCGCGATCAGCCAGGGCTGGCCGAGCTGCTCCTGGATCACGCTCCTCGAACAGCGACGCCGACGATCACACCGGGGATCGTGCCGAGCACCAGCGCCCACGCGAGTCGCTCGTCGGTGGTGGAGACGGACCGTGTGCGGATGGAGCGCACCCACGCCGACAGGTACCGCACGATGTCGCGGCGGAAGTAGATCAGCGCTCCGAGCAGGGTGCCCATGTGCAGCGCCACGTCGAACGTCTTGTTCAGCTCGGCGTCGTTCAGGATCGACCAGTCGAAGAGCCACGGGACCAGGATCAGGTGTCCCGAGCTGGAGACGGGCGCGTACTCGGTCGGCGCCCTGCGTCAGGCCGAGCACGATCGCCTGCAGGATGCTCACGGGCCTCGGTCCTTCCTGGTCGGGAGCGGTGCCGCGCGATACTAGCCGCCCGCGGACGCCGCCGAGCGCCGGCGCCGGGACGACCTCCGCGACCGCGCCGGCGATCGTCACGGAGAGCTCTCCGAAGGCCACCGCGTACGCGAGCCGCTCGGCGATGTCCGGGGCCACGAGCAGCACCAGGCGAGGCACCTCCGAGGCCGCGCCCGGAGAGCGCGTCGGTCTGTGCCGCGGTGGAGCCCATCACGGACAGGACCTCGAGGCTGGTGGCCACGGTCTCCGTGTGCGGCCGGCCGCCGCCGAACGTGGCCAGGACGTCCACCCGGTCGCCGGGATGCACGGCCTCAGGCGGGATCTCCGTGGTCACGACGAAGGCGCGGAGGCCGGGCGGGACCAGCGCCGCGACGGGCCCGGTCCGCGGAGACGCCAGCCGGGTCCGCGTGATCGCTTCGCCCTCAGCCAGCGCCGCCACCAGCACCCGGCCGGCCGCCTGCGCCTCGTCCGCCACGGCGCCGGGAGGCGCGAACTCCTCCGGGAGCTCGCGGACCTCGAGCGAGTCCTGCGTGAGCGTCACGCCGCGCCCAAGGTCCCGTGCGGCCACCACGACCGGCACCGGCGCGCCCAACTCGGGTCGTGCGGCCTCGACCCGCTCCACGTAGGCCTGCACCGATGCGAGAGACGCGATCCCACACACGATGCGCCAGTCCCGCCGTGATCCGCGCCGTCCGCGGCCATCGCCGTCCGAATCCGATCATGGCCGACCTCCTCCGGGAGGAGGCAGGACGCTAGCGGGACCGTGTCGCGTGCACCGTGATGCGCGTCACGGTGAGCGGATGGCTCAATCGACCGGCCGGGGACCCTTGGGTCGCTCGTCCAGGGGCATGGAGCGCACCCGGAACTCCTCGAGGGCGTCGCGCCCGGCGATCAGGGCGGCGGCCTCGCGGATACGGTCGCCCAGCTGCTCCGCGTCCTCGGTGGTGCGGATCCGCAGCTCCACGGTCACGAGCTGATCGGCCATCACGCCTCGAACCGGGCGCCGTCCAGCGCCGACGCGCAGGCGCACGTCCGCTCGGCGGGCAGCTCCGGGATCACCGCGAACAGCAGGGACCGGAGCTTCTCGTTGTTCTCGGTGAACACGCGCACGACCTCCTCGTGCGTGACGGGCGGGACGCCCTCGACGCCGACGTCGTAGTCGGTGATGAGCGAGATGTTCGCGTAGCAGAGCTCGAGCTCCCGGGCGAGGAGCGCCTCGGGATACTGCGTCATGTTGATGACCTCCCATCCGGCGGAGGCGAACCACGCCGACTCGGCGCGCGTGCTGAAGCGCGGGCCCTCGATCACCACCACGGTGCCACGATCGTGCAGAGGGATCTCGAGTGACCGGCCCCGGCCCACGATCGCCTCGCGCATCACGTCGCAGTACGGATCGGCGAACGAGATGTGCGTGGTGACCGGGCCGTCGTAGAACGTGTTGTCGCGGTCGCGGGTGCGATCCACGAGCTGGTCGCAGATCACGAACTCCCCGGGCTTCACGTGCGCCTGGAGCGATCCGCAGGCGTTCGGGCCGAGCACGCGGCCGACGCCGAGCTCCTTCATGGCCCAGACGTTGGCCCGGTACGGCACGCGGTGCGGGGGGAACTCGTGCTTCGACGCCGTGCCGGGGGATGAACGCCACCCGCCGGCCGCCGACCTCACCGATCACGGGCGGCGCGCTCGGGCGGGCCGTAGGGGGTCTCGACGTTCACGGTCTCGGTCCGCTCCAGGAAGGAGTAGAAGCCCGAGCCGCCGAAGACGCCGATCTCCGCGGAGGTCACGATCCTCCCGACCCCTCGTTCTCCCGCTTCGAGCTCCGGGCCGAGGGGTCGCTCTTGGCCGGCGCCGACGAGCCCGAGCCGCCAGCGTCGCCGCCGGAGCCCGACGATCCGCCCGCCTTCGAGTCCTTCGAGTCCTTCTTGTCCTTGGACTCCTTGGACTCCTTGGACTCCTGGAGCCTTTCGAGTCAGCCTGCGAGCCGTCGGGCTGCTTCGCGTCCTTCCGGGGATCGTGCTGGCCCTCCGATCCGGCCTTCCTGCGGCTGTCGGTGGCGTAGAACCCGGAGCCCTTGAACGAGATCGCCGGCGCTCCATAGACCTTGCGGAGCTCGCCACCGCACGCCGGACAGATCGTGAGCGACTCGTCCTTGAACGACTGCACGATGTCGAAGCCGTGACCGCAGGCGCGACACCGGTACTCGTAGGTGGGCATGACCAGGGCAGTATACGGAGGCCTTCCCGAGCGCCTGCGGCCCCGGCGAAGGGACGACGGTTGCCTCGAGCCGCTATCGTTCCCGCTCGATGAAGGTACGCAAAGCGGTGATCCCGGCGGCGGGGCTCGGCACGCGGTTCCTGCCGGCCACGAAGGCTCAGCCCAAGGAGATGCTGCCCGTCGTGGATACGCCGTCCATCCAGTTCGTGGTGGAGGAGGCGGCGCGCGCCGGACTCACGGACATCCTGATCGTGACGGGCCGCGGCAAGCGCAGCATCGAGGACCACTTCGACCGCTCCTTCGAGCTCGAGTACTTCCTGGAGACCAAGGGCAAGACCGACGAGCTGAAGACGGTCCGCCAGATCTGCGGAGATCGCGTCGATCCACTACATCCGTCAGCGCGACCCGCTGGGGCTCGGCCACGCCGTGGCGGCTGCGGAGGAGCACGTGGGCGGCGAGCCGTTCGCCGTGCTGCTGGGCGACGATCTGATCCACCCGTCGATGCCGCTGCTCCAGGACATGTTGTCCGTCTACGAGCGTTCGGGACGCAGCGTGATCAGCGCGATGCAGGTGGCGCGCGAGGAGATCTCCCTCTACGGCTGCATCGAGACGGAGCCGGTCGGCGATCACCTCTTCCGGGTGAAGTCGGTCATCGAGAAGCCGTCGCCCGAGGAGGCTCCCTCCACGATGGCGGCGATCGGCCGGTACGTGTTCACGCCGGAGATCTTCGACGCCCTGCGTGAGACGCAGCCGGGCCGCGGAGGCGAGATCCAGCTGACGGACGCGATCAACATCCTGGCGCAGGAGCAGGACGTGTACGCCCACTCGTTCGACCGCGGGCGCTTCGACGTCGGCAACAAGCTGGACTACCTGAAGGCCACCGTGGAGTTCGCGATCGAGCGCAACGACGTCGGGGAGGAGTTCCGCCGGTACCTCGCCGAGGTCGTGTTGCGCGAGAAGCTGCTGTAGCCCAGTGCATCCAGCGCTCCCACGGCGCCCCGATAGACTGCCCGCATGAGCCAGCACGCTCGCCTGCACGATCACGACTCGGGCGAGGGCCTGCTCTCCGTCGAGGAGGCGAGGGAGCGGGTCCTGTCCGCCGTCAACCCGCTCGGTTCCCTGCAGGTCCCGCTCACGGATGCGTACGGCTGCGTGCTCGCCGAAGACATCGTCGCGACCCACGATCTTCCCTCGTTCGCGTCCAGCGCCATGGACGGATTCGCCGTGCGGTCCCTCGACGTCGCGAACGCGTCGCCGTCGGAGCCGGTCGAGCTGAAGATCGTGGGCCGGGCGATGATCGGACGGCGGCCGGAGTCCACCGTGGGCGGACACGAGGCGTCCAGGATCGCGACCGGCGCGCCGATCCCCGCCGGCGCCGACACCGTCGTCCCGATCGAGAACGTGGAGCTCTCCGGCGAGACCGTGCGGATCCTGGAGCCCGCGCCGGAGGGCAGGCACATCCGCCCGGTGGGCGAGGACGTCCGCACCGGCTCGATCCTGGTGGAGACCGGCAAGCGTCTGGGCGCGCCGGAGCTGGGGCTCCTCGCCAACGCGGGGTTTCCCCACCCGGTCGTCCATCCGCGACCGCGCGTGATCGTCCTGTCCACCGGCGACGAGCTGATCCCGCCCACCGAGGATCCCCAGTTCGGTCAGGTCCGCGACTCGAACGCGTACACGATCTTCGGCGCCGTCCGGGAGGCGGGCGCGATCCCCGTCCTCGCCGGCATCGTGAAGGACGACGTGGACCAGCTGAAGGAGACGCTCCTGGTCCACGAGATCCAGGCGGACGCGTTCATCTCCAGCGGCGGCGTGAGCGTGGGGGAGCGCGACGTGGTGAAGGCCGCGTTCTTCCGGCGCGGCGACGTCGACTTCTACCGAGTGGCGATGCAGCCGGGTATGCCGCAGGGCTTCGGCAACATCGAGGGCAAGCCGTTCTGGGGGCTGCCGGGCAACCCGGTCAGCGTGTTCGTGAGCTTCGAGGTGTTCGTGCGGCCGGCCCTCATGAAGATGCTGGGACGCACGCAGCTCGGACGTCCCGAGATCACGGCGGTCCTCACCCAGGACGTGACCGGGCCGGTGGGCAAGCTGCAGTTCGCGCGCGTCGTCGTGGCGCGCGGCGCCGAGGGATGGACCGCGACGCCGACCGGCGCGCGCGGCTCCAACCTGATCTCGACGGTGTCTCGCGCGAACGGCTTGGCCATGATCCCGCCGGGAACGGAGACGGCTCGCTCGGGGAGCCAGGTGCGCGTCATGGTCTTCCGCTCCTCGGAGGACTGACATCGTGGCGTCCGATCAGGCCGGCGCCGACGGCGTCACCCGGATCGTCGAGGTCGGCGCCAAGGCGGAGACCGATCGCGTGGCCGTGGCCGAGTGCCGGCTCGTGACGACGGCCGAGGCAGTGGCGCACCTCGTGGCCGGAACGAAGAAGGGCGCTCCGCTGGAGACCGCCAAGGTCGCCGGCCTGATGGGCCTCAAGGAGACGCCCCGGCTGCTGCCGCACTGCCATCCGGTCCGGGTGACCGGCGCCGAGATCGACGTCGAGCCCGAGGCCCAGGCCGGCCGGATCCGCGTGCAGGTCACGGTCCGCGCGCACGACCGGACCGGCGTGGAGATGGAGGCCCTCACCGGCGCGGCGGCCGCCGCGCTGTCGCTCTACGACACGGCCAAGGCGTTCGATCGGGGCGCCCGGATCGACGGCCTTCGCCTGCTCCGCAAGACCGGCGGCAAGAGCGGCGACTACCGGGCTCCCTGACCGGATCACCTCGCCGATGTCACCGAACGCATCGCGCTGGGCACGGGCCGGTGGACTTTGTGAAAAAGTGCATCGAATCACACGAATGTGTTTTGCGGGCACCACATCTGGTGCTACGGTCCCGCCCCAGCCTAGATGTTGTGCTCGACCGGGGCCGTGGCAGACAGGAGGCTGGGCGCGTGGATTGGCTGCTCCTTGCAGCACTTGGCATCATGTGGCTGGCGCTCTTGATCCCTTCCCGGCGGCGGAGACCCTCCCCCGCGACGAGCGTGTTCGACTTCGAACGCAGGATGGAGCTGTTGGCCCAGGCTGAGATCCACGGCAGTGCCGGACGATGGATCATCACGCCCCGCAAGGGGGTGCGGTTCGTCGGCTCCGCGGAACGCAGGCGGAGCCGGGCGCGGGAGCGTCGCCGGCAGGTCTTCACGTTCCTCCTGGAGTCGATCGGCATCACGTTCCTGATCGGGCTCGTTCCGCCGCTACGCGTGGTGTGGACCGTCACGGCGATCCTGGCCGGGCTCCTGCTGGCCTTCGTGTACCTGCTCCTCACGATCAAGCAGCGCGCCGGCCGGCCCGACGAACAGTTGCGCGCGGCGCATGCACCGGCCGGCTCGCGCCTCGCCGCCGTTCGCCACGTGGCGGAGGGCGGCAGCAGCTGGGCCCGGCCAAAGGTGAACGGCCTGGGGATGCTGGGCGAGGGCGACGCCGTGCACGTGGTCGTGCGCCCCGCCCGCCGCATGGGCGTGGCGGGCACCTAGACCCGCCGCCTCGAGCCGTGGACCTCGACCGACTCGCCGCGGAGATCCACCGCCGCTTCGACGACACCACCACCGCGCGGGAGCAGGCGTTGCCCGCAGCCCGCCGCTCGATCCGCGCCTCCGCGAACTCGATCCGCGCCGTCCACCGGCTGGAGTTCGACCGCGCGCGCGAGCTGATCGAGGAGTCGCGCGCCGCGCTGCAGGGCGGCTTCGAGGCGGTCCGCGACCATCCGGCCGTACGCGCCGCCGGCTACCTGCAGGACGCGCAGAAGGAGTACGCGGAGGCCAACATCACGTTCGCCGTGGTGACGGGCGGGGAACTGCCCACGCCGGAGGCGCTCGGCATCGAGGACGCGCCGTACCTCAACGGCATGGCCGAGGCGATCGGCGAGGCCCGTCGCCGCGTGCTGGACATCCTGCGCACCGGCGCGGTTGACGAGGGCGAGCGCCTGCTGGGCGCGATGGAGGACATGTATGGCGTCCTGGTGACGATGGACTATCCGGACGCGATCACGCTGAACCTGCGGCGGACGACGGACATCGCGCGCAGCCTGATCGAGAAGACCCGCGGCGACCTGTCGATCGCCTTCGTCCAGCGCGATCTGCACGACGCGCTGGACCGGCACGCCCGGGAGGTCCGCGGGGAGGGCTGAGGGTGCCCCACGCCCCGAGCCGATAGCCCCGAACAGGGCCTCTGCTAGGCTTTTTCGCG
The DNA here is from genome assembly GCA_963832225.1 of uncultured Actinomycetes bacterium. GTDB lineage: Bacteria > Actinomycetota > UBA4738 > UBA4738 > HRBIN12 > JALYMB01. The sequence continues at coordinate 123,733 of CAWHTI010000005.1, forward strand.
GACCCTGGGGGTGTAGCTCAGCCCGGTAGAGCGCTGCCTTCGCACGGCAGAGGTCGGCGGTTCGATTCCGCTCACCTCCACCAGTTCCGGCTCCACGATGCTCGTCCCAACGACCGCGCGCCCGCCCCCCGGGTACGGTTCCGGCATGGCCGGCCGGGCGAAGGCATCGAGATGGGCACCCGAACCCCCCGTGATCCCCGGCGACCTCATGGCCGGAGCGCCCGACGGCTCCGAGGATCCGGCGGAATGGGTGGGCCGCGAGATCACGGGGGAGCTCACCGGCCACGTCGGCACCGGTTCGGAGGTCTCCGGATCCCGGCTCGTCGACGTCCGGCTCACCGCGGCCGAGTTCGACGGAGCGCGGTTCACGGACGTCGAGGTGATCGACGCCGAGCTGTCCGCGGCCTCCCTGCACCGGGCTGCGCTGACCCGCGTCTCCTTCCTCCGCTGCCGGATGCGGGGCGTCGTGCTGGCGGGCGCGGTGCTCCGCGAGGTCACGTTCACCGAGTGCCTCCTGGACGAGGCGAACCTCCGTGAGGTGGAGGGAGCCTCGGTTCGCCTGGAGGGTTGTCAGCTCGTCGGCGCCGACCTGTCGCGTGCGCGGCTGGAGCTCGCCGCGATCTTCGACTGCGACCTGATGGACGCGGCGTTCGCCGGAGCCGAGGTCCGCGGCCTCCGCCTGCACGGGTCCCGCGTGGACGGTCTACGAGGTGCAGACGGACTGGCTGGCGCGGTGATCGAGGCGAGCCAGGTGATCTCCCTGGCGCCCTCGCTGCTGGCGGCCGCAGGGATCGAGGTCGAGGACGACCGCGAGCCCGGCGCCTGACGGTCGCCGGGATCAGACCGCGTCCGCCCTCAGCTAGTCCATGCGCTCCGTCTCAGACGACCTGGCGGCTCGCCACGTCGGCGCGGAGCCAGTCCGTGAACGCGCCGGCGTCGATCGCAGGGCGGAAGAGGTGGCCCTGCACCAGCGGACACCCCTCCTGCGTCACGTAGTCGAGCTGGTCGATCGTCTCGACGCCCTCCGCCAGCGGCACCATCCCGAGGCTGAGCGCCAGACGGATCACGGATCGGAGCACCGAGCGTGCCGACACGTCCGCCTCGACGTCTTGGAGGAATCCCCGATCGATCTTCACGATGTCGATGGGCAGGCTGCGGAGCCGGGTGAGCGACGAGAAGCCGGTCCCGAAGTCGTCGAGCGCGATCCGCACGCCGCGGCGCCGAAGATCGAGCAGGATGGCCTGTGCGCGGTCGGGGTCCATGCCCAGGGCCGACTCCGTGATCTCCAGCACCAGCAGGTCCGGCCGTCCCACGGCCATGACGAGCCGGTCGAGCCGCTCGGCGAGCGCGGGATGCCACAGCTCGCGGGGCGACACGTTGAACGTGACGCAGCTCAACCGGTCCAGCAGACCCTCCTCGCGCCAGATCGAGCACTGCCGGGTGAGCTCGTCCACGACCCAGCCGCCGACCGAGGAGATCAGGCCCAGCTCCTCCGCCATGGGGATGAACACGCTCGGCTCCACCGAGCCCAGGACGGGGTCGTCCCAGCGGAGCAGCGCCTCGGCGCCCACCGTGGCGCCGGTCACGAGCTCGATGATCGGCTGGTAGTGCAGCTCCCACGCGCCTTCGTTCGCGGCCTTCCGCAGCCGGGAGGTCATGGACAGGTCGCCCTGCGACCCGCTGCCGCGTCCGTCGACCGACGCGAACCCGGCCCGCTCCCGCTTGTTGCGGTACATCGCCGCGTCCGCGCGCTTGAGCACGGCCTGTCCGTCGGCTCCGTCCCGCGGGTACAGGCCCACGCCGATGCTGGCCGACATGTGGAACTCCATGTCCGACAGGACGAATGGTTGCTCGAGAGCGGCGGCCAGGCGGGTCGACAGCATGTCGCGGAGCAGCGCGGCGGCCCCCTCGTTCCCGCCGTCCTGCTCGGCCGTCTCCCCGCCCGCCGCCTGTGCGAGGAAGGGCATGAGGACGAGGAACTCGTCCCCGCCCACCCTCGCTACCACGTCCCCTTCCCGGAGGGCGTGGTCGAGACGCCCGGCTACCTCGCGGAGGAAGTCGTCCCCTGCCGCATGGCCGAGCGTGTCGTTCACGAGCTTGAACTTGTCCAGATCCACGGAGCAGACCGCGACCGTCTCGCCGCTGCGCCGGGCCCTCGCGAAGGCGAGATCCATGTGCTGTTCGAAGAACGCGCGGTTCGGCAGTCCGGTCACCCGGTCGTGGTAGGCCAGGAACTCGAGGTCCGCCTCCGCCCGCTTGCGCGCCGTCGTGTCGACCAGCACGCCCTGCCAGATGCGGCCGCGGCGCGGATCTTCGACGCAGGTGGCCTCGTCCCGCACCCAGACGCAGCTGCCGTCGTGCGCGATCATCCGATACTCCGCGCGGAACGGCTCCAGCGTGTCGTTCGATCGGCGATGCAGAAGGAGCACCTCGTCGCGGTCGTCCGGGTGCAGAAGCCGGGTCCACAGGTTCGGCTGGGCGATCCACTGCTCCGGTTCGAAGCCCATGAGGTCCCGGATCTGCGGGCTGATGTAGATCGTGGAGCTCGACGCGTCCACGGCGTCGATGTAGGTGACGGCCGGCATCTGCTCCACCAGCGCCCGGTATCGATGCTCCGAGCTCTCGAGCCGTCCGTGGACGTCCTGCAGCCGCGTGAGCACCAGCCGCTCCCGCTCCAGCGCGGCCTCGAGCTCGCGGCGGTTCACCTCGGTGGCGTCCAGCTGGCGGGTCACCCACGACACCGCCTCGCCGACGAGCGCGCACAGCGGCACGACTACGATCCCCGCCGTCACCGCCGCCGTGGGATCCGCGGCGATGAACGGCAACGGGAGCGCGTACGCGATCGTCGTGAGCGGCGCGACGAACAGGGACGTCCGCGGCGGATACGCCAGGCCGATCCAGACGTGGATCACCATGAAGTACAGGCTGTACGTCCCCGGGCTGCGGGGTCCGAACACGTTGACGAAGGCGACGAGCGTCAGCGCGGGCGGGATGAGGAGGAGCGTCGCGTTGTCGGGCCAGCGCTCCCACGGCGCGAACCACACCGCGATGCCGCCGATCAGCGAGATGGCGCCCACCGCCGCGGTGCCCAGGGAAGCCTGGCCTGGAGCGGCCAGGAACGCGGTGACGATCGAGAGCGTCCCGGCGCCCAGGAACAGCATCGCGGCGAACCGGGCAAGCAGGCGACGCCGCCGATCCCTGTCGATCTCTGCGAGATTCGTGCCGGCCATCGGGCCGCCCCTCCTGCGGCCGGCGTCGAGGGAACGGGTCCGACCGCGAGCCCCGAGTATTCCCTGCGGCGGCCCTCAGGGCGCTGGGGTGAACGCGCGATTTCTTCGGCCACCCGTTCGGGGGACGGTGGTAGGCCATCCGGGGAAGGCCGCGCCGTGCGGATGCCGAACGCGCAGCCGATCGGGGTCGAGAAGTTGGATCGTTCGGTCGGTGGAGCGGCGATGACCCACCGGTACGATTCCGCCCATGTCTCGACGCATCGTGCCGGCGCTGATCGTCGTTGCGCTCCTCCTCGCGGCCGCGCCCGCCTCCGCCGGCTCCGGATCCGGCTCTGGGGGATCCGGCTCCGATCGACCGAACCGCCGGCGCGGCACCGCGGTGGCCGTCACGCTGGAGGCTTCGGCCGCGCGGGTCACGAGCGGACACGACGTGCGCCTCTTCGGCTCCATCGATCCCTCCGCGGCCGGCGAGACCGTGGAGATCCGCGACCAGGCGGACACCGTGGTCGACGTCCTCACGACCGGTGGGGCCGGCGGGTTCTCCACCGACCTCACGCCCGCCGCGACCACCACATACCACGCCGAGTGGTCGGGATTGGATTCGGAGGAGGTCACGGTCGGCGTCCGCGCCGCGATCTCCGGTCTGTCGCTCACCAACGTGCTGCTGTTCGACACCGCCCGGGCGGTCGGGACCGTGTCGCCGGCGCGAGCCGGAGAGCAGGTCACCGTCCGCCTGATCCGCAAGGGCCGCACGGTGGCGACCCGCCATCCGTCCATGGGGTCGGCCGGTCGCTTCGTGGCGAGATTCCCGATCCGGGACGTGGGCACGTACCGCGTCCGCGCGCGGTTCGACGCTCCCGATCTCGTCGCGGGGGTGCGAACCACGAACCCGCGGACCACGCCGCTGCCGGATCTGCACGAGGGCGCCCGGAGCTCGTTCGTCACGTTGCTGGAGCAACGGCTCCGCGCCCTGCACTATCACCTCACACCGGCCGACCGCCGGTTCGACCACCGGACCTCCGACGCCGTGATGGCCTTCCGCAAGGTGCAGCGGATGCCGCGGAACCACGCGGTGACGGATGCGGTGTGGCGGGCGCTCGCCAAGCCCAGGAAGTTCAACCCCCGTTCGCGTGCGGACGGGTTCCATATCGAGATCGATCAGAGCCGGCAGGTGGTGGTCACCGTGGAGGACGGGCACGTGCGGGGGATCATCCACACCAGCACCGGCAAGCCCTCGACGCCGACGATCGACGGATCGTTCACGGTGACCCGCAAGATCGCGGGCTACAGCCCGCACCGGCTCTACTATCCGAGCTACTTCGACGGCAATCGCGCGATCCACGGCTGGCCCGAGGTGCCGTCCACCGCGGCGAGCCACGGCTGCGCGCGCGTGCCGTACTGGACGGCCCGAATGGATCTTCGGGCTCGCGACGATCGGGACACGCGTCATCGTCTACCACTAGGAGGGGGTTCCCATGGCCACGAACTCGACCACCCGAGGTTCGGTGGTGGACGGGTCGGCGGTGATGAACTACGCGGCCGTCGCCGTCGCCGTCGGCGGGCTGCTGGGCCTGGCCGGCGTGTACCTGAACTGGTTCCGATATTCGTACGGGGTCACCGGCGGCACCATCGACGTCTACCTCCGGGGCTCCGAGGACTGGACCGGCCAGGTGGCGTTCATCGCCGCGATCGCGGCGTTCGCGTTCGGGGTGGCGAACATCGTCCTGCCCGACCCGCAGATCCGGCGGCTGACCGCTGGGCTGATGGGCGTCGCAGCCGTGCTGTTGCTGGGGGCCTGCATCGCCGGCCTTCTTCCGGGCGGACGCCGCCATCGGGACCGCCCCGGCCGTGCTGGGCGCCGACCCGGGCGCCATCGTGACCGTGACGACGGGCATCAGCGGCGGGCTCCTCGTCTCCGCGGTGGGCGGGATCTTCGCCGTGGCCGGGGCCGTGCTGTCCCTGCGCCCCGACGACGTCCGCGCCTGACCCGGGGATCGCGCGTGGCATCCGGCGCGCCGCTACGCTGAGCGCCGTGCAGGAGCTGACGCGCACCTGGTGGGCGCGACCGGGCCTCGAGGTCCGCGCGGGACGTCTCGCCGTGGCCGGACGCGACGCCGAGGAGATCGCGCTCACGTCCGGGACGCCCACGTACGTGCACGACCTGATGCGGGTCCTAGAGCAGGCCGCCGCGCTCCGCGACGCGTTCGACGGCGCCGGACTGCCGGGCGTCGTCCGGCTCGCGCTGAAGGCCCAGCGCGAGCCCCGGCTGCTCGCGTTCCTCCGCGAGCGGGCTCCGGATGTGGGCGTGGACGTCTGCTCGCCGGGCGAGGTGGACTGGGCGCTGGCGCACGGCTGGTCGCCGGCCGACATCAGCTATACCGGCACGAACGTCACCGACCGGGATCTGGACCGCGTCCTGGAGGCCGGCGTCCACGTCAATGTCGACCTGCTGAGCCAACTCGACCGGTTCGGCCGTCGCGCGCCGGGGTCCGCGGTGGGCGTGCGCGTGAACCCGCGGATCGGCGCGACGGCCGCCGGCGACGGCGGCAGCCTGTACGCCGGCTCCCGGCCCACGAAGTTCGGCATCCTGCCCGAGCGGATGGACGAGGCCGTGGCGATCGCCGCCCGCCACCGCCTCACGATCGACACGGTGCACGCCCACGTCGGGGACGGCTACCTGACGCCGGGCCTGCCGGTCTTCGCGGAGACCGTCCGGCGGCTCGCGGAGGTCGTGGTCTCGCTCGGCGATGCCGGCCATCCGGTGGCCGAGGTCAACACGGGCGGCGGCCTCGGCGTGCCGGACGCGCCTGGCGACGAACCGCTGGACCTCGCCGCATGGAGCGCGATCCTCGCCGAGCACCTCGGTTCGCTCGGCGTGCGCGTCGGCACGGAGCCCGGTGACTTCCTGGTCAAGGAGTGCGCCGTGCACCTCGCCGAGGTCGTGACGGTCGAGGATCGCGACGGCGCCACGTTCGTGGGACTCGACACCGGGTGGAACGTGATGGGGGAGCGCTTCGTGTACCGCGCGAACCTGCCGCTGGTGCTGTGCCGCGCCGCCGACGCGGAGCCGGCCGGATCGGTGACCGTGGGTGGCAACATCAACGAGGGCGACGACCTGTTCGGCGAGGACGTCCCGCTACCCGAGGTCCGTGAGGGCGACATCCTGGCGGCGGTGAACGTCGGGAGCTACAACGCTTCCATGACGAGCGCGCACTGCCTGCGCGAGCCCGCCGGCGCCGTGTTCTTCGAGGATCGCGGGTGAGCGCGGCGGAGCTGCCCGTCGCCGAGCGTTGGTTCCGCCGGGGCGACGCCGAGGGCGGCGTGACGCTCCTGGTCGAGCAGCACATCGACGAGCTGTGGGAGTCGAACGTGTGGCACGTCCGCGGGCGCGACCGGGACCTGCTGGTGGATACCGCGAACGGGATCGGCGCCCTCCGTCCGGCGGTGGATCCGCTGACGTCGGGGCGGCCGCTCGTCGCGGTGGCGACGCACGGTCACTTCGACCATTCGGGCGGCCTGCACGAGTTCGACGACCGCCGCTGCCACCCCGACGACGAGGCCGACGTGCGCGAGCCGTTCCGCCTGCGGATGCGGCGCGAGGACTTCGACGACGACATCCGGGAGATGTACGCGTACTACGGGTACCCGGAGCCCGACCTGATCGTGCGGGCGCTGCCGGCCGCCGGGTTCGACGTCGCGGCCTGGGTCACGCCGGGGGCGGAGCCCACGTCCCTCCTGTCCGAGGGCGACGTGGTGGACCTCGGCGACCGCGCGTTCGAGGTGCTGCACACGCCGGGCCATACCCCCGGCTCCATCTGCCTGTGGGAGGGGCGCTCCGGGACGCTCTTCTCCGGCGACGCGATCTATGTGGACGACAAGCTCAGCTGGGACGACCGCGAGGGGTTCCTCCGATCGCTGGGCGGATCCGAACGCTTCCGGTCCGGACCGTGCACGCCGGTCACGGCCGCACGTTCGGCCGCGAGGATCTCCACGCCGCTATCGACGCCGAGCTGGCATCGTGAGCGGGCCGCGCCCTACGTGAAGCGAACCAGGAAGACGGCGTCCGCCGTGTTCCAGCCGGTGGGCGCGAAGCTCACGACGAGGCGGCGGCACGTGCCCTTCCATGCCTTGTCGGTCTTCCACTGGAGCTCGCACGTGCCCGCCGTTCGAGACGTTGGCTCTGCCCGTGCTCTGTGCAGGGCCGACGGCCTCCGACGGTTCGTCGCAGCGTACCGGCTGGGACGTCGGGCGAGCCCGCCGCCATCAGCTGCTTGCCCGCCTTCACGCCCAGGTCGAGGCCGACCGCGACCGTGGAGCCTGCCTTGACCCCGGTCACGGCCGGCATGGGGGAGAGCTTGCCGCTCAGGCCGGCCACCACCATGTAGCCGGCCTTGCCCCAGCCGACGTTGCCTGCGGCGTCGACGGCCTCGACCGTGAGCGTGTGGGTGCCGAGGGTTGACGTGTCCAGCGATGCGCCGTTCGCCACGTCGCCCTCGCACGAGAGCAGACCGGAGCCACCGTCCTCGTCGGCGCAGGCATACCCGGCCACCACCGGCGTGCCGGCCGTGACCACGGCGCCGTCGATCGGGCTCGAGACCTGCACCGTGGGCGGCGTGTCGTCCAGGATCACGTGCAGCCGCCCGACTTTGTTCGCGGCCATCTCCGTGAACCACAGGCCGCCCGGGCCGTTGGCGATGGCGAAGGGCTGCGAGGCCGCGGTCGGGATCGGGAACTCGGTCACGACGCCGTCCGGCGTGATCTGTCCGACCTTGTTCGCGCCGAGCTCGGTGAACCACAGGTTCCCGTCCGCGCCGGCCACGATGCTCACCGGGTTCGACCCGGCCGCCAGCCCGAACTTCGTCACCGTGCCGTCCATCGCGATCCGACCGACGCTCTGCCCCGCGCGTTCGACGAACCACATGGCGCCGTCGGGGCCGGCCGCGATGCCGGCGGCGAGCCGGTTCGCCGGCTGCAGCGCCCACTCGTTCGTGACGACGCCGCTCCGTGGTGATCCGGCCGATCCGGTTGCCCGTCTGCTCGGTGAACCACAGCGCGCCGTCGGGCCCGGCGGCGATGCCGTACGGCCCGCTGTTCGCCCTGGGCAGCGGGTACTCGGTCACGACCCCGCCGGTCGTGATGCGGCCGATCCGATTGCCGGTGCGCTCGGTGAACCAGAGCGCGCCGTCGGGGCCGGAGACGAGACCGGTGGGCTGACTCGCGGCGGTCGGCACGGAGAACTCCGTGAGCGATCCGTCCACGGTCATGCGCCCGATCCGGTCTCCCGAGATCTCGGTGAACCACAGCGCGCCGTCGGGGCCGACGACCAGCCAGAAGGGCGCGGAGCCCGGGGTGAGGCAACGGGAACTCCGTCACCACCCCTCCCGGCGTCATGCGCGCGATCGCGTTGGCACTGCGCTCGGCGAACCAGAGGTTGCCGTCGGGACCGGTCACGATCCCCTGGAGCAGCGCGTTCGCGGTGGGCACCGGGAACTCGGAAAGGTCGCTCTGCTGCGCACCGGCGTGCGGGATGCCGGCTAGCAGCAGCAGAGCGACGATCAGCGGAAGGGAAGTTGCGCGTGCTTCGCATCGTCCCTCGTTCCGTCCGCACACCCGTGGTATCGGAGGCGCCGGCGCGTCCGGCGCAGTGACCGAAGGTCGTTTCCCGGCCGGCGGCCGGCTAGGCCGTCCGGGGTATCCTTCGGGCCTCATGGCCGCAGCCGACCAGCAGACGCCGATCACGGTCCGCGCGGGTCGCCTCGTGGACGTCGGCGCGGGCGAGCTCCGCCGCGCCCAGGTCGTCGTACGTATCCGCGGCGACCGGATCGAGGTCGGTCGGGCCCGATCCGGGCTCGGGTCATCCCGACGGCGCCGTGATCGATCTGTCCTCGAAGACCGTGCTGCCCGGGCTGATGGACATGCACGCGCACATGATCGGCCTGGACGACGGCGGCGGGACCTACGCGGACCTCGTGATGCGCAGCGGGGCGCAGGAGGCGTTCACCGGGGTGCCGCACGCGCGGGACACGCTCGAGGCGGGCTTCACGACCGTCCGGGACGTGGGCACGTTCCGGGCGTTCGTCGACGTGCGCGCTCCGCGACGCGATCGACGCCGGCGTCGTGCGCGGGACCGCGCATGATGTGCGCCGGCGCGTACGTGACGTCCTCGACGGGCGGCGGTGACATCCCCGGGCTCGCGGTCGACGTGGACGCCGTGCTGCCGCGCGACCTCCGGTTCGGCGTCGCGAACTCCGTGGACGAGGTCCGCCGCGTGGTGCGCGAGATCCTGCACCGCGGGCGCCGACCTGATCAAGGTGATCGCGACCGGCGCCGTGCTGACCGAGGGCACTACCCCGGGCGCGCCCGAGTTCACCGAGGAGGAGATCCGCGCCGCGGTGCAGGAGGCCTCCTACTACGGAGCGCATGTGGCCGCCCACGCGCACGGCGCCGAGGGCATCAAGAACGCGGTGCGCGCCGGCGTCCGCTCGATCGAGCACGGCTCGCTGATGGACGACGAGGCGATCGATCTGATGGCCGAGCACGGGACCTACCTGGTCGCCGACATCTACAACGGCGACTGGATCGCGGAGGTCGGCCGGCGTGAGGGATGGTCGGAGAGCTCGCTCCGCAAGAACGATGAGACGACGCTGCGCGCAGCGCGAGGGTTCGAGAAGGCCGTGAAGCGCGGGCGTGAAGATCGCCTACGGGACGGACTCCGGCGTGTACCCGCACCGGTTCGCCGGCCGGCAGATGGCGAAGATGGTCAACCACGGCATGACGCCGATGCAGGCGATCCAGAGCGCCACCACGGTCTGCGCGGAGCTGCTGGGCTGGGAGGACCGGGTGGGGTCGCTGGAGCCCGGCAGGTTCGCCGACCTGATCGCGGTGGACGGCGACCCGCTCGACGACATCACGGAGCTGGAGCGGGTCACGTTCGTGATGAAGGGCGGCGAGGTCGTCAAGGGCTGACGCGACGCCACCGGCCTGCCGCCGGCGCCCGGATATCGCCGACCCTTGACACCCGGGTAGTCTGCCTTCGGTTAACTGTCGACAATCTGGCCCAAATCGGGACGAGATCGGGAGAGGAAGCACGGACCGCTCCTACGACGCGATCGTGATCGGCGGGGGCCACAACGGCCTGGTCGCCGGCTTCTCGCTCGCCCGGGCCGGTCTGCGGACCGTGGTGCTGGAGCGTCGCGACATCGTGGGCGGCGCCTGCATCACGGAGGAGTTCGCGCCCGGGTATCACGCCTCGACCGGGGCGTACGTCCTGTCCATGCTCCGCGAGTCGATCTGGCGCGACATGGATCTGGTCCGGCGCGGCATCCACGTCGACGCCGGCCGGTCCCACCCTGAATCTGTATCCCGACGGCGCGCACTACTACCTCGGCGACGACATGACCCTCACGCTCGAGGAGACCCGCCGCTTCTCCGAACGCGACGCGCGGGCGCTGCCGCGGTTCGAGTCCGATCTGGCGTCGCTCGCCGAGGGCGTCCTGCCGGCGTTCGAGTGGACGGCGCCGGATCCGCGCATGCGGCTCGATCCACGATCTGCGCGAGCTCGCGAAGTGGGGCCGGCTGGGATGGAAGCATCGCCGGAAGGTGCAGGATCTGGCGTTCCTGTTCACGACGTCGGTGAACCAGTTCCTGTCGGAGCGGTTCGAGTCCGAGCACGTGAAGGCCGCACTCGGGTGGCACGCGATCAACGACAGCGTCGCCGGCCCGTCGAGCGCCGGGACGGCGTACGTGCTGCTGCACGACCACGCGAGCGAGGAGACGGGCGGCGGCGTGCGCGAATGGGGGTTCGTGCGCGGCGGCATGGGCAGGCTCACCGCCGTGATGGCCGACGCGGCGCGCGAGGCCGGGTGCGAGATCCGCCTGGAGGCCGAGGTCGAGCGCGTCCTCACGCGCGGCGGCCGCGCGACGGGGGTCGCGGCTGGCCGGCGGCGAGGAGCTGCGCGGCACCGCTGCGTGCTGTCCAACGCCGACCCCAAGCGGACGTTCCTGGGACTCTGCGACGCGGCCGACCTGCCGCCCGAGTTCCTCGGCGCGATCCGCGCCTATCGGTGCGAGGGCACGAGCATCAAGATCAACCTCGCGGTCTCCGAGCTGCCGTACGTCCGCGGGCTGCCCGAGGGCGGCGTGCAGCCGTACCACACCGGGATCATGGAGCTGACCAGTCGTTCATCCGGGACATGGACGCGCAGCAGGCGCAGGCGGTGCAGGGCATCCCCGCCGACCCGGCGCACATCGAGGTCTGCTTCCCGACGGTGCACGACCCCTCGCTGGCGCCGGAGGGCAAGCACATCATGACGATCGACGTGAACTCGCAGCCCTACACGCTGCGCGACGGGAGCTGGGACGACATCCGGGAGGACCGCGCCGATCGCGCCATCGCACAGATGGCCGAGTACTTCCCCAAGCTCCCGGACCTGATCGAGCACCGGCAGGTGCTGTCGCCCGCTGGACCTCGAGCGGGTGATCGGGCTCACGGGCGGCCACGCGCTGCACGGCGACATGGCGCCGGACCAGCTGCTGTTCATGCGACCCGTGCGCGGGCTACGGCGACTACCGCACGCCGATCGGTGGCCTGTATCTCTGCGGCGCCGGGACGCATCCGGGCGGCGGCGTGACCGGCGCGAACGGGCGCAACGCCGCTCGCGAGGTGCTGCGGGACGCGAAGCGACGACGCTGACGCGTTCGGCCGCCGTCCGCTCGCCCGTCATCCGGGAAGGCGAACGCGGACCGGCGTCACGCGGGACGAACGCTCGCGCGCGGCGCTCCTGCTTCGGCACGAGCTCGTTCGTGAAGAGCCAGTCGCGCTTGTCGAGCTCCTGGAGCTCCTCGACCTCGAGGAAGACCTCGGTCGGGCCGATGCCGGCGAGCTCGTCGTCGGCGTCGGTGTCGTCGGGATCGGGATCGGAGCGGGGGTCGGCATCGCGGTCGCGGTCGCTCGGCGGCGCGGGGCTCGGCGCCGGCGTCGCACGCTCATCGCGCCAGGTCGGTGGCGATAGGTCCGGATCCGGATGGTCGCCGTCCGAAGCATCGACGGCCGCGACGAACGCGCGCGCGCCAGGTGGCCGCCGGCACGGGGCGGTCGCCGACCTGGTAGGCGTACAGATAGACGAGGTCACCGGGCCGCGCCGCGTCGAGGTCCCCGCCGTCCGGTCGCCGGAAGTCCCACCCGGCCTCGGCGCGGCGCAGACCTCGAGGCCGCTCCGAAGGTGACGCAGCGGGACGGCCGCGAGCAGCGCGAACTCGTCGCCCTCGTCGTCGCCTTCGTCGAAGCCGTCGGAGCCGTCGGGCACGCGGTCACCATCCGTCCTGGTCGGTGGTCGGGGCCGGGGATGCGCCAGGATAGCTCTTGACCGCGCGCCGGATGGATTCGTAGATTGTCGACCGTCAACCATCGAGGGGAGCGCCGCATCCGGGCGGTTCCGGCCCGGGTTGCGCTGCACGGTCGGTCGCCGGGCACCTCGCAGGAGCGAAGGGGGAGGGGATCCGATGGACGACCCGATCGAGATGCGCGATCCGGAGCTTGGGCGCGGAGGCGAACGCCGCCGGCCGGCGGGGCGAGGTCGAGCCGTCGCACACTTCATCCGGATGGGCGTGGTCGGCACGGCCATGGCGAGCGCGGCGTTGATGGAGCGAGACCGGGCGGCAGGGGCCGCCATGATGCAGTCGAGCCGTGCGGACCGCGGCGCCACGCGGTGATCCGGGCCTCGTGCCCGCGGGTCCGGAACTCGCGTTGCCGGCGGGATTCAGCTACCACACGTTCGGCGCGTTCGGGTCGGCGATGACCGACGGGTTCATCACGCCGCCGATCCACGACGGCATGGCCGCGTTCGCGTCCGGGAGCGGCACGATCCGCATCGTCCGCAACCACGAGCTCGGCGAGGGGAACGACATCCCGGCGGGCACCGTGATCGGCGCTCCCGAGACCGCGTACGACAGGCGCGCGCCGGGCGGGACGACGACGCTGGTGGTCGACGAGACCACCGGGGAGCTGCTCGAGAGCTACATCAGCCTCAACGGCACCGACACGAACTGCGCCGGCATGCCGACGCCGTGGGGGACGTGGCTGACGTGTGAGGAGACCGTCGCCGGCGTGCGGTCCGGTCGCCGCCGTCCGCACGGGTACGTCTTCGAGGTGGACCCGGAGGCCACGGGCCGGTGAAGACCACGCCGTACACCGCGATGGGCCGGTTCCTGCACGAGGCCGGCGCGGTCGACCCCGACACCGGGGTCGTGTACCAGACCGAGGACGAGGGCCCCGACGGCTTCTACCGCTTCATCCCGAACGAGCCGGGGAACCTCGCCGCCGGCGGCGCGGCTGCAGATGCTCCGGGTCGATGGGCCAGCCCCAGTACAACACGATCGTCGGACAGACCGTGAGCGAGGTCCTGCCGGCGAACTGGGTGACGATCAGCGAGCCGGATCCGCCGCACGCCGAGGAGTTCGCGTCGGCGGTCTTCCGGCAGGGCCGGCGCAGGGGCGGTGCGAAGTTCCTGGGCGGCGAGGGATGCACGTACCGGGACGGCGGCGTGGTGTTCGGCTCGTCCGACGGCGGCGACGCCGGTCTCGGACAGGTCTGGCAGTACACCCCGACCACGAACATCGGCGACCCCGACGAGACGGGCGAGTTGGTGCTGCTGTTCGAGTCGCCGGGCAAGGACGTCCTGGACGGTCCGGACAACATGACCACGAGCCCCGGCGGCGCGATCGTGATCTGCGAGGACGGCAACCTGCGCAGCAACTTCGTGCGCGCGCTGCTGCCGGACGGCTCGCTGATCTCGATCGCGGAGAACCTGGTCGGCGTGCAGAAGCACTACATCGAGGCCTCGGGCAAGCTCTGGGACCCGACCGTCCCCGACGACGGCGCGTCCGCCGGCGACGGGATCGGGCACAGCGAGTTCGCCGGCCCCACGTTCAGTCCCGACGGGCAGTGGCTGTTCGTGAACATCCAGGTGCCCGGCATCACGTGTGCCATCACCGGGCCGTGGGGTGACCTCGGTCTGTGAGCGGCGCCGCGGCCGACGACGAGCGGAGGGGGGCGTCGCCGGCCGCGGCCGTGAACGTGATCGATCCGTCCGTGCGGACCGACCTGCCCGGCCCCGCGAGCCGGGCGATCCTCGAGCGGCAGGCGCCGCTGCTGTATCCGGGCCTGGCCCACGGCCTGGGGCCGTTCGTGATCGCGCGCAAGGAGGGCATCACCGTCGAGGACGTCGACGGCAACGTCTTCTGGGACTTCATCAGCGCGATGGCGTCGGTGCCGCTCGGGTCCGCCCGCGCCGACATCACCGACGCGGCGGTGGATGCGATGCGCCGCTACGGCATGGAGGACACGCACTTCTACACGCATGAGTTCGTGCTCCCGCTCGCGGAGAAGCTGCTGGCGGCCGCGCCCGCGGGGTTGACGCGGGTCGACATCGCGCTGAACGGGACCGAGGCGGTGGAGACGTCCGTGCGCTTCATGCGGCGGTCGACCGGCAGGCCGATCGTGATCGGGTTCATGGGTGGCTACCACGGCGAGGCCGGCACGGCCGGCGCCGTCGGGGCGGAGACCAGCGACCTCTCCTACGGATTCCGCGCGCTGATGCCGGGCTTCGTGCACGTCCCGTATCCGAACCCGTACCGGACGCCCTTCGCGCCACGCCCGGGGGGCACGGGCGACGGGACGGTCGACTACCTGCGCGACCACCTGCTGTTCCACGCGATCGATCCGCGCGAGGTCGCCGGGTTCCTCATCGAGCCGGTGATGGGCTCGGGCGGGTGCGTCGCGCCGCCCGACGGCTTCTGGACGGCCCTGACGGACCTGTGCCGTGAGCTCGACCTGCTGCTCTGCGTCGACGAGGTGAAGTCGGGGTTCGGTCGGACCGGGGAGCTGTTCGCGGTGCAGCGGTGGGGCGTCGAGCCGGACCTGATGGCGCTCGGCAAGGCGATGGGCGGCGGCGTGATGCCGATCGGGGCGGTCCTCGGCACCGAGCGGGCGATGGGCTTCGACGACGTCTCCACGGGCTCCACATGGTCGTGGCTGCCGGCCGCCTGCGCGGCCGCGATCGAGACCCTGGATATCTTCGAGCGCGAGCCGATCCTGGAGCACGTGCGCGAGCTGGACCGCGTGACGCGCGAGGCGTTGCAGCCGGTGTGGGACCGGCACGCGTGCATCGGGGACGTGCGCGTGGTGGGCTGCTTCATCGCCGTGGAGTTCGTGAAGGACCCGACGACGAAGGAGCGGGACCCCGAGCTGCAGGAGGCGGTCGCGTGGGCGTGCGCGCGGCGCGGCCTGCTGGCGGACTCCAGCACCACGTCGCTCAACCTGCAGCCGTCGCTCGTGACGCCGCTCGAGGTCATGGAGCGCGCGATCAGCATCCTCGACGAGGCGATCGTCGAGGCCACCGCCGGATGAGCGGCGCCCGGTACGACGCCGTCATCGTCGGAGGCGGCCACAACGGGTTGGTGGCGGCCGTGTACCTCGCCCGCGGTGGCATGCGCACGCTCGTGTTGGAGCGGCGGCACCTCGTGGGCGGTGCGTGCGTGACGGAGGAGTTCGCGCCGGGGTTCTTCGCGTCGCCCGGCGCCTACGTCCTGTCGATGCTGCGCGATCACGTTCGGCGCGATCTGCGGCTCGATGCCCGCGGCGTGGTGGTCGACCAGGCCGGCCCGTCGTTGAACGTGTACCCCGATGGATCGACCTTCGTCCTGGAAGACGAGCCCGCGCGCGCCGTCGAGGCGATCCGCCACCGGTCGCCGTCCGACGCGAGGGCGTTCCCGCCGTACGAGGAGGCGCTGCATCGGATGGCGCGGGCGCTGATGCCGCTCTTCGACGTCTCGCCGCCCGACCCGACCGGGCTGCGGGGCCTGCCCGGGCTCGGGCGCATCGGCCTGCTGGCCTTTCGGCAACGCCGGATGCTGCAGGAGATGGCCTTCCTGTTCTCGACGTCGGCGATGCGGTACCTCGACGAGCGGTTCGACGACGACATGCTGAAGTCCGCGCTCGGCTGGGAGTCGATCAGCAACACGCTGGCCGGACCCTCGTGGAACGGCACGGCGTACGGGCTGCTGCACGAGGCCGCGTCCGGCGGATCGGGCGGAGGGGTCGGCTGGGGCTTCGTCCGGGGCGGGATGGGCTCGGTCACGCGGGCGATGGCCGAGGCAGCTCGCGACGCGGGCGTGGAGATCCGCGTCGACGCGGAGGTGGAGCGCATCATCGTCCGCGACGGCCGGGCGGTCGGAGTGGCGCTCGCGCGAGGCGAGGAGATCGCCGGCGACCGGATCCTGTCCAACGCCGACCCGAAGCGCACGTTCCTCGGCCTCCTCGACGCCGGCGACGTTCCGAGCGAGATGCTCGACCGTGTCCGCGCGTACCGATGCGAGGGCGCGAGCCTGAAGATGAACCTGGCCGTCGCCGAGCTCCCCAGGCTGCGCGACCGGTCCGTCGAGGACGCGGAGCACCTCCTGCGTGGCCTGGTCCAGATCACGAAGCCGCTCGAGGACCTCGACCGGGATCAGGCGCTCGCCCGCGAGGGCGAGCCGGCCCCCGACGCGCACATCGAGCTGTGCGTGCCGTCGTTGCACGATCCGGCGCTCGCGCCGGAGGGCCGTCACGTCGTGACGGTCGGCGTGCGCTCGCAGCCGTACCGGTTGCGTGACGCCACCTGGGACGGCCTGCGCGACACGGTGGCCGACCGTGTCCTCGCCCAGCTCGGCGACGTCTTCCCGAACCTGCCCGGGTCGGTGCTGCACCGGGAGGTGCTGACGCCGCTCGACCTCGAGCGCCGGCTGGCGTTGACGGGCGGCCATCATCTGCACGGCGACATGGCGCCCGACCAGCTGCTGTTCCTGCGGCCCGTGCGGGGATCCGGCGGATACCGCACGCCGATCCGTGGCCTGTTCCTGTGCGGGGCCGGCACGCATCCCGGCGGCGGCGTCACGGGCGCGAACGGCCGCAACTGCGCCCGGGAGGTCCTGCGGGACGCCCGGGCCCGATCGACAGGACGGAGGCGATGATGCTCGAACGGTTCTCCGAGCTCGCGGACGGACTCAACCACCCGGAGGGTGTGTGCTGGAACCCGTTCGACGGACTCGTGTACGCCGGTGGTGAGTCGGGTGAGTTCTACGCGATCGATCTCGACGGAGCAGTGCGGCAGGTCGGGTCCTCCGGCGGGTCGATGCTCGGGCTCGCCGTCGACGGCGCGGGGCGCGTGTACGCGTGCGACAGCGGCAAGGGTGAGATCGCACGCCTCGAGGACGCCGCGACCGGTGCCGTGTCCGTGTACGCGACCGGCGTGGGGGGCCGAGAGATGGATTGCCCGAACGTGGCGGCGTTCGGCCCGGACGGGGTGCTGTACGTCACGTGCTCGGGCGAGGACGGCCGGCCGGAGATCATCCGCATCGTGCCCGGAGGCGGCGAGGCGGAGCGGTGGACGACGGCGGTGCCGGCGTATCCGAACGGATGTCTCGTCACGCCGGACGGATCGGCGCTCGTCGTCGTCGAGGCGAAGGCCGAGCGCGTGGTCCGGGTGCCGATCCTGGAGGACGGTTCGGCGGGACCGCCCGAGACGATCGCGCGCCTGCCCGACACCGACGCCGACGGGGTGGCGCTCGACGCCGAGGGCAACCTCTGGGTGACGCTGTACCGGCCGGACGGCATCGTGCGCATCGCTGGGGACGGTTCGACCGCGCTCGTCGTGGACGATCACCTCGCCTCCGTGCTCGACGCTCCGACGAACATCGCCTGGGTGGGGGAGACGCTCGACCGGGCGGTCGTCGCGAACGTGGGCGGCACGTCCCTGTCGATCGCCGACCTCGGCGTGACGGGACAGCCGCTGCACTACCCTGCGGTGCCGTGATGCGGTTCGACGGACGGGGGGTCATCGTGACCGGCGCCGCCCGCGGGATCGGGCGGGGCATCGTGGCGGCGTTCCTGGCACGAGGGGGCTCGCGTCGCAGCGGCCGACGTCTCCGCCGACGGGCTCGCGGCCACACGGGACCTGGCGCCCGGCCGCGTCTCCACCCACGTGGTGGACCTCGCGGACTTCGATGCGGCGAAGGCGATGGTGCGCGCGGCGATCGAGGAGCTCGGCCGGGTCGACGTCCTCGTGAACTGCGCCGGCGTGATGCCGGGCGGTCCGATCCTCGAGGTCGACCGCGAGACGTTCGACACGGCGTTCGCGGTGAACGCGCGCGCACCGCTCGCAACGATGCAGGCCATCTGCCCGCACATGATCGAGCACGGTGGCGGCGCGATCGTGAACATCGCGAGCGCGAACGCCTTCAAGAACGAGTCGCCCGAGGCTCCCTACAACGCGTCGAAGGCCGCGCTCGTCGCGCTCACGAAGGCGGCCGCGCACGAGCTCGGGCATCTCGGCGTGCGCGCGAACTGCGTGGCGCCGGGACAGACCGTCACGCCCGAGACCGAGCAGCTGATGCGGGAGGATCCGGACCTGGCGCGGCTCCAGCACGACTACCTCCGCAAGATCCCGCTGCGGCGCGCCGGGCGTCCGCGCGATCAGGCGATGGCGGTCCTCTTCCTCGCCAGCGACGACGCGGCGTTCGTCACCGGTCAGACGCTCATCGTCGACGGGGGAGAGCTGGGCGGCGGCGACTGGTACGACCCGGGCGACGCACCGCCGGTCCCAGAAGGTTCGTCGCTGGTCAACCGTTGACAGAATGCAGTCGACACGGCATCCTCGGCACCGGCGCTCCGCAGCGAGCGCGCGAGGGGGAAGGTCATGAGACGTCCGCTCGTGGTCCTCGGTGTGTTGGCGCTGATCGCGGCCGCCTGCTCGTCCGGTACCGACACGCCGCCGTCCGATGCCTCGTCGGCGGGATCGGGCGGCACCTCGGTCGCCGGGTCCGTCACCCTCTTCGGGTACGAGGACAACTTCGTGCCGCAGGTGCTCGACCCGTTCGTCGCCGAGTATCCCGACCTGGACATCCGTACGGCGGTCTTCGGCAGCCGCGAGGCTCCTCGTAGATTCCGTTGTGGGCGACGTCGCAGAACAGGCGCGTCTGCACCTGCGGCGAGACGGCCTCGGAAAGGCCGTCCATGATGGCCCGTACCGTCGCCAGCCGATAGGCGAAGCCGAAGTTGGTGGCCATGGCCAGGGCGCGACGGAAGGCGATTCCTTCCTCCGAGGCGCTCGGGAGCGGCGTCCAACCGTTGTGCCGGAAGTGAAGCCGCCAGGTCTTGAGCGGGTTCGAGCTGCCGCGCTGCAGGAAGTGGAACAGCAGCTTGGAGAGGAAGAAGAACGGCACCCGCCCCCCTTGAGCTTGCTGCGGCGCGAGAAGTGGTGGAGCAGCGTCCCCGAGAAGGGACCGGGGCCGAGATGGTACATGACCACGACCTGCCCCTTGGTGAAACCCCACTGGCTCGCCAGCTCGCGATCGACCAGCTCGTCGACCACCTGCACCTCGAGGAAGTGGTTGCCGCCGAAGTTGAGCCCCATCTCGGCGCGCGAGAACTTGGTCCTCAGCAGTTGCCAGGGGACCACGTCCATCGCCCCCGCGGCGTCCGATCCATCCACCGGGATGCGCCCGTTCCACTCCATGCGCTTGAGCGCGTCTTCGGACAGCTGGTACTTCTGCAACACCGCCCTGCCACCACGGACCAACACGTCCAGCAGCTCGTCGCGGTCGAGGCTGTAGCGGTTGCTGTCCAACACGTTCTCGGCCGAATGAGAATTGATGCGCGTGAGCAGGCTGCGCAGCTTCTCGCGCGACAGGTCGTCGGCCTGAAGATCGGTGGTCACCACGCCCATCCCGTCGTTCACCGCCACCGAAGTGAATTCCGGCACCAGCGTGCCGCGGGTCTGGATCGCGATGCTGGAAGGCACTTCCATCTTCGCCTTCTGGTGGACATCCGGAAGCGCCAGGACCGAATCGACGTAGGGCAGCGCGGCCACTCGGTCGAGATTGCTCTCGACCGACGGCTCCGGGTCGCCCCCGATCGAGAGCCGCACCAGTTTGCCGCGCACCACCATGCTGCTCGTTCCTTGGGATCCCGGGGAGATGACGTGCAGGCTGTCGGGCTTGCGTTCTTCGGCGCTCGGGTGCGACCCCCGACCGTTGGTTACCGCGATTGAAGAAGCTGGCGGGCGCGTCACGACCGATCCTCCACTCGTTTGAGATAACCCGACCCCGGGAGTTGAAATGAGACGAAGACACCGCGAACGACGCGGAGCTCTTCGGGAGTGAATGCGCGTTGCAGGAACAGCAGTCCCACGTAGATCAGCGCGCCCAACGCCACCAGTCCGAACAGATTCCAGTCGCGGATCGGCAAGAGCAGCGCTCCCATCCCCAAGGCCGCGATCACCGGCCGGCGTGCCTGGCGCACCAACTCCGAGAACGGCACATGCTTGGTCAAGGCGACCTGGCAGACGGCGAAGATCACCGCTTCGGCGCCGAGCCACGCCAGGCAGGCGCCGATGAATCCGAGGCGCGGAATCAGGGCGACGCAGAGCAGCACGTTCGTCAGGAGCCCGAGGATCACCGCGTGGAGATAGTGGCGTTGCCGATCGATCGCGGTGAGAACGTACCGGGCCATCAAGTTCATGAACACGAAGGTCAGGCCCAGACTCATGGTCTGGAGCGCGATGCCGGCTTGCCGGTAGTCGGAGCCTCGGAACAGCAACGGGACCAGCTTGTCACCGAGCAGGAACAAACCCACCATCACCGGCATGGTGATCAAGAGCTGATATTTGGCCGTGCGTGACAGCGCCGAGGAGACGGCAGCCTCCCCCCGTTGCGCCTGGCGCGACAGAGCCGGAAAGGTAGCCATGCTCAGCGCCGAGGAAACGAAGCCCAGCGGCTGGGAGAGCATGTAGGCCACATTGAAGTACGCCACGTCGGCGGCGCCGGCCAGCGCCTTCAGCAGCAGCACCCCGACGCGCCCGTAGAGAACGATGCCGAACATGGCCAGGCTGATCGGCAGGCCCAGGAGCACCAAGCGACGCAAGCGATCCCAGCGCAGCACGAAGACCGGCCGGTGCACGCGGCTGAAGAGAATGAAGGCGCCGACGCCGGCGCGAACCAGGAACGCGAGAGTCGCCGCTCCGATCAGGCCGGCCAAAGGTGCATGGGTGAGCACGCCGGCGGCCAGCGCTCCGAGCCACACCACCTGGCTGGTCAGGAGCAACAGGGCCTCCCGATCGAGGCGCTCGTGCGCGCGGAACACCCAGACCGAGGGGTCCTGGCTGAAGTCCACCAGTGCCGTCGCGGCGGTGAGACAGATGAGGAGGGCGTTGGCCGGATCGACGAGCCGCCACGAGATCACCGCGACGGCGACCAGGATGAGTCCCGAGACCAGTCCCTTGACCATGAGGGCATCGCCCAGGAGAGTGGCGCCGCGCTCGCGATGGCGCGCGATCTCGCGCGTGACGATGACGCCGACGCCCAGGTCGCTGAGGCTGGCGATCAACGGGATCAGGGCGTAGTAGAAGGCGTACTCGCCGTACCCGGCCGCGGCGAGGTGATTCCCCAGCAGGACCATGGCGGCGACATTGATCAGCGCGCTCAGGAACTGCGCCCCGAGACGGAATGTAAAGTTCCGTCCGATGAGGGTGGCCGATCGCAATCCTTCGACCGGGAGGACGGGGTCGGGCTTGACGTCTCACGCTCGGACCGATGTTGCCGGCGGCCACGAACCTCGGATGCCTTTGCTCGAAAGCTGGTTCCGGTAGATGTCGATCAGAGCCTCGACAATCGCGCTTTCATTGAAATTGGCGAGCGCGACTTCCCTGCCCCGCCGGCCGAGCTTCCGACGCAAGGACGGATCCGCGGCGAGTCGCATCATCGCCGCCGCCATCGCCCTGGCGTCTCCGAGCTCCACCAAGAAACCGGTTTCACCGTCGCGGACCGCTTCTTCCGTCCCGATGACCCGGGTCGCCACCACCGGAATCTCCATCCCCATGGCCTCCAGGACGGAGCGAGGAATTCCCTCCTTCACCGACGACAGGACGGCAATGTCCGTCTGCGCCAGCAGCGCGGGCATGTCCTCCCGATATCCGAGGAACTGGACGACATCGTCGACGCCGGACTCCGCGCACCACTTCTCGCATTCACCGCGCTGCGGGCCGTTGCCCACCAGCCACAACCGGATGCGGCTCCCTTGCTCCTTCATGATCCGGATCGCATCGATCAGCATGCGATGATTCTTGACCGGCTCGAACCGGGCCACGCAGGTGATGGTGACGACTCCATCCTCGCGGGCTACCGGCGAAGCCGCCTGGAAGTGATCCAGGTCGATCCCGTTCCCGATGTACTGGAGCCGGTCCTCGGGAACCATGCGGTGGCGGCGGGCTTCTTCGAGATCCGCGCGGTTCTGGCTCAAGAGCTGATCGGTGAGCCCGCCCGCGAAGCGCTCGAGCCCGAGATAGAAGTTCCGATCCCAGGCCGCGCTGCGCTCGTGGAAATGAAAGCCGTGCACCGTGTGCATCACCACCGGTACGCCGGCCAGCCGGGCGGCCAGGCGCCCGATGAATCCCGGCACCGAGCAGTGTGTATGCACGAGATGGATGCGCTCCTTGCGCAGGTAGCTCATGATCTCGAACAGCGCCTGCAGCGCGCGGATGGGATTGTGGCCGCGGGGCAGGTGCACCGTGTGCACCGGAATCCCCAGGTCCCGCAACGATCGCACGTGCGGACCGTCGATGCAGATGATTCGGTTGTCCAGCCCGCGTGCCCGCATCGCCAACACCCGGTCCTTCAGCAGCGTCTTGGCGGACGAGCTCAGATTGATGATCTCGACCAGACGGACGCTGTGATCCACCGGGACCAAGCCGGGAGAGAAGGTGGTCTCGTCGCCCGGTTGCGCGCCGTAGGCTTCTTGCAGCCCGGGACGCTGTGGATGCGCCGCGGCCAGATCGCTGGTGGCCAATGGAGACCTCATGAGCGGCTCGCCACCTCGAGGCGGCGCGCACTGCCCGTCACCACCGAGAAGCACCACAGCACCGCGAGGAAGAGCCAGAAGTGCCGGAAGTGCAGCTTTTCGATCATGAAGGAATGGACCGAGGTCGCCACCAGGGCTCCGACCGCCGCGGCCGCGAAGGTTCCGCCTACCCCCGAACGCCACAACTCGTCCGGCACGCGGCTCCAGGTGCCGATCACCCGGGCCAGCGCCGCCACCATGAGCGCCAGAAGTCCCAGCAGCCCGACGGGACCGCGCTCGATCAGATAGCCGACATAATCGTTGTGCGCTTCCTTGGACATGTAGGACTCCGGCCGGTTCCGATCCGCGATCGAGAGCCGTTGCTCCTTGGCTGTTGCCCGGACCGATCCCCAGCGGGAAGCGCGCATATCGCTCGCCAAGCTCGGACCAGATCTGGAGCCGGACCTCCGAGCTCTTGGTGACGCGGCCGAGGAAGCTTCCCTCACCGATCGCGGAGATGCTCTTGGTTCCCACTCCCCAACCCGCACTCAGCCACCACGCGAAGACACCCAGACCGAGGAACAACATGCCCATGCCCAAAAGGCGGGTCATCGATCGGTTCCGGGTCAGCGCGCGCGTGACCGCCCAGGCCATGAGGCCCACGACCAGCATGACGAGACCGCCGTTCGACTTGGTGGTGACCAGCCCGAAGAGCATCACGGCCGCCGCCCCCCACAGCACGGCGCCCCGCACCTGCCCGGCGAGGCTCATCGCGATGAACAGGCTCAGCACCAGGTAGTCGGCGTACATGTTGGGGTTGTAGAACGTCGCCTCGGCGCGCGCCCCCTTGAGACCGATCAACTTCGAGAGCGCCGAAGGATCCATCCGAACGACCAGGATGACGCCGATGATCGCCACCGCCACCGCGGCCCAGAGCCAGGCGATGCGCAGCCGCTTCAGGTCGGTGGGGGTGTCGATGACGTTCACGATCAGCACGAACCAGAGGTAGAGGTAGATGTCCTGAGCCACCGTCATCAGGGCATGGGTCACCGATTCGGCGTTGACCGTGGCGAACAGGCTCCCGATCATGATGAGCAGCATCGGGAACGCGAAGGGCAGCTTCAGCGCCCGACCGTTCATCACCGCCCATATCGCGAACACTAACAGGGCGGCCGCGTTCACGACGTCGAGGATGGCGATCTGGCCGGGCCCGTTCGGCACCACCAGCGGGGCGAGCACGGCGGCCGCGATCAGGTAATAGCTCCATCCGCGGATCGGCTTCGCGCGTGACGGCCGTGTCGAATTCCACGGCATCGCGCCGCTCACCTCCGAGGACTCCCTGCAGACCTGCCATGAGCTACGGCCAATACTTCTTTGAGGGTGGTGCGAAGCTCGGATTCCTGAGTGGTCGAAATCCTGCCGTTGAACGAGGAGACGAGCTTCAGCACCTCGTCGCCTTCGCACGCGCCGCGGTCGCTGTTGGCCGCCATGAGAATCTTGGGGTGCGCCGTCTTCCACACCTTCTCGTGGTCGTTGAACAGCTTTTCGTAACGACGCTCGCCCGGCCTGCAGGCCGGTGAAGACGATGGGGATGTCGTCATCGGGCGTGTAGCCCGTGGAGGCGGATCAGGGCCTGCGCCAGGTCCAGGATGCGGACCGGCTTGCCCATGTCGAGCACGAAGATCTCGCCGCCCATGCCCATCGTGCCCGCCTGCAGCACGAGGTGGACGGCCTCGCGGACCGTCATGAACAGACGGGTCACTTCCGGGTGGGTCACGGTCACCGGGCCACCGCGCGCGATCTGCTCCTCGAACAGCGGGACGACGCTGCCGCTGCTCCCAGAACGTTGCCGAAGCGGACCGCCATGAGCCGGGTGGGCTTGCCGATTCGGCATGCGACTGGCAAGGAGAGCTCGGCGAGGCGCTTGGAGAGGCCCATCACGCTGGGCGGGCTCGACCGCCTTGTCGGTCGAAATCAGGAGGAAGATCTCGGCGCCGGCTTGCCGCGCCGCCTCGGCGACGGTCTTGGTTCCCGAGGTATTGGTCTTGAAGGCCTCGGAGGGATTGCGCTCCATCATCGGGACGTGCTTGTAGGCCGCGGCGTGAAGCACCACCTCCGGCCGAGTCGGCTTCCATGATCTCGCGGACGCGGCGGTGTTCCGTCACGTCGCCGATCACGGCTTCGATGCGGGCCTCGGGAACCGGCCGCGGAGCTCGCGATCGATGTCGTAGAGGCTGTTCTCATGCTTCTCGAA
Organism: uncultured Actinomycetes bacterium; assembly: GCA_963832225.1. Classification (GTDB taxonomy): domain Bacteria; phylum Actinomycetota; class UBA4738; order UBA4738; family HRBIN12; genus JALYMB01. The sequence continues at coordinate 149,084 of CAWHTI010000005.1, forward strand.
CAGGACCAGGATTTCCGGCTGGCACGCCGAGATCTGCCGCGAAATCTCCGAGCCGATCGTTCCACCCGCTCCGGTGATCATCACTCGCTTGCCCGCGTAGAAGGCGCGCAACGTCGGCAAGTCGGCCGGAATCGGATCGCGGAACAGCAGGTCCTCGGCCTCGATCGTCCGCAGCCGGCTCAACAGGAGCTTGTTGGCCAACAGTTCCTCGAGGTCGGGAAGGGCCTTCAGCGCCATTCCCATCGCCAGGCACTGGCGCACGACTTCGTTTTGGATCGCGTCGGACTGGAGCTTGCCGGCGATCCAAACTTCGTCCGGCCGCACCGTCTTGACCACGGAGGCCAGATCGTCCTGGGATCCCAGCACCGGCACCCCGTGGACGCGCAACCCGCGCGCCCCGCTATCGGGGTCGATCAGGCCGATGGCGCGATATCCGGGAACGTGATGGAGGACGATCTCGCGCAGGAGCGACTCCGCCGAATGGCCGGTGCCGACCACCAGGACCTTGCTAGAGACGGTTGGCTCGCTCACGAAATTGCCCCACACCCGCCACAGGGTTCGTGCCCCGGCGAGGAACGCCAGCGACAGGAGCCCCTCCAGAATCAGCACCTGATTCGAGATCACCTCGTCGTTCGGGCCGAGCCGCAGCACGCCCCAAAACGCCAGCGACCCCAGGATCACCGCGCCCGTCAGGCTCTCCATGCTCTTGAGCCCCGCATGCCGCCAGCGACCTCGATGGAGGCCGAAGGCGAGCAGCAGCAGCACGCGGATGAAGACCAGGAACGGCACCGTCACCAGGTAGTGGTGAGCCTGCGCGTCGGGCACCAGGCCGTCGTGACGCAGATACAGCGCCGTGTAGAAGGCGGTGGCCACCAGGACCGCGTCGATCACGAGCGCGAGCATGCGGCGGCGGCGGATTCGCCCGCTGTTGTTGGCGTCGGACGATTCCGATCTCGACATCAAACTCAACAAGGTCTTGAAAATCACCATGATGTCGCCACCCAGGGAAGCGCGGTCCACATAGGCCTTCGCCAAGCGAAGCTTGTGGGGAAGGATGACATTGAGATAAAGGTCCTCGGGATCCTTACCGCCCTCGAGCAACGCCGACTCGTCGCGATAGACGATGGAAGCGGGATCGGTAATTCCCGGCCGAATCCTGAGTACTTCTCGAAACTCCTCCGGATAGCGGTCGACGTAGGCCGGGAGCTCGGGACGCGGTCCGACCAGGCCCATGTCGCCCTTGAGTACGTTGATCAACTGCGGCAGCTCGTCGAGCTTGGATTTCCTCAGCACCGCCCCGATGCCGGTAACGCGCCGGTCTCCTTTGACCGTTACGCCCGGACCCAGCTGATCGGCTCCCTGGACCATGGTGCGGAACTTGAGAATCCGGAACGGTTTCATGCCCACGACCCATGCGCTCCTGCTTGAACAGCACGGGGCCGCGGCTCGTGAGCTTGATCGCCAAAGCGACCAAGACGAAAACCGGCGCAAGTACGACCAGCGCCG
>CAWHTI010000006.1:0-22387 GCA_963832225.1 uncultured Actinomycetes bacterium
GGTGAAGGGCGAGGTGCGGATCGAGGACAGCGAAGGCCTCGTGCGCGCGAGCTCGGTGGAAGGGGCGGTGTTCGTGGAGGGCGCGCGCGGGCGCATGGAATTGAACTCCGTGAACGACGGCGTGCACGTCGTGGGCTCGAAGGGCGAGATCGTGGTGAACGCGGTGAACGGCGACATCAACCTCGAGAGCGTCGAGTCCGCGCGGGTCGAGGCGTCCACCGTGAACGGCGACGTCACGTTCCTCGGCGACCTCGACGACGACGGCCGCTACGACTTCTCGACCCACAACGGCGATCTCACGTTCGGCATGGCCGAGGGCGCGAACGCGACGGTGTCGGTGTCCACGTTCAACGGCGACTTCGACTCCGCGTTCCCGGTGAAGATCGAGAAAGCGCGCCACGGCAAGCGCTTCAACTTCACGCTCGGCTCGGGCAGCGCGCTCGTGAACCTCGAGTCGTTCGAGGGCGCGATCCAGCTCAAGCGTCCGCTCGAGCTGAAAGAGATCGTGAAGCTGAAGGAGCTGCGCGTGCACGAGCTCGAGAAGCTGAAGGAGCTGCGCCACATGAAGTCCGCCGAGCGCGACGCCCGTCGCGAGGCGGTGCGTGAAGCGCGCGAGAAGGAGCGCGAGAAGTCGAAAGACGGCGAGTAGGCGGGAGCTCGAGAGCTCAAACAAAGGCGCCGCTCTTCCCACGGGAGCGGCGCCTTTCGTTCGGAACGACTTTGGTTCGCGTTCGAAGCCGCGTGGTGCGTGTTCGAAGCGGCGTGGTGCGTATTCGAAGCCGCGCCTGTGCGTGTTCGGAGGCGGCGGGAGCGAGCGGCAGTCGCGATAGGCACACGCGTCGGCTCCGCCATCCTGGCTCCGCCTCGCTCTCCGCTCTGTCGGCCGGCCCTCCGGGCCGGCCTCTGTCGCGGGGGTGTCGTTATCGCGACTGCCGCTCGCTCCCGCCGCCTCCGAATACGCACAGACGCCGCTTCGAACGCGCACCGACTCGGAGGCGCGCTTTGCACGACAAAGTACTTGACCAACTGGGGCCCGCCGCCTAGACTGCGGCCCCATGTCGCAGATCACCCCGATCCGCCCCGAGCCGCGTGGCTCCGAAGCGCGCCTCCACGACCAGCTTCGACGATCTCCGCTTCATCCGCCAGACGATGGAGCGCGCCGGCGTGTTCACCGCCGTGCCCGGCTGGGGGCAGGTCGTGGTCGGGGCTACGGCGCTCGCGGCCGCGTTCTTCGCCTCGCGGGAGCTGTCGCCCGCGCTCTGGCTCGCGGTGTGGTCGGTCGAGGCGATCGCCGCGGCTCTGATCGGCGTCGGGGCGATGGCGCACAAGGCGCGCATGGCCGAGGTGCCGTTCTGGAGCACGAGCGGGCGTCGCTTCACGCTCAGCTTCTCGCTGCCGCTCGTCGCGGCGGCGATCCTCACGATCGCGCTGTTCCGCGCGGGGCTCCATGCGCTGCTGCCCGGCATGTGGCTCGTGCTCTACGGAACCGCGTTCGTTTCGGGCGGCGCGTTCTCGGTGCCGATCGTGCGCACGATGGGCTTCTGTTTCATGTCGATCGGCGTGATCGCGCTGTTCGCGCCTCCGGCGTGGGGGAATGCGCTGATGGCCGCTTCGTTCGGGCTGCTCCACATCGGCTTCGGGCTCGTGATCGCGCGGAGGTACGGTGGCTAGGTCCGGAGCGCTCCGCAAGCGCCGTCCCGAGCGCCACCTAGAGCCCGTCGCCGGCGACGCCGAGCGCGCGGCGCTGGCGCTCGATCGCGTGATCCACGAGCGCACGCGGCTCGGCATCGTCAGCGCGCTCGCCGTGAATCCGGCGCTGTCGTTCTCCGAACTCAAGGCGCTGCTCCGAACGACCGATGGGAACCTCAGCGTCCATGCTCGCAAGCTCGAGATGGCCGAGTACGTCACCTGCACCAAATCCTTCGAAGGGCGGGTTCCGCGCACCGAATTCCGGCTCACCGCCGCGGGGCGCCGTGCTCTCGAACGCTACCTCAATCACATGGAGGCCTTGATCCGCGTGACGCGCGCGCGCTGAGCGCACGCCCTCGCGCAGGATTTATCGGGGACCGACGGCATGCCGAAGCGAACATGCCGCCGCTGCCGTACCCGATCGATTCGCTGGCGCCGCACTACTCCAAGGAGACGCTGGAGTACCACCACGGCAAGCACCACAACGCCTACGTGGTCAACCTGAACAACCTGCAGAAGGGCACCGAGTTCGAGAACATGACGCTCGAGGAGATCATCAAGAAGTCCACGCGGCGGCATCTTCAACAACGCCGCGCAGATCTGGAACCACACCTTCTTCTGGAACTGCATGAAGCCCGCACGGCGGCGGCGAGCCCACCGGCGCGCTGGCCAAGGCGATCAACGCCAAGTGGGGCAGCTTCGCCGCCTTCAAGGAAGCGTTCGTCAAGTCGGCGGTCGGCAACTTCGGTTCGGGCTGGACCTGGCTGGTGAAGAAGGCCGACGGCACGCGTCGACATCGTCAACACCGGCGACGCCGGCACGCCGCTGACCACGGGCGACAAGGCGCTGCTGACGGTCGACGTCTGGGAGCACGCCTACTACATCGACTACCGCAACCTGCGCCCGAAGTTCGTCGAGACCTTCCTGGCCAAGCTGGTGAACTGGGACTTCGCGGCCAAGAACTTCGGCTGAACTGAGCCCGCTGCCGACATGAAAAGAGCCGACCGCGGGCCGGCTTTTTTCTGCGGTCGGCCGACGCGGCTCAGCGCCTGCTCGAACGGCGCGCCGGCCAGCTTCGAGCCCGTCTTGATGCTCTTCTTGGCGAACCAGCCCTGGTTCATCTCCAGCACGTAGCGCACCGGCTTCGTCGGAGCAGTGGGAGTCGTGCGTCTGCGGCTTCATGTCGGCCAGGTTGACGATGCGTGCCGTCGTCGGCCACGAAGGCGACGGTCAGCGGCAGCAGGGTGTTCTTCATCCAGAAGCACTGCGGCGGCGGGCTGCTCGAAGACGAACAGCATGCCCTCGTGCTGCGGCATCTCCTTGCGGTACATCAGGCCGATCGCGCGCTGCTCGGGGGTCTGCGCGACCTGGGCGTCGATGTGGTACATGCCGGCGGTGAGCTGGACGCGCTGCAGGTCGCTGCGGCGCGCGTCCTGGGCGGACGCGCAGCGGACGCAGCGCGGCGAGGCGCGGTCAGGCGCAGAGGCGATCGCATGGCGGGCATAGGTGGGGCATGGCACCATGGTGCCGGCGAAGCAGAAACGCCCGGGCGCAGGCGGGCGTTCGCGTCGGCAGAAGCCTGGCCTTACTTCTTCGGCCTTGGGGCTTCTGTCAGCCGGCTTCGGCCTTCGTCTTCTCTCGGCCTTCGCTTCGCCTGGCGGCGGCGGCAGCCGCGGCGGCGCGTCGCCGGCTTGGCCGTCGTGCCTGCGTCGGGCGTCGGCGGCGGGGGCGACACGGCGGCGGCGAACAGGCCGGCGACCAGGGCGGCGAGAAGCTTGCTCATTAGTCTTCCTTTGGATACGTCTTGCAAAAACGCCCTCCGCGGATGCGGCAGGCCTCCGGCAACGCGGCGCGGCGCCCGCGGTTGACAGGACGGTAGCACAGTTTCACCGCTAGAATTCCAGGCTTTGCGCGCATTCCAAGCCGCACCACGCTCACTTTATCCCGGAGACGCATCTCCCATGTACCAGCACATCAAGGTGCCCGCCGAGGGCCAGAAGATCACCGTCAACGCCGACAACTCGCTCAACGTGCCGGACCAGCCGATCATTCCCTACATCGAGGGCGACGGCACCGGCTTCGACATCACGCCCGTGATGATCAAGGTGGTCGACGCGGCGGTGGCCAAGGCCTACGGCGGCAAGAAGAAGATCCACTGGATGGAGGTCTACGCCGGCGAGAAGTCGACCAAGGTCTACGGTCCCGACGTCTGGCTGCCCGAGGAAACCCTGCACGCCGTGCGCGACTACGTGGTCTCGATCAAGGGCCCGCTGACCACGCCGGTGGGCGGCGGCATCCGCTCGCTGAACGTGGCGCTGCGCCAGGAACTCGACCTGTACGTCTGCCTGCGCCCGATCCAGTACTTCAAGGGCGTGCCCGCCCGGTGAAGGAGCCGCAGAAGACCAACATGGTGATCTTCCGCGAGAACTCGGAAGACATCTACGCCGGCATCGAGTTCGAAGCCGAGAGCGACAAGGCCAAGAAGCTCATCAAGTTCCTGCAGGAGGAAATGGGCGTCAAGAAGATCCGCTTCCCCAACACCTCGGGCATCGGCATCAAGCCGGTCTCGCGCGAAGGCACCGAGCGCCTGGTGCGCAAGGCGATCCAGTACGCGATCGACAACGACAAGCCCAGCGTGACGATCGTGCACAAGGGCAACATCATGAAGTTCACCGAAGGCGGCTTCCGCGACTGGGCCTATGCGCTGGCGCCAAGGAGTTCGGCGCCGAGCTGATCGACGGCGGCCCCTGGATGAAGTTCAAGAACCCGAAGACCGGCAAGGAAATCACCGTCAAGGACTCGATCGCCGACGCCTTCCTGCAACAGATCCTGCTGCGCCCGGCCGAGTACAGCGTGATCGCCACGCTGAACCTGAACGGCGACTACGTCTCCGACGCGCTGGCCGCCCAGGTCGGCGGCATCGGCATCGCGCCGGGCGCCAACCTGAGCGACACGGTCGCCATGTTCGAGGCGCCGCTCGGAGTGCCCCGTGGCCGCGCCCGAAGCCCTCGGGCCTGAGGCGCTCGCGAGAACCCCCGGGGCCCCTCGGTCGCTCGAGGGGCTCAGGCGCTGCTGACCGGGATCCGAATCACGGTGGGGCACGGAAATCCGTATTCTCGCCCCGCGCAGCCCAGAGGATCGATGTGTCGCGCAGCAGGTCGTGGGCAGCCCCAGAAGTCGGGTTTGGCCCTGGGTCTGGGTTATACAATGACTGACGGCGGTGACCCATCCTGCCTATGATGACTACCCGGGAAGGAACGATGCATCAATGGCCGAGCGTGATTATGACTTAGTGTTTTATGGAGCGAGTGGCTTTACCGGCAAACAGGCGGTCAATGCGGATCAGGCTCCCGACGGAGGGCAAGGGGTGACCCCCGACCGCAAGGTTTCGCTGCTGATCTGCGACGACCACAAGATCCTCACCGATGCCCTGGCGATGGTGGTGGAGCGCGACGACACGCTCCTCCTGGTGGGTCCGCCCGTCCACGACGCCGAGTCCGCGATCAGCCTCGCCGCCGAGCAGCTGCCGGACGTGGTTCTCATGGACATCGTGTTCAAGGGAGGCATGAACGGCATCGAGGCGACGCGAAAGATCAAGGAGGTCTCTCCCGCAACGAAGGTCGTGATCATGACGGCCCACGACGACGAGCGCCTCCTGGTCGAGGCCGTCGAGGCCGGCGCCTCCGGGTTCCTCGGCAAGGAGGAGGCCGCGGGGGAGGTCCTGGCAGCGGCCAAGGCCGCGGCCGACGGCGAGGTGCTGATCGATCCGACGATCCTCACGCGGCTGCTGCACCAGGTCGCGATCGAACGCGAGGCTCGCAGCACGGCCACGGCGTTGCTGAACGACCTCACCGACCGCGAGCGCGAGATCCTGCAACTGCTCGCCGAGGGCCTGCGCAACGACGACATCGCGAGCAAGCTGTTCATCAGCCCGCAGACCGTGCAGACCCACGTGCGCAACATCCTCGGCAAGCTGCGGGTGCACTCCAAGCTCGAGGCCGTTGCCTTCGCCGTGAAGCACGGCGCCATCACCGTCTGACGCCCCGGCGGCTCTCTGCCCCTTTACCCGAGCTCGGGTATGCACTGCAACGGTCCTGAGGCCGAAACCTTGCCTGTGGCCCACCCGGGGCCCGGCTCCGCCCCCCAACGGCTGGGCTCGAGAACGACGAGGGGGGGTCACCGATGAGCAGGACGCGAAAGACGCTCGTCACGCTGCTGGTGCTCGGCGTGGTGGGGACGCTGGCGGGGGTGGGAACGTTCTCGGCGTTCTCCTCCACGACCGACAACACCGGCAACACGTTCGCCGCCGGCACCGTGTATCTCGCGGACAACGACGCCGGCGCGGCCATGTACACCGTCTCGAACCAGAAGCCCGGCGACACCACGGCGCGCTGCATCCGTCTGACCTACACCGGATCGTTGGCCGCCGACGTGAAGCTCTACACCGGCTCCCCGATCAACGCGCTCGGCGACTACGTCACGTTCACCATCGAGAAGGGCTCGATGCCCGTGGGCACCGGCTTCTCCGGCTGCGCCGGCTTCAGCCCGGAGTCCACGATCTACAACGGCGAGCTCGACGACTTCGCGGCCGCGAACAACACCTATGCCAGCGGACTGTCGGCGTTCCCCGGAGTCCAGACCTCGTGGGCTCAGAACGACACGCTCGTGTACCGGTTCACGCTGACCCTGCAGGACAACAACCTGGCCAACGGCGGGGCCACCGCCCTGCAGACCGGCTCCCACGCCTTCACCTGGGAGGCCCGCAACCAGTAGGTCCGGGCCGGCTCGACCGGCGCGGCACATCCCGGGCGGCATCGCCACCCGTGCAGGAGGCTCGAGTCCACCCTCCCGGACTCGGGCCTCCGGCGCGTCCGGGGTTGCCCCGGACACGGCCACGCAGTCGTGGTCGACCGGTTCGCCGTAGGCCCGCCGGCACGCCGATCGGGGGACGGTACCGAAGGCCCGGTATGACCATCTACCGCTGCGCGGGAATGTGGAACGACGCCCAGGTGGCCGACAACCCATCTAGACGACGGTGGGCCCCAGACCCTCCGCAGAACGACGAGGAGGGGTCATCCGATGAGCAGGACGCGAAAGACGCTCGTCACGCTGCTGGTGCTCGGCGTGGTGGGGACGCTGGCGGGGGTGGGAACGTTCTCGGCGTTCTCCTCCACGACCGACAACACCGGCAACACGTTCGCCGCCGGCACCGTGTATCTCGCGGACAACGACGCCGGCGCGGCCATGTACACCGTCTCGAACCAGAAGCCCGGCGACACCACGGCGCGCTGCATCCGTCTGACCTACACCGGATCGTTGGCCGCCGACGTGAAGCTCTTCACCGGCTCCCCGATCAACGCGCTCGGCGACTACGTCACGTTCACCATCGAGAAGGGCTCGATGCCCGTGGGCACCGGCTTCTCCGGCTGCGCCGGCTTCAGCCCGGAGTCCACGATCTACAACGGCGAGCTCGACGACTTCGCGGCCGCGAACAACACCTATGCCAGCGGACTGTCGGCGTTCCCCGGAGTCCAGACCTCGTGGGCTCAGAACGACACGCTCGTGTACCGGTTCACGCTGACCCTGCAGGACAACAACCTGGCCAACGGCGGGGCCACCGCCCTGCAGACCGGCTCCCACGCCTTCACCTGGGAGGCCCGCAACCAGTAGGTCCGGCGATCGCCGGAGGCGGGCGCCACGCGCCCGCCTCCGGCCCTCGTCTCCTCGGGAGGGGAAGCGGATGCAGAGCAAGGGGGACACCGTGCTGCGAGTGCTGGGGATCGCCCTCGGCCTCGCGGCCGCCGCGTCCCTGGTGCTGTCCAGCCGCATCCCCCCCGGCACCGGCACCCTCGGCGCGGACGTGATCCTGGCGTCGGCGCCGACCGGCGAGCTCGGCGTCTCGCCCTCCGGCCCGTTCCTGTCGGCCACGAATCTCTCGCCCGGCGACGAGCGCGTACCCCGCGGCACGCTCCAGGTCACCAACCAGACCGGCGTGGACCTGGACGTGCAGGTGCGCGGCCTCCCGTCGTCCAACGGACATGGACGACGTCCTGCGCCTGCGGGTCGCGACGGACGGCTCGCCGGTGTTCGACGGTACCCTCGGAGAGTTCCGTGCGTGGTCGGCCTCCGCGTTCGCCCTCGCGTCCGGCGAGACCGGCGAGGTCGAGGTCCGGACCTGGATCGATCCGGACAGCGATTCCTGGTCCGGCAGGATCGCCAACATCTCGCTCGAGTTCCGATCCACCCCGCTCGGCGGTGCCGCGTGAGGAGGGTGCGCGCGATCGCGCGGTCGATCCTGGTGGTCGGCACGGTGGGGCTCGTGGCCGGCGCCGGCACGTACGCGGCCTTCTCGAGCACGGCGGGGAACAACGGCAACACGTTCGCGGCCGGGACGGTCGTGCTGAACGACAACGACTCGGGATCAGCCATGTGGAGCGTCGCCAACCGCATCCCCGGCGACACGGTCACGACCTGCATCCGGTTGACGTACACCGGGACGCTCAACGCGGACGTGCGGCTGTACTCGCTGTCGGCCGTGAACACGGTCGATCAGTACCTGAACCTGACGGTGGAGAAGGGCTCGATGCCGGGCGCCACCGCCTTCCCGGCCTGTACGAGCTTCAGCACCGAATCGACGATCTACTCGGGCACCGTCCAGGGCTTCAAGAACACCAAGACCGGCTACGCCACCGGCGTCGCGGCGAATCCGGGCGCCCAAACCCGGTGGAACCAGAACGACACGCTCGTCTATCGCTTCACCGTCACGCTGCAGAACACCACGGGCGCCCAGGGCCTCACGTCCACCACGGGATTCACCTGGGAGGCGAGGAACCAATGATCCGGCGAGGCGTGCATCGCCTCTGCGTGCTGGTGATCTGGGCCGTGCTCGGCCTGTTCGCCGGGCTGTTCCTGGCCGTCTCCGTTCCCTACGTGTTCGGCGACCGGAGCCTCACCGTCCTGTCCGGATCGATGGAGCCCCAGCTGCACGTCGGCGACGTCGTGGTCGTGGAGCAGGTGCCTCCGCTGGAGGTCCGCGTTGGCGACATCGTGACATTCCGCGATCCGGACGACGCCAGCCGTCTCATCACGCATCGCGTGCGGGAGATCGACGTGCAGGGCGGCTCCGTGAAGTTCGTGACCAAGGGCGACGCCAATACAAGCGTCGAGAACTGGAAGATCACTACCGACGGCACGCTGGGCCGCGTCCGCTATCACGTCTGGCGACTGGGCTTCCTGATGTTCTGGATCCGCTCCCCCCTCGGCCGCCTCGGCATGGTCGTCGTGCCGGCACTGCTGCTTGGCGGGTTCGAGCTGTGGCGCATCTGGCGGCCCGCGAACGAGGCCGAGTTGACCGACCCGGACCCCGACGACGCGGACGAGGACGAGGAGGCCGGCGATGAGGCTGCGTGACCCTCGCTCGCGCGGGCTCGCGGCCCTGGTCGCGATCGGCCTGATCGCCGGCATGACCGGCGGGACCTACGCCGCCTTCAGCTCGACCGCCGCCAACGGCGCAAACAGCTTCGGCGTGAAGGCCGACTACGAGGGTCCAACCATCGTCCGCTCGGAGATCGCCCGGACCACCGCGACCGCCGGCGGCCGGATCAAGGCGAACGTGGCCTATTACGTCTACGCACAGATCACCGACGGCGGGAACCCGGCCTCGGGCGTGAACACGGCCACCACCAACGTCTGCACCATCACGACCGCGGCATGCGCATCCGTTGCGCTTGCGTCGGGCTCATACACGGTGAGCGGGCTCACGTACAACTACCGGTCCGCCTCCACGACGTCCGACGCCGGGCTCACCGCGGGTTCGAAGACGTACACCGTCACGTCCGTCGACGTCGCCGGCAACTCCAGCGGCGCCACGAACTTCAGCGTCGTGGTCGACGCGACGGTGCCGGGCGGCTCGAACGTGCAGACGGCCAACGCCTCAGGAGGGACCGTCGGCCTGCCGCAGACGAACGACACCGTGACCTTCACGTTCACCGAGGCCATGGACCCAGCATCGTTGAAGGCGACCTGGGACGGGACGGCAACGAGCGTCACCGTGGCCCTCGCGAACTCTGGATGCGCGGGCAGCGACGCCCTGACGGTCACGGGCGTGAATCTGGGCACGCTCTGCCTCCCAGGGAACTACGTCAACGGCAACAAGAGCTTCACGAGCTCGACGATGGTCCTCAACGCCACCGGCACGGTGCTGACGATCACACTCGGGACCGGCAGTGGATTCAACACGGAGACGACCGCCGGAACGATGGTGTGGACTCCGAGCGCCGCTGCCACGGACGTCGCCGGCAACGCCTGCACCACCACCGCCGTGAACGAGGTCACCCCGCCGGCGGACGTCGAGTTCTAGCGGAGCTCCGAGCGCCGGACCTTCCCGGAGGCCGTGCGCGGCAGGGCTGGGATCAACACGAGCTCGCGCGGTGCCTTGAACCGGGCGATCCGCGCGGCCGCGTGATCGCGCAGCTCCTCGAGCGAGGGTGGCTCGTCGACGCTCGAGGGCACGACGAAGGCCACCACGTGCTGCCCCCACTCCGGGTCCGCTCGCGCGCCCACCGCCACCTCGGCCACCTTGGGATGCTCGCGGAGGGCTGACTCGACCTCCTGCGGCCACACGGTCTCGGCGCCGGAGCGGATCCGTTCGTCGAGTCGCCCTCGGACGTGCACCCGCCCGTCCTCGTCGAGCCAGCCCGCGTCGCCGGTCCGCAGCCAGCCATCCAGCGTGAAGGCGGAGGCCGTCGCCACTGGATCACCCAGGTATCCGGACATCAACGTGGGACCGGCGAGCTGCAGCTCGTCCTCCGGACCAACGCGCGCCGCGGCGCCGGTCGCCAGCCGCCCGTCGAAGGCGATGCCGCCGCACGTCTCGGTGAGGCCGTAGGTCGTGACGATGCGGGCGCCGGCCGCGCGCGCGGATCCGGCGATCTCATCGGCGAGCCCGGCGCCGCCCACCAGGATCGAACGGAACCGGGAGAGGTCGGCGCCCGCCTCCAGCAACCGGCGGAGCATCGTGGGCACCAACGAGACGTGATCGGCATCTGCCGCCGCGACCGCGCCGGGGTCGAAGCCCGGGTGGACCTCCACGGCGGCGCCGCCGATCACCCCGCGCATGAGCACCAGGAGTCCCCCCACGTGGGAGACCGGCAGGCAGCAGAGCCACGACGCACCGGGTGCATCTCCCAGCGACGCCGCCGATCCCACCACCGCCGACTCGACGGCGGATCGCGTGAGCTCCACGACCCTCGGCACGCCCGCCGTCCCCGAGGTCGCCAGCGCGATCGCCGTGTCGGGCGCCACCCGCAGCCCATCCGTCATCACCACGGCCCCCCTCCCGTCCAGGAGGAGGCTCGGCCGCGCCCGATCGACGACCGCCCGCAACTCCGCCGGGCTCAGGCGGGGGTCGAGGGGCAGGATGGCCCGCCCCGACGCCCAGGCATCCTCGAGCAGCGGGAGCCACGCGGGGCCCGGGGGGAGCGCCACCGCCACGAGGTCGCCATCGGTCGTCGCCCGGAGGTGATGGCGCGTGTCCACATCCGGTAGGCTAGCGTCGACCGTATGAGTTTGCGCTCTCGGAGTGGATGGTCGGACGATATGGACTGGCAACCGGCAGGCGACTACACCGACATCCGCTCGGAGACGGCCGAGGGCATCGCGAAGATCACGATCTCCCGGCCGGAGGTCCGCAACGCGTTCCGGCCGCTCACCGTTCGCGAGCTGATCGCCGCCTTCGACGCGGCCCGCGACGATCCCGGGATCGGCGTGGTGATCCTCACCGGCGAGGGGCCCGACGCGTTCTGCAGCGGCGGGGACCAGCGGATCCGCGGCGACGACGGCTATGTGGACGAGGGCGGGATCGGACGGCTGAACGTCCTCGACCTGCAGATCCAGATCCGTCGCATGCCCAAGCCGGTGGTGGCCATGGTGGCCGGCTACGCGATCGGCGGTGGGCACGTGCTGCACGTCTGCTGCGATCTGACGATCGCGGCCGACAACGCCCGGTTCGGACAGACCGGACCGCGCGTGGGGTCGTTCGACGGCGGCTACGGCATCTCGCTGCTGGCGCGGCAGGTCGGCGAGAAGCGCGCGAAGGAGATCTGGTTCCTCTGCCGCCAGTACGACGCGGCCACGGCACTCGCCTGGGGCCTCGTGAACGCGGTGGTGCCCCTGGCGGAGCTCGAGTCGATCACGATCGACTGGTGCAGGGAGATGCTGGCCGAGTCCCCGCTCGCGCTGCGGCTGCTGAAGGCCGGATACAACGCGGCCGTGGACGGCCTCGCCGGCGTGCAGCAGCTGTCGGGTGACGCCACGCTCCTCTACTACATGAGCGAGGAGGCGCAGGAGGGCCGCGACGCGTACGTCGAGAAGCGTCGCCCGGACTTCTCGAAGTTCCCGAAGCGACCGTGATCGCGGCCGGCCTCTGGTGGAGGGGGGCGCGGCCCCGCACGTTGGTCGCCGGGCTGACGCCCGTCGTCGTGGGTGCGGCGGCCGCCGCCGGCAGTCCGTGGCAGTGGCGGTTCGCCGCCGCGCTCGTGGTTGCCCTGGGACTGCAGGTCGGGGTGAACCTCGCGAACGACGCCTTCGACGGCATGCGCGGCGTCGACACCGCCGAGCGCCTGGGGCCGCCGCGCCTGGTGGCGAGCGGCGCCGCATCGCCCCGAGCGGTGCTCGTCGCCGCGCTCGTGGCGCTCGGCGTGGCTGCCGCGGCGGGCCTCGCACTGGCGATCGCGACCTCGCCGGCGCCCATCCTGGCCATCGGGGCGCTGGCGCTGATCGCGGCCCTGCTGTACAGCGGCGGCCCGCGGCCGTACGCCGGCCTCGGACTGGGCGAGCTGATGGTGTTCCTCTTCTTCGGCCTGATGGCGACGTGCGGCACCTCGTTCGTCGTCGGCGGGACGGTCACTGCGGCCGCGTGGTGGAGCGGCGCGGCGCTGGGCCTCCTGGCCGTGGCGATCCTCGTTGCGAACAACCTCCGCGACATCGAGACCGACGCCGCCACCGGCAAGCGAACCCTCGCGGTGCGCCTCGGCGAGCGTCGCACGAGACTGCTCTATCGGGCCTGCGTCGTGGGTGGTTTCCTGGTGATCGCCGCCGGGGTCGGGACGTTCCTCGCCGACGAGTCGGTGGGGATCACGCAGTGGGCGCTCGTCGCGCTGGTGGCGTGGCCGCTCGCGATCAAGCCGATGGATGCGGTCGGAACGGCGAGGGGGCGCGATCTGATCCCGGTGCTCGTGGGGACGGCCGCCCTCGAGGCCGGAGTCGGCGCCGCCCTGGCGCTCGGCCTCCTCCTGGAGCGCACGACGTGAGCCTCGCCGACACCTCGTACGCGTGCGCGTGGGCGCTCGTGGACGAGCTGGTGCGCGGAGGGCTGCGACATGCATGCCTCTCGCCGGGCTCGCGGTCGACGCCGCTCGCCCTCGCCCTGTCGCGACATCCGGGGGTCACCGTGCACGTCCACCTGGACGAGCGATCGAGCGGGTTCTTCGCGCTGGGCCTGGCGACGTCCCTGCACGAGCCGGTCGCCGTCACCTGCACGAGCGGCACGGCGGCCGCCGAGCTCTTCCCGGCCGTCGTCGAGGCGTCGCGGTCGCGCACGCCTCTGATCCTGCTCACCGCGGATCGTCCACCGCGGCTGCGCGGAACCGGCGCGAACCAGACGATCGACCAGGTCGAGCTCTACGGGACGTACGTGCGGCGATACGCCGAGCTCCCGGTGCCCGGTGGACCGCAGGACCCGGAGGCGTGGCGCCGTGCCGCCTCCGACGCACTCGCCGCGATCGGCCCGCACGCGCCCGTGGGTCCGGTCCATCTGAACTGTCCGTTCGACGAGCCGCTCACGCCCGCCGGTGAAGGTGCCCCGGCGTCCGACCTGACCGGACCCGATCTCGGACCCGCACCACATCGGTGGCAGTCACGCGGCTCGGACGACGTCGCGCCAGCGGTCGCGGCCGAACGATTCCTGACCGATTTCCACGTCACCGAGGGCGTCGTCCTGGCCGGCACGATGAGCAGCGAGGCGGCCGACGCCGTCCGACGGATGGCGAACGAGCTGCAGTGGCCGTTGGTCGCCGAGCCCACCTCACGGGCCCGGAGCTCGGCTCGGGAGGCGCATCCGATCCTGATGAGCGCGGGCCAGCTGCTCCTCGAGGAACGGACGTGGCTGCGTCGGCGGCCGCCGAAGGTGGTGCTCCAAGCCGGCGCCATCCCCACCTCACGGGCCGCGCAGGAGCTCGCTCGGACGGCCGAGCGCCTGGTCGTGATGGACGAGGGGTTCCCCGACCCCGACCCCGACGGCGTCGCCGCGTGGCGTCCGGCCGCGGGGGTTCGGGATCTCTGCTCGCTCGTCGCGACCACGTTCGGTGGATCGGACGGGCCCAGCGAGTGGCTCGCACGATGGAACGAGGCCGACGACGCGGTGCGCGACGCCGTCGACGGGCTGTTGGACGGGTGGAGCGAGCCGTCGGAGATGCGCGTCGCACGCGACGTCGCGGCGACCGTGCCGGTCGAGCTCGGACGTGAGACCGCGCTCGACGCCTTCGGTGGCACGCTGTTCGTGGGCAACTCCATGCCGGTGCGCGACCTCGACGCGTTCATGCAGCCCCGCGAGGGAATGCGGGTCCTGGCGAACCGGGGCGCGAGTGGGATCGACGGCCTCGTGTCGACGGCACTGGGCGTGGCGGCATCCGGCACCGGGCCGACGGCCGCGCTCCTGGGCGACCTCTCGTTCCTCTACGACGCCGGTGCGGTGCTCTGGAACGCGAGGCGAGGCATCGACCTCGTCGTCGTGGTGAACGACAACGCCGGCGGGCAGATCTTCGCCGGCCTCGGGCAGGGGGGGCTCCCCGCCGACGAGCTGGAGCGGTTGTTCGTGACGCCGCACGCCGTTGACCTCCCGCTGCTGTGCGCCGCCGCCGGAGCGGGCCACCACTCGGTGGAGCGCTCCGATGACCTGATCCCCGCCATCGGGTCCGCGTTCGATGCGGGCGGTCTCCAGGTCGTCCAGGTCGCGATCGACGCCGAGCGCGATCGATCCCGGCGCGGGGAGATCCGCCGCGCGGTGGCGGCGGCCCTGGGGAGCCGCTGACCCCGGGCGGCTCGCCTCGACGGTCCTGACGCCGTCAGCCCCAGCGGAGGGCGTCGAGGAAGGCCCGGAACTTCCGCTCCGTCTCGTCGAGCTCGGCGTCGGGATCCGATCCGGCCACGATGCCGGCGCCCGCGAACAGGGTGGCCCGGTCACCGTCGATCTCCGCGCAGCGCAGGGCGATCGCCCACTCGCCGTCGCCCTCGGCGTCGACCCAGCCCACTGGCCCCGCGTACGCGCCGCGTTCGAACGGCTCCAGCTCCCGGATCGCCGTAAGCGCGGACGCCCTCGGCGAGCCTGCGACCGCCGGCGTGGGATGCAGCGCGGCCACGAGCTCCAGGGCGTGGGCGGCCGGGTCGCGCAGGGTTCCGGTGAACCTCGTGGAGAGGTGCCAGACGTTCGCCGTGGGCAACAGCACGGGCTCCGGGTCCCATGCGAGCTCCTCGCAGAACGGGCCGAGGGCGTCCGCCACCGCCTCGACGACGATCGCGTGCTCCTCCCGGTCCTTCGCGGACGCCGCCAGCTCGTCGCCGTTGTGCCGGTCCTCCTCCGGATCGCCCGAGCGCGGGGCGGACCCCGCCAGCGGGTTGGAGCGGACCTCCCGGCCGCGCCTCGACACCAGCAGCTCCGGCGAGGCGCCGACCAGCGTGCCGTGCGGCGAAGGGGCGACGAACGTGTAGGCGTCCGGATCGACCGACCGGAGCCTCGCGGCCAGCAGGATCGGGTCAAGGTCCCGGCCGGCCCGGACCTGGATCTGCCGCGCCAACACCACCTTGCGGAGCACGCCGCTGCGGATGCGCGCGGTGGCCTCCCGGACGGCGTCCGCGTAGGCCCCCGGTTCGGGACGGGGACGGAGCTGCAGGTCGCTGAAGGCCTCGTGCGGGAGTCGCCCCGAGCGCGGCGAACCCGGAGCGAACGGCGGGAGGTCCCGATCCGGTCGTGCCTCCACGAGCCACGTCCGCCCCGGATCGCTCCGCCGAACGATCCGATACGGGACGTGCAGGGATCCTCCCTCCGGTCCGAACCCGAGCGCCCCCACCGCCGCGGGCGCGGCGACGTCGTCCTCCCGTTCCAGGGATCGCAGCATCGCGAGCGCCTCCGCTCCGGCGTCGACGATCGAGGACGCGCCGGAGCCGATCGCCACGTCCACCCCGCCCGAGCCGGCCGTGGCCACGCCGAGGCCGCCGCGTTCGAACGAGAACCCCCGGTCGCCCGGAGCGGCCAGCAGATCGAACGAGGGCCCAAGCGGCAGCACGTGGACCCGCCCGGTGACGGGGACGGCCGGCGGCTCGCTCATCCGCGCGTGCCGGCCAGCAGCTGGGTGAGCCCGCCGGAGAGCTGGCGCCGCTCGGCGTCGGGGAAGCCCGCGTCGCGAAGCGTGGCCACCATCGCCTCGGGGGCCGGGAGGTAGGCCATCGATCGCGGCAGGTATCGGTACGCGTCCCGGTCGCTCAGCAGTCCCCCGATGACCGGCACGATCCGCCGGAAGTACACGGCGTTGCCGACGCGCATCACCGGACCGTCCGGTTCGCTGACGTCGAGCAGCGCCACGCGGCCGCCGGGACGCACCACGCGCGCGAGCTCCGCGAAGCACACCTCGAGCGAGACGACGTTGCGCAGCGCGAACCCGCACGTGACGCCGTCCACCCGGGCGTCCGCGATCGGCAGGCGCAGGATGTCGGCCTGCACCAGCGGCGCCGAGGTCCGCGCGGCCGAGAGCATCCCGTGGGAGAAGTCGACGCCCACCGCGCGGTACCCGGATCCCTCGAGCTCCCGGCACAGGTCGCCGGTCCCGCACGCCAGATCGAGCACCAGCGCCCGCCCCGGCAGACGGAGCTCGCGCACCGCGCGGCGGCGCCATCCACGGTCCATGCCGAACGTCATCACGCGGTTCACCAGGTCGTACCGCGGCGAGATCGTGTCGAAGAGGCGTCGCACCACCCGTGCCTTCTCTTCGCCCTGCGGCAACGGGGCGTCCGTTCGCGTCATCCGCCGCCCTCCATGCGCCGGACCTCGGCTCGGGTGGCCTCGACCTCGGCGGCGCCGCCCACCCTGCCGATGTGCGCCTCGGCGACCTCGAGCAGGACGCGGCGGAAGTGGTGCGAGACGAGGGTCGTGACGGCCGGGAGCAGCTCCCGGAACGCCGTGACGAGCTGCTCGGCTGCGGCGGCGTCGCCGGCGGCCGTGTCGCGGATCGGCTTTCGGACGTGGTCGTCGAACAGCTCGACCGCGCGCTCCGCCACGCCCCGCATCGCGGCGTCGGTGTCTCGGGCCAATGCCAAGAGGTCCCCCAGCGGCAGGCCGAACTCGAGCATGCGGAGTGCGACCCGGACGATCGCGATGTCGCCCTCCGTGTAGTGGAGCTCGCCGTCCACCTCGCGGCCGAGCGCGACGCCCTCCCGCTCGACGGCCTGGATGAGGGAGGCCGGCACGCCGGACTCCTGCGAGAAGGCCTCGAGCGAGAGCAGCGGTCCCTCGCCCGCCGGTCCACCGCGGGCGGCGGCCACGGCGGCGGCCAGGTCGGCGTCGGCCGGCCCCAGCTCCCCCGCCGTCACGCGGCGGATCGCGGCGAGCGTCAACCCCTTCGACTGCAGACGCCGGATCTCCCGGATCCGCTCGGCGTGCGGCGGCCCGTACCACGCGACCCGCCCCTCGCGCTCCGGCGGGGGCAGCAGTCCGAGCGACTGGTAGTAGCGGACCGTGTCCACGGACACGTCGCACGCCGCCGCCAGCTGCTCGACCCGATACCTCACGACCGTTCACTCTACGAGTGTTCGCTCGGACCTTCAGCACCGCCGGCCGGGCGACCGCGGCGGCGTACGATGCGCGCCGGATGCAAGCCAGCAGCGACCCCGACGCCACCGGGCCCGGACAGCGGCCCGGTCCGTGGCCCGGTTCTCGGCGTAGTCCCAGGCCGGTGAGTCTCGGGCTCGTCCTCCTGGTGCTGGGCGGCACGCTGATCCTGGGCGCGGCGACGAAGCTGCCGTGCGTGTCCGGCGACTGGGTGGACGGCCGGCAGTACCGCTTCCTCTGTTACACGGACATCGTGCCGCTGCTGGGCACCGAGCAGCTCGCGGGCGGCCGGCTCCCCTTCGTCCAGCCCTGTGTGGCGACCGCCGGGAACTGCGACGAGTACCCCGTGCTCACGATGTACACGATGCGGATGGCCGGCTGGGTCTCGGACACCGACGTCCGGACGTTCTTCGCCGCCAACGCCGCACTGCTGTGGCTGTGCGCGGGCGTCATCGCGGTCTCGCTCTACGCCGTGGTCGGCCGCCGGGCGCTGTACTTCGCGCTCTCCCCGACGTTGCTGGTCTACGGGCTCGTCAACTGGGACCTGCTCGCGGTGGGTCTGGCCACGGCCGCGGTGCCCGCCTTCATCCTGCGACGCGACGTGCTGGCCGGGATCCTGCTGGGACTCGGCGCGTCCGCGAAGTTCTACCCCGCGATGCTCGTGATCCCGTTCGTCGCCCAACGGCTGCAGGACCGCGAGCCGGATCGCGCGATCCGGCTGGGCTGGGCGGCGGCCGGGACCTGGCTCGCCGTGAACCTGCCGTTCTTCATCGCGTCGCCGAGCGCCTGGCTCACGTTCTTCCGGTTCAACTCCCAGCGGTGCGCCGACTTCGACAGCCTCTGGTCGATCGGCTGGCGCGCCGCTCGCTACTTCGTCCTGCATGAGAACGCCGGAGATTGTCCGAGCACCGGCCTCGTGAACCTCGCGTCGGTCGCGGCCTTCCTGGCGCTGTTCGGCCTCGTGTGGATGGCGAAGGCCCGTCGGTGGCCCGCGTTCCCCCGGTGGACGCTCGCGTTTCCCCTGCTCGTCGTCTTCCTGCTCACGAACAAGGTCTACTCCCCGCAGTACGGCCTGTGGCTCGTGCCGCTGTTCGCGCTGCTCCTGCCGGATCTCCGCGCGTTCGTGGCCTTCTCGGTCGCCGACGTGGCCGTCTTCGTCACGCGCTTCTGGTGGTTCGGTCACCTCGAGGGTCGGAGCCTGCCGGCCCCGATCGCCACCCTCCTGCGGCCGATCGACGACACGGATCCGAGCGTGCAGCGATGGATGTTCGAGCTCGCCGTGGTGGTGAGGGCGCTGATGCTCATCTGGTGCGTCCTCGCCTGGATCCGCCGCGAGCCCGAGATCCTTGCCGTTGAGACGGCTGTGACCGTGCCGGCGGTCGAGGCGTCCGCGTGAACGGCGGGACGAGCCTCCGGCGCGGTGTTCGCTATTGCGTCTGGGTCTTCCTGGGCCTTCGCGTGGGCGATCTCCCTGCTGTCCGTGCTCGGCATCGGCCTGGTGCCGCTGCTCAAGACGGGGGTCGACGTGCCGGGCTGGCCGGCTCCGATCGATCACCCCGGGCTGGCACAACGTGCTGGGCGCCATGGAGCGGCAGGACGCGCTGTGGTTCCTGCGGATCGCGGACACGGGATACCGGCCCGACGACGGCAGCGCCGCCTTCTTCCCGCTCTACCCGCTGCTCGTCCGCGTCATGTCGCTCTTCACCGGCGGACGGACGTTGCTGGCGGGCGTGCTGGTCTCCAACGCATCGTTCCTGGGCGCGCTGATCGTGCTGTACGCGCTGACGACCCGCGAGTTCTCCGAGGCCCACGCGCGGACGACGGTGACGCTGCTGGCCCTGTTCCCGACGTCGCTCTTCTTCCTGGCGCCTTACAGCGAGTCGACCTTCCTGCTGCTGGCGGTGACGGCGTTCTGGTGCGCCCGCCGGGACCGCTGGGCGCTCGCGGCGCTGGCGGCCGCGCTCGCCGCCATGACGCGCAGCACGGGCATCGTCCTCGCACCCGCACTCCTGGTGGAGGCCGTCGTCCAGCACCGTGAGCGCGGGGTGCCCCTCCTGCCGCGAGCGGCCGCGGCGGTCGCCACCCTCGCGGGGCCCGGCATCGTCCTCGCCTACTGGTTCGCGGCCTTCGATCACGCGCTGGCCCCGTTCGACGCGCAGCGCCGCTGGCAGCGTGAGCCCACGTTCCCGCTGCGCACCCTCGCCGACGCCGTCTCGGCGGCGGTCCGCTCCGTCGACGTCTGGCTGCTCGACCTGCTGATCGTCGGCGTCGTCCTGGCCTGCGCCGTCCTCGGGCTGCGGCGCCTGCGCGCCGGCTACTCCGTCTACGCCTGGGCGAGCCTCGTCCTGCCCCTGTCCTACCCCTTCCAGAGCAGGCCGCTGCTCTCCGTTCCCCGGTTCTCGGTGGTGATCTTCCCGGCGTTCTGGGTGCTGGCGGACCTGGTCGAACGCGGACGCCTGTCCCGCACGGCGGTCGTGGCGGCCCTGGCCGGAGGCCTGGCGCTCTGCACGATCCTGTTCATCAACTGGTACGACATCTTCTGACCGCGGCCTCCCCAAACCCACTAGGATTGGGCCACCCGGGCCAGGAGTCCGACAGAGGCGCCCGAACGGGGGCCGAACAGGAGGGATGAGGGAGTGACGATCAAGGTTGCGATCGCGGACGACCACTCCCTCGTCCGCCAGGGCCTCCGTCGGTACCTCGAGATGGCCGACGGCATCGAGGTGGTCGGCGAGGCCGCCAACGGCCAGGAGCTGCTGAAGCTCGTCGAGGAGACCCAGCCGGAGATCGCGCTGGTGGACATCCGGATGCCGGAGATGGACGGTCTCGAGGCCGCCCGCGAGCTCCGCGACAAGCACCCGGCCGTCGGCGTGATCATGCTCACCGCGTACGACGACCGGCAGTTCGTGGTCGAGGCCGTGCGCAGCGGGGCCCGCGGCTACGTCCTCAAGGCTCGCGACGCCGAGCACCTCATCCAGACGGTGCGACTGGTGGCCGGCGGCAACATGGTGATCGACCCGCAGCTGGTGGTGGCCCTCGCGGAGGAGCTGTCGACGGCGAAGGAGCGCGACCGCCGCGCCGAGACCCTCACGGCCCGGGAGATCGAGGTCCTGCAGCTCCTTGCGTTCGGTCACACGAACCGTGACATCGCCGAGCGCCTGTACATCTCACCCGACACCGTCAAGACGCACCTCGAGCACATCTTCGAGAAGCTCGGCGCCTCCGACCGGACCGCCGCGGTCGCGGAGGCGCTGCGCCGCCGTCTGATCGAATAGCCGATCGGCCTCCGGCAGCGCCGATGCACCGGGATGCCTGTCAGGCGTTCGGCCTACCTCCGTCGTAGTCCTTCCGGGCGGGTTCCCTGCTCCGATGGGTGATGGAGCCACGCCGCTCCGCGCGCCATCATGGAAGGCATCACCATGACCACGGATGCCTCCTCTTCCCGCTGGCCGGTCGGCCTCGCCCTGCTCGCTACCGCGATCGGGGCCTCGCTGGTGTTCCAGGTCACCCCCGACGGCCGCGAGGCCCGCCTCGTGCTCGCGCACGGGACGCTCTTCGTGGCGGCGATGGTGGCCGGTGTGGTGGTGAGCCGCAACAACCGGTCGGAGGACGGATGGCAGAGCGGGCGGGCGCTCGCCGCCGGACTGCTCCTGACGGGACTGGGCACCGGCGCTCTGGTGCTCTGGGACGTCCTCGGCGAGCCGCGCTTCGAGCCCAGCCTGTGGGATCTGTCCTTCCTGCTGTTCCTCGTCGCGGTGATCCTGCCCGCGCGCGCGGAGTACGTCGACCACTTCCGCCCGGAGGACCGCCGCGAGATCTCGGTGGACGTGGCGCTGATCGCCGCGTCGCTCGCCTTCCTCGGCTACATGCTGCTGCGCCCGGCGGACGCCGACGCCGTCACGTCCGTGTCCACGCTCGTGTTCGCCGCCATCGCCGCCACGATGTTCACGACCTACGCCGCGTTGGCGCTGTGGGTGCCGACGGCCGCGCACGTGCTGCAGTTCGTGGTCTTCGGCGCCTTCTCGTCCGCCACCGCGAGCCTGGGGTCGCTCTGGGTCCGCGGCGAGTACACGGGCGCGGAGGCCGTCGTCGTCCTGCCGCTCGCCGTGGGGATGCTGGCGCTCGCCGCCATCGTGACGTTCTATCCGCGGCGCGTGCACAGCGGACCGGTGATGGCGCCGACGCGATGGGGACGCCCGCTCCTCACCAGCATCTCGGTGGCGGCCGCCTGCGCCACGCTCGGCCTGGTGGCCGACCTCCACACCGACAACGGCATGAGCTCCCAGCAGGCCTCCCTGGTGATCGCGGTGCTCGCCGTGGGGATCGCGATCCGCATCCTGCTGAACCAGATCCGCTCCGGCCAGGCGAACGAGCGCGCCAGGATCGCCCTGGAGCAGAAGGAGGCGGCGCTCGCCGAGACCGACTCCGCGCTGGACCGGGTCCGCGAGACGAACGAGATCCTCCGCCAGTCCGAGGAGCATCTGCGCCTGGTGTTCGAGGCCGCCGTGGACGGCATCGTGGAACTGGACGACCGGGACACGGTGCTGCGGGCCAACGAGGCGTTCTGCGGCATGATCGGCCTGACGCGGGAGGTGGTCGAGGGTCAGCCCTGGACGGCCCTCGCCGCCGCGGTCACGGGCTCCGACGAGTCGTTCGCCACCCTGCCGCACACCGGACAGGGGATGGTCCAGCGTCAGGGGCAGGCGCTCTACCTGGAGTCGCGCCTGAGCGAGATCCCCACGACGCCGACGCGCCGGCTGTTGCTGGTGCGCGACGTCACGGCCGGACGCGTGGCCGACCAGACGATCCGCTCGCTCTTCC
>CAWHTI010000007.1:0-375890 GCA_963832225.1 uncultured Actinomycetes bacterium
GTTCTAACCCTAACCCACTACAGTAGAGTCGCCGATTCGACCTTGACCCTGAACTCGGACAACTCCTGATGCACATGTATTCAAAGCATGTAAATGCTCTGTACGTCCGAGTGCTGCATGTCCAAGTCCTTATGTACATCCCGGTCTCTACAGGCATGTACACGAATCCCCTTCGAGCAGTCCGCCTGATCCATGGAGGGATCCTGCCACGTGCTCGACTAGTTGATGTGCTCTCCAAGGCAACAGGAATCTGAATCTCACTACAGTAGAGTCAGCGATCCACGAGACCCCGGCTGTGTTCATCATTGCCCGGCGGTGTCGGTTGGCTGTTAGATTCTGTGCCTGGCAGGACGCCGAGGTTCATCGAGTCACGCGCCCGCGACGCCGCTCCCAGGACACGCGTTGACGAGAAGGTCCCATCGCCGCCCACGCCGCCGCCCCCGAGGAATCGAGCGATCACCGCACCATCGCGGAGGAGAACCCGGTCGGCAGCGGAGTACTGCGCGGACCCCGGGTACTTGGGTTGCTTGAACTCGTCGGAGGCTCTGACACCCGGTACCTGCTGGTAAGCCTTCTCTGGGTCCGTGTCCCGCCCGGCTTGCACCGTGACGCGAGACTGCGTCCCGAAGCCGCACACAAGGTCCCACGGCACGTAGAGGCCCTCAGGGTCCACGACCGTGAGCGTGGTCGTCGCGGCGTCCAGGTCGGCGTAGCCAGCGTCCGGAGCGTGGACGCAGGCAACAGTGACCCTGCCCGGCGCGATGGCGGAGGTGGCGGTGATCATCGGATCGTCGTGGAACTGCGCGATGCCCTCTGCGGTGCCGTCGGCCCAGGTCTCGTGGTGGAGTTCAGCCCCCGACGACTGGCCGCGATTCTCGAAGACGAAGTGCACTCCATCCCGCCGGGCGCGAACCACCGGCGTGTCGAGCCGGATCGCGTCACCGGCGCAGACGACGCGGGCAACCTCAGGTGCGGTGATCGTCGGGCTCGGATGGGCGACCTCTTCGGCGCGATCGGTGTGGGTGCATCCACCGGCCGCTAACACGAACACGCCCGCTGCCAGGCCGATTCTGGCCCGCCACCTCGCCACTAGCTCGCAACTAGCCATCGAATACGATCTACACCCCTTCGGCCAAGCTGGTTCCGACCAGGCGCGTCGCGCACGAGGCGGCTAGGCGAGCCCCGCCTCCCGACGCGCCTCGGCCGCGACCCTATGTCCAGGTGGGCCGTAACCGGTCCTGGCCCGCATCGCCCCTGAGGGTCAGTCTCGCGTGTGACCATGTGTCTATGTGGAGAGTCGCGGCATGAAGGCCACCGAGTGCATCCTCTGCGGAGCCCCTCCGCCACTTACCAAGGAACACATCTGGCCCAGGTGGTTCTCGACCCTGTGGCCCGAGCAAGCTTTCGACGTGCATACGGACATGCCTGGCCGAGGCCCCGAAAGTCACCGGTCGCTGAGGCTGGATACGGCGGTGGGGGTCTTGTGCATGGACTGCAACAACACGTGGGGCAGCAGACTGGAACAGGACGTGCAGCCACTTCTGGAACCAATGAGTCAGGGGCGGAGGCAGGTTGTGTCTGTCCCGGATGCCATCCGGGTCTCGGCTTGGTTGGTCCTAAAGGCAGCCTGCTGCGAATATTTGGCGGCAGAGACCCACAGGGCTGGCACGTTCTTCACCACGGATCAGCGTCGGTACCTTCGGGGAAGGCGACGGCCTCCGGCATCGACATATCAGGTGTGGGCGGGGCGGTATGTCGGCAGCGAGTTCCCTGCCGGTCGGCTTCTGTGCTGGCACTCTCGCTACGTAGTCGCTGACGACGTTCGACCAGAGATGTACACCTGGACGTTCAGCATGGGTGAGGCATTGTTCCAAGTCCTCGGGATTCAACCCACGGATGGGTGGAAACCCACCATCCATGGCCCGGTATCCCTGGACGATCCTCGCCGCCTCCCCAGCCTATGGCCTCCTCCAATAGCTCCTTTCACGTGGGCACCATCGACTGTCTTCGATGACTCAGGTTTCCTCGGATTCGCAAGGCGATGGCAAACCCCTGGTAACAGCCCCGCTTCCAATCTGCTGCCGGGACCTGAGCATCGAGCTGAGGCACGGCGGATCGGGTCGGAGGGGCAAGGCCCCGGGCGGGAGGGGACCGCGCCGACGACCTCGTGAAGCAGGCTACGTCCCTGATGGTCTTGGGTCCGGCTGCTCGATCGGCGCTACCTGCTCGGGCTCAACGCCGACAACCTCCGCGACGAACTCCTCGGGTGACTCCTCCGGCTCGACCGCCTTCTTCAGCTTCGGCGGAGCAGCCTTCCAAGGCCGCAGCCTCTGGAGCACATCGCCGTAGAAGGTCTCCGTCGCGGTGAGCACGCTCTCGACGAAGGAACCCCGGCTCGCGTCCCGCTTGGCCCCCATGTTCGAGGACAAGCTGAGAGCGAACGACCGGATCTCCTTGCCTGCGTCGGGGTAGATGACTGACGGATCCTCCCGAACCGCTGCGAGCTGTGCGGCTGGTGGGGTCGAGCGGTACGCGAGACGGGCTTCGATCTTGACGCGGTCGGGTGCCCCAGCCAGTTGCCGCAGGAGCCACGAGACCCGGCCGCGCGACGTGCCCTCGCGAGGAGCGTCGATCTGTGTCGAGGCGACGATCTGCCGCGTGCGGAGGTCGGCGGTGATCGTGAGCGGCCCCGCCACGTTCGGCACTTGGAGGTTCGCGTACAGGCGGCCTGAGGTGATCAGGGACTCGGTCAGCGCCTGCCGACGTGCAGCAGGTGTGCGTTCGGCAGGGGGAGGGCGTGCTTCACCTCTCGACCGAGTTCCGTCGTCAGACTGAGACCGAGGTAGCGCACCAGATCGTCCCACCGGGCGACGGTCGAGATGACGGCCGCGTCCGTCTTGCGGAGCGTCTGCTCGCGTGCACCGTCCCGCACGGCCGTCCACCCGGAGCCCATCCCATCGAAGGCGACCGCGCCGGAGCGGGGGTCCGTGAGGTAGCGGATCAGTTCGCCCAGGATGTACGCCTGGTCGGGGTCCTTGATCCCACGGTGCTCCTTCTCGACGATGGCCAGCGTGAGCAGGTCGATCCAGGACCAGTGCTTCAAGGACACCCGCCGCAACTTGCGTTTGTCGATCTCGATCGGGTAGTCCGTGGAACTCGTCACGAAGTGGTTGGAGATTGAGATCACGGCCTCGAACTCCAGCTCGCGCGCGAGATCCAGGTAGCCGTTCATCTGGATGGCCTCCAGCGGGCTGGATGCGACCTTCGCCTCGACGATCGCGCTCCACGTCTTGCCCGCCCGCGTCACGGTGATGACGCCGTCGGGCCGGATCGAGCGGTCACCAAGCTTGAACGGGACCTCGATGAACGTCTCGATCTTGCCGGTCGGGGCTCCCAGCGGCTTCAGGAGGGAGTATCCGAACTCGGGGACCGCGCCCATCACTGCAAGCAAGGCCGAGGCCAACCGGCGCTCCTGCGCCTCGACCCCCGATGCGGACGAGATTGGGATCAGGCGTGCGACCGGCCACTTCTCGTCTCGCAACACAGACTGCCCCCTCGGCTCTGGTTGCTTGGACTCAAACACCGTCTGGCACCCGGGGCAAACTCTCCAACCGAAGCCGGGTGTCCCTTTGTCGGCGGGGGCCGCCCGAGGGCTTGGGCAGGGCTGCCGTACAACTAACGCTCGATTGGTATACGGTGGGGCACAGCACCACGGAGGTGCAGGGAGAGCATCCCGTCATGAAGGCAATCGGATACCTACGGGTTAGCACCGATGAACAGCTCGACTCCGGCCTCGGTCTCGCGGCCCAGCATCAAGCCCTGCGGGATGAGGCCGCTCGTCGAGGCTGGGACTTCGCGCCGATCCAGGACGTTGGCTCCGGACGGTCCATGCGGCCTCGATCGGGGCTTCAGCGCGCTCTCGTGATGCTCCGGGCGGGCCAGGCGCAGGTCCTCATGGTCTCGAAGCTCGACCGGCTGTCGCGCTCGGTGATGGATTTCGCGTCGATCGTGGAGAGGTCCCAGCGCGAGGGCTGGGCGATAGTGGCCCTCGACCTCGGGGTCGATACCTCGACGCCCTCAGGGGAACTCGTCGCGAACGTCATGGCCAGCGTCGCCCAGTGGGAGCGGAAGGTCATCGGCCAGCGCACGAAGGACGCCCTCGCGGTGAAGCGGTCCGAAGGGGTCCGGCTAGGCCGTCCCGTCTCGCTCCCCGAGGCGATCCGGGAGCGAATCCTCGCCGACCGGCTCACCGGCCTGAGCTACCGTGCGATCGCCGAGGCCCTCAACACCGAAGGTGTACCAACGGCCCAGGGCGGGCGGGCGTGGTACGCCGCGACCGTCCGGGCGGTGGAGCAGCGGGCGGCCTAATGCGGGCCGCGATCCCGCCTCCGCCGGGCCAGCCGGGCGAAAAGGCCCGAACGGTACAGCGGTCCGACCGACGCGAAGAACATCTCGATCGTGTCTCATTCGGGCATGAGGACTTCGAGAGGGGTGGTCGAAGGTGAACACCGGCAGCGACGGGGCGTGGATCGGGGTGGTTCTGCTGGTGCTCGCGGTCCTCCAGATCGCGATGATCATCACGTTCTTCTCGACCGCTGGGCACGTCCGCAGGGTCGCCGAGCTAGTCGAGCAGCGATGGGCCGGACTGATCCGCTCGTGCGAGTTCTGCACGGGGGGCATCCAACCGGGCGCTCGGGTGTGCATGCACTGCGGCAGGGAGATCTTCGCGTGGACGCTACACGGCGGCGAGTGGTGGGCTCGCCAACCT
Organism: uncultured Actinomycetes bacterium; assembly: GCA_963832225.1. GTDB lineage: Bacteria > Actinomycetota > UBA4738 > UBA4738 > HRBIN12 > JALYMB01. The sequence goes on from CAWHTI010000007.1 coordinate 4,769, forward strand.
CACGGGTGGGTCCGCCTCGTCCGGGGCCGGTGGGAACCACCCGACGACAAGCACCCCGCGCCGGACGCCCCCGGACCCGCGCCCTCATAGCTCACGGCGACGGCAGGCTCGTGGCCAGCCCATTCCGGGTCGATCGAGAGTCCGCCAGGTCAGGAGGGTTGCCACGCCCGCCAGGTCACCGGCGCGGGCGGGTGGCAGATCATGACGGTGGGGTTCGGCCCGGTGCACGTGCCGTTGATGCTGCGGCTTGTGGCTTGAAGGATCGCCTGCTGGAGTTGACCTCTCTAGAATCAGCGAATGGGCAAGGCACGCTCACGCCGACCCAGCGGTCGCCGGAATTCCGATCGCTTGAAGAAACTCCGCGCCGAGGAGGGCTGGAGTAGCTGGACGGCGAGCCGGTATCGGACTACGTCGAGACCCACTCGATATACCTGGTCGGGTCTCGGGGACATCATGGGTGCGGCTCTATGGGTGGCGGGATGGATCCTTGGCGTTGCGCTGGCCGTGGGTGTGATTGGTTTCGTGGTGTCACTGTTCATTCGCTAGTACCCCAGCTTGTCGCACATGGCTTGGATGTCGCGGATGAACCGCTCCTCGACGTTCGGGTTCATCGAATACCCCCGGTCGTCGCCCATGAGGTCCATGAGGTCCAGGTCGTGGCCGAAGGTACTTCCCCCCATCGCCTCGCTGACGAGCACGGTCCGCGAGGTGGAGCCCTTGGGGCGGCTCGCCGCCAGGTCCACCTTCTCGCACGTCTTTTTGTCCTGCTGCATCGCGAAGGTCGTGTCGATGTCCTCGGAGCTTGATGACGAGGACCGACCGGCTATGCCTCCGCAACTCGCCAACGAGAGCGCGAGTGCCAGGATGGCGACGGTCCTCGCCGCCGAGCGCGTCACTCGCAACCGGCACCGTCGTTGTCATCATCGAGGCCGTAGGGATCGGGACCATTGACCCGGTGGTAACCGGTGTACTTGGGGCCGTCGCCGGAGCCGCCGGAGCAGTCGTAGTCGTACGCCAGGGGCAGGCAGGGCGAGTAGCCGGGCGTGCACTGGTTCTTCCAGACGACCAGCTTGACGAGGCGACCGGGGAGAGCCTCCGTGCCGCCTGCGGGGTGCTGGGAGGCGACCTGGCCGTCCGGGTGAGTCGTCGTCGTGATGATGGTGACGGTGGTCTTGTACCCGGCTCGGTTGAGGAGTTGTCGAGCCTTCTCCTTCTGCTTTCCGACGACCTTGGCGATCCTGGGATACCGCTTGGCGATGACCAACTCGACCGTCGCGCCGTCGTCAACCTCGGTGCCCTTCGCCGGATCCTGACCGACCACCGTGTTCGGCGTTGAGTGTGAGTACTTGTTGTCCACCACCTCGGCTACGAGCCCGACGCCCTGAACATCGGCCTCCGCGTCAGCCCGGGGCATGCCCTGAACGTCCGGGACGGACACGGGTGGGGGCGGCGGCACCGACGTGGTGGTCGTGGTGGTGGTTCCGCCGCCGTCCGGCTCGCTCGTCGCCGACGACGAATCGCACCCCGCCATGAGCACGCACAGCAACACCGCGACCAGGATCCGCTGCATCAGACCTCCCCCCCGGGGGAGGAGCGTTCCTCTTGCGTGCATGCCCCGGCAAGAGGTCGCTCGGCCTACTTCATTCGACCGTCTCCAGACTGCTCACCTGAGGGCGGCGAGCCTGCCCAACCCAATCCAAGCAGAGCAGAATCGGTCGCGCCTACGAGGCCAGCAGCAGCCCCAGACTAGCGACGAGCGCGACGGCCAGGACCACGAGCATCACACTGACCCACCTGCGCATCATCATCGACCCGTTCACCCCGATGTCCCACCACTGCCAGAAGGTCGCGGCCACGACCGTGATCGCCGCGATGGTGGAGATGACGGCGGCGAGCTTCGATCGATCCATCAGGTCAGAGTAGCCACGGCCTTCAACACCCACGACAGCGTCGGCTAACCCAAACCCACTACAGCAGAGCCGGAGCCGGGAGGACCGCGAGCTAGAGCTCGTTCGCCCCTGGCACGGGGCTGACCGGGCCTCGCGCCATCACGATGATCCCGATGGCGGCGATCACGAGCCCGCCCAGGGCGATGTACCCGCCCTCCTCATCGACCACGGCGTCCGGCTCGATCGCACCGACGATCACGACCCCGACCATGACGGCCAAGAAGTACAGGCCCACGAACCAGGCGAACCTCGGATAGTCCTTCCTGCCCGACTGCCACCGCGAGTACGAGATCCAGGCGATGATCCCCCAGACGATGCCGCCCAGGAAGCCGACGACGATCCCCAGGACGGCGAGGGATCGTTCCCCGCCGGTCCCCCGTTTCGGCGGCTTGGGTGCCAACCCGAGATCGCGGTCCCCCATCGTGCGACCGGCGCTCGGCTGGATGCTCGACATGACGTTCTTCTACGCCTCGAAGCCGTGGCGTGCAACTCCGTGAGGAGTTCGGTTGACGGTCGAGATGCAGCGCATAACTCTCTGCACAGCGTTCGTCCGAGAGGTGCATCTCCGCAGGTCAGCACAGCGTTCACGCCGGAATAGCTGCCAGCCAGGCGCTCTACCAGCTGAGCTATGGGCCCGGAGGTGGGCAGTCTACCCGGAGGATGCCGCCTCGGAGGTCTCCCAATCGACCTCCGGGGCGTCCCGCCACAGTCGTTCGAGGTCGTAGTAGTCGCGGTCCTCCTCGGAGAACACGTGCACGACGACGTCGAAGTAGTCGAGGAGCCACCAGCCCGCCTCGCCCTCGCCCTCGCGACGGAACGGCTTCACGCCCATCTCGCGGGTCACCCGCTCGATCTCGTCGATCACCGTGCGGATCTGACGGATGCTGGATGCGGTGCAGATCACGAAGTAGTCAGTGATCACGATGGGCTCGTGAACGTCCAGAACCACGATCCGTGACGCCTGCTTGTCGGACGCTGCGCGGGCAGCCGCCACAGCAACCGCGCGACTGTCCGGGTCGGCGGGCCTGCGGGCCGCCACCGTCTCGCTCTCCGTCAAGCCGTGAAATCCTTCCCGATCACGATCGTGATGTCTGCCACCCCCGATGGTACATGCGTGAGCCCGACGACACCGACCCCCAGCGCCCTGCGGGCACGTTGGGCGTCGCGCACGTACTCGTCGCCGCCGGCGATCACCTCCGTCGTCCGATGATCGAAATCGTCCGCGTTCGAGCTGAAGACCACGCGGAAGCCCTCCGGCACCAGCTGCGCTGCCACGGGCCCGCCGATCCCCGGATCGCCCACGCCGTTCTGCACCAGCACCGCGACCGGCGCCTGCTCGACACCGAAGTCACGGGCCATGAGCGCGTCGAGCGCCGCATAGTCCGGGACGCGAGCCGAGCTCGACGAGATGTGGGTGGGGAACGTGCCGATCCGCACCTCCCCGCCCACCGGCAGCAATCGGGACACCTTTTCGAGATCGTCACTGACTCCGGTCAGTCCCGTCGGGGCCTGCAGGATAGAGGGCAGCACGATCTCCCAGCGCGTGAACGCGTTCGGCCCGGGGATGTCGAGGTACTCGTGGAGCTCCGTCCCGCTGAGGGTGACCGCCCCGGGACCCACGGTGCGACCCGTGAGGTTCACGGTGCCGGGCAGCGCGACCTCCAGGCCGCCCGCGGCGTCGGCGAGCGTGGCGACCGCGTCCATGTCCAGCCGGAGGTAATGATCGATCCAGGTCCCAGCGACGTTCGCGAGCGACACGCGCATCCCCTCCGCATCCTGATCGGCGATCGTCGCCGTGGTGCCCAGCCCCTGCCCCGGGATCGCCAGCGACAGGTCCGCCGGGATCGTGAGGACCGGTACCTCCTCACCGCCGGTGCGCACGATCGCCATCAACGGGACCCCCGCCCCCCGCAGGGAGATCGCGAACAGGGCGGGCGGCACGTCCGCGACGCCCTCCGCCCGGGTCGCGCCGCCGGTGCTCGCGGCCGACCCCGGCGGATCCGAGCCACCGTCGGCGAACAGGAGCCAGGCGGCCCCCACCAGGACGAGGACCAGGATCGCCGCCGTCAGCCTGCGCCGGCGTTCCCGCGCCGCCGTTCGGGCCGCGCGCGAGGTGCGAACCGGCGGAGGCGGCGTCCTCGTGGGGGCCCTCATCGATAGAGCCAGACCTTCTCGATGTAGTACTCGACCCCCTCGGGCACCAGATACTGGATCGGGCGACCCTCCGCGACCCTGGCACGGATGTCGGTGGAGCTGATCGCGAGGGCCGGGATCGGCATCACGCTCACGCGAGGGTCGTGCGTCGGCGCCTCCTGCTGGAAGGCGGCCAGGTCGTAGCCGGGCCGGGTCGCCGCGATGAAGTGCGCGAGGTCGAAGAGGTCCTGCGGCTCCTTCCAGTGCAGGATCTCCAGCATCGCGTCGGCGCCGGTGATGAAGAACAGGTCGGTGCCGGCTCCCTGTTCGTCCTGGAGTTGCCGCAGCGTGTCCACGGCGTACGTCGGCCCCTCGCGATCGACCTCGACGCGGCTCACGTTGAAGCGCGGGTTCGAGGCCGTGGCGATCACGGTCATGAGATACCGATGCTCGGCCGGCGAGACGTTGTCGTGCGCCTTCATCCAGGGACGGCCGGTCGGCACGAACAGGACCTCGTCCAGGTGGAACTGTGAACGGGCCTCCTCGGCGGTGACGAGATGGCCGTGATGGATCGGGTCGAACGTGCCGCCCATGACGCCGAGGCGCTTACCCACGACGACCATCCTAGTGCCGGGCGGCGCGGAGACCCGGCAGGCTCAGGATGGGCTCCAGGAGCGCAGGTCCCGCAGGTGCGCCTCGTAGTGCAGGGGCCCGGATTCCTCGAACCACTCCCACGCATCGGGCGTGACCTGGGGCAACGAGCCGAACTCGGCGACCATCCGGGTTCGGGACGCGGCGAGCTCGGCCCGCACCACATCGAGCTCCATCGTCCTGGACAGCTCGAACCACTCGCGGTTCTGGCGCTCGACATCCTCGTCGGGACGCTCCCACGTGCCCCTGCGCATCCGCTCGAGCTGGGTCGCGCAGTCGGCGGCCCAGGCCGCGATGTGGAACATGACGTCCTTCACGGACCAGCCGTCGGGTGTGACGCCGGGCACCGCGAGCTCCTCGCCGGAGCGGCGCTCGATCTCCGCGCCCAGCTCGCGCCACCGTACGTCCTCCTCGTCCAGCAGGCGCGCCGCGTCCACCGCTACCCCTCCCCCGGCAGGAACTCGAACGCCTTGTCGGCGATCAGCACCTCGTCCCCCCTGCGCGCGCCCGCCGCGGCGAGCTGTCGCTCCACGCCCTCCTTGATCAACCGGCGCTGCAGGCGCCCCACCTCGTCCTCGTCCTCGAGGTCTGCGTCCAACACCCATCGCTCCACGTCCCGCCCCGTGACGCGGTAGCCCGCCCCCTCCCGGCTCACGGTGAACCGCGGCCGGCCCGGGCGAAGCACCACGTGCGGCCGCCGTTCGGGGGCGGTCGCCGACGCGCGCTCCGACAGCTCGCCGAGCATGGAGGCCAGCTCCTCCACCCCGTCGCCGGTCACCGCCGAGACCACCAGTGCGCCGGGCTCGAGACGCTGCGGCTCGTCCACGAGATCGGCCTTGGTGCCGACGACCACCGCGGGCCGTGCCGCCAGGGCTTCGTCGTACGCAGCCAGCTCCGATCGCAGGACGGTCAGGTCGGCGGCCGGATCGGGCGACGCGAGGTCCACCACCAACACCAGTGCGCGACACCGGACCACGTGCCGCAGGAACCGGTGCCCGAGCCCGCGCCCCTCGCTCGCGCCCTCGATCAGCCCAGGGATGTCCGCGACCACGAACCGATGGTCGTCGCCCCCGGCGACGCCGAGATTGGGCGTCAGCGTGGTGAACGGGTAGTTCGCGATCTTGGGGGTGGCAGCGGTGAGCCGTGCCAGGAGCGTGGACTTGCCGGCGTTCGGCAGACCGACCAGCCCCACGTCCGCCACCGTGTGCAGCTCCACGCGGAGCCGTCGCTCGTCGCCGAGCTCTCCGGCCTCCGCGCGCCGGGGGACGCGGTCGCGGGCGCTGGACAGGGACACGTTCCCGCGCCCACCCCGGCCGCCCCTGGCCACCTCGGCCCGGGATCCCTCGCCCACCAGATCGGCCACGAGGCCCCGGTCGTCGTAGACGACCGTGCCGTCGGGCACCGTGATCACCAGGTCCTTTCCGGCGGCGCCGTCGCGCTTGGCCTTCTGCCCGCTCACGCCGTCGGCCGCGGCCTGGTGGGGATGGTCGGCGAGCCACGACAGGTCGCGCGCGCGCCCCGAGACCTCGAAGATCACCGCGCCGCCGGGCCCGCCGTTGCCACCGTCGGGGCCACCCATGGGCTTGTAGGGCTCACTGTGCAGCGTGGCGGCGCCGTTGCCGCCGCGGCCGCCCCTCGCGTACACCGTGGTCTCGTCGACGAAGGCCATCGCGTCAGATTAGGTGGTCGAGCGGCGGTTCGAACGGCAAGATGGCTCGATGCCGCAGCCGACGAAGGTCTGGATGGTCGCGCTCGGCCGCCCGCCCATGGTGGAGATCGTCGGGACGCTGCATACAGAGGACGTCGGCCTGCGGTTCGATCCTCGCGACGAGGCGTTGACGCCCACGGTGCTCCGGTTCCGGGAGATCGCCAAGGTCACGCGGCTGCGGGGGTCGCCCGTCCTGATGGTCACCCACGTCGCCGGGGACAGCGCCAAGATGCAGACGGCCTTCTACTTCACCCAGCCACCGGCGCTCACGCACATCGTGGGCTCCCGGACGCCGCGACCCGAGGAGATCGAGGACCTTCGCCCGTTCCGCTCCCCGCTGGGGATGGGCCGGCACCGCTCGAAGCGCAGGTCCGTCCGGGCCAACGCGACCTACCTCACGCGGGAGGGCGTGGATCGAAAAGGGGAGCTGCAGGAGTGGGTGACCGAGATCCGCGAGAAGCTGACGCGAGGCTGAGGGGTGAGCTAGGCCGACGCGTCGACCGAGGCGAACTTCCGGCCGCGCGAGTCGTGGAACCGGACCGTGCCGGCCCGCAGCGCGAACAGCGTGTCGTCGCCGCCCTTGCCCACGCCGTCACCGGGGTGGATCCGGGTGCCGCGCTGGCGCACGATGATGGAGCCCGCGGGGACGTCCTGCCCTCCGAAGGCCTTCACGCCGAGACGCTTGGCGTTGGAATCGCGGCCGTTTCGGGACGAGCCGCCGCCCTTCTTGTGTGCCATCGCTCCTCCAGCCTACCAACGGGCCCCGGGGGGCGCCCAGCGAGCCGTGACGACCGCCGCTACTCCGAGGCCGCCTCGGCGGCGTCCTCGTCGTCGGTGGCGGCTGCCTTCTTCGCCGCCGTCCGCTTCGCTGCGCCGAGCTTCACCTCGCCGATCTCGAGCAGGGTGTACATCTGGCGGTGGCCGGTCTTCTTCGAGTAGCCGGTCTTCGGCCGGTACTTGAAGACCTTGACCTTGTCGCCCTTCTGCTCGCCGAGCGGCGTCGCGGTGACGGTCGCCTTCGCCGCCTCCTGTCCCACGTGGGTCTTGCCGTCGTCGTCGACGACGAGGATCGGCTGGAACGTGAGGGTCTCGCCGTCGTGCACGATCTTCTCGACCTCGATCACGTCGCCGGCCTTCACCTTGTGCTGCTTGCCGCCGGTCTTGATCACCGCATACATCGCCGCCTCCAGCCTCACGCGTCGTAGTTCAGGATGATGCCCCGGCCCTCGCAGGTGGGACAGGTCTCGGAGAAGGATTCAACCAGACCGCCGGACACCCGCTTGCGGGTGACCTGCATCAGACCGAGCGGCCCGATCTCGAAGACCTGCGAGCGCGTCTTGTCCGCGGCCAGGGCCTCCTGCATGGCATCCTCCACCGACTTCTTGTTCTTCTCCAGCAGCATGTCGATGAAGTCGATCACGATGATGCCGCCGATGTCGCGGAGCCGGAGCTGGCGCGCGGCCTCCTGCGCCGCCTCGAGGTTGGTGTTCTTCACGGTCTCCTCGAGGTTGGTCTTGCCGACGCTCTTGCCGGTATTGACGTCGATGATCGTCATGGCCTCCGTGCGCTCGATGATCAGGTAGCCGCCCGAGGGAAGCCACACCTTGCGATCCAACGCCTTGTGGATCTGCTCGACGACATGGTGCTCCTCGAACGCCGGCAGCTTGCCGGTGTGCAGCGACACCTTCGGCTTGAGGTCCGGAGCCACGTCCTCGACGTACTCCATCACCTTGTCGTGGACGCGCTGCGAGTCGGTGACGAGGCCACGGAACTCCTCGTCCACGAAGAGGTCCCGCACCACGCGAACGGTGAGCTCGGGCTCCTCGTACAGCTCGGCCGGCGCCTTGACCTTCTTCGCCTTCTTCTGGATGTCCTCCCAGGTCCGGACGAGACGCTGGAGGTCGGCGGCGAACGCCTCCTCGGGAGCGCCTTCGGCGGCGGTGCGAACGATCACGCCGTGCTCGGCCGGGCGGATCTTCTTCAGGATCCCCTTGAGACGCTTGCGCTCGTCCTCGTTCAGGCGCCGGCTGATGCCGGAGACCTCCTGGTCCGGCGCCAGGACGAGGTACCGGCCGGGCATGGAGATCTGCGCCGTCAGACGCGCGCCCTTGCCGCCCATGGGGTCCTTCGTGATCTGGACCATCACCGCCTGACCGGACTTCAGCACGTTCTCGATCCGCGGCGCGGGGCCCTCCAGATCCTCGGGCGAGTAGTTGACCTCGCCGGCGTACAGGACGCCGTTGCGGCCTCGGCCGATGTCGATGAACGCGGCCTCCATCCCGGGGAGCACGTTCTGGACACGTCCCAGGTAGACGTTGCCCACCATCGACTTCGCACCCGAGCGCGTGACGTAGTGCTGCACCAGGTCGCGGCCCTCCAGGATCGCGATCTGGTCCCGGTCGTCGTGCTCGGTGATCACCATCAGCTTGTCGGTGACGCGGGGTGGGATCGGGATCTGCTCACGCCGGCGGCCCCGTGCAGACCGGGCGCCGGTGTCGCGACCCGCGCCGGTGCGGCTGCGGCTGCTGCGGAGCCGCGTCGGCCCGCCGGCGGCCACGTCGGCCTCGCGCGAGGCCGATCCGCGGCGTGTCCGCGGCTCCGGCTGCTTCGCACCCGATCTGGTCTCCGTCTTCTTGGCGGTCTCCGGCTTCTTGGCGGTCTCCGCCTTCTTGGCCGTCCCGGATCGCTTCGACCCGGAGGCGGAGGCCGGCTGCGCCCGCTTCGTCGGTGCCTTCGGCTCCGAGCCCGTCTGGTCCGGCTTCGGCTTGGGCTCCGTCCGGGCGCCCGAGCCGCGCCGTGAACGGGATCGCGTGGCCGGCTTGGCGCCTCCACCGGCGGCGTTGCCGGCATCCGTCTCGCCGACGGGATCGGCCTCGTTGCGAGGATCGGCCTCGTTGCCGGGGTCGGCGGGAGCCTGGGCCGAGCCGGAGCGACGCCGGCGAGGAGCCGGCTGGCGCGACGCCTCGTCGGGGGTCGCGTCGTCACGCTGGCTCTCGGCCGAATCCTGCATCGGGGCGTCCTCGTCCACGAGTTGTAGCTCGCCGTCCCCGGCGGGTGCCCGTGTGGCGCCGCCCGATCCCGATGCGCCCTGGCCGCCGCGGCCCCGGCCACGGCCGCCGCGCCGGCGGCGGCGCTTCGCGGAGGACGAGGTGCCGGTCGGTGCTCCGTCGCCCGGAGCCCGGTCCGACGACGGTGCCGCCTCGACCGCGGCGGAGGACGCGGCGCCGGTGCCGTCTGAGGCCTTCGCCTCGGTGGCCGGCCGGGGCTGCCGGGGCGGGCGCGGCGGGCGCTCGGGGGGCGCGACGGCGTCCGGGGCCTTCGGTCCGTCGCCGGGCGCCTCGGTGGGGCCGTCCGCCGGTCTGCGGGTCGTGCTTCGATCGGCGGGCTTCGCACGTGCCGTTCGTCCCGCCGGCTCCCGGGTCGCCGTCCGGTCGGCCGGCGGCGTCGAGGTCGGCGTCGAGGTCGGCGAGCTCGGCGTCGGGGTGGGCGCCGAGGCCGGAGCCGCGCCGCCGCTCCCCCGGCTCCTGGTGGAGGGCGGGCTCCCCGCCCTGCTCCGTGGGACCGGCTTGCCGGCGGCGAAGCTCGCGCGCGCGATCGCCGCCTCGTCGTCCGCGGGCCCGCCGGTGGGGTCGCTCCGCTGCTCCCGGGGTGGGCGCGGTGCGCGCTCCCCCTCCGTCGTGGTCGGTGCCACGACATCGTCGTTGCTCATCGATACTCCCTTCGCGTGGCCGCGCGCAGGAGCAGGCTGGGACAGGGGGCGGGTCGACTGCGGAGCCGACCTCCGGCGGGTTGGCCGGCGGGCTGGGTGGTACTGGCCGGCGCCGGGCCGGAACACTGTGGTCCCGGAGCCGGGCCGCGCGCGTCTTCGCGCACCCGAAACGTCCTTGTCCGGCGCCTGCGTCCCCTCGTCCGCGGCTCGCCGCAGGAGTTCCGCGGGGCCGGCGCGGCGAGGTTCGCGCGCCTTTCGTCGTCTCTCACCTCGGCGGTGCCGGGCGAGCAGGTCTCCGGGAAGGATAGCAGCGCACCGCCTCGCGGCCGGGAGGCACCGTCCCGATCACCCACCTCCGGTGTGGGTAGTCCGTTGTGACTACCGGCCCGTGGGGTAGCGCCTCCGAACGAACCGCCCCTCCTCCCGATAGCGGTGCATCGGCCCAGGTCACCACACTGAACGAGATGGTTCGAGGGACTTCCCCCCTGGTCCGCCAGGCCCTTCCCGATGTCCAGCCGGTGAGGGTGCTGGTCGTTGACGACAATCCCGGATTCCGGGAGTCGCTGATCTCGTTGCTGAGCACCGGAGACCTGCAGGTGGTCGGACAGGCCGGCTCGGGCGCCGAGGCGCTCGACCTGGTGCCCACGCTCCTACCCGACGTCGTGCTCATGGATCTGCGGATGCCGCAGATGGACGGCATCACCGCCACGAGGCACCTGAAGACCCGATACCCGGACATCGGCGTCGTCGCACTCACCGGCATGGAGGACCAGCACGCGGTCCGCGACATGTTGGTGGCCGGGGCCTCCTGTTACGTGCTGAAGGACACCGACGGGGACGCGATCCTCACGGCGGTGCTCCAGGCGGCGTCGGGCGGCGGGGTGATCTCGCCGGAGGTCACTCCCTCGGTGATCGAGGAGCTCACGGAGGCCCTGGGGCGGGAGCGCCGGCGAGCTCGCGAGCTGGAGATCGCGCAGGAGGCGCTCATCGAACGATCCGCGCGGCGGCACGAGCTCATCTCGCGGCTGGGTCACGAGCTCCGGACGCCGGTGACCGTGATCCTGGGGATGGCGCAGACGCTGACCAAATACGAGGCGAGCCCCACCGATCATCGGGAGATGCTGGAGCGGCTCGCGGCTCGCGCCGGCGACCTCGCGAAGCTGATCGAGCGACTCGAGGCGGCGGTCGAGTCGGAGCTCACCGAGTGGGCGGACGTCACGGCCGTCGTCCGCGAGGTCGCCATGGCCTACGACCACGTCCGCATCGACGCGCCGCGCACGGCCGCCATGGCGTGCCTGAACCGGGTCGCCGCGCGTCGCATCCTGGAGGAGCTCGTGGACAACGCCACGGCCTTCTCGCCGGAAGGTGAGGAGATCCTGATCTCGATCCGCGTGCAACCCCACGCAACCGAGGTGCGCGTGATCGACCACGGCCCCGGCATCGACCCCGCGCTCTCCCAGCGGATCTTCGACCCGCTCGAGCAGGCGGAGTCGCTCAACGTCCGCACGCACCAGGGCGTGGGGCTCGGACTCACGATCGCACGGATGTCCGCGCGCGCGATGGACGGGGACGTGACGCTCGAGCATCCCGGTCCCGGCAGCACGATCTTCCTGTGGCAGCTCGCTCCCGCGGGGTGAGTCCGCGCCGGCGCGGCTGCGCTACGTGAACCGGCGCATGTGGATGTTCAGCAGCAGGCCCACCGCGATGAAGTTCGCCAGCATCGAGCTGCCCCCGTAGCTCACGAACGGCAGGGGGATGCCCGTGATCGGCATGATGCCGATCACCATCCCGACGTTCACGAACATCTGGATCGCGAACATCGCGGCGATCCCGGACGCGACGTACGTGCCGAACCCGTCCTTCGACAGATACGCGATCCGGATGGCCCGCCACATCAGGATGGCGAAGAGCGCGAGCATGAACGCGGCGCCGACGAAGCCGAACTCCTCCCCCAGCGCGGTGAAGATGAAGTCGGTGTGCTGCTCCGGAACGAAGTCGAGATTCGTCAGCTTGCCGTGGAGGTAGCCCTGTCCCAGGAGCCCGCCGGCGCCGATGGCGATCTCCGCCTGGTTCCGGTTGTAGTTCGCGCCCTGCGTGTCGCTGCCGCTGTCCAGGAACGCGACGAGCCGGTCCAGCTGATAGCCCTTGATCACGTTCAGCTGGAAGGCGCCGAACAGCAACACGCACGCCGTCACGGCGAGGACGGCCAGATGCCGGGGCCGGGTCCCCGCCACCACCAGCGTCCCCACCAGGATGGCCACCAGCACGATCGTCGTGCCGATGTCGGGCTGGATGAATACCAGGCCCATCGGCACGATCCCGATCATGGTGACCCGCAGCACGTCGACGAGCATGGGCTCGGCCGTGCGCAGCTCCGAGAGCACCGCGGCGATCATGAGGATCAGGGCGATCTTCGCGAACTCGGACGGCGTGAGCTGGAACCCGCCGAACGTGAACCAGCGCTGCGCGCCGGACGGATTGGAGCCCAGCGGCGTGAAGCGCACGACCACCAGCGCCACCACGACGGCGCCGTACATGAACCCCGCGTACACCTTGTAGAAGCGGTAGTCGAACGCGGCCACCAGGATCAGGAGCACGAACCCCAGGACGAACGCCGTGAACTGCTTCTTCACGAACTGGGCGGGATCGAGCTTGAGCGCGTCGAGCGACTGGTGCGTGGCGGAGTACACCAGGAACAGCCCGGCGGCCGCGAGGAGCAGCGCCGTCACGAGCAGCACGGGATCGAGGTGGCGGATCGGGCGTCGCTCGTCCGCCCACACGCGTCCTGCGATCAGATCCATCAGTCGGTCGGCACGATCACGGGCGCTCCGGTATCGCCGAGGTCGTACATGTCCTCGATGATCGTCCGCACGATCGGCGCGGCCGTCGTCGAGCCGTGGCCCCCCTGCTCCACCATGGCCACGATCACGTGCTGGTCGTTGGGCGGCCCCACGATCGCCGCGAACCACGACGTGTCCTGTCCCTGCGTCTGCCCCTCCACCGTGGTGAACCCCGGCCGTTCGGCCGTGCCGGTCTTGCCCATCACCGGCACCCGCGCGAACGGGAAACCGGCGAACGCCGAGGCCGCCGTGCCCTCGTCGCCCTGGACGACCTGCCGCAACCCCTCCTGGATCACCCCGAGCTCCTGCTGCGAGTAGGGCAGGTCTTCGCACTTCTGCGGGCCCGGCTTCGACACCGGCCTGCCCTCCGCGTTCTGGATGCGCTCGGCAAGCCGCGGCTCGCACAGCCGTCCCCCGTTCACCAGGGATGCGTAGGCCGCCGCGACCTGCAACGGACTCGTCAGGACGTATCCCTGCCCGATCGACATCAGGACGTCGTCGCCGGGCAGCCACCCGTACGGGAACAGCTTCGGATCCTCCTCGTGCTGCTTCTGCTTCCAGGCCGCGGTGGGGATGAACCCGCTGCTGCGGCTCGGGAGGTCGATCCCCGGGTCGCGCCCGAAGCCGAACCCTCGGAGATCGCGCTGCAGCGGCTCGGACCCCGCACCGAGCTGGTCGGCCTTCCACCGATCGTAGAACTCGGCGCCCCATTGGTAGAAGACGGTGTCGCAGGAGACCTCGAGGGCCGTCGGGATCGAGACGGGGCCCCTGCTGTACTGCGACCAGTTGTTGAAGGGATGCTCCGGGTCCAGCGGGTAGGCCCACGAGGACGGACAGTCCGTGTACGCGCCGAGCGACGTCACGTCGTTCTTCACCGCGGCGAGCGCGATGAACGGCTTGAACGTGGAGCCGGGGGCGTACGTCCCCTGAGTCACCCGATCGAAGAGCGGCCCGCCGGCCTCCGGGGACGTGATGCGCTCCCGGTTCTCGCGGTTGGTCATGCCCTTCACGAACCAGTTCGGATCGAACGTGGGCCATGAGGCCGAGGCCTCGACGCCGAAGGTCTCCGGATCGAGCACCACCACGGCGCCGGCGTTCGCGACGAAGTTCGCGACCTCGTTGTCCGCGTCCTCGTCCGGCATGGACCGCGCCCGCTCGATGCCCTCCTGCAGACGCCGCTCGACTCCGCCTGCAGCCGGCTGTCCAGGTACAGCCGCACATCGTCGCCCGGCTGCGGCAGCCGGCCACCGAGCTCGTCCAGGAGCTTGCCCGCCGGGTTCACGACGATCTTGTTGGTGCCGGGGACGCCGTGGAGGAACCGCTCATAGGTCTTCTCCAGACCTGTCTTTCCTATCTCCTCGTTCGGTCCGTAGTCCTCGAAGGCAGGCTGGTTGACCTCCTCTTTCCCGATCAGCCCGAGCTGACCCAGGACGTGGGCGGCGAGCGGGCCCCGGGGGTACCGGCGCACCGTCTGCTCGTCCCAGTACACGCCGGGGAACTCGTCGCTGTGCTCGGCGATGTAGAAGATGTCCTCCTCGCTGACGTCCACCGCGACGGGGACCCGCTGGTAGTCGTAGTACTTCTCGTCCTGCAATCGGTCGACGATGTCCTGCTCGGGGACGTTCAGATGCTGGGCGAGCCGGAACAGCACGGCCTCGGGGTCGTTGCCCAGGAGCTGCTCCTGCACCGTCACCACCCTGGTCAGCCGGTTCTCCACCAGCGGGTTCCCCCTCGAGTCCAGGATGTTGCCGCGCTCGGGCTCCACCTGGAGCAGCCGAAAGCTGGCGTTGTTCACCTGCTCCACGTAGCCCTGGGTCGCGAGCACCTGCAGGTACCACAGGCGGGCCGTCAGCGCCGCGAACATCATGGCCACCAGCAACGCGAGGAGCTTCAGCCTCGAGGACGCCTTCTCGGTCAGAACCTCACCACCCGTCGCGGCCGCGACCCCTCGAACACCCGCCGCAGGAGCGGGTAGACGATCGGCGTCAACAGCGCCGTGTAGAGCGCCGAGAACGTCGCGGTCCGCAGGAACAGGACGCCATCCGCCTTCAGGGTACCCAGGAGGAAGGCGACGACCTCGTAGAACAGCACGCCGGCGAAGGTGCCGACCGCCACCATGAGCGTGGGCAGGAGCGGCGAGGGGGACACGATGTATTGGCGGGCAAGCCCGACCGTGTAGCCCAGCAGGATCAGGGTGAGCGCCGTGATCCCCTTCGGCTGGTTGAGGAAGAAGTCCAGGAACATCCCGCCCGCGAACCCGACCACCGCCCCCTCCGAGGGCCCTTCCAGGATCGCCAGCACGATCACGACGAGGAACATCAGCTCGGGTCGCGCCCCGAGGAGCCGAACCTGGGCGAAGACCGTGGACTGCAGCAGGACGGCCGTCACCAGGATCGCGACGACCGCGATGGTGCGCCGGATCATCTAGGGCGCGCCCCCGTCCAATCCGCTGGTGTCGATCGGCGGCTTCATGATCACGGCCACGTAGTCGAGCGTGCTGAAGTCGGCGGCCGGTCGGACCGTGACGTACGGCTCGCTCGTCCCCGTGGCCGGGACGAACCGGGAGACCTCCCCGATCGTGATGCCCAGCGGGTACAACCCGTCCACGTAGCCCGTCGTCTCCACGACGGCGCCGGGCTCCACGGTCACCTCGGGGTTGAGGAAGCTCATCTTCATGTCGGCGTCGCCCTGCCCCTCGAGCAGTCCGGCCTGGTGCGTGTCGACAAGACGTCCCGACGTGGCGGCGTCCCGGTCCGTGATGAGCAGGACGTTCGCCGCGTTCGCCGAGACCCTCACCACGCGGCCCACGAGACGCGCGCCCGAGTCGCCGGCCGTGACGACGGGCATGTCGACGGCGACGCCGTCGTTCGTGCCCGTGTCGATCGTGATCACGTTCTCGAAGTTCGACGGGCCGAGGCCGATCACGAGGCTCGTCTCGAGCGGGAAGTCGAACCGGTCCTGGAGGTCCAGCAGCCGGTGGAGCTGTTCCAGCTCCGCCTGCATCGCCGCGACCTGACTGATGTCGGCGGAGGCGTCGGCCAGACGTTGCTTCAGCTGCTCGTTCTCGTCGGACAGCGACGGCAGGTGCGCGATGCTGACGAAGAAGTCGCGGACGGGGCTCGTCACGTTCGTCATGGCGCGCTGCAGCGGCGCCATCATCTCCAGCGAGAGCTCACCGAGGCTGGCCAGCGGACCGTCGGGGCCTTGCCGGTAGTCGACGGTGATGACCGCGAGAGAGATCGAGACGAGCACGACGACCAGGAGCCGCGTGCTGCGGGGCTTGGGACGGACGACCACGACGCCGGATCAGCGCCGAGACGGGCTCACCAGGACACGCTGCAGAACCTCGAACTCCTCCAGGCACTTGCCGGATCCCAGCACCACGGCCTGCAGCGGGGCGTCGGCGATCCGCACGGGCATGCCCGTCTCGTGCCGCAGCCGCTTGTCGAGGCCGCGAAGGAGCGCTCCGCCGCCCGTCAGGACGATGCCGCGGTCCATGATGTCGGCGGAGAGCTCCGGAGGGGTCCGGTCGAGCGTGGTCTTGATGGCGTCGATGATGGCGTTGACGGGCTCCTCGATCGCGCGACGGATCTCCTCCGCACTGATCGTGATCGTCTTCGGCAAGCCGGAGACGAGGTCCCGCCCCTTGATCTCGGCGACGAGCTCCTCGGGCATCGGGAAGACGGATGCGATCGCGAGCTTGATCGCCTCGGCGGTCCGCTCGCCCAGGAGGAGGGAGTACTCCTTCTTGACGTGCTGGATGATCGCCTCGTCGAGCTCGTCGCCGCCGATGCGCACGCTGGTCGACGTCACGATGCCCCCGAGCGAGATCACCGCGACCTCGCTGGTGCCACCTCCGATGTCGACGACCATGTTGCCCGTGGGCTCGTGGATCGGGAGCCCGGCGCCGATCGCGGCCGCCATGGGCTCCTCGATGATGTACGCGCGGCGTGACCCCGCCGCGATGGTGGCCTCCTCGACCGCACGCTGTTCCACCCCGGTGATGCCCGAGGGGACGCACACGACCACGCGCGGCTTGGCCAGGAGACGACGCTTGTGCACGCGTTGGATGAAGTAGCGGAGCATCTTCTCGGTGATGTCGAAGTCGGCGATCACGCCGTCCTTCAGCGGGCGGACCGCCTGGATGTGGCTGGGCGTGCGGCCGATCATGCGCTTGGCCTCGGCACCCACGGCCAGCACGGCGCCGGTCAGCGTGTTGATGGCGACGACGGAGGGCTCGTTGAGCACCACGCCTCGTCCGCGTACGTAGACGAGCGTGTTGGCGGTCCCGAGGTCAACTGCCATGTCACGACCAAGGAACCCCAGAACCCCTTCTGCGCCCTGGGGTTTGGGCGCTGGGGACGAGGATCGTTGAACCCGTTCGGCCATGGGGCTCTGCACAGGTTCTACAGGAGGACCTCACGGGTGGCAACCCGGGGCACGGCGCGTGCGCGGGCAGGCTGCGCCCTTCGACAACCTCCGTCGGGATCGGAAACCGCGCGGGGACCCGTCGGGGCGTGGCACCCTATGGCCATGTCCGAACGATCGAGCGTCGCCGTGGTCTTCCCCGGACAGGGATCCCAGTTCGCCGGCATGGCCGACGCGTGGGCGTCGCATCCGGCGGGGCGCGCGGTGACCGACGAGGCCTCGGAGGTCCTGGGGCGCGACGTCGTGGCCGGCTGCCGGGACGAGGCGCTGCTCGACACCACCGAGTTCGCGCAGCCGGCGCTGCTGGCCTGCGACGTCGCCGCGTTCCGGGTGCTGGAGGACTCGGGCGTGAACGCGTGGATCGGCGCGGCGGGGCACTCGCTCGGCGAGTTCGCCGCGCTGGTGGCGGCGGAGGCGCTGTCGTTCGCGGACGCGACGCGGATCGTGGTGGTGCGCGGACGCGAGATGCAGCGGGCGGGCGACGAACGGCCCGGCACGATGAGCGCGCTGCTCGGCGTCGGAGCCGCCGACGCGGCGGCGCTCTGCGACGAGGCGCGCGGCGACGACGTGCTGCTCGTCGCGAACGAGAACTCGCCGCAGCAGGTCGTGATCAGCGGCAGCGTCGCGGCGATCGAACGCGCCGAGGGACAGTGTTCGGAGCGGAAGATCCGCGTGGTGCGATTGCGCGTGGCCGGCGCGTTCCACTCGCCGTTGATGGAGCCGGCCGTGGCGCCGCTGCGCGAGGCGATCGACGCGGCCGCGTTCTCGACGCCGCGCTTCCCGGTCGCGTCCAACGTGACGGGGAAGCTGGTGGACGATCCTGCCGAGCTCCGTGAGCTGCTGGTCCGGCATGTCGTCTCACCGGTGCGCTGGGAGTCCTGCGCGCAGGCGCTGCGGAGTGCCGGTGCGGAGGTCTTCGTCGAGGCCGGCCCGGGCGACGTGCTGACGAAGCTGGCGAAGCGAGTGGTGCCGGGCGCCGCCGCGGTGGCCGCCGGATCCCCCGAGGCGGCCGCGGAGGTGGCGGCCGGCGAGGTCCGATAGACCCGGCGTGCCTGATGACCTGCACGATCAGCCGCGACCGCCACCGCCGTCCGATATCCTCGGGCGCGTGACCAGGAACGCAACCATCACGGGGGTCGGCTCCGCGCTGCCGCCGCGCGTCGTCCCCAATAGCTGGTTCGAGGATCTCGTGGATACGTCCGACGAGTGGATCCGCGACCGCACCGGCATCGAGTCACGGCGGTTCGTCGACGAGGGCACGGTCACGTCGGATCTGGCGCTGGAGGCCGGCCGGGCCGCCCTGGCGGGCGCGGGCCTGAGCCCGGAGCAGGTGGACATGATCGTGGTGGCCACCACCACCGGCGACATGCCGTTCCCCTCCACCGCGGTGTGGACCCAGCGCAAGCTGGGCGTCACGTGCCCGGCGTTCGACGTGCAGGCCGCCTGCGCCGGCTTCTCCTACGGCCTGTCCACCGCGACCGCGTTCGTGACCGCCGGCATGGCGGACACCGTCCTGTTGGTGGGCGCTGAGGTCTTCAGCCGCATCCTCGACTTC
This sequence comes from uncultured Actinomycetes bacterium, assembly GCA_963832225.1. Classification (GTDB taxonomy): domain Bacteria; phylum Actinomycetota; class UBA4738; order UBA4738; family HRBIN12; genus JALYMB01. The sequence continues at coordinate 23,742 of CAWHTI010000007.1, forward strand.
ACCGACCGCGGGACGTGCATCCTCTTCGGTGACGGCGCCGGCGCCGCCGTGATCCAGGCGGCCGAACAGCCCGGCATCATCGGCACCACGCTCGGCGCGGACGGCACGGCGGCCGAGATCCTCTGGGTGCCCGGCGGCGGATCGCGCGAGCCGGCGTCACACGAGACGGTGGACGCCGCCCGCCACTGCATCGCGATGCCGAACGGCCGGGAGGTCTTCAAGCGCGCGGTCACGGAGATGGCCGCCGCCTGCCGCGAGCTGCTGGAGAAGTCCGGCTCCACGCCCGAGGACGTCGATCTGCTGATCCCCCACCAGGCGAACGCCAGGATCATGACCGCGGTGGCCGAGCGGCTGCACGTCCCTGCCGAGCGTGCCGTCATCGATGTCGCCGAGGTCGGCAACACGTCCGCGGCGTCGATCCCGATCGCGCTCGACCGGGCGTGGCGGGCCGGCCGGATGCACGAGGGGGACCTGGTGCTGTTCACCTCGTTCGGCGCCGGGCTCACGTGGGGCGCGTCGCTCGTGCGCTGGACCATGGCGGAGCCGCCGGCGTGACCGGGTCGCGCGTCGCCGTCGTCACCGGTGCCTCCCGCGGCATCGGCCTCGCGTGCTCGGTGGCGCTGGCCGAGGCCGGCTGGCGCGTCGCGATCGGCTACCGCTCGAACGAGGCCGCCGCGAAGGAGGCCGTGGCCGCGCTGGAGTCCGCCGGCACGTCCGGCCTCGCGGTGTACCTCGACACCACCGACGAGGCGAGCGTGCAAGAGGCGTTCCGCCGCGTGACCGACGAGCTCGGCACCGTGACGGGCTTGATCAACAACGCCGGGCTGAGCCAGGACGGGCTGCTGCTCAAGTACAACATGGAGACCTACGACCGGGTGATGGACACGAACGTGCGCGGTGCGTTCCTGTGTGCCCGGTCGGCGATGCGCGGCATGCTGAAGGAGAAGTGGGGCCGGATGGTGAACATGAGCTCCGCCGTCGCGCTGCGAGGGAACGCAGGTCAGACCGTCTACGCGGCAACGAAGATCGCGCTCGTCGGACTGACGAAGTCACTGGCCCGTGAGATCGGGGGCAAGGGCATCACCGTGAACGCGGTCTGTCCCGGGCTGGTGGACACCGAGATGACGAGCCACCTGACGGATGCGGCCCGGGCGTATTACCTCGACCAGACGCCGCTGGGGCGGACCGCCTCGCTGCAGGAGGTGGCGGGCGTCGTCCGGTTCCTGATGTCGGACGAGGCCTCGTACGTGAACGGCGCCGTGATCCCGGTCGACGGTGGACTCACCGCGTAGCGTGGTCGGAACGAACGGACCGCCCGTAGGGTGGCGAGCCGAGGCGAGACAGGAGGGAGCAGGTATGGATAGGTCGGAGATCGAGGCCCGGGTCAAGAAGGTCCTGGCGGAGCAGCTGGCGGTGGACGAGGCGCAGGTCGTCCCGGACGCCCGGTTCGCCGAAGACCTCAACGCGGACTCGCTCGACCTCGTGGAGGCGGTGCTCGCGCTCGAGGAGGAGTGGAGCATCGAGATCCCCGAGGAGGAGATGGAGTCGGTGAAGACCGTGGGCGGCGCGATCGACCTCGTGGCCTCGAAGGTCGGCGCCTCCTAGGCCGCCGACCGCCACCCTCCCAGGAGCTGAGCCTGCCCATGACCCCAGAACGCAGAGCCGTCGTCACCGGGATCGGACCGGTCACGCCCGTGGGCATCGGCGTGGACGACTTCTGGGCCGGCATGGTCGGCGGGCGCAACGGCGTGCGCACGATCACGCGGTTTCCGATCGACGACCTGCCTGTCACGGTCGCCGGCGAGGTCGACGGCTTCGTCCCCACGGAGTTCCTGGACACGAAGGAGGTGCGCCGCACCGACCGGTTCACGCAGTTCGGCGTGGCCTCGGCGCAGCTCGCCTGGCAGGACGCGGGGACGCCCCAGGTCGTCGCCGACCGGGGCGGCGTGATCTTCGCGACCGGGATCGGGGGCATCGAGACACTGCTCGATCAGCATTCCGTGCTGCTCGAGAAGGGGCCGGGCCGCGTGTCCCCCTTCATGGTGCCAATGCTCATGGCCAACGCGCCGGCGGGCCACATCGCGATGCGATTCGGGCTCACGGGAGCGAACTTCGCCACGATCTCGGCCTGCTCATCCAGCAACCATGCGTTGTTCGAGGCGCTGCGGCTGGTGCGCTCGGGCACGTTGGACCTCGTGGTGGCGGGCGGCTCGGAGTCCGCGACGCTGCCGCTGACGGTCGCCGCCTTCGCCCAGATGACGGCGCTCACGAAGAACCCGGACCCGGAGACGGCCTCGCGGCCCTTCGACGCGGACCGCGACGGGTTCGTGCTGAGCGAGGGCGCCGTCACGTTGATCGTGGAGAGCGAGGAGCACGCGACCGCGCGCGGCGCACGGATCTACTGCGAGCTCGCGGGGGCCGGTGCCAGCGACGACGCATTCCACATCACCGCGCCGGATCCGAAGGGATCGGGGGCGGCTCTCGCGATGCGCTGGGCACTGCAGGACGCGGGCGCCGAGCCGTCCGACGTGACGTACATCAACGCGCACGGGACGTCCACGCCGCTGAACGACGCTGCCGAGAGCGCCGCGATCGCGGGCGTGCTGGGCGACCACGCGCACCGAGTCGCGGTCTCCTCCACGAAGTCGATGACGGGTCACATGCTGGGCGCCGCCGGCGCCGTGGAGGGCGCGGTCTGCGCGCTGGCGATCGCCAACGGCCGGATCCCGCCGACGATCCACTACGCCACGCCCGATCCCGACTGCGACCTGGACGTGACGCCCAACGAGGCGCGTGACCTGCCGGTCGACCTGGCGCTCTCGAACTCGTTCGGGTTCGGTGGCCACAACGCCTGCGTGGCGTTCCGCAAGGTCTAGCCGCTTCCGTTCCGCTTCCGTTCCGGGGCGGGGTGACGCAGCCGCGCGATGACCTGTGAGGGCCTGGCCGGAGCGATGTCGCGGGAGCGTGGCGATCGCGTTGTGTCGGGGCGGATGTCCTCGACGTCGGCGCCGTGGAGCACGCACGATGCGAGCGTGCACACGATCGATGCATCTCCTACCTATTAGCTCGGACCTTCATTGTGCCGACTCCACGTCGCTATCCAGCCACTCGCGCAAACGCGCTGTCGAGGCATCCTGGAACTCGTGATGGGTGAAGTCGCCTATCTTCCCGTCGCGCCAGTACGTGACCTTCCAGCGATCCTCGAACTCAACCTTCTCGATGTGCCAACCCAGCTGATGGGCCGGTTCGCGCATTTCGGCGATGGTTCGCTTCCTCGTCATTGCGCACCTTCCTTCGCAGCTAGCCCCATCACGTGAGCAGGGCCTCCAACTCCGCCGGCGTGAGAGCGATAGCTCACGAAACGCTAATCTCAGGGCACCCAAAGCAGAGGAGCGCCCCGTGGGCAACGTAGTCATGTACGCCTCGGTGTCGGTAGACGGTTTCATCGCGGACGAGAGCGACCAGCCTGGACCGCTGTTCGACTGGTTGCTCAGCGGTGACGTTCCCTTGGACGAGACCGGCGAGTTGAAGGTGTCGCAGGCGTCCTACGACTACACCCGGCCGTACTGGGACCAGATCGGGGCGACGATCGTCGGGCGCCACGTCTTCGACATGACGGACGGCTGGGATGGGAAGCCTCCGGGCGGGGTCGACCACGTCGTCGTCGTGACGCACCGGCCGCAGCCCGAGGGCTGGGACCCCGAGGCACCGTTTCACTTCGTCGACGGCGTCGAGGCAGCCGTGGCCAAGGCGCAGGAGCTCGCGGGTGACCGCATGGTCGAGGTCGCCGCTGGCGACGTCGGTGGCCAGGTGCTTGCCGCGGGCCTGATCGACGAGGTGCGCATGGACGTCGTACCCGTCGTGTTCGGGTCCGGCAAGCGCTACTTCGGGTCGGTCCATGCGCAGCACCTGTTGGAGGATCCTGACGTGAAGATTCAGGGCAACCGGGTGCTTCACCTGCGCTATCGGGTGCGCCGTTGACCGATCTGAGCGGGTACGCGAAGAAGTCCACTGCGAACGGTGACACAAGATCGAGCATCCGGCGGCGTTTGCACATCGCTGTCCCTGGTCGGGCAGCCGACGCCGATCCGCCCCCAACACCTCACCTGCGGCAAGTTCAGCTCAAGATCGCTGGTTGCCGGTTTCCGTCGTATCCTGGCCGACCGCCTCCGTCGGCCATCACGCTGAACTTGAAGGGGTCCCGTGACTCGCCCTCGTTCCGAGGCGGAACGCCGCGGGCCGGTGCCCACGCCCGATCCGAGATCGTCGGCGGTGCCAGAAGCTGCTTCCGCAGCGCCGCTTTCGTCAGCCGCCCAGCCCCCTGCATGGACGTCAGCGACTGCCGAAAGGCCCTCGTGCGCGATGCGGGATCGTTCGCCGCGGTCGCGTTCGTGGCGACACTCATCGCGACACTCATCGCGACGCTCGTGGCTCGGCGCCTCCGGACCCGCGGTTGACCGTTCGAGACGAGCTGCGCCGGCCGCGTTCGCCCGGCGCGTGCGGGACCTTTGCGAACGAACCCGGTCCGAGTGTGCGGTGCGTCACAGCCCGAGCGGGGCAGGGTGCGGCAGGATCATGCGCATGTTCGAGGTGAAGGAACGGCCGGGCGTGAGCGAGCTGCTGCCGGTGATCGATGCCCTACGGGCTGAGGTGGTGGGCGATCTGCCGGACGCGCGGATCGAGCAGGACCTGGTGGAGCTTCAGCGTGCCTCCGAGCTGCTCGAGCTCGAGCGCCTGCGCCGGGTGGGCGAGATCGAGCGTCGGGGCGCCTTCGCCCACGACGGGCACCTGTCGATCACCGCCTGGCTCGTGGACCGCTGCCGCCTGGGCTGGGGCGGTGCCCGCGACCAGGTCCGGATGGCGCGGGGGCTTGCCGCGATGGCCACCACGCGAGCGGCGGTGCAGGACGGGAGCTTGTCGATGGCGGGTGCCCGGGTCCTGGTGGGAGCCCGTGAGGTCCATCCCGAGTCCTTCGCCGAGGCCGAGCCCCTGCTGGTGGAGGCCGCCCGGATCCACCCGATGGGCGAGCTGCGGCGGGTGGTGGCGTGCTGGCAGGACCGGGTGGAGGCCGAGCAGGACCAGGGGGTGGATCCCCGCTCGGCACGTCGGCGCCTGCACGCCTCGGTAACGCTCGGCGGGATGGTGCGGGTGGACGGGGATCTGGATCCCCTCACCGGGGAGAGCCTGCTCACGGCCCTGGGAGCCGTGCTCGACGCGGAGGTCCGGGCCCCGGGTGCGGGCGAGGATCACTGACGAGCGCACCCCCGCCCAGCGCCGGGCCGACGCCCTGGGGGAGGTCTGCCGGGGGTTCCTGGACCGGGGTGACCGACCGCTGGTGGCCGGAGAACGGCCCCACCTCACGGTGACCGTGCCGGTCGAGGTGCTCGCCGGCGCTCCCCTGGCCGGGCTCGGACCCGGTGGCGGAACCGGAGCGGGAGTGGAGCGGGAGCCGGAGCGGGAGCCGGAGCGGGAGTTGGTCACGGAGCGGGAACCGACCCCTTCGGGACGGCCGAGCTCGACCACGCCGGTCCGGTCCCGCCGGAGCTGGTCCGACAGCTCGCCTGCGACGCCTCGGTGATGCGGGTGGTGCTAGGAGCTCGCTCCGAGCCCCTGGACGTGGGCCGGCGAACGCCGGTCGTGCCGGCCGCGCTGCGGCGGGCGGTGATCCTCAGAGACCGCCACTGCCGGTTCCCGGGCTGTGATCGTCCCCCGGCGTGGTGTGAGTGTCACCACGTCGACCACTGGGCCACCGGTGGCCGCACGGTCCTGGGCAACCTCCTGCTGCTCTGCCGTCGCCATCACGGCCTGGTGCACCGCCGCGGTGGGTTCGGGCTCGACGATCGAGGACGGCGCCTTCGTCTTCCGACGCTCGGACGGATCGGTGCTGGCGGATCGCGGACCGCCGTGAGGACCGGAGATCGGAGACGGCGGGGATCGGGGCGGGGGGATGGCGGAGCGGCGCCGGAGCGAGGCGGGCGCCAGACCGACGTGGTGCCACGGCACCCGCGGCGTCAGTCCAGGAAGCTGCGGATGTACGGCACCCCGTTGTACACGGCGCGCTGGGCCGATCCGCCGGCGATCGTATCGAACCGAACCCGGTCCGGCTTGCGCTCGTCGCCGACCCGCCACTCGTCGTCGTCGAGGGACGTGAGCGGCTCCTCGCCGGTCGGCCACGAGATCCAGAGCCGGGCGTCGCGCAGGAACACGCGGAAGCCCGGCGCCCAGGGGTTCCAGATGCGGTACGTGCCGGTGAGCAGGTCGGCGCCCGGCGGAGGCGCACCCTCGGGCGCGGGAACGACACCGGCCGCCCAGTAGCGCGTGGGCCCGTGGGTGACGGCGGACACCGAGCCGTCGTCGCCCCGCTCGACGACGAGCGCGAACCGGTCCAGGTCCGGGACGGGCACGGCGAACGCGGGACCGCGGCCCTCCGACTCCCAGAGGTCCTCGAGCGGCTCGAGCGTGATATCGCCGGTCGCCCGAGCCATCACCAGGCGCCCGTCCCGGTTCTCCAACTCGACCACGTCGCCGTCGGTGGTGGCCGCGTACCGACCGGCGACCTCGGCCGCCGCCGGCGTGACCAGGGGATCCGGCGCCGCGGGCATCGCCGGCAGCTCCTCCCCCGACCCGGCCGCGCGCGCCGCATCCAGAGCGAACCGCACGCTGGGCTCACGCTCGCCGTGACCGTTCACCATCATCGCGGCCGCGACACCCGTATCCATGTCGCACCACAGCAGCGCGTAGTGGCCCACCATCCCGCCGGAGTGACCGATGTGAGCGCGCCCCCCGACCTCGAAGACGTCAAGGGCGTAGCCGTACGCCACGCCCTCGTCTCCCGTGTCCAGGACGTGTGGCGTGGTCATCAGCGCGAAGCTCTCCTCGGAGATCAGTCGGCCACCGGGATGAGCCCCGCGGTTCAGGAGCATCCGGCCGTACGCGGCCATATCCTCGGCGGTGGAGATGATGCTGCCGTCGGCGGTCCGGCTGATCGAGATCGGCGCCCGCACGAGCAGCCGGCCACGGTGTGGCGGGCGGTCGATCGCCTCGCGATGATGCGGGGCCGCGATGTCGGCGCCAGTGTCGTACGTGATCTCGGGGTCGGTGCGATCCATACCCAGCGGCTCCAGCACCCGCGCGCGCAGCAGATCGGGCCAGGGCCGGCCCCCCACCGTCTCCAGGATCAACCCCAGGAGCTTGTAGCCGTCGTTCGAGTAGTGGAAGTGCTCGCCCGGGGCGGTACCCACGCTGGTGTCCCGCAGCGACCAGACCGGCGGCACCGCGTCGTCGGCGAAGTCCATCCCCATGATCAGCCCGGCCGTGTGCGTCAGCAGGTGGTGCGTCGTGATCGGTCCGTGGGGCGAGCGGACCTCGAACCACGGCACGTAGGTCGTGACCGGCACGTGGAGGTCCAGCACCCCGGCCTCGACGAACTGCATCGCAACGATCGCCGCGAACGACTTGCTGATCGAGCCGATCTCGAACCGCGTCGCCTCCTCGACCGGCGTCCCGACGAACGCGTCCCGCAGGCCGACCGGGATCGCACCGAGGAACGCCTCGCGATCGGTGAGGCCCAGCACCGCCCCCGGGGCGTCGAGCCATCCGCCGCGCCGCGACTCCATGAACTCCGCAACGCATTGGCGCAGCGCGGCACGGTCGGCCATCACCCGTCCCCTCTCAGCCCTCGCGCCCCATCGGCGCCCGCGCACCAGCGTCCAACGACCAGGGCCCACTCACCCGGCGCCCACCCATCACCCGAAGAACAGCTTCAGCTCCCGGGCGGCGGACTCGGGCGAGTCGCTGCCGTGGACGATGTTCTCGCCGATCATGGTCGCGAGGTCGCCGCGGATCGAGCCGGGCGGCGCCTCCACGGGGTTCGTGGGACCCATGAGCGTGCGCCAGACCGCGATGGCCTGCTCGCCGCCGATCCGGGCGACCACCACCGGGCCACTCGTGATGAAGTCCACGAGCTCGCCGAAGAACGGCCGTCTCGCGATGCTCGCCGTAGTGCTCCTCCGCGGTCGCGCGGTCGATCGTGAAGAGCTTCATCTCCTCGATCGTGAGGCCCTTCGCCTCCACGCGACGCAGGACCTCGCCGACGAGTCCGCGTCGCACGCCGTCCGGCTTGACGATGAGCAGAGTGGATTCCGTGGCCATGTTCAGGATCTCCTGAGCGTCTCGGGAAACGACTACGTGAGCGTCCGGCGGGCGTCCGCGACAGTGTACAGAGAGCCCGTCACCAGCACGCAGTCGCCGGGGCTCGCCGTCGCGAGCGCGGCGGCCAGCGCCTCGCGCACACCGTCGAACACCTCGACGGGTGTGTCGTCCGCGCGGAACCGCTCCGCGATCTGCTCCGCCTCACCGGTGCGCTCGCTGGCGTTGCGCGCGGCGTACGCCACGTCCGCCAGGGCCGCGAGCGGCCCGACGATGCCGCCCAGGTCCTTGTTCGCGCTGATGGCCACGACCAGGTGCAGCCGGTCCCACGTGAAGAACTCGCGCATCGCCATGGCCAGGGCCTCGGCGCCGGCCGGGTTGTGCGCCCCGTCGAGGATCACCAGCGGCGAGCGGCCGACCACCTCCAGACGCCCCGGCGACGTGAGGTCCACGAGGGCGGCGCGCACTGCCCCGATGTCGAGCGCCTGGCCCAGCAGCGCCTCGACCGACGCGATCGCGGCGGCCACGTTGCGCGCGGCATGCTCGCCGAACAGCGGGACGAACAGATCGTCGTAGACCGCGTGCAGTCCGCGCACCCGCAGCGACTGACCCCCCACGGCCATGAGGTGGCGATCCACCTCGAACGCCTCGAACTCGCGCTTGAGCTCGGCGCCGACGGCGGCGGCGCGAGCCTCGATCACCGTGTCGGCCTCGGCGACCTGCTCGCGGACGACCGCGACCTTCCCCTCCTTGATGATGCCCGCCTTCTCGCCCGCGACCTCGGCGATCGTGGCACCGAGCTCCGGGTGGTCCAGCGCCACGGGACACAGCACCGCCACGTCGCCGGCCACCAGGTTCGTCGCGTCCCAGGTGCCGCCCATGCCGACCTCGTAGACGCCCAGGCCCACCGGGCGGTCCGCGAACCACAGATACGCCAGCGCCGTGAGCGCCTCGAAGTACGTGACCTGTTCGTCGCTCTGCCCGTCCACCAGCAGCAGGAAGGGCAGGAGGTGCTCGTACTCCGCGGCGAACTCCTCCGGCGTCATGTCCACCCCGCAGACCGAGAAGCGCTCGGTCACGCGCTGCAGGTGCGGCGACGTGTACAGCCCGGTCGTGATGCCGTGCTCGCACGCGATCGCCGTGATCGCGCGCGCCGTCGTGGTCTTGCCGTTCGTGCCGGTCACGTGAATCGTGGGATACGACAGCTGCGGGTCGTCCAGGAGCGTCGCCAGCTTGAGGATGCGCGCCAGGTCCGGCACCATGCGCGACTCCTTGCGTCCGTCGAGCTCGGCCAGCGCCTCCGGGAACCGCATGGGGGCGCCCGTCAGCCCAGCTCGCCGAGCTGCGCGAAGGCCTGGTCGCGCTCGGCGCTGAGACGGGTGAGCCGTTCCTGCTCGGCGGTCACGACCTCGGGCGCCGCCTTGGCTCGGAACCCCTCGTTCGCGAGCTTGGTCAAGGACCGCTCGATGTCGCGGTCGAGCTCGCCGAGGCGTTTCGACAGGCGCGCGCGCTCCGCGTCAAGGTCGACCGTCCCCGCAACCGGGATCTCCACGAACCCGCCGGTCACCGTCATGCGCACGGTGCCCTCGGCCTTCGGGGAGTCGCCGGGGATGATCGGCATGGAGCCGAGGCCGATCATCCGCCCGATCCGCTCGGACAGCTCCGCGAGCACGGTCTCCTCGGCATCGGGCACGCCGACCGTGACGCTCAGCTTGTGGGCGGCCGGCAGGTGGTGCTGCGCGCGGAACTGGCGGATCGCCGTGACGACCTCCTGCACGATCCCGAGCGAGGTCTCGGCCTCCGCGTCGACCAGCTCGGGATGCGGCTCGGGCCACGCGGCGATCGTGATCGACTCCCCCACACCGAAGCGCTGCCAGATCTCCTCCGTGACGAACGGCATCGACGGATGCAGGAGTCGCAGGGTGCGCTCCAGGATCCACGCCAGGACAGCGCCCGCCTCCACGGCCTCGGGGTCCGGCCCCTCGAGCCGGCCCTTCTCCAGCTCCAGCCCCCAGTCGCAGAGCTCCGACCACGTGAAGCGATGCAGCGCCTGCGCGGCGTCGGCGAAGCGGTACTCGTCGAGCGCGGCATCCACCTCCTGCAGGCACGCCTCGTGCCGCGAGAGCAACCAGCGCTCCGGCGCGGTCAGCCGGTCGGCGGGCGGCAGGGTCGGCGCACCGCCCGGGTGGGCCCGCAGCACCAGCCGCGAGGCGTTCCAGACCTTGTTCGCGAAGTTCCGGCCCGCCTCGATCGCGTCCTCGGACAGCGGGATGTCCTGCTGACCGCCGGTGGCGGTGCGGGACAGCGCGAAGCGGAGCGCGTCCGCCCCGTACCGGTCGATCATCTCGATCGGGTCGATCACGTTCCCGAGGGACTTCGACATCTTGCGGCCGTGCCCGTCACGGACGAGACCGTGGATCACCGCGTTGCGGAACGGCACGTCGCCGACCAGGAACAGGCCCGACATCACCATGCGCGCCACCCACAGGTAGAGGATCTCGTAGCCGGTCACCAGGGCCTCGTTCGGATAGAACGTGTCGAGCTCGGGAGTGGCGTCGGGCCACCCCAGCGTGGAGTAGGGCCACAGCTGCGAGCTGAACCAGGTGTCGAGGACGTCGGGGTCCTGCGTCAGCTCCTGCGCGCCGCACTCCGCGCATCCGGCCGGATCCTCCACGGCCACGGTGATGTGGCCGTCGGGGCAGTACCACGCGGGGATCCGGTGCCCCCACCAGAGCTGGCGCGAGATGTTCCAGTCGCGCAGGTTGTCCAGCCAGTTCACGAAGGGGCGCTGCCACCGGTCGGGCGAGAACCGGACCCGTCCCTCCAACACCGCCTCCTTGGCGGGGGCGTTGAGCCCGCTCACCTTCACGAACCACTGCAGCCCGGCGAGCCACGGCTCGATCTCGCTGTGGCATCGGTAGCAGTGGCCGACCGAGTGCAGGTAGGGCCGCTCCTCCGCGCACCAGGAACCCCGCCTCCTCCAGCGCCGCGCGCACGGCGACGCGCGCCGCGTAGCGGTCGAGCCCCGGAACTCGCCGGCACGGCGTCGTTCAGGGTTGCGTCGGCCTCGAAGATGTTCATCAGGGGCAGCCCGGCGCGCTGCGCGATCTCGAAGTCGTTCGGATCATGCGCGGGCGTCACCTTCACCGCCCCCGTGCCGAACTCCCGGTCCACGTGATGGTCCGCCACGACGGGGATCTCGCGACCGTCGAAGGGATGGGTGACGGTGCTCCCCACCAACGCCGCGTACCGCTCGTCCCCCGGATGCACCGCGATGCCGGTGTCGCCGAGCATCGTCTCGACGCGGGTCGTGGCGACCTCGATGCCGCCCGTCCCGTCGGTCAGCGGATAGCGGAACGTGACGAGCTCCCCCTCGACCTCCTCGTGATCGACCTCGGAGTCGGACAGGCCGGTGCGATCGGTCGGACACCAGTTCACGAGCCGCTCGCCCCGGTAGATCAGGCCGGCCTCGTACAGTCGCGTGAACGCCACTCGAACCGCGCGAGAGAGCCCCTCGTCCATGGTGAACCGCTCACGCTCCCAGTCGCACGAGGCGCCCATCCGCTTGATCTGCTCCACGATCTCGCCGCCGTACTGCTCCTTCCAGGTCCAGACACGCTCCACGAACGCCTCACGACCCAGCGCCCGAGGGTCGATGCCCTGATCGCGCAGGTGCCGCTCCACCACCACCTGCGTCGCGATGCCCGCGTGGTCCATCCCCGGGATCCAGCACGCCTCGTAGCCCTGCATCCGCGCCCGGCGGATCAGCGTGTCCTCGATCGTGCGTCCGAGCGCGTGACCCACGTGCAGCCGGCCGGTGACGTTCGGCGGGGGGATCACGATGCAGTACGGCGGCTTGTCGCTCGGCACCCGGGCATGGAAGTAGCCGCGCTCGATCCACGTCCGGCTCCAGCGCGGCTCCACCTCGGTGGGGTCGTACTGGGGCGGCATCTCGGCGGCGGTGTGTGCGATGTCCTGCACGGGGGCGAGTCTACGGGACCGGCTCCGGACCAATGGTTTGCCGGACGCCGTCGCTTGGTATCCCCTTGCCGTGCAGGAACACCGGGCCTCCGCATCCGATCCCACGCCGGGCTACCGGCGGCGGCGCGGCGACGTCGTCGTGCTGGTCGTGGGCGTCGCCGTCGTGGCCGTGGCGGCCCTCATCATGGGTCGTGTGAACCGGGTTCCGGACCAGGAGCGCCGGGTCTTCCACGCGATCAACGAGCTGCCCGGCTGGATCCGGACGCCGATCGAGCCGGTGATGCAGCTCGGCTGGTTCGGATCGGTCCTGATCGCCGCGGTCGTCTGCCTGCTCGTGGGATTCGTCTCCCGGCACCCGCGGCGGGGGGCGGCGGCGGCGATGGCCGTCGGCCTCGCCGGCACCGGCGCCTACCTCGCGGCCCGGCTCGCCAAGCACCTCGTGAACCGCGGGCGGCCGGGAAGCATGCTCGAGGAGGTGCGCATCCGCGGAGCGGCGGCCTCGGGCCTGGGGTTCCCGTCCGGTCACGCCGCGGTCTCGACCGCCATCGTGCTGGTGCTCCTCCCCTACCTGATCTGGCGTTGGCGATGGGTGCTCCTCGCGCTGCCGCTGATCGTCGCGTTCGCGCGCGTGTACGTCGGCGCGCACCTGCCCCTGGACGTCGTGGCCGGTCTCGGCATCGGCGCCGTCTGCGCCTCGCTGATGAACCTGGCGATCGGCGTCCCGCCGCGTCCGGCGCTCGCGATGGAGCCCCCGGCGTCCCGCGGCGAGCCTCCCGACGTCGAACCCGTCCCGCCACCGGAAGAGGCGCCGATCGGATCGCCGCGCTGAGCTGAGCCGCGCCGGAAGCACGTCCTACCGGGGGATGTCCACGATGACGATCGTTGCGTCGTCTTGGAGGTGCGCCGCGCGATGGTCGCGCACCGCCTGCGTGACGAGACGGGCGGCCTCCCGCGGCGAGCGATCGCGCAGCTGTTCGAGCAGATCGGCGAGTGCGCCCAAGCCGAATATCTCCCCCGTCGGGCTGCGCCTCGATGATGCCGTCGGTGAACAGGGCGAGCCGGTCGCCCGGCTTCAGGGGCAGCGGCTGCGCGCTGCGATCGGTCGCGAACGGCATGCCGAAGGGGATGTCCGGGTCCAGTTCCACCTGCTCCGGCCGGCCGCCGCCGCGTTGCAGGAAGGGGCGCTCGTGCCCGGCGTTCATCACCGTGGTGTTCTCCGGCGCCCGCAGGTCCACGCCGAGGATCAATCCGGTCGTGTAGCCCTCGTCCTCGAAGCGCGGAAGCAACGACTCGTGGATCTGGTCGGCCTGTTGCGCGATCGAACGGCCCGCCCGGCGGGCGTTGCGGAACGCCGCTACGCAAAGGGAGGAGAGGCGGGCCGCCGTCAGCCCGTGCCCCATGGAATCGAAGAGGCCGAGCGTCAGGGTGCGATCGCTGCACGCATAGTCGAACGCATCCCCTCCCACCTCGTACGCCGGCTCCAGGGCACCGGCGACGGAGACCTCGTGCGAGGCGAAGGCCGCCAGCGGCAGCAGACTCCATTGGATCTCCGCGGCGAGCGTCATCTCGCGCCGCCGCCGGGCAAAGTGGAACTCGTCGGTCCACAGATCGCCCGCGGTCACCAGATAGCCGAACAGGATGCCGACGGTCTCCACGACTTCGAGGGCCTCGACGTCCGGCTCCCCAGCGAGCGTCACCTCGAGCACGCCCTGCCGTTCGCGACGCGCCGTGACCGGGGTGATCACCACCGGATGGTCGTCGATCCGCGTCCAATCGGACTCGCCGCTGCGGTACACCTCGCCGTGCACCGAGCCCTGGAGCACGATCTCCTGCGAACGTGGGGTCTCCCCCGCCTGCAGACCCTCGCGAGCCTCCAGCTGCCGGCCCTCGATGTCGGCGATCAACAGGCGCACGCCGATCGCCTCCACCGCCGGATGCAGGTGCTCCAGGAGGGTCGGCATGAGCCCAGAGAGTCCGGCGCCGTCCAGCCGGTCCAGGAGGCGGAGCAGCGAACGGTCCGAGCTTCGCATACGCCGATGGTAGCCCTCGCGCCCTGCGCCCAAACCGACCCAAGGGGGTGGCGCGCCGAGCTAGGCGGAGCGCTCCTCGCGCTTGGCGCGCTTCGGTGTCGCGTGGGGCACCAGCGTGGGGTTCACGCCGGTCAGCACCGTCTCCCGATCCACCACGCACTTCGCGATGCCCTCAGCGCTGGGCAGGTCGTACATCACGCCGAGGAGCACCTCCTCCATGATGGCCCGCAATCCGCGCGCGCCCGTGCCGCGCAGGATCGCGCTGTCGGCGATGGCGCCGAGCGCCTCGTCGGTGAACTCCAGCTCGACCCCGTCGAACTCGAAGAACTTGCAGTACTGCTTCACCAGCGCGTTCTTCGGCTTCGTGAGGATGTCCACGAGCGCGGCCTCGTCCAGGTTGTGGACGCTGGTGATAACGGGCAACCGGCCGACGAACTCGGGGATCAGCCCGTACTTCAGGAGATCCTCGGGCAGCACCCTGCCGAGGATCTCGCCGAGGTTCTTCTGGTCCGCGCGCCGGATGTCGGCGCCGAACCCGATGCCCTTGTTCCCGGTGCGGCTCTCGATGATCTTGTCGAGGCCGGCGAACGCCCCGCCGCAGATGAACAGGATGTTCGTGGTGTCGATCTGGATGAACTCCTGGTGCGGATGCTTGCGACCGCCCTGGGGCGGGACCGACGCCGTGGTGCCCTCCAGGATCTTCAGCAGTGCCTGCTGCACGCCCTCGCCGCTGACGTCCCGCGTGATCGAGGGGTTCTCCGACTTGCGCGCGATCTTGTCGACCTCGTCGATGTAGATGATGCCGGTCTCGGCCTTCTTCACGTCGTAGTCGGCCGCCTGGATCAGCTTCAGCAGGATGTTCTCGACGTCCTCGCCCACGTAGCCGGCCTCGGTGAGCGCCGTGGCGTCCGCGATGGCGAACGGCACGTTCAGCATCTTCGCGAGCGTCTGTGCGAGCAACGTCTTCCCGCACCCGGTCGGGCCGAGCACCATGATGTTGGACTTCTGCAGCTCCACGTCGGAATCCTTTGCGCCGACCTGGATCCGCTTGTAGTGGTTGTAGACGGCGACCGACAGGACCTTCTTCGAGGTGTCCTGACCGACGACGTACTCGTCCAGGAACGCGTAGATCTCCTGGGGCTTCGGAAGCTCGTCGAGCTTCAGCTCGGAGGTCTCGGAGAGTTCCTCCTCGATGATCTCGTTGCACAGATCGATGCACTCGTCGCAGATGTACACGCCGGGCCCGGCGATGAGCTTCTTCACCTGCTTCTGCGACTTGCCGCAGAACGAGCACTTCAGGAGGTCCGAGTCACCGAACTTCGCCATGCCCCCGTGGCCTTCCTCTCTCACGTTCGGGGCCGGAACTCTTCGAGTCCGGCCCCCGGTCGTCTGCTATCTGGATTCTACGCCCCTCCGGCGGCCGCCGCCGCAAGCTCCGGCGTGATCCCTCGGCTGGTGATGATCTCGTCGATGACACCGTACGCCTTCGCCTCTTCGGCCGTGAGGATGTAGTCACGGTCCGTGTCCTTGGCCACCTTCTCGAGCGGCTGACCGGTGTGCTCGGAGATGAGACGCTCCAGCAGCTGCCGGTAGCGGGTGATCTCCTTGGCCTGGATCTCGATGTCGACGGCCTGACCCTGCGCGCCACCGTGCGGCTGGTGGAGCAGGACGCGCGAGTGCGGCAGCGCGAAGCGCTTGCCCTGCGCGCCGGCCAGCAACAGCACCGCGGCCGCCGAGGCCGCCTGTCCCATCACGATCGTCGACACGTCGGGCTTGATGTACTGCATGGTGTCGTACATGGCGAACAGGGCCGTGATGTCCCCGCCCGGCGAGTTGATGTAGAGGTTGATGTCCTTGTCGGGGTCCTCGGACTCCAGGTGCAGCAGCTGCGCCATGATGAGGTTGCCGACGTTGTCGTCGATCGGCGTCCCCAGGAACACGATGCGCTCCTTCAGCAGGCGCGAGTAGATGTCGAACGAGCGCTCGCCGCGGCTCGTCTGCTCCACCACGACGGGAACCAGATAGTTCTGCAGGTCGCTCATGGACTGCTCCTTACGGCTGGTCGGGCTCGGGCTCGGTTCGGGCCTGGGCCGCGTGCTCCCCTTCTCCATCGGTCGGGGAAGCCTCGGTCTGGATGTCGGCATGCTCGACGAGGAGATCGAGGGCCTTGGTCCTGATGATATCGCTGGCCAGCGTCACGATCTGGCCGCTGCGCTCCAGCTGCTTCGCGAACTCCTTCGGGTCCCGCTGATAGGCCCTGGCCAGGGCGTTGATCTCGGCCCCGATCTCGTCGGCCGTGACCTCGATCTTCTCGGCACGGGCCACGGCCTCCAGGACCAGGTCGGAGGTGATGGCCCGGACGGCATGGTCCCGGGCGTCGGAGCGGAAGCGGTCCTCGTCCCATCCCTGGCTCTCCAGGACCTGGGCCAGCGTGATCCCGCTCCGCTCGGCGCGGGCCGTCGCCTCGGACACGCGGTGCTCGGTCTCGTGGTCGATCAGGGTCTGGGGCAGATCGACCTCCGTGCGGGTCACGAGCGCGTCCAGGACGCGGTCCCGCAGGATGCCGACGGATTCGCGCTCCTTCAGATCGTGGACCTTGGTGCGGAGATCGGCGCGCAGATCCTCGAGCGTGTCGAACTCGCTCGCCGTCTTCGCCAGGTCGTCGTCCAGGGGCGGGAGCTTCTTGGCCTTGACCTCCTTGACGAGCACGCGGAGGTGGATCTGCCCGGTCTCTGGCCCGGTCTCCGAACCCGTCCCCGCGTCCGAGTCGTCGAGGGCCTGGTCGAACTCGATGATGTCCCCGGGCTTCGTGCCGGGCAGCTCGCCGTCGAGCACCGGCCCGAACTCACCGGAGCCGATGCGGTGGAGATAGTCGGTCCGGGTGAGCTGCTCCACCTCCTCGCCGCCGAGGGTGCCGCGGACGTCCATCACCACGTAGTCGTCGGACGTGGCGGCGCGCTCGGCCGGCTCCAGCTCGGCGAAGCGATCGCGCAACCGCTCCACCCAGTCGTCGACCTCCTGCTCGGTCACCGAGGTGTCGGGCCTGTCGATCCGCACGCCGCGGTAGTCCGTGAGCTCCAAGCGAGGGCGGACCTCCACCGTGGCCGTGAAGATCAGCGGCTTGCCGTCCTCCGCCTGCTCCAGATCGATCTCCGGCTCCGCGATCGGCGCCAGGTCCTCCTCGCGGACGGCCTCGCGGAAGTACGCGGGCACGGCCGAGGAGAGGAACTCCTCCATCACCACGTCCTGACCCACCTGGGCGTCGAGGATCCGCCGGGGCACCTTCCCCTTGCGGAAGCCGGGGATCTTGACCTGGTTCGCGATCGACCGGTACGCCCGGTCGAGATCCTTGGCGAACTCCTCGGGATCGACCTCGATGGTCAGTTTGACGGTGTGCTGCTCCGGACGCTCGACGGTGGTCTGCATGGATGGCGAAAGCGTAGCCGAGATCCTTGCCAGCGACCCCGAGACCGCTGCTCAGCGCCGGTGGGCTAGGGTGTCGCCCGGATGTTCCAACGCGAGCTGGCATTCGCCCACGACGTCGCCGATCGCGCCGCGGAGATCGGTCTCGGCTTCTTCCACGACGGCTTCGAGGTGATGACGAAGCCGGACAGCACCCCCGTGACCGAGGCGGACCTCGCGATCGAGGCGATGGTCCGGGAACGCATCGCCGACGAGTTCCCCGGCGACGACGTCCTCGGCGAGGAGCAGGGCGGCTCCGACGCGGGGGGTCGAACCTGGATCCTGGACCCGATCGACGCGACGAAGAACTTCGCCCTGAGGATCCAGATCTGGGGGACGCTGCTGGCCCTGCGCGTCGAGGGCGACCTCAAGGTGGCGGTGGTCTCGGCCCCCGCGCTCGGCGAGCGCTACGCCGCGGTGCGGGGCGAGGGGGCAGCCCTGAACGGGGCGCCGATCCGGGTCTCGCAGGTGACGCGCGTGGCCGACGCGCACGTGCTGTACGCGGGCATGAAGACCTTCCTGCGGCCGCCGCGGAACGAGGCCGTGCTGGAGCTGGTGGCCGAGGGCTCGCGCACCCGCGGGTTCGGCGACTTCTGGGGCCACGTCCTGGTCGCCCGCGGCGCGGCGGAGATCATGGTGGAGCCGGAGCTCAACGTGTGGGACTACGCCGCCCCGCAGCTCGTCACGGAGGAGGCGGGGGGCCGCGTGACCACCCTCGACGGCGGACCCACCGTGGACGGCGGCAGCGTCCTCACCTCGAACGGCGTCATCCACGACGAGGTGCTCCGCCGGCTCGCGCACACCTGACGAACGCGAACCCGCGCGCGACCCTCAGAGCTCGATCGTCTCGCCGGCGTCGCCGGCCCGGGCCAGGACGACGTTGGCGGCCGCGACGTCCTGCACGCCGACGCCGGTGAGGTCACAGACCGTCAGCTGCTCCACGCCCGTGCGGCCGGTCGCCTCACCCGCGATCAGCGCGCCGAGCTCGACCGCGCGCGAGGCCTGGTCGGGCGCGTGCTGCAGCTCGCCGAGGCGGGCGCACTGATCGCGCGAGTCCACGGCCAGGACGTCCGCGCGGCGGAGGATCTCCGGATCAAGCTCCTGTTTGCCCGCGCCGTCGGAGCCGAGCGACGTGACGTGGACGCCCGCCCCCAGCCACGCCGCCTCGACCAGCGGGTCGCGCGAAGCCGTGCACGTCACGACGACCTCCGCTCCCTCCACGGCGTCGCGGACCGAGGCGGCGACCGACACGGTGCACCCCTGGCTCACGAGCTCGCGAACGTCGGCCGCACAACGATCCGCTCGCGCCGGATCGCGCCCCCAGATCCGCAGCTCCGAGAGGTCCGGCCGGACCACCCGGAGCGCCTCCACCTGCCGGCGCGCCTGGATCCCGGTGCCGATCACGGCCACGACCCGCGCCCCGGCTGGGGCCAGCTCACCGGCCGCCACCCCCCCGGCGGCGCCCGTCCGCTGATCCGTCACGAATCCGTTGTCCAGGAGGATCGCCGCCGGCGAGCCGTCGAGGGCGTCGAAGACGGCCACCAGGCCGTCGATCGCCGCCGGCTCCCGGTCGTAGAACCCGCTGGCGGCCTTCACCGCGTAGAAGGGTGCCCCGTGGAGATGACCCGCCTTCACGTGGATCTCGCCGCGCGCCTCCGGGACCTCCAGGTGGATCACCCCGGGCAGCTCCGCGCGGCCGGCCGAGTACGCGACGAAGGCGTCGCGGCACGCGTCGATGCACGACGCCATGTCGAGCGCCGCCCGGACCTCGGCCTCCCGCAGGATGCGCACCCGACCCCCCATGGCCGGCAAGCCTAGCTCTCTCCTCGAGGGCTATCGCTGCGCTCCTTGAGCCCAACGCGATGCCCCGAGAGGGTTCGAGTGGGTCACCGCATGGGTATGCGGCCCCCGTTCGACGACCTCGGCACCCGCCGGTGCCGTTCACAGAGAGAAGGGAGGCGACATGGTCGCAATCGAGTGGGAACAGGGCCTGAACGACGCGTGGACGCGCGTCGCGACGTTCGTGCCGAAGCTGCTGGGCTTCTTCGCGATCCTGATCATCGGCTACTTCGTCGCCAAGATCTTGGCGCGTGCCGCCGACGCGATCCTGGAGCGGATCGGCTTCGACGGATGGGTCGAGCGCGGATCCCTGAAGGCGGCGCTCGAGCGGAGCAAGTTCGATCCGTCGGACATCGTCGCCGTGATGGTCTTCTGGACGATCTTCCTGATCTCGATGCAGCTCGCGTTCGGGATCTTCGGTCCCAACCCGATCAGCGACCTGATCACGGGCATCATCGCGTACCTGCCCAACGTGATCGTGGCCGTCGTCATCCTGGTGATCGCGGCAGCGGTCGCGAAGGTGGTCACGGATCTCCTGTCCGCCATGCTCGGATCGGTGCAGGGCGGCACCTGGATGGCACGGGGCGCCGGCATGGCGATCCTGGTGGTCGGCATCTTCGCGGCGCTCAACCAGCTCCAGATCGCCCCGGAGATCGTCAACGGCCTCTACTACGCGATCCTGATCGCGATCGTCGGGTCCACGATCGTGGCGGTCGGCGGCGGTGGGATCCGCACCATGCAGCGCTACTGGGAGCGCACCACGACGAAGCTCGAGAGCGCCGGCGCCGATATCAGGGAGCACGCCGACCCCGATGCCGCGAGAACGGCCGCGCAGCAGCGGATGCAGGAGGAGCGCTCCCGCCTGGCGGCCGCGCAGGCCCCGGACGAGGTCGATCTCCGCGAGGAGACCGTGCCCATGACACCGCGACCCGATCAGGTCTGAGGGAGGCGGGCGGATGCGCACGACGACCCCACCTCGTCGCGACGACCGAGGGTGGCGCGGGGGCCGCCTCGGACCTGGCCCCCGCCGCACCGTCCGGCGGCGAGGGCAGCTCGGCGCGAGACCCTCGTACATGCCGGCCCGAGGTCGGCGCGGCGGCGGGTTTCCGCTCTGGCTGGGCATCCTGCTGCTGATCGCCCTCGGCGTGATCCTGTGGCTGTTCCTGAAGGGCGACGTGTTCACGGACGACACGCCGGGCGGATCCACCGGGACGACCGGGGCGGAGGCGCCGGCGAACGCGACCGCCGGCACGATCACCGTCGGCGGCGAGGATCTCCTGGGCCTGGCCGGGGAGGGCAACGACGCGCTCGTCGACCACGAGGGCCAGGAGGTCACGGCCGACGGAGTGGTCGTGCAGGGCGTACTCGGCGACGAGTCGTTCTGGGTCGGGACGGATCTCGATCACCGCGTCCTCGTGGGCCTCGAGTCCGGAACTCCGGCCGCCTCGATCGAGGCCGGCGACCACGTCTCGTTCCAGGGAACGGTGGAGCCGTTGCCGCTGGACTTCGTGGACCGCTACGGGGTCCCGGCCGGTGAGGACACCGACCTCCTCCTGGCGCAGGGCCACTTCGTGCGGGTCGCGCAGGTCTCACCGGCGTAGGCAGCAGACCCCGGGCGGGCGGCGGACGCCGTCCGCCCGCGCGGCTCCGCCCGCCGCCCACGGGTAGGCTCCGCGGATGAACGGCGAGTCCGATTGGTTCCTGACCCCCGAGGAGCGCGGGAACCCCACCTCCGCGATCGACCGCCGGAATCCGGACGGAGCGTCGTGGAGCGTGGGCAATCACGTACGCCCGCTCGTCCACGGCCGCACGTACTTCGAGCGCCTCGTGCCCTGCCTGCGCGAGCTGCGCGCGGGTGACCGACTGTGGTTCACGGACTGGCGCGGCGACGACGACCAGGTGCTCACGGCCGACGGGACCCGGCTCGGCGACCTCCTCGAGGGTCTGGCCGGCGCCGGCGTCGAGGTCCGCGGCCTGCTCTGGCGATCGCACTCGAAGGCGATCGGCTACCACGCGGAGCGTCACGTCGCCCTCGCGGAGCGTGTGAACGCCGCCGGCGGGGAGGTGCTGCTGGACGAGCGGGTCCGGCGGGCCGGCTCCCATCATCAGAAGATCGTGCTCCTTCGCCACCCGGGCCGGCCGGAGCTCGACGTCGCGTTCGTCGGCGGGATCGACCTGTGCCACGGTCGCGGCGACGACCGGGACCACAGGGGGGATCCCCAGCCGGAGGAGATGGATCCCGCCTACGGGCCGAACCCGCCCTGGCACGACGTCCAGTCCGAGGTTCGCGGCCCCGCCGTCGGCGACATCGCGTTCACGTTCTGGGAGCGCTGGAACGACCGGACGCCGCTCGAACGGCGGACGCCGTGGAACCGGGTCCGCCGGATCCTGGGCCGCCAGCCGGTCCGTCCCGACCGCATCGGGTCGCTGGACCCCGATCCCCCGCGGGCCGGCGACGCGGCTGTGCAGGTGGTGCGGACGTATCCGGCGAAGACGCCGCCGGCGCCCTACGCGCCGGAGGGCGAGCGCAGCATCGCGCGGGAGTACCACAAGGCGTTCCGTCGGGCCCGCCGGCTGATCTACGTCGAGGACCAGTACCTGTGGTCGGCCGAGGTCGCCGACCTCTACGTGCAGGCGCTGCGACACAACCCCGAGCTCCATGTGATCGCGGTGATCCCGCGGGTCCCGGATCGCAACGGCGGCTTCACCGGGCCGGCGCACCGGATCGGCCAGCTCGAGGTGCTGGACTCGGTCCGGGAGGCGGCCCAGGGCCGCATGGCCGTGTACGACCTCGAGAACGAGGCCGGAACGCCGATCTACGTCCACGCGAAGGTCGTGGTGGTGGACGACGTGCTGGCGGCCGTGGGCTCGGACAACATGAACCGCCGATCGTGGACCCACGACAGCGAGTGCTCGCTCGCGGTGCTGGACGACCAGCGGGACGAGCGCTCACCCGCAGACCCCGGCGGCCTCGGCGACGGCGCCCGCGCGTTCGCGCGTCGCCTGCGCCTGGAGCTGATGCGCGAGCACCTCGGCGTGGACGGCGACGACGGGCTGATCGATCCGGGCGAGGCGTTCGCCGCGTTCGCCCGCTCCGCCCGGGCGCTGGACTCCTGGCACGCGGGTGGGAGGGTCGGCCCGCGGCCGGAGGGCCGGCTGCGTCCGCACCGACTCCGGGAGCTGCACCCCTGGGAGGTCTGGGCCCAGCCGCTGTACCGGACCCTCGTGGATCCGGACGGCCGCCCGAAGACGCTGCGACGTTCGCGGAGCTTCTGACCTCAAGCGCCCGGGGCCCCCGGCCGAGACCTTCCCCGTCGGACCGGACGGCGGGGAGGCCCAGGAGGCCAAACAGTGCGCTACGCGTTCCACAATCGGCTGGTGAACCCCGTGGTCTCGGCGCTGCTCCGCTCGCCGCTACACGGGATCATGAGCGGCACGAACGCGCTCGTGACCTGCCGCGGCCGGCGGACCGGCCGCGCGCTCACGTTCCCGCTGCGATACGCCCAGGACGACACCGGCCTCTGGATCCATCCCGCCCGGGCGGATCGAAAGACGTGGTGGCGGAACCTGCAGGGAGGCGCGCCGGTCACCGTGCATCTGCGGGGTCGCGAGCTCACCGCGTATGCCGAGGCGATCCAGGGCGACCCGACGCGCGTGGCGGCCGGCATGTGGGCCTACTACCGCCGCTATCCCATGCTCGCGAAATCGATGGGCCTGTCGTGGGACCCCTCGTCGGTGGATCACGCCGCCGCCCGCGCCGTCATGGTGCGGATCGAGCTCGCCCCCGGGCCGGCAGACCCCGCCGAGCGGCGGCCCGCCGTGCCGGTGCCCGCCGGCGCCACCGCCTGACTCGCGGTCGCGGGTCCGCGGTCGCATCTCCCGGGCGCCGGTGCTACGGTCGGCGCTCTGCCTCCAGGAGGTCCGATCCGATGGCGCGCATCGAACTGTTCGATATGGAACGGATGCAGTCCCTGTACTGGCACCAGGTCGAGTACGACCTGTCCGAGAGCGGCGTCTCGCCCCTGTCGATCGCAGACCTGCTGGAAGGCACCGATCTCGGCGACCCTGCCACGTTCGCGCAGACGAAGCTGGGCTATCCGCTGTCGGAGGGCTCCGAGCTCACGCGCGAGCGGATCGCGCAGTGGTACCCGGGAGCGACGCCGGCCAACGTCACCCTGGTCAACGGCGGGAGCGAGGCGAACTTCCTCACCTTGTTCACGCTCCTGGGGAGCCGAGACCGACTGGCGTTCGAGGTCCCGAACTACCTGCAGGGCCTGGGCCTCGGCCGGTTCTTCGGGCGCGCCACCGACACGTTCCGCCTGAAGCTTCGCGGCGGCCGCTGGGCGCTCGACGTCGACGAGCTCGAGCGTGCGGTCGGTCCGGACACGAAGGTCGTGATGGTCTGCAACCCGAACAACCCGACGGGCGCGGTCATGACCGAGGGCGAGATGGACGCCGTGGTCCGGGTGGCCGAGCGGCGCGGCGCGTGGATCGTGGCGGACGAGATCTATCGAGGCGCCGAGGTGGAGGGCGACGATGACTCGCCTTCGTTCTGGGGACGGTCGGAACGCGTCGTGATCACGAGCGGCCTGTCGAAGGCGTTCGCCATGCCGGGCCTGCGGGTCGGGTGGGCGGTCGGCCCCGAGGCGTTCGTCCGTGGCCTCTGGGATCGTCACGACTACACGACGCTGACGCCCGGCATGGTGGGCGACATCCTCTGCGGCGCCGCGATGGAACCGGCCAGGCGGGCCACGATCTTCACTCGGACGCGGGAGATCGTGCGTTCGCAGCTCCCCCGCCTGGAGGAGTGGCTCCACACGCACGACGACATCTTCCGGTACGCGCGGCCCGAGGCCGGTGCGATCGCCTACGTCAAGGTCGGCCTGCCGATGAAGACCTCCAAGCTCGTCGACCGGATCCGCGAGGAACAGAGCGTGCTCCTCGTCCCCGGTGAGATGTTCGGCATCGGCAAGGGCCTGCGGTTCGGGTTCGGCTACGACATCGAGCACACCCTGAAGGGCCTCGCG
This sequence comes from uncultured Actinomycetes bacterium, assembly GCA_963832225.1. GTDB lineage: Bacteria > Actinomycetota > UBA4738 > UBA4738 > HRBIN12 > JALYMB01. The sequence continues at coordinate 48,229 of CAWHTI010000007.1, forward strand.
AGGGTCGACGAGACGCTGGCGGCCGTCGCCGGCTGAGCTACTCGCCCTCGAGACACTTGAACGTTCGCGACTCCACGGACGAGAGCGCGTCGCCTCGGTCGGCGTCGAAGCGGTCCGTCCCGGTCCCGCCGAACAGCGAATCGTTCGCGTGGTGGTCGACCCCGTTCAGACAACCGTCGTTGCCCCTACCGGCGCGCATCACGTCGGCGCCCTTGCCGCCGAACAGGTAGTCTCGGCCGGCGCCGCCCTCGAGCAGGTCGCCGCCCAGGTTCCCCTCCATCACGTCCCCGGCCGCGCCGCCCACCAGATGGTCGGCGCCCCGGTCCCCGGACAGGACGTCCGGTCCGGGACCGCCGAAGAGCACGTCGTTCCCACCGAGGCCCCGCAGGAGATCCGCCCCGCCCAGCCCGCAGATCACGTCGTGACCGGACGTCCCGCGCAGGTCGTCGTCACCGCTCGTGCCGGTGATCGTGCAGGCCGGCCCCGCGACCACGACGTGGGCCGGGATCAGGCCCAACGCGGACACCGTGACGAGCACCAGCGCGAGCCTTCTCATGTCAACGCCTCCTCGGTCTCGATCGGCCGCGCTCCTCGCGCGTCGTGCAGGCCCGTCATAGCGCGGCGGACGGGGCGGTGCAAGCCGCCCGCGGTCCGGCGCCGAGGGAACGGGCCCCCGCCGGCGGCCCGACACCCGGCCTCACCTGCGCGTTTCAAGCGGGTCCCCCGAAGGACCGATGCCCTCCCCTGAGGATGCAGCGTGTCCGAGACTCCCTCGCGGCGGTGCAGCCAGGTGTGGTCCTGGCCTGCTCGCTGGTGCTCACGGTCGGCATCGGATACCTCGACTACGCGACCGGCATCTATCTCAGCTTCGCGCTCTTCTATCTGCTACCGGTCGGCGTCGTCAGCTGGCGCCTGGGCCGCGGGATCGGCGTGTCCATGGCCGGGTTCGCGGCCGCCGTCGGGCTCGCCGGCGACCTCGCCGCCGGCGCCGGACTCGGCCACGGCGTGACCCCGGCCTGGAACGCCGTCGCCCGGCTGGGAGTGTTCGTCATCGTCGCGCTGATCATCCACCGCCTGACCCAGGCGCTGGCGGCCCAGCGCGACCTCGCTCGCACGGACGGGCTCACGGGTGCCGCCAACGCCCGATGGTTCGCCGAGGTGGCCCGCCGGGAGCTCGCTGGCTCGCACCGGTACGGCACCGCCCTCACGCTCGCCTACGTGGACCTCGATCACTTCAAGTCCGTGAACGACTCCATGGGCCACAGCGTCGGGGACACGCTCCTGCGGACGGTGGCGGAGACGCTCACCGTGCAGCTGCGACCCACCGATCTCGTGGCGCGCATGGGCGGCGACGAGTTCGCGGTGCTGATGCCGAACACCGACACGGACGACGCCCGGCTCGCCTTCGAGCGGATCCGCGACGAGCTGCAGCTCACCATGGCCGAGCACGGCTGGGGGGTGACGTTCTCGGTGGGCATCGCCTCCGTGACGCGGATGGTGGGCTCGATCGACGATCTGCTCACCTACGCGGATCGGCTGATGTACCGGGCGAAGGAGCTCGGCAAGGACCGGATCGTCTGCGACGACGTATCCCCGATCCCGGCCTGAGGGGGAGACACGCGGGCGGGCCCCTTTGAGGGCTACCGCTTCGCTACCTGAGCCCCGGCTACGTGTCGGACGGTCGCTCGGGGTCCAGCCGAACGCCGCGGAGGGCCATGACCGCGATGTCATCGGCGGGCGGCTCGGGGCGGAAGTCCTCCACGGCCCGCACGATCCGATCGGCGACCTCGGACGCGGGCACGCCCCGGGCGCCGGCGAGCACCGAACGCAACCGGTCCTCGCCGAAGAACTCCTCGCCCAGACGCTCCTCGACGACGCCGTCGGTGTAGGCCACGATAACCTCGTCCTCCCCGAGGACCAGATCGACGTCGCGCAGTGTCGCGTCCGGGAAGAGGCCGAGCAGGGTGCCGTCCGCGTCGACGTCCTCGACCTCCCCGCCGCGCCGCAGCACCAACGGACGCGGGTGCCCCGCGCTCGAGACCGTCACGAGCAGCCCGTCCGGCCGCGGCCGCAGGCGCAGCAGCGTCGCGGTGCAGTACCGTTCCGTCTCCGATCGAAGCAGCGCCTCGTTCAGGATCTGCAGGATCTGGCTCGGCTTGGAGCGCCCGAGCGCTGCGGTGCGGACCGTGTACCGCGCGAGCGCCATCACCGCGGCCGCCTCGGCACCCTTGCCGGAGACGTCGCCCACCACGGCGAACCAATCCCGTCGATCCCCCTCGAAGATGTCGTAGAAGTCTCCGGCGACCTCGGAGCCCGTCCCGGCCGGCCGGTACCGGGAGCCGACGTCGATCTCCGGGATCGATGGGAGCGACGGGGGGCGCAGGCTCGTCTCGAGGGTCTCCGCCACGCGGTTGCGCTCGTGGAAGAGGCGCGAATTGTCGATCGCGGTGGCCGCCCGCCGCGCCAGGTCCACCGCGAAGCCCAGGTCGTCCTCATCGAAGTGCCGGCCCGACTCGCCCGATACGAACGACATGCCGCCGAGCATGCGCCCCCGGGTCACGAGCGGAACCACCATCAACGACCGCAGCTGGAGCAGCTCGATCGTCTCGGCGAGCTCCGGGTGCTCGGTGATCGCCGCTTCGATCACGGCGCGCGGGATCGTGGGGGTGAGCTGGGGGAGGCCCGTCCGCATCACGGCGCCGATCCCGGACTCCGCCTCGAGGTCCGGCGGGTACTCCTCCCGCAGCTTGCGGGCCATCGCCGCCTTCTCCGGGTCGACATGGGCCACCGCGATCGATCGCATCCCCTCGTCGGGGTCGAGCAGCTCCACCGAGCACCAGTCCGCGAACTCCGGAACGGCCGACCGCGCGACCCGGGCGAGCGTCTCCTCGTAGTCGAGCGAGCTTCCGAGGAGCTCCGTCGACTCGGCCAACAGCCGGAGGCGGGCCACGGCGATCTGTTCGACATCGTGCGCGTGCGCCCGCGCCAGCGCCTGCCCGACCTGTCTGCCGATCGTCAACAGGAAGCGCTCCCGGCCCTCGTCCGCCGTCTCGTCCGTCTGGAAGACCAGGACCACCGCGCCCTCCGGTTCCGCCGTCGCGGTGATCGGGAAGGCCCAGGTCTCCGCGGACCGCCCCGGGGCGATCAGTTCGCGCGCTGCACTGGGCGTCGGACCCTCGGCCTCGACCAGCGGCATGCGCACGACGCCGCGCTCCCGGACCGAGCGGGCGGCGGGAAGCGGAGAGGTGTCGACGGAGAGGTGCCGCCACTGCTCGTCCATCCGCTCGTCCGACAGGGTGGTGGCGAGCAGGTGCAGCACGTTCTCCTCCCGATCCAGGAAGTACATCGTTGCCGCGAGGCCGCCGGTGGCCTCCATCAGCTGCTCGATCCCGACCTGGCCGACGTCGCGGACCGACATCGCGCCCGCGAGCGCGGCCGTGACCGCCTGGAGCCTGGCGAGGCGCTCGGCGTTCAGGGCCAGGTCCTGCTCGGCTCGGACGCGGTCGGTGATGTCGGTCGAGACCCCGATCAGGCCGGTCGGGCGACCCTCGGCGTCCTTGACGACACGTCCCCACCCCTCGATCCAGCGCACGGCCCCATCCGGACGGATCGTCCGGTGCCTGATCCGGTGCGCATCGCCCTCCAGGGAGCGGCCGATCGTGTCGACGGCCGCCGCCCGATCCTCGGGGTGGAGCCGCTCGAGGTAGTCCTCGTAGGTGCCGCCGAACGTGCCCGGCTCCAGGCCGTAGACCGCCTCCGTGGCCGCGTCCCAATCGACCCGCCCGGTCGCGACGTCCCAGGCCCACGTGCCCATGCCGCTGGCCTCCATCGCCAGCTGCATCCGGACCAGGAGGTCCTCCTGCGCGACGTCGGTGTCCTTGTCCGTCACGCTGCGCAGGCTAGAGCCTGCTGCTCGGAAGCGCCACCCGTGGGACGGCGGGGGCGCGGAGAACCTCTGCACAGATGCATAGCTTCTCCGGCGACTCGATGCGAGGATGCATTGCCTCGGACGCGCGGTCACCGTAGGCTGACGGCATGTCGTGGACGTCCGAGCGAGCCGGCCTCACCATCTCCGCGGTCTCCTCGCTCCTGTCGATCCCGGTTCCCACGATCCGTTCGTGGGAGCGCCGCTACGGCTTCCCCGTCCCGGCGCGGACCGACGGCCGGCACCGCCGGTACTCGACCGATGAGATCGACCAGTTGCGGGACCTTCGGGACGAGATCACCCGCGGCCGTGCCGCCCGCGACGCCGTCGAGGTGGTGCGCGGACTGGCCCCCGGGTCGGATCGGAACCTCGCGTCCGGCGTGGTCGAGGCCGCGATCCGCCTGGACCCGGCCGCGCTGCGGGCGACTCTGGCGGAGGCGGCCGAGACGCTCGGCGTGGAGCGCGCGATCTGCGAGGTCGCACTGCCCGCGATGCGCGAGATGGGATCGCGATGGAAGGCCGGCGTGTGCGACACGGCGCACGAACATCTGGCGACCGAGGCCGTGCGGGTCTGGCTCGCGCGCCAGTCGGCGATGGTCCCGGCCGCGTTCCGTCCGTTCCCGCTCGTCCTCGCCTGCGGCCCCCGCGACCTGCACACGATCGGCCTCGAGGCGTTCGGCGTGATCCTCGCCCGCCGGGGATGGCCCGTCCGCACGCTCGGGCCCCAGACCCCCGTCTCGTCGCTCGTCATGGCCGTGCGCGCCTCGGAGGCCCACGGCGCCGTGATCAGCTGCCATCGCGCCCTGACCCGGCGCCCTGCCGTGGAGTCGATCGTCGCCGTGCACCGGCTGCCGGGCGTCCAGGCGCTCTACGGAGGCGCGGCCTTCAGCGCCCCCACGGCCCGCAGGGGCGTGCCCGGCGTCTATCTCGGCGAGGACATCGTGCAGGCCGCCGAGATCCTCGAGCGGAGCCTGCTCGACAGCGTTCGCGTCGGAGCCTGACCGGCCGGTCCCGCCGCGGGCGCCGCACTACGGGCCACGGAAGCCCACCACGTCGACGCCCGCTCGCCGTAGCGCCACCACCATCTCGATCGCGTACGGGTGCTCCTCCACCGTGAGCTCGTCGGGGTTGTCCACCACGAAGCGGGTGCTGGAGCCGGCGGCGAGGGAGCGGAACGCCGTGTCGTACCGGTTCAGGACGGATGCCGCGGCAGCGGCGTCGTCCGTCGGCGCGGAGAACCGCAGCGGCGCCTCGAACGGCGGCAGGGCCAGGGCCGCCCGCCGCGCCGCGGCCTCGGCTCCGGCGCGCTGCACCGACCCGACGGCGGGCGCCGAGCCGCTCCGGGAGACGCGGTCGCGGCCGAACATGGCGTTCCACAGCACGCGGTGCATCCCCTCGGGCATGCCGCGGCGGTTCGGGTCGCCGGGGAAGATCACCACGCGTCCGTCGCCCGCCCGCTGGTCCACGCAGACGGCCGTCCTGGACACGGACCGGGGGTCGTCGGCGAAGCCCGAGACGAACCAGTCCTCGGACTCGAGCTCCGGATAGACGATCGGCACGTCCCCGGCATCGCCGTCCAGGACCTTCGCGATCAGGTCGTCGTCGAACAGGACCCAGACGAACCGCCCCACGCCCTCGGCGAGCGGGCTGTCCTGCGACACCTTCGCGCGGATCAGGCTGCCCGGCACATCCGCGATCGGGAAGTGCAGGTGCGCGGTGGACAGGCCGATCAGCGCCGCCAGCCGGGCGCCGCCGCCGCGGAAGCCCACGTACCGGCCGCCGCCGTTGACCCAGTCCACGAGGTTGCGCACGCCTCGCCGCCGCAGCAGCACGAGGCCGCGGCTCGATCCGGCGCCGGACGCGACCAGGAGGTCGATCTCGTCCAGCGCGCCGTCGATGATCGCCTGCGGGTCCAGGTGGGTGTACGGCAGCTCCCAGCGCGTCTCCAGCAGCCATCGCATGGAGCCCCAGGACTCGGCGGAGTACGTCCCCTTCGACATCCGGAACAGGCCGATGCGTGGCAGGTTCGACGGCGGCGCGGGCGGGCCCGGCTCGGCCATGGCCGGGGCCACGGACGCGTCGGGGTCCAGGCGGGCGCCCGAGAGCCCGGCGTCGAGGTTGAACAGCAGCGGGTTGCTCCACCCGCTCAGGCTGTACGTGAAGTTCGTCGGGAGGTAGGTGTCCTCGTTCAGCATCGACTGGATCCAGTGCTTCTGCGGCTGCGCCATGGGGATCCAGTACGTGCCGGCCGGCAGGGTGCGATCCCGTGCGGGCCGGCCGTAGGGGCGGAAGTCCGGCACGCGCAGCGGTGACTCCAGGACGTGGACCACCACGTCCATCCGCTGCAGCCGGCGGACCAGGCGACGCACCTCCGGGCGCTTCCCCTCGTTCGGCAGGATGAAGTAGTGGCGCACCGGGCGCGGATCGACCGGCGTGTGCACCTCCTTGTCCGGACGGTAGTAGCGATGGTTCGGCTCCAGCGTGCCGGCGCGGCCCTCCTCGACGGCCTTGCCGAAGATGTCGTGGAGCTTCGCGAGCTTCGCCGGCACGTTCCGCGCGGCCATCGTGAGAGCGACCCACTGCACGACCAGGTGCCGTTCGAACCGCTTGTCGAGCGTGGCGGCGTTGTAGACCTCGATCGTCATGCCGGCGCCCTGGAAGCCGTGGGCCGCCAGCGTGTCGTTGAACTGCGAGGCGAAGAAGTCGTAGACGTTGCCGTGGAAGTAGCCCAGCCCCTGTTCGTCGTACTCGGCGCCGAACGCGTTGCCCAGATCGTTGATCCACCGGATCACCGTCTCGTCGGTCTCGTGGTACATCGGGTCGTTGTTCGGCGGGAAGAAGGAGCGGTAGTAGCCGAACTCGTGGTCGTCCAGCAGCATCAGCGGTGGGTACTGCCGCATCAGCTCCACCCGCGCGTCCGTCTCCGGCTGCGTTCGCGCGAACGTGTCGCGGTTGAGATCGAACCCGTACGCGTTGCGCCGGGTGTCGGCGTCGCGGCCGTCCGGGTTCTGCACCGGGATGAAGATCACGATGGCGTGGTCCAGCACGCCGGTCACGACGCAGTCGTCGCGGTCGGCGAGCTCGTACAGCGCCTGCAGGGAGGCGTCGGTCCCGCTCTCCTCGCTGCCGTGAACGTTCGCGATCACCCACAGGATCGCCGGCGTGGTGGCCGCGAGCGTGGCGACCTCGTCCGCCGGGGTGCGCGGGTCGCGGATACGCGCGGTGGCGTCGCGGATGTCGGCCAGGCCGGCAGGCGACACGTGCTCGGCCCTGCCGACGACCGCGTAGCGGATCGGATGGCCAAGCACCGAGGTGCCGACGGTGTCGACGACCACCCGGTCGGTCGCGGCCGCGACCGCGGCGAGGTAGGCGTCGGACTCGGCGACCGTGACCTCGCGGTCGATCCCGATCGGGAAGCCCAGGACGTCGTCGGGGCTCGGCACGAGACCCCGGAACGAGGCCGGCGTGTCGAACGGATCGCAGCCGCCGTCGCCAGCCAGCGCCTCCGGCAGCTTGAACGGGAGCGATGCGGCGGCCGCGGCCACCGCCGAGGCCTGCAGGAAGCGCCGGCGCGTGAGCGCGGAGCCGAGTGGGTCGTGCGCGTGCGGATCCGTCATGGGGGTGTCCTCCTCGGCGGTGCCCCGCCGTCTCCGTGCCTGAGGACATGAGCATGCCGGAATCGAGCGCGCGACGCGAACGCGCAGCGTCAGTCGGCGAAACGGTCCGTCGCCCGGACCAGCTCCTCGGTGATGCCGGGGTGGGTGTAGCCGTGACCCGCGTCCTCGACGATCACCAGGTCGGCGGCGGGCCAGGCGCGATGCAGCGCCCACGCGCCGCCGAGCGGGGACTGAAGGTCGAACCGGCCGTTCACGATCGCGCCCGGGATGCCCGCGAGGGCGCCGGCGTCGCGCAGCAGCTGGCCGTCGTCGAGCCACAGGTCGCGCCGCACGTAGTGCGTGACGAGGCGCGCGAACGCGAGGGCGAACGCGGGGTCCTCGTACCGTTCGTCGAGGCCCGGGGTGGGAGGCCAGTCCGGCGTGACCGACTCCCACGTGCACCACGCGATCGCGGCACGCCGCCGGACCTCGGGATCTTGATCGAAGAGGAGCCGGTGCACAGCCTCCACGGGGTCGCCGCCGCGATCGGAGGCCGGAAGCGCATCGATCAACTCCTCCCACTGCTGCGGAAAGAACGGTTCGAGCCCGCCGCGGAAGAGCCGGTCGAGGTCCTCGCGGCGGCCGGGCGAGGCGCCCCACAGCACCAGCTCGGTGACCCGATCGGGATGCCGCTCGGCGTACGCGAGCGCGAGGTCACTCCCCCACGAGCCGCCCAGCACGAGCCACCGGTCCACCCCGAGGTGCTCGCGCAGCCGCTCGATGTCGGCCACCAGGTGCCACGTCGTGTTGGTGGACAGGTCCGCGTCGGGCTCGCTCGCGTGCGGCGAGCTCCGTCCGCACCCACGCTGATCGAACAGGACCACGCGGTAGCGGTCGGGATCGAAGAGACGCCGCTGCCGCGGCGTGCACCCCGAGCCGGGGCCGCCGTGCAGCACGAGCGCGGGCCGGCCGTCCGGCCGGCCGCAGGTCTCCCAGTAGACGAGCTGCCCGTCCCCCACGTCGAGCATGCCCGTGTCATCGGGTTCGATCGCGGGATAGAGGCCGGCCACTGGGCTCATCCGCCCAAGCTCGTCGCATCGAGCCGCTCCAGGAACGCCCGCGGTGAGAGCACGTGGAGATCCGGCAGGTCCAACACGAGGAGCTCACGGTCGCCGGAGACGAGCGCATGGGCGCTCACGGCGCGAGCCAGCGCAACGAGGTAGTCGTCATCGCGATCGTGGACCACCCCCGCGATGTCGACGGGATCCTCCGCCACCACTGAGCTCTGCACGATGGTGCGCACGTAGTCCCTCGCGTCCTCCTCGGAAACGTATGGCCGGAGCTTCTCGTACCCGAGCGCGCGCTCTAGCTCGGCGATCAGATGCGGGCAGACCGTGACGTCGAAACCGCCCTCGGTCCATCGCTCGAGGATCCGGGCCGGAGCACCGGCCCTGGAGAGCAGGGCGGACACCAACACGCTGGTGTCCAGCACGACACGGATCACCGGACGCGGCGCGCCTCGAGAACGGCCTCGTCCGCGAGCTTGCTGGCCTGTTCCTCGGTGAGATCGCTCTTCGACCACACCCGATCCAGCACGTCGATGCCGAGGAAGCGCCGCAGGGCCGCCTCCAATACCTCGGAGTCGGTTCGGCCCGTCCTCGCTCCGAAGACCTTCGCCTCCCGGAGCAGCTCCTCGTCCATATAGACCGTCGTCTTCTTCCGACCCATCAGCACATTATGACGGTATAAGGGTATTCCGGCAAGGCGCCCTGGGAGATCGGCGGGGCTCAGTCCTCCTCGACCACGGGGTCCAGGCGGCGTTTCGCCATGTACTCCTGCAGCTCCTCGTCGATCGCCGGATCGAGGCCGGGGTCCTCGTAGGACTCGAGGAGCTTCTTCCAGGCGGCGTTCGCGTTCTGCTCCAGCGTCGGCGAGCCCTGGCTCTGCCACGCGGCGAAGTCCGGCGTGAAGAACAGCGGGCTCATGTCGAGCCACTCCTTGAAGTGCTCCATCGTGTGCTCGGAGGCCAGGAACAGCCCGCCGGGCCCCATCTCCCGGATCGCGTCGAACGCGAGCTCCTGCTCGCTGAACCCGACGCCCTCGCGCAGCCGCGCGAACATCCGCAGCAGCTCCAGGTCGAGCGCGAACTTCTCGAACGACGCGGTGAGCCCGCCCTCGAGCCAGCCGGCGGCGTGGAGCACCAGGTCGGTGCCGGCCAGCATCGTCGCCCAGAGCATCATCTGCGTCTCGGCCGCCGCCTGCCCGTCCACGCTGTTCGCGCTCGCGAGCCCGCCGCCCCCACGGAACGGCAGCTCGTAGCGGCGCGCGAGCTGCGCCCCGGCCAGGATCCCGAAGACCGACTCGGGCGTGCCGAACGCCGGCGAGCCCGTCCGCATGTCGAGCGCCGTGAAGAACGAGCCGTACATGCAGGGAACGCCGGGACGGACCGTCTGCGCGAGCGCGACGCCGGCCAGCGCCTCGGCCACCTGGATCGAGAGGGCGCCGGCCACGCTCACCGGCGAGGTCCCGCCGGCCAGCAGGAACGGCGTCACGACGACGCCCTGCCCGGCCTCGGCCCACACCATCAGCGCGTCGGTCATCCGGAAGTCCCAGATCAACGGGCTGTTGGGGTTCACGATGCCGAGCATGGCGGGACGCTCGGCGATCGCGTCGTGCCCGCCGAAGACGATCGCGCCGAGCTCCACGGCGTCGCGCGCCTTCGGCCCGCTGGTCCCGTAGCAGGTGTACGGCTTGTCGGACCAGCGCAGCACCGAGTAGTCGCAGTCCATGTGCCGCGTGACGACGTCCAGGTCCTGAGGCTCGACGGCCCCGGACTGCTCGAAGGTCAGCAGGTCGGTGGCCTGCGTCATCTTCACGAGCGTGTCGTGGTCCTGGAGGCGGCCGCTGCGGCGCCCCTCGTCCAGGTCGCTCGCGAACGGCGGCCCGCCGACGTTCATGCAGATCGGCGGCCCCTCCCCGACCACCACCGATCGCTCCGGGTTCCGGGCCTGGATCGGGAACGTGGTCGGCGCGCGCGCCACCTGCTCCATGATCCAGTCCGGGTCGAACCGGACACGCTCGTCCTCCACACGCTGGCCGGCGTCGGCCAGCAGCCTCCGTGCCGGCTCGTGCAGCACGTCGGTGCCGATCTCGCTCAGGATCCGCATCGCCTGGTCGTGGATCGTCTGCTGCTGCTCCTCGGTCAGGATCCGCGGCGCGTCGTCACGTTCGAACATCGGTCGACTCCTCCCTATTGGCCTATCGCTCCGCTGCTTGAGCCCTTCCCTATGGTCTATCGCTCCGCTGCTTGAGCCCCGTCCATCAATGGGGTGAGCAGGTCCTCGAGGGGCGCGATGCCCAGGTCGTGGATCTCGAGCGGCCGCTCCATCCACGCCGCGATCTCGCGGGCCTTCGCCTCGCGGCCGGCGTCGGGGTGCTGCCGCACGAACAGGATGCGGGTGATGTTGTCGAAGTACGTCTCCTTGAGCCATGGGAACCGGTCGAGTCCCAGACCCGCGATCACGGCGCGGTCCCAGTTCGTGACGAGCCAGTCGGTGAGGAAGTAGATCCCGATGTCGTCGGTGAACCGCTCGAACAGGTCCCCCGCGTACCATTGGAAGCAGTGCACGCCCGCGGGGCGGACGGCCGGATGGCGCGCGAGGACCTCGTCCAGCCGCCCACCGGTGCCGCAGTCGCCGTACACCACGATCACCCGGTCGTACCGCGGCGTGAGCACCCGCAGCTTCTCCTCCACCGCCGGGCCGATCTCGAGCGGCGTCATGTGCAGGTCGCTCGAGATGCCGTGCACGTCCGCGGCCCATCCGTGCTTGTCCACGAGGAACGCGGTGTCCTTCGCGACGGCGCCGCACGCGATGAAGGCCACCCTCGCGCCGGTGGAGGTCATCGGACGGCCTCCAGCTCGGGCAGCCCGAGGTTCGCGATGAACATGTCGTTGAAGTCGGCGGCGCCGGACAGCTCGACGTACTCGATCACGCCCGGCAGCTCGGCGGCGACCTCGCGCTCGCGGAAGCTCATCAGGGCCATCTTCGCCCCTTCGGAGGCCGTGTTGCCGACGGCCTTGATGCGATCCACCGGCACGGCAGGCACGAGGCCCAGCACCCGGGCGCTCTCGGGGTTGATGTAGGTGCCGAAGGAGCCGGCCAGCAGCACCTCGTCCAGGTCGGCCGCCGAATAGCCGATCTCGCGCATCGCGACCTCGATGCCGGTAGCGATCGCGCCCTTCGCCGACTGCAGCTCGCGGATGTCGAGCTGGGTGAGCACGACGTCGTCGGTGAGGGCGAAGACGCGGAGGTCCCCCTTCGTCCGCACGCGCGACGCCAGCGGATGCCCCGCGAGCTCCTCGTCGGTGAGGAACAGCCCGGTGGGCTTCAGCAGGCCGGCCAGGCGCAGCTGCGCCACGGCGTCGATCAGGCCGGAGCCGCAGAGTCCGCGCGGCTCCAGCTCGGCGCCGCCGATCACCTGGAGCTCGACCTCACCGTTCGTGAGCACCACGCCCTCGATCGCGCCGTCGGTGGCCCGCATCCCGCACAGGATCTGGCCGCCCTCGAACGCCGGACCGGCCGGCGCCGCGGTCGCCACCACGCGGTCCTGGTTGCCGCACACGATCTCGCCGTTCGTGCCGACATCCACGAGCAACCGCTTCTCCGGCTCACGCGCGAGGCCGGTGGCCACCACGTCGCCCACGATGTCGGCGCCGACGTACGCGCCGATCGAGGGGAACAGTGCGACGCGGCCCTCGGGGTGGATGCCGAACCCGGCGTCGGCGGCGCGCAGGTCCTGGGCCTCCAGGAACGTCGCCACGAACGGCGACAGCGCGATCGAACGCGGGTCGATGCCCAGCAACAGGTGCAGCATCGTGGCGTTGCCGACGACGACGGCCTCGTACACCTGGTCGCGCGCGACCCCGCCGGCCGCGAACGCCTCGTCGAGCAGACCGTTCACCGTGGACAGGATCGCGTCGCGGAGCTGCTCGATCGCCTCCGGACCGGTCATGGCGTGTCCCATCCGGGCGATCACGTCGGCGCCGAACGTGGCCTGCCGGTTGATCGTGGACGCCACGGCCGCCACCGAGCCGCCGCGGAGGTCCACGAGGGTGGCCACGACGGTCGTGGTCCCGATGTCGAACGAGACGCCGAACATCCGCTCGCGCGTGTCCCCCGGTTCCACGTCCACCAGGTGGTCGCCGACGACGGTGGCCGTGAGCGTCGTGACGCCCTCCTCCAACACCAGCGCCAACCGCGGCAGGATCGCCGGACCGTGCGAGACCTCCAGGCCCTCCACCTTCAGGGCGTCGTGCACGCGGCGCAGGTGGCTGCGCGGATCCTCCAGGCTCGGCTCGTCGAGCTCCAGCAGCAGCTTCTGCACGTTCGGCTCCAGGAGCACGAAGCGTCCGACACCCATGGTGGCCGCCTTGGGCGTGCGCATGAGACGGGGCACCTCGCACACCATGTCCTCGCGGACCTCGGCCTGACACGAGAGCCGCCAGCCCTCGTCGAGCGTGTCGGAGAGGTGCCGGTAGTCGGCGAGCGTGCGCTCGGCATGTCCCTGCACGATCCGCACTCCACACTTGCCGCACGTGCCGCGCCCCCCACAGGTGGAGTCGATCGGCAGGCCGGCCCAGTGCGCGGCGTTGAACAGCGTGGTGCCGGCCGGCACGTGCACGGTCGTGTCGCTCGGCAGGTACGTGACGGCGAGCTTGCCCATGAGCGCGGCCTACCCCGGAACCGAGGCGGCCTGCGCCTCGGCCTGCGCCCGCGCCTTCGCCGCACGGTGATCGGCGATCCAGGCCGCCCCGTACTCGTCGCGGCCCAGGAGCAGGTCCGCCGCGAGCGTGGCGGTGCGGACGGCGCCGTGCAGCGGATTCGTGATGGCGCAGTTCATGCCCGACAGGATCGACATGGTCAGGAACGACGCGTCGATCCCCTGACGGTCCGGCATGCCGAACGAGATGTTCGACGCGCCGCAGGAGACGTTCACGCCGAGCTGCTCGCGGATCAAGCGGATCGTCTCGAACATGGCCGTCGCCGCGTCCGGCGCCGCGCCGATCGGCATCGTGAGCGGATCGATGATCACGTCCTCGCGGGGGATGCCGAGATCCGCGGCCGCCTCCACGACCCTGCGGGCTGCCGCCAGGCGCGTGGCCGGATCCATCGAGATGCCCTCTTCGTCGTTCGCCATCCCGATCACCGCGGCGCCGAAGCGCTTCACCAGCGGCAACAGCCGTTCCAGGGAGTGACGCTCCGCCGTGACCGAGTTGATGAGGACCTTGCCCTGCGCCAGCGGCACGGCGGCCTCGAGCGCCTCCGGCGTGGACGAGTCGATGCAGAGCGGGACCCCCACCACCTCGTGCACGGCCCGCACGACCTGGGAGAGCATCGCCGGCTCGTCGAAGCCCGGGACGCCCGCGTTGAGGTCCAGGATCCGGGCGCCCGCCGCGACCTGCGCCACGGCGTCGGCCTGCACGGTGGACATGTCGCCGGCGCAGATCTCGGCCGTGAGCTTCGCGCGGCCGGTGGGGTTGATGCGTTCGCCGATGATCGCGAACGGGTGCTCGTCCCCGATGCGGACCTCGCCGCCGGGGCCCGAGAGCACGGTCGTGGCGACCGTGGTCACTGCGCGAGCCCCACCAGCTTGCGGGCGATCTCGACGGCCTCGGGCGCGTTGTTCGCGTAGCCGTCCGCCCCGATCTTCTCGGCCCACTCCGGCGTGACCGGTGCGCCGCCCACCATGATCTTGACCCGATCCCGCATCCCGGCGGCGACCAGCTTCTTGATGACGGTCTCCTGGTAGGGGACGGTCGTGGTGAGGAGTGCCGACATCCCCAGGATCTGCGGCTGCATCTCGTCGATCGCGGCCATGATCTTGTCGGCGTTCACGTCCTTGCCCATGTCGTGCACGTCGAAGCCCGAGGTGCGCAGCATCGCGCCCACCATGTTCTTGCCCAGGTCGTGCAGGTCGCCCTTGACCGTGCACATCAGGACCAGGGCGTTGGACGCGGCGTTCGGGTCCTTCTTGGCGAGCAGCACCGGCTCGACCAGCTCGTTGCACGCCTTGAAGATCGCGGCCGATGCGACGACCTCCGGCAGGAACACCTCGCCTCGCTTCCACATCTCGCCGAGATCGAACATGGCGATGGCCATGCCCTCCTCGAGGATCACCGTGGGATCGACCTCGTTGGCCAGGAGTCGCTCGGTCGCCGCGATGGCCAGATCGCGGTCAGCGCCGATCAGCGCCCGCTTCAGAACCTCGAGGTCTTCCTGCACCGGCTCATCCTTTCCGACGTGTGGCCCGACGTGTGGCCCGACGTGTGGCGTGACGTGTGGCGCGAAGGTGTGGCGTGACCTGTGGTCATGCTCGGGCCGTTCTGCGATCGCTCGATGATACGGCAGGTCATCGGCCGCCTGCGACCCGTGGAGGAGCGCTCCGGGTGACCTGTGGTCATGTCGAACGATCTGCGCGGGAGATCGTCGTGTGTCGCTTCGGCGCCACTTGACAGCCACCACGCTCCTCGTCGTAGGCTGACCCACGGTCAGACGCTGCCGGCACCGGCGTCTACGCTCGTGACATGGAGAAGCAACGGGAGGCCCGCGCCCATGGATGACTCGAGGTCACTGTCGCGCAGCGCCCGCACCGAGGCGAAACGCGACCGGATCGTGGACTGCGCCATGCGGCACTTCGCCGAGCACGGATATCAGGGCGCCCGGGTCGACGACGTCGCCGGCGAGCTCGGCATCGCGAAGGGCTCGATCTTCCAGCACTTCGGCTCGAAGGCCGGACTCTTCTTCGAGGTGTTCAAGACGGCAGCCCGTTCGCTCCCCGCGTGGCTCGAGGCTCCGCCCGAGGTCGTTGAGCAGGGCTTCTTCGCATCCGTGCGCTACTGGCTCGAGCACACCGGCCACCTGGTGGCCGAGGACTGGGTGCCCAACCGCGTGGCGCTGATCGGAACGTACGGGACTGACCTCGAGCTGAAGCACGAGATCAATCGCTGGCTCGTCAGCGAGGATCCCTACGGCACGCTCGAGTTCGTGGAGTTCGGCATCGAGCGCGGCGAGGTCCGCGGCGACATCGACCTCGAGCTGATCGTGTCGATCGTCGATTGGCTCGCCGAGGGATTCCAGGACGCGATCGTCAGCCAGGAGCTCGACCCCGGACTCTTCCATCGCCACAAGGTCGACCGCGAGGAACGCCAGCGGGTGCGCATCGAGCAGTTCGCCACCGTGCTCGAGAGCGCGATCGGGCGGCCCGCTGCGGTCGCGGCGGCCGCAGCAGCAGCCGACGCCACGGTCGCCGGCTAGCCCGGCGCGGCCTCGAGCCCGTCGCGGCGGCGCCGGAGCGCGGCCTGCGCGTCCTCCACGGTGACGCAGGTGCGCCGGTAGTTACGGAGGGCGAACCGGTCGCACGCGGTCTCGGCCGAGGACTTCCGCCCCAGGCGCTCGCGCAGGTACCAGTGCATCCACTCGTGGCAGTAGAGGAATCGGATCACCTCGCGGGGGGTGTGGAACGTGATCCCCTCGGTGAGCCAGATGAACCGCATCTTGCCGCGCCCGGGGCGGCGACGCGCCGCGTACGGCACGATCTCGCCGAAGGGGAAGAACGGCTCGGGCACCTGGATCGTGATCGAGTGCGCGTCGAAGTCGGTCCAGGCGGACAGGTGCGGCTTCTCCCGGTACCGCAGGTACTTGAGGTGGAGGGCGTAGCCGTCGGCGGGCGGCAGCCCGTCCACCGCGGCCAGGACCGCCTCGGAGGGGATCTCGGGGATCGCGGAGGTGACGCGCACGCCTGGCTCGCTCCTTGTCGGCTCCGCGGCCGGTCGCTCCGTGCTTCTTTCTGGGCCGCGGAATGGCGGGCCGGCCGGGCGGCCGGACCCGGGCGCGGACCCTAGCATGTGCGGCCATGGAGGAGCCGAAGACCTACCGCCACGGGGTGCGCGCGGTCGCGCCGCTCGCGATCGCCGTCGGAGGCTTCGGGATCTCGTTCGGCGTCCTGGCCCGCTCGGCCGGCATGGGCATCGTCGCGCCGATCGTGATGTCCATGACCACATTCGCCGGGTCGGCCCAGTTCGCGGCGATCTCGATCCTCGATGCCGGCGGCACCGTCGCCACCGCGGTGACCGCCGCCGTGCTCCTCAACGCGAGGTACGGGCCGATCGGGCTCAGCGTGGCGCCGTCGCTGACGGGTGGCCGGCTCTCGCGGTTCCTGCACGCGCAGCTCGTCGTCGACGAGACCTGGGCCGTGGCCTCCGAGGGCGCGGGACGCTTCGATCCCCGCGTGCTGGTGGGCGCCGGCGTCACCCTGTACGCGGCGTGGGCCGCCGGCACCGCCGTGGGCGTCGGGTTCGGCGACGTCCTGGGCGACCCCGCGTCGTGGGGACTGGACGCCGCGTTCCCGGCGCTCTTCCTGGCGCTGCTCGTCCCGCAGCTGCGGGACCGCTCGGCGTGGAGCGCGGCCGGCGTCGGCGCGGCGGTCGCGCTGGCCCTAACCCCCTTCACGCCGCCCGGCGTCCCGATCGTGTGCGCCAGCGTGGGATGCGTCGTGGGACTGCCGCGCCGACGGCGGTTGCCGGGAGAGGCCGCGTGAACGAGGTCTGGCTCATCGTGCTGCTGTGTGGGATCGCGACGATGGCGATCAAGGCCGCCGGGCCGGTGCTGGTGGGCGGCCGCGCCCTTCCGCCGCGGCTCGCGTCGGTGATCGGCCTGCTGGGACCCGCGCTGCTGGCCGCGCTCGTGGCGATCAACACGTTCGGCGCGGGCCGGGCGCTGACCGTCGACGCCCGCGTGCTGGGCGTCGGCGCGGGAGCGCTCGCGATCTGGCGCCGCGCGCCGCTGCTGCTGGTGGTCGTCGTCGCGGCCGCCGTGACGGCGGCGGCGCGCGCGTTAACCCGGGCTGCGTGACCGCCCCGTGACCCGTGCAGTAGGCTCCGGCGCCGTGACCCGCTACCGCGACCTGGGGCTGTCCGTGGGGCTCCTGCCGCCCGGCCCCCGCAACGCCATCACCGACGTCGGGGGCGTGAAGGTCGGTACGGTCACGCTGGTGCGCGGCGACGGCCCGCTGGTCGTCGGGTCCGGCCCGGTCCGCACCGGCGTCACCGTGATCCTGCCGCACGACGACATCGGGAGGTCGCCGTTGTTCGCCGGATGCCACCGGCTCAACGGCAACGGTGAGCTCACCGGCCTGGAGTGGGTCCGGGAGTCCGGTCAGCTCACGACGCCGGTCGCGATCACGAACACGCACAGCGTCGGCGTGGTGCGCGACGCGATCGTCGGCGCCGACGTCCGGCGCCTGCCGGACCCGCAGGACTACTGGAGCCTGCCGGTCGTGGGCGAGACCTACGACGGCACGCTGAACGACATCAACGGGTTCCACGTCACCACGGAGCATCTGTTCGAGGCCCTGGCGTCCGCGGAGAGCGGCTCGGTGCCCGAGGGCAACGTCGGCGGGGGCACCGGCATGATCTGCCACGAGTTCAAGGGTGGGACCGGGACCGCCTCGCGCACGGTGAACGGCGCGACCGTCGGCGCCCTGGTCCAGGCGAACCACGGCCGGCGATCCCGGCTCGCGGTGGATGGCGTTCCGGTCGGCCGCGAGCTCGGCACCGACGCGATCCCGTCTCCGTACGTGGACCCGGCCCGGGCCGGGAGCGGCTCGATCATCGCGATCGTCGCGACCGACGCCCCCCTGCTCCCGCATCAGTGCGAGCGCCTCGCCCAGCGTGCGGGCCTCGGCATCGCCCGCGCCGGCGGGGCGGGCGAGCACACGAGCGGCGACATGTTCCTGGCGTTCTCCACCGCGAACCGCGGCCGGATCACCAGCTACAAGGAGGGTGGTTCGCTGGACCCGATCGACATCGCGATGCTGCCCGACACCGCGATCAGCGACCTCTTCTGGGCGGCGATCGAAGCGACCGAGGAGGCGATCCTCAACGCCCTCGTCGCCGCCGAGACGATGACCGGCGTCGACGGCGCCACCGCCCACGCCCTCCCCCACGACCGCCTGGTCGAGGTCATGACGCGGTACGGCCGTGGCCCGTCCGCCTGAGGGCACGGCTCCGCGCGCGGGTCTGGCCCTCGTCCTCGTGTCGCTCGCCGTGACCCTGTCGATCGGGGCCGCCGTACGGGCACCCTGTGCGGACCTCGACGACTTCGATCGCCCGGACGTGGTCCACCGCCTCTGCTACACGGACATCACGGCCCTGTGGGCCGACCGGCAGCTCGGATCCCGCCTCCCGTACGTCGACGCCGGCAACGAGTACCCCGTGGGAACGGGGGTGCTGATGGGCCTCACCGCCCTCCCGGCCGCGGACGAGACGCAGTACCTGTTGATCAACGAGGTGGTGCTGGCCCTCGCGGCGCTCGCGATCGCGCTCCTGCTCCACCGGCTGGTCGGGGGCAGGGCGCTCTTCTTCACCGCGGCACCGGCGCTCGCCGCGAACAGCTTCCTCAACTGGGACCTGTTCGCGATCGCGCTCTCGATCGGTGCCGTGGCGGCGCTGCTCTCGCAACGGGACCGGCTCGCGGGCGCGCTCGCGGGCGCCGGCGCTGCGGCGAAGCTGTTCCCGGCGTTCCTCGTGCCGGGCTTCGCGCTGGAGCGGGTCCGGACGGACGGCCGCCGTGCCGGTCTGCGCGTGGCGTTGTGGGCCGCGCTCGCGTGGCTCCTCCTCAACGCGCCCGTGGCGATCCTGCGCCCCTCCCGGTGGTCGCTCTTCTTCCGCTTCAACTCCGGCCGCCCGGTCGACCGGACGTCGCTCTGGGGCCTGGGATGCTCCGAGGACCTGACGGGCCTGTGTCTGCAGCCCCGGTTCGTGAACGCCGCGTCGCTCGTGCTGTTCGTGGCCGGCGCCGTGGCGGTCTGGACGCTGCGGGTCCGTCGCGAGCCCGACTTCCCGCGTTGGACGTTCGCCTTCCCGCTCATCGTCCTGTTCCTGCTGACGAACAAGGTCTACTCGCCCCAGTACAGCCTGTGGCTCGTGCCCTGGTTCGCTCTCGTGCTGCCCGACGTGATGCGCTTCGCGGTGTGGTCGGCGGTGGATCTCGCGGCGTGGGCGGCCACGCTCGCGTTCATCCGGCAGGTGCCGGGCTTCGAGGGCCCGCCGTTCCCGGTCGTGAAGGCGCTCGTGATCGCGCGAGCGTTCGCGCTGGTGTGGCTGCTCGCCGCATACGTTCGCCGTCCGACCGAGCCCGTCGTCGTTCGACCCGCGGGACCGTCCCCGTGGCGCCGGTCGGCCCTCTCGGAGTAGGCTCGCCTCCCCCGAGCTGCGCCAGAAGGTGTGCCAGAAGGTGTGCCAGAAGGTGCGGAGGACACGTGCAGCGCTCGATCCGCCTCGTCGTCTCGCTCGCCGCGGTGGCCGCCGTCATCTCCGCGCCGCCGGCCGTCGGCGCGAGCGCGTCCCGGGACTGGCCCGCGTACCTGTCCTCCGCTCGGCACGGATCACGCAGCGCCTCCGCGGCCATCACGCCCGCCAACGCCGCCTCGATCCGGCAGGCGTGGTCGTTCTCCGCGCCCGGTCCGACGCTCCCGGGACAGCCGGCCGCCGGGTTCGTCGCGAGTCCCACCGTGTTCGACGGACGCGTCTACATCGGATCGAACACGGGGGTCTTCTACGCCCTGAACGAGACCAGCGGCGGGGTGGCCTGGTCCAAGCTGCTCGGCTACGTGCCGGACCTCACGTGCGAGGCGAGAGGCATCACGTCCACGGCCACGGTGGCGCCCGATCCGGTCACGTCGGCGGCGACCGTCTACGTGGCGAGCGGCGACGGGCAGCTCTTCGCGTTGGACGCCCTCGACGGCGACGAGCGGTGGAAGAGCCCGATCATGCCGACCGGAGCCACCGAGAACGACTACTACCAGTGGTCCTCGCCGACCGTCGCCAACGGCCGCGTCTACATCGGGTTCTCCTCCCACTGCGACCGTCCCCTCACGCGCGGCGGCGTGAAGATGTACGACCAGGCCACCGGCGAGGAGCTCGCCACGTGGTACTCGGTGCCGGCGAACGTGCAGGGCGGGGGCGTCTGGTCCAGCGTGGCGGCGACCGGCACCTCGGTCTTCGCCACCACCGGCAACGCGTTCACCACGACCAGGTACGACCAGAACTCGATCGTGCGGCTGGACGCCGCGACCCTCGCGCGCCGGGCGCACTGGGTGGTGCCGAACGCGGAGCTGATCCCGGACCCCGACTTCGGCGCCTCGCCGACGCTGTTCTCGGCCGGCGGCGTCGGCATGGTCGGCGCGTGCAACAAGAACGGCTGGTTCTACGCGTGGCGGACCGGCGACCTCCAGCAGCGGTGGAAGGTCAAGGTCACGAACGGCACCCCGTACGGACAGCGTTCCTGTCTGGCGGCCGCGGCGTGGGACGGATCCCGCCTCTTCGTGGCGGCGTCCGGCACGACGATCGACGGCGTCGCCACCAAGGGCTCGGTTCGCCGGCTCGATCCCGTCACCGGGACACCGGCCTGGGAGACGCCGATCGACGGGGCGATCGTCGGCAGTCCGGCGGTGAACGGCGGCGGCGTCCTGTCGGTTCCCGTCTACGACCTGAGCGGCGGCACGAACGGCGTCTTCCTGCTGAACGCCGAGACGGGCGCCGTCCTGCGCTACTGGAAACGCGGGCGGGTCTTCTCCCAGCCCACGTTCGCCGGGAGATACCTGTTCATCGCCACCGAGGCGAACAGCCTCACGGCGATGAAGGTGCCGTAGGGCCGCCGCCTCTGTGGGTCAGTGGCACCTGCGGGACCCGGAGTCCCGGAAGTCCGAATCCAGGACCGAGCGGAAGGCGAAGTCGTAGCTCCGGGGGTGCAGCGTCATCTTCAGGACCCCATAGCTTTCGTCGTTGCGCACCAGGCTGTTGTCCTCCGCGGAGCCCATCGGTGACAGGCTCTTGCCACCGGTGCCGACCACGAACTCCACGAGCCCCCGCTGCGAACGCTCGCCCGAGGGCGACTGGGCCGCGAACCGCTCGTAGTTGTGCACGTGTCCGGCCAGGATCACCTCGGCGTGTGCGCCTCGGAGTAGCCGCACGAAGGGCGCGACCTGGGACGAACCTCCGGTCTCCTCGGCGGACGTCCAGCGTGGGTGATGCCAGTAGGCGAGCGTGCACCTCGCCGGATGCGTCGCGAGGTCGTGGCGGAGCCATCGGAACTGCGCCGATCCGTGCCCGCACGCCGTCATGCCGCAGTTGGAGTCGAGGGAGACCAGGTGCCAGCGGCCGAGGTTGAAGGAGTAGTACTCGTTCGGAGCTCGCCGTCCGAAGTAGCGGAAGTAGCCGGCCGCGTTCGAACTGCTGTCGTACTCGTGGTTGCCGAGGGCGGGGCGGGTCTTCGACCGGAACCTCCCCCACGTGGGGTCGTAGCCGGACCGGAAGTCGTCCAGTTTCGCGCTCGGGTACTGGTTGTCGCCCAACGTGAGCGCGATCGTGGGGTCGATCGAGCGGATGAGTCGTGCCGTCGCCCGTGTCGCGGCCGAGGGATCCGGCTCGGCGATGTCGCCGGCGGCGGTGATGACGGGATCCCGCCGCCGCGGGGAGGTCGAATCCCGGCACGCAGGCCCACGACGACAGGACGCGGCGTCGACATCCGGGGATACTCCGGCGTTCGTGAACAGGATGATCGCGACCATCAAGCACGTCAGGATCAGGGTTCGCTTCGGCATCGTTCCATCCGGGAGGCCGTGGAAGGTCGGGGCGGCCGTACCAACCTGAGACCGAACCGCCCGTTCGTCAATCCGCCCAAGGGATGGAACTGTGGTGGGCGGCCGTCCCGGTGCCCGCGCAGATCCGGTCGGGGCGGCGGGATTTGAACCCGCGACCTCCTGCTCCCAAAGCAGGCGCGCTGCCAAGCTGCGCTACGCCCCGTTCGCCAGATGCTAACGGACGACGCCATCCGGCCCGTCAGGAACGGTCGTTGGGCGGTAGCTGGGAGGGGCGCGTCCCGCTACTGTCGGTCACCCCATGGACCGACCCTCCCCCTCCCCCGGGTCCGTGGCCGGACAGTCGCTGGTCGGCACGTTGCTGGCCCTCGGCCTCCTCCTGGCCATGGTCACGACCGGGCTCACCCTGATGGCAGCGACCGAAGCTCGACACGTGCCCGTGGCCGAGCTGCGGGTCGATCCCCTCGCTGAGCGGCGATGCCCACCCGACGTGCTCGACGAGGACGGCGCCTCCTCGAAGCGAGCCTGCCTCACCCTCACCGTGCACAACGTCGGCACCGCAGAGGCGCTCGCGAGGTGCGAGATCATCGGCGTGCCGTCCGGAGCCGAGGCGAGGTTCCACGCCAACCACGTCCATGTGTACGCGCCCACGATCGCCGCGGGCGCCGTCGCGTCACTCCTCGTCCACGTCGACGGCGCCGGCAAGGACGCGCCGACGATGGCCGCCGCGTGCGATGTCGTCGCGCCCCGACCGTCGTGACCTCGAGGTCCGGACCCGCGTAGCATCGCGCACATGGCGACCGAGCGAGGCCTCCGGCTCACCGGTGGATACCTGGGGATCGCTCTGCTCGCCTCGATGATCACGCTGGCGGTGATGCTGGTCCTGTTCACCGACCCCGGCCCCACGACCCGCATCGAGGTCGGGATCCCCATCCGCGAGGCATGCGATGCCAGCGACACCGGAGGCACCGGCGGCTCCGGCCTGTGCTTCGCGGCGGAGGTCACCAACATCGGCGACCGGGCCGGATCCTTCTCGTGCGTCCTCACCGATCCGGAGGGCGCCCACGCCACGTTCCGCAACGGCGGCATCACGGCCAGCTCCGATGCGATCTCCCCGCTCGAAACCGTCTCGGTGTTGATCCGGATGGACCTCTACGACGGGGTGCGGGCCGCAGACGTGTCGCCGCCCGGCCTCGAGTGCGTGCCGGCCTGACGGTTCGTCACAGACGGAACGATCCCTCGCCGACGATCCGAACGCCGCCGCCCACACGGATCGCGAACGAGTCGCCATCCGGCTGGACCTCCACGTGGAGGAAGCTGGGCCGCCCGACCTGCTCGCCCTGTGCCACCGTCACCCGCCCCGGCATCCCGGCCACGCCTCGCTGCGCGAGGTAGGCCCCCAGCGGTCCCGCCGCGGAGCCGGTCGCGGGGTCCTCCCCGATCCCCGCGCCCGGATCGAACATGCGAGCCGTGACGCCGTCGGCGGTGATCGCGAACAGGTAGAGGCACTCGCTCCCCGCACGCTCGCCGAGCTCGCGTGTCGCACGACCGTCGCGCTCGGCCCGGCGCAGGGTCTCGAGGTCGCGAACCGGCGCCAGCAGGGGTCCGAGGCCGGTCGAGACCACCTGCGCCGGCAGGTCCGGATGGAGATCGGCGGGCTCGAGTCCGGCAGCTCGCGCGATCGCGCTTGGATCGTGGATCTCGTCATCGAAGACCGGCGGACGCTGTCGCATCCAGCCCGACCCATCCTCGACGTCGATCTCCACCGGCACCTCGCCCACGGCCGTGGTCTGGATCGCCGGCGACCGCACCCGTTCCTCGGCGACCATGACATAGGCGGTGCCGAGCGTCGGGTGACCCGCGAACGGCAGCTCCTGATCGGGCGTGAAGATCCGCATGGTGTACCGGTCGCCGCCGGAGGCGGTCACGAACGTGGTCTCGCTGAACGCGATCTCGCGCGCCAGCGTCTGCATCTGCTCGGCGTCGAGGCCCTCCGGCACCTCCGGGACCACGCAGAGCTGGTTCCCGGCAAAGGGCCGGTCGCAGAACACGTCGACCAGCCGGAACCGGACCTCCATGGGCCGGGAGTATGCCAGGCGCTCTGGCCTTGCTACGCTGAGTCGCCGCGGGTGTAGCTCAATGGCAGAGTTCCAGCCTTCCAAGCTGGCTATGCGGGTTCGATTCCCGTCACCCGCTCTGCTCCACCGCACGAACCTCGGCCTCCGGGCCGCGTGTGCCCGGGAGCCGGCGAAGGAGCGGCAGCAGCATCGTGGTGCCGATCACGCCGGTGACGCCACCCAGCGCGTACGCGCCCCTCGGCCCGATCACGGGCACCACGACGCCTCCGATGACGAACGCCGTCACGAGCGCGACGTGGTTGATCGCCTCCCACGCACCCATCACGCGGCTGCGCACGACGTCCGGCGTTCGTCGCTGCAGGAGGTTCTGCTCGACGACCTGGGTCGGACCGTCGGCCAGCCCGAACAGCGCCACCCAGACCAGCACGAGCCAGAACCACGGCGACAGCGCGACGGCGAATCCGGTCAGGGCAACGAGGCCGCTGAAGCCGACGATCCACAGCCCCTCCCGCTCCTCCCGGACGCCGCGGCCGAGCCACGCTCCGACGATCGTGCCGGCCCCCCAGCAGCTGGTCAGCAGGCCGTAGCCGAGCGAGCCCATGTCGAACTCGTCCGCCAGCACGGGGTCGGCGATGATCGTCGACGCCATGCCCAGGAAGAAGATGGCCCAGGACGTGAGCAGGAGCCGGAGCACGCGGTCACGTGCGATGAAGCGGAAGCCGGCCGCGAGGCCGCGATGCTCCTCGACGTCCGCCTCGCTGCGCTCCGGATCGGCGAAGGGGCCGTGCACGCTCGCGACCAGGCCCACCGACACCAGGAAGGACACGGCGTTCAGAGCGAACACCCAGCGCGCTCCGATCGAGGCCACGAGCACGCCGCCGATCACCGGCCCCAGCGTGACGCCGGCGTATCGCCCCACCGCGATGAGGCTGTTCGCCCGAGACAGAGCGTCGATGCCGGCGAGGTTCGGGATGGCCGCGCTCGATGCCGACTGGAACGGAGCCTCGAAGATCGAGGCGAGGAAGGCGAGCGCGAGGAGCAGCGCCGGCACGTCCGCGACGAGCGACATGGCGGCCCAGCAGATCGCGGCGGCGATCTCGCCCACGATCATCACCATGCGACGGTCGTACCGGTCCCCGATCGCGCCCGTGATCGGACCGAGCAGCCCGATGATGCCGAACGTCAGGATCATGGTCGCGGCGACCCATGCCGCGGACCCGGTCTTCTGATAGATGGAGTAGCTCAGCGCCGTGCCGGCCGCGATCGTCCCCGTGAGCGAGATGAACCGGCCGATCGCCAGGCGCTGAACCGCTACCCGCGGCGGTGTCCGGGCGGGCGTCCCGGTCGTCGGCTCCGGCGTCGTGTCGTACCCGTGCATGCGGGCGAGCCTAGCAGCGCAGTTTCGGCGAGGAGGAACGCCTCGAAGGGCCGTCGGCCGCGGGTAGGCTGGCGGCGAGCGCCGGTAGCTCAGGGGACAGAGCGGCGGACTTCTAATCCGCGGGTCGCAGGTTCGAATCCTGCCCGGCGCGCCAACCGGGGCCCGCCAACCGAAACCGGCTGGCGGGCACACTCAACGGGGCGTAGAGGTCGTGCGTAGCGGCCCATACGACCGGCGGATGACTGCGCTCCGGGTCGGCCGGTGTTGACTCATGGGCCTACCGGAAGAGGGGGTGGCCCGTGCGTCGTCTGATTGCGTTCGCCGTCATCGTCTTGGCGAGCCAAGCGTCCCTGGTCTCTCCTGCGATCGCTGATGGTGAACCCAGCGTCTCCAAGAGGGCAGCGATGGTCATCGAACGCGACGATCCGAGGACGACGTTCTGGATCGCGAGCTTCCAACGTCTACCAGGACGAGTTCGACATCGCCTACTGGTACGCGATCAGCGACACCGAGCACTACGAGCTGAGCTGGGAAGGCGGGATGGGGGCAGATGACCGGTTCCGACAGCGAGGGCTCAAGTTCGCACGGTTCGTGTTCGATGTGCCGTACTCGGTCCTCTACACCTCGCCGACCGAGACCGAGACGGCGCTGCCGGGAACCGTCCTCATCGACATCCGCTGGGATGGCTACGGCAAGCGAACCGTCACGACCTCGGGGGGTCTGTACGAGACCACGACCAGGCAGGCGACGGTGACGGGCACCGTCATATGGAACGGCGAGCCGCTGCCTGGGGTCGCGCTACCAGCAGACGAGACACAGGCCACCCTCATCCGGACGAGGCCCTCCGCGTAGAGAGCCCCGGTATCGACTAGGAGCGCCCCGCCGGAGACCAGTCCCGACAGAGGAAAGGGGAAGAGGGATGATCCGGAAGCTCGCCGTTGCACCCATGGCATTGATGGTGGTGCTCGTCGCTGCCCCCGCGCAGGCGACCGGCCCGTACCCCGAGCGGGAGGCTGAACTCTCGTCCCGCTGCAGACGGCCCCCGACGGCTCGACGGCATCGGTCCATCTCCGCGTTCGACCGAGTGACGACAGCTACATGACGTACTGGATCACGACGCCCGAGTGGAGCGGCACGATCGCCTTCGACGGCGCACCTGTCGAGTACCACCAGCGTCGGCTCGCGAAGGCCCGGTTCCGGATGACTCAAGAGACCTGCATCGAATCCGACGACTTGGTCTACCCCGACGGCTGCGGAACGCTGGAGGTCCGCGCCCGTTGGATCGGCTACGGACCGCGCACGGTCACGACGGAGACCTCGTACGGGTCGATCACCCGCTCGGCGCACGTCTTCGGCCACATCACGTTCAACGGCGTGCGCTACCCAGGGTCGGACCTCAGCCTCGGCACCGGCCAGCTGATCATCTACTACGGGTAGGTTCCGACGATCAGGAGATCGAGTTCGACTGGTCCGGCTCCGTCGCCGGGCAGTGGTCGGGCGGCATCTCCGAGGAGACCAACTTCTACGGCGAGCAGTACGACCCCTTCGGGGTGTTCCACCAACGCGGCGTGCGGCGCGCCCGGTTCCGGTTCGTGGAGCCGTCCTCCTGCAACTGGGGGGATTGCCCAGGGTCCGACGACACCGGATGCTACGAAGGGACGCTCGAACTCCGCGCGCGGTGGGTCGGCTACGGTCCCATCACGAAGGAGACCCAGGTCGTGGACGGCACGACCTACATGACGAGGACCCGAGCGGCGACGACCTCGGGCAGGTTCACCTTCGACGGCGAGGTCTACCCTGCGTCGACCTTCGACGGCGACGCCGGTCTGCTCCGGGTGACGAAGGCGCTGTAGCCCTGCATCGCGCCTCGTGGCTGCCGGGGATCGTCTGGAGGGGTGCCCGGCCGAGGTTGGCTCAGGGGCGGCGGGCGACGACGACGTACTCACGGCTGTCGTTGTCGAGCGGCTTCCGGTCGAAGGAACCGTAGAGACCCTCGAGCTCGAGCCCCGCGACATCCAGCAGGCCGAGCCACTCGTTCTTCGTTGCCCACCACAGCGAGCTGGTGCCGCCACGGTCCAGCACGATGTCGACGCGGTTGTCGCCGACGGCGTACCGGATCGTGTGTGGTTCGGGCTCGTCCTGGTGGCGTCCGTCCACCTCGGCTGCGATGTGATGATCGAAGGCGAACGCGTTCCACGCGAATCTCCCGCCGGGCATGAGCGATGCGGCGACCCGTTCGAAGGTCCGCCGCCGGTCCGACCAGCTCGGCAGGTGTAGCAGGGCCCGGAAGGGGCAGTAGATCAGCGCGGCCGGTTCGTCGACGGCGAGGTCTCGCATGTCGCCCTCCCGCAGATCGAGCTGGACCGCCGCCTCGGCCGCACGCACGCGGGCCTGCTGCAGCATCCCGGGCGACGTGTCGATCCCGATGACGCTGCGCCCGGTCGCCTGCGCCACCGGAACGGCGACCCGACCGTTGCCCACCGCGAGCTCGACGAGGGGCCCCTCAGCCTCGCGGGCGAGCTCGACGTAGAAGGGGATGTCCTCGGTCATGTGCGCCGACCACTCGTCGTAGCGCGGCGCGAGCGATTCGTCGTAGCTCATGCTCGCCGATGCTACTGCCCGTCAAGCAGGCCGGTCGCTATCCGGAGAACGGGGTGGTCAGCCGCCCGTCACCGTCGCCGAACGACCCATCGGGGGACCCGTCCGATGTGAGCTTCACGAGCGCCACCTCGAGGGATCGGTCCCACGCGGGAGCGGCGGTGCCGACGAGCACCGGCGAGGCCGAGCTGAGGACGAGACCCGCGGCCTCGCACCAGCCGCCCGGCGACGCTTCGACGTTCGCCCGTCCGTCGGATGCGAACGTCGCGTCGGGTTGCCCCGTGGACGTGAGTCTCGCCACCACGATGTCGGGTTGCGCCATTCCCTCGTCCGCCCAGCCGCCCAGGATGATCCTGTCCTTCGCGTCCGCTGCGATCTCGGTCAGCGCCGCCGAGCGGTTCGGCAACGTGCCGGTCGTGACCGGAACGACCGCGGTTCCGCCCGTCCCGAACGCCGGATCGGGTTGGCCGTCGTCGGTGAACCTCGTCGCACAGAACCGATCCGCGTCGCCCATGGCGACCACCGGGGCGCCGTTCGACACCACGATGTCACCCAGGCGATCCTGGTTGCTGGCGAACAGGCAGTCCGAATCGGCGAATCCGGCAACGGCCTGTCCGTCCGAACCGAAGGCGGTGTCGTGGCCCCCGGCCCCCGTGATCCTGATCACTCCCTCGGAGGTGACCACGTAGTAGTCACCGTCGTTCGTTGCGATCTCCCCGGCGAACAGGTCGAGGCCCCAGCCACCGTCGAACCCGTAATCCACCCGCACCTCGCCGCCGGCGAAGCTCCTGTCGGCGGTCCCGTCCGACGTGTACCGGCGCACCGCGACGCCCACACAGTCGTAGGCCCTCCACGGGCTGAACTCGCATGAGTACGAACCTCCGAACAGCGCCGTCGAGGACACGACGATGCGGCCCCGCCGAAGGACGAGCACGTCGGCGAGGAGGGAGTCCTCGAGGAGCAGGGTCCCGCCGTCGGCGAAGGTGGCGTCGAGCGCCCCGGTGGGGGTGAGCCGAACGATCCTCGCCGACGGGGAGAGGATGTCGTCGATCTCCTGGACCCCCACGAGGATGGAGCCGTCGCGCTGGACCGCCACGGCCCTGGCCTCGACGGAGTGCCAGGGGACGTCCAGCATCTCGATGCCGTCGCCTCCGAACGTGGTGTCGGGCGCACCCGACGGCGTGTACCGGAGCACCGCCACGTCGAGGTCACCGCTGGGATCCTCCACGGTCGCCGCGACGACGAGGTCGCCGGTGCCCGGCTGGACGGCGATGTCTCGTCCGTGCGCGATCAGCGGCGTCGGCGGCGGCGTCCCCG
The DNA here is from genome assembly GCA_963832225.1 of uncultured Actinomycetes bacterium. GTDB lineage: Bacteria > Actinomycetota > UBA4738 > UBA4738 > HRBIN12 > JALYMB01. The sequence goes on from CAWHTI010000007.1 coordinate 77,779, forward strand.
CATCCACCAGGAAGACATCCGGCGTGATCGCACTGTCCCCGTCGACGAGGTTCGGCGCGCTCGTCTGGACCAGGACGCGATCCCCGGATGCGGTCGCGTCGATGGGCACGAACGGATGGGCGGCGGCGACTCGGAGCAGCTCGGTGCGCTGGCCCGCGGTGTCGTACGCACGCAGCGCGTCCCCGCCCGTGAACGCCCTTGCCCCGCCCGCGGCGACCACGAGCCCGTCGCCGGGGAAGCTGACGATCCCGGTCTCCCGATCCAGGAGCGTGCCCTCCGCCGGATCGGCCCCCCAGGTGGTGGCGTTCGGCCTGGGCGTCCACGACCAGCCGACGAAGCGTCCGTCCGCACTCACGCCGAAGTCGCCGATCGATCCGCAGGAGTCCTCGTGGCGCTCAGTCGTGGAACGGGCTCGGTCCCGAACGAGGAGACTGCTCTTGACGCACCCGCCCTCGGCGCCGGACTCGCCCCCCTCCCAGAGCACGAACCGACCGTCCGCACTCATCTCCGTGCGTCCACCCAGTCCGTCGAAGGAGCCGTCGTCGATGGAACCCAGCAGCGTCGTCGTCCCCGCGTCGCGATCCCTGACGAAGACGCCCTCGTCGAGCGGGGCGCCGAGGTTCGACGCGGACGAGCGGAACGCGATGTCGTGGCCGTCTCCGCTCAGGGATGGGCCGAAGGAGGGCCCCCGAGCCTGGGCTCCGCCGTTCTTGACGCTGACGCGGATCGTCGTGCCGGCCGCGCGATCCCGGAGGAAGACGTCCGCCGCGGCGTTCGTGTCCTCCGGCACGAGGTTCGTCGCGCTCGAGGTGAACGCGACGTACCGGCCGTCCGCGCTGATGGCGGCCTCGCCGCTCGCCTCGTTCCCCTGCCGCTCCGACCTGGACACGCTGACCCGTTCGATCGCTCTCGTCACCAGATCCAGGACGAAGACGTCCGCGACGCGGTTCGTGTCGCCTCGGACGCGGGCGTCGGTGGAGGTGAAGGCGACGAAACGGCCGTCGTCGCTCATGTCGTCCGCATCGCGCAACGGAAGGCGCCTGATGTCGGAGGGAGCCGCGGCCGACGCGGGCAGCGCGGGGAGCCCACCCAATGCCAGTGATGCCGCCAGCGCAACGACGACCACACGTCTCATGGGCTCTCCTCCACGGCCCCTGCCGGGTGATCCCGGCGGACGGGGCGCTCGGTAGGGGTGTGCGTGGACGCAACCCCTGTCGGGGGATCATGACCGGTCCGCCCGCACGAAGGCAAGGGGCAATGGGGGTGGAGCCTACGCGAGGCGGGACTCGGGCTGGACGCGGGGATGCTTGAGCGTGACCACCGACGGCCTGCCCCGTCCGAGGCCGGGCCTCCGCGGCCCGTCGCTACGTCACGCGTTCCTGAGGACCTGGGCGCTGTGCGCCGACAGGGAGATCGAGCCCGAGCGGTAGTTGCCCGACAGGTCGCGGTAGCGGCGGTTGAGACTCGTGGAGTGCGACGAGGTCGTCGGGTTCACGATCACCTTGCCGTACTGGAAGTTGCGCACGTACAGGCCGTTCGTCCGGAAGTAGGAGCTGCTGGGCGCGCCGAGCTGTACGTCCTCGTACGCGTACCCCTTGGTGAAGTCGTGGTCCGTCCGGAACTGGAAGTAGGCGTGGCCGGGCTTGTAGCCGAGCAGGAACGATCCCAGGGCGTAGCGGTGCCAGGACGAGACCTGCGTCGAGTTCGCCGAGCACCACACCTTCGTGACGGCGAGCGCGATCGCACCCGAGTTCCGCCTGCCCACGTCGGCGAGCATGTCCACGTCGTTCTTCCAGGCGGTCTCGCCCTTGTACTTGGTCGCACCCGAGCTGGCCGCGCGTATGAACGCCTCGGACATGCCGCCCGTCGCGCCGTTCAGCAGGGCCTCGGTGGGGCCGGAGGAGTGGAAGTATCCGGGGCCGTCCACGAGTCCGTTCATCAGCACCGGCCGGGGCGCCAGGGCGGACCGCACCCGATCGGCGACGACCACCGTCGAGGACAGCCACTCGCGGCGCGTGTAGACGCGGTGGGTCGATGGGTTGATCGGCAGGGACGTGAGCGACTCGCCGTTCACGCCGGTCGGGCCGAGCGAGTCGAGGAAGCATCCGTCGTAGTGACTGTAGGAGAGCCGCTGGCGACATTCGGACAGGCGGCTGTCGCGCCAGCCGCTGCTCTTCGGATTCATCAGGTACGTCCCGAATTGCTCGGACTTGATCTTGGCGCCGGAAGAGTTACGCGCGTACCAGCTCGACGGCAGGTTCCCCTCGCTCGCGAACATGCCCTGCACGTACACGAAGAGTCGCAGATTGGGGTTCGCCGCGTGCATCGCCGCGGCGTGGTTGTCGTACGTGCCGAGGTGCGCGATCACGACGTCGAACTCGTTCGCCTGTCGCAGGGCGATCGTGCGACCCGGGTCGTAGTTCGTGTTGCCGCTGCCCTTCTTCATCCAATCCGATGCCCACACCGGTACTCCGGGTCCGGGTTGTGGTAGCGCGCCGGCCGATGGTGCGGGCACCAGCGTGACGAGCGCGGCCATGGTCAGGACGGCCGTGAGTACGGTTCGGCGTGGGATCCCCATCTCGTTTCCCCCTCGAGCTGATCGGGTAAGAACCACCGGTTTCGTTCGGGGCGGGTCTCTGATGAAGTGCCGGACCCTAACCCCCCTCCGGAGCGGTCGCAAACCAACCGCCGCCAGAGGTATCGGCACGAGCGCCCGTATTCCCTCAGGGCCAGTGGACCTCGCTGATTCATCTTTTTTCGCTCAGGCGGGTCCGAGGGCCTGATTCGCGGTGCCCTTGCAGGGCAACCCCTGCCGGGTCCGCACGGGCCCCTCGAGGGCTTTCCCAATGTCCGTTCGATGGCCATTTTCTTCCGGAGCTCGGAGCGGAAACCCGCGGGTCAGAGGGGAGATTCCACCCATCGTGGCCCGCCGTTTCCGGGGTCTCGGCCGGGCTGCATGGCGCCCCGTAGGGAGCGCTGCGCGTCGGTCCTAGGGCCCCCGGCGGTTGACCCATCCCCGGCACATGCGCGAAGGTAGGGGGCCTGATGAGGACACCCCCGCTCCCCTCCCGCCGAGCCGCCGTGTTCCTGGCGCTGCCGCTCACCCTGCTCCTGGTGGCGCTGCTGACCGCGGCCTCGGCGCTGCGTTCGCAGACGGCCGCACCGCCGCCGGCGAACTGGGTGGTGACGGAGAACGCGAAACCCGGCACGTCCGCGTGGCGGATCTCCCCCAACGCGATCAGGGGCATCTCCGGGTACGCCGATCGCACGAGCGCCAACCTCGGCCAATCGGTGCGCCTGTTCGTGGACACGAACGCCGACACCTTCCGCGTACGCGCCTACCGGCTGGGTTACTACGGCGGCCTCGGCGGCCGGCTGATCTGGACCTCGCCGGCCACCAACGGGGTCCAGCAACCCCGGCGCACGCTCACCCCCGACACGAACATGGTCGAGGCCCGATGGTCTCCCTCGATCACGATCCCCTTGGGCTCGGGATGGGTGCAGGGGAACTACCTGTTCAAGCTCGTCTCCAGCGACGGCGGCGAGGCCTACGTCCCATTCGTGCTGCGCGACGACAGCAGCAGGGCGCCGCTGGTCCTGATCCACCAGGTCACCACGTGGCTCGCGTACAACTCGTGGGGCAAGTACAGCCTCTACCACGGGCCACGCGGCTCGTTCGAGAACCGATCCCGCGTGGCCTCCTTCGACCGCCCCTACGGCGGCCGCGGCGCGAACGGGATGCTCACGTCGTTCCCCTTCGTCTCGCTGGTGGAGAAGGACGGCATGGACGTGACGTACTGGACGAGCATCGACCTCCAACAGCGGCCCGGGCTGCTCTCGCGCCACCGTGCCCTGATCTCGCTCGATCACGACGAGTACTGGTCGCGTGAGATGCGCGACAGCGCCATGGCCGCCCGGTCGAACGGTCTCAACGTCGCGTTCCTGGGCGCCAACGCCATCTTCCGCAAGATCCGATTCGAGAGCAGCCCGCTCGGCGCGGCGCGACGCGTCGTGAACTACAAGCTCGGCCCGGAGGACCCCCTGTACGGCATCGACGACCCGGCCACCACCCCGAACTGGCGCAGCGACCCGGTGTTCGAGCCAGAGACCGTGCTGCTGGGCGCCATGTACGAGTGCAACCCGGTCCACGGCGACATGGTGGCCGTGGACGGGGGCAACTGGGTGTTCGCGGGCGCCGGGGTCTCGGACGGCGAGCACATCCCGCTGGGCGTGGAGGCCGAGTACGACTCCGTGCACCCATCCGCGCCGACGCCGAAGACGATCCAGATCCTGGCGCACTCCCCCGTCACCTGCGGCGGCGAGTCGGACTTCGCCGACATGACGTACTACACCACGCGCAGCAACGCCGGCGTCCTGGACGTTGGGAGCCAGGGCTGGGTGGAGCTGATCGGATGCGGCCAGCCGGTGGCCTACGCCACGTGCGACCCGCGCGCCGTCCGGATCACGCAGAACATCCTGAACGCCTTCGCGGCGGGACCGGCGGGCAACGCGCATCCGGCGCAGTCCAACCTGTCGGACTTCGGGATCACGTTGCAGAACCCGATCGACCCGTAGCGCCGGCCGGAGACCTCAGAGCATCTTCGGGTACTGGTACCCGTAGCCCTGCACGTCGCGAGCCTTGGTGGACAACGCGTAGCTCCGCGTCCGCGGGATGTCGACCTTTGCGTCGCACTTGCCGCAGGTGAAGGCGTTCTGCCACCGCTGCGGGATCGCCTGACGGAAGCTGCACTCCCCACAGGTGTAGAAGACGATCTGCGCGTAGCAGGACAGGCACAGGAACTGGGGGGAGTCGTCCGCGGCACTGTTGGGCATCCGGCAGTCGGGACAGGTGAGGTACGCCATGTCCTAGCGATGGTCGGACGCGAGGCTCTCGACCTTGAGCGCGAGATCCCCGGCACGCTCGGCGTCGTCGGAGCGGACCGTGACGTGCCCGAGCTTGCGGCCGGGGCGCGGGTCCTTGCCGTAGAGGTGGAGATGGACGCCGGGGACGGCCGCGACCTCCCGAGGGTCGGGCGCGACGCCGACCAGGTTCACCATGACGCTGTGCCCGACGGCGTCCGTCGGACCCAGCGGCATCCCGGTCACGGCGCGGACGTGGTTCTCGAACTGGCTGGTCTCGGCACCCTCGATCGTCCAGTGGCCGCTGTTGTGCACGCGCGGGGCGATCTCGTTCGCGAGCAGGCCCTCCGCCGTGTCGAAGAGCTCGATCGCCAGCACCCCCACGTAGCCCAGATGATCGAGGAGCCGGGTTGCGTACGACCGGGCGGTCTCCACGATCTCGGGCGTCGCCGGCGCCGGAGCGCGGCTCGTTCGCAGGATCCCGTCGCGGTGGACGTTCTCCGCCAGCGGGTAGCAGGCCGTGTTCCCCGCCCGGTCCCGCGCGGCGACGACGGATAGCTCGCGCCGGAACTCGACGAGCCCCTCCAGGATGTACCCGCCGCCCGGCGGCCCGAGGTGCCGCCAGATCCCGGCGTCGTCCTCGACGCCGCGCAGCACGGACTGCCCCTTCCCGTCGTAGCCCAGCCGCCGGGTCTTCGCGACCGCGCCGGCGCCGCCCACGGCCTGCCTCGCCTGCGCGAGGGATGCGGGATCGGAGAAGGCCGCGAAGGGCGCCGTGGGGATCCCGAGGTCGTTCAGGAGACGCTTCTCCGCGAGCCGATCCTGGCTGGCCTCCAGCGCGGCGGGGGCTGGGAACACCGGCAGCCGTGCCTCGAGCGCCCGGACGGCCTCGACCGGCACGTTCTCGAACTCGTACGTGAGCACGTCCGCACCCTCGACCAGCCGGTCGAGCGCCGAGGGGTGGTCGTACGGCCCCACGACGTGCTCGCACACGCGTGCCGCCGGCGCGTCGGCGGCGGGATCGAGCACGCGGAAGCGATGGCCCAGCGGGACGCCTGCGAGCGCCAGCATCTGACCGAGCTGGCCCCCGCCGACGATCGCGACGAGCATCAGCGCGAGGGATCGGGGTGGGCCGTGACGGTCTCGGTCTGCGAGGCGCGGAAGCCCAGCAGCCGCTCGCGCACGGCCTCGTCCCGCAGAGCCACGATGCTCGCCGCGAGGAGCGCCGCGTTCACGGCCCCCGGCCGCCCGATGGCGAGCGTCCCGACGGGCACGCCGGGGGGCATCTGCGCGATCGACAGCAGCGAATCCATGCCCCGCAGCGACTTCGACTCCACCGGAACGCCCAGCACCGGCAGGTGCGTCTTGGCCGCCGTCATGCCCGGCAGGTGCGCGGCGCCGCCGGCTCCGGCCACGATCACCTGCAGCCCCCGTTCCGCCGCCCCCGAGGCGTACTCGAACAGCAGGTCGGGCGTCCGGTGGGCGCTCACGACCCGCGTCTCGTAGCGGACACCGAGCTCCTCGAGCGTCTCGGCGGCGGCCCGCATCGTCTCCCAGTCGGATCTCGACCCCATGATCACGCCGACCTGCGGTTCGCTCACGTCGCGCAGTCTAGCGGGCGGTTAGCATCGCCAGGCGGCCGCGCGAGCGGGCGGGAGGGAGCCACGCCGAGGATGTCCGACCCATACAGCAGGCTCTTCGCCCGCTACGCCGCCGGCGTGGACGCCGTGTCGCTGCCGGAGGCGACGGTGCACGAGGTGCGCCGCCGCATCCTGGATTCCGTTGGCGTCGCGACGGCCGCGTTCGACGCGGACGCACCCGCTGCGGCTCGCCGCTACGCCGTCGCCCGGCCCGGCGCCCCCGGCGCCACGCTCTGGGGCACGTCGCAGCGGGCGGACGCGGAGGCGGCCGGGTTCGCGAACGGCGTGGCGGTCCGCTATCTCGACTTCAACGACACGTATCTCTCGCTGGAGCCGTTGCACCCCTCGGACGTGATCGCCCCGCTGCTGGCGCTCGCCGAAACGCGCGCGCTCGCTCCCGGGGAGCTCGTGGCCGGCATCGCCGTCGCGTACGAGATCGGGGTCGGCCTCTGCGACGCCGGGAGTCTGCGCGCCCACGGCTGGGACCACGTGAACTACATCGCGGTCGGCGTCGCGGCCGGGGCAGGCCGGATGCTGGGGCTGGACGCCGCGGGGATCGAGCACGCGATCTCGATCGCCACCGTGCCGCACGCGGCGATGCGCCAGACGCGCGCCGGGGAGCTCAGCATGTGGAAGGGGGCGGCGGCGGCCAACGCCTCCCGCAACGCGCTGACCGGCGCGCTGCTGGCGGAGGCCGGCATGACGGGGCCGTTCCATCCCTTCGACGGCGAGATGGGGTTCATCGTGCAGCTCCTGGGCGGCGAGGCCTTCGGGGACCCGCCGCTGGCCGTGATGCGGGAGGGAGCGCCACCCTCGAGGATCCTCGACACCTACGTGAAGTACTGGCCGGTCGAGTATCACGCGCAGAGCGCTGTGGACGCGGCGCTGCAGCTCCGCGGGGACCTCGGCGGCTCGCTCGAGGGGGTCGAGCACATCCACATCGACACGTTCGGCGCCAGCTATCAGATCATCGCGAAGGATCCGCAGAAGTGGGACCCGAAGACCCGCGAGACCGCCGACCACTCGCTGCAGTACATCGTGGTGGCGGCGCTCGAGGACGGCGAGGTCACCCAGGGGACGTTCGATCTCGAGCGGATCCGCCGCCCGGAGACCCTCCGCCGCCTCCAGCACCAGGTTTCGCTAGATGAGGATCCGGAGCTCACCGCCGGATATCCCGACGGCATCCCCAACCGCATCGTGGTGACGCGCGTCGACGGTACCCAACACGTGCGCGAGGTCCGCCACCCGCGCGGCCATGCCCGGAACCCCATGACGGACGAGGAGCTCACGGCGAAGTACCGCGCGAACGTTGCCGGCCGCTGGACCGAAGCGAAGGCCGAACGCGTGGCCGAGCTCGTGTGGTCGATCGACGCCGCCCCCACCGTCGACGGGCTCGTGGCCGCAATGGGAGCCAACTGATGGTGTGGCTCACACCGGGGAGCGGCGAGCATCCCGCGACGCGGCTGCGCACGATGCTCGTCGAGCCCGGCGCCGTCGCGGTGCCGGGGGTGTTCAACGGGCTCACGGCGCTGCTGGCCAGGGAGGCTGGCGCGGAGACCGCCTACCTGTCCGGCGCCGCGTTGAGCGCGTCGATGGGGCTGCCCGACGTCGGACTCGTCACCCTCGAGGACCTCACCCGCACGGCTCGGCAGATCGTCCGCGTCACCGACCTGCCCGTCATCGTGGACGCCGACACGGGGTTCGGCTCGGCGCTGATGGTGATGCGCACGGTTCGCGAGCTCGAGGAGGCCGGCGCCGCCGCGGTGCAGATCGAGGATCAGGTGGATCCGAAGCGGTGCGGGCATCTCGAGGGCAAGCAGGTCACCAGCGCGGCCATGATGTGCGAGAAGGTCGCGGCGGCGCGCGAGGCGCGGGCCGACCTCGTCGTGGTGGCACGCACGGACGCCCGAGCCACCTCCGGGTTCGACGACGCCGTGGAGCGCGGCCTGGCCTACCGCGAGGCGGGGGCCGACGTGATCTTTCCCGAGGCGCTCGAGACCGCGGAGGAGTTCCGCGACTACGCCGCGGCCGTTCGCGCGCCGCTGCTCGCGAACATGACCGAGTTCGGACGATCCCCGGGGATGAGCGTTCAGGAGCTCGGCGAGCTCGGCTACCGCCTGGTGATCTTCCCGGTCTCGGCCGCGCGGGTCGCGGCCTTCCATGTGGGCGCGTTCTACCGGGACCTGCTGCGCGAAGGCACGGCCCGGTCCTGGCTCGACCGCATGCAGACCCGCGCGGAGCTGTACGAGCTGATCGACTACGAGGCGTACGCGGGACTCGACTCGGCGGCCGCCACCCGTGACGATGGAGAGCCTCGATGACCGACCCGGCGTTCTCTCCCGGCCTCGAGGGCGTGATCGCCACCGACACCGAGCTGTCCTTCCTCGACGTCGAGCACGAGCGCATCGTCGTGCGCGGCTACGATCTGATCGAGCTCGCGCAGCGCGTGCACTACGCGGACGTCGCCTTCCTGCTGATCCACGGCGCCCTCCCGGGTCCCGGCAAGCAATCCATGTTCGCGAACGCGCTCGGCGACGGTGCGGTGCTGCCCCAGGGCATGCTCGAGCTCCTGCGATCGCTGCCGGCGCAGATCCATCCGATGGACGCGCTGCGGACCGGCATCTCGGCGCTGGCGGGCTCGGAGGACCCGGAACGTCTGGAGGACACCGGTCACGGGGCGAACGTCTCGAAGGGGGTTCGGATCCTCGCCGCCGCGCCCACGATCGTGGCCGACGCGTACCGGGCCACGCACGCCCTGCCGCCGGCGGAGCCCGAACACGACCTCAGCCATCCCGCGCGCTTCCTGGCGATGATCCCCGGCGCCGCCCAGGACGAGCCGGCCGTGGCCGTCTTCGACCGGGTGCTGACCTGCTACGCGGAGCACGAACTGGCGAACTCCACCCTCGCCGCCCGCGTGGTGGCGAGCTCGCTCGGCGACATCTACGGCGCGGTCACGGCGGCGACCGCCGCGCTGAAGGGTCCGCTGCACGGCGGCGCGAACGAGGAGGCGGCCCGCATGTTCGCCGCGATCCACGAGCACGCGGGCGACCCGGCGAAGGCCGCCGAGGCGTACGTGCTGGCGCGTCTCGAGGCCGGCGACCGCGTGATGGGCTTCGGCCATCGCGTGTACATGCACCGGGCCGACCCCCGGGCAGTGCTGCTGCACGACGACCTGCTGGCCCTCGCGGAGCGGCGCCCCGACGCCGGGCCCTACGTCGCCGCCTACGAGCGGGCGGTCGAGGTGATGCACCGCGAGAAGGGGCTGTACCCGAACGCGGACCTGCCGATCGGTCTGATCCTGTACCTCCTCGACATCCCGATCGAGCTGTTCACGCCGATCTTCCTGTGCGCCCGCGCCGCCGGCCTCGTGGCGCACGTGATCGAGCAGCACGACCACAACCGCATCTACCGCCCGCGGGTGCTCTACGAGGGCCCGTTCGACCTGCATCCGCCCGGCGACTACCGGCCCGCGCCGCTGTAGAGCCGGAGCGCCGCGCAGGGGAAACCGGCTACTATCCGCCGATGCCGCACTACTTCGCCTACGGGGCGCTGATGGGGACCTCCTCGATGTACGAGGCGTGCCCAGAGGCGCGCAAGGTCGGGCCGGCGAGCCTGCGCGGCTACCGGATCGAGTTCAACGTGGCGAGCCGGCAGTGGCGCGGCGGCGCCGTGAACGCGATCGTCGATCCTGAGGGCACGATCTGGGGCGTGCTGTGGGAGATCCCGGACGACGCCTTCGAGAAGTTCGACACGTTCGAGGGGGCGGACCCCACGTTGGACGTCCGAGAGGACGTGGAGGTCGAGGGACCCGACGGCATCGTGAAGGCCCGGACGTTCCGGGTCGCGTCGCACTCGGCCTACATCCGCCCGACCGAGGCGTACATGCGGCATCTGCAGAAGGCGATCAGCACGCAGGGGCTGCCACAGGAGGCCGAGGACCTGCTCCTGCGCGCGGACCGGTTCCCCAACCCGCCGACGCCCACCATCTAGATAGACATCGCATCGCGGATTCGCCGGGGCCGGCTACACGTACCAGGACTTCGGCGGGTCGGTCATGGTGAGGACCTCACGGTCGATCGACCAGGACGACACGTCGCTCTGCGCCTTGCCGTCGAACGCGAGCTCTACCAGCGACTTGCCGAAGACGCTCGCGAACTTGAACGCGTGCGCGGCGCCCTGGCCCACCACCGCGCGCTCCTGACCGGGGACGTGGTCGATCACGAAATCGCGATCCGGAGTCATGGTGTACAGGCACGTCTTCACCAGGATGTGCGGGCCGAACGCGCCCGGCAGGTGCTCCTGCATGAACGCGTCCAGCTGTGCCGTGTAGCTCGGATCCGGCTCGAAGCTCCGGGTGTCCCCCGTCACCACCGGGCCGCCCGCGTCCCAGCCGGTCTTCGGCCCCGCCTCCCCGAACGCGGGCAGGCCGTAGAAGGAGGGCTGCCCCATCCAGATCCACGTGGGGAACCGCTCGGGCTGGACGGAGGGCAGGTCCCCCGAGGCGTAGTAGGCCACCTGCTCCTGGGTGACGTCGAGGTTGATGTGCGCGTCGAAGCCGGCCAGCACCTCGTTCGTCCACGCGTCCGCGCTCACGATCACCCGCTCGGCCCGCCAGGTGTCGCCGGCCGCGGTGGAGATCTCGTACTCCCCGCCCGTGTCCCGCACCGACGTGACCTGCTGCCCCCCGAGGATCGTGGCGCCGAGCTCGGTCGCGACACGTCGGTGCGCTGCGTTCGCGCGCGCCGCGGCCGCGATCCCGGTGGCCTCCTGGAACATCACGCGCACGTCCTGGGTGATCCGCCACTGCGGGTACCGGCGCATCGTCTCGGCCGCGTCGAGCCACTCGTAGCCGATGCCGACCTCGTCGAGGGAGCTCGAGTAGTCGTCCATCCAGTCGTGCGCGCTCTCCGGGTACAGATCCAGGCCGCCCGTCCGGATCACGACCTGCTCGCCGCTGTCGGACTCGAGCTCGGACCACGCGGCGTACGCGTCCTGCGCGAACCGGACGTAGTCGGGTCGGTGATAGCTCAGGCGGATGATCCGGGAATGATCCTGGCTGGCGCCTCGCTCGTGACCCAACTCGAACCGCTCGAGGCCGAGCACCCCGGCGCCGGCCCGCTTCGCCGCCCAGTACGCCGATCCGGAGCCGATGCCGCCGACGCCGATCACCGCGACGTCGAACTCGCGGCGCTGGGCCATCAGCCGGCCTCGGTCTCGGAGTGGTCGTAGTACTCGTAGGCGGACATGGCCTTGCCGCTGGGGGACTTCCACGTGCGCTCCGCCTCGGGCAGCTTGCCCAGCACCTTCGCCATGGCGCGGACGTGACCGGCCACGGAGCCGCAGCACGAGCCGATGTACTGGATACCGGCCTCGTGCGCACCGCGGGCGAACTCGGCCATCTGGTGGCGGCTCACCTGCATCGGGTCGAGCTCGTACGGGAAGTTCGGCCACGAGGTGAAGTCGGCCCGGTCGTCCGTGGTCGCGTAGGCCACGGGCTGCGTCGCGACGTAGCCGCCCACCGCCTCCCGCATCTCCAGCGCGAGCGGCAGCTGCTGCTGGGGCCCGTTGAGGCAGTTCACGCCCACGATGTCGGCGCCGGCGTCGGAGAGCTTGCGCGCGCAGTCGGCCGGCGAATCGCCCTCGTATGAGCGCGCCGGGACCTTCTCGAAGGACATGGTGGCCATCACCGGCAGTCCGGTGGCCTTCGCGCGCTCGACGAACAGCAGCGCCTCCTGGAGGTAACTGAAGGTCTCGCCGATCCAGAAGTCCACGCCGCCGGCGTCGATCTGGTCCTGGAGCTGACGGTCGAACAACGCGCGGACGTGGTCGTGGCTCGAGGCGTCCTCCGGATCGTAGGCCCACGTGAGGCAGAGGTTGCCGGCGACCAGCGCATCTCCCTCGGACGCGACCCGCCGCGCGATCTGCACGGCGTTGCGGTTGATGTCGTCGACCTTGCCGTCCAGACCCACCGTCGCGAGCTTGTCGTCGCTCGCGTAGAACGTCATGGTCTGCAGCACGTCAACGCCCGCGCGCAGGAACTCGCGGTGCAGCTCCGCCAGCGCGTCGGGATGCTCGATCACGACCTCGGGGGTGAACGGGCCCGCCTGCACGTAGCCGCGCTTCTCCATCTCCAGCAGGTAGCCGCCGTCACCCAGGACGGGACCGTCCGCCAGCCGTTCCAGGATGCCCTTCGTCATGTGCCTCAACCCCTCGCCAGACGTCAGGTCAGCGAGTCTAGTGACGGCGCTGGTCGCGCGCAGCGCCGAGGTCCTGACCGCAGGTCAGCCGCGCAGCGCGCGACGCCACGCGACGGGGACCGGACCCTCGTGCACGACCTCGCGGGCTCCCCGCCACGCCGCCAGGTCTGCGACGGCGGCCGCAACCGCCGGCCCGGCCTCGGCGGGAGCGTCCGGCTCCGACCACACACCCTGGATGTGCAGGCGGTGCTCGGCCCGGTCGTACCGCGGGTCCAGCCGGCCGATCAGGCGGTCGCCGTGCAGGATCGGCAGCACGAAGTAGCCGTACTGCCGCTTCGCCTTCGGCACGTAGATCTCGATCCGGAAGACGAAGTCGAACAGCCGCTCGGTGCGGCTGCGGTCGCTGATGAGATCGTCGAACGGCGAGAGCAGGATGGTGCGTGGCCGGAAGCGGCCGAGGCGAGCCAGCAGGTCCGAGTGGGTGTACCACCGGCCGGACAGACCCTCGACGCTCACGGGGACGGCGACGCCCTCACGCTCGAGCGCCGCCAGCGCCCGGTCCCAGCCGTGCGGCTTGCGATGCCACGCGAGGCCGATCGACCGCGGCTGGACCACGCCGCCGGCGTGGAGCTGTCGCTCGACGACGCTGCGAGCGATCTGGGTCGGGCGCAGCTTCGGCTCGCCCACCGGCAGCACCCGCCCGGCGAGGTCCCAGAGGCGCTGCCCCCCGTCGCGGCCGGCCACCATCACCTCTCCCCTGGCCCACAGCACCTCCAGCATCATCCCGGTGAACCGGCCCTCGTCGTTCCAACCGCCGGTGCGCCAACCCTCGGCGGTGCGGTCCTCGAGATCGCGGGTGCGCAGGGGTCCGCGGAGCTTGAGCTCTCGCAGGACGTAGCGGCGGAACGCGGCGTTGGCCGCGAGCCAGTCACGTACGTATCGGTGGCGCGTGGCGTCGCCGGCAAGGTACCGCCGCATCGCGTCGCGGTGGATCCTGTAGTCCGCCGTGGGCAGGATGTGCGCCCAATACTCGAAGAGCGATCGCTCCTGCCACAGCATCCGTTCCAGGTCCGCCACCTTGAACCGTCTCCCGAGCCGGCTCCACAGCACGAGGTGCTCGGTCCGGGCGATGGAGGCGGTGGGATCCATCTGCACCTCGCCGAGACCGGTCACGACCTCAGCGATCGTGCGCGGCTGCGGTACGGAGAGCATCTGGCCCAGGACGGCGAGCCGCCGGGCGTCGGTCCGAGCGAGCTCGAGGGGCACGCCGCGCAGCCTACGCAGGGCGGCCGACATCGCCCATGCGTGGGTCCGCGCCGGGCCGCCAGCCGGGTCTCAGCCGGGCGTCAGCCGGGCTTCTGGTGGCCACCATCCGGACGAAGCCGAGGGCACGGCCGCCGTCGCTGCGGAGGACCTCGGCCGTGCCGGGGATCACCGGCGGGATGTCGTCGTCCCGGCGAGGCTCCCCGCGCTCGAGGCTGACCTCCTCCCAGAGCGCCCACTCGTCCACGGCGCCCGGGATCAGGTCGGCGACCTCCACCTCGACCTCGCCGGAGCGCTGCCACAGTCCGCGCCACCAGGCCGGTGCGTGGAAGCTCCACAGCTCGGGATCCCACCACCCCGCCAGGTGCTCCGGCACGTCGTCGAACTCCTCGACGAGGCCGGGCACCACGATCCCGACCTTCCCGCCGGGCCGCACCAGCGGTGCAAGCGACGTCGCCAGGTACAGCTGGTCGGTCCCGAAGTAGTGGTACGCGTCGATCGAGACGACCGCGTCGAAGAAGCCGTCGGCGAACGGCAGTGCGTGGGCCTCGGCGTGGATCGGCACGACCAGTTCCTCGGCGCCCGCCTCCCGGACGCGCTGCCAGTTCCCCGCGGCGTCGATCCACAGGTCGGTCGCGAACACCGTCGCGCCGGTCTCCTGCGCGACGAAGATGGAGGTGATGGCGCGGCCACAGCCGAGGTCCAAGACGCGCATCCCGGGCTCGATCCGCATCTCGTCGAGGATCGACTCCATCAACCACAGGGGGTTCGGGCCCATCAGGTTGCGCAGGATCCACTCCATGTCGTAGCGGTTCGTGCGCGGGTAGTGCGGCAGGCGCAGGCGTGCGAGGGCATCGTCGATCGGCATCGCTCAGCCTCCGTTCGAGGGTCGGTCGGTGAGCTCCCCCTCGAGGAGATCCATGAGGAGCCCGTCGTGCCACGTTCCGTCCGGACCCCGCTCGTACGCCCGCATGACGCCGACGCGACGGAACCCGACCTGCTCGTACGTGGCGATGGCGGCGTGGTTGTCGGCCGCCGGATCGATCGAGAGGCGGTGGTGGCCCTTGGCGTGCAGGAGATATCGCGCGAGGGTCCGGATCGCGTCACTCCCCAGCCCACGGCGATGGTGCTGCGTGGCGACGAAGAGATCAATCCCTGCGTGCCGGTACATCGGGTCGTCCTCCTCGTGGTACTGGATCGCACCGACGACCTCCCGGTCCACCTCGATCACGAACGCCGTCTCGATCCCGACGAAATGGTCCGCCACCTCATGAGCGTCGAAGTCGCCCCAGCGTCGCGCCACCTCGGGCTCGTGCAGGATCGACAGGAGGCGCGCGACGTCGTCGTCGGTACCCGGTCGCAGGATGACTCGCTCCCCCGTCAGGATCACGGCGGTGAAGGTATCTCGTCCGGAGGCTCCGTGCGCGACGAGACCCCGGTGTTCCGGCGGCCGGACGGATCGATCCTGGAGGACCGGGCCGCCGCTAGCCCGCGATCGCGGCGGCGAGGCTCTCGAAGTTCTCCACGTAGCGCTGCGCGTCCTGGTCGCTCATCACGATCGAGGTCGTCCAGCTCTCCCACTTGGAGCCCGGGGACTTGAACACGCCGCGGTTCAGCTGCCACAGCCACGCGAGCTGCGGCACGCGGTCGTCGATGTCCCACAGGTCGCGGTACTCGTGGATCGGCTCGGTGTGCCAGTCGATGGAGCCCTTCGCGCCCTTGAGCTTCATGCTGGCGGGGAGCCGATACCGCTCGATCACATCGTTGCAGCCGTCGAGGATCGCGTTCACCTCGTCCAACCGCCCGTAGGCGTCCTTCGTCAGCACTTCCGTGAGGTTCACCTTCGCCGCCGCCATCGTGAGCGGGTTGCCGTTGAACGTTCCGACCTGGTCGAGCTCGCCGGAGATCAACAGGCTCATGGCCTCCTCGGTCCCGCCGATCGCGCCGCACGGGAGGCCGGCCCCGAGGGCCTTCGCGTACGCGATCAGATCCGGCTGGACGCCGAACGCCTCGACCGCGCCACCCCACGCGACCGTGAACCCGGTCTTCACCTCGTCGTAGGCGAACATCGCGCCGTTCGCGGCGCAGATCCCCTTCAGGCGCTCCAGGTAGCCGGCGTCGGGAAGCACCACGCCGCAGTTGGTCATGACCGGCTCCACGATCATCCCGGCGATCAGGCCGGGATGCTCGGCGAAGGCGCGCTCCGCGGCGTCGGCGTCGTTGAACGGCACGTTCACCACGCTCTCGGCCGCACCGGGGATCATGCCCGCGGTCTGCGGCACGGCGTTGGGGTGGTCGCGCGGACCGGCGTCCTCCCGGGACGGGAAGACGCTCACCATGAGCGCGTCGTGGTGGCCGTGGTACGAACCCTCGATCTTCATCAGCAGCTGCCGGCCGGTCGAGGCGCGCATGATCCGGCAGACGTCCAGCGTGGCCTCGGTGCCCGAGTTGCCGAAGCGCCAGTACGGCAGGCCGGTGCGCTCCGCGAGGTTGCTCGCCACGATCAGGGCGTCCTCGGTGGGTTGGGCGAAGTGCGTGCCCAGCGCCACCCGGCGCTGCACGGCCTCCACGATCTTCGGATGCGCGTGGCCCATCACCATGACGCCGTAGCCGTTGTGATAATCGACGTAGTCGTTGTCGTCGATGTCCCACACATGCGAACCCGCACCGCGGCTGACGTAGATCGGGTGCGGCGGCCACATCTGCCAGCTGGAGGAGACCCCACCCGGCAGGTGGCGTGCCGCCTCCGACCGGTAGGACAGCGACCGTGCGTGCTTTGCGTCGAGGGCGGCCGTCTCCTCCTTCATGAGGCGGTCGACCAGCTCCATGTCGATCGAGGTGTGTTCGGCGGCGCTCATGCGGGCTCCTTCGGCTCCTGGAACGGCGGGTGCGGCCTGCCCAACTTACTGCGTGAGCATCGTGGCGAGCTCCTCGAAGTTCGCCACGTACGTGCGGGCGTCCTCCTCGGAGTGCGTGATGGCCGTGGTCCAGGTCTCCTGCTTCGACCAGGGCGACTTGAACACGCCGCGGTTCTGCTGCACGAGCCAGGCCAGATACGTGATCCGCTCGTCGATGCCGACACTGTCCCGGTACTCGCGCACGGGCGTCTCGCTGTAGATCACCGACCCCTTCGCCCCGACCCCAGTCACGTACGCGGGCAGACCGGTCTTCTCGATCGCTGCCGTGCAGCCGTCCTGCAGCACCTTGTGGATCCCGTTGAGGTGGTCGTAGACGTCGGGCGTCATGACCTCGGTGAGGGCTACCCGGCTGGCCGCCATCGTGAGCGGATTGCCGTTGTAGGTCCCCGCCATGTCGTACACGCCGTCCACGACCGGCTGGTAGAGCTCCTGGGTGGCGCCGATCGCCCCGCAGGGCAGCCCGCCCCCGATCGCCTTCGCCAGACAGAGGATGTCGGGCGTCACGCCGAAGACCTCGGCGGCTCCGCCGTATGCGAGCGTGGTCCCGGTCTTCACCTCGTCGTAGGCGAGGTAGGCGCCGGCCGCGTGCATCAGGTCCTTGATGCCCTGGAGGTAGCCGGGCTCGGGGAAGATGACGCCGCAGTTCATCATGGCCGGCTCCACGATCATGCCGGCGACGTTGCCCTCGTGCTCGGCGAGCGCCCGCTTGACCTCCTCGAGGTCGTTGAAGGGCACCACGCGCACGAGCTTCGCGAAGGCGTCCGGGATGCCCTCGGCCTGCGGCAGGGTGACGGGGTGCTCACGCGGGCCGATCAGATCCGGGTCGGGCGCCACCGAGAACATCAGGGCGTCGTGGTGGCCGTGGTAGGTGCCCTCGATCTTGATGATGATGTCGCGGCCGGTGTTGGCTCGCATCAGCCGCGCGGCCTCCAGGGTTGCCTCGGTGCCCGAGTTGCAGAACCGCCACAGCGGCAGCTTGAACCGCTCCACCAGGTTCTCCCCCACCGCGTGCAGGTCCTTCGTCGGCTGGGCGAAGTGGGTGCCGCGGGCGGCCTGCTTCTGGATCGCCTCCACGATCTTCGGGTGGGCGTGCCCCATGACCATGGCGCCGTAGCCGAGGTGGAAGTCCACGTACTCGTTGCCGTCGATGTCCCACAGGCGGCTCCCCTGCCCATGGTCGACGAAGATCGCGTGCGGCGGCGAGTCCTGCCAGCTCGAGGCCACCCCCCCGGCCACGGTGCGCTCGGCGGTGGCGCGGTACGCGATCGAGACCGCGTGCTTGGGCTCGAGCGCCGCCTCCTCCTGCGCGATGAGCGCGTCCACGCGCTCCAGGTCGATCTCGGTCGGCTGGCGGACAGCCATGGGGTATCGCCTCCTGTGGCGAGGCTGCCGTCCAAGGATTGAACGGTCGTTCAGCCTCGGATGGATGATACCCCAGGCGCCCTGATCGACGGAAGTCGGCAACCTCCGCAACCTCCGGCATTGGTATCGTTGTGCTCGCAACGCACGCATGGTGGCCGTAGCTCAATCTGGTTAGAGCACCAGGTCGTGGTCCTGGGGGTTGGGGGTTCAAGTCCCCTCGGTCACCCCACTCGGAGCCCGAAGCGCCCTATCGGGTCGGCTCGTAGACGTCGAACACACCCTCGCCGGCATGCATCAGGTACCGCTCGGGCGTGACCACGCTGTCGTAGTTCGTGGGGTACTCGGCGAGCTCGCGGCCGGTCGCGGCGTCGAGGGCCACCAGCCGAAGGGGCGCCGGCTGCGAGAAGTCGAAGCGGGTCCCGTACAGGACCCCGCCGGAGGACTCGAAGAACTGGGGCATCGACAGCCCGGTCCACAGGAGCGAACCATCCGCCATCGACCTGGCCTCCAGGTCATGGACCCCCGTTGGGCCTCCCGTTGGGGTTTGGAGCGACACGTACGCGACGCCGTCGTCGAAGAACCCGCCGGTCGGCTGGGCGACCCGCCACCGGAGCGCGCCCGTGTCCGGGTCGAGCGCCGTCAGGAAGCTGAGATCGCCGTGTCGGCGGTAGACGTACGGTCCGGCGGGATCAGCGTGCCACAGACCCTGGGAACCGTCGGGCGGCACCGGTCGCCGCCATCGCACCGCTCCGGTCCGTGGATCCACCGCCACCACGTCACCGTCGTCGTCCAGGTACACAGCGTCACGGACCGCCCGCGCGATCAGGAACCGGCTGACGTCCCCCGGGCTCCGGTACGTCCAGAGCTCCCGGCCCGTCGCCGGGTGGACCGCCCACAGGTGGACGCTTCGGTCACCGCCTGCGAACTCCCGGGCGCGCCAGAGGATCACCACCGGACCAGCGGGGACCGCCCCATTGGCGACGGCGGTCCAGGCCGTCCTGCCGGTCGCAGCCCGCACCGCGGTGACCTTCGGCCGCGGGTTGAACGCGCACGGCCCGGCGGCGAGCAGCACGATGCTGCCGGCGAGCTCAGGCCCGCCGATGGTGCACGAGACGTCGATCGACCACAGGATCCGACCCGAGTCGAGGTCGACCCGGAGGATGCGTGCCATATCACCGGTCCGGACGTACTCGGTGAGATAGAGGTCCTCGCGGTCGATGGCGAATCGGTAGGCACGCGCGGCGCCGAGATCGTAGGTGTCGACGACCTGGAGGGAGTCGACGTTGTCCACGGAGATCCTGGGCGGCGCGGCGCCGGCCGGCGTCGTCGTCACCACGGCGGCGATCAGGCTCACGACGAGGCTCGCACGCACCCGCATGGATCCAGCCTACGCCCGCCGTTTCCGCGGCGGAACCCCGATCGGGGGCCGGCCGCGGGAGAGCCGTTGATAGACTGCGCCGGGCCTCTAGCTCAACCTGGCAGAGCAACGGACTCTTAATCCGCAGGTTCGGGGTTCGAATCCCCGGGGGCCCACCACGATGCCGGGCTGGATCACAGCACCGCATGACCACAGGGCTCGCTCGTCCGGGCGAACCCGCCAGGAGGTGAGACGACATGCCGGTCGACACCGTCAACGTGCGGTACATGGTGCATGACGTCGATGCCGCGGTGGCCTTCTACACGAAACACTTCGGATTCACGGTCGGGACGCACGCGGCGCCGGCCTTCGCGGACGTGTTCCGTGGCAACCTCCGCCTGCTGCTGAGCGGCCCATCCAGCTCCGCGGGGCGGCCGATGCCGGACGGGACGCAGCCCGGCCCGGGCGGCTGGAACCGGGTCGAGTTCGTGGTGGACGACATCGAGGCCGAGGTCGAGCGCCTGCGCGCCGAGGGCGTGACGTTCCGCAACGACATCGTCACCGGCCCGGGTGGCCAGCAGATCCTGCTCGAGGATCCATCCGGCAACCCGATCGAGCTGTTCCGCCCCGTCGGCCCGTGACGCCGAGCGGACGGGCCGCCTCCGGGCCACGCGCTCCCGGGGACCGGCCTCCGACCTCGGGTGAGAACGTCGACTACTCAGCCGCGATGGGCTGACCCGCGCCCACCGCGACGTTCCAGGGGTAGCCGTCCGGGTCGGCGAAGCTGCCGCCGTAGCTTCCCCACTTCTCGCGGGCGGGCTCGACGACCGTGCCGCCGGCGGACTCGGCCTGGGCCAGGATCTCGTCGACCCGGTCGTTCGCGGACACGACGTATGACAGGACGATCCCGCCGAACCCGCTTCCCTCGGACGGGACGCCGTTCGCGCCTGCCAGCGCCTCGCGGGACAGCAGGCCGAACGCCGCCGTGCCGTTGTTGATGCTGAACGCGACGTAGCCCTGCGCGTCCATCTCGACCGGCCAGCCCAGGCCCTCGCTGTAGAACCGCTTGGCCCGCTCGACGTCCTCGACGCCGAGCGTGATACCGCTGACGTGTGGCTTCATCATGGTCCCCTCCTTCGATCACTCCGACCTGTCGTGGTCCTGTGATCAACCCTAGCCGCGACTCCGTGACCAGCGCTTCTCGATTCCTGATCGGTCCGGTCGATCCCTACCGCGGCGTGTCGTGGCTTCCCGCTCGTGACCGATCGATCGCGGCGCCGACTGCCCGGAGCCGCTGATGGAACGGGCCGCGCCCCAGCTCCGTTGACTCAACGCGAACAGCATGATCGGGCGAGCGTACCGACGCATCAGGAAGGCGTCGGGCCGCCACCGGAACCAGACGCGCTCCTCGATCCGGATGCGCAGGCACATGCCGGCGAGGACCAGCGCGATCGAGACCGATCTTCCCGCTCCGCGGGCGACGTCAGATGTCGACGAGCCGGGTGCGTTCCAGCGCGGCGACGGCGATCCGACGGAAGACCGGCTCCAGGTCGGCGCTGCCCGTCTCGCAGAAGTAGTGGTCGCCGTCGGTGTTCTCGGTCGGCAGGCAGGATCCGGGCGAGTTGTCGACCGAGTCGGTCGCCACCTGCGCGAAGAACGTGGACGCGTAGGCGTTGCGGTAGGTCCCGCTGGTGTCGTACGTGCAGCGCGCGGCCGCGACGCCGTAGGCGATCGTGAAGATGTCGATGCCGCGCGCCTTCGCCGCGGTCGCGCGTGTCGCAGCGTAGCCGCAGGGCTGGTTGAACCTGGGCTGGTTCGCCTCACCGTCGGACAGGAAGATGATCACGTCCGGAACGTCCGCACGGCTGTCGTTCGTGAGCATCCGCCCGGCCGTCTCCAGCGGGTCGCCCAGGTCCGTGTGGCCGGCGCCGCTGGGATTCGTCGTCACGTTGTCCGGCGCCCGCTGCAGGCATTGGAGCGTGCGGACCAGGTCGCTGGTGGGATTCAGGGTGCCGTTGCTCAGCTGGTAGTCGCTGGAGAGCGGCACCAGCCGCCACGCGTTGCCCGTCGTCGGATACGTCTGGCTCGTGTTCACCAGACACTTGTTGGACGAGCGGTGGTACGGCAGCCCCACCAGGCCGACGGTCTGGATGGCCGGATCGTAGAGCTCCAGCACGGCGAGCGCCGCGTTCCTGGCGTTCGCCATGTCCGACTCCGTCATGCTCCTGGACCGGTCGATCACCATCACCACGTCCAGCGGGCTCGACGGCTGCCCGCAGAACCCCTTGCACGCCGCGCCCATGACCGCGCCGGTCGACCCCTGGTCGAGACCGAACACGGGCGCGAAGAAGTAGTCGATCACGTTGGAGGCTCGCAGGTAGATCGTGTTGCAGAGGTCGCCCCCGTACGGGTTGCAGGCGTGCGACGCCTTGCCGTGCCGGGTGCTCCAGCCGGACGTCCAGTTCCCGCCGGTCCCCGGCCCGCATGCGAACCGGACGTCGAGACTGTCGGCGCCGCCGTTGCCCTCGGGATCGGTGACCACGCATCGGAACTCGATGGACAGCGACGAGGGAGGCAGGTCCGGCGCGTTGGCGAACGCGATCTGCCGCGCGGTGTTCGTGGCGAGGTTCGCCTGGGCCACACCCCGGACCGGGAGCGTCCCCGCGCCCGCCAGGGCTCCCAGGTCCACGGCCCCCTGCAGGACGTGACGCTCGTGCCGGAGCCGAGCCAGATCCAGCGCGAAGGCGACCGAACCCAGGAGCGCCACCATCAGCAGCGCCGCCAGGACGACCACGGCGCCCTCCTGGTCGGTGTGCAGGTTGCGGCATCGCCGCGCGACCGCTCGAGGAACCGGTCCCGATCTCATTGGCCCTCGAACCTTGCCTCGGCGACAGCGGTGGCCGAGAGCGTGTCGCCCAGACCGACCATCGTGGGCATCGGCGTGATGTAGGAGTAGCGGTAGACCACCGTGACCCGCACGATGTCGCCCTCCTGCCAGGTGGAGCCGGCGCCGCACGTGCTGAAGGTGCTGCTGCCCGCGCGTGCGCACCGGACGCTGACGTCGAGCTTCGTCTGATCGAGGAAGGTGGTGGCGCCGCGGACGCGCGCCGTGATCTCACCCACGTTCGCACTGACCGCGCCGACCCTGGCTCCCTCGCGTGCGGCGTTCTGCGCGCCGTCCCATGCGTGGAACCCGAAGCCGAAGTCGATGATCGCGAAGACGAGCAGGATCAGGAGCGGAGCGACGATGGCGAACTCCACAGCCGCCGCCCCTCGTTCTGCCGTGCACCTCGCGAGCGCGCGTCTGGTCAGACTGCCCGACGCGGCCATCCGGCGTGACGTCATCGCATCCCCCTCGCGGCTCCGCAGCAAACCCCCTCGCTGCGGACCGCCTGAGAGATACATCGGCGTTCCGGAAGAAATATCTGGAGTCCCCCGGTCGGCTGAGACTTCGGGTACCGACCGTTCGTCCGAACTCGCTCGCGAACGCCCGCGCGAGGGCCGGACGTCGTCGGAAGTTCACGACGAACACCGGGCCGGACGAACACCGACCCGGCGCTCGCCGGCGGCCATGACGAGCCCGCCACCAGGAGCGGCGCCAGGAGGAAGGCCCGGCGCAAGCTGGCGTGACCGGCTCAGCCTGATATGGACCTCGGATGCTACGCCCGGGTTGCGATGAGTGGAACCCCCGAGATCAGCGTCGGGGGCGACTCATGTCCGGATGATGGCGACACCGTCCCGGAGCGTGACGGCGGTCCCGAACGGCTCGGAGATCGCGCGGATGCGCTCCAGGATCTCCGTCCCCGCGGCCGGGGTGGCCGATCGCGGGATCCCGCTGCGCGTCAGCGGCTGTCCGTAACCCAGCTCGACCGGGACGAGGCCGACCTCGGCCACCGCGCCGCCCTCGAAGCGCATGGTGGCGATCACGGCACGGAAGATGTCCTCGTCGTCGAAGCTCTCCGCATTCAACGCCGCGGTGAGGTCGGCGTCGGTCAGCATCGCCGGATCGGCAGCGGCGGCGACCCGCGCCCGGCTGTGCCGGTAGAAGTACCCCTGCAGCGGCTCCGTCATGTCGCTCCAGATGAAGTTGCCCAGGCCGTAGAGGACCGGCCTCCCGGCATGCAGCTCCACCGGCGCCAGCCGGTGCGGGCCGCTCACGATCACCGCACCCGCGCCGTGGTCGATCGCGGCGTGCGCCAGCTCGCGCAGGTACGCCGGAGGGTGGTCGGGGGCATGCTCGCCGTGATGGGCGTGGATCGCGAGCACCGACAGGTCGGCATGCTGCGCCGCCTGCCGCACGGACCGCAGCAGTGCGACGCGGTCGTCCGCATCGATCTCGAACCGGACGTCGAACGACTCGCCACGGACGTAGCGGACGCGCTGCAGCTCGAGCAGCTGCTTCGGTTCCAGGTTCGGCGTCCACGCGAGGTCGATGTCGGGCAGGGCCTCCCGCACCATGCCGAGCGAGTCCATCACCTCCCCCGGAACCGTGACGACCGGCGTGACATCGACCGCGTGGACGCCCGGCCTCGCCGGCACCTCGCCGAACGCATCCAGGGCCGGGGCGGCGTCGTTGCCCAGCGTGGCCGTCGCCGACACCAGGCCCACGCGCCCCCACGGGGTCTCCAGGTATCGCGGCGCGCGGGCCGCGGCCAGCGTCTCCCCCGCGCCGGCGTGCACCAGACCGGCGGCGTCGAGGTGACGACCGGTCTCGCGTAGGCCTCCGGTTCCCCAATCCGTCGAGTGGTTGTTCGCCCGGCCGAAGAGGTCGAAGCCCAGCGAGCGGAGGTCCGCCGCGGTGGCGGGCTCGGCGCGCACGGTCCAGTCCTCGGGCACCCCCATCGGCACGACGTCGGGCGCGTCGGGCGGCGTGATCGAGGTCTCGAGGTTCCCGAACGTGGCGTGAGCGTCCCGCAGCAGCCGCACGACCGAGGCGAAGCGATCGTCGGCGACGGCCAGCTGCGACAGGGGCCGGGAGATGATGCAGTCGCCGACCGCCGCGAGCGTGAACCCGTCGCCCACCGTGATCGCGAGATCCCGCTCCGGCATGGGCGGATTCTACCGGGCCGACCCCGCCGGGCCGAAGCACCTCCGGTCACGTCCGCGAGGCGCTACCGCCGGATGATCACGGGCGTGCCGAGCGGCACGCGCTTGAGCTTGTGCATGTCGGGGTTGTAGACGCGGATGCACCCGTGGCTCACCATCTGCCCCCGGTTCGCGGCGTACGGCGTACCGTGGATCGCCATCCGTCCGCCGTCGGGCCAATCCGTGAGCACCTCGCTGAAGCCCGACAGCCCGAGGGCGTACACCCCGTAGGGACCGGTGGGGCTCGCCTGCGGGACGTGCGCCCAGATGTAGAACGTGCCCGTCGCGGTGGGCCACTGCGGCTGGCCGATGCCGACCTCGAACCGGTGGACCAGCCGGTCGCCGTGGAAGTGCTCGAGCGAGCGCTTCGAGAGATCGATCACGATCTCGTCCTCGACCGAGCGCACGTTGACATCCGCCGCGTGCACCCAGCCGTCCGCCTCGTTCGGCCGGATCGGCAGCAGGATCCGAAGCCAATCCGTTCCGACGTCGTCGGTGCGCTCACCGGTGACGAGCATCGCGAGCTGTTCTCCTACGGGGTTGCGGGTGTCGAACGTCCACGTGGGACGGGCCGCCGGCGACCATCGCTTCCAGATGTCCAGGTCCTGGTGGATGGACCTCGCCGTCAGGGCCCCCTTCGGCTCGGGGTCTTCCGCGTGTGCGACCGGCGCGGCGGCGGGAGCGGGGGCGGCCGCGGGAGATCCGGTCGGCTCGGGACGCGCCGAGGGCGGGGGCGCCTCGTGGGAGCACGCAGCGAGCACGACGGCGAGGGCGGCCAGGGCCGCGGGGAGCCTGCGGGTCATGGGCTCACATTATCGGCACGGAAAGCCCGACGGTCGACCGGTAGGCTGGAATCGCCAGCGGAAGCGCCAGCGGGAGTGGCGGAACCGGCAGACGCGCTGGGTTTAGGTCCCAGTGTCCTCACCAGGACGTGGGGGTTCGAGTCCCCCCTCCCGCACACGGATTCTCCATCTCGTGGACCTTTCGCCGGCCGGCCGCACCGTGCTCGACTCGTCACATGATCGCGGAGTTCGCCAACTACCACAGCTGGATCGCCTGGGTGCCAATCGTCGCACCGGACCAGGCATGGGGCGTGCCCCACGACCGCGCAGCGCCGGCTGCTGGTCGTGATGGCGGGGACGATCGCACTGCTGGGGATCGCGATCGGCTCGGAGATCCGTGCCGCGCGATTCGGTCCGTCCATCGATGACGTCCGCCGCGGCGATCCCCGGCTCCCTCCGACGGCGATGATCGTCTCCGTCGACACGGCCCTCGGAGCGCTCACCCTGCTGGCCCTGTCGCAACGACGAAGCGGCCATGCGCCACGATCCCAACCCGTTTCGGTGCCGGGTACAGCCGGGTAGGACCTGAGATCGACCGAAGGGAGGCGTCCAATGACCACGTTGAACGGCACGTTCGACCTGGCATCGTGGGACGAGGACACCGTCCAGGAGCTCGAGGGCGGCCGGAAGGTGACCCGAGCCATCGTCACGCAGACGTTCACGGGCGACCTGGAGGGCGATGGCTGGGTGGAGTGGCTGATGTGCTACGCCGAGGACGGCACCGCCCGCTTCGTGGGGATGCAGCGGATCGAGGGGGCGGCCGACGGTCGCAAGGGCAGCGTCGTGCTCGAGACCACCGGGGACTTCAACGGCTCGGAGGCGGTCGGGACGTGGACCGTGCTCCCGGGCTCCGCGACGGGCGAGCTCGTCGGCATCACTGGGAGCGGGCGGTTCGAGGCTCCGCACGGCCCGACCGCCACCTACGTCGTGGACATCTCGTTCGAGCAGAGCGGGCGCTCCACCGGCTAGACCGCGCGCAGGCTGGCCTGTTCCGCGGGCAGCGCGTCGCGCCGGGTGACGCGACCGGGCAGCGAGATCACGAACCGGGCGCCGCCGCCGGCGCGGTCCTCCGCTTTCGCGTGGCCGCCGTGGAGCTCGGCGAATCGCTTCACGAGCGACAGCCCGATCCCGACGCCGCCGCTGTTGGCGCCCGGCCCCTGCCGGAACGAGTCGAACATCACACTCTTGAGCTCGTCGGGGATCCCGGGGCCCTCGTCCTCGACCGCGAGCTCGATGCCGTCGCTCCGGCCATGGACGGCCACACGGACGGGGGTGCCGAGCGGTGTATGCCTCGCGGCGTTCACCAGCAGGTTCTCGATCACGCGCTCGACCATCGTGGCATCGAGCTCCACCAGGACCCGATCGGCCTCGACGCGGACGGGATGGGCCGACAGCGCCTCGCACTCGCGCATCACGCGGGTCGCGAGCGCTCCCACGTCCGTGGGCTGGCGGTCGATCTGCAGCAGACCTCGATCGATCCGGTCGAGGTCGAGGAGATCGTTCAGCAGCCGGTTCGTCTTGCGGCCGCTCATCTCGATCACCTCGAACAGGCTGTCGCGCTGCTCGGCGGTGAGCTGCAGCTGCTCGCTCCGTCGGAGCGTCGAGACCGCTCCCAGGACGGCGGCGACCGGGCCCTTCAGGTCATGTGAGACCGCGTGCAGCAACGTGTTCTTCAGCTCGTTCAGGTCCCGCAGCTGCTCCGATACATCGTGCTCGTGGATCGCGACCTGTCGCTGCAGCTCGATCGAGCTCTTCAGGGCCGCGAGCAGCGCCGCGAGCACCAGGAACACACCCAGGCGCAGCGCGCCGTTCCAGTACGGGATCAGTCCCTTGTCCGTATCGTTGAGGAGGTCGCCGAGCACGCCCGCCCCGGCCGCGAGCAGCACGATCGCGACCCCGGCCCGGCGGCCCAGATGCCACGTGACCAGGCCGATCGGCATCAGGTAGAAGAGGCCGAACGAGATCGAGTACCAGGCGAGGGAGTCCAGGACCCCCACCATCGCGCAGAAGACGACCCCGAACAGGAACACGAAGGAGGGTGGCTTCTGGCCGAAGAAGGCCTCCGTCCGCAGGAGGAGGTGCCGTTCCTCCTGGGCGGGTCGAGGGATGGGCTCGCTCACCGATGAAATCTCGGCGCGTGGGGGCCACGCCTTGAGGGTCCGGCTACCCGCTTTCCGGTAGTACTCCGTGCCTAGACACGGGAAGGGTCCCTTTTTCAGCCGAGGAGCTCGGCGAGCGCCCGGAGCGCCCGGCCGCGGTGGCTGATCCGGTCCTTCTGCTCGTCGCCGAGCTCGGCCATGGTCGCGTCCCATCCTGCTGGCACGAAGATCGGGTCGTAGCCGAAGCCCGCCGCTCCCCGAGGCGTGCCAACGAGCGCGCCCTCACACGTCGCCTCGGCGTGCACCTCGGTCCCGTCGGGCATGGCGAGGGCGGTCACGCACCGGTAGCGAGCCGTGCGGCCTCCCGCCGGGATGCCCTTCAGGGCCCGGATCAACTGCCGCAGGTTCCGCTCGTCGGAGGCGCCCTCCCCTGCGTAGCGGGCGCTTCGAGGGCCCGGTGCGCCGCCGAGGGCGTCGACCTCGATGCCGGAGTCGTCGGCCAGCGCCGGCAGCGCCAGCGAGGACGCGACGGCGCGCGCCTTCAGCAGCGCGTTCTCCAGGTAGGTGTCGCCCGTCTCCTCGACATCCGGCCACTCCCGAGGATCGTTCTCGACCGTCACCCACTCCACCGGCCAGTCCGAGCAGATCCGCGCGATCTCCCGAAGCTTGTGCGTGTTGCGAGAGGCGACGGCGAGCCGGGGCGGCATGGCCATCGCTCCGCCTAGGCCAGCGCGTCGCGCTGGATGCTCGTGAGGCGCTCGACGCCGGCCGTCGCGAGATCCAACAGCGCGTCGAGCTCGGCCCGGGAGAAGGGGTCGCCCTCCGCCGTGCCCTGCACCTCCACCAGCCGGCCGGAGCCGGTCATCACCACGTTGGCGTCCACGTCGGCGCCCGCGTCCTCCTCGTAGCAGAGATCGAGCACCGGCTCCCCGTTCACGATGCCGACCGAGACCGCGGCGACGCTGTCGCGCAGCACGTCGTCCCCGACCGCGCCGCGTTCCTGCAGCCCACGGAGGGCCAGCGACAGGGCGATGAAGCCGCCCGTGATCGAAGCCGTGCGCGTCCCGGCGTCGGCCTGCAGCACGTCGCAGTCGACGGTGATCGTCCGCTCCCCCAGCTTCGACAGATCGATGACCGCCCGGAGGGAACGCCCGATCAGCCGCTGGATCTCCTGGGTTCGCCCGCCCGGGCGTCCCCTGTTGACCTCGCGTGGGGAACGCTCGCTCGTGGAGGCCGGCAACATGGAGTACTCCCCCGTGACCCATCCGCGGTTCGTCCCGCGCAGCCAGCGCGGTGCGTCGTCCGAGACGGAGGCCGAGCAGAGTACGCGCGTGCGGCCCATCGACAGGAGCACGGACCCGGCGGCCCACTCCTGGAACCCCAGCTCGTACACGACGGGCCGAAGCTCGTCGGGCGCGCGGCCGTCCGGCCTCGGGCTCACGAACCGATCCCCGTGATCATGCCCTGCTCGGCGATCTCCACCGAGCCGTCGAAGGCGGAGCGCGCCTCGGCGAGTGAGACCGCCGGATCGAGGGTGGGCAGGATGTGCGTCAGCAGCAGCCGTCCGACGTTCGCGGCCTTCGCATGCTCGGCGGCCTGACGGGCGGACAGGTGGAACGGGAGCAGCTCCGAGGCGTCCTGGTACGACGCCTCCGCCATCAGCACGTCGGCGTCGCGCGCCATCTCGATGACGGCGTCGCACGGACCGGTGTCGCCGGTGTACGCCAGAACCGCATCGCCCGCCTGGATGCGGTAGCCCAGGGCCACCACGCCGACGTGTCGCATCTCGTACGCCTGGATGTCGAACGGCCCCACCTGGACGCGATCGCCGTCCACGAGCGTCCGGAACGCGAACGCCTGGCCCATCACGTCGCGGCCGTCCTCCGACACGAGCAGGGAGAGCAGGTTCGTGAACCCCTCCGGTGAGTAGAACGGCAGGCCGGGCTCGCCCAGCCCGCCGTAGTGGCGAGCGTAGAACGCCGGTACCACGTCGACGAAGTGATCGGGGTGGCCGTGGGTAATCACGACCGCCGCGATCTCCCGCACCTCGATGTGCAGTTGGAGATTCGCGAACGTGCCGGTGCCGGCGTCCAACCACAGGTGCGAGCCATCGTGGGAGAGCAGGTAGCCGCAGGTGGCGCCGCCTCCCGGTGGCCAGGTGCCGGAGGACCCCAGGACCGTCAGCTCCACGTCCCACCCCCCACCGGCTGCGCGTGCGCCGCCCGGACCTCCGTCAGCTCGGGGCCCAGGAAGACCTCGGCCACACGCTGGAAGTCGTCGGTGTCGCCGGTGGCGAGGAACGTGTGCCGCGGAGCGCCGGCCTCCGCACGTTGCAGGTCCTCCCGCAGGAGCGTCGCGTACACGTCCTTGGCCGTCTCCTCCGCGCTGGAGACCAGGACGACGTCCGACCCGAGCTCGACCTGGAGCAGGCCGGACAGCAGCGGGTAGTGCGTGCAGCCCAGGATCAAGGTGTCGATGCCTCCCTCTCGCAACGGCTCAAGATACCTGCGCGCGGCGACCCGCAACCCGTCTCCGGTGGTGTCCCCCCGTTCGACGTGCTCCACGAAGAGCGGGCAGGCGACGGAGAGGAGGCGCACGCTCGCGCCGGTGGCGGCCACGGCGCGGTCGTACGCGCCGCTGTCAACGGTCGCCTGCGTGCCGATCAGCCCGATCGCCCCGCTGCGGGTCGCGCGCACCGCGGCCCTCGTCCCGGGGTCGATCACGCCGATCACCGGGATCCCCGCACGGGCCGCGATGTCCTCGATCGCGCTGACCTCCACGGAGTTGCAGGCCACGACGAGCATCTTCACGTCCCGGCGGACCAGCAGGTCCGCGATCTCCAGCGCGAACCGGCGGATCTCCGTCAGCGGACGGGGTCCGTACGGGAAGCGAGCAGTATCGCCCACGTACACCAGCGGCTCGTTCGGCAGCAGGTCGATGATCCCGCGAGCGACGGTGAGCCCGCCGACACCGGAATCGAAGACACCGATCGGCCTGGCGTCGCTCACCCGCGCGCTACCACCACAGGGACTCCGCCACGCCCTTCTCCGCGAGCGCCGCATCCTCGGCCCACGCGTTCGTCGACAGGTACTTCCACCCACCGTCGGGCAACAGGCAGACCACGTCTCCCGCGTCGATCTCGGCGGCGATGCGCTGCGCCACGAACACGACGGCGCCCGATGAGATGCCGCTGAAGATGCCCTCGCGCGCCGTCAGGACCCGGGTGGTCCGCAGCGAGTCGGCGGAGCTCACCAGGAACTTGCGGGCCACCTCGTCGGGATCGAAGATCGGCGGCACGAATCCGTCGTCCAGGGACCGCAGCCCGTACACCAGATCGCCCAGCTCGGGCTCGGCGGCGACCACCTGGACGTCGGGGTTGTGCCGGTGCAGGGCCCGACCGACGCCGGTCAGCGTGCCGCCCGTCCCCATGCCGGCCACGAAGTGCGTCACCTCCGGAAGGTCGGCGATGATCTCCGCACCGGTCCCCTCTTCGTGCGCGAGCGGGTTCGCCGGGTTCCCGTACTGGAAGGGCATGTAGTAGCGGTCGTCGGCGGCGAGCGCCCGGGCCACCTCGATCGAGCCGTTCGTCCCCCGGTCACCGTCGCTGAACACGACCTCGGCGCCGAACAGGCGAAGCAGGCCGATCCGCTCCTCGCTCGCGTTGTCGGGGATCACCACGGTGAGGCGGTAGCCGCGGCGCGCCGCCACCATCGCCAGCGCGATGCCCGTGTTCCCGGACGTTGGCTCGAGGATCACCCGGTCGGGCGTGAGCTCGCCCGAGGCCTCCGCCATCTCCACCATCTTCCTGGCGATCCGGTCCTTGGTGGACCCGGTGGGATTCGTGCCCTCGAGCTTTGCCCACAGGCGCACGCCGGGCTTCGGGGACATCCGCGGCATGCCGACCAGCGGCGTGTTGCCGATCGCGGCGAGGATGTCGTCGTATCGCACGCTGGAAGTATGCCAGCGGGTGGCGGGCGCGTGAGCGCTCCGCGGCTACGGCGCGCGGTAGCGCTGCTCGTGGCCTGAGACGATCGTGTGGCCCCGGACCTCCACCCAGAACGGGTTGTTGGCGATGCGCTGGGATCCACCGCCGTTCAGGATCGTCGCGAGCGTCGTGAAGCTCACGTTCGTGGGAACCGTGGCGCCGGCGTAGTGGCGGATCGTGAACAGGGCGCCGGTGCCCACCGGCACGATCCGCCAGTCGTGCCCCGAGTTGCGGAGGTAGCGACCGTGGAACAGATGCTCGCCGGCGACGAGCGCCCCGTCCGCGGCGGCCGCGCGGCGCGCCGCGTCGCCCGTGTACCACCGCCCGAGATCGATCACCATCAGCGGCGGGGACTGCTCGGTGGTGGCGGCCAGCAGGAACGCGATGTGCCGGCCGTTGGAGACGCGGGGTCCGACGACGCCCCGGAGGCGGTCCTTGACCTCCTCCAGCCGGGCCCTGGCGCTCGCCACGCGGGCCTGTGCGTCGGTGATCTCCCCCTGTTGGATGGTGCCGTGCGCGCGCTCCCCCTCGAGGAGGGCTTGGAGGTTCGTGATCTGCGCTTGGAGGCTCCCGACTCGGGCGAACGCCCCGTCGCTGGCGTCGCGGGCGTTCTGTGCGTCCACGCGTGCGATGTGCACGAGTCGGTCTCGGTCGTGGACCTGGCCCTGCTGCCAGGCGTACACGATGCCGCCGCCGATCGCCATCGCGGCGATCAGGGCGAGGATCGCCATCGCCAGGAACAGTCGCGGGCGCGGCTCCTCGGGGTCGCCGATCAGCACGACGCGGTCGGATTCGACCTTCGGCTGGAGCGTGGGTGTCTGCACGGGAAACCTCCTGCACCGAACGCTAGTCCCCCGCAACATCGCAGGTCAAGGCGCCAAAGGACCTAGTGAGGCCACTCCTTTCGGAGCTGCCGGATCGGCGCCGGGAGCGTCGACGGCGCCCAGATCCTCCTCAGGAGACGCAGTCCCGCGATCCCTCGAACATCTCGAGGTAGGACACCAGGAGTGCTGCTACCCGCCGGCCACGGCGGGGAGGATCGAGACGGTGTCGCCCTCGTTCACGGACGTCTCGAGCGAGCCGAGGTAGCGGACGTCCTCGTCGTTGACGTAGACGTTGATGAATCGGTGCAGGCCGCCGTCCTCGGAGATCACGTTCTTCGTGATGCCGGGGTAGCGGGTCTCGAGGTCGGTCAGCACCTCGGAGAGGGTGCCGCCGTCGGCCGGCACCTTCGCCTCGTTGCCGGCGTGCTTGCGCAGGATGGTGGGGAGCTTCACGGTGACGGCCATGACGTGTGGGGTCTCCTTCGGATGTCGGCTCAGCGTGCGGGGACGCCGCAGAACTGTTCGTAGTCGATCAGCTCGGTGATGGTCGGATCCTTGCCGCAGACCGGGCAATCGGCGTCCCAGCGGATCTTCACTTCTTGGAAGTCCATGTGCAGGGCGTCGTACAGCAGCAGCCTGCCGATCAGCGGCTCGCCCTCGCCCGTGATGATCTTGATCGCCTCGGTTGCCTGGATCGAGCCGATCACGCCCGGCAGCACCCCGAACACGCCACCCTCGGCGCAGCTCGGCACCGTGCCGGGCGGGG
The DNA here is from genome assembly GCA_963832225.1 of uncultured Actinomycetes bacterium. GTDB lineage: Bacteria > Actinomycetota > UBA4738 > UBA4738 > HRBIN12 > JALYMB01. The sequence goes on from CAWHTI010000007.1 coordinate 110,977, forward strand.
GCGGCGAAGGGAACAGGCACCGGTAGCACGGGGCCTCCTGGCCGGGCATGAAGACGGTGGCCTGCCCCTCGAATTGGTAGATGCTGCCGTACACGAGGGGCTTGCCCAGGAACTGCGTGGCGTCGTTCACCAGGTAGCGCACCGGGAAGTTGTCGGTGCCGTCGATGATCAGGTCGTAGGGGCCCATGATGTCGAAGACGTTGTCGCTGAACAGCAGCGTGTCGTGCGCGACGACCTCGATCGTGGGGTTGATCGCTCGCAGGTGCTCGACCGCCGACTCCACCTTGAGGCGGCCGATGTCGGCGTCCGTGTGCAGGATCTGCCGCTGGAGGTTGCTGAGGTCCACGCGGTCGAAGTCGACGACGCCGATCGTGCCCACCCCGGCCGCGGCCAGGTAGAGCAGGACCGGCGAGCCCAGACCCCCCGCGCCGATCACCAGCACCTTCGCGTCGAGCAGCTTGCGCTGCCCGGCCCCGCCGATGTTCGGCAGGATGATGTGCCGCGAGTAGCGCTGGACCTGATCCTCGGTGAACCGGGCGCCGCTCATGTGATCGTCAGCTCCTCCTCGATGACCTCACCGTCTCGGATCAAGAAGGAGCGGAGTACCGGCCGCTCCCGGTCCTGGAGCGACAGGATGAGGTACCGGGTGTCCGGAAAGAAGGCCTGGAGCTGATCCGTCTCCGACGGGTACGCCGGGGTGTGCGTGTGCGAGTGGTAGTACCCCCACGTCTCCCAGCCCTGATCCTCGATCTCCTGCGTGATATGGAGCTGCTCGTTTCCGTCCAGCCGGTACGTATTGGGGCTGGCGTCGATGTTCCTGGTGGGGAAGACCTTCACGAGCATCCCGTCCGGGGTCGCGGCGACCACGCCGCAGCACTCGTTGGGGAACTCGCGGAGGCCCTGCTCCACGATCTCCTTGAAGAAGACGCCGTCGAACTCGGTCATGGACCCTCTCGTGTGTGCTCGGGACATGCCTGCGGGCAACGCCACATGCAGGTGCAAATCCTAGCAGCGGGGTCGGTTATTCCCGCGCTCAGCCGTCGACGTGGCCGGAGACCGAGATGCGCCCCGGCGTCCCCGCCTCGGTGACGCCCACCGTCGCATGCACCTGGCCCCGCCGGTCGAGCGCGGCGACCAGGTCGTCGGGCCGGGTCGTGGCGACCAGGAGTCCTCCGCTCGTCTGCGCGTCCGCGAGCAGCAGCCGCTGGGGCTCGTCGAGCTCGCCCCACTCCACGTGCGGCGCGACGTACTCGAGGTTGCGTCGGGTGCCGCCGGCCGCCACCCCCTCACGCGCGAGAGCCACCGAGCCGGGGATGAACGGCACCGCGCCGGCGTCGATCCGCGCCGACACGCCGGATGCCGCCAGCATCTCGTGGAGGTGCCCGAGCAGGCCGAAGCCCGTGACGTCGGTGGCCGCCTCGGCGGCGGCCTCGAGCATGGCCTCCGACGCCTCGCGGTTCAGGGTGGTCATGACGTCGACGGCGGCCCGCGTGAGCTCGGACGACGCCAGGTCCTGCTTGATCGCCGTGGAGATCATCCCCAGGCCGAGCGGCTTCGTGAGGATCAGCGTCGCGCCGGCCGGCACCCGGGAGTTGCGGGCGATCCGATCGGGATGAACCAGGCCCAGCGCCACCATCCCGTACTTCGGCTCCGGATCGGTGATCGAATGCCCGCCGGCGACCGGGATGCCCGCGGCGGCCGCCACGTCACGTCCACCGCGCAGCACCTCCCCGAGCAGGTCGAGCGGCAGGTCGTCGACGGGCCACGCGACGATGTTGAGCGCGAAGATCGGCCGCCCGCCCATGGCGTAGACGTCCGAGAGCGCGTTCGTGGCGGCGATCCGTCCCCAGTCGTACGCGTCGTCGACGATCGGCGTGAAGAAGTCGAGGGTCGCCACCAGGGCCTGATCCTCGGACAGGCGGTACACCGCGGCGTCGTCGCCGGTCTCGTTACCGACGAGCAGCTCCACGGGAACCGGCAGCGGCTCCAGGATCGCCAGCACCTCGTGCAGCTGCGACGGGCCGAGCTTGCAGGCGCAGCCCGCGCCGTGACTGAACGAGGTGAGCCGGGTCCGATCCGTCATGTCCCGCCGAGCATACGGTCGCCCGCCCGGTGCGGCAGACTGGCGCGATGCGCGTGGCGACGGTCGGGCACATCGAGTGGATCGAGTTCGGCCACGTCGACCGCGTCCCCAGCCCCGGCGAGATCGCCCACGCCGCCGACGTCTGGCAGGAGGTCGGCGGGGGCGGCGCCGTCGCGGCGGTGCAGCTCTCCCGCCTGATCGGTGACTGCGACCTGTTCACGGCACTCGGCGACGACCCGGTCGGGACGGCGTCGCGGCGCCGACTGTCCACGTTGGGGGCCCAGGTCCATGCGGAGCTGCGGCGCGGCGTCTCGACGCGGCGCGCGGTGACGCTGGTCGACGGCGCCGGCGAGCGGACGATCACGACGCTCGGCGACCGGCTGGAACCGCTCGGGGCCGACCCGCTGCCCTGGGATCGTCTCGGCGAGACCGACGCCGTCTACGTGACGGCGGGGGACGCGGAGGCGTTCCGGCTGGCCCGGCAGGCGCGCGTCATGGTGGTCTCCCTCCGCTCCCTGCGGCGTCTCGCGGAGTCCGGTGTGGAGGCCGACTGCCTGGTGGGCAGCGCACGGGATCCTGATGAACGGTGGGACGCGGCGGCGCTCGCCCTCCCGCCACCGCTGCTCGTGCGGACCGAGGGCGCGGACGGCGGGTCGTTCGAGACGTCCGGCGGCGACCGCGGGCGGTACGCCGCCGAGCCGCCGCCCGGCCCGGTCGTCGACACCTACGGCGCCGGCGACACGTTCGCGGCCGCGCTCACGTTCGCCCTGGGGGCTCGGATGGAGGTGCCGAGGGCGCTGTCGTTCGCGGCCGCGTGCGGTGCGGTCTGCGTCACGGGGCGCGGGCCGTTCGGTGCGCGGATCGGCTGAGCGAGCGACCGCGGGTCGCGGTGCCCGGCAAGGACGGGCCGGCCGCCGCTACGTGCCCATGGCGTGGAATCCGCCGTCGACGTGGATCATCTCGCCCGTGATGCCGACGGCGAAGTCCGACAGCGTGAAGGCGATCGCCTTCGCCACCGGCGCGGGGTCGCCGACGTCCCATCCGAGCGGCGCGCGCGCGGTCCAACCCTCGGAGATCTGCTCGAATCCCGGGATCCCCTTGGCCGCGGTGGTCTTCAGGGGTCCGGCGCTGACGGTGTTCACGCGGATCCCGTGCGGACCGAGGTCTCGCGCCAGGTAGCGGGTCACGGACTCGAGCCCCGCCTTGCAGACGCCCATCCAGTCGTAGACCGGCCAGGCGACCGTCGCGTCGAAGTCCAGTGACGCGATCGCCCCGCCCCGCTCGCGCATGAGCGGGAGCATCCCGGCGGCGATCGCCTTCAGCGAGAACGCACTGGTCTGGAAGGCGGTCTGCACGCTCTCCCACGGGGTCTGCAGGAAATTGCCGCCGAGAGCGTCCTGCGGCGCGAACGCGATCGCGTGCAGGAAGCCGTCCAGCTGGCCCCAGCGGGAGGACAGGTCGTCGCGCACGGCGTCGACCTGCGCGGGATCGTTCGCATCCATCTCCAGCACATCGGCGGGCGTGGGGAGGCGCCGCGCGCTCTTCTCGGTGAGGCTCATGGCACGCCCGAACGACGTGAGCACGACCTCGGCGCCCTGCTCCTGGCACACCTGCGCGGTCGCGAACGCGATGGATTGGGGTGTGAGCACGCCGGTGATGAGGAGTCGCTTGCCTTGCAGGAGCATCAGCCCTCCACGATCTCGTAGGTGACCGACGCCCGGTCGTCCACCTGGGTCATCCGCAACGTCAGGGTGGTGCCGTCCTCCCCCCGAGCCGTGCACTCGAAGTTCTTGCCCTTGCCGACCTCGATGTCGTCGGGGCACGACACGGAGAAGGCGGTCTCGTACTGCGAGCGGAGGTCCTGCGAGACCCGGGTCTCCAGGCCCGGGACGTCGATCCGGTCGGTGCAGGCGGAGCCGAGCAGCGACAATGGAACGAGGGCGAGCCAGCGCGCGTTCCGGTTCACCTGCTCCTCCCGCCCCTGCGACGTGAGCGCAGGGTAGCACCGGGGTCAGACGTCTCTGAGGTGTGGCGCGATGGAGAGCGATCGCACGCCCCACTCGGGCGAGCCACCCTCGGCCGCGAAGACGATCACGTTCGTCTCCTCGCCGCGCAGCGCCGATGCCGGAAGGGTCACGGTGCGCGCCCCGGTCCAGCCTCCGTCGGGACCGGCCGCGAGCGTCCCCACGAACTCCCAGTTCACGAAGAGCCGGACCTCGCGCGCCTGGACGTCGAAGGCCTCGAACGACAGATCCCATCGCCCGTCCTTGCCGCCGGTGGCGTAGGCCACCTCGAACGGATGGGTCGTGTCAGAGCCGGGGATGTTGCCCATCGGCGGGGCGCTCAGCGGCGCCGGCAGCGCCGGTGTCTGGATCGGGTTCGCCCGCACCTGCCGCAGGATCGGCCACTCCGACGAGGCCGTGCCGGGGAACGAGTAGAAGCTCCCGCCGACGATGCCGTGCTCTCGCACGGCCCGGACGAAGCCGCGGGTCTCCCGGGCGGTGGACTCGTCGGCGATGCCGCCGATCACGTGGATCGGAACCTGATCCGTTCCGACCTCCCGCCGGATGATCACGATGTTCTTGGTGGTGTACCACCGCGCGCCCTCGAGGCCCGAGACCCGCCACGAGTAGTACGTCATGGGCAGGAACACGTCGTAGAGCGCGGCGATGTAGCGGTACGGGAAGTGGGGCCAGTACGTCGGGTTGCGCTCCATGGCTCGAGGCGACGCGATGATCGCACCCAAGGGATAGTCGCCGACGGCGTCGCGGAGCTGCTGCGAGAGGTCGATCAGCCGGCGCGACCGCAGTCCCGCGTCGCTCACCTCGGGCGACTCGATGTCCAGACCGAAGGCATCGAAGCCCTCGCCGGCGTCCGTGCGGAAGCGGATGGCCGCCATGGAGCGGCGGAAGTCCAGCCCGATGTCCACGAAGCCGGGCAGGTACCACGCCACGATCCGCAGGCCCTCGTCGTGCGCGGCGTCGATGAACCGCGCGGTCCGCGCCTTGTACACGAACGGCGATGGCCGGCTGAAGTTGGAGGTCTCGAGATACAGCGTGCGGACCCCGCGGGCGGCCATCTTGCGAACGGCCTCACGGGGGTGGCTCCAGGACGAGTCGTAGATGTCGACCCACGTCCCCATCCCCTGGAACGAGGAGATGTCCCCGCCGGCGCGGGGCGGAGGCGCCGGCGCGAGCGCCGAGGGCGGCGCGGGCGATCGGCCCTCGCCCGGAACCGTGAGGGCGATCGTCGCCAGCACGGCGCCCGCCACGGCGAACGCCGCCACACGCGACACGGATCGGAGGGGGAAGGCTCGGGGATGGGAGGTCCGCACCTCCCCAAGGCTACCGGCAAGGGCCGATACCGCCCCCGTAGGGGCTCAGGAGCGAAGCGGGAGGCACCCGAGGGGAGCTCGAACCGGCGCCCGTCGGCGCGTGGGAGGATGCCAGGCCATGGATCTGGGACTCGAGGGCAGGGTCGCCCTGGTCACCGCGGCGTCGAAGGGACTCGGGCTCGCCTCGGCCGCGGCGCTGGCCGCCGAGGGAGCGTCGGTCGCGATCTGCGCGCGGGACCCCGACCGGCTCGCGGCCGCCGCCGCCGGGATCGGCCCGGACGTCCTCGCGATCCCGGCCGACGTCACCGCCCCGGGGGCGCCCGCACGCCTGGTCGCCGCCACCGTCGAGCGCTTCGGGAGGCTCGACGTGCTCGTCGCCAACGCCGGGGGCCCGCCGCAGGCCCGCGCGCTGGAGGTCACGGACGAGTCGCTCGCCCAGGCGTTGAACGCCAACCTCACCACCTCGATCCGGCTGGTGCGCGAGGCGGTTCCACACCTGCGCGTCGTGGGCGGGGGGCGCATCTGCCTCATCACGTCGAGCGCCGTGAAGCAGCCGATCCCCACGCTCGCGCTGTCGAACACCGCCCGGACCGGCCTGTGGGGGTGGGCGAAGACCGCCGCCCAGGACCTCGCCCCGGACGGCATCACCCTGAACCTCGCGTGCCCGGGGCTGCACGCCACCGACCGCGTCCGGCACCTGGGCTTCGAGGGACCACTCGGCGACCCGGCCGACTTCGGGCGCGTCGTGGCCTTCCTGTGCTCCGACCACGCGAGGTTCGTCTCGGGCGTCGCGCTCCAGATCGACGGGGCGGCTACGCTGGGCCTCCTCTGAATCCCAACCCACACATCAGGAGACTGCCATGAGCGCCACCGATCAAGCCGCCGCCCTGGTCGACCGGTACTGGGAGGGCCTGCTGGACCTCGAGCCGCTGATCGGCACGATGGTCGGCGACGAGCGCTACGACGACCGGCTCGCCGACCCCAGCGAGGCGGGCCGCGAACGACGGCTCGCCTTCCAGCAAGGGGCGCTCGAAGAGCTCGCGGGCATCGACCGCACGTCGCTCGACGTCACGATGCGGACCTCGCTGGACGTGCTCGAGTCGATCGCCCAGCGCGAGGTGGCCGAGATCGCGCACCGTTTCGACCGCCTGCAGGCCGTGAGCCACCTCTGGGGACCCGGCCAGCTGCTCGCCGAGCTCAGCTCGATGCAGCGCACCGACGGCCCGGAGCGGCTCGACCGGTACCTGTCCCGGCTGTCGGCGATCCCGTCGTTCCTGGCCGAGATCGACGAGGTCGTGCGCGAGGGGATCACGTCGGGCACGCTCGTGCCGCGCGTCGTGGCCGATCGCGCCGTCGGGCAGGTGGAGCGGCTCCTCGCGATCCCGCCGGAGGACTCTCCCGCCCTGGCGGGCGTGGACCCCGATGACGCGACGGCGCGCGAGCGCATCGCGACGGTGATCCGCGACGAGGTCAACCCCGCGTATCAGCGATACCTCGAGGGGGTCCGCGCGTACCTGCCGCACGCCACCGAGACGATCGGCCTGTCGGCGCTGCCCGACGGCGACGCCATGTACGCGACGCAGATCCTGGCCTGGACGACCCTGCCGCTGGAGGCGCAGGAGATCCACGACATCGGTGTGGAGCGTCTCGCCGCGATCCAGGAGGAGCGCCGGCGGATCGCCTCGAGCCTGGGCTTCGCGTCCGCGGCCGAGGCGGTGGACGCGCACACCGCGGCCGGCGCCAACACCGCCGACTCGCGCGAGGGCCTGCTGGAGATCGCGCGCGATCAGGTGCGCCGCGGGTGGGACGCGGCGCCGGCGTTCTTCGGCCGGCGTCCATCGGACAACTGCGAGGTGCGCCTCGTCGAGGAGTTCCGCGAGGCCGACATGCCGTTCGCGTTCTACCAACCGCCCTCCGCCGACGGGTCTCGGGCCGGCATCTACTACGTGAACGCCTACGACCTGCCGACGCGTCCCCTGCACCACCTCGCCACCACGAGCTATCACGAGGCGAACCCCGGCCATCACTTCCAGCTCACGATCGAGCAGGAGATCCCGGACCGGCCGTCGCTGCGGAGCTTCGGCGGGTTGCTCGCCGGCAGCGCGTTCATCGAGGGATGGGGCCTGTACAGCGAGCGCCTCGCCGACGAGATGGGCCTGTTCGTCGACGACTACGAGCGCCTCGGCATGCTGGACGCGCAGGCGCACCGAGCCGCCCGGCTCGTCACCGACACCGGCATCCACGCGTTGAACTGGACGCGGGACGCCTCGATCGAGGCGCTGGAGGAGGCCGGCGTGCCGCACACCGACGCCGTTATCGAGATCGACCGGTACATCGCGATGCCGGGCCAGGCACTGTCGTACATGGTCGGCATGATCGAGATCGAGCGCGCGCGCGACGCCGCCGCCGCGAAGGAAGGCGCGGACTTCTCGCTGAAGGACTTCCACGACCGGATCCTGGGCCTCGGCTCCCTGCCCCTGCCCTCGCTGCTGCGCGAGCTCGGCTGAGGCGACCCCGCTCCCCCGGACGCCGGACCGGTACGCTCGACGAACCGTCCTCCACCCGGAGGACGGTTGAGGGGGGAAACCACGATGCAGGTCGACATCCAGGCGAGCCCGTCGTTCGCGATGGGGACCATCCGGCTCGGCGCCGGCGACAGCGTGAAGGTCGAGGCAGGCGCGATGGCCGCCATGTCGGGCGGCGTGGAGATCCAGACCGCGTCGACGGGCGGCCTGCTCGGCGGCCTCAAGCGCTCGATGCTGGGTGGGGAGAGCTTCTTCATCAACACGTTCACCGCGCCGAGCGGCGGTGAGATCGCCGTGGCCCCGAAGCTGCCCGGCGACCTCGTCCACCTGCCCCTGGCCGGCGGCACCATGTTCGTGCAGTCGGGGTCGTGGATCGCGAGCGAGCCCGGCGTCGAGGTCGACACGAAGTGGGGCGGGGCGAAGACCTTCTTCTCCGGCGAGGGGTTGTTCGTGCTCCGATGCTCGGGCGCGGGCGACATGCTGGTCTCGAGCTACGGCGCGATCGTGGATCGGCAGCTGCAGCCGGGCGAGGTCTTCACCGTGGACACCGGCCACATCGTCGCGTTCGACGAGGGAGTGACGTACGCGGTGCGCAAGGTCGGAAACTGGAAGTCCACGATCCTCGGCGGCGAGGGACTCGTGACCGACTTCACCGGACCCGGTCGCGTGCTGCTGCAGACGCGCAGCGCGCAGGAGCTGATCGACTGGCTCACGGTGAGCCTGCCCTTCAGCCGGAGCTAGCGGACGGCGGGCCGTCCACGGGCTTGGTCGCCCGCAGGAGCACGTACTCGATCATGCCGTGCTCCCACAGCACGTCGACCTGCCGCAGCAGCACCTTGCTCGCCTGGACCTGCGCCCGCGGCACGCCCGGCAGCGGGTGGCGCAGGCGATCGTGCACGAAGCGGAGTGCGGGCGCGATCACGCGTGACCCCACGAGCTCGAGCCGAACGTCGGCCAGACCCGCGTCCCGGGCCGTGGCGGCGATCTCCCCGGCCGTGGCGGCCGCATGCGTGCCGAGGCCCCACACCCGGAGCTGACCGATCGCCGCGGCGAGCTCCACCGGGCCGCGGGGGCGGCGCTGCGTCGGGATGTCGGACATCGTGAGCACGCCGCCCGGTCGCAGCACGCGGACCACCTCGGCGAAGAAGCGGGCACGAGACGGGAAGTGGAACGCGGCCTCGACGCTGATCACACCGTCCATCGAGCCGTCGCGGACCGGCAACCGGGTCGCGTCGGCGTTCAGCGGTCGTGCGTGCGCCTCCGCCAGGCGCTCGCGGCCGGCCACGAGCTGGCTCAGCGTGATGTTCACGGCGGTGAGCGAGCGCGGGCGCGCCACCTGGGCGATGACGGGATCCTGCGCGCCGAGGCCGTTGCCGACGTCCAGGACATCGCCACCGGCCGGCAGGTCGGCGGCCAGGGTCCGCACCAGGCGGCGCACGGCATCGGGCGCCTCGCTCGGATCGCCGCCGTCGCCCTCCCACAGGCCCAGGTTCAGCCACCCCGGGGACAGCGCCAAGAAGAAGTCGGCCCCGATGCTGTCGTAGACGGCGGCGGCCGGGTTCGACCCCTGCTTCACGAGGCCGAGGGCGTGGCGGACGTTGCTCGAGGTCCAGCCGGTCATGTCCCCAGACTATGGGCTGCGGCGAGAACGGCACGTCACCGCGTGGCGCGCCACGCGTCCCGCAACTTCACGCGAGCGCCGATCCGCAGGATCGCGCCCGCGTACAGCCGGCCGGCGAACGGGATCGCGAGCGCGGTGGCGCCCAACAGCAGCACGATCGACGCGACGGCCTCCGGCACGGTCGCCGAACCCAACGCGATCCGCGGCGGCATCGCGAACGGCGCCGAGAGCGGCACGAGCGACGCGACCCGCGCGAGGGTGGAGTCCGGCTCGCCCACGGCCGTGATCGACACGAAGAAGGACCCGAGGATCGTCAGGTTCAGGGGAACGATCGCGTTCTGCAGCTCCTCCATGCGCGAGACGAGCGCGCCCGCCACCGCGAACAGCGACGCGTAGAAGCCGAATCCCAGCGCGAACCAGAAGAGCGTGACGAGCAGGGTGAGGATCGCCTGGCCGGGGACGTTCAGGACGTCGAGCGTCAGCGACAGCGTCAGGGCGATCGCGCCGATGCAGGCGAGCTGCAGCAGACCCAGCAGGCCGATCCCCAGCACCTTGCCGGCCATGAGGTGCCGCGCCCGGATCGCCGCCAGCAGCACCTCCACGACCCGCGAGGACTTCTCCTCGACGACGCCGGAGGCCACCCACACCCCGTAGCCGAAGAGCTGCCCGTACAACAGCAGCAGGGCTACGAAGGCCACCGAGGAGTTGAGCTCGCGGTCCGGGCCGGGCACGTCCTCGAGCGGGACCGTGCGGAGCGCCGGTGGGTCGAGCACCTGGTCGATCTCCCCCTCGGACAACCCGGCGCCGGACAGCTGCTCCTGGATCGCACGCCGCCGCTGGGCCTCGTGGACGACGCTCTCGAGCTGGGGCGGCGCCTCGGTCTTCACGAGGAGGTCCTCCCCCGAGACCGCCCCGTCCGCGGCTCCGCTCAGGACCGCCCGTCTCGCGGCGGCGTCGTCGGGGACCACCGAGACGGACACCCGGACCCCCTGGTCGCGCGCCACCGTCGCGATGGCGGGCTCCAGCGGGCGAGCGCTCTCCGTGAGCGCCAGGTCGAAGGAGGGCGTGGAGCTTCCGCCGACGGCGCTCGCCACGATGAACCCCGAGAGCACCAACACCGTGATCGAGCTGGAGACCAGGAACCCCTTGTCCCGCAGGCGCACCCAGAACTCGCGCTTCATCACCAGGAACCAGCTGCCCCGATCCGTGTCGCGCCGGTTCACGCCGGCACCACCTCGCGGAAGAGCTCGGCCAACGTCGGCTCGACGGCGCTGAAGTGCGAGACGTCGCCCGCGCTCCTGGCGACGTCGAGGAGCCGCTGCTCGTCGAAGTCGTCGTCGAGCCGAAGGATCACGCCCCCCTCGGGTGCGTGCCCCTCCAGGTGCACGCCCGGGAGCTCGTCCCACCACTCGTCGGCCGTGCGCACGCCCACGCGATAGAGGCGGCGGCGGCGCGACGCCCGGAGCTCGGAGATCGAACCCTGCGCGACGATCCGGCCCCGGTCGATCAGGACCACGGCGTCGCAGAGCCGCTCCACCAGCTCGAGCTGGTGGCTCGAGAACAGGACCGGCACGCCGCGGTCGGCCTCCGACCGGAGCGTGGCCGCGAGTGCGTCGACGCCCACCGGATCCAGTCCGGAGAACGGCTCGTCGAGGACCAGCACGTCGGGCCGGTGCACGAGCGCGGCGGCCAGCTGGACCCGCTGCTGGTTGCCGAGCGACAGCGCCTCGACGCGATCCCGCGCCCGCTCGGCGACGCCCAGCGTCTCGACCGTCTCGCGTGCCCTCGCGTCTGCGTCCGCCTTGGGCAGTCCGTGCAGGCGGGCGAAGTACACGAGCTGCTCGAGCACCCGCATCTTCGGATAGAGGCCGCGTTCCTCCGGCATGTATCCGAAGCGCCGCCGCGCGACCGCGTCGACGGGTGCGCCACGCCACCGCACCTCACCGCGGTCGGCCTCGAGGACCCCGAGCGCGATCCGCATGGCCGTGGTCTTGCCGGCGCCGTTGCGGCCCACGAAGCCGACCATCGTCCCGGGCGCCACGTCGAACGTGACGCCGTCGAGCGCGACCGTCCTGTCGAAGCTCCGCGCGACGTCGATCAGCTCGAGGGAGGCTCCCGGCGACGTCATGCGAGCAAGGATACGGTCGAGCCCGGAGGGGCAGGGTGCAGCGGGTGGGACTACGGTGAGAGGGCGATGGCCTTCGTCGACCTGAACATCCTGACCGATCCGGTGGGCCACGCCCTGTCGCATGTCGTGGGGGCGCTCGACCCGCGGGTGCCTCGAACGGTGGCCGTGCTGGATCTCGGTCTGCCGGTCGACGACGACGTGGAGCCGCTCGTCCGGTCGTTCCGTGGGGTCACGCTGTCCTCGGAGGGCGACATCCTGGTGGCGGTGTTCGCCACGCCGATGGAGGGTGCCCGCTGTGCCCTGGAGCTGTCCGACCGATCGCGCGCGAAGGACCGATGGGCGCGCGGCGCGCTGCACGACGGTGATGTCGGAGCGCACGAGCGACGACCTCGTCGAGCACGTCACCCGCGTCGCGGCGGAGCTCGGGGACGTCACGACGTCGGGCCAGCTCCTGGTCACGGAGGCCGTCCTGGATGGCATCATGACCGACGATCGCATCGAGGCGGTCTTCCTGGAGACGATCGCCCTCGACGGGCAGGCCACCGCCGTGTACGAGATCCGCCGGCTCGGCCCTGCGACGGACTGACGCCCGTCCGCTCGGTGCGCCGTCCCGCGGCCGATGCTCGGGGTTGGCGACCACCGCCGGGCTAGGCTTCCGGCATGGATCCGCGATTGTTCCCGGACGACCTGCGCCGTAGCTTGCGTCTGGCGACGACCGGGGTGGTGATCCGCCTCGCCATGTTGGTCCTCCCGCTCAACCCGACGGATACGGGCTTCCGATCGTCGATCGACTTCGCGAGGCCGGCCCTGGACTGGGGCAGCGGGGTGGGCTCCGGGGTCGCACTGATCGTCCTCGCCCTCATCGCGCGGTCGCGGCTGCGGCAGGACCCTCCCGGCCGATTCGTCGCGAGCGGGGCGCTGATCGCGCTCGGCATCGTGCTCGGCGTCAGCGCGATCGCCACCTTCATGGCGTGGTTCCAATTCGTGCGGGAGTTCGGCGATCTGCTCGACATGGGGTTCGGGCCGCTGTGGATCTACCTGGCGCTCGGGGCGGCGTCCGGGATCGCGTTCACGGCGGCGGGGATCCTGGCGCTGCGACCGGAGCCGATCGAGCGGCGACCCCGACGGGCGCGGCGCGTCCCCCTTCCGCCACCGCCTCCTACGTGAGGCCTGCCAGGCCCACGACGTGGCCGATCCAGTCGTCGTGGTCCAGCGCGTCGAGCGTCGCTGCCGCGAGGTCGCCTCGAGGGATATCGGCGCCGGCGGCCTCGGCGTCGAGCGCCGCCACGTAGGACCCGGTCGGCTCGTCGTCGGTGAGGAACGCCGCCGCCAGCGCGGTCCACTCGAGCGCGCTGTCGCGCAGGATCGCCACGTCGCGCCGGTGCTCCTCGGCCACCACGTCGTACGGCGGCTTCACCGGGCGGTCGTGGAACACGGTGGTGTTCACCGTCGCCACCAGTCGCTTCGGGCCGAGCGACGTCATCGTGGCGACGATCGTGCGGGTGGCCTCCGACAGCTCGGTGGTCGGGCCGGTCCCGGACGGGATCGCCATCACGGAGATCGCGGCGTCGGCTCCCTCGAGCGCGCGAGCGACGTCGTCGCGCTCCCGCGCATCGCACGCGACAACCCGCACGTGGTCGCCGAACGCGACCTGCCCTGGATCGCGCAGCGCCGCGGTGACCTCGAGGTCGCGGCTATGCGCTCCGGCAACGACGAGGCGGCCGGTTCGACCGGCCGCCCCGAACACCACCACGCGCTGCAGCTCCACGGGCGGGAGCTTACGCGGCGTCGGGCACCGCGGCGCGCTCCCCCGCCTCGAAGGCGGCGGCCAGGACCTCGGCGATCGAGGCGGCGGTGTGGAAGGTCATCTGCTCCCGCACCTGCTCGGGCACGTCGTCCAGGTCGCCCTCGTTCCGCGCGGGCAGCACCACCTCGGTGAGGCCCGCACGGTGGGCGGCCAGCACCTTCTGCTTCAGCCCGCCGATCGGCAGCACGCGCCCCTGCAGCGTGACCTCGCCGGTCATGCCGACGGTCGACTTGACCGGCCGGTCGGTGAGCAGGGACACCAGCGCGGTCGTCATGGTGACGCCGGCGCTCGGACCGTCCTTGGGCACCGCGCCGGCCGGCACGTGCACGTGGAACCGGCCATCGAGCCGCGCCGGGTCGACGCCCAGCTCCGCCGCGTGCGACCGCACGTAGCTGAGCGCGATCTGCGCCGACTCCTTCATCACGTCGCCGAGCTGACCGGTGAGCGTGAGCGTGGGGCCCTCCGTCCCCTCCATCCGCGTCGCCTCGATGAACAGGACGTCGCCGCCGGTGCCGGTCACGGCCAGGCCGGTCGCCACGCCGGGCACCGAGGTGCGGTCGGCGGCCTCGAAGAAGAACTTCGGACGGCCGAGGTAGGTGCGGACGTCGTCGGCGTCGACCGTGATCGGCGCGGTGGCGTCCCCGGCCGCGATCTTCGTCGCGACCTTGCGCAGCGCCTTGCCGATCTCGCGCTCCAGGTTGCGCACGCCGGCCTCCCGCGTGTAGTCGCCGACGATCGCGCGCAGTGCCTCGTCGGTCAGCACGACCTCGCCGTCGCGCAGGCCGTTGCGCTCGATCTGCCGGCCCACCAGGTGGTGCTTCGCGATCGCGACCTTCTCGTCCTCGGTGTAGCCGTCGATCCGGATGACCTCCATCCGGTCGAACAGCGGGCCCGGGATCGTCTCGGCGACGTTCGCGGTCGTGACGAACAGCACCTCGGACAGATCGAGGTCGACGTCGAGGTAGTGGTCCCGGAACGTGTGGTTCTGCGCCGGATCCAGGACCTCGAGCAGTGCGGACGACGGGTCGCCGCGCCAGTCGGCACCGACCTTGTCGATCTCGTCCAGCATCATCACGGGGTTGTTCGTGCCCGCGTCCTTCAGCGCGCGGACGATGCGGCCCGGCAGGGCGCCGACGTACGTCCGGCGGTGGCCGCGGATCTCCGCCTCGTCGTGGATGCCGCCCAGCGACACGCGCACGAACGAGCGTCCCAGCGCGCGGGCCACCGACTCGCCCAGCGAGGTCTTGCCGACGCCGGGCGGACCGACGAGCGTGAGGATCGCGCCGGAGCCGCGCCCGGTCGCCTCGCCCATGCCGCGCTCCTGCCGGAGCTTGCGGACGGCCAGGTACTCCATGATCCGGTCCTTCACGTCCTCGAGGCCGTCGTGGTCCGCGTCCAGCACCCGGCGGGCGGCCGGGATGTCCAGGACGTCGTCGCTCCGCACGTTCCACGGCAGCTCGGTCATCCAGTCCAGGTAGGTGCGGATCCAGCCGTACTCGGGCGACTGCTCCGAGGTGCGCTCCAGGCGGCCGAGCTCGCGCTCGGCCTCGGCCCGGACGTCCTCGGGCATGCCCGCCTGCTCGATCTTCGCTCGGTACTCCTCCACGACGTCGCCGTCGCCGTCCTCACCCAGCTCCTTGCGGATCGCGCTCATCTGCTCGCGGAGGAGGAACTCGCGCTGGCGCTTCTCCATGCCCTCGCTCACGTCCGTGCGGATCTTGTCCTTGAGCTCGATCTCGGCGAGCGTCTCGCGGGCCCAGCCGGTGACGAGCTCGAGCCGCTGCTCGACGTCGAGCGCCTCCAGCACCTCGACCTTCTGCTCGAAGGACAGGTCCGGCGAGTAGCCGCTGGTGTCGGCGATCGCCCCCGGGTCGCTGATGCCACGGAGGAACTCCGCCACCTGCGGAACGCCGCGGGACTCGACGATCGACTCCACCACGGCGCGGTACTCGCGGGCCAGCTCCTTGGCGCGTGGCGGTCGCCGCCTCGGGATCGGGGGCGGGGTCGGCCTGGATCCAGGTGGCCTCGCCGGTGCCGGGGACGCCGACGCCGACGGTCGCCGCGGACCAGACCGCGGATCACGAGGGCCTCCTGGCCCCCGCGGAGGCGGCCGACGTCCTCGACCTTCGCGACGGTGCCGATCCGGGCGTAGCGGCCGTCGAGCCGCGGGACCAGCAGCAGCTCGCCGCCGTCCGCGGCCTCGACCGCGGCCGCGGCCTCCTCGGACTCGATCGTGAGGGTGACGACCATGCCGGGCAGGACCACGCCGGTGGTCAGGGGCAGGAGGGGGAGGGCTTGCGTGTCGATCGCCATGTCGGATGCTCCTTCGGTGCCGGCGGTGCCGGAACTGCGGGACCGGGCTCCGGGCAGCTCCCGAGGCCCTACATCCGGTGGAACACGGGTCGTTCCGTGCCTATTCCCGGTGAGTAATCCGGATTACACGGAGCTCGGCGTGACCGAGGCAGCGGAGGGCGAGGGCGAGGCAGCCGAGGGCGAGGGCGAGGGTGATATCGCCGGGGGTGAGGCCGCCTGGGGCGACGGTGTGGCCGGCGAGGGCGACGCCGCGGCCGGGATCGCGACCTTCACCACGGTGCCGGCATCGAGCAGGGGGAACCACAGCGCGCCGTCGCCGATGCCGATCAGCTGGTTCGCGTTGATCGTGCTCTGGTCGGAGACGCGGAACGTGCCGGTGACCTCGCCGAGGGCGGGATCGATCCGTTGCAGGAGCGGGCCGGAGTCGGTCGCCACCCAGAGCGAGCCGGCGAGCGAGACCACACCGTCGGGGCCGACCTCGGTGTCCACGGTCCCCACCACCTGGTTGGTGGCGACGTCGATCTGGGTGAGCGTGCTGCCGCTGAGGTTCGTGACCCACACACTGCCGGCGAACTCCGTCATGACCTGCGGGCTGAACCCGGCCGGGATCGTGGCGATCACCCGATCGGCACGCGGATCGACCCGGGTCACGCTGCTGCCGAGGTAGGCCGAGACCCACACGCTGTCGTCGGCGTAGAGCGCGAAGCGGGGCTCCCGGCCCACGGGGACGCTCGCGGCGAGCAGCTGCGTCGCGGGATCGATGCGGCCCACCGCGTTGTCGTCCTCGCAGACGACCCAGACGCCGCCGCCGCCGATCGCGATGCCCTCCGGCGCTGCGCAGACGTCGATCGTGGCGGAGACGGTGTTCGTGGCGGGATCGATGCGGCTGACGGTGTCGTCCGCCGAGTTCGACACCCAGACGGAGCCGGCTCCGACGGCGACCTCCAGCGGCACCGCCCCGACCCGGATCGTGGCCAGGAGCTCGTTGGTGGCGGGGTCGATCCGGCTGACGGAGCCGGCCGGGGCGTCGACCTCGGCATTGACCACCCAGAGGCTCCCCGCCCCGGCGGTGATGCCGATCGGGTCCTGACCCACCGGCACCGTGGCGAGGATCTCGACCGGCGCCGGGCCGGACGGCGAGGGACTCGCGGCACCTGCGGCCGCCGGCGTGGGCGTGCCGGGCGCCGTGACGACACGCTCGCCGCCGCAGGCGGCGAGCAGCACCACGATCGCGGCGGCGACGGCGCGGAGTCTGAGCATCGCGGGATTCTCCCACGCTCTTGGCACTTCCGGTGGGCCTCTTCCCTGATGGGCTATCGCTTCGCTCCTTGAGCCCGGACCGCTAGGCTCGCGGGTGCTGTGCTGCGATTCGCGACGTTCCTGGCCCCGAGCATGGAGCGCGTCTACGCGTGGATCGCGCGAGGCGACGGCGGCGAGGCTCGGCACCACCGCGCAGCTCGCCGTGGGCCGCGACTACGACGAGCTGGCGGACGGCCGGGCCGACGTCGCGTTCCTCTGTGGCCTCCCGTACGTCCACCTCGCCGACGCGGCCGAGCCCACCGTGGTCCCGCTGGCGGCGCCGATCCTGGCGGGAGACCGCTACGAGGGACGGCCGATCTACTTCTCCGACGTCATCGTCCGCGCGGATTCGGGCTTCGCCTCGCTCGACGACCTGCGCGGAGCGACCTGGGCCTTCAACGAGCCCGACTCCCAATCGGGCTTCGGCGTCGTTCGGGCGCACCTCGCCCGCGCCGGCGAGACGCGGGGGTTCTTCGGGCGCGTCGTGGAGGCGGGGTTCCACGACACCGCGATCCGGCTCGTGGCCGACGGGGTGGTGGACGGCGCCGCGATCGACTCGCAGGTCCTGACGATCGCCCTGCGGGACGATCCGATGCTGGCCGATCGCGTGCGGGCCGTCGCGGCGCTGGGGCCCTCCACGATCCAGCCCGTGGTGGCCGCCGCGCGGCTCCCCCTCGACCTTCGGGACTCGCTGCGCGCCGCGCTGGTGGATCTGACCGAAGATTCCGCGGCGCTTGGGCCGTTCTCGCACGGGCTCCATGGTTGGATTCGTGCCCGTGACCGACCGGGACTACGACGACATCCGGCGGATGGAGCGCGATGCCGACGCCGCTGGCCTAGCAGGTCTCGGAACTCCGGCGGAATCCCTCGCTCGGGGCTCAATTCCGGCCCCGAACGGCCGACACCTACAGGCATGAGCATGCGCGAGGTCATCTGCCCCACCTGCGGCGCGATCAACCACGCGGACTCGGACACCTGCTGGCGGTGCCTCGCCGCGGTCCCGGCCACCCGGCCCGCGGCGGCCTCAGCCGGCCGTGAGCACCAGCCTTCCTCCTCGCACGAGACACGGTCCACACGCTCCTCTGACCTCTCCCCTGGCCGGTCCTCTGGCCACCGCTCCGCCGGCGCGTAGCGCTGCACTCGGGATCTGCCCCGATCTCCGCCCCGCGGGGAAGCATCTGACCCGTACGCTGGTTGGAACGTCGACGCCCACGGGCGTCCTTGCGCGTTCCGGGCCCGCCGGTGCGCCGCCGACCACAGAGGAGCGCCGGAGTGGGACTGTTCGGATTCGAGGGAGACAACGCCCGCGAGAAGGTCATCGTCCTGCTGACGATGTGCTTCGCCCTCGCGATGGCCATGCTCGACAACACCGTGGTGAACGTGGCGCTGCCGACACTCACCCGGGAGCTGGGGGCGGGGATCAGCGACCTCCAGTGGATCGTGGACGGCTACGTCCTGGCGTTCGCCTCCCTGCTGCTCACGGGCGGGATCCTGGGGGATCGGTACGGGCGCAAGCGGATGTTCCTGAGCGGCCTGGCGATCTTCACCGTCTCCTCCCTCGCGTGCGGGCTCTCGGCCTCCAGCGGACAGCTGATCGCGTTCCGCGCGCTCCAGGGCGTCGGCGCCGCGCTCCTGATGCCAGGCACCCTGTCGATCCTCACCGTGACGTTCCCGCCCCACGAGCGCGCCAAGGCGATCGGGCTGTGGGCGGGCGTCTCCGGACTGGCGCTCGCGCTGGGACCGACGGTGGGCGGCTACATGATCGAGCACCTCGGATGGGAGTCGGTCTTCTTCCTGAACGTGCCGATCGGCATCATCGCGTTCGCCGTGGCCGTCCGGACGGTGCGCGAGTCGCGCTCGGAGCACGCGCGGCGACTCGACATCCCCGGCCTCCTGCTCGGCACCGGTGCGCTGTTCAGCGTCACTTACGGGCTGATCGAGGCGAACCAGAAGGGATGGAGCGATCCGATCATCGTGGCCTCGCTCGTCGCCGCGGCGGTCCTGACGGCGGGCCTGCTGGCCTGGGAGCACCGCTCCCCCGACGCCATGATGCCGCTGTCCTTCTTCCGCATCCCCGCCTTCTCTGCGGGCAACAGCGTGGCGTTCTCGGTCTCCCTCGGCATGTTCTCCACGTTCTTCTTCCTGAGCCTCTACATGCAGAATCCCGCGCTGCACAACTACACACCGTTCCAGGCCGGCGTCCGGTTCCTGCCGATGACGCTGATGATCGTGGTGACCGCACCCAACGCCGGGCGGTTCGCCTCCAAGCACGGATCCCGCGCGCCCATGACCTACGGACTGCTGCTGGCCGGCGGCGGGCTCCTCGCGCTCTCCACGATCGGCCCGGACACCTCGTACTGGGTGCTGCTGCCGATCTTCGCGATCATGGGCCACGGGATGGGCGCCACGATGGCGCCGATGACCGCCGCGGTCATGAACTCGGTGGGTCACGAGCGGGCCGGGCTCGGCTCCGCCATGACGAACACCAGCCGCGAGGTGGGCGGCGTCTTCGGCATCGCGCTGCTCGGCACGATCCTGTTCACGAAGCTCAATTCGACGTTGAGCGCATCGCTCGGGTCGATCGGACTGACGCCGGCACAGCGGACCGGGATCGCCGAGGCCGCGAGCCACGGGGCCCTCGATCCGTCGCAGTTCGGCCTCTCCCTGGCTCAGCAGGACGCGGTACGGACGGCCTTCGGCGACGCGTTCATGAGCGGGTTCCACGTCGCGCTGATGGTCGCCGGCGCCGTGCTCGTGGTGGCGGCCGTGGTCGCGAACCGGTTCATCCCGGGCCGTGAGGCGCTGCCCGCGCGGGCGGGCCAGGCCGTGGGCGAGCCCGTCGCGCTCGAGGCCTGACGCGGCCTAGGTGTCGCCGCCCTCCTGCACCCGCTCCTGCGGTGGGGCCTCGGATGCCGTCGTCGAAGCGGTCTCGCCGGCCTCCACGGTGGAGCTCGGCTGGGCGGTGTGCGCCGGTGCCAGACCCAGGCCCGAGCGGAGCGCGTCCAGGCGCGATGCGGCCTCCGCATCCAGCTGGGCCTTCTCGACCTCCATCATCTTCGAACCCACGGAGTCGGTGCGGATCTCGGACTCGCCGAGGGCCCTCGCGTAGCGCGTCTCGATCTTGTCGCGCACCTCGGCGAGGCTCGGCACGTCGGCCTTCGGCGACAGCTCGTTCATCTGCTTGAGCGCGGAGTTCATCCGCTCCTGCATCTTCGCGTTGTCGAGCTGCGACAGGAGCTTGGATCGCTCCGCGAGCTGCTTCTGGAGGTTGAGGGCGTTCGTCTCCACCGCCTTGCGGGCGGCCTCGGCCGCTGTGATCGACTGGTCGTGGAGGCCCTTCATGTCCTTCATGGACGCCTCCTCGGCCACGAGCTTCATGGCGAACGACTGCGCGGCGTTCTCGTACTTCGCGGCACCCGCGGTGTCGCCCGCACGCGTCGCCTGGTCGGCCATCAGCAGCGCCTGACGCGCGGAGCCCTGCAGCTTCTCGACCTCCTCGATCGCCCTCCCCAGCTTCAGCTCGAGCTGCTTCTGGTTGCCCACGACGGCGGCGGCCTGCTGCGAGAGGAGCTCGTGCTGCCGCTTGGCCTCCTCGATGGCCTGCTCGATCTGGATCTTCGGGTCGGCCTTCTCCTCGACCTTGCTGCTGAACGCGGCGGCGAGGTACTTCCACCAGCGACGAAGGGCCTGCAACATGATGATCACTCCCTCTGGTCGGTGCCGTCGGATGCTACGCCATCACCCGCGTAGGCGCCGAGCGTGCGCCGCGAGAGCTGCTCGGTCTCGGCGAGGCCGGCGCGCAGGCCCTCGAGCTCATCGGCGAGCGCCTCGAGTTGCGCGGCGCCCTCCACGGGCGAGGTCGCCGTCTCGCTCAGCGCCAGGATCTCCGCGAGCTGCGCGACGAGACGCTCGAGCCCCAGGGTCCCGGACTCCATCCGGGCGAGGAGCGTGGCCAGGGACTGCTGCAGCCGGGCACCGATATCCATCTGCTCGCGGACCGACTCGAGGGACCGCTCGAGCTCCTCGCGGATGTCCGGGTCGGTGGCGGCGTTCAGCGTGAGCTGCAGGCGCTCGCCCTCGGTCGCCAGCAGGTCCACGTTCACGTGCGCCGCCACGGCGCGCGTGACGCTGGCCTGACCTGCCAGGCGGCGCAGGCCCTCGAGCGTGTTGTCCGACTGTTCGCCGATCGAACGACCGCGCTCGGAGACGATGCCCTCCGGCACGGAACGCGCGAGGTCGCGGAAGGACGCCACCGAGCGCTCCGCCCGGTCCAGCCAGTGACGCTCGGGCGAGCGGGGCGTGACGGGAAGGTCGGGGCGCTCCCCCGCCCTCGGAGGCCGGCCGCCGCCGAGGGCCGAGCCGATCGCGGCCTTCACGCCCAGCACCGCGGCGCCGACCCCCGCGGCCGCCAGGACCGGCACGCCGACGGCCCAGGCCGCGCCGCCCACGAGCGCACCGAGGATGTAGGTCCAGGGATCGCGCGCCTCGTCCTTCAGGGCCATCAGAAGTTGGAGATCACGGAGACGAACACCTTGGAGATCGTGGCCGGGTCCGACGCGTCGTACACGGCGGCCCTCGACGCCTGGGCGATCCGGGTGAGCGTCTGCAGGTCGGCGTCCTCGCCGTACGCGATCGGGAAGACCCGGACGTTGAGCTCGGAGTCGAGGTATCGCAGCAGCCCGTCGAGGTCCTGATTGCGCGGATCCTCGTTACGGCCGTCGGTGAGCACGACGACGCCGTTGATCCGGTCGGGATCCAGCTGCGCGCGCAGCGCGTCGACCGAGTCGTGCACCGCGGAGTACAGCGGCGTGCCGTTCTGCGGGAACAGACCCCGGATCTCGCTGCGGAACCGGTCGATGTTCGGACCGAGGGGCCCGATGGGGATCAGCTCCTGGTAGTCCGCGCCGTTGGCCATGTCCGTGGTGAACACCCACAGGCCCACGTCGTCCTCGGGCGCGAACAGCGACAGCGAGTCGATCGCCGCCTCCTTGGCGAGCTCCAGCTTGCTCCTGCCTCCCCCCGCGGGGTCGCCCATGGAGCCGGACACGTCGATCACCAACAGCACCTGGGCGCGCTTGCGCAGCTCCGTCCAGCTCGTCTGGATGCGATCGAGCACCTCGGGCGAGGGCGGCGCGAGCACCTGACGCGGCTCGGCCGGCAGCATGCCGTTGTCCTGGGTGATGAGGTTCCCGGGGTCGCCGTCGGCCGTGCGGAACGCGAACCGTTGGAACTCGGACTGCTGCTCCGGCGCGAGCACCCAATCCAGGAAGCCGGCCGACGCGGCGCGCTTGTCGGCGTCCACCCAGGGCGCGTTGAGCGTCACCCACGGGTGATCGGAGATCAGCGTGCCCTCCTTCGGATAGATCGCCACGAGCGGCACCGACGGCTTCGGATGGTCGCCCAGGGTGGTGGGGTCCCCGGAGGGATTGCCCTGGTTGTAGTCCCAGACGGACTTCTCCTCGACGGTCGCGGCGGAGATGTACGTGAGCCCCTCGCCCCGGTCGTCCGCCTGCTGCATGTTCGTCAGGAACGTGAGCGTGGTGTCGCCGTAGTGCACGACGGAGCTCTCCACGGCCCGGACGAAGTCGCGCACCTTGGCGTCCTCGATCCGGGGCAGGGACAGGTCGCTCGACAGTCCGGTCGCCGCGAAGTACTCGCCGATCAGCGCGTTGAGACCCGAGGTGGAGTAGAAGGGGTTCGTCTTGCCGAGCTTGAACGGCCCCCACTCCGGATGGCCCTGCGACCCCCAGCCGGCCGGATCGTTCGTCAGGTCGTAGATGTCGTTCCAACCGATGTCGGCGCCGGGCCAGCCGAGCGTCTGGGCCATCGGCCTCGGCATCGCGATCACGAGCGGGCTGTACGCCACCTGGGGCAGGTCGCCCTGCGGCACGAGATCCGGCCGGTCCCGCGCCGCGGCGCGCTGCTGCAGCAACCCGACCCAGCTCGATCCCGCGGGCGTCCAGACGTCGGGCCGCGGCCCGTCGACATCGGCGCGCCATCCCCGAGCGAGCGCGTCCATCGCACCGCCCGAGGCCTTGGACGTCACGACGGCCTGCACGCAGCGCCCGCCGACCTGGGCGCCGCTGCGGTTGTACCCGTCGGCCATCTGCGTGAGCAGCGCCGCCTTCTCCGAGGAGGCCGTCACGAACAGCTGCACGCAGTTGTCCGGGTTCGGGAGGAAGGCCCGGAGCCGGGCCGCCGTCGTCGTCTCCCGTGAAGACGCCGCGCAGGAACAGGATCAGGAGGATCCCGACCGCGACGGCGATCACCTGCGAGACCTTCTGGCGACCCCGATCGTCCACCGCGGACCTCCGCTCCCTGGCGCTCCCGGGGGCCCGGCGGCCCTCGCTGCGCTGAGCGTACCGAGCCGCGGCCGAATACGTCGGACCCCGTGCGCCGGCGACCGACCGATCACGCCTCGTCGGTGTCCGGGTTCGCGTCCGCCACGGGCGGGGGCGACCCCCGGGCCGATGACCCCGACGCCGCCTCGCGCAGCGCGGCCTCCGCGTCGTACCGCGCGAGCTGGGGGATCGCGACGGCCAGCACCCCGACTCCCACGATGCACGCCAGGCCGCCGCTCACGATCGAGAAGGGCACGCTCGTCACCGTCGCGAGAGCTCCGGCCTCGAGGTCGCCGAGCGAGGGGCCGGCGGCGACGACCGTGAGGCTCACCCCCTCCAGCCGCCCCCGCATCTCGTCGGGTGTGGTGGTCTTCAACACCGCGTCGCGGAAGATGCCGCTCACCATGTCCGCGGCGCCGGCGGCGGCCAGGAAGAGGAGGGCGAGCCACGTGGTGGTGGACAACCCGAACCCGGCGATCGCCGCGCCCCAGCACACCACCGCGATCATGATCGCGCGACCCTGGCGGCGGACGTGGCGCGCACGACCGCTGGCGAGCCCGGCGATCAGCGAGCCCATCGCCGGCGCCGCGTAGAACAACCCGAGGATCGCGGGCCCCTTCCCGAGCCGGTCCAGCGCGAACGCGGGGAACAGCGCCTGCGGCATCCCGAAGACCATCGCGTTGACGTCCACCCAGAACGTGGCCTGCAGCACCCGCCTGCCCCGGAGGAAGCGCAGCCCCTCCTTGATCGACTCCAGGTCGATCCCGGCCCGTTGCGCGGTGGGCGGGGACGGCCGCATTGCGGCGATCGCGGCGAAGCCCGCCGCGAACGTGACCACGTCGACCGTGTACGCGCCCGCCAGGCCGACGGTGGCGATCAGGAGACCCCCCACGGCCGGCCCCGCGAGCTGCGCGGCGTTGTACGTGGTGGCCTCCACCGCCATCGCCGAGGGGAGCAACTCGACGGGGAGGAGCCGGGCGGGCCACGCCCGGAGCGCCGGCGAGTACAGGCCGTAGGCCCCCGCCGCCAGGAACGAGAACACGTACAGGATCCAGAGTCTCGGCTCGTCCAGCCGGGCGTTCACCACCAGCAGGCCGGACAGGACGGCCGTGAGCACGTGCGCGATCAGGAGCATCCGGCGCCGCTCGACCGCGTCGGCGATCGCGCCGCCGATGATCGGCAGCACCAGCAGGGGCACGAGCTCGCAGAGGGCGATCAGCCCCACCGCCAGCGTGCTCCCGGTGATCTCGTAGACCTGGAACGGCACCGCGACGAACGTGATCTGGCTGCCGAGCTCGGAGACCGTCTGTCCGGCGAAGAGCAGGCGGAAGTCCCGCGAGATCCGCAGCGGCGTCAGGTCGATCGAGTGGCGGCGCACCCGTGCCAGGACGCCGGGCTCGCGGATCTCCGGCGGCATCGGCGGCGGCAGGACGGAGTCGTCGTCGGGTGGAAGGTGGTCGTCGGGTGGAAGGTGGTCGTCGCCCATGACGGGCGTTCACGCTAGCGGAGAAGTCGCGACAGCCGCCGGTCCGCCAGGATCTTGCCGGCGGTCTGACACGTGGGGCAGTACGTCACCTCGTGGGACTCGTAGGAGACGCGGCGAAGATCGTCGCCGCACACCGGGCAGGGCGTGCCGTACCGGTTGTGGACCGTGAAGTGGTCGCCGAGCTTGGGAGGCAGGCCGCCGGTCCGCCGTCGCTCCGCGACCGTGGCCTCGGCGAGGACCTCGTGCAGGGAGGCCACGAGCCGGTCCCGCTCCTCGGCGGTGAGCTTCGCCAGCGACGCGTACGGGGACAGCTTGGCGCGATGCAGGGCGTCGTCGCTGTAGCCGCGGCCCACGCCGGCGAGCGTGCGCTGATCGCGCAGGATCGTGTGCACGCGACGGGCGTCCTCCGAGGACCGAAGCCACGTCGCGGCCTCCTCTGAGTCCGCTTCGGGACCGAGCTTCGCGAGCGGCCCCTCGTCCCCCGCAGCCACGGCCCAGATCCCGGCCTTGCGCTGGGTGCCGAACTCCTTGATCAGCAGCGACGGCCTCGCGTCGAACCGCAGGCGAGCGACGGCGCCACGCGGCTTCGTCGTCTTCGGCGGGTCCTCCAGATCCATCCGTCCTCCCTGCGAGAGATGGATCAACAGCCGCGGTCCCTCGAGGTCGAGCAGGAGGTACTTGCCACGGGTCGAGACATCGGCGAGCGTGCGGCCGCTCAGCGAGTCGAGCCGCGGCTCCACCGTCTTCAGCGCCGAGAACTGCAACACGTCGACCCGGTGGAGCACGCCGCCCTCGACGGCGTCCCGCACTCGTTCGGCCAGAGCCCGGATCTCCGGAAGCTCCGGCATCTCAGCCCTCCCTGCTCGCCGCGCGGATCGCGTCGATGCATTCGTCGATGCGGTCCCGGTGCGTGCGATGGCTGAGGATGCAGACGCGCAGCGTGTAGCGACCGTGGATCATGGTGCTGGACAAAAAGACACGTCCGCCGGCGTTGATGCGCTCCAGGAACGCGGCGTTGCCGGCGTCGTCGGCGTCCGCGAGCCGGAACGGCACGGTGGTGAGCTGCGGGGCCCAGGGCATCTCGACCTCGGGGATCGACGTGAGCGCGTCGTGCAGGTACCCGGTGAGATCCAGCTTCTCGTCGAGGGCGTCGCGGAACGCCGCCACGCCGTGCAGCTGCAGCGGCATCCAGACCCGGAGCCCGCGGAGGTCGCGCGAGAGCTCCGGCGAGTACTCGCTGTAGTTCGGCAGCTCGCCCGGCGGCGCGAGGTCCTGCAGGTAGTCGGCGCCGACGTGGTGCGCCTCGCGGAGCGCCCGCGCGTCGCGGACCACGAGCGCGCCCGTCCCGTACGGGAGGAACAGACCCTTGTGCGGATCGAGCGTGATGCTGTCCGCGGCCTCGACGCCGTGGAACCGCTCGCGCCCGCGCTCGGTGAGCTGGAAGAACCCCCCGTAGGCGCCGTCCACGTGCATCCACAGCCCCTCCTCGCGCGCGACCGCGGCCACGTCGGCGATCGGATCCACCGCGCCCGAGTTCGTGGTGCCGGCGCTCCCGACGACGAGGAACGGACGCATGCCCGCCGCTCGATCCTCCCGGATCCGCCGCCGCAGATCCTCGACGTCCATCCGGAGCCGGCCGTCGGTGGCGACCGTGCGCAGGTTCCGGGGCCCGAACCCCGCGAGCTTCGCCGCCTTCGTGACGGAGGCGTGCACCTGTTCGCTGACGTAGTACGTCCCGTCGAGGAACGCCTCCCCCAGCCGGTCCGAGCGCGCCGTCACGACCGCGGAGAAGTTCGCCATGGAGCCGCCGGTCGTCAGCAGCCCCTGCGATCCCGGGGGCATCGCGAACAGGTCGCACAACCAGCGCGTGACGTTCTCCTCGATCTGCACCATGGCGGGGCTCGGCTGCCACAGGCCCGCGTACCGGTTCAGCCCCTGCGCCAGGAACTCCCCGAGCGCCGCCGTGTACAGACCGCCACCGGGGATGTAGGCGAGGTATCCGGGCCCGCTGAACTCGAGGGTGCGGCGCGCCGCGGCGTCCACCTGCTCCATCAGGTCGTCGAATCCGCAGTCTCCGCGCTCGGCGGGTGGTCCGGCGATCCGGCGAGCGAGCTCCAGACCGGCCTCGGCGTTGGCGGCCGGGGCGTCGTCCAGGCCTCGGATGAATCCGATCAGGTACTCGACGGCGGTGCGACCCATCGCGCGCATGTCCTCGGCGGAGGGGTCGAGCGGCAGCATGCAGCCATGGTAGCCGCGGCCCACCCCGGCGGGCGCGGCGGACCGGCAGAGCGCTCCGTCAGTGCGCGGCGGGCGCGACGGCCTCGAGCAGCTCCGTGGAGACGACGGCGATCCGATCCACCGCGTCGGTGAACGCCTCGGCGTTCTTCCGGCTGGGCTCCCGGTAGCCGCTGATCTTCCGGACGAACTGCAGCGCGGCGGCGCGGATCTCCTCGTCGGTGGGCGGCTCGTCGGGCCGGCGAAGGGTCTTGATGCTCCTGCACATGCTCGAAGGCTACCGCGCGGCGCCCCGGATCATCGGGGCGCGCCGGCGGGAGGTGCCGATGCGGCCAACGACCGCGCACGCCGGGCGGCGGCCGCGGCGCCCTCGAGCTCCGCGTCGCTGAGGCCGGCCGCGGAGAATCGCTCCCGTTCGAACGCCCGGATCACGACGCCGGCCTCGGCCGCGAGCTCCCGCGGGACCGTGGGGTCGTCCGCGACGTCCCGCAGGAACTCCGACGGGGTGCGGTGGGGCGCCCGTCGCCGTCCGCCGGCCTCGAGCGCCTCGGCGAGCGCGGCGAACGCGGCGGCCGCGCCGGTCGGCGGCGGGCCGCTCACGGTGGAGGACCGCCGGCCCCGGCGCCGGCGTCCGAACACGACCAGGAGCCCGGCGGCGACGCCGAGGGCGAGCGGGACCGGGTTCCTCACCGCCGAGATCGCCATGCGTCGCAGTGGTTCGGGCACCACACGGGAGACGAACCGGCCGATCGCGCGCAGGACCTCGGTGCCGATGAAGCGGCTCGAGGCGGCCGGGCTCGCGTTCGGAACGCCGAAGGTGGGATCCGACGGCATCCACCCGATCCCCGGGTAGAAGACCTCGACCCACGCGTGCGCGTCGGCCTCGCGGACGTCGAAGTAGCCGGTGAGGGGGTTGCGCTCGCCGGGACCGAAGCCCACGACGAACCGCGCCGGGACCCCCGAGGCGCGGAGGAGCAGCACCATGGCGCTCGCGATGTGCTCGCAGAAGCCGCGGCGGGTCTCGAACAGGAAGTGATCCACCGCGTCGACCCCATCGGGCTCGGTCGGGACCTCGAGGTCGTACCGCGTATTGAGCTGCAGCCAGCGCTCCACCGCCGCGACCTTCTCGTAGGTGGTGGTGAGCCCCGACGTGATACGTGAGGCGAGCTGCAGGTCCCGCGCCGGCAGGTCGGCCGGGAGCTGCAGATAGTGACCGAAGTCGGCGGGAGGGGTCGCCGACGCGGCCGCCGCGATCCGCTCCGCGTTGCGCAACGCCTCGACGTCCACCGCCGGGACGTTGGAGATCACCGAGTACACGAGGCCGGGATCGAGGAGGATCGGCGCCCTGATCGAACCGTAGCGATCCATGCGCAGTCCGTTGGCGGGGAAGAACACCCGCTCGGGCGAGGCCGCGTTGAATACGACGTTGGGCTGCTGGGTCTCCACGTAGAAGGTCTGCACGACACGGCGAACCGGAACGCCTCCACTGGCGCCCGTATCGCGCGGCAGCGGGACCGCGAGCGACGTCGCGTCGTCACTGATCGGCAGGACCTCGGTGGTCTCGTCCGAGGTGGTCCACAGCGTTCCGTCGAACGTGTCGTACACCTGTCCGCGCCAGAGCGCCGCCTGGGGCGACCGGACGCGCATCACGATCGTGTCCGACAGAGCGCCGCGGGCTCGCAGGTCCACGGTGTCGCCGAACCCCGGGTAGGCCGTCGGCGAGAAGTCCACGGTGCCGTCCCCCCGCTCCGCCGGAAGACCGGGGTTGGACACGCCGCCCTCGAACCCCTCGACCGGGGACGAGCCTCGCAGGGAGAAGGGCGGCGTCTGGACGAGCGCGCCCGGCAGTCGGGGCGTCGCCATGAAGACACCGGTGGCCGCCGCCAGCACGGCGAGGCTCGCGGCGCCGATCGACCGTGCCGGCGCGGCCGCACGTGGAGGCCGTACGAAGCTCCGGCGTTCGGTCTGGATCGGAGCGGTGGCGCCGGGCGCCGGCCGGCCGGAGAGGAACAGCCACGCCGCGGCGAGGGCCGCCCACGGCACCAGGAAGAGCAGGAACCCGGCGTCGAGCGAGAGCGAGCCGGCCTCGGCCATGAGGATCACGCTGGACACGGTGGAGAACGCCAGGTCACGCCGGCGGGGCACGTCGAACGCGTGCAGCACCTGCACCCACAGGAAGAGCGAGGCGAGGGGCAGCCGGGCCTCGTCCACCGTGGCGACCCCCCGGACGTCCTGCAGGAAGGCCGCGAAGGCCGCGATCAGCGCCACGGCCAGGACGACCTTGGTCGCCGTCGCCGAGCGGTGTCGCTGCCGGTGGCTGAAGAGGGAGCCCAGCGGGGCCAGCACGAGCGCGGCCACGGCCGTGACCGTGTCCACCGCTCCCTGCGCCACCACAGCGACGATCGCAACCTCGACCGCCGCGGCGGCGACCACTCGGAGCGCGACCGAGTCCTCGGGCGGACCCTTGGACACCTTGACGAGCCTCATCCTGCCGCCGCCGATCGGTGCTCGAGGACGTCGGCGAGCCGCTCGCCCTCGTCCCACCGGTGCACGTCCACCCCGAGTCGCGCGAGGGCCGCCGCGAGCTCGGCGGCCGCGGCCGTCGGCAGGCAGCGGTCCTGCGGCGCGCCACGGGAGGCGGCGTCCACCAGCAGGACGGCGACCCGGCCGGCGTCGACGGCGAGCTCCGCCACGGCCGGGACCACCTCGCCGGCGTCGTTCCCCCGCCACGTCGGGAGCACCACGAGGACGCTCTCGACGCCGCGGAGCGCCGGACCGGCCCGACGGATCGCGTCGGCCGCGGAGCGCCCGTCCGGCCGGAGCGTGGCAAGGCGCTCCAGCAGCTCGTCCTCGCCGATCGCGGCCGGCTCCTCCTCGCCCGCCACGAGCCGGACGCCCTGGCCACGCGCCGCGGCGGCCAGCGCCACCGAGGCAGCCGCCGAACACGCGGCGTCGAGCGGCGTCCACTCCTCTCCCTCGTCGGCGGACGTGTCCACGACGATCGCGAGCCGCCGGGTGGTCTCGGCCTCCAGCTCCCGGACCATCACGGCGCCGTGTCGCGCGGTCGAGGGCCAGTGCACGTGCCGCATGCTGTCGCCGACCCGGTACTCGCGGATGCCGAGGTACTCGGGACCGGCGCCCCGGCGCGGCCACTGGTGGATCGCCCGCTCGGACGTCGGCGCCAGATCGACGAACGGCAGGTCGCCGAGCGTCTCGATCCGGGGAAGGATCGTCGCGATCCCCGGAGCCTCGATGCGGCGACGTCGCTCGGCCACGGCGAAGGGGGCGTCGGAGCGCAGCACGACGGCGTCGCCGCCCTGGATGCCGCGCCGCGCCGCCACCCGCTCGGTCGTCAGATCGATGCGTTCGCCCGGAGCCAGATGCGACACGAAGACCTCCGCCGCCGCCACGAACGGGTCCACGAGGAACAGCGAGGCGCGCATGCCGCGCGAGCGGTTCGTCACCGCGAGCTCCACCGGGACGGCGTCGCCCTGGTGCGCGCGCTCCGGTGCGCGCCTGGTCACCTCGAGTCCCCGGATCATCCTGCCCGGTAGGGCCACGCCGGCGATCGCGGCGCCGAGCATCATGGCCGCGAGCACCAGCAGCCACCCGGCTTGCACGTTCGTTCCCGCGAGGAACAGGATCGCCGCGCCGATCGCCAGCCCGCCCGCCCGCGGACGCAGGCGCACGACGCTACCCGCGCCCGACGACGCCGAGCGGCACCGACACCTCGCCCAGGATCCGCCGCACCACCTCGCGGCCCACGCCGGCGCTCGCGCGCGCCTGCCTGGGGATCAGGCGGTGCGCCAGGGCCGCCGGCGCGAGGGCCTTCACATCGTCGGGCAGCACGAAGTCGCGTCCCTCGGAGATCGCGCGCGCCTGGGCGCACCGGGTGAGCGCGACCATCGATCGGGGCGACGCGCCGAGCGCGAGCTCGGGCGCGGCCCGGGTCGCCTGCACCAGGGCCACGACGTACTCGACGATCGCGTGATCGACGTGAACCTCGCGGACCGCGCGCTGGCACTCGAGCACCTCGGCCGGGGTGAGCACCGCCTCCAGGTCCTCGAGCGGATGCGAGAGGAGCTGCCGGCGCACGATGTCGGCGGCCTGGTCGGTCCCGGGGTACCCCACCTCGACGGTGAGCGCGAAGCGGTCCAGCTGACCCTCGGGGAGCGGGTAGGTGCCGTGCTGCTCCAGCGGGTTCTCGGTGGCGATCAGCAGGTACGGGGCCGGCATCGGATGGGCGGCGCCCTCGACGGTGGCCTGCCGCTCCTCCATGGGCTCCAGCAACGCCGACTGGGTGCGGGGCGTCGTGCGGTTGATCTCGTCCACGAGCACGACGTTGGCGAAGATCGGCCCCGGCACGAAGCGGAAGTCCTGTCGGGCCTGGTCGTACACGGAGATCCCCGTGAGGTCGGAGGGCAGCAGGTCCGGCGTGGCCTGGACGCGGCTGAACTCGCCGCCGATCGAGACGGCGAGCGCCCGGGCCAGCATCGTCTTGCCCACACCGGGCACCCCCTCGAGCAGGAGGTTGCCCTCGGCGAACAGGCAGATGGCCGCCGATCGGACGGCGGTCGCGCCGGCGATCACCCGCTCCACGTTGGCCACCAGACGGTGGTACGCGGCGGTCGCCTCCGAGGTCGTGGGGTCGGGCTGGAGCACTGCCTCCAGGCATCGACGGGGAGGCGTCCGTGCTTGAATCGTGCCTCAGGGGCTCAAGGAGCGAAGCGATAGCCCAAATAGAGAGGGGCTCAAGGAGCGAAGCGATAGCCCCACGGAAGGGTCTAGCCTTCGCCGCGCCGCTTCGCGGCCAGTGAGCTGATCGCCTCCATCACGCAGCGGTGCGCGAGGGCGGAGGTGACCTCGGCGTGGTCGTAGGGCGGGGAGACCTCGACGACGTCCATCCCGACGAGGTCCACCCGGCCCACGATCTGGCGGATCGCCCGCAGCAGCTCGCGCGACAACATGCCGCCGGCCTCGGGTGTGCCGGTGCCCGGCGCCATCCCCGGGTCGACGACGTCGATGTCCACCGACAGGTAGATGCAGTCCGGACCGTCCAGCGCCTCTGCGATCGCGTCCGCGATCACGGCCTCGGATCCCCGCTCCTCGATCTCCACCATCGTGTGCCAGCGGAGGCCGCGTTCCCGCATCCATCCGAAGGTCTCGCGCTCCGGCCAGTAGCCCCGGAGACCCACCTGCACGAAGTTGGGCCCCTCCACCCATCCCTCCTCGAGCAGCCGGCGCATCGGCGTGCCGTGGCCCACCAGCGACCCCCACTGGTCGGCGCCGGTGTCGGCATGCGCGTCGAAGTGCACGATGCCGACCGCGCGAGGATGGCGGTGCCGGGAGACCGCCGCGGCGCTCGGATACGTGATCGAGTGGTCGCCGCCCAGCACGATGGGGATCGCCCCGGACCTCGCCACCCGGAAGACCTTCTCGTGGATCACCCGAAGGCCCCGGTCGAGGCGGGCCGGCACCACGGGCGCGTCGCCGGCGTCCACCACCGTGATGTCGGCGTAGGGCTCCACGTCGAGCTGGATCGACCACGCCGACTCCGGGCCCCACGCCGTCGGCGCCATCCGGATCGCGCGGGGGCCGAAGCGCGCCCCGGGCCGGCCCGACACGGCGTCGTCCAGCGGCGCGCCGACGATGGCGACGTCGGGAGCGGCGGCGGCGAGCGCCTCGTCGGTCGTGGCCCACGGCAGCTTCTCGAACGAGCCTCGCCAGTCCGAGTAGTACGGCAGATCCTCGGTGCCGAACTCGCCGAACTCGTCGTCGGCGCGAAGCTCGCTGTTCTCGATCCGGAAGTCGCGCTCCCCCATGGCGCCACAGCTTCCCACAGGCCTGCGGGCGGCGTTGACGGACCGCCCCGGGTGACATAGGAACGTCGGATGCGCACGACCGAGGCCGCCGACCGTGTCGTGTCCGTGCTGGAGATGCTGGCGGAGTCGCCGGAGGGACTGGGCCCGTCCGAGGTCGGCGAGCGACTCGCGGTCCACAAGGCCACGGCCTCGCGGCTGCTCGGGACGCTCGCGGCTCGGCACCTGGTGGAGCGCACGTCCTCGGGCCGGTACCGGCTGGGCGCCGGGATGGTCCGGCTCGCGGGCTTCGCGATCCACGGCACGGGCCTCGTCACCTCGGCGCGCCCGGCCATCGAAGCCCTCAGCGCCCGGACCGGCGAGACCGTCACCCTCGGGATCCTCGAGGGCCTGCACGTGCTGTACGTGGACGAGGTATACGACCGTCACTCGATCGTCTCGGCGAACTGGATCGGCCGACGCAGCCCGGTCCACTGCAGCTCCAGCGGGAAGGTGCTCGTGGCCTTCGACGACGACCGCGTCGAGCAGGTCCTGCGCTCCTCCCTCGAGGGTCGGACCCGTCACTCACTCACCGACCCGGGGTCCCTGCGGACCGTCCTCGCCGAGGTGCGGCGGCGCGGGTTCGCCGCCTCCACCAGCGAGCTCGAGGAGGGCCTGAACACCGTCGCGGCGCCGGTGCGCGTGGACGGGCGGGTGGTGGCGGCGGTGAGCATCTCCGGGCCCAGCTTCCGGCTCCCGGCGCGGGAGCTCCCCCGGCTGGGGCCGCTCGCCCAGCGGACGTGCGCGGCGATCGCGCGCGACATGCGCGGCGGCCCGGAGGCGCCGGCCGCGTCCTGAAACAAGTTCCGACATGCGTTGCCCTGAGGGCAACACAGCGCTTCCCGACCGCGACCCCCGGGGCTAGCGTGCCTCCCGTCACCGGCCTCGGAGCCGGCGCGATCGACCGACGAGGAGCGAACGTGAGCACGAGCGGCACCGGCGCGTTCGGCGCTGAGGGTGCGTGGCTGCGGACCGCCATGCACACCCACACGACCGCGAGCGACGGGGAGCTCGATCCCGACGCGCACGTGCGCCATCACGAGTGGGCGGGCTTCGACGTCCTGGTGATCACCGACCACTGGACCCTCACGTCGCGGCCGTCGACCCCGCACCTGCTCGTGATCACCGGTGCCGAGCTCGCGGTCGACCCGATCGCCCCGGGGCGGTTCACGGAGATCCTGGCGATCGGGATCGAGGACATCCCCGAGGATCCGGGTGGCGATCGCGCGCACTGGGGCCCGATCGACAACTACCTGTTCAAGACGTTCCCGGAC
Organism: uncultured Actinomycetes bacterium; assembly: GCA_963832225.1. Lineage (GTDB taxonomy): Bacteria > Actinomycetota > UBA4738 > UBA4738 > HRBIN12 > JALYMB01. The sequence goes on from CAWHTI010000007.1 coordinate 145,281, forward strand.
CTGAGCGCGGCGGCCGCGAACATCACGGGCCAGGGCGGCGCCGCCTACGTCGCCCATCCGTACTGGAGCGGGCTTCCGCCCGAGATCGTCCTGGGGGCCGAGGGTCTCACCGGGATCGAGCTCTTCAATTCGAGCGCGCAGCGGGAGAACGGACGGGGCGACTCCTCCTATCTCTGGGATCTGGCGCTGGAGGCCGGCCGCGGTCTGCATGCGATCGCGACCGACGACTGCCACTATCCCGCGTTCGACATCGGCGACGCATGGACCATGGTGCGAGCGGCGGATCGGTCGCAGGAGGCCGTGCTGGCGGCCCTGCGCGCCGGCCACACCTACGCGTCGAACGGGCCGTCCCTGATGGACGTCCAGCGCGACGGCGCGGCACTCGAGGTCCGCTGCAGCCCCAGCCGTTCGGTCGTGTTCCAGTCCCGCTGGGAGCTGGGCTGGGGGGTGCGGGCCGACGATCGCAACCGGCAGGAGCACGCACGCGTCCTGGAGCGCGACGACCGTGGCTCGATCGTGCGCGCCCGCCTGGAACCCGGGACCGACGAGGACATCCCCTACGTACGGATCGTGACGACCGACGACGCCGGCCGCCACGCATGGACGAACCCGCTGTGAGACGAGGAGGCACGAGCATGGGTCGAAACGTTCGTTCGAGGAGCCGGAGCGCATCGGCGCTCGCCGTGGTGGCGCTGATCGTGTTCGGGACGGTGAGCTCCGCCTTCGCACAGTCGCCTGCCAATGCACCCACGACGCTCAAGGTCGGGTTCACCTACGACCTCTACACCTCGAACCCGCTGCGCGCGTGCGGCTGCGGCGCCGAGTACGAGTGGATGGCGGTCAACTACGACATGCTCCTGAACTTCGACCAGAAGACCATGGAGGCGGCGCCCGGCCTGGCGACGGAGGTCCCCACCACGGAGAACGGTGGCATCTCAGAGGACGGGATGGTGTACACGTTCAAGATCCGCGAGGGCGTCACGTGGCACGACGGCACGCCCTTCACATCCAAGGACGTGGCGTTCACGTACCGGTTCGTGCTGGACAACAAGATCGGCGCCTACAACAACTACCTCCCCTTCGAGCCCACGTTCGAGACGCCCGACGACCAGACGCTGATCTGGAAGATGACGAAGCCCAACCTGTCGCCGCTGGCGCCGCCGTTCATCCCGATCCTGCCGCAACACGTCTGGGAGCGGTACGACGGGGACGCGTTCACCGCACGGCGCTTCGAGAACATCCCGGCCGTCGGGACCGGGCCCTTCCAGCTGGTCGAGTGGCAGGAGGGCCAGTTCTGGCGCATGGAGGCGAACCCCGACTACTGGAACGGCGCGCCCAACGTGGACGAGATCATCTTCCGGTCCTTCGACAACCAGGAGGCCATGGCGCTGGCGCTGCGCGAGGGGGAGGTGGACATCGTGTCCGGCCTCATCCCGAGCCTCGCGCAGTCGCTCGAGGACGTGCCGAACGTGGATGTTCACGAGGCCGAGGCCCGTGGGTTCCTAAACCTGGCCTTCAACTTCCGCACCGACCGGACCAGCACGGCCCATCCGGCGCTGCACGATCTGGACGTGCGCCTCGCGATCGCCCACGCGATCGACAAGCAGGCGCTGGTCGACCGGGTGCTCCTGGGCGCGGGCTCCGTCGGCTCCTCGATCGTGGTGCCGAGCAACCGATGGCACTGGGAGCCCGCCCCCGACCAGGTCCAGGCGTTCGACCTGGATCTGGCGCGCAGCATCCTCGACGACGCCGGATACCTCGACACGGACGACGACGGCGTCCGCGAGATGCCCGGGGGCGGTGAGCCGCTGCAGTTCGAGTTCATCACGGTCAACAGCGTCTCGTCGTCGCAGCCCTCCGGCAAGCTGATCGCGAGCTGGTTGGGCGAGATCGGCATCGACGTCGTCTTGATCCCCATGAGCGACGGCCGCGTCAACGAGGCGTGGACCGACGGTACGTTCGACGCGTACATGTGGGGCTGGAACCCCGACCCCGATCCCGACTTCATCCTGTCGGTGTTCACGACCGATCAATGCTTGAACTGGAGCGACGGCTGCTACGCCCACCCCGATGTCGACCGCATGTACGTCGAGCAACAGCTCGCGTCGGACCTGGCCGACCGTGAGCGGATCGTCGCGGAGATGCAGGAGTTCATCTACGAGGACGTCGCGCAGGTGATCCTGTACTACGAGTCCGACCTCGAGGCCTACCGCACCGACACGTTCACGAACTGGGTGCCGACGCCCGAGCCCGACGGCTACTTCGTGTTCGGATACGTGCCCTACGGCTACACCAACGTCCGGCCGGTCCTCGCCGACGACGGGAGCCAGGTCACCAACGCCACCAACACGATCCCGCTCTGGGTCTGGGGCGCCGGCGTCGCCGTGCTGGTCGGCGTGGCGCTCGGGATCGGAGCGCTGCGGCGTCGCGGCGAGGACGAGCGGACCTGAGCGGCGGCTCCTCGGCCGGCGGGGGGGTTCGGCGCTACGTCACCCGGAAGGTCCTGGGCGCCGGCGCCACGCTGATCTTCGTGCTGCTCGTGAACTTCTTCCTGTTCCGGGTCATGCCCGGCAGCCCGATCGACACGATGGCGCGGAACCAGCGCCTGTCGCCCGACGAGAAGGCCGCGTTGATCGCCGACTTCGGCCTGGACCAGCCGCTGCTCTCCCAGCTTCCGACCTACGCATGGGACACCGTGCGCGGCAGCCTCGGGTACTCCTACACCTCGGGACGGCCGGTGACCGCGACGATCGGGGCTCGGTTCTGGCCGACCGTGCTGCTCGTCCTGCCCGCGACGATCCTGGCGGTCGCCATCGGCATCGCGTTGGGCATCTACAGCGGTTGGCGCCGAGGCTCGCGGGGGGACGTCGGCACGCTCGGCGTCTCGCTCGTCCTGTACTCGGTCCCCGAGGGCTGGCTCGGGCTGATGCTGCTGGTGGTGTTCGGTTCGATCCTCGGGATCTTCCCGCTGGGCGGATACGCCTCCGCGGGTCTGACGGGATCGGCGCACGTGGCCGACGTCCTCAGCCATCTCGCCCTTCCCGTGGCGACCCTCACCCTGGCCTACGTCGGGGAGTACGTGCTGGTGATGCGATCGTCGCTGATCGACGTGCTCGGCGACGAGTACCTGCAGACGGCGCGCGCCAAAGGGCTGCCCGACCGGCTGGTCCGGCGCCGCCACGCCGTGCCGAACGCCATGCTGCCGACCATCACGATCGTCTTCTACAGCGTCGGCGCCATCTTCGGCGGCGCCGTGATCGTCGAGGCGGTGTACAGCTGGCCGGGGCTCGGGCAGCTCACCTATCAGTCGATCGAGAACCTCGACTATCCGGTGATCCAGGGCGTGTTCCTGCTGTCCAGCGCCGCCGTGATCGCGATGAACCTCGTGGCCGATCTCCTGTACGGCTACATCGACCCGCGAGTGCGGGATGCCTGAGCTCCCGGAGGGCCCGCCAGCCAGCACGCTCGACGCACGGACCGCGCTGCGTGCGCGCCGGCGACGCGGCCGCGCCGCGTTCCTGCGCGCCTTCCGATCGAGCCGGATGGGCATGGCGGGCCTGGGCATCCTCCTGTTCTTCGCGGCGGTCGCGCTCCTGGCGCCGCTCCTGGCCGATCCTCGGGGACTGGAGGAGGCCTTCGCCACGGCCACGCCCGTCGATCCCCCCAGCCTGGAGGAGCCCTTCGGCACGGACAACTTCGGCCGGTCGGTCCTCACCCTCACGATCTGGGGAAGCCGGACATCGCTGGTGGTGGGGATGGCGGCCGCCGCCATCACGGCGCTCCTGGGCACGTCGATCGGCGTGAGCGGGGGCTACCTCGGGGGTCGCACCGACTCGTTGCTGAACTCGCTGTCGAACTGGTTCCTGGTGATCCCCTGGATCCCGTTCGCCATCGCCCTGGAGGCGATCCTCGGGGCGTCGCTGCTCAACATCATCATCGTCATCGGCGTGACGTCATGGGCGAGCACGGCGCGGCTCGTGCGCGCCCAGGCGCTGTCGGTGAAGAACCGCGCCTACGTGGAGCGCGCACGCGCGATCGGCGCCAGCGAATGGAGGATCGTGGGCCGTCACGTCCTGCCGAACCTGATCCCGGTGGTGGCCGCGAGCACGGTGCTCGCCGTCTCCGGCGCGATCCTGTCGGAGACCACGCTGGCGCTCCTCGGGCTCGGCGATCCCAACACCGTGTCGTGGGGCACGGTGATCGAGCAGGCGTTCGCGAACGGCGCCATCTCCACCGGGGCGTGGTGGTGGCTGCTGCCGCCCGGTATCGGGATCGTGCTGGTCGTCCTGGGCTTCACGATGTGCGGCTACGCGCTCGAGGAGATCCTGAACCCGCACCTGCGCAGGCGGGGTGGCCCGTGAGCGCCGGCCTCGCCGCCGGCGGCCTCGCCCAGGAGCTCGCGTTCGCGGCGGAGCTGGCCGACGCCGCCGCCGCCATCACCTCGGCCGCCGCGCGGGGGGGCGTCGCGGGCGTTCACGACCTGGACGTTCGCGCCAAGGCCGATGGCACCCCCGTCACCGCGGTCGACGTCGCGGTCGAGGCGGCGCTCCGCCTCGCCGTACGCGAACGGTTCCCCGCCGACGGCTTCCTGGGCGAGGAGTCCGGCCGCTCCGGACCCCGCGGCCGGACGTGGATCGTCGATCCGATCGACGGCACGAAGAACTTCGTCGACAGCATCCAGCTCTGGGGGACCCTGATCGCGCTGATGGAGGACGGCCGGCCCGTGGTCGGACTCGTGGACCTGCCCGGCGTCGGCGAACGCTACGAGGCCGTGCTGGGCGGCGGCGCCCGCCTGAACGGCGAGGCGATCCACGTCTCGGCGGTCGGTGGGTTCGGCGACGCCCTCGTGCTGCACTCGGGGATCGAGGAGTGGACCGGAGACGTGGATCTGGAGGCCCTTGCCCGGGTCGCGGGCGGCGCGCGGCGTACCCGTGGCCTCAGCGACTCCTGGGGGCTCATGCTCGTGGCCCGGGGATCTGCGGAGGTGGCCCTCGAGCACGAGCCCTGCGGCGTCTGGGACTGGGCCCCCACCGGCCTGATCCTGCACGAGGCCGGCGGGCGACTCACGACGCTCGGTGGCGACGCGCCGCACGACGGATGCGACCTGGTGGCCACGAACGGCCTGGTGCACGACGAGGTCCTGCGCCGGCTGCGTGGATGATCGCGGGGCGGGGCGGGGCGGAACGGGACGGGACGGTAGGCTCGCGCGATGTCACTCCCCCGGTCCCGACGCTGGGCGGCGGCGGCCGCGGGGGCGGCGCTCCCGTGGTCGTGGTTCCTGGTTCGTGATCTCGGTGGGCGCCTCGAGGCCGTGGCCGTCGCGCTGCCCGTCCTCGTGTTCGTCGCGTTCGTGGTCACCGCCGTCATCGCCGCGCTGCTGCGCGAGCGTCTGGTCGTCCCGGCGCTCGTCTCGCTCGCGGCGTTCGGGCTCGCGACGATCCTGGGGCCGCGGCTGCCGCACACCGGGCCGGCCCCCGTCGACCCGATCCGGCTGGTGACGGCGAACGTCTTCTTCGACAACACGCAGCCGGCGGCGGCGATGGAGACGTTGCTGGCGGCCGACGCCGACGTCGAGGTCGCCGTGGAGACATCGCCCGAGTTCCGTGACCTGCTGGAGGCTCGGGATCTCGTCCACCCCTACGCCGTGCAGGACGACCAGCTGGTGGTGCGGTCGCGCTATCCCGTGACCGCCATGGCCGATCCGGCGGAGGTGCCGGCCCGACGCATCCTCCGCGTCACGGTCGAGGCGCCCTCGGGACCGTTCGTGCTTTACGCGGTCCATGCGCTCAATCCACTCTCCGAATCCACGTTCGCCGACCAGCTCGAATGGGTCGACCGGCTCCGTGCCTCCGCCGGACGAGAGACGACGCCGGTCGTGATCGCCGGCGACTTCAACATGAGCGACCGCCAGCTCGGATACCGGCGCCTCACGGTCGATCTCCGCGATGCGGTGACGTCCGCCGGATGGGGTCACAGCACCTATCCGCACAGGATCTGGGGACCGCTGCTGCTCCGCATCGATCACGTCTTCGTCTCGCCGCAGTGGTGTGCGGCGCGGGCCGGCACGTTCCAGGTGCCGGGCTCTGACCACGACGGCATCGCGCTCGACGTGGGCCCCTGCCCGTGACGACGAGCGGGCGCCGCCGGACGGTGGGTCCGGCGGCGCCCGACACCGCGTCGAGTCCTAGAGCAGACCCTGCTCCTGCAGGTACTCCGTGGCCACGGCGGCGACGTCCTCCTTGTCGATCGCGACCCGCGCGACGATCTCGCGCATGCCCTCGTCGGTGAGCGTCGTCGTCACCGAGTTCAGGATGTCCTCGATCTCCGGGTTCGTGGCGTCCTCACGGATCACCCCGGCGAAGTTGCCGGCCGCCTGCAGCTCCTGGTCGTCGGCGAGGACCACCCAGCCCTTGTCCTCGATCGTGGGATCGAGGCTGAAGAGCAGGCCCACGTCCACGGCGCCGGCGTCGATCGCCGCGACCGTCTGCGGGCCGCCGAAGTCCAGCGGCTTGAAGTCGCCGAACTCGATCCCGTACGCCTCCTTCAGGCCGGGGATGCACAGGGCGTTCTCCGGGCACTCCGGAGGCCCTCCCAGCGTGAGGTCCCCGGCGATGGGGGCCAGGTCGCTCATGGTCGACACCCCGAGGGAGTCCGCGGTCTCCTGCGTGACGATGAATGCGTTCGTGCTGTTGGCCTCGGAGTGCTCGAGGAGCTTCACGCCCTTCGCCTCCAGCAGCGGCGCGAGCAGCGCCGCGATCTCCTCCGCGTTCCCGGTGGTGTCGGCCTCCGGGTCGAGCTCCGGCAGCTCGAACCCCAGGTACTCGGGCTTCATGTCGATCTCGCCGCTGAACAGTGCCTTGTCCGAGAGCTGACGGGTGCCCAGGTCGAGCTGGCGGTCGACCGTGTACCCCGCGTTCTCCAGGAGCTGTGCGTACATCTCGGCAACCAGCTGGCTCTCCGCGAAGGCGCCCGAGACGCCGACCGTGAGCGCGCCCCGCTCCGCCGGAGCGCTGCTGGTGCCGCCGTCGGAGGGCTGGCCTCCGTCATCGTCCCCACCCGACGCGCACGCGCCGGCGAACAACACCAGCGCGAGCACCGTCGCCCCGAGGACGAATGTGCGGGATCTCCGCATTGGGTACTCCCCCTTCTCTCGTCTGCTCTCGTCTGGCCGGAGGTCCTCCCCCGGTCATCGTCGGGCGACCCTAGCAGGCGCCCTCGACGGGGTGCTACCCACTGGAGTGGGCGCTACGCGGTGTGCGGGAGCGGCTCGTCGTGCGGGGTGCTGCCAGGCGCGCGATCCCGCCGAACACGACCTCGGCGACCACGGCGAGGGCCGATACGAGGATCGCCCCGCCCACGTACTGGCCGGGATCCTGGGTGGCGAGACCGTCGACGATCGGCCGGCCGAGGCCGCCGCCGGCGATCAACGCGGCCAGCGTGACGGTCGCGATCACCTGGACCGCGGCCGTGCGGATGCCCGTCAGGATCAGCGGGGCCGCCAACGGCAGCTCCAGCCGCCGCACGACCTGGCGTCCGGTCAGGCCCATGCCGCGGGCGGCCTCCACGGTGTCGGGGTCGACCTGCTGGATCCCGACGTAGGTGTTCGTGAGGATCGGCGGCACCGACAGCAGGAACATCGCCACCACGATCGGGCCCGGGCCGAACGCGATGGACTGGGTGGCCGGCATCGACAGCATCAGCTGGTACACGATCGAGAGGATCGCGAACGACGGGATCGCCCGGCCCAGGTTCGCCACGGAGACGGCGACGAACTCGGCGCGCCTCGTGTGTCCGATCAGCATGCCCGCGGGGACCGCGATCAGGCAGGCGAGGGCGACCGCCACCCCGGAGTACGTCAGGTGCTGCACGATCCGATGCGGGATCTCGCCACCCTCGGACCAGCTCCAGTTCACCGGATCGCTCAGCCAGTCGAACGCCTGGGAGAAGACGTTGCCGTCGGCCAGTAGGGTCATGGTGCGGGCCCCGTCGGTTGCGGTACCGGGGATGGTGCCTGGACCTGGGTGCGGCGCGGGCGGCCGCCGCTCCGCGACCATGGCGTCAACGCTCGCTGGACCGCGAGCAGCGCGCCGTCGACGGCGAGCGCCAGGGCGACGGACAGCACCGCACCCACGAGGGTGGCGGTGGAGAAGAAGAGCTGCAGGCCCTGGAGGATGAAGTGCCCGAGGCCGCCCAGGCCGATCAGGGCGGTGATCGTGACGAGCCCCACGGTGGTCACGGCGGCGATGCGGACGCCGGCCATGATCACGGGCAGCGCCAGCGGCACCTCGACGCGCCACAGGATCTGTCGCCGGGTGTATCCCATCCCGCGCGCCGCCTCCTTCGCGTCCTCGGGCACGCCGTCGAGGCCGGCGACCGTGTTGCGGATGAAGATGAGCAGCGAATACGCGACGAGCCCGATCAACGCCGTGGTCGTCCCCAGCCCGGTGATCGGCAGCAGCGTCACGAACAACGCCAGGCTCGGGATCGTGTAGAGGATGCCGGTCACCCACGTGATCGGCGGGTAGAGGCGACGATGCCGGTGCGCGAGCAACGCCAGGGGGAACGAGATCGCGAACCCGATCAGCAGCGTCAGCGCGGTGAGCTGCAGGTGCTCCAGCGTGCGCGCCCAGATCTCGTCCAGGTGGTCGCCGATCCATTCCCACCGGATCAACGGCTCCGCAGCGAGGCGCAGGAGTGGGCCCGCCGAGATCACGACGTGATCTCCTCGCTGATGCGTGCGAGCGTGAGGATGCCCAGGTATCGCTGTCCCTCGCTCGCCACGACGGCGACCTGCGTCCGGGACGTGACGATGGAGTCCAGCGCCTGCCGCAGCGAGTCTCGTTGCGTGACGTAGGCGCTGAACGGACGGATCACGGCCTCGCCGACGGTCCCGGCCCCCTCGAGGGCCCCTGGGTCCACCCAGCCTCGCAGCTCGCCGTCGTCGACCACGCTCGCCCAGCCGAGTCCCCGGCGCTCGATCACCGCACGTGCCTCCTCGGCCGTGGCGTCCGACCGCACGACCGGCCCCTCCTCGACCTCTATGTCGGCGACGCGGATCAGCGCCAGGCGCTTCAGACCGCGTTCGCTCCCCACGAACGCCCTCACGAACGCGTTCGCCGGCGCGCGGAGGATCTCCTCGGGAGATGCGTACTGCTCCAGGACCCCGCCCACGTTGAGGATGCAGATCCGATCGGCGAGCTTGATCGCCTCGTCGATGTCGTGCGTGACGAACACGATCGTCTTGCGCAACCGCCGCTGGATGCCCAGGAACTCATCCTGCAGCCTCGCACGCACGATCGGGTCGACGGCCGCGAAGGGCTCGTCCATGAGCATGACGGCCGGGTCGGCCGCGAGCGCGCGGGCGACCCCGACGCGCTGCCGCTGCCCGCCGGAGAGCTCGCCCGGGTAGCGGTCGAGGAAGCTCGGATCGAGATCGAACAGCGCCACGAGCTCGTCCGACCGCGCTCGGATCCGCTCCTCCTCCCACCCCAGCAGGTGCGGGACCGTGGCGACGTTGCGCGCGATCGTCTGGTGCGGCATCAGCCCGACGCTCTGGATCACGTAGCCGATCCCGCGACGGAGCTGCACCGGGTCCTGGCGCAGGATGTCGACGCCGTTGACGAGGATCGTTCCCCCGCTCGGCTCGATCAGCCGGTTGATCATCTTGAGGGTGGTGGTCTTGCCGCAGCCGGAGGGGCCGACGAGCGCGACCATCTCGCCCTCCGCCACGTCGAACGACAGATCGCCCACGGCGGGTCCGGACGTGTTCGGGAAGCGCTTGGTCACGCCCTGCAGCGAGATCATCGGCTCGGCCACGCGTCTCCTCGAAGCGTCGCGGGAGCGCCGAGGATAGACGAGGACCGGCTACCCGCGCTTGCGCAGATCCGTCAGGATCGCACGGGCGGCGTTGGCTCCCGGTCCACCGGTGATCCCGCCGCCCGGATGCGCGCCGGAGCCGGCCAGATACATGCCCGGCATGCCGAACCGGTACCGCGCGTGTCCGAGCATCGGCCGCCACGCGAAGAAGCTGTCCATGCCGTGCTCCGCGTGGTAGAGGTGCCCGCCCGAGAGGCCGTACGCGTCCTCCATGTCGGCCGGCGTGATCACCTCGCGCGCCGTGACGAGCTCCCCGAGGCCGGGGGCGTACCGCTCCAGCGTCTTCACCACCAGGTCGCCCAGCCGGTCGCGCTCGGAGTTCCAGTCGCCGTCGCGCAGTCGGTACGGCGCCGCCTGGGCGAGCACGCTCACCACGTGCTGGCCCTCGGGCGCCAGGGTCGGGTCGGCCAGGGTCGGGATCGTGATCTCCATGAACGGCTCGTCGGCGATCCTGCCGTACTTCGCCGCGTCGTAGGATCGCTCGAGGTAGTCGATGCCGGGGGCGATCAGGATGCGGCCGGCCAGCTGCTCGGCCGAGTCCGTCCCGGCGAACGTCGGCGCCCCCGACAGCGCGAGGTTCACCTTCGCCGTCATGCCGGGGGTCCTGATGTTCCCGGCGCGCCAGACCATGTGCGGCCCCAGCACCACCGGGTCGACCAGCTGGGTGAGCGTGCGCTTCGGGTCCGCGGCGGTCACGACCGCCCGGGCCTGCAGCGTCTCGCCGCCCGCCAGGCGCACGCCGACAGCGCGGCCGTCGTCGTTCGTGAGGATCTCCGTGACCTCCGCGCCGGTACGGATCTCGGCGCCGAACGCCTGCGCCGATCGAGCCAGCGCATCGGCGAGCGCAGCGGGACCGCCCTTCGCGTACGTCGTCTGCCCGATCGCGCCGCCGTCGTTGCCGGCGGAGTCGTTCAGGAATACGAACGCCGTGCCGGCGGACCAGACGCCCATCCCGGTGAACAGGATCGCGCGGGAGGCGACGGCCCCGACCACCGCGTCGTGGTCGAGCCCCTCCCGGACGAAGTCGGCGATCGCCATGGGGATCGCGCGGGTGACCTCGCGTCCGGGCTTGGCTCCGAGGCCCTTGAAGGCGCGACCGAGCTTCAGCCCCGCCAGCGCGTCCTTGAACGACGGGCTCTTGATGTCCGGCGGGATCGCGGCGTTCACGTGGGCGAGGAAGCTCGACAGCGCGCGGACCTTCTGATCGAAGGCCACGTAGCCGGCCGCGTCGGATCCGCTGATCGAACGCAGGCCTGCGGCGGTGCGGGCCGGATCGGCGTAGAACGTGATGCCGGCGCCGTCGGGCTGCGGCGCGAACGCGCGGACCTCGGGCGAGATGAGCTCGAGGCCGTGCCCGCCCAGCTTCAGGTCCTTCACGACCGAGTCCCGGAGGCGGCCGACCGTGTGCACCAGGGACGGCGACCGCACGCCGGGGGCGAGCTCGCTGTTCGCGAGGATGCCGCCCGCCACGTCGCGACGCTCCACCACGACGACCTTCCTGCCGGCCTTGGCGAGATAGGCGGCGGCGACTAGGCCGTTGTGCCCGGCGCCGATCACCACCGCGTCGATCGAGGCGGCCGCCATCACGCGGCCCTCCGTCCACCCTTGGCTTCCTTCAGCAGCTCGAGCGCGGCGATGCGCCCGGGCGCTCCCATGATCCCGCCGCCCGGATGTGTCGCCGAGCCGCACATCCACAGATCCTTGACGGGCGTGCGGTAGCGGGACCACGCCGGCACCGGCCGGTTGAAGAAGAGCTGCTCCAGGGAGAGCTCGCCCTGGAAGATGTTGCCCTCGGTGAGTCCGGTCACGTTCTCTATGTCGAGCGGGGTGATGAACTGCTTGTGCAGGATCAGGTCCCGGATGTTCGGGATGCGCTCGGCGATCGTGTCGATGACGTTCTCGCCGAAGCGCTCCCGCGCGGCGTCGTCCCACACGGCGCCGTCCGCGAGGTGGTACGGCGCGTACTGCACGAAGCAGCTGATGATGTGCTTGCCGGGCGGGGCCATGCTGGGATCCACCAGCGTGGGGATGATCATGTCGATGTAGGGGCGCCGGCTGGGCCGGCCGTACTTCGCGTCGTCGTAGGCCTGCTCCATGTAGTCGAGGCTGGGGCTGAAGCTGATCGCGCCGCGGAGCCACTCCCCGACACCGGGCTTGCACGCCAGCTCGGGGAGCCCGTCCAGCGCCAGGTTCACCTTCCCGCTGGAGCCCCGATACTTGTAGCGCCGGACCTCGGCCTCGAACTCCGGGTCGAGCGTGCCCCCCTCGAGCAGCTTCAGGAACGTCAGGTTCGAGTCCAGCGAGCTGAGGACGTAGGAGGCCTTGATCTCCTCGCCGGTCTCCAGGACCACGCCGGTGGCACGGCCGCCCTTCGTGCCGATCCGCGCCACCGGACACTCGGTGCGGATCTCGACGCCGAGGGACAGCGCCGCCGATGCGATCGCGCTGCTGACCCCGCCGGTGCCGCCCTTCGGGATGCCCCAGGCGCGGAAGGCGCCGTCGATCTCGCCCATGTAGTGGTGCAGCAGGACGTAGGCCGTGCCCGGCGAGCGGGGACCCTGGTAGGTGCCGATGATGCCGGAGGCGCTCATCGTGGCCTTGAGTGGCTCCGTCTCGAACCACTGGTCCAGGAAGTCGGCCGCGCTCATCGTCATGAGCTGGATGAAGGTCTGTCTGGAGCCGCTCCGGCAGGTCCCGGAAGGTCTTCGCGAGCCCGGTGAGCGGCAGCCACTCCATCGGGTTGATCCGGCCCGGGTCCGGCGGCACCACCGACAGGATCGGCTTGATGAAGCGGGCCATGTCCGCCATCAGCGGGCCGTACTCCTCGTAGGCCTCGGCGTCGCCCTTCGACCACCGGCGCAGCTCCTGGACCGTCTTGCCGTGGTCGTTCACGCGCCAGAGGTAGTCGTCCTCGAGCGGGGTGATCGTGCCGTCCAGCGGGAGGATCTCCAGTCCGTGCTTGGGCAGCTGCAGCTCGCGGATGATCTCCGGGCGCAGGAGCGACACGACGTAGCTGAAGACGCTGAAGCGGAAGCCCGGGAAGATCTCCTCGGTTACGGCAGCGCCGCCCAGCACGTGGCGCCGCTCCAGGACCAGCACCTTCTTGCCGGCCTTCGCGAGGTAGGCCGCTGCGGTGAGGCCGTTGTGGCCGCCGCCGATGATCACCGCGTCGTAGCTCTGCGCCACGGACACTCCTCTCGCACGTCTCCGGTGCGGTGGGCCTGACCTGGAGTCAGTCGCGCACACGGCTGGGCGCCGTCCGGCGCCGGTCGCTCATGGTAGACCGGGGCATACGCCCCGACCAGCGGCTCCTTGACCTCAGGTCAAGCCCCGATTCCCGCCGGGCCGCCGCATTCGCCATACTCCTGGGCGGGGCGCCGGCCCGTCCCACGAGCGTATGGCCACGCCTCGATCGTCGACCGAAGGAGCACCGCCGTGAGCGTCGGCACCGCGTTCCACCCGCGCACATCCACGATGAACGAGAAGCTCGCCTGGGGCGAGTGGTCCGGCTACCACGCCGCGGCCGTCTACGCGGACTTCCACGACATCGAGTACAACGCGATCCGCGAGGCCGCCGCCGTGATCGACGTGTCCCCGCTCTACAAGTACGTCGTCAGCGGCCCGGACGCGCCGGCGTTGATGAACCGGGTCCTGCCGCGCGACGCCGTCCGCCAGCGCGTGAACCAGGTCTACTACACGTTCTGGGTCGACGAGGACGGCAAGATGATCGACGACGGCACCGTCACGAAGCTCAGCGAGACGAGCTACCGGGTCACCGCCGCCCTCCCGTGCTACCGCTGGTTCATGCTGAACGCCACCGGGCTGGACGTGCAGATCGAGGACGTCACGGAGACCGTCGCAGCGCTCGCGCTGCAGGGGCAGAAGTCGCGGGCGGTGCTCGAGGCCGCGACGGGCCAGGACTGGTCGGACGTGCCGTACTTCGGCCGCAGAGCCACCCAGATCGCCGGCGTGCCGGTCGACGTCACCCGCACGGGCTACACGGGCGACCTGGGCTACGAGCTCTTCGTGAGCACGGACGACGCGCTGGCCATGTGGGATCGCCTGTTCGAGGTCGGACCCGACTGGGGCCTGCGGCCCGCCGGCATCAACGCGCTGGACGTCTCGCGCGTGGAGGCCGGCCTGATCCTGATCGAGGCCGAGTACACGAGCGCCCTGCATGCCCGGACCGCCGACCACTTCTACTCCCCGAACGAGCTGGGACTCGGCCGGCTGATCGACTTCGGCAAGGGCGACTTCGTCGGACGGCGCGCCCTGCTCGCGGAGCGGCAGGCCGGCGGGCCGGCTCGGCGGCTCGTGGGCCTCGAGCTCGACTGGGGCGGGATCGAGCGGATGTTCGCGCGGCACGGGCTGGCGCCGGAGGTCTCGGCCATGGTGCACCGGCCCGCGGTCCCGATCTATCGCGAGGGCCGCCAGGTGGGACGCGCAACCAGCATCTGCTGGGGCCCGACGATCAAGAAGATGGTCGGCTTCGGCTCGGTGGAGCCCGGGCTCCAGGAGCCCGGCACCATGGTGTCGGTGGAGTGGAGCGTCGAGGGCGAGCGCGGCAAGGTGGCCGCCGTCGTCGTGCCCATGCCGTTCCTGGATCTGCCGCGCCGGCGCGCGTAGGGTACGGCGCTCGCCGGCGCCTCTGGGAAACTGAGCCCCCGTGGATCCCCGCCGCATCAGCCGTGCACTGCTGCTCCTGAGCCTTCTGGGCGCCTCGGTCGCGGTGGTGGTGGGAGCGACCGGCTCCCTCGACAACGCGATGCGGACGGGCCTGGCGGTCGCCGGAGTGATCGTGGTGATCACGGTGGCATGGACGCTCCTGACGTACCGGACGGATCACGATCCCGGACGCCGCCGCTTCCTCGGCCTCGCGGCCGCCGCCGCCGGACTCGTGCTCGCGGCCGGCGGTGCGCTCGCCGGCCGCGCGCTGAAGCGCGCGCTGTTGCCGGATCCGGGCCCGATCCAGACGCGGATGGCCCAGGATCTCGGGGCGGAGTACATGGAGCTCGTCCAGCGCGCCTTCCACGCCGGACGATCCGGCGACGTCCAGCTCGTGCTGGCCCCCGGCAACAGCGCGAACTACGAGGCGGAGTCGCTGCGCCTGCGTCCGCGCGACCCCAACACGAGCCACGCGTCGGTCTGGATGTACCTGGAGCGGGTGCCGCTGGTCGTGTACGCGCCCGGGCTCGTGCGGGCGGGCGACTTCGAGGAGCGCGTGTCGCTCGCCGACATCGCTCCGACCATGGCGGAGCTGATCGGGTTCGAGGCATGGCCGACCGACCGGGAGGGCTCGGCGCTGCCACTCCCGCGGACCACGCTGAACCCGCCCGCTCCGCGGCCGCGCGTCGTGGTCACGTTCGTGATCGACGGCGGCGGATGGAACGTCCTGCGGGAGTGGCCCGAGGCATGGCCCAACCTCAAGCGCCTGATGGGCGAGGGCGCGAACTTCCGCAACGCGATCACCGGCTCGTTCCCCGCGGTGACGGCGTGCGCGCACGCGACGATCGGCACCGGGACGTACCCGCGCACGCACGGCATCACCGGGCACAACATCCGCACGCCGCAGGGCGTCCGCAAGGCCTACGGCACGGCCGGCGCCGCCGACCCCTCCGACATCCTGGTGCCGACCCTGGCCGACCTGTACAGCGACGCCACCGGCGGCCTCGCCTGGGTCGGCGAGCTCGGGTACCAGGTCTGGCATCTCGGGATGCTCGGCTTCGGTGGCCGCGATCGCGAGGCCGAGGACCGGCCCGTCGCCGTGTACTGGTCCGAGGGCGAGAGCGCCTGGACCCCGCACAACCCGGACCTGTACCGGTTGCCGGCGACCGTCCCCGGGATCGACCGGCTCGAGGCCCACCGCGCCGCCTTCACGCCTCCGCCGCCGTCCCCGTACGACCCCAACCCCGACGGCCCGAAGGCCGACTGCTGCACGCCGCCGATCATCCGGTTCCAGGGCGACCTGATCGAGGCGGCGTTCGACTCCGAGCCGATCGGCGAGGGCGACGAACCGAGCCTGCTCTACATCAACTACAAGGCGCCCGACTACGCGGGGCATCTCTACAACATGATCGACCCCCGCGAGGCCACGGCGCTCGCCGAGGTCGACGCGCAGCTCGGACGGCTGACCACGATCCTCGAGGATCGGTTCGGCCCCGGCGGCTTCGCACTGATCGTCACGGCCGATCACGGGCAGTGCCCGATCCCCGACGACGTGAACGGCACCCGCGTCGATCCCCGCGAGCTGGGACGGGACATCGATGCCCGGTTCCACGGAGCGCGCGAGAGCGTCGTGGAGAGCGTCGTGCCCTCGGAGATCTACCTGCGGGCGGAGGCGATGGACGAGCTCGGCATCACGAGCGGCGACGTCGCCGCGTTCCTCCGTGATTACCGCTACGGCCAGAACATCGGGCCCTACATCCAGGACGCCGCGATCGAGCACGACCTGCTGGATCGTCCGGAGTTCGCCGCCGTGTTCGCCACCGAGTTCCTGACCACGCTCGCCGGCACCGACCCGTCGAGGTACGGCGATACGAGCTATCCGGACGCGGACTTCGGGATCCCGTCGATCCCCTAGCGACGGCTCTCAGCCGTTGTGCATGGGGCCGTGATCGGTCTCGTCGTCGAACGTGTTGCCCTCGGCGGGGATCGGCGTGGCGCGCAGGATCCGCGCCATGTGCACGGCGTTGTGCGCCATCCACCGCGTGGTGCGCTGCGTGTAGGGGTGATCCTCGCCGCCGGCCTCGATGTAGCTCGGCCCGGGACCGGCGTCGCCGACCCAGTAGGTGTCCGCGTTCGGCGGGATCACGCAGCCGAGGTGCGTCAGGTTGAACAGCGTGGTCTCGGCCGCGGCGTGCGCGCCGTCCTCGTTGCCGGTGACGACGACGCAGCCCACCTTGTTGTAGAGGGGATACTGGCCGGCCTCGTTCCGCTCGTTGTAGGTGCCGTCCAGGCGCTCGATCACCATCTGCGCCACGCTGCCGCGGACCCCGAACCAGATCGGGGTGCCGATGCAGATGATGTCGGCGGCCCTGATCTTCTCCAGGATCTTCGGCCACTCGTCGCCGTCGCCCTCGTCCGAGCTGACGCCGAACCGCACCCGGTAGTCGGTGATCCGCACGATCTCGGTCTCCACGTCCATGCGGTCCCACCAGTCCTTCACCTTCAGCATCAGCGCCTCGGTGTTCGACACCTCGGGCGCGTACTTCAGCGTGCAGTTCAGCATCACGGCCTTGAACGACGCCATGGGATCCCCTCCTGGTCGTGGACGGCCTCGAACCTTGTCACATCGTCGAACGGCGGTCCATCCGGTACGGCAGCGAGCCCGCCGCGACGGGCGGGCTCGGGCCATGGTGGAGGTGGGGGGATTCGAACCCCCGTGCTCGGGCGACCGACCGGGTCTTCTCCGGGCGCAGCCAGGTGGTGAGATCTCGCCTCGAGGCTCCCACCGGCGGAGGACCTCGCGGCCAGCTCGGGTTCGATGTCCGGTCGTGGCCCCCGAGCGGAACCACATCCGTGAGCCTGCTCACGACGCCCATCCTCCAGGCGCAGGCACCCTGGAGGGGGCGGCTACTTAACTAATTAAGCAGCGAGCGCGTAGTCATCGGCGCTTGTGTTGATCCGGCGTTTAACGTGACATCCGGGATCACGGCCCGCTTCCCCCGGACGATGAACGTCCAAGTCGAAGCCAGTACACCCCCATATGCAGTTGTCCATCCGAGTATACGGCGCGTGTGCGACAGACCTGAAGCCCTCAGCGCCGGCGGCCGGCCGCCTGCTCGATCTCCCGCTCGGACTCCCGCTTCGCGATCGCGTGCCGCTTCTCGTACTCCCGGCGGCCCTTGCCGAGGCCGATCTCCACCTTCGCGAGGCCGTGCGTGAAGTACACGCGCATCGGGATCAGGGCAAGGCCCTGCTCCTTCGTCTTCCCGTATAGCCGCTCGATCTCGCGCCGGTGCAGCAGGAGCTTGCGCGGGCGGGTCGGGTCGTAGCCCTTCGTGATGCCCTGCTCGTACGGCGGGATGTGCATGCCCTCGAGCCAGGCCTCGCCATCTCGGATCCGCCCGAAGGCCTCGGTCAGCGACGCGCGGCCGGCGCGGAGCGACTTCACCTCGGAGCCGGTGAGGCGGATCCCGGCCTCCAGCCGCTCGAGGATCTCGTAGTCGTGACGAGCCTTGCGATTGGAGGCGGCCACCTTCTCGTCGGGATCGCGGCGGCCCATCAGACGTCGAGGAAGCGGCGCATCCCGATCGACCCGGCGATGAGGGCGATGGCGACCGCTGCGATGGCGATCCATGGCGTGATCGCCAGGAGATCGGAGTTGCGCACGAACGGGAAGAACTGGACATTGCCGCGAAGGGGGTCGATCACCAGCACCTTCACCACGAACAACCCCAGGACGGCGAGCGCGGCCCCGACCAGGCTCTCCACGAGTCCCTCGATCATGAACGGCACGCGGATCCGCCAGTTCGTGGCGCCGACGAGCCGCATGATGCCGATCTCCTTGCGACGGCTGAACATCCCCATCCGCAGGGTGTTCGCGATCAGCAGCACCGCCGAGATCAGCATGACGGCGGCCAGCGCCAGCACGCCGAGCGACAGCAGCCTGGTGATGGACGTGAGCCGTGTCAGCAGCGCGCGGTTGTCCGCGACGGTCTCCACGCCGGGAGCCGTACACACCAGGTTGTCCTCGGCGTCCGAGGAGCAGCCGAGCGCGGCCGCCACCTGCTGGAACTGCGCCGTGTCGGCGAGCTTCACCCGCAGCGACGCCGGGATCACCGCCGGGTCGATGTCCTCGTACTGAGACTGGCCGGCGAAGAGCCGCTGGAAGTCGGCGTAGGCCTCTTCCTTGGACTTGAAGTCGACATCGTCGACCGCGGTGAGCTTCAGCAGGTCGGCGGTCAGCTGATTGACGTTCTGGTCGTCCACCGGGTCGGTGAGATAGACCGCCACCTCCACGTTGCCGGTGAGGCTCTCGATCACCAGGTTGAACTCGCGGTAGATCAGCAGCGAGAGCCCGAACAGGAACAGGGCGATGAACGCGGTGGACATGGCGGCGAACGCCACGATGCCGTTGCGGCGCAGGCCGGAGGCCGTCTCTCGGAGGAAGAAGTCGATCCGGGTCATTAGCTGTAGACGCCCCGCGCCTGGTCCCGGATCACGCGGCCCTTGTCCAGCTCCACCACGCGCTTGCGCATGGCGTCCACGATCGCCTGGTCGTGCGTCGCCATCACCACGGTGGTGCCGATGCGGTTCACCTTGTCCAGCAGCCGCATGATGTCGACGCTGGTGTTGGGGTCCAAGTTGCCGGTGGGCTCGTCGGCCAGCAGGACGAGCGGCCGGTTGACGCAGGCGCGGGCGATCGACACCCGCTGCTGCTCACCTCCGGAGAGCTCGTCCGGGTAGCTGTTGAGCTTGTCGCCCAGGCCGACGTAGTCCAGGATCTCCGGCACCCGCTGATCGATCACGTGCTTGGGCTTGCCGATCACCTCGAGCGCGAAGCCGACGTTCTCGAAGACCGTCTTATCGATCAGCAGCTTGTAGTCCTGGAAGACCGTGCCGATGTTGCGGCGCAGGTACGGGACCTTCCAGTTCGTCAGCTTCTCCAGGTTCTTGCCCGCGACGTAGACGTCGCCCTTCGTCGCCTCCTCCTCCTTGAGCAGCAGGCGGATCAGCGTGGACTTGCCGGACCCGGAGGCGCCGACGACGAAGACGAACTCGCCCTTCTCGACGTCGACGGAGACGTCCTCGAGGGCGAGCACATTGTTCTTGTAGACCTTCGTGACGTGCTGAAGACTGATCATGGAGACCTTGAGGAGATAGGGAAGGAAGCTCGGGACGGCTCATGCTAACAGGCACCTCCGCGGAAGTTCGGAGCGTGCCGTAGGGTTGGCGCCGTGAGCACAGCCGTCGAGGCGGCCGAGGCACCCGCTCGCGATCCTGGAATCGCAGGTCAGCGGCCTCGTGCGCGCCGCATCCTCGCCGTCGTCGCGGGCCCCGCGTTGATCGTCGGATGCGTGCTGTTCGCGCTCCGAGGGTTCGCGTTCACCCCGCACCTCACCAACGACCATTTCGACATCCTGTCCTTCTGGCTGCCGCGGTTCACGTTCCTGGCTCGGAGCCTCGACGCCGGACACGTCCCGCTGTGGAACCCCTACGAGATGATGGGCTATCGGTTCGCGGCCGATCCGCAGAGCGGGTGGCTCTACGTGCCGGCTATGGGCATCTTCTCCGTGTTCTCGCCGGGATCGGCGATGCGCGCGCTGATCGTGTTCAACCCGCTCGTGGCCGGGCTCGGCCTCTTCTGGTTCCTCCGGAAGGAGTCGCTCTCCCGGGCGGCCGCCACCGCCGGCGGACTGGCGCTCGCCATGGTGATGTCGACGAGCGAGATGGCGATCTCCATGCCCTTCGCGGGGTTCCTGGCCTGGACCACGATCGTCCTCGTGGGCGCGTCCGGGTACCGTCAGTCGCTCCTGTGGTCGCACCGGCTGGGCTGGCTCGCGCTGGCCGCGTTCGCCTGGTGGCAGGTCGCGAACGCACACATGAGCCACGGACTGATGATGTGCACCCTGGTGGTGGCGGCCTACCTCGTGGCGCACGCCGTGGAGTCGGTCCGGCTCGGCGAGTCCTCCTGGCCGCGTGCGACCGCGGCCGCCGGCGTGTTCCTGGCGTTCCTGCCGCTGGCGTCGGCCGCCATCCTCATCCCCCGCCTCGGCTTCATCAGCACGTCGAGCCTGCAGTCCGGCTACGAGGCCGTCGACTCCCTGAAGCAGACCCCCGGCATCGGCGAGCGCTCGATCATGACGAACGGCATGTGGGCGGGCTGGCCGCTCGCGTTCGGCACCGCCCCCGGCGCCTACCTCGGCGCGGTGACGCTGCTCGCAATGCCGTTCGCGTGGCGGGACCGCGCCCGTCGTGCCACGGTATGGGCCCTCGGGGTGTCGTTCGCGATCACGTACCTCCTGATGACGAACATGCTGGTCACGGCCGAGTGGTTCCGGGCCCTGATGCTCAAGGTGCCGTTCGGGGACGTCTACCTGCACAACCCGGGACGGCTGCGGTACCTGTCGATGATCGCGCTTCCCGCGCTCGGCGCGATCGGGATCCAGGGGCTGCTCGACCACCCGATGCCGTGGCGCCGGGCGCTCCGCTGGATCGGCGCGGGGGTCGGCGTGTTCCTGGTGCTTCCGCTGATCGCCGGCGGGCGCCCCGTGCGGTTCGCGCTGCTCGCCGTGGCGCTGCCCGCCGCCGTCGCCGCCCTCCTGCTGCTCGCCGGGCGGCGGCGAGGAGCGCCCATGATCGTGGTCGCCGTGCTCGCGGCCGAGCTGCTCGCGAGCGCCACCTACGCGAGCGTCTGGCAGGGCGGGACGATCTTCACCGGACTGGAGACGGGGGACCGTCCGAACCTGGTGCCACCGGTCCTGCGCTGGCCCGACGTCGACCAGGACGAGTTCCTGCGGCCGAACGCGTTCGTCGAGACGATCCGCGCGCAGTCCGGCGAGCAGGGCCGCTACCTCACCTGGGTGCCGCCCGCAGCGTTCTACGAGAAGGGCTACCTGTACGCGCAGCAGCCCGGGGACTGGCCGGCGCTGATGATGACCCGGGGAACGTTGTTCTCGATCCCCGACGTGCTCGGCTACAACCCCGTCCAGCTCGTCCGCTACTGGACCTTCGTCCGCGCGACCAACGACCAGTCGCTCTTCTACAACGCCAGCGTCGTCAACGAGCCCTCACTGGAGGACGTGCGGCTGATGGGCGTCCGATACCTCATCGTGCCCGACGGGGTGGATCCGCCCGTCGCCGGCCGGGTCGTCGCCACGGCCGACGGCTACGCCCTGCTGGAGGTGTACGGGTGGGAGCCCCGGGTCTCCGTCGTGCCCACGTGGGAGGTCGTGTCCTCCGATGCCGACGCGTTCCGCCGGGTGCTGGAGCCGGGGTTCGACCCGGCGCGCACTGCGGTCCTCGAGCGGGATCCGGGCCTCGTCCCGCAGGCGGGGGCCACCGCGGGAGGCGATCCCGCGACGTACGCGGCCGCCGACCCCGAGCACGTGCGGGTGACGGTGGAGGCCGCCGCCCCCTCGATCGTGGTGGTCCGCAACAGCTACGACGAGCACTGGAGCGCGACCGTGGACGGGGAGCCGGCGACGGTGCTGCCGGTGGACGGCTTCCTGCAGGGGGTGCCGGTCGAGGCCGGCCGGCACGAGATCGCGCTGACGTACCGCGATCCCGCGATCGGCCGAGGCCTGGCCGCGAGCGCGCTCGTCTGGTCGGGACTGGTGGCCGCCGTCGTGGCGAGCCTCATCGTCGAGCGACGGCGCGCCGGCCGTCGCCGCCGACGTACGGTCGTGATCTAGCCCGCGTTGCCGGATGCGCGGCGACGGAGCTCCGCCTCGATGAACCCGTCGATGTCCCCGTCGAGCACGCGGGCCGGGTCGCCGACCTCGTGCTCGGTGCGGTGGTCCTTCACCATCTGATAGGGCGCCAGGACGTAGGAGCGGATCTGCGAACCGAAGTCGACGGACTTGCGTTCCCCCCGGATCACGCTCATCTCGTCCTCGCGCTTGATGCGCTCCAACTCCGCGATCCGTGCCTTGAGGATCCGCATCGCGACGGCCTTGTTCTGGAGCTGGCTGCGCTCGTTCTGACAGGCCGCGACGATCCCCGTGGGGAGGTGCGTGATCCGGACGGCGGAGTCCGTGGTGTTCACCGACTGCCCGCCGGGACCGCTGGAGCGGTAGACGTCGATCCGCAGCTCGTCGGCGGGGATGTCGATGTCCTCCTCCTCGGCCTCCTCGAGCAGCGGGATGACGTCGAGCGACGCGAACGAGGTGTGCCGGCGCTTCTGCGAGTCGAACGGGCTGATCCGGACGAGCCGGTGGACGCCCCGTTCGGCGCTGAGCAGCCCGTAGGCGTTCGTGCCCTTCAGCGTGAGCGTGGCCGACTTGATGCCCGCCTCCTCGCCGTGGTGGATCTCGTCCACCTCGGCGCTCATGCCCTCTCGCTCGGCCCAGCGCAGGTACATGCGGAGCAGCATCGCCGCCCAGTCCTGGCTCTCGGTGCCGCCCGCACCGGCGTTCACGGTGGCCACCGCGTCCGCGGCGTCGTGCTCACCCGAGAGGAGCGCAGCGAGCTCGAGCTTCTCGACGTCCTGCTCGAGGCCCTTCACGCTGGTGGCGAGCTCGGCCGCGAGGTCGGCGTCGGACTCCTCCGCCAGCATGTCGTCGAGCGCCTGCACGTCCCCGATGCGTCGCTCGAACGCCTCGTATCCGTCGATGTCCTGCTTCAGGCGCGCGAGCTTGCTGGTCACCTGTTGCGCGCGCGACTGGTCGTCCCACAGGTGCGGATCGGAGGCCGCCTGCTCGAGGTCGCTCAGCTGCGCGCGTTTGCCCTCGACGTCAAAGGAACTCCTTCGCGGCCGAGATGCGCGAGGCGAGATCCTTGATCTGATCCGTGAAGTCGCTCATGACGGCTGGCAGCGTACACGCCGCGCTGCGGATCCGTTGCTGCGTGCGGTAGCGCGGGGTCTCGCGGAGTCTGGCGCCCGCGTCGCTCCGGCGCCGCCGCCTCGGCCTGGCGCCGCCCGCCGCCCCGATCTCCGATCTCCGATCCTCACGGCGGTCCGCGATCCGCCAGCACCGATCCGTCCGAGCGTCGGAAGACGAAGGCGCCGTCCTCGATCGCGAGCCCGAACCACCGGCGGTGCACCAGGCCGTGATGGCGACGGCAGAGCAGCAGCAGGTTGCCCAGGGCCGTGCGGCCACCGGTGGCCCAGTGGTCGACGTGGTGACACTCACACCACGCCGGGGGACGATCACAGCCCGGGAACCGGCAGTGGCGGTCTCTGAGGATCACCGCCCGGCGGATCGCCGGGGGCACCACCGGGGTGCGCCGGCCCACGTCCAGGGGCTCGGAGCGGGGACCCAGCACCACCCGCATCACCGAGGCGTCGCAGGCGAGCTGTCGGACCAGCTCCGGCGGGACCGGACCGGCGTGGTCGAGCTCGGCCGTCCCGAAGGGGTCGGTTCCCGCTCCGTGACCAACTCCCGCTCCGGCTCCCGCTCCGGTCCCGCCACCGGCACCGGTTCCGAGCCCGGGCACGGCCAGGGGAGCGCCGGCGAGCACCTCGACCGGCACGGTCACCGTCAGGTGGGGCCGCTCCCCAGCCACCACCGGGTCGGTCACCCCGGTCCAGGAACCCCCGGCAGACCTCCCCCAGGGCGTCGGCCCGGCGCTGGGCGGGGGTGCGCTCGTCGGGGACCTCGCCCGCACCCGGGGCCCGGACCTCGGCGTCGAGCACGGCTCCCAGGGCCGTGAGCAGGCTCTCCCCGGTGAGGGGATCCAGATCCCCGTCCACCCGCACCATCCCGCCGAGCGTTACCGAGGCGTGCAGGCGCCGACGTGCCGAGCGGGGATCCACCCCCTGGTCCTGCTCGGCCTCCACCCGGTCCTGCCAGCAGGCCACCACCCGCCGCAGCTCACCCATCGGGTGGATCCGGGCGGCCTCCACCAGCAGGGGCTCGGCCTCGGCGAAGGACTCGGGATGGACCTCACGGGCTCCCACCAGGACCCGGGCACCCGCCATCGACAAGCTCCCGTCCTGCACCGCCGCTCGCGTGGTGGCCATCGCGGCAAGCCCCCGCGCCATCCGGACCTGGTCGCGGGCACCGCCCCAGCCCAGGCGGCAGCGGTCCACGAGCCAGGCGGTGATCGACAGGTGCCCGTCGTGGGCGAAGGCGCCCCGACGCTCGATCTCGCCCACCCGGCGCAGGCGCTCGAGCTCGAGCAGCTCGGAGGCACGCTGCAGCTCCACCAGGTCCTGCTCGATCCGCGCGTCCGGCAGATCGCCCACCACCTCAGCCCGTAGGGCATCGATCACCGGCAGCAGCTCGCTCACGCCCGGCCGTTCCTTCACCTCGAACATGCGCATGATCCTGCCGCACCCTGCCCCGCTCGGGCTGTGACGCACCGCACACTCGGACCGAGTTCGTTGGGAAGATCGGGGGTGCATCCGCGCGGCGGGCGAACCACGGCGGATCGGGAACCCGGGACGCCGTAGACATTGCCGCACGAGCCTGTCTCGGCGTGTCGATCAGGGTCCGGGCGGAGTCCTCACAGGAGGTCGAGGTCTCCCGGAGAGTGGCCGCACTCGGTGAGGTAGCGTGCCAGCTCGCTGCGGTGCTGCGTCCCGTGGTTGACGACATGGGACAGGATCTGCCACCGGGGGGCGGTCGACCGGCCCCCGTCGTCCGTCCACGTCAGCGGCTCAGCCAACGCCGCTGGATCGAGCGACGCCACGTATGCGCGCAGGCGCGTGTGCTCCTCGGACCAGAACGCCACGATCCCGGCACGGTCGGGCAGGGGCCATCCCTCGGGGTAGGAGTCATCATCGTCGTCCTTCGTGACGCAGAACTCGCGCCACGACCAATCGACGATGAGCATGTGCAGGAGCGTCTCGTACGCCGACCCGTAGTCGAGCTTCGCCGTGCACCGGAACTCCTCCTCGGACAGCTCCCCCGTCACCTCGAGGATCCGTTCGTTCGCCCGGATGTGGTAGTCGACGAGGAAGAGCAGCTCTGCGGCATCCATCCACGCATGCTACGTGGAGCCGAGGCAGGGCAGCCGCCGCTCGCACGCGGCCACAGGGATCAACAAGGCGCTCAGACCTCGAGGCCGTGGCACTTCTTGTATTTCTTGCCGCTGCCGCAGGGGCACGGGGCGTTCCGCGGCACCTTGTCGCTCACGGCCTGCGGTGCCGCGCCGGTGTTGGGCGGCGCCTGCGAGCCGCCGGTGGAGCCGGACTCCACCTCCGCCTTGTTCTCCTGCACGCGCTGAGCCGGCCGCTGCTGCTGCTGCTCCTGGCGCACGAGTTCCACCCGGTAGATGTAGCGGACGAACTCGCGGCGGATGCTCGCGACGAGCTCC
Source organism: uncultured Actinomycetes bacterium (assembly GCA_963832225.1). Classification (GTDB taxonomy): domain Bacteria; phylum Actinomycetota; class UBA4738; order UBA4738; family HRBIN12; genus JALYMB01. The sequence goes on from CAWHTI010000007.1 coordinate 171,081, forward strand.
TCGAACATCGAGAACGCCTCGCGTCGGTACTCCGTCAGCGGATCGCGCTGGCCGTAGGCGCGCAGGTGGATGCCCTCCTGCAGGTAGTCCATCTCGTAGAGGTGCTCGCGCCACTTCGTGTCGGTGATGTTGAGCAGGACCACCCGCTCGAGCTCGCGCATCACGCCCTCGCCCACCGAGGACTCCTTCGTCTCGTAGGCCTCGAGCGCGTCCTCCACCAGCTGTTCCTGGATCGTGATCACGTCGCCGAGCTCCCGCAGCTCCGTCTCGGTGGCCTTCATGGGGTAGACCTCGTTGACGGCCGTGAGGAGCGCGTCGAGGTCCCACTCCTCGGGGAAGACGTCCGCGGGCAGGTACTCCTCGACGGTCCCCCGCACGACCTCGTCGACGAACTCCAGCGCCTTGTCCTTCAGGTCCTCGCCGTTGAGGATCTTCTGGCGCTCGCCGTAGATCACCTCGCGCTGCGCGTTCATCACGTCGTCGTACTTCAGGACGTTCTTGCGGCGCTCGTAGTTGAGCTCCTCGATCTGCCGCTGCGCGTTCTCCACCGCCTTCGAGACCATCTTCGCCTCGATCGGCTCGTCGTCGGGCCACTTCAGGCGCTCCATGATCGAAGCCACCCGGTCCGACGCGAACATCCGCATCAGGTCGTCCTCGAGCGAGAGGTAGAAGAGTGACGCCCCCGGGTCGCCCTGCCGGCCGGCGCGCCCTCGGAGCTGGTTGTCGATCCGCCGGCTCTCGTGTCGCTCCGTGCCCTGGACGTACAGCCCGCCGAGCTCCACGACCTCCTCGTGCTCGGCGTCGGTCTGCGCCTTGTACTTCGCGAGGAGGGGCTCGTACTCGGCCTCGTACGCCGTGCGATCCTCCTCCTCCATCTCGAAGAGCAGGTACGCATCGTTGTCGAAGTCCCGCGCCGACATCTCCTGGCGGGCGAGGTACTCCGCGTTGCCCCCCAGCAGGATGTCCACCCCGCGGCCCGCCATGTTCGTGGCGACGGTGACCGCGCTCTTGCGGCCCGCCTGCGCCACGATGACGGCCTCGCGCTCGTGGTTCTTGGCGTTCAACACGTGGTGCTGCACGCCGGCGCGGTTCAGCATGCCGGAGAGCAGCTCGGACTTCTCGATCGAGACCGTGCCCACGAGGATCGGCTGGCCCGTCTCGTTGCGCTCCTTGATGTCCTGGACCACGGCGTTCCACTTCGCCAGCTCGTTCTTGTAGATCAGGTCGTGTGAGTCATCGCGGACCATGGGCCGGTTCGTGGGGATCTCGATCACCGAGATGTCGTAGGTCTCCTCGAACTCAGTGAGCTGGGTCTTCGCGGTGCCGGTCATGCCGGAGAGCTTGTCGTACATCTTGAAGTAGTTCTGGATCGTGATCGTGGCGAGCGTCTGGTTCTCCTCCTTGATCCGCACGCCCTCCTTGGCCTCGATGGCCTGGTGCAGGCCCTCGGAGTAGCGGCGGCCCTCCAGCACACGGCCGGTGAACTCGTCGACGATCTTCACCTCGCCCTGCGTCACCACGTACTGCACGTCGCGCTTGTAGAGCTCCTTGGCGCGAAGCGCGTTCTGCATGTGGTGGACGAGCGGCGTGTTCACATGCTCGTAGAGGTTGTCGATCTGGAGGATCTCCTCGACCTTCGCCACGCCGGACTCCGTGATCGCGACCTGGTGCTTGGCCTCGTCGACCTCGTAGTCCTCCTCGGCGGTGAGCCGAGGCGCGACGCGCGCGAACGTCTGGTACCACTTGGCCGAGTCGGCCACCATGCCGCTGATGATCAGCGGGGTGCGGGCCTCGTCGATCAGGATCGAGTCGACCTCGTCCACGATCGCGAACCGGTGTCCGCGCTGCACCATGTGCTCCGCCCGCATCGCCATGTTGTCGCGCAGGTAATCGAAGCCGAACTCGTTGTTCGTGCCGTACGTGATGTCCGCGGCGTACGCCGGCCGGCGCTGCTCGGGCGTCATGTTCGCCTGGATCAGGCCGACGTTCAGGCCCAGGAACCGGTAGACGCCGCCCATCCACTCCGAGTCGCGCTTGGCGAGGTAGTCGTTCACCGTGACGAGGTGGACGCCCCCGTTCCCGAGCGCGTTCAAGTACCCCGGGAGGGTGGAGACCAGCGTCTTGCCTTCACCCGTCTTCATCTCGGCGATGTTGCCGCGATGCAACGCCACCCCGCCCATCAGCTGGACGTCGAAGTGGCGCTGGCCGATGGTCCGCCTGGCCCCCTCCCGGACGGTGGCGAAGGCCTCGGGCAGGAGCTCGTCCATGCTCTCGCCGTTGGCCAGGCGCTCGCGGAACTCCACGGTGCGGTGCGCGAGCTCCCGGTCGCCGATCTCCTCGACCTCGGGCTCGTACGTGCCCACGAGCTGGGCGATCTGTTCGAACTCCTTGCGCTTGCGACCCTCGCCCAGGGTGCCGAGCTTCTCGAAGACCAACGAGGTTCCTCTCGTCTATCGGCGGTGCCCGCCCCGCTCGAGCGGCACCGGCGGTTCCTGCGGATGGATCCTCGATTCTATCGGCTGCTCGGGTTCGGGACCCCTCGCGGACGTCATCCGATCGGGTCGGTGAGGGCGCCCAGGGCCTCGACGAGCTTCGCGTTCTCCGCGTAGTCCACGGGGCAGGCGATCACGCTCACGGCGTCGTCGTCGAGCGCCCGCCGGAGGGTGGGGAGGAGCTCGCCGGCCGATCCGATGTCGTACCCCTTCGCGCCGAAGCTCTGGGCGAACCGGACGAAGTCGGGGTTGCCGAAGCTCACGGCGGCGGTCCGCCCGAGGGTGAGCTCCTCCTTCCAGCGGATCAGGCCGTATCCTCCGTCCACCCAGACCAGGATCGTGATGTGGACGCCCTCGCGGACCGCGGTCTCGATCTCGGCCGCGCTCATCAGGAAGGCGCCGTCCCCCATCGATGCCAGCACCCGGCGCTCCGGATGGACGAGCTTGGCGGCGAACGCCCCAGGGAGCGAGAACGCCATGGTGGCCAGCCCGTTCGAGACGATGCAGGTGTTGGGCCGGTAGGTGGGATACAGCCTGGCCATCCACATCTTCACTGCGCCGGTGTCGGCGAGCACGATGTCGTCGTGGTCCATGGCCGTCCGGATATCGGCGACGATCCGCTGAGGCTTCAGTGGGAAGGCGTCGTCGGCGCGGCCGCGAGCGAGCTCGTCCTGCACCAGGCTCGTGGCGGGCGGAGCCGTGTCCGGCGTCCGGTTCGGCGCGGTGGCCCGCCCGATCGCGTCCAGGGTCGCCGAGATGTCACCCTGCAGGCCGACGGCCAGGGTATACGCCGCATCCACCTCCGCGACGGTGCGGTGAACGTGGATGATCTGTTTGTCCCGCAACGGATTCCAGCGCTCCGGTGGATACTCCACGAGGTCGTATCCGACGGCCACGACGACGTCGGCCCGGTCGAAGCCGAAGTTCGCGTAGTCCTTCACCATGAACCCGATCGTGCCGAGCGCGTTGGGGTGATCGTCGGGGAACACGCCCTTGCCCAGGAACGTCGTGGCCACGGGCACCTCCAGCCGCTCGCTGAAGCGGATCAGCGCATCCGTGGCGCGGTCGCGGGCGACGCCCGGTCCGGCCAGCACCACCGGGTTCGCGGCGGCCTCCAGCACATCGGTCGCCCGGCGCACCTGCATCTCCGCGGGCGCGGGGTCGACCGGCACGTTCACCGGGAGGGGGTCACCCTCGCATGCGCGCTCGGCCACGTCCTCGGGCAGCACCAGGAACGTGGCGCCCGGACGTTCGGTCTGTGCCTGCTTGAAGGCCTTGCGCACCATCTCGGGGGCCGCCCCCGGGACGGTCACCATGTCGCCCCACTTCGTGATCGGCCGGAACAGCGACACGAGGTCCACGAACTGATGCGACTCCTTGTAGATCCGATCGAGGCCGGCCTGCGCGACGATCGCGACGAGCGGGTGGGAGTCGAGCTGGGCGTTCGCGATGCCCAGCATCAGGTTGATGGCGCCGGGCCCGAGCGTGGCCAGACACACCCCCGCTCTGCCGGTGAGGGCTCCGTAGGTGTCGGCCATGAAGGCGGCCCCGCGCTCGTCCCGCGTCGTGACGAACCGGATCGAGGACGCTTCCAGCGCGTCGATCATCTGCAGGTTCTCCTCGCCGGGCAGCCCGAACACGTACTCGACGCCCTCGTTCTCCAGGCACGCCACGATCACGCTCGCCACGTTGCGGCGCAGGTGTTCGCTCATGAACGCAGCCTACTCAAGCGACCGCGGACGCCGTTCGCCACCGGCCCGGCTGCGGCTCGCGGAGCGGCACCACGAGCGCCAGCACCGGCACGAACAGGGCGGCGACGAGCAGCGTGAGCATGCGGAATCCGCCGGCCTCCAGGATCACGCCACCGAGCAGCGCTCCCGTCCCCGACGACATCGAGACGAGCAGATCCGTCAGGCCGAGCGCGCCGGAGCGCTCTGCCGGCGAGGTGACGTCGCTGACGACGGTCGTCGCGCCGAGGTAGGCCCCTGCCCACCCGAGGCCGACCAGGAACAGCCCGATGCCCGTCACGACCGGCGAGGTCGACAGCGATCCCGCCGGTGCGCCCACCGCCGACACGATCGCCGCCGCCACCAGACCCCGGCGGCGGCCGAACCGGTCCAGTCCCGCGCCGATCAGCGGCATCAGCGCGAACATCCCCAGGAAGTGGACGCTCAGGACGCCGGAGATCGCCAGGTCCCCGTGCCCGTGGTCGTGGACGACGATCGGCGCCACGCCCATGACCGCCACCATCGCGGCCTGGCCGATCCCGGCGCTAACGATCGCCGCTCGGAACGGCGGCGACGCCAGCAGCTCGCGCGGACGGCGAGCGGGCACGGCGTCCATGCTCTGCGCGCCGTCCACCGCAAGGGCCCTCGGATCGGGGCGCACGGACGCGACGCACGCGATCGCCACCGCCTCGAACAGCGGGACCAGGAACCACGGTGCCACGAGCCGGTCGACGCCCGCGCCGTCGGCCCACCGCTGGATCGCCGCCACCAGCGGAGCGCCGGCGACGGCGCCGACGGTGCTCGCGGCCAGCATCAGGCCGACCGCGCGGCCACGTCGTTCGGGGACGTACATGTCCGCGACCGCGCCGCGGCCCAGCAGCGCGGCACCCGCCCCGGCGCCGAAGACGGCGGTCGCTCCGAGCAGGCCGGCGTACGAGCCGGCGCCCACGAGGGCGGCCGCGGCGATGCCGCCGGACGCGATCAGCGCGTGCCCCGTCAGGAGGCCGGGCCGCCGGCCCGAGCGGTCCATCCACCGACCGGTGAACAGAGCACTCCCGGCCGCGGCCAGGAAGTACACCGCGACCATCAACCCCGCCGCCGCCTCCCGGCCCCCCAGCTCCTCGGCGGACACGGTGCCGGCAGCAAGCATGACGGGTGCGCTCGCGTAGGCGAAACCCTGCGCGAGTGCCAGCAGGACGGTGTTGCGGCGGACGGCGCGGTCCCGCTCGGCTCCCTCGAGCACGGGGCCGGCCTCGGCCGCCATCGGCGCTACGTGATCTCGAGCAGCTTCTCGCGGACGGCGTACACGACCGCCTCCATGCGCGAGTGCAGGTGCAGCTTCTCGAGGATGTTGCGGATGTGGTTCTTCACCGTGTTCTCGGAGATGAAGAGCTCCTTCGCGATGTCGCGGTTGTTCAGACCCTGCGCGACCAGCTTCAGGACCTCCATCTCGCGGTCCGTGAGCTTCGGAGCGGGCATCTGCGGACGCTCATCGGTGGCCTTCGACATCGCCGCGAACTCGGTGAGGAGCTTCGACGCCATGGACGGAGAGATGCGCGACTGACCGGCCCAGACGGAGCGGATCGCGTCGGCGACCTCCTCGATCGGGATCTCCTTCAACAGGTACCCGGAGGCGCCCGCCTTGATGGCGTCGTAGAGGTCGGCCTCCTCGTCGCTGATCGTGAGCATCAGGATCTTGGCGTGTGGCAGCGCGTCCTTGATCTGGCCCGCTGCCTCGATGCCGGACCGGCGGGGCATCCGGACGTCCATCAGCACGACGTCGGGCATGAGCTCCGTGGCGCGCTCCACGGCCTCGGCCCCGTCGGATGCCTCCCCCACGAGTTCGATGTCGGCCTCCTGCTGGAGGACCATCTCGAGTCCGCGACGGAACAGTGCGTGGTCATCAACGACCATCACGCGCAGTCGTTCGGCACCGGTCTGCGCCTTGTCCTTGTCCGTCACGTCGCTCCCCCTTACGGGCTGGCCCGTTCGAGCTCCCCCGAAGTATCGGCCCAGAACGGGCTAGGCGTGAGCGGATTCTAGACCATTCCCCTTCGCGGGACGCCGAGCCCGGCGCCTGCTGTGGTCGTCCCGGACCTGACGTTCGAGGCGACTCGCCAGCTGGTCGATCGCCGTGGACACGTCCGGACCCTCTCCGTGGGCACGGAAGGTCCTGCGGGGGCGAGTAAGGGCACCGTCCACCCGGAACGGCGGGAGGCGGGGGTTGCGCTGGGCGATGACCTCGATCTCCAGCAGGCTCGCCCGGGGCTCCATCCGCCCCAGCCGCGAGAGCTTGTGGCGGGCCACCTCCCGGATCTCGTCGTTGATGCGCAGGCCACGACCCTTGAAGGTGAACTCCATCTGCGAGCTCCTCGCCGTCTGTCGGTCCTCTCCCCCGCCCCGGTCCGTCGGTTGGAAGATCTCGGTACTCGCGACCTGCGAGGTGGGCCCTCGCCCGGCTGACCTGGTCTTTGACCCCACACCCGCCTGCGGGGGCGCTCGCCGGGACCCGAAGGCCGCGACTCCCGCCCTCTCCCGGACCCGGAGGCCCGAGGCAGGACTTACCTCTAAACCGCACCATGCTCAGCGGCCAACTGCCGCCTTACGTGGGTCGTTTCGCCTGCGGCTGGCGTCGACTACCGGAGAACGTCCCCGGGCAACCACAGACCCAGGCGAGGGCCCGTCTGGCGAGTATAGCGAGGGCTCAGGGTGCGAGGCGATAGCCCCGACGGACAGCCGGAGCGGGCCCGAGAACGCCCGGGCGGCGGTGGCCAGGGAGACCTCGCGTGCGCCGGCCCGCTGCAGGATGCGGGCGCAGGCGTCGGCCGTGGCTCCGGTGGTGAGGACGTCGTCCACCAGCAGGACCCGGGGTGGCACCGGCCGCCCCGAGTGACGGAACGCGCCGGCGAGCGCGAGGCGGCGGTCGGCGCCGGAGCGGCGCGCCTGCGGTCCGGTGTCCGCCGATCTCCGGATCAGGGGCGCCGCGGGCAGATCCGACCCGCCCGGCCAGGGCCGTGGCGATCGCCCGAGACTGATCGAACCCGCGGGAGGCCAGGCGCGAACGCGCGAGCGGCACCCACGTCACCACGTCCGCCGGCGGCGGTCCGGTCGCCTCCACCGCGGCGGCCAGCGCGTCGGCCACCGAGCGCCACCCGGAGAACTTCAGGCGGTGGATCGCCCGCCGGGCCGGGCCGCCGGAACAGGAACGCCGACCGGGCGGCGCGGATCGACACGGGCGGGCAGTCGGGGCACGACGGGACGTCGCGCTCCGCCGGGCGGCCGCACCGCCGGCACCACGGTGGCTCGAGGGCGACGAGCTCCGCCGCGCAGGATCCGCAGAACGGCCACGACCCCGACCCGCAGCCGGCGCACGACCGTGGGAACACGACGTCGAGCGCCTGTCCGAGGGCCTGCGACCACACGGCGGCACGCTACCGTCCGCCACCGACACGTCGTCGTCCGTTACGGCAGGACGATCTCGACGTTCGATCTCGCGCGCCGATGATGCAGCTCGATCGTGAGCGCAGCGTCCACCTTCAACAGTGGATACGCCGTCGCGCGTCCCTTGCCGCTGCCCTCGTCGAGCTGCACGTCGAGGAGCGCCAGGCGCCGGCCGTCGGCCCGCAGCCGCCACTGGACGGGTTCGGGCGGGTCGGCGGCGAAGTGCACCGCGATCGAGTCGCCGGAGCATTCCACGTGATCGACGAGCACCCGCGGCCCACCCTCGAGCTCGACCTTCTCCCCGACCGGGACCGATCCGCGCCGCACGGTCGCTCGTGGCCATGCCATGGAGAAGCGCCGCTCCGGCCGGGCCACCTGCGCCACCCCGTCGATCTCGACGTCCGCCTCGAGGCCGTACCATCCGGCGCCGAGCTCGGTCACCGGGAACTCGAACGGCACGAAGAAGTCGAGCTTGGGCGCCACGTCCAGCGTGGTCTCCTGCAGCTCGATCGGCTGCGAGCCACCGTCGGAGAGCTCCGCCACCCGCGCCGCCCGGATCACCACCTGATGAGGATCACGGTCGGCGCTGCGCAGCACGAACGCACCCTTCACCGTCGCCGGGAACTTCTCGAAGTGCGCCCGGATCGCGACGAGCTGTCGGGGCTCGGTCACCTACGTCCCCTGCTCCCAGGACCGGAGGTACCGCTCCTGCTCGTCGGTGAGGGTGTCGATCTCCACGCCCATCGCGTGCAGCTTCAGGCGCGCGACGTCCTTGTCGATCTCCGTCGGGCACCTCGTAGACGCGGGGCTCCAGCGTCCCCCGCTGCTTCACGACCCACTCGGCGGCGAGCGCCTGGTTGGCGAAGGACATGTCCATCACCGCGGCGGGATGCCCCTCGGCGGCCGAGAGGTTCACGAGCCGGCCTTCGCCGAGGAGGTGGAGCCTGCGACCGTCGGCCATCGTGTACTCGTCCACGAACTCCCGGATACGCCGCGTGCCGGTCGCGAGGTCGGCGAGCGCCTGCTTGTCGATCTCCACGTCGAAGTGACCCGAGTTGGCGACGATCGCGCCGTCCTTCATGAGATCCATGTGCTCGCGACGGATCACGCCGATGTCGCCAGTCACCGTGACGAAGATGTCGCCGATCCTGGCCGCCTCGCGCAGGGGCATCACGGTGTACCCCTCCATCACGGCCTCGAGCGCCGACGTGGGATCGACCTCGGTGACGATCACGTGCGCCCCCATTCCGCGCGCTCGCGACGCCACGCCACGGCCGCACATCCCGTAGCCGCACACCACGAAGTTGCGGCCGGCGAGCAGCCGGTTGGTGGCCCGCATGATCGCGTCGATCGTGGATTGCCCCGTGCCGAACCGGTTGTCGAAGAGGTGCTTCGTATCGGCGTCGTTCACCGAGACGATCGGGTACCTCAGGGCCCCGTCGGCCGCCATGGCCCGGAGGCGGATGACGCCCGTCGTCGTCTCCTCCGTGCCGCCGATGATCTCGGAGATCTGATCGGCGCGCTGCTTGTGCAGCACGCTGACCATGTCCGCGCCGTCGTCCATGGTGATGTGCGGGCGCGTGTCGAGCACCGCATCGATGTGCCGGAAGAAGGTCTCGGTGTCCTCGCCCTTGACCGCGAACGTCTCGATCCCGCTCTGCTCGCACAGAGCCGCCGCCACGTCGTCCTGCGTGGACAGCGGGTTGGAGGCGCACAGCGCCACCTCGGCGCCACCCGCCGCGAGCGTCTCCATCAGGTTCGCCGTCTCGGTCGTCACGTGGAGGCATGCCCCGATCCGAACGCCCTCGAGCGGACGCTCCTTCTCGAACCGTTCACGGATCAGCGCCAGGACCGGCATCTCCCCGGCCGCCCACTCGATCCGCTCACGGCCGGTGGCGACCAGCCCCAGGTCTCTCACGTCGCATCCCATCGCAGTCATCCCCTCTCAAACGTGCTCGACCATGTCCGCGAGGACGCGCCCGATCGTGCCGGCCGCGGCGGCCGATGCCTGCAGAACCTCCTCGTGCGAGACCGAGGCGCCCGCCGCGTTCGTCACGAAGCTTAGCCCGAGGACCCGCATCGCCAACGCCCGAGCCGCCACGGCCTCCGGGACCATGCTCATCCCGACCACCGTCCCGCCGGCGCGGCGCAGGAACTCCGTCTCCGCCGGGGTCTCGTAGGCGGGGCCGGACACGGCGGCGTACACGCCCTCGGTGATCGAGGACGGATCGGCCGCGTACCCGCGTGCGGCGGCCAGCGCCCGCCTCGCGAGATCGTCGTCGTACACGTCCCCCGCACCCACGAAGGCCGGCGACCCGTCCGGCATGCGCCACCCCGTCAACGGGTTCGCCCCCATCATGTTGATGTGATCGCGGATCACGGCGACGGAGCCCGCCCGCAGCCCGGCGTCGATCGCCCCGACGGCGGTGGTCAGCACCATCGCCCCGGCGCCGAGACCCGCCGACACCTGCGCGGTGATCGAGGCGAGCGGCATGCCGTGGCCCTCGTAGTAGTGGATCCGGCCCTGGAAGATCGCCACCGGCCGGCCGGCGAGCTCGCCCATCCACAGGCGGCCCGCGTGACCCTGCACCGACGGCGGCGGGAGGCCGGGAAGCTCCGGGTACGCCATCTCCACCCCGCCGGAGGCGCCGGCATGCTCCTTCGCCACCCGGATCGCCTCGCCCAGCCCGGACCCCAGGACGATCCCCGCCGCGGGCTCGAGGTCCGTGCGAGCGCGGATCGCGGCGACGATCCCGTCGGCCACGCCGTCCCCGGGGCTCGGCGCGCCGGCGATCACCGCCCGGCCTCGAGGAGCGCGGCCTTCAGGCGTTCGATCGCCGCCACCGGCGTCGGATCGATCCCCCGCAGCAGCCCGGCGTAGCAGCTAGTGAAGTCCCCCATCAGGATCAGCGAGAACAGCCGCGCCAGGGCGGATCGTCCCGCCGCCCATTCCTCGGCCGTGACCGCGCCCGCATCGCGCGCGAGGTCGAGCGACAGCCGGAAGCGGGCCGCCACGTCGGGGTGCTCGCCCTCGTGGCGGAGCGCGATCACCAGGAACCGCTCGCCGGCCGGCCGGGTCCACCCCACCACCTCGTTGTGATCGAGCTCGGGCAGCGCGGAGCTCCACGCCGGGATCTTGCCGTTCTCGTTGCACTGCGTCTTCCATCGGGCCGCTGCGACCGCGCCGATGCCGTCCGCGCCCCAGATCACCGGCACGCGATCGCCCAGCTGCCACGCCAGCTCCTTCGCGTCGTTCGAGGATCGGGGCGCCGCCGGACCGAGCCGGGCCGCCAGCGCGGTCAGCTCCGCGACCGTCTCCTCGACATCGGCCGCGGCCCCGGGGACGAGGCCGACGGCCTCGAGGGCGCCGACGGCGCCGAACGCGAGATGGCCGAGCGCGGCGCGCGGCATGGATCCGGGCGGCGCCGGGACGATCGCGTACCCACCCTCCCGCGCCTCCGACGCGAGCCGTCCTCCCGACGAGATCGCGATGATGCGGCACCCACGAGCCACCGCCTCCCGGAAGCAGGCGAGCGTCTCGCCGGTGTTTCCCGAGTACGAGGAGGCGATCACCAGGGTGCGCGGGCCGCAGTACGCGGGCAGCGACGGGGACCGGTGGACGTCGAGCGGCACGCCGAGTCGCTGCCGGTAGAGCGAGCGCAGCACGTCGCCGGCGACGGCCGAGCCGCCCATCCCGCAGAACGCGATCGACGTGATGTCGTCGACGTCGGGAAGATCGGCGACGGCCAGACCGGCCGCGTAGCCCGTCCGGCAGTCCGCGGGCAGCGTCGAGACGGCGGCCAGCATCCCACCCGGGTCCCCGGCGCGCAGGGCCCCGAGGTCGTCCAGGTCGATCACGTCGTGGAGCCCGGCTTCTCTGCCTCGTCGATCAGCATGACGGGGATGCCGTCACGCACGGGATAGCGGTATCCGCAGCCGGAACAGACGATCACCTGTTCGGCCTCGATGTACTCGACGTCGGCCCGATCGTTCGGACACACGAGGATCTCCAGCAGTTCGGCGTCGATCGTCATGCCGTCTCCCTCCCGCCTTCGCCGCGGATCAGTGCGAGGACCTCCGCGGTCCGCTCATCCAGCAGCTCCTGGGTCTTCGCCTCCACGTTGAGCCGCAGCAACGGCTCCGTGTTGGATGCGCGGACGTTCGCCCACCAGTCCGGGAACTCTACCGTCAGTCCGTCCATGCGATCCTGCCGCTCCGTCGGGAAGGCGGCCGCGATGGCCTCGATGCGGGCGGCGGGGTCCTCCACGACCGAGTTGATCTCGCCGGACGCCGCGTATCGGCGGAAGGGCGCCAGGAGCTCCGAGAGCGGCACGCGAGCATCCGAGAGCTCCCCGAGCGCGACCACGGCGGCGATGAGGCCGGAATCCGCGAAGTAGTTGTCCCGGAAGTAGTAGTGGCCCGAGTGCTCGCCGCCGAACACCGCCCCGGTCTCCGCCATGACCTGCTTGATGAACGAGTGCCCGACCCGGGTGCGCACCGGCCGGCCGCCCTCCTCCCGGATCACCTCGGGCACCGTCCAGGAGCAGATCAGGTTGTAGACCACGGGGGCGCCGGGATTCCCGCGGAGCAGCGCCTTCGCCACGAGGGCCGTCACGAGGGAGCCGGAGACGCCTTCCGCGAGTTCGTCGACGAGGAAGACGCGATCGGCGTCGCCGTCGAACGCCAGCCCGATGTCCGCGCCCTGCGCGAGCACCGCGGCCTTGAGGTCGCGCTGGTTCTCGGGATCGATCGGATCCGCCGGGTGGTTGGGGAACGTCCCGTCGAGCTCGGGATACAGATGGGTCAGCTCCACGGGGAGACGGGCCAGCACCGCCGGCGCCACGAGACCGCCCATCCCGTTCGCGGTGTCGATCACCACCTTGAGGGGCCGCATAGCGTCGACGTCCACGAACGTCAGGACGTGCTCCACGTAGTCCTGTAGCAGGTCGCGGCGCTCCACCGTGCCGGGCGAGCGCGACACGTCCGCCGGTCGTCCCGGCTCGACCAGCGCTCGGAGGTCCGCGAGGCCCGTGTCCTGCCCGACGGGCCGGGCTCCCGCGAGACAGAACTTCATGCCGTTGTAATTCGGCGGGTTGTGGCTCGCGGTGAGCATGATGCCCGGCAACGCTAGCGATCCGGATGCGAAGTACAGGAGATCCGTGGAGGCCGAGACCGAGGTCCGTGACGTCGACCCCCGATGCCGTGGCTCCCTCCGCCAGCGCATCGGCGAGCTCCGGCGAGGACAGCCGGCAGTCCCGTCCGATCAGGATCCTCGAGGCGCCGCTCCACGACGCGAACGCACCGCCGATCAGGCGTGCAGTGTCGACGTCGAGTTCGTCGGGCACGACGCCACGGACGTCGTACGCCTTGAAGATGCGGTCCAGTTCCGGTGACACGTCACCGCATGCTACTGGACCGACGTCGGCGTCAGGCCTTCTCGACGACCATGCCGATCACGGACTGCAGCGGCACGTTCTCGCCGTCACGGTGCCACCATTTCGTCTCGCAGACGTGGCAGGTCGTGAACGCGAGGTCTCGGCCGCTGACCGTCATCGAGATCGTGATGAGGTCTTCGGAGGCGCAGTTGGGGCAGCTGGGGGTATACGACATCATCCTGAGATACTCGGTCCTCGTCCCGCTCGCGACCATAGCACGGAGGCATCATTCCTCCGCTCCCGTCGAAGGGGCAAGTTCTGGGCCGCAGGGGTGACGGATGATCCCCGATCAGAGGGACACCACCCATCCCCCGTACGTGTCCGTCGTCCACGGGTTGACCGACGGCCTTCGGCGAACCGTGCGGGTGGGCTCGGCTATGGAGCCGAGACCGCGAACGATCGCCGGTCCGTCACGGTCCAGCCCAGCGGAGGCGTCATCCGGTCCACATGTCCACGGCACAGGTCCAGGAGGTTCGGGTCTCGTTCGCCGGTGAGCTCCGTCACGACGACCTCGCGGTCGGTGTAGCGCAGGGCCACGGTCGCCACGGGCTCGGCCCCGCATCGCATCTTCGCGCAGCTTCGCATCGGGTGAGGGTAGATCACACGCGTGTGATTCACAAGCAGGTTGCGGGGATGGCACCGAACCGGCTGCGGAGGGGCCAGAGAGCGGGCCAGAAAGCGGGCCAGAAGCCGGTCAGAAGATGAGGACCTTGGCGCCGATCGGGCACCAGCGGGTAGATCTCCTCGACGTCGTCGATGTTCATCCGGATGCACCCGTGGGAGGCGTGCGTGCCGATCGAGTCCGAGTCGTAGGTGCCGTGGATGCGGATGCCGGGCGCGTTCAGGTAGAGCGCGCGCGTGCCGAGTGGATTGCCCGGACCCGGCGGGATCGTGAGCGGGAGGTCGGCGCCCCACGTGTCCGGCGCCGGATTGGTCCACGTGGGGTTCTCCGCCTTGTTGATGATCGTCCACGCGCCGCTGGGGGTCTCGTAGGGCGCGATCGCGGTGGCCACCGAGTAGCGCCGATCGAGCTCGAACCCTTGATAGAGCGTGAGCTCGTTGGTGGTCTTGTCGATCACGATCGTGGTGCCGAGCTCGTCGTCGCGGACCTTCGGCGCCACCGGCTTCATCGCGAGGTCGAGGGTGCTCCCCCCGAGGACGACCCGGACCCCTGCAGCGCGGTGAGGACCTGCTCGACGGCGAGGTCCGACTTCAGCTCCCGTCCCTGCTCGGCGTGCTGGAACTGCAGCTGGGTCCCGTCCAACGACACGCCGGCGTCACGGGCGTCACCGCGACGTCGTGCGGCGATGTCCTTCACGAACGTGTTGACCCTGCCCTCGCCGTAGCGCCAGCCCGACGGCGACGTCGCGCTGCACGGGCTCGTCCGAGAGCCGATGGTAGACGCGACTCATCATGCTCATGGATCTCGAGATCGCGAGGGCCTCGTCGACGGCGCCGGCGACGTCGGCGCGCACACCGAGGTCGCGCGCGGTCGCGTTCCAGGTCCGACCCGCAACACGGACCTTGAGCTCGGACCCCAAGCGAACGGAGGTCTGGGCCCGGACGGCAGCCATCGCCTCGGCGCGCGTCATGCGGCCGACCTGGACGCCGTCGACCGTGATCCCGGGGAGGATCCGGTCCGCTCCGCCCTGGTCGTAGCGGTAGGCGGCGAACGTGGCGCCTCCGCCCAGCACGACCAGGACGGTGAGCACGATCACCAGGACGGGAAGGACACCGCCTGTGAAGCGCCTCGCGTGTCGTCCTCTGGCCACGAACCCTCCCGACGTTCCGCCCGGCAGTGCGCCGGCTCCGTGCGACCCCCCGCACGACGGACCCGCAATGATACCCGCGTTGTCCCTGGGCGCAGCCGTTCGGCGGCGACGGGTCAGGGCACCAGGGCGTACGAGGGCACCGGCACGCCCGCGGCCACCGCGTACGAGGCGACACCCTCTCGTCCCAGTGAGGAGGACGCACCCGCGGCCACGAAGGTGCCCTCGGCCGCCACGGCGAGCACGGCTGCCGTCGGATCCCGCTCGATGAACTTCACCGGCACGCCGAGCGCCGACGTGGGTGGCACCGTGACCGTGGTCTCCTTCGTCACCCCCTCCGCGCCGAGCATCGTGAGCGTGACCTCGACCGGCGTGGCGCCGGGATTGCCGAGCACCATCCCGGGCGCGTTGGGCGCGCCGCCGACCGTGGGCAGGACCACCCACGAGGATGCCGCAGCGGGCGTGCCGCCCGTGGCGCCCGGGTCACCGTTCAGCCCCTCGCTGCGACGCACGGCCACCAGCGGCGGCGAGCCCGAGGCGACCTCCAGGTCCACCAGGGAGGGGCCCTGGGTGATCAGGGGGAACGCCCGCGCCGACTGACCGCTCTGCGCCGCCTCGGTGAGGCCGCCGGCGGCCTCGGGCCGCCCCTCCGACAGCAGCGACGCCCCGAACCGGACCTCGTCCGCGCCCGGCGCCATCACCGCGAGCGTGGACTGGCCGACGTCCCGGGTCCCCGCCAGCAACACGCGCTCGGAGAGGGCCGGCGCCGCGACGACGCTGCGGATCCCGCCGTCGTGGGAGATGCCGAGGGAGGCGACGGCGACGCGACCCGCGTGCGCGACGACCTCGCCGGCGGCGGCCGGCTCGCCGGCGGAGACGGTCTCGAGTCGCAGCAGTCGGCTGCGATGGGCCTCGATGCGCACGTTCGTGAAGGCGGATTCCCGGATCGGCGCCCGCCGCTCGGAGAACACCGTCACGTCGACCACGGCGTCCACGTCGAACGGATTCATCACGACGAGCGCGGCCCCCTCTCCTTTCTCCGTGGTGCCGTCGGCGGCGAACCATCGCGTGCCGGGCTCGGCGGCGCAGGGCTCGGCCGCGACCCCCGACCGCTCGCCCCCGGCGCGGGTCACCCAGCCGGTCGCCACCCAGCCGCCGAAGTACTCGACGTAGGACGCCGACGCCTCGTCCCCCGAGGCCGCGCCGATCCGCAGCTCCGTCCCGGGATCCACGGTGTAGGCGGAGGTGGAGCCGGCCCGCCTGGTCGCGAGCGGCGTCACGCGGATCTGCACCGGTGAGCTCCCGGGGTTCGCGACGTAGAGGTCGGTGCGCCAACCCTCGCCGCCCCCGTGTGGGCAGAGCCATGCGCCGCTGGATGGCGGGAGCGCGGCGGAGGCAGGCTCCGCTCTCGGCCCCGTCCGATCCAGCGCGATGCCCCCGGCCACGACCACGGCGGTGGTCAGCAGCGCGAGACCGAGCCCGCTGCGCGGCCTCACCGGGACGATCCCGACTTCCGCGTGATCCACAGCGCGGCGGCCCACAGGGCCGCCACGACCCACACGGCGGCGGTTCGCTTCCATTGGTCCGCGTCACGCACCTGGACCGAGCCGCCCTGCGGTGACCCGACGCGTGTGGCCCAGCCGAACGACGGCTCGACGGCAAGCGACGTCCCGTCCTGCGCGATCGCCCGGAAGCCGGAGAGTCGTTCGGTCGACAGGAAGAGGGTCCCTCCGGCCGGCAGCTGCGCGTTCCAACCGCCCGGCACGGTCTCCGCCGGGGCGGCGGTGGGGTCCTGCAATCGCTCGGCGGCCTCGCTCGAGGACGACGCCGCGATCGCCGCGACGTCCGGGTCCGTGGAGATCGCGGCCGGCGGCAGGGCGTGCGCGTTGCGGAAGATCGTCAGTCCGTCGGTGGGGATCGCGTCGAGATCCAGCTGGGCCGTCGAGCGCCTCGAGCGCCGGCGGCGGGAGGTCGCCCTCGCGCGCCACGACGAACCGGATCCCGTAGGGCCCCAGCGACGCCCCCGCGTGACGGGTGCCGCCGGCCAGCAACCGCTCCAGGACGAGCCGCAGCGACGCGTTCCCCTGACCGATGAGCGGACGACCCGTGTCGAGGATCGTGGACGCCGTCGCGGTCCGTCACGCCGTAGCGGACGGAACCGGGCGCCGGCGTGCACGATCCCGGTCGGATCGCCGCCGGGCGCCGGGAACGCCAGCCCGAGGTCGTCGCCCAGCCAGAGCACGCGGAACTCGCGCTCGCTGCGATCGGCCACCACCGCCCAGGCCGCCGGGACCGCCTCGGCGCCGCCCCAGGCCCAGCCTCCGACGAGGGCCACGATCGCCTGGAGCCCCAGGCCGGCCGCCAGGACCACCGTGAGCGCGGCCGCTCCGATCTGCCGCCACCCGAAGGACTCGCGCCCCACGCCGCCGGCGAGCGAGGCGAGCCCGTAGCCGACCAGCACCGCCTCGCACGTCGCGGCGAGCGCCACGTAGGCGACCTCGTCGGAGAGCCCGGCCGGCAGCATGCCCGCCGCCGAGGCCCACGCGAGCCCGAGGCCGGCGAGCGCCCCAAGGGTCGCCCGGAACGCCCGTCCGCGGAGATCCCCCGCCGCCAGGCTCAGTCCGAACACCGCGGCGACCGGGAGGAACCAGGCGACGACGCCCGTTCCCGGGCCGGGGCCCAGGGCGAGGCGACCGATGCGATGCACGTCGAGCGTCCGGATGCTGGATCCCAGCGCGGCGGCGTCGTCGGCGACGAGGGTCGGCAGGAACGGCAGGACGAGCAGCGCGCCCACGACGATCCCCGCGAGGGTGAGCCCCAGGCCACGGAGCCGCGCCGGCGCCGCGAGCACCCGAACCGCCACCAGGACGACGATCACGAGGGCCACCCCGGGGAGGAAGGACACGCCCACGGCGATCGCCACGCCGAGCCCCACCACGAACCGAAGGCGCTGCGCCGGCGGCTCCCGGTCGAACGCGGAGTCGAGGCGATCGGCGAGCGCCGGGACGGCGGCCAGCGCCACGAGCGCGGCGATGCGCCCGTCGGAGAAGGCCCACAGGACGGCGCCGGACAGGACGTAGGCCGCTGCCGCGATCACGGCGGCGAGTCGATCCTGGGTCTGGCGCGTCACCGTCCGGTACATCGTGACGCCCGCCACGATCGGGAGCCCGCCCAGGATCACCTTCTGCGCGAGCGACGTGCTTCCCAGCAGCAGCCGGCTGAGGCCACCCATCGCGGCGAGCGCGGGGCTGCCGGCGCCGGCTCCTCCCAGCCCGGTGGTGCGGAAGCTGGAGACGAACTCGGAGAAGAGCCCGGACGCGTCCGACGGAAACGATGCGACCGCTGCGCCACGCACGGCTCCCGGTCCGAACAGATCGCGGAACGCGATGCTGCACAGGATGAGCGCGACCGCCGAGCCGAGCAACGCCGGGTGCGCGCGAGCGAGCGAGACGGTCTGATGACGGAGCTTGGGGCGCGGAGCTTCGTCGTCGTCCTCCGGACCCCGTTGCTCGGCGAGGATCTCACCGGCCGTCTCGACCCATCTCGGCATCCGCAGGGACGACGACTCCATGAATCGGCGGATCGAGCGGTCCTTGACAGCCCGGACGGATTGCGCCCGAACCCGTCGCCGCACGGTGCCGGGGAGGTGCACCACGTTCCAACCCCACGCGGTCAGCATGTCCCACGCGTCGTCGAAGCGTCTGGTGAGCGCGAGGCCGATGAGCCGCGCCAGACCCAGCACGATCGACAGTGGCAGGAGGAGCAGCAGCGACAGCAGGCCGTAGTTCTTGAGCATCGCGGCGAGCGCGGCGCGCTCGCCGTAGTACCGGCTCGTCCGGCGCCGATGTTCGTCGGGACGCATGCCGTGGGTGGATGCCGCCATGTGCCGGGCGCGGCCCAGCGGCGTCATCAACACTCGGAACCCCGCGAGCCGGGCCCGCCAGCACAGGTCGAGATCCTCGTGGTGGGACGCGAAGCGTTCGTCGGGGACGCCCGTGCGTTGCAGACACTCGCGGGAGACGAGCATGGCGCACGACGAGACGTACATGACCTCCAGGACGCGATCGAACTGTCCCTGGTCGATCTCCCCGTCCTGCAGCGGCGTGTACGGATGCCCGAACCGGTCGGTGGAGCGGCCGACCTCGCGCAGGAGGCGCGGCTCGGCCCAGTCCACCACCTTGGGACCCACGACGCCGACGCGCTCCACGCCCTGGATCCCGATGGCGGCCTCGACGAGGCGCGTCACGCAGTCCGGATCCATCGCGGTGTCGTCGTGGGTGATCAACAGGTAGTCCGCCTCGGCGGCGGCGGGCGCACGGGCCAGGGCCGCCTGGACCGCCCCCGCGACGCCACGGTTCTCGTCCAGTGCGAGCACGCGTCCGGCCCCGAGCGATTGCTCGAGGAGCTGCCGCGTGTCGTCCGTCGAGGCGTTGTCGACGGCCAGCACGCCCATCCGGGGATAGGACTGCGCCGCCAGCGAGCGCAGACAATCGGCGATCCAGCCGGCGGCGTCATGCGCGACGAGCAGGACGAGCACGGTCGGCGTGCGGAGTGCGGGGTCGTTCGCAGTGGCTCCAGCCATGAGGGATGGCGCGTCAGCCGCGCGGCGCGGAGCCTAGCACGCGCCTCCCCGGAAACGACGGAAGGGGGGCACGAGGCCCCCCTTCACGATCGTGGACGGCGAGGCTCAACGACGCTTCGCCGTGCTCCTCTTGCGAGCGGTCGCCTTCTTGGCGGCCGGACGCTTGCGCGCGGCCGTCTTCTTGCGAGTCGCGGTCTTCCTGCGCGCCGTGGCCTTCTTCGCGGCCGGGCGCTTGCGGGCGGCCGTCTTCTTGCGAGCGGTCGCCTTCTTGGCGGCCGGACGCTTGCGAGCGGCCGTCTTCTTGCGAGCCGCGGGCTTCCTGCGTGCGGTCGCCTTCTTGGCGGCCGGACGCTTGCGAGCGGCCGTCTTCTTGCGAGCCGCGGGCTTCCTGCGTGCGGTCGCCTTCTTCCCGGCTGCGGACCGCTTGGCGGTCGTTCGCCTCCGGGTTGCCGCGGCCTTCTTTCCGGCCGCGCTCCTCTTGGCTGCCGGACGCTTGCGCGCCGCGGTCTTCTTCCGTCGCTGTCTTCCTGGCAGCTGCCATGCTTCCCCTCCCTTCGATCCCGATCTAGGACGCCATCCGCTTGAGGCGTCGACGCTCCCGTTCGCTCATGCCTCCCCACACTCCGTACCGCTCATCGCGACGGAGCGCGTAGTTGAGACACTCGATGCGAACAGGACACTCGGAACAGATCCGCTTGGCCTCCCTCGATGAGCCTCCCTTCTCGGGGAAGAAAGTCTCAGGGTCGTATTCGCGACACCGCGCTCGTTCTTGCCAAGGGATGTAATGGTGCACGTCGATCTCCCCCCCGAATCACACGAGTGTGATTCTGAAGGAAAGAAGCCCCCGTTGACAAGGGGGAACGACGATGTTTTCCCTGCCCCGTGATGCGTCATCACCATCATCGTGTCGAGCCTGAAGGCGATGTGCAAGGGGATTCGGGGAGAAATCGTGTGGTCAAGGGGGTTGACCTATTCGGTCAATCGAGCTTGACGGAACGCGGCGAGGTTACGCCGTCCGAGCGGACCGGAACAGGCGCGCGTTCGTACGTCGTGGTGCGAACGGCGGGCGTCCGGCCGATCGTCGCGGATCGCATCGTCGAAGCCGTTCGGGCGACATGCTGATCCCCCATTCGGCCCCTGCCATCCGACTGATCGTCTCCTCCATCAACGTTCCGCCGAAGTCGTTCGCACCGCTCTGCAGGATCGCCTGCGACGCTTCCACACCGAGCTTCACCCACGAGACCTGCAGGTTGTGGATAACTCCGTCCAGCAGGATGCGCGCGACTGCATGCATGCGCAGGTCCTCCTCGAACGTCGCGCCGGGTCGCGCCTTGCCGGCGAGATAGATCGGCGCGTTCTGGTGCACGAAGGACAGCGGCACGAACTCGGTGAACCCACCTGTGTCGGATTGGATCCGCGCGAGCCGCCGGATGTGGGCGACCCAGTGCGGCGGGGCGTCGACGTGGCCATACATGATGGTGGAGCTGGACGGGATCCCGAGCTCGTGGGCGGTTCGGACGATCTCCTCCCACGTGTCGGCGGGGAGCTTGCCCTTGGTGAGGACCCAGCGGACCTCGTCGTCGAGGATCTCGGCGGCCGTGCCCGGGATCGAGCCGAGACCGTGTGCCTGCGCCTCCGAGAGGAACTCCCGGAACGAGACCCCGAGCTTCGTGGCGCCGTTGAGGATCTCCATGGGGCTGAAGGCGTGGATGTGGATCTGCGGCACCCGGGCCTTCACGGCGTCGAGGAGGTCCAGATAGAAGGAACCGGGCAGATCGGGATGGATCCCGCCCTGCATGCACACCTCCGTCGCGCCCAGCGCCCAGGCCTCCTCGGCGCGATCCGCCACCTCCCTCAGCGTGAGGGTGTAGGACTCCGGGTCCCGCTCCCGTTGCGCGAAGGCGCAGAACCGGCATCCCACGTAGCACACGTTCGTGAAGTTGATGTTGCGATTGACGACGTAGGTGATGTCGTCGCCCACGGCCTCGGCCCGCAGATCGTCGGCGACGCCCCGCAGGGCGTCGAGGGCCGCGCCGTCGGCCGAGAAGAGGGCCAGGGCCTCCTCGTCGCTGATCGGCCGGTGCGCGGCCGCCCTCGACAGCGCCCGCTTGACGTCGGCCTCGAGCCGCTCGGGCGCCGTGTCGCGGGCGGCCCAGGCGCGGGTGACCTCCACCGACTCCAGGTCACCGTAGACCTCCGCCGCGTCGTCCCGAAGGCCGGCGCCCGCCCCTTTCGCGAACGTGAGCGAGATGCGGCGCGGTTTCCACTGCACCTCGGGGTCCTGCCAGGGGACGGCCCGCGGGATCAGGCCCTCCACCGCCAGACCGTCCGCACCGGTGAGGGCCTCGACCGGCGCCCGCATCTTGCCGGCGAGGAACGGATCCGGCCGGGCCGCGAACTCCGGATAGATCGTGAGCCGTTCGCGGAGCCGCGAGCCTCGCGCGGCGGTCGTGGCGGCGAGGTGCTCCACCGCGGGCCACGGCCGCTCGGGGTTCACGTGGTCGGGCGTGAGGGGCGAGACGCCGCCCCAGTCGTCGATGCCGGCGTCGAGCAGCCGCAGCCGCTCCTGCGCGTCCGACAGGTTCGGTGGCGCCTGGACGTGCATGCGAGGTCCCAGCACGACCCGCGCCGTCGCCACCGCGGCCACGAACTCGTCCGTCGTGGGCTCCGGTGCCGCGTGCATGGCGGTCCGGGCCTTCGCGCGGAAGTTCTGCACGATGACCTCCTGCACGTGGCGGTAGCGTCGGTGGAGGTCCCGGATCGCGAGCAGCGAGGCGGCTCGTTCACGCGCCGTCTCGCCGATGCCGACGAGGATGCCCGTGGTGAACGGGATCGCCAGCCGTCCGGCGTCGGCGATCGTTCGCAGGCGCACGGCGGGGACCTTGTCGGGCGAGTTGAAGTGCGGCATCCCCCGCAGGGTGAGGCGGTCGCTGGCGCTCTCGAGCATGAGCCCCATCGACGGCGCGACCTGCTTGAGGCGCGCCATCTCCTCGTACGACATCACGCCCGGATTCAGGTGCGGCAGCAGGCCGGTCTCTTCGATCACGCGGATGGCCACCGCGCGCACGTAGTCCAGCGTGGAGGCGAAGCCACGGGCCTCGAGCCACTCGCGGGCCTCCGGATACCGATCCTCCGGCCGATCCCCGAGCGTGAACAGCGCCTCCTTGCATCCCATCTCGCGGCCCCGGTCGGCGATCGACACGGCCTCGTCGGGCGTGAGGAACGGGCTCTCGAGCCGCGCCGGCGGCTTCGCGAACGTGCAGTAGTGGCAGTGGTCCCGGCAGAGCATCGTCAACGGGACGAAGACCTTGCGCGAGTAGGTCACGACGTCGCCGTGCCCCAGCTCCCGCAGACGTCCGGCGATCCCGACGAGGCGGTCGAGGTCGGGGCCCCGCGCCCCGAGCAGCGCCTCCACCTCGTCGAGGGAGAGCGCCCGCCCCTGATCGGCGCGGACGATGGCCCGGCGCAGCTGGTGGAGGGTCGCCTCGGGCATGCGCGGCGAGCCTACTACGCTGTAGCGCATGGAGATCGTCGCGCTCGCGGGAGGGATCGGCGCCGGCAAGTTCCTGCGCGGCCTCGTCCGCGTGGTGCCGTCCGCCTCGGTCACGGTGGTGGTCAACACGGGCGACGACGTGACGATGCACGGCCTGCGGATCTGCCCCGACCTCGACTCCGTCACGTACTGGCTCGGCGACGCGTTCGATCGCGACCGGGGGTGGGGCCGCCGGGACGAGACGTTCCGCGCCACGGAGGAGCTGCGGGCCTTCGGCGCACCGGACGCCTGGTTCGGCCTGGGAGACCTCGATCTGGCGACGCACCTGTTCCGCAGCCCGCTGCTCGCGGCCGGATCGCCGCTGTCGGACGTGACCGCCCGGATCGCCGCGCGCTTCGGGATCGGGGCCAGGCTGCTGCCCATGACCGACGACGCCGTCACCACCCGCATCTCCGTGGTGGAGACGGGCGTGGAGACCGAGCTGCATTTCCAAGAGTACTGGGTGGCCAGGCGCGCACGCGACGAGGTGAAGGCGTTCCGGTTCGAGGGAGCGAGGCGGGCACGGCCGGGGCCCGGCGTGCTGGCGTCGATCGGCCGGGCGGACGCCGTGATGATCTGCCCGTCCAACCCGATCGTGTCGGTGGGACCGATCCTGGCGGTGCCCGGGATCCGCGAGGCGGTGGCCGCGCGGCGCGACCGCGTCGTGGGGGTCTCCCCGATCGTCGGCGGCGCGCCCCTGGCCGGGATGGCCGACAAGCTGATGCCGGTCGCGGGTCTGGAGGTCACGGCGCTCGGCGCCGCGCGCGCCTACGACGGTCTGCTCGGCGCCTGGGTCGTGGATCGGGCCGACGACGGGCTCGTGGAGCCGATCGCGCGGACGCTCGGCGTGCGCGCCGCCTCGACGGACACGATCATGCGCGACGACGACACCTCCGAGTCGCTGGCCCGCTTCGCGTTGGAGCTGCTCGACCCATGACCCCGCCGGTGAACATGGAGCTGATCCCCCTCGAGGGCGTGCCCGAGGTCCGGCCGGGCGACGACCTCGCCACGCTCCTCGACGGGCCGCTCCGCTCGGCGGAGGCACGCGACGGCGACGTGGTCGCGGTCACGCAGAAGGTGGTCTCCAAGGCGGAGGGCCGGCTGGCCGACGCCGGCGATCGGCAGGCGGTGGTCGCCGCCGAGACCGTGCGGGTGGTGGCGCGCCGCGGCGACCTGGTGATCGCGGAGACGCGGCACGGCCTGATCTGCGCGAACGCCGGGGTCGACGCCTCCAACGTGGAAAACGGCGTGCTGAGCCTCCTGCCGGAGGATCCCGACGCCTCGGCGGCGCGCCTGCGGGAGGCGCTCACGAACGCGTTGGGGTGCAACCTGGCGGTCGTGATCACCGACACGTTCGGCCGGCCGTGGCGGGAGGGTGTCGTGAACGTGGCCATCGGCTGCGCGGGCATCCCGTCGCTGCTCGATCTCCGCGGCATGGCGGACCACCACGGCCGGGTCATGGACACGACCGTCGTGGCGCTGGCGGACGAGGTCGCCGCGGCGAGCGGGCTCGTGATGACGAAGGCGGCCCAGGTGCCGGCCGCGATCGTCCGTGGGGTGGAGCGGGCCGGGGCGCCGGACGGGACGGCGCACGATCTGGTGCGGGCGCCCTTCGACGACCTGTTCCGCGAGTCCGCACTCCAGGCGCTGCACGCGCGGGCCGACGTCCTGGCCTTCGGCCCCGACCCGGCGCCGCGCGCGGCGATCGAGGAGGGGGTCCGCGCGGCGCTGGCCTCGGTGAGCGAGCCGATGTTGTTCGTGGCGCTCGACACACCGGCCTCGCACCGCCGGCTGTCCGCGGTGCACGGCGCGCGGCCCGACGCGGCCACGGCGATCCTGCCCTGCGTCACGGAGGCGTCGACGCGGGCGATCGACGTGGGACGAGCCGTCCAGACCCTGCTGGTGGCCCTGCACGCCCAGGGCCTCGGGACCTCGTGGACGCCGCTGCCGCCCGAGGCCGCCGAGCCCGCGCGCGACGCCCTCGACCTCGCCGGCGCCTGGATGCCGATCGGCCTGGTCTCGGTGGGATGGACCGCCGAGGGCGGGGCGCCACCGCCCCGCCCCCGGATCGAGCTCGACCGCTTCCTCCGCTGGCGATAGCCGGCCGAACCGGTCCTACGCGATCTGCCCCTTGAGGAAGTACCACGCGAAGATCCCGGCGATCGCGTACAGCAGTGGATGCACCTCGCGGGCCTTCCCCTGCGACACCTTGATGATCGCGAAGGCGAGGAACCCCGCCCCGATGCCGTTCGTGATCGAGTACGTGAACGGCATCAGCGCGATCGTCAGGAGCGCGGGGATGCCGATCGCCGGGTCGCGCCATTGGATGTCGGCCGCCGCTCGCATCATCAGGTAGCCGACGACGATCAGCACCGGCGCGGTCGCCTCGGGTGGGATCACGCCGGCGAGCGGCGAGATGAACAGGCACAGGAGGAACAGCACGCCGACCACGACCGAGGTGAGACCGGTGCGGCCGCCCTCCGCGATCCCCGAGGCGCTCTCGATGAACGTGGTGTTCGACGAGGACGACGCGGCCCCTCCGGCGACGGCCGCGAGGGAGTCGACGACGAGCACCTTCTTGGCGTCGGGCAGGGTCCCGTCCTCGTTCATCAGGCCGGCCTCGTCGGCGAGGCTCACCGCGGTCCCCATCGTGTCGAAGAAGTCCGACAGCATCACCGCGATGATCGGCACGAGCGCGGCGACGATGCCGAGCTTCGAGAAGAAGCCGAAGGAGAACTCGCCCACCAAGCTGAAATCCGGGCTTGCGACGATCTTCTCGGGGATCGTGCCGGCGCCGGTCGACCACAGCGCTCCGTCGCCCCAGACCTCGTTCAGGACGACCGCGAAGATCGTGGTGGCCAGGATCGACAGGAGCAACCCACCCCGGATCCCGCGCGCCACCAGGACGAACGTGAGGATCAGGCCGACGCCGAACACGAGCGTGCGCAGCGTCGTGAGATCGGTGGACAGGGTGACCAGCGTGGCCGGGCTGTCCACGACGACGCCGGCGCTCTGCAGCCCGATGATGACCAGGAACAGCCCGATCCCGATGCCGATCGCGAGCTTCAGATCCTTGGGGATCGCGTTCATGATCATCTCACGGACGTTCGTGAGCACCAGGACCGTGATCACGATGCCCTCCACGACGATCACGCCCATCGCCTCGGGGAAGGTCAGGCCCCGATCCACCACCAGGTTGAACGCCACGAACGCGTTGAGCCCGAGGCCCGCGGCGATCGCGAACGGGTAGTTCGCGTAGAGCCCCATCGCGATCGTGGCGATGCCGGCCACCAGGGCTGTGACCGTCAGGACCTGCTCGAACGGCAGGCCGAGCGGTTGGAGGTCCGGGACCGCCGCGAACCCGAGGATCGCCGGGTTCACGAACAGGATGTAGGCCATCGTGAGCCACGTGGTGATCCCGGCGACGATCTCCCTGCGGACGGTGGACCCACGCTCGGAGATCTTGAAGTAGCGGTCCAGGCCTCCCCCGCCGCCAGCCTCGTTCACCCGCACGACATCGCGGTCGGTCCGCGCCATACGCCCCCCTCCCTCCCGGCGGCGGAGCCGCCGGACGCGCCCGGTGCGGGGAAGGCGAGGGACAGGATAGGAACCGCTCGGAGCCGCCGCAATGGCCCGAACCGGCCTTCCCGGCATTCGTTTCGTATCCTTGGCCCTCGGCGGCGCTCGTTGCCGCGCGGGCGATCGATCGAGGAGACGTGGTGCCGGAGGCCCCGAGGGACCCGAACCGCCGTCCCACCAACGCGGAACGCCGAGAGGAGGCGCGCCGCAAGCGTGAGGAACTGCAGCGGCAGATGGCGAAGAAGAAGCGCGCCCGCCTCCTCGGCATCGTGGCGCTGGTCGTCGCCGGCGCGCTGATCGTCGGAGCCCTGGTGCTCCAGCCGTTCGCCGGCGAGGACACCTCCGCGCAGGCGGCGGACCTCCTGAGACGGGCGCCCGCCGCAACCGACACGGCGGGCTGCACCGAGGTCAAGACGATCCCGCCCTACGGCGACGGGTCCGATCCCGCGGCCACCGCCGATGCCGACCAGGCGCACATCGGAGCCAGCGACGCCTTCCCGACCCCTCCGAAGCTCTCGACGTACCCGTCGATCCCGCCGACGTCCGGACCACACGCGCCGATCCCACCCGGGCCGTTGCCGGCCGGGGTCTACTCGGATCCGCCGGACATCTACCGGGCCATCCACGACCTGGAGCACGGTGCCACCATCATCTGGTACGACCCCTCGGCCACCGGCCCGCAGCTCGACGAGCTGATCGCGTTCTACGACCGGAAGGTGGCGAGCGCCGCGGTCGGCCAGGACCGCGCGCTGGTCGCCCCGTACGACTACCCCGCCGAGGGGGAGGCCGGGCAGCTGCCGTCCGGCGTCCAGATGGCGCTGGTCTCCTGGCACCGCCTCCAGACCTGCACCGCCGTGAGCCTGCCCGTCGCGTTCGCGTTCACCTCCAGGTTCAGCTACCCGACGACGGCCGGCCAGACGTACGCCGGCGAGGCCCCCGAGCGTGGGTCGGCGCTCTGATGGCGAACAAGAAGCGTCGACGCAGGCCGCGGAGCGGGCCGGCCGGCGGCGGACCACGGCCGAACACGGGGCAGCGCGCCAACGAACCGGTCGCAGGCGGTCGCGGCGGTGAGGCCGGGAGCTCCGGCGGTGCACGACCGCACCAGCAGACGCGGCCTCGCGCCGACCGTCAGGCCCGCAAGCAGCAGGCCCGCGAGGCACGCGAGGCCGCGATGCGAGCGCGGCGGCGCCGGGAATCGATCCGTCGGTTCGTCATCGCCGTCGTCGTCGCGGGGGTCGTGGTGGGAGGCTTCCTGTTCCTGACCCGGGTCGGCGGTCCCAACCCGTTCCCGCAGACGGCCACGGATGCGGCGGCGGCGGCCGGCTGCTCGGACCTGCAGACCCCGGCCGCCAGCGCCCCGGGCGGCAACCATCTCGAGAGCGGCGCCACGTACGCCTATCCGGAGGAGCCGGCGACCTCCGGCCCGCACGCTCCGGGGGCCCTGTCGGGAACGGCCGTCTACGAGGAGATGCCAGACGAAACGGCGCTGGTGCACAACCTCGAGCACGCGTTCGTGAACGTCTACTACCGGCCGGACGGCGACACGACGCTGCCGCAGGACGTGGTCGACCAGCTCGCGACGATCGCCCAGAACGACCCGAAGGACCACGTGATCCTGTCGCCGCACACGGCGCTGCCCGACGGGACGGACCTGGCGGTGACGGCCTGGAACAAGCTCATGACCTGCCCGTCGACCGTGACCGCCGACCAGGCCACGACGATCGCGCGGGGCTTCATCACGGCGTTCCAGTGCACCAGCAACGCGCCGGAGCCGAAGGCCTCGGGCGGCTGCTGACCCTCAGCTGACGGTGCAGGCGCCGTCGCCCGGCGCCGGGCACTGGATCGAGCCGTGCTCGAAGGTCGCCGACGTGCCGCCGCCGCCCGTCTCCTGGACGCGCGACGTCGGGAACCCCAGCGAGCCGTCCACCCCACCGCGATCCAGGAAGACGTTCAGGACCCGGCCCCACAGCGCGTCGGCGCCCGAGCCCGACTTCCAGTAGATCCGCCCGTCGTCGAACGACGTGCGGCTGCATCCGCCGGCGCATCCCGACACCCCGGTGACCGGGCTCACCTTCGAGGTGGGCAGGCCGAGCACACCGTCGGGGCCGCCCACGTCGGTGTACTCGTCGTACACGGGGCCCCGCAGCCACACGGTGACGTCCCCGGCGTTGCGGTAGATCGCGCCGGTCTCGAACTTCTGGCGGCTGCCGCCGCGCACGTCGACCTCGGGCGTGGTGGGCAGACCGGGGCCGCAGTTCTCCCGGTCGTACGTGGCCCGGATCTTGCCGGTGACGTTCTTGTTCCGGTTCACCCACACCCGGTCGTCCCGCAGACCGAGCCCGGCCCGGAACTGCGCGCCCGTGATCACGTCCGACCCATTGCGGCCCGTGACGCGGACGGTGACGATGCGCCCGGAGACGCCGCGGTCGAAGTCCTTGAAGCCGGTGACCGTGCCGATGTTGCCCGTGTAGCCGTCGAGCCGGCCGGTCACGGCGGCTGCGGAGTACGAGACGCGCCAGACGGCGCTCGGATTCGCGTTGGTGTAGTCACCCGGGTCGCAGACCCCCCGGAGGTAGGACAGCGGGGTGCCGCCCCAGACGTTCTCGTTGTCCTCCGTGTGCCCGCCGTCGGATGACGTGTAGAACGCCGCGATCGCACCGCCGCCGGAGGCCGCGATCTGGTTCGAGGTCTGGCGCACGGAGCGCACCCAACGGGCGCCCTGGGTGCCACCCTCCTTCAGCCATCCCACGTAGACCTGGTCGAGGGAGGAGTCGTACACGCCGCAGTTGCAGCCGGGGCGATGCTGACCGGCCGCCACCTTGTTGAACGCGTAGGAGCGGCCGGCAACGGCCTGCGCGCGGAGCGCGGCGAGCGGCCAGCTGCTCGGCACCTCGCTCAGGCCCAGGAGGTAGGCCTCGGGCCCGATCACCAGGATCATGCGCATCGAGCAGGCGGCGCCGCCGCACGAGTACAGGTTGAACTCGATGGAGCCGCGGTTGTAGGTCGCCCCGGCGTCCGGGGAGCGCACACGCGCGCCCGACGAGGCGTACGACAGCACCAGGTCCCTCGCGCTGCCGCCCCAGTCCCGGCCGCCGACCCTGCGCCCGGCGCCGGTCAGCACGCGATACCGATCGCCGGCCGCACGCACGGTCCACGTCTTCCCGCGGGGGATCGTGCCGACCGTCGCGCCGCCGGATACGCGGATCCTGACGCGACCGGCCTGCGCCGTGAGCTTGACCGAGGTCTGGCCCTGCGTGAGCCCCACGCGCACGTTCTTCGGCGGCGATGCGTCCTGCCTGATCGTGGTGCCGGAGTAGAAGTGCGTGAGGATCCGTTTGTGACCCCAGCCGTCCTGTGCGAGACCGAAGGCCCCCCACTGGGACATCCCGAGCCCGTGGCCGGAGCCGGATCCGTAGAAGGTGAACGCGCCGCGCGCGCTCGCCGGCGAGGCCGGGAGGGTCCCGAGTGTGCCGACGACGATCGCGAGGACCGTGAGGATTCTTCGCATCGTGGGGAAGTGTCAGGAACGCCGGGCTCGGGCGGTCCGGGCTCGGCACGGTACCACATCGTCCCGGAGCGCCCGGGACCTTAGCGGGGTTCCGATCCGGAGACCCGCGCACCCTCCAGCGTGGCGCCGCCGGCGACCCCGACGCCCTCGCCGAGCACGCTGTCGAGCACCGTGGCGCCGTCGCCCACCCGAGCGCCGCCGCCCAGGATCGAGCCGGCGATCCTGGCCCCGCGGCCGATCCGGACGCCCGGATGCAGCACCGAGTCCTCGATCTGCGCGTCCTCGGCGATCGCCGACCCAGCCCCCACCGCGACCCAGCGGCCGAGATGTGCGAGCAGGTCGACCGACGCGGACGCGTGCACCCACGGCGCGGGATAGTCCAGGCCGCCCACGCGGCCCTCGAAGATGTCGAAGTGACCGCGCAGGTACTTCTCCGGCGTGCCGAGGTCCATCCAGTACGCCGGGGAGCCGAACCCGAAGACCGGGCGCCCGTCGGCGATCACGGCGGGGAAGATCTGCCGCTCGATCGAGAGCGCCTCGCCGCGGGCGAAGCCGGACAGCACGGACGGATCGAGGACGTACGTCCCGGCGTTGACGTCGCCCGGGACCGGATCGGCCGGCTTCTCCTGGAACTCGATCACGCGCCCCTCGGCATCGGTCGGGACCAGGCCGAAGGGACGTGCGTCCTCGACGTGGGTGAGCGAGATCGTCGCCGAGGCACGTCGTTCGCGATGGAAGGCGAGCATGGCCGTGAGATCCAGGTCCGTGAGGATGTCGCCGTTCAGCGCCAGGACCGCGTCCGCGTCCCCCATCCTCGTCGCGTCGCTCACCCCACCCAGGTGGTCGAGCGCGTTCACGATCGCGCCGCCCGTCCCCAGCGGCTCGGCCTCCGTGATCCAGCGGATCGCCGGCGGCGCCGCGGCCTCGGTCCGGGCCGACACGAACGGCCGGAACGTCTCCTCCAGGTACGGCGAGGACAGGACCACCTCCTCGACCCCGTGCCGCGCCAGGTGGTCCAGCACGTGGTCCAGGAACCGCCGGTCCATCACGGGGAGCAGCGGCTTGGGCACCGTCTCCGTGAGCGGCCGCAGCCGCGTCCCCTCCCCGCCGACGAGCACGATCGCCTTCATGATCGCGAGCTCCTGGCCCGCAGGCCCGCGACCTCCGCCCGCAGCCGCAGCGCAGCGCGCGCGAACGGCAGGGTGACCCGCCGCCAGCCCGCTGCGCGATGCTTCGCGTAGTAGCGGTAGATGCTCCGGGAATGCATCAGCGCCATCCGGCGGGACCGGCCCGTCGACACGCCGATCGCGTGGAGGACCTCGACGTCCGGCGTGAACAGCACCGAGCGTCCGGCATCGCGAAGTCGGGTGGCGATGTCGAGCTCCTCGGCGTACAACGGGAAAGCCTCGTCGAACCCGCCCACGGCGTCGTACGCCTCCCGCGGCATCAGCATGCAGGCGCCGGACACCCAGTCGACCTCGCGTTCCGTGCCACGGTCCCAGCCATCCAGCTCGTAGCGGCGCGTGAACGGGTTGGAGCGGGTGAACGGCGAGAGCACCGCGTGGAACGCGGCATCCACGACGCTGGGGAAGCGCCGCCCGGAGGCGTACACGGTGCCGTCCGGGTTGCGGATCATCGGTCCGACGATGCCGGCCTCGCGGGTGCTCCCGCGCGATCCGGACGTAGTCGGCGAGCGTTCCCGACGAAGACCTCCGCATCGGGGTTCAGGAACAGCAGGTAGGGCGCCGTCGTCTCGCGGGTTCCCTGGTTCCAGGCCGGCGAGAGATAGACGTTCACGGGGTTCTCGATCAGGCGCACCTCGGGGTGCGCGGAGACGGCGGCCGTGTGCGAGCCGTCGTGCGAGGCGTTGTCGATCACCAGGACGTCCGTGGCGACGTCGCCGCGGTGCGTCGCGAGCGACGCCAGGCACCGCTCGAGGTAGGGCCCCGTGTCGTAGTTCACGATCACGACGGCGAGGTCGGTGGCGCGGCCGTCGCTCACCGGTGGGGGGTCTGCGCCACCAGGATGATCCCGGTCATGATCGCGAATACGCCGGCCCACCGCAGGACGGGGATCTCCTCGTGCAGCACGAACTTGTCGGCCAGCAGGATCAGCACGTAGGTGAGCGAGGCGAACGGATAGGCGAACGAGAGCGACGCCCGGGAGAGCACCAGCAGCCACACCACGGCCGACAGCCCGAAGATCAACAGTCCGCCCGATCACCGACAGCGTTCGTGAGGATCGCCCGCAGCGAGCCGCCCGGAGAGCGTCGCCGTGCCGTCGCCTGCGTCACCTGGTTCATGCCGTGCTTCAGCGTGAGCTGGGCCGTCGCGGCGAGCGCGACGGAGACCAGGATGAGTCCGATCAGCATGACGCGGGATCCTTCCGTCGGATGATGGGTCTTCGGGATCGGTGATCGGGGGGGTTCGGCGTTCACAGGTCCTCCGTAGCGGCGTCGACGCGGATCTCGACCGGGTCGTGCGGCCGTTCCTCGTCGACCACCTCGAACCAGTATCGCTGGGTCTGGACGTGGAGCAGGCGGCGCCGACTCCCCGGCCTCCAGGCCGACCGTCACGAAGTACCGGCCGGGCACGAGCGGCAGCTGCCGCAGATGCGAACCGCACCCGCTTCTTGCCCTCGATCCGGCCGATCGGCTCCCGGCCGTCCACGACCGGGTAGTTCGCCGAGTCCAGGACCTGGAAGTCGCCACGAGGTCCGTGATCGTCTGGTTCGCCTTCGCATCGATCTGGATCGTGAGGTCCTCCCCCGCGCGCACCGGGCGCTCGGTGCCGCCGTCGTCGCGGATCAGGCTCACCTCGGCGAGCTCGACCTCGCGCGTGCCCTCCTCGGGCGTGAAGTGGGGTCCTGCGCAGGAGCACGTACCGGAGCTCGCGCACCACGTCGAGCGGGTTGCCCTTCGCGTAGAGCTCGCCGTGGTCGAGCATCACCGCGCGGTCGCAGATCTGCCGGACGGTGTCGAGCGCGTGCGTCACCAGCACGATCGTGCGGCCCTCGCTCTGGAAGCCGCGGATCCGGTTCAGGCACTTGGCCTGGAACGCCTCGTCGCCGACGGCCAGCACCTCGTCGACCAGCAGGATCTCCGGGTCGACGTGGACGGCGACGGCGAACCCCAGCCGCACGAGCATGCCGGAGGAGTAGAACTTCACCTGGTTGTCCATGAAGTCCGGGAGCTCGGCGAACTCGACGATGTCGTCGTAGACGCGATCGGTGTCCTTGCGCGGGTAGCCCGAGGAACGAGGCGTTGAGGTAGACGTTCTCGCGGCCCGTGAGCTCCGGGTGGAAGCCGGCGCCGAGCTCGAGCAGGGCCGCCAGCCGGCCGCGGATGCGGACCGACCCCGCGGTGGGGCGCAGGATCCCCGCGATCACCTTCAGCAGCGTGGTCTTGCCGCTGCCGTTGTGGCCGATCAGACCCGAGCGACTCGCCCTCGCGGACCTCGAAGCCACGTCGCGGAGCGCCCAGAAGTCCTCGGCGCGCGAGCGGGAGCTGATCAGGCGCGGCCTTCAGCGCTCGAGGGCTTCTCCCGGAACAGCCGGAAGCGCTTGGAGACGTGGTCGATCTCGATCGCGGCGCCCATGGGCTCACAGCTCCTCCGCGAAGTCGCCGGAGAGGCGGAAGAAGAGCCGCCACGTGTAGCCCAGCAGCAGCAGCGATGCCGACCAGAACGAGGGCCAGCATCCCCGCCAGCCACGAGAGCGAGACGTCCGGGAGCACGAACTGACGAACGGGACGGCCCGTCCCCCGCCGGGGCCGGAACGTACGAGACCGTCCCGTACAGGGCCCGCTGGAACCCGAAGACGATCGTCGCCAGCGGGTTGAGCAGGAACAGGTTCCACAGGGTCTCCGACCGCGCGGTGAGGAACGTCCTGCACCAGCGCGCCCTGGTACACGATCGGCGTGAGCCAGAACCAGACCAGCAGCCCGAGGTTCATCAGGTGCTGCACGTCGCGGTACCGCACGTTAGGCCGGCCACCCAGAACGTCATGGCCAGTCGTGAACACGAGCAGCGTCGACGAACGGCCAGCGGGATACATCCACAGGCCGTGCAGATGGAAGCCGTAGCCGATCACGAGCATGAACACGAACAGCACGGCCGACTGCAGCACGAAGTCGACGAGCGTCACGCCGATCGACGGCGAGCGGCAGGATCTCGCGCGGGAAGTAGACCTTCTTCACGAGGTTCGCGTTGTCGATCGACCGACCGCGCGCCCTGGCAGCAGCGAGTTGCTGAAGCAGGTTCCACGCGAGCAGCCCGGACAGCAGGTACACGGGGAAGTCCGGCATCGTGTTGCTGCGTCACGATCACGACGAACGAGAAGACCGCCAGGAAGACGACGGGGTTCAGCAGCGACCACACCGCCCCCAGCACCGAGGCCGTGTACTTGACCTTCAGCTCCTTGCGGACCAGGTTCAGCAGGATCTCGCGGTAGGCGGCGAGCTCCCGGACGCGCCCGATCATGTGGAGCCTCGGCGTCCTCCGAGGTGCGTTCGATCACGGTCGTGGCGATGGCGATGGCTCCCTGCTGAGGCGGCCGAAACGTCTGGTGAACGTGCTGGTGAGACGCACTGGTCAGCGCGCTCCGGCGAGTCTAGCAACGGCCCGCGAGCCGGGCGGTGAAGCTCCTATGGCGTTTGCCGGGATGCGGGCGCCTGCGCCGGCGGCGCGTCTGCGAAGGACTCCAGCGCGCGCGCGTACCCGACGCCGTAGCCCCGGCGGAGCTCGTCCTCGCCGATCCCGAGGTCGGCGAGCGCGCCGGCCCAGCGCGCCATCGGCCCTGCGCGCCGGGTCCCGCACGAGCGCCGAGCGTGTCCTCGATCGCCTGCCTCGTAGCCCTGCGCGGTCGGCGTCGGTCGCGCGCGAGCTGCGCCACGTGCGCCCGGCGGCCTCGCCCATGCGCGTCCGCAGCTCATGGTCGTCGACGAGCCGGCCCAGGACCGCCGGCGAGCTCGTCGGCGTCCGCGCGGGCCGGGGGCGACGCGCAGCGACGAGCGTCGTCGGGCGACGTCGAGGTAGGTGCCGGTCGCGCTCACGACCGTGGGTACGCCCCGCCTGCATCGCGCGCGCGAGCGAGCCGCTCACCTCGCCGCGGTGCGGGAAGCGCAGGTCCACGGCCACGTCGGCGCGCGCAGAGCCACCCGCGGAACTCGTCGTCGCTCACGTCCGGGGCGAGCGTGACCCGCTCCCCGAGGCCGCTGCGAGCGACCCGGCTCGACGTCGTAGCCCTCGATCCGACGACCGACCAGCGCAAGGTGCACGGCCTGGTCCAGCCGCGCACGGCCGCGAGCAGCGCGTCCAGCGTTTGGCCTCGTTCAGGTCGCCGGGCGCCACCGACCACCGTCGGGCGCCCCGGGCCGCGAGCGGCGCCCGCAACGCACGGCGCGATCGCCGCGCCCGCTCGCATGTCCGCCTCCGACTCCACGACCGGGTGCGGCACCACGAAGACCGGGGTGCGGCAGCCGAGCTCCTCCAGGTAGCGCCTGCAGAACTCGCAGTGCACGATCATGCCGCGCGAGCGGCGCAGCGACGTGGGCGCACCACGGCGTCCGCAGCGGTTCGTTTCGCACGAGTCGTCCGAGCGCATGCGCGGCGCGCAGGCGTTCGGCCTCGCGCTCGGCGACGAACCCGAGGGGATCGCCGGCGACCGTCATGCCCCGCACGAAGTCGTCCAGCGCCAGATCGTGCAGCACGATCAGACCCCGGTGCCTGGCACGCGAACCGATACAGGTCGCGGTGGAACAGGACGTTGTTGCCGAGCGAGTACACGCCGAGCCGGTACCACGGCACGAGTCCCTCGTGCTTCGGCTCCGGATCGGCCACACGACGTCCATGCGGTGCCGCTCGAAGAAGCCGATCCGCCGCAGCCCGTCCAGCACCGCCTGCGAGTACGTCGCGACGCCGGTCGGCGCGGGCGGCAGCGGCGCGAAGAACCCGAGCCGCGGATGCATCTGTGCGTCCCAGACCCGGCGCTGCCGGTAGCGCTTGACGGCGCCCGGGCCAGATCCTTCGCGCGCGCGCATGCATCAGTCCAGCATCCGAGCGACGACGTCGGGCCAGGCCGGAACCCGGTCGCGTACGACCGCGTTGCCGGCGGCGCCCAGCCGCGCGGCGAGCGCGCGGTCGGCGTACGAGCCGGTCGAACGCGCTCCGCGATCGCCTTCGGCTCGGGCGCGGTCACGAGCCCGGTCTCGCCGTCGGTCACGAACTCGAGCGGGCCGCCGGCGTCGGTCGTGCGTGACGACCGGGCCGGTGAGCCGCGAACCCTTCGAGCGTCACGTAGCCGTAGTCCTCGTCGAACGGGCCGTAGTGCACGGCGAGCGCGCCGAGGTACAGCTGGTGCAGCCGCTCGTCGGAGACGCCGATCTCGAACGAACCCGGACTGCGAGGCCGGCCGCCCGCACCTGGTCGCGAAGCGTCTGCTCGTCGGGGCCCGAGCCGACCAGCACGAGCCGGACGTCGCTGCGTGACGTGCCGCATCGCCTCGATCACCAGGGACTGCCGCTTCAGCGCCTCCAGGCGACCGGGAAGGAACACGTAGTCGCCGAGCGGCCCGGGTTCCATCCCGAGCAGCGCCTCCGTGGGCGGCGACGGGTGGTACAGCACGTCGCTCGACAGGCGCATCGAGGTCCAGAGTCGATCCTGCACGTTGCGGCGAGTTCGTGAAGATCGCGCTTGGCCTCGCCCAGCGCGACCCGGTCGGCCTGCCACACCATGTCGCGGACGACCGCGCCGTCCTCCTGCAGCGAGAGGTCGGCGAACCGCGGGTGGTCCCACAGCTCGTACGCGCTCCGATGCTGGTGGATCAGCCAGACGATCTTGCGCTCGTGCTGGACGAGGTATGCCGGGAACTTCAGGGCGATCACGGCGTCGACCTTCAGGCCGTTGGACTCGGTGATGTCGAAGCGACCGCCACACCGCCATCTGGTGCGCGAGCTCCCATGCCGGGTACCACTTGCCGGCGATCGTCACCAGCTCCGCCTCGTGGCCCGCCGCCTTCAGCGCGCGCACCAGCGCTTCGGTGTGCGTCTCGGCGCCGCCGCGCGAGAAGGCCGTCTGCGGATGGAGGACCGCGATCCTCACCGCGGCCCGTCGCTCCAGGCGCGGCCGTCGAGCCGGGCGACCTCGGCCTCGAGCTGCTGCACCCGTTCGGCAAGGGCGGTGGTGAGCTCGGCCTCGTCGGCGAGCAGGCGGTCGTACCGCCAGCTGATCGGCCGCATGAGCCGGAACAGCCGGAGCTTGAGCTGGCGGCGCCACCGGGAGGTCGACGCGAGGTTCGCCTCGCCCCGCGGGATCGCCAGCTGCTCGTCGGCCCGCATCAGCGCCGCGAAGTCGTGGAGCCCGTTGCGGACGTCGGCGGTGTCATCCGGCTCCTGGGCGTGAGCTCCTCCGCCCAGTACAGCTCGCGGGCCAGGTGGTCTGCCGGCTGCATCCTCGCTGGTCATGGGGCCGAGCGTAGCATCCGCGCCTCGGCCGGCCAGGTGACGTTCCCGTGGAGAACCGTTCCTCCCGGGCTCCGGCTCCGCTCCGTGAGTCGCGGATCAGGGCTCGGCGAACGGGACGCCCACGCAGTCTCGCCGCAGCGGCAGCGGGTCGGGCGGCCGCGGCTCCTGGCGAGAAGTCGAAGGCCGACATCATGGGCGTTGCCTGCCGGTCCCGCCTGCGTGAGCTGGTGAGGCCCCAGTTGTCCTCGATGAAGCGCAGGACGCTCGAGAACTCGCCGAGCTCGCCGGAGACCTTCCCGTCGTTCGCGTACGGGCTGAGAACGAGCATGGGCACGCGGATGCCGAATCCGAAGTGGTCGACCTGCGGAGGCGGCACGTGGTCGTAGAAGCCGCCGTAGTCGTCCCAGGTGAGGAAGATCGCCGTGTCCTGCCACATCGTCGCTGCGCATCATCGCGTTGATCACCTCGGTGGACCAGTTCTCGCCGTGGCAGAAGCTGTACTCGGGGTGCTCGGAGACCTCGAACCGCGGGGTGATCCAGGTCACGGGCGGCAGGAGACCCTCCTCGATGTCCTCGACGACCGGTCGACGGGCGGATGTGCGCCTGCCAGCGCTCCGGGTTCTGGCGGTACCGCCGGATCGCGGAGTAGGCGCTCCAGATGTAGCCCTTCTGCTGCTCGTCGCCGCGTAGTACGACCACGGGATGCCGGCGTCGGTTCAGCAGGTCGCCCTCGGTCAGGAAGTCGAAGCAGGGCGGGACCATCTCGGGGATTTCCCTCGCTGTCGACGACCTCCACGTAGCTGCTCCCCCGGCGCGTCGCACCCAACGTGTTCGGACCCGTGCGTGACGGCTCGGGACTCGCGCCGGGGGTTGTCGTGCGCGCCGCCCGACTGCGCGGCGATCGAGTACAGGTGATTCGGGAACGACGGTCCGTGCGCGCTCGCGAAGAAGTTGTCGAAGAGCACGTTGTTCCTGGCCCAGTGCCAGTAGTTGGGGAGCTGGTCGCGGTGCTAGCTGCGTGTAGGCCCACCGGTCCGCCGACTCCCCCTGGTTGAAGCCGTCCATCGGGCCGCTCGTTCCAGGCCGCGAGGGCGCACTCGTAGCAGTGCGGGATGTCGTCGTAGGTAGGCGCCGTCCGTCCCCTTGATCAGCGGGCGCTCGGACGCCGTGGTCCATCCCGTCCGTGCCCCGTCGGCGCCCGGGAACGTGCCGAAGAGGTTGTCGAACGTCCGGTTCTCCTTGATCAGGAAGACGACGTGCTTGATCGGCCACCGCGTGGGGAAGGCGGCGGCGTCCACCGCTTGGGGCCCGGGGCCCCCTCCCGTCGCGGCGGGCGGGGCTGGCGGCCGGCGTCGGCGACGCCTCCGGAGTGACCGCGGATCCGTCCGCCTGTCCCGATGGATCGGACGAGGGGCCCTCCGAGGAGCAGGCCGCGGCCACGAGGGCGGCGATGATCAACATCAGGAGGGCTCGGCGCATGGGGTGCGACGGAGTGTACCGGCCGGCCCGATCTGACTTTGATCCGGCGGCTTCGCCTTCCAGGTCGGACCCCGGCGCTCTCTCAAGCGGGCGTCGCGGGCCGATCCGACAGGAACGCGCGCAGCGACGACGCGAGCGGTTGGATGGGCTCGATACCGAGGTGCTCCAGGTAGACGCTGGCGAGCGCCGAGTTCACCGGGCGAGGCGCGGGCAGCGCGAGCTCCTGCGTGGTCTGCGGACGGACCCGGCCCGGCAGGGACCCCAGCTCCCGAAGGGTCGTGAGCACGTCGAACCAGGTGGTGGGCTCCGAGCCGGCGAGGTGCACGGTCCCCCAGCGCCGTGTGAGCAGGAGCGGCAGCAGGCGCCCCGCGACGTCGTGGACCCAGGTCGGCGTGCCGACGCGGTCGCGGAGTCCGCCGGCCTCCTCTCCGCGGGCGAGACGGTCGGCGGCCCCGCTGAGGAAGTCCGTGCCGCCACCGAAGACGAACCCCGTGCGCACGACGATGTGCTCGTGCAGCAGCGTCCGGACGTGCTGCTCCCCCGCCAGCTTCGCTCGTCCGTAGACGGACAGCGGCGACGGCGGATCGGTCTCGTCGTAGGGCGCCCCCTTGGCGCCGTCGAAGACGTAGTCGGTGGAGACGTGCAGCAGCGCGGCTCCGCACGTCCGGGCGGCGAGCGCCAGGTTCTGCGGCCCGATCGCGTTGTCGCGCACGGCGCGGGCCGGATCCGTCTCGCAGGCGTCCACCTTCGTGAACGCGGCAAGGTTCACCACGGCGTCTGGGGCGATCGCCGGCACCGTGGCCATCACCGCCCCGTGATCTCCCACGTCGAGGTCGGCTCGGGTGAACGCGTGCACGTCGTGATGGGACGGCGTCTGCCGGAGGAAGGCCCGCGCCAGCCCGCCGCCGGCGCCGGTGACCAGGAGCTTCACGCGCCGGTCCCAGCCGGCCTCGGGGCGGTCACGACGTCGACCGTGTGCGCCGCCCGGATCCAGTCGCGATGCTCGCGGTACCACTCGACGGTGGCCTCCAGGCCGTCGTCGAACGCCACCTCGGGCGCCCAGCCGAGTGAGCGGAGACGGTCGGATCCGATCCCATAGCGGAAGTCGTGGCCGGGCCGGTCGGTCACGAACGTCACCAGGTCGGGTGGGGCGCCGGCCAGGGCGCAGATCCGACGCGCCAGCTCGAGGTTCGACAACTCGTACCCATCGCCGATGTTGTAGATGACGCCGGGCTCTCCCCGCTCCATCACGACGATCGCGGCGCGCACCCAGTCCTCAACGTGGAGGAACTCCCGCCGCTGCGAGCCGTCGCCGTACACCGGCACAGTGGTGCCGGCGAGCGCGTTGAGCGCGTACGTCGGCACCACGCGTTCGATCTGCCGCGGTCCGTACGCGTTCGTGCCGCGCGCCACCGTCACCGGTGTGCCGTAGGTCGCGGCGTAGGCCTGGCACAGCAGATCCGCCGCCGCCTTGCTGGCCGCGTAGGGACTTCGCGGGCGCATCGCCTGATCCTCGTCGAAGAGGCCGCCCCGTGGATCGCCGGGCCCGTACACCTCGTCCGTGGAGAGCATCAGCATCCGCACGCCGTGCTCGCGGACCGCGTCCAGCACCACCTGGGTGCCCATCACGTTCGTGGCCAGGAACTCGGCTGGATCGTCGATGCTGCGGTCGACGTGCGACTGCGCGGCGGCGTGCACCACCCGGTCGGCGCCCGCCACGAGCTCGTCCACCCGCGCACGGTCCTTCACGTCGCCACGGACGAGCGTGAGCCGCTCGTCGCCCGCGTGATCCTCCAGGTTCGACAGGCTGCCACCGGCGCTCAACCGGTCGAGCACGGTGACGACGACCTCGGGGTCGGCGAGGAGGGCGTCGACGAGATGGGAGCCGATGAAGCCCGCGCCGCCGGTGAGCAGGACGTGCCGTCGCATCGCGCGAGTCTACCGACGCGCCGTCTCGCAGGCCCGGCGCAGGCTCGCGATCGTGGCGCGAGCCGTCGCCTCCCACGTGAACGCCGAGACCCGCGCCAGCCCCGCGGCCGCGAGATTGTCCAGCAGGTCGCGGTCCTGCAGCATGCGCGTCGAGCGCGGCGGTGATCGCGTCCGTGTCGTCTGGATCGACGAGCTCCGCCGCATCCCCCGCGACCTCGGGCAGGGACGAGACGTTCGACGTCAGCACCGGGAGCCCCGCCGCGAACGCCTCCAGCACCGGGAACCCGAACCCCTCGTACCGCGACGGATACGTCATGAGCGTGGCGGCGGTCATCAGCGCCACCTTGTCTGCCTGGCTCACGTACCCGGTCCGGATCACGCGCGACCGGACCCGCCCGGGCAGCGCCGCGATCGCCGCCTCGAGCTGCTGCGACCGCCCTCGGGTCCCACCGCACCGCGCCGCCCGCGATCACGAGGGAGGTCTCGTCGAGCCCGCGGAGCTGCGCGAACGCCCGGACGAGGCGGCTCGAGGTTCTTGCGCGGCTCGATCCCGCCGACGAACAGCACGTACGGACCCGGGATGCCGAACCGGCGGCGCACGTCGGCCACGGCCGCCTCGGGCGCGGGGCGGAAGGCATGGGCCTCCACGCCGTGATGGATCGCGTCGATCCGCGCGGGATCCACGTCGTAGAGCTCCGCGAGATCGACGCGAGCGCTGGCCGAGGGCACGATCACGCGCGCGGCGTCGGACAGCCACGACCGGAACCGGCGCAGCCATCGATCGTTCATGTGCGGCGCCGTCTCCGGGAACTTGCGGAACGCGAGGTCGTGCACGACGAGCACGACGCCCGGGCTCGAGGTCGCCGGCGGCAGGAAGTTCGTGGCGAGCAGCACGTCGAAGTCCAGGGACCGCTCGATGCGCGGCTGTCCCAATCGGCTCGAGAGCGGCTCGAACACGCGGGCGGGGAACCGCGAGGCGTGCTCGTGCAGGCCCTGGATGCCCGGGAAGAAGCTGCGGGGGCGCAGCAACCCCTTCGCATGCAGGTACCAGGCCGTGATCTCGTCGGCGGGCGCGGCGGCGGGCAGCGCCCGCAGCAGGTGTGCCGTGTAGTGGCCCACCCCCGTCTTGCGCGCGTCCAGCGCCGGCCTGGCGTCGACGACGACCCTCATGGGGCGCACACGCTAGCCCACTTCGCGGGCCGGGTCGCGCCGCGGGCGATGTCAGTCGATCTCGACGCGGGAATGGTCCCCGACGATCAGTCGGTGGGCGCCGCCCGCGTCGGCGTGCCGCACCTCGGCACCCCGCCCCAGGATCGAGGACGTCGAGGCCGCGAACCCGGTCGATCGTGCACTGCTCCATCACGATCGAGTCCCGCACGGCCGATTCCACGACGCGGCAGCCACGTTCGAGCGAGACGTCGGGGCCGATCGAGGAGCCGTCGATCACGGAGTCGGGGCCGATCACGACGGGACCGCGCAGCGTGCTGCGGGTGACCTTCGCCCCCGCGCCGACGACGACCGTGCCCTCGAGCGTGGACGCGGCGTCGACCTCGCCGTCGATCCGCGGCTCCAGCAGCGACAGCATCATGCGGTTGGCCTCCAGCAGATCCTCGGGCTTGCCGGTGTCCTTCCACCAGCCGCTCACCATCTCCGCGCGCACCGTGCGGCCGTGGTCCACCAGCCACTGGATCGCCTCGGTGATCTCGTACTCGCCGCGCCAGCTCGGCTCCAGGGAGTCGCACGCCTCCAGGATCGAGTCCCGGAACAGGTAGACGCCGACCAGCGCGAGATCGCTCACGAACGCCCGCGGCTTCTCCACCAGGCGGACGACCCGCTCGCCCTCGAGCACCACCACGCCGAACCGCTCGGGCTCCGGCACGCGGGCGAGGAAGATCTGCGCGTCGGGCCCGGTGCGCTCGAACTCCTCGCACGAACCGGGTGAGCCCCTCGGGCAGGACGTTGTCGCCGAGGTACATCAGGAAGGGCGTCCGGCGCACGAAGTCCCGCGCGGTCATCACCGCGTGGGCGAGTGCCAGCGGCGCCTCCTGCGGGATGTAGGTGATCTCGCAGGCCCCAGCGCGAGCCGTCCCCGACGGCCGCGCGGACCTCGCTCCTCGTTCGGCGGGCCCGACCACGATGCCCACCTCGGTGATGCCGGCCTCCCGGATCGACGCGAGCGCGTGGAACAGGATCGGCGTGCCCGCGATCGGGATCAGCTGCTTGGCGTTCGTGTGGGTGATGGGGCGCAGGCGGGATCCCTCGCCGCCCGACAGCACGAGCGCCCGCATCAGCTCACCGGGAGGCACTCGGGCGGTGCCGGGCTCGCTCCCGGGGTCCTGCGGCTCGTAGCCGGACGTCACGAAGACGGCGACGTCGGTCCCCGGTCAGCGCACCGGCCTTCGTCTCCACGAGCTTGAGCCCGGGAAGTACTTCGCGACGACCTGGCCTCGAGGTCGTGTCCGGGCTCGTAGGCGATCACGGAGCCCTTCACGTCCGCGCCGGCGGCCGCGAAGTCGACGACCCCGGCGCGATGAAGCCGGCGTCCGCGAGGACCTGGTTCACCTCCGCCGCCAGAGCCCGCCGGAGTCGTGGTCGACGACCGGGACGGTGATGGTCGCCGCCGACGGCTCGGCGCCTGCCTGGGTGGCGCCGACCTTCGGCAGCGGCTTGCCGTCTCGGAGCGCCGCGAAGAGCTCCTCCGCCGAGGGATCCATGTGCACGACCGACAGCGGGACGCTGGACCACGAGACCGTCTCCTCGCCGACGTCGCCCGGCACGGAGCGGAACTCGGCGGCGCCCGTGGTCATCCCCTGCATCTGCCCGACGAGGTACACGAGGTCGACGGG
Organism: uncultured Actinomycetes bacterium; assembly: GCA_963832225.1. Lineage (GTDB taxonomy): Bacteria > Actinomycetota > UBA4738 > UBA4738 > HRBIN12 > JALYMB01. The sequence goes on from CAWHTI010000007.1 coordinate 214,859, forward strand.
CGTGAGGTCGGGGTCCCGTTTCAGCGAGCCAGCACCGGCCGCACCAGCGTCGGAGCCTTGATCAGCTCGCCGGGCTCCAGCAGGCGGTTGATCACGGCGCTGAGGAACTCCTGCTGCCGGTTGATCCGCGCGAAGTCGGGCACGGCGTCGCACCGCAGGTGCCGCGTGCGCACGTACGCGAGCGCCTGCTCCCCGGTGAGGACCTGGCATCCTGGCTTCACGTGGAGCCCGGTGAACGGGTCGGCGATGTAGCCCGGCTCCCGGTAGTAGATCATCGGCTCGGTGGGGTCGGGTCCCTCGACCCACCCCGGCGTGTTCACGTTCTCCGCCGGGATGCACATCTCGACCCCGTCCAGGGTCTCGACGATGCCCTGGAACCCCGCGAGGTCCACGTAGACGTAGTGGTTGATCCGCAGTCCGGTGAGCTCGTGGACCGTCTTCGCGACGAGGTCGGGGCCGCCGCCGTCGATGCCGCCCTCGAACGCCGCGTTGATCTTGTTGGGGCCGACGCCTGGGATGTCGACCCACAGATCTCGCGGGAAGGAGAGGATCACGGCCTGCTGACGGTCGGGGTCCGAGTGCACCAGCATGATGGTGTCGGCCCGGTTCTCGCCGCCGATGTCGGCGTTCGTACCGGCCTGCTCCTGCTGCTCCTTCGTCAACCCCTCGCGCGAGTCGCTCCCGAGGATCAGGTAGTTGCAGACGTCCTTGACGCACGGGCCGGTGGCGACGTCCGCCTCGTCCGACGGATCCCCCGTCGGACCGAGCGGGGGGCCCTCGCCTTCGTGCTGCACGGCCTGGTAACTGGCGTAGCTGATGCCGCCCACGATGCCGACGATCAGCGAGAGCGTCGCGGCGAGGGCCAGCAGGACGCGGACGGTCCGGCCGTGGGGCGTGGGGGTCTGCTGCGAACCTGCGCTGGGCATGGCGCCAGCGTACCGGGCGGCTCCCCCGACAGGGCTGCCCGCGGGGTGGCGTTCGTGTGGCGGACGTGTGACGCCGGGCTCGGATGGGATAATCCGCGGGTCCGCGACCGAGAGGGCCCATGACCGACCAACCGACCGTGCTGGTGGCAGATGCCTCCGAGAACGCCGACCGTATCGCCGAGGAGCTCGCCCGCGACGGGATGGACGTCGAACGTGCCGAGGGGTCGGAGGCCATCCTCTCCCGGCTGGACGCCGGCGGCATCGACGTGCTGCTGCTGGCGCTGGGCGGCGGCGTCGACGCGTTCGGCTCGGTCCGCTCCCACCCCGCCGACGTCCCCGTCGTGGTGATCGCCGAGCCCGGCGACCAGGAGCGCGCGGAGGCCGCGGTCCGCGGCGGCGCCGAGGAGCGCATCACGCGCGGCGAGCTCCCGGACAGCATGGTGCCGCGCGTGATCCGGCACGCGGTGGAGCGCCACCGTCTCCGACAGCCAGTTGCGGGAGCTGGAGATCGGCGACGACGTCACGGGCCTGCCGAACCTCCGCGGGTTCGCGCCGATCGCGGAGCACCATCTCAGGATGGCCCACCGCACCGGCGCAGCCGGTCGTGTTCCTGTTCATCCGGCTCGCCGATCCGGCGGACGTCGCCGATGCCGCCCAGATCCTGCGCCAGGCCGTGCGCGACGCCGACGTTCCCGCGCGGGTGGCCGTCGACACGTTCTGCGTCCTGCTGACCGGCAACGCACAAGGGCGCGGAGGCCACGGTGCTGTCCCGGCTGATCGAGGCGATCGCCGTGGCCAACGCCCGGCCGGACCGCGGCGCGCCGCTCTCCCTGGACGTCGGGAGCTCGCTGTACGACCCGCTCCAGCCCGTGTCGCTCGACGAGATGATCGCGGAGGCCTCGCGCCGGATGTCCGAGCGATCCGGAGGCTGAGTGACCGGAACGATCCGAGGCACGGCTGACTGCGAACCACCCCCGAGGACGAGGAACTGGGGCGATGACGGTCGCAGCGCCTGCCCGACTGCACCACGGACGCACCCGGAGCCCGGCCGATGCCGGCGCTTGACCTCGCCGAGGCCCGGGACCGCGAGCTGGTGGTGCGGATCGGCCTGGGAGATCACGAGGCGTTCCGGGGCCTGTTCGGCCGGTACGCCCCCGCTGCGAAGGCCCTCGCCCTGCGCGTCGTCCGGCAGTCCCATCTGGCGGAGGAGATCGTGCAGGAGGCGTTCATGGCGCTGTGGAAGAACCCGGACGGGTACGACCAGGCGCGCGGGATCGGTGAAGTCCTGGTTGATGGGCATGGTCCATCACCGGGCGGTGGATCTCGTCCGTCGCGAGGAGGCGCATCGGCGCCGCGCCGAGCGATCCATCCCCGAGGCCCTCGAGACGGAGCCGGACCCGTCGGAGCAGGTGGTCGGGACCTCGGAGCTCCCGAGGAGCGCGCCGAGGTCCGGGCCGCGCTCGGCGACCTGCCGCCCGAACAGCGCCGGGTGATCGAGCTGATGTACTTCGGCGGCCGCTCCCAGTCCCAGATCGCCACCGAGCTGAACCTGCCGCTCGGCACCGTGAAGTCCCGCACCCTGCTGGGGATGCGGCGGCTGCGCGGCGCCCTGACGGAGATGGAGCGATGAGCGAACGCGACCACACGGTGATCGAGGAGCTGCTGAGCGTGGACGTGCTCGGCGGTCTCGACGACGACGACCGGGCCCTGCTGGATCGAGAGCGAGCCACGCACGGCGACTGTGAGGAGTGCGCGCGCCTGGAATCGGAGTTCGCGGAGGTCGCGGGGCGACTTGGGACTGACGCTCGACCCGGTCGACGTTCCGGCCGGCATGGCCGACGACATCCTGCGGGCCGCGGGCGAGGACGTCTCGTCCGAGCCGATCGTGATCGTGTCCGACGGCGAGGCGGGCGCGAAGGCCGGCGGCCGCCGCGCGCAGCCGACGCGGTCGCGTCGTGGCGGGCCCTGGTGGCCGTGGCCGCCGCGTTCGTGCTCTTCGTCGGCGGCTGGGCGGTGCGATCCGCGATGGACCCGAGCGGCGGGGAGCTGGCCGCGTCGAGGTTCGTGCGGTTCGAGGGCGAGGCCGGCACGCTCGCCTTGGCCTACGAGCCCGGGAGGCCCGGGGTGGTGCTCTTCGGCTCGGGGCTGCCGGACCCGGGTGACGGCCGTGCCTACGAGATCTGGATGATCGAGGACGGCCGGGCGGTCTCCGGCGGCTGCGTGCGGCCGAAGGAGGGCCGGATCCTGACGTTCGTCGACGCGAACATCGGCAGCACCGAGCAGATGGCCGTCACGGTGGAGCCGGCGTCCTGTCCCGAGGCCCCCACGACCGACCCGGTCCTCACCGCGTCGCTCGCCTGACCCATCGGCCCGCCGCACCGACGCTCCCTCGAAAGCTTTCCGCCCCCTTAACCACGCGTTGCATGGTGCCTGCACGACCCCTGGCTAGCGTGATGTGCGTCGGGAACCACCCAACCATCGCGAACCAGGAGGTGTCGGATGAACAAGCGATCGGCGGTGCTGATGGCGCTCGGGCTGACGGCGGCGCTCATCGCCGGCGGGATCGCCGTGGCGGCCGGCGCCGGCCCCGAGGTCGGCGAGGCCGTGGCCGGAACCGGCGGCGCCCGGGCGAGGGAGCCGGAGGTCCGGACGCGGACGCGCACGGTCACGATCCACCGGCAGGCCGCCGGCGCCGGTGACGTCGTCGTCGACGGGACCACGTCCGCGAGCGGCGTCGCGACCTCCGGAGGGTCGTCCGACGGCGGCGACGACGGCGCGTTCGACGACCACGGGGACGACGGGTTCGACGACGACCACGACGACCACGGTGGCCATGACGAGGGTGATGACCACGACAACTCCGGTCCCGGCTCGGACTCCTCGGGCTCCGGGTCGGACTCCTCCGGGCACGACGGCGGGGACGACGATGACTGACGCTCCCGCACGCCGGGCGCGCCTGTCGAAGGGGCGCGTCCGCGCCGTCGCCTGGGTCGCGGGCGGCGCCACGTTCCTCACCGGGATCGGGATCCTCGGGGTCGCGCCGAAGCCGGCGTCCTCGAGCGCGCCCGCCCGCGAGTCGAGGTCCCGCCGTCCGGTGGTGGTGCACCGGGTCCTGCGCCGCGTGATCGTGACGGAACCGGCCGCCGGCGCTCCGGTCCGCGTGATCCCGGGATCCGTGAGCTCCGGCGGATCGACCGGTGGCGCCTCCTCGGGCGCCCCGGCGGCGGCGCCGCCGCCGCAGACCACGACGGGAGGCTCCTGATGCGCCGGCACGCGTTCCGGGCGATGGGGACGGACGTGTCCGTCCTCCTCGACGACGAGCGGACCGCCGCCGCGACCGCCGACCGCGCGATCGAGGCGGTGGCGGACATCTTCGCCGCCGAGGAGCGGCGCTGCTCCCGGTTCCGTCCGGACAGCGAGCTGTCCATGGTGAACTCGGCGGCCGGCTCCAGGATGACCGTGTCGGCGCCGCTCGCGGATCTGGTGCGGTTCTCGCTGCGGCAGGCGGCGGAGAGCGCGGGTCTGTTCGACCCCACCGTGTTGGGAGCGGTCGTCGCGGCCGGCTACGACCGCGACTTCGACGAGGTCCTCGCCGGCGCGCGCGACCGGCTGCACCCACCGGTCCCGTGCGGGCGGTGGCGCGAGGTGGAGCTCCGCGGCCGGGAGCTGTTCCTGCCGCGCGGCGTCGGGCTGGATCTCGGCGGGGTGGCGAAGGGGTGGACGGTGGACCTCGCGGCCGGCCTGGCCGTCGCGGCCGGCGCGCGGTGGGCGGTGGTGAACGCCGGCGGCGACCTGCGCATCGGCGGCGACGCCCCGCCGGTCGAGGTCGCGATCGATGATCCCGCCCACTCCGGCTCGTCGATCGCGGGTCTGTCCGTCGCCGAGGGGGCCGTCGCGACGTCCTCGACGCATGCGCCGAGCGTGGGGCCCGGGCGCGCACCACCTGATCGACCCCCGGACGGGGGCGCCGTCGGATACCGGGATCGTGCAGGCGAGCGTCTGGGCGCCGACCTGCGCGCTCGCCGAGATCGCCGCGAAGCGTGTGCTGCTGGAGGGACGTCTCGGTTCGGAACCCGCCGTCGTCGTGACCGGCGACGGCGACGTCCTCACGAACGTCGAGACCGCGGAGGCCGCGGCATGATCACCTGGATCGTGCTTCGCGCCGCCGGCATCGGCGCCTATCTGATGCTGTTCCTCTCCGTGGCGTGGGGGCTGCTCGCCACCACCTCGCTCGTCACGAAGCGCGTGGCGAAGCCGACCTCGACGCTGTTCCACCAGTTCGTCGCGACCGTCGGGCTCGTGCTCCTGGGGATCCACCTGGGCGGGCTGCTGATCGACACGTTCATGCCCTTCGGCGTCCCGGACCTGCTGATCCCGATGGCCTCGGACTTCCGGCCCGTGGCCACCGCCATCGGCGTGATCTCGATGTACCTGATGGTGGCGATCATGGTCTCGTCGTGGACCAAGCGGCGGATCGGCATCACGTGGTGGCGGCGGCTGCACCTGCTGGCGATCCCGACGTTCACGCTGTCGATGGTCCACGGCATCTTCGCCGGGACGGACACGTCCAGGCCCTGGATGTGGGGCATCTATCTGACGACGGGCGCGGCGACGTTCTTCCTGGTGATCGTGCGGGGCCTCACCGCCGGGTTCCGCCCGCCCCGGGCCCCCCGGCCGGAGCACGCGAAGCCGGCAGCGGCGGAGCCGGCGGTCGCGAAGCCGGAGACCGCCGAGTCGGAGACCGCCGAACCGGCAGCGAGCGAGCCGGCTCAGCCGGCCAGCATCTGACGCAGCACCATCTGCAGGATCCCCCCGGAGGCGAGGTACTCGACCTCCGCCGGCCCGTCCACGCGCAGCCGCGCGGCGAAGGCCGTCACGGCGCCGTCCGCGGCGGTGGCCTCGACCGAGACGTCCTGCCCGGGAACGATGCCGCCCTGCAGGCCGGTCAACGTGAACGTCTCGGAGCCGGTGAGTCCGAGCGACGCGGCGGACTCTTCCGGCGCGAACTGCAGGGGGAGGATGCCCATGCCCACCAGGTTCGAACGGTGGATCCGCTCGTAGCTCTCGGCCAACACGAATCGAACGCCCAGGAGGCTCGGGCCCTTCGCCGCCCAGTCGCGGCTGGAGCCGCTCCCGTACTCCTTGCCGGCGATCACGGCCAGCGGCACGCCCTCGCCGCGGTACCGCTCGGCCGCGTCGAAGACGCTCATCACCTCTCCGCTCGGCACGTGGGTGGTCCACGAGCCCTCCGTCCCGGGCGCCATCTGGTTGCGCAGCCGGATGTTCGCGAACGTGCCCCGCATCATCACCTCGTGGTTGCCGCGGCGGGCGCCGTAGGAGTTGAACTCGGCCGGCGGCACCCCGTGCTCCACCAGGTAACGGCCGGCCGGCGAGTCCTTCTTGATGGCCCCGGCGGGCGAGATGTGGTCGGTGGTGATCGAGTCGCCGACCATCACCAGCACGCGCGCACCGGCGACGTCGCCGGGCGGGGCCACGTCGCCCATCTCCTCGAAGAAGGGCGGCTCCCGCACGTACGTCGATGCCGGATCCCACTCGTAGGCCGGCCCGGTCGGCGTGGGGAGCTCGCGCCAGCGTTCGTCGCCCTCCCAGATCCTGCCGTACTGCTGCTCGAACTGTTCGGGCGTGATGGCCGAGCCCAGCACGTCGCGCACCTCGTTCGGGCTGGGCCACAGATCCCGGAGGAACACGGGTCCGTCGTCGCCCTCGCCGAGGGGCTCCGTGGTGAGATCGATGTCGATGCGACCGGCGAGGGCGTAGGCGACACACAGCGGCGGCGACGCCAGGTAGGACGCACGCACCTGGGGATGGACCCGGCCCTCGAAGTTCCGGTTGCCGGAGAGCACGGCGACCACGTTGAGGTCGCCCTCGTCCACCGCGGCGGCCACCTCGTCGATCAGCGGCCCCGAGTTGCCGATGCAGGTGGTGCAGCCGTAGCCCACCAGGGCGAATCCCAGCTTGTCGAGGTACGGGCTCAGCCCGGCGCGGTCGAGGTAGTCGGTCACCACCCGGGAGCCGGGGGCGAGCGACGTCTTGACCCAGGGCTTCGTCTGCAGCCCGGCCTCGACGGCGCGCCTGGCGAGGAGCCCGGCGGCCAGCATGACGGACGGGTTGGAGGTGTTCGTGCACGAGGTGATCGCCGCGATCACCACCGAGCCGCTGCGCACCAGGTCGTTCGGCTCCCGCTCCGGAACGTCCCCCAGGTGCTCCTCCGTGCTCTCCCCCGGGAGCGTGTCCTGCCGGACCGGGCCGCCCTCGGCCACGAACCTGCCGACCTCGACGGCCTTCGGGTCGGGCTCGCGATGCTCCTGGAACGCGGCGACGAACGAGCTCCACACGTCCGGCAGCGCCACCCGGTCCTGCGGCCGCTTCGGCCCCGCGACCGAGGGGACGACCGCCGACAGATCCAGCTCGAGCACCTCGGAGAAGACCGGCTCGGTGTCGCCGTCGCGGCGGAACAGACCCTGCTCCTTCGTGAACCGCTCCACCAGGTCGACCCGGCTCTCACGGCCGGTGAACGCCAGGTACGTCAGCGTCTGCTCGTCGACGGGGAAGTAGGCCGAGGTCGCTCCGTACTCGGGACACATGTTCGACAGGGTGGCCCGGTCGGCGACGGACAGCGACGACAGGCCGTCGCCGAAGAACTCGACGAACGTGCCCACCACGCCGTGCTCGCGAAGCATCTGCGTCAGCGTCAGCACCAGGTCGGTGGCGGTGGTGCCCGCGGGAAGCGCGCCGACCGTCCTCACGCCGATCACGATCGGCTGCGGCAGGAACATGGGCTGACCGAGCATCGCCGCCTCGGCCTCGATGCCGCCGACGCCCCAGCCGAGCACCCCGAGCCCGTTGATCATGGTGGTGTGGGAGTCGGTCCCGACGAGGGTGTCGGGCAGGGCGACGCCGTCGCGCACCGACACCACCTGACCGAGATGCTCGAGGTTCACCTGATGGCAGATGCCGGCGCCCGGAGGAACCACACGGAGCCCGTCGAAGGCCTGCTGCGCCCAGCGCAGCAGCGCGTAGCGCTCGCCGTTGCGGCGGTACTCCCAGTCGATGTTGGCCTCGTACGCCTCGGGCGTCCGGAACAGATCGACCTGGACCGAGTGGTCGATCACCAGGTCGACCGCCACCAGCGGGTTGACGCCGGCGGGATCCGCCCCGGCCCGCGCCACCGCCGAGCGCATGGCGGCGAGGTCGACCACCGCGGGCACGCCGGTGAAGTCCTGCATCAGCACGCGGGCCGGCATGAACGCGATGTCCGCGGCCGGCCCCGGCCACGAGGCCAGCGCCCGGACGTCATCCGCGCTCACGTCGCGCGAGCCCGCGCGACGAAGGAGGTTCTCCAGCAGGATCTTCACGGTGTGCGGCAGCCGGTCGACGTCGCCGACGCCCTGCTCGGCGAGCCAGGCGAGCCGGTGGAAGCCGAGGGCGCCCGTCGCCGTCTGCAGCCGGGCGAGCGCACCGTCGAGGTCGGAGGCGGTCATCGTGTCGGTCCTTCCGCTATTTGGCCGCTATTTGGCCGTTATTTGGCCGTTGTTGGCCGTTGTGAGGTCGGGTGTGCCTGGGCGGGACCCATCCATCCTGCCAGACGAGCGTGCCCGTCGATGGGGATCGCGCCCGGCAGGACGCTCAGGCGCGGTGCCCGGCCTCGCGTGCGGCCCGGATCGCCTCGCGGTGGGCCTGGCGGGCACCTCGGCGGAGCCGAGCTTCGTGCTGGCGGCGCCGCTCGTCGTCGGTCTCGGCCAGGAGCGGCGGCACCGGCCGCGGATGCCCGTCCTCGTCGATCGCGACGAACACCAGGTACGCGCTGCTGGCGTGCACCCGCTCGCCGGTGACGGGGTTCTCGGCCTCGACGCGGACCCCGCACTCGAGGGACGTCGTGCCGACGTCGTTCACCGAGGCGAGGAACGTCACGACGTCGCCGATGTGCACCGGCTCGATGAACGACATCTCGTCGAGCGAGACCGTCACGCACAGGCCGCCGGCGTGCCGGATGGCGGCCAGAGCCGCCGCGGTGTCCACCAGTCGCATGACCACGCCGCCGTGCACGTTCCCGGCGATGTTCGCGTCGGTGACCTCCATCAGCTGCGAGATCGTGACGGCGGACGCCGACGGCGGCTTCGGCGAGGTGGTCGGGGCCCCGTTCACGCGCGCATCGTAGCCTACGGTCCTGGTGGCACCCGTTCGTACGAGCGTCCTCGCGACCGTGCTGCTCGCCGCCTGTTCGGGTGGGGGCGCCGGTTCGACGCCGTCGGTACCCGGCAGTGCTGCGTCGGGGCCGCCCGCGTCCCCATCGATCTCCGGGGTCGCCGCCCCGGACCTCGGAAGCTCGCCGACCCCGGACATCCCGGTGACCCCTCCGGGCGTGCCCCCGACGTTCCCGCTCGACGTGGAAGCGGCCGACCTGACGTTCGAGGAGCTCGTCCCGGAGAGCGCGGAGGTGACCGCCACGGCGCTCCCCGGCGAGGACGTCGCGATCGTCACCTGGGCGATCGGCGACGACCCCTTCCGCCGCGAGCAGGGACTGGTCGTGTGGCGCCGGACACCCGGGGACCAACCGCCCTGGGTCGCGACGTACGGCTTCCGCGATCCGCCGCGGGCGGGGGTCCTGGGCATCCAGCTCGACACGGCCGACGCCACGGGCGACGGCGAGCCCGACGCGTTGGTCTTCGAGAACGTCGGTGGCAGCGGCACCTGCGGCACGTGGCGGTTGATCGCGCTCGCCGCGGGCGGCGACGCGCAGACCTATCAGCGCGACCTGTGCGACGCCACGGTGGAGATCTCGTCGCGACCGGTGGGGCTCCGCCTGATCGAGTCGGTGTTCGCTCCCGGAGATCCGCACTGCTGCCCGAGCGGGACGACGACCGCGGTGCTGGTGTGGAACGGCGCCCGGTGGAAGGTCGACTCGGTCGAAGGGGCGGGTTTGGACTAGGCGGGCACCGAGGCCTGCTCCTGAGGCGACTCGCGGGCGCGCCGAAGGCGGCGAAGGCTGAAGGTCAGCGCCCGAGGCGTCACAAGCTTGAGCTCCAACATCGCCTTCCGACGTCCTGAGGCCATCTCAGCACGCGTACCTGCAATAGCCATGGCTACACCCCGTCTGAGGCCGAGCTCTAGACGGCACCAAGCCAGCCGAATAGTGCCCTCTGATTCGCCTGGACCAGAACTAAAGCCACTGGTCAAATCAGCCGAACGGAGTTATCCTATGCGAGGAAATCAAAAGGAGATTCTAGCAATGTCGGTAGCGGCGATGGTCAGAAGCCGAGTAGACAGATCTCACGTGGGGACGTTCTTCAGCGTGGGCGACTTCCCAGGCTCCTCGCGAGCTGTTGAGTCGGCGCTGTCCCGCCTGGTACGGGAGAACAAGGCTTTGACCCGAGTGCGGAAAGGCCTCTACTGGAAGGGCGTCAAGTCCCCTTTCGGGGCCGGCCGGCCAAACCCCGAGTCGATAGTCAGGAAGTTGGCTGGAAGCAGGATCGGGCCATCGGGGTGGACGGCTTCTCACGTGCTTGGGCTGTCCACTCAAGTGCCTGCAACGCCGGAGTTTGCGATCTTTGGGCCACCTCCAACTGGTATCCCTGGAGTGGTCTTCCACTCCCGCTGGAATCCCAAGCGGAGCAAGCTGAAGTATGAGGAAGTTGCCTTACTGGAGGTACTCCGCGAATGGCCAGCGAAGGTCGAGACGGATTGGGACACCTTCGTCGACGCTGTAGGCAGCCTTGAGGGAGAGGGTCGTATTCGGCTTGCCCGAGTCCTCGACGTCGCGACACAAGAGCGCTCTCCTCGCCTTCGAGCCAACGCTGAGGCGCTCCGAATGTCCACTACAGCCCTCGTGTCCACAGCAGGCTAATGGCGAAGCTCCGCGAGACGCCTGACGATCTCTTTGCACTCGTCGGAGCGGCTAGTGATGCCACTGGCTTGCGACCCAGCTGGGTCGAGAAGGACTTCTGGATCGTGGAGCTTCTTCGGAGTGTGGCCAAGCCAGTCGAGGACATCCGGGCGGTGTTCAAGGGCGGCACGAGCCTATCCAAGGCCTTCGGACTGATTGAGAGGTTCTCGGAGGACGTCGACATCCTGGTGGTTCTAACCCGCGAGCGATCTCAAGACTTCGGACTGCGATCAATCGGAAAGAGGATGAAGGAAATCACGGAGAGGGTGAGCTCAGATCTTGGGATTGACGCCGAGGACGTGGTGAGCGACACAGGGGTGAAGCGGAATGCTCACTACGCGTATCCAACTCGGGTTGTGGCCGACCACATCCCGCGAAGGGTCTTCCTGGAAATGGGCAGACGCGGCTCTGTTCTCCCGCCCTCAGAAGAGGCAACAGTCGAGTCCTTCGTCGCCCAACACGCACTCGGAACGAGCCTCGCACAGGTCGACGACTTTGAGGAGTTCACTCCTGTGATGATCTCCACCTTGCCACCTCAGCGAACTCTCTTCGAGAAGCTCGAGCTGCTGCACGACGCCTGCTCTCGCTACCCGGAAGGGGGAGCCATGAGGAGCCTTGCCAACGCCGGGAGACATCTGTACGACGTGACGATGCTGCTTAGGTCCGAGCGCGTCGTCCAAGTTCTTGCTGCCGACGCCGACCTCCCTATGGAGCTTGATGAAGACATCGCGAGGGTCAGCGCAGAGTGGGAGTACTCCTACACCCCCAGACCCGCGGGGGGATATGCGAAGAGCCCTGCGTTCGACTCCGGTGCAGAATCGGCTGAAGCTCTTCGCGCGGCGTATGCTGCGATCCGGCTGCTCATCTACGGCCCTACCCCGACCTTCGAGGAATGCATCGAGACGGTGCATTCGAACGCCGATCACCTCTAGAAGCCGAACGAACACCGGTCCGTTTGGCTGGAGGCCGACCACGAATCCCGCCGCTTCCTGTGGAGGTCCAAGCCGATGTCTCACTCGTGCGGCTAGGCGAGAGACAGGTAGAGCGTATTCACATTCAGGTCAGGGTTTGGACCAGAACCTGGACTCTACGCTGACTCGGACTAGCGGCTTAGAGGTGCCCCCGCGCCTCCCGGGCGTGTCGGGAGCCGGGGCTAGAATCCGCGCCATGGCGCGCATCTTCGTGGAGGGCTGGTCTCCGGAGTACGGCGCTCCCCTGGATCAGGACGAGGCGCTGGCACCGGCGGAGGGATCGGTCGACACGGACGTCGAGGTGCGAGAGTGGGCGCCGATCCGCGGCGTGGACGACGGCTGCGAGCGGATCGCCTTCGTCGACGGTGTCCGGCGGGTCGACGCCCGGCTCACCCTCGACGACACCGTGGAGGGCCCGGTGCCGGGGATCTGCGGCACGTTCGCGGTGGGAGCCACGGTGTGGGAGCGCACCCGGCGCCGCTCGTCCGTGGACGCGGTCCGCGTGGAGCGGTGGGCGGTGCTCGCGGGCGGGCGGCCGGAGCTGCTGCCGGCGGTCGACCTCGATCCGACGTACGGCACCACCACCACGGCCTCGCACGACCCGATCGCGCCGATCGCCGAGCTGCACACGCGGATGCGGCGCGCCGAGGGTGAGACCGCCTCGAGCCTGGCGGAGGCCGACTGCTTCGTGGTGGCGGACGGGCCGCTGAACGATCTGCGTCCGGGGCCGACGGTCGGCTACATCAAGAGCCACCGCGTCACGTACCTCCCGCCGGAGCGCAACGTCGTGGTCGGCTCGCTCCGGCCGGGAGAGCGGACGCCGCTGTTCACCATCGCGGACTACCGGCGGTACTCGTGGTACGTGCGGCTGGCGACCATGGCGGGCGGCCACTCCTGGACCGGCATCGTGCGGTGCGAGGCCTCCGGTCAGCTGCCGATCGGCGACGTGCGCGCCATCGCCGACCGGACCGCGGCCGTGCTGCCCACCGTGGCGTCCGAGCCGCACGTGGACCCGCGCGCGCCGCAGAACCTGGTGCCGATCGCGGCGCTGGAGCGGGAGCTCCGCCATCGCATGGGTGACCAACGACTGGTCTACCGTTCGCTTCGGGCCGCCGTGATGCGGGAGGCGTCGTGAGCGACGACCGGGTCGGGCGCGTCCTCGGCTCGGAGCACACCAACACCGCCGCGTTCCGCGTGGTGATCGACGAGAGCGAGTACCTGCAGCTGGACGACCTCGTGGTGGTCCGCACGCAGGTCCCCAAGGCCGGCGAGGTCCGCACCTACGGGGTCGTGACCGAGGTGGAGGCCGTCTACGAGGGGGCCTCCTTCGAGTCGGACACGCATCGCATCGCCGAGCTCGGGATCATGCCGGCCGCGAAGGTGCGCTCCGCCCAGGTGGCGGTGACACGGGTCGACCCCGAGATCTGGGTCTCCCCCGACCCCGGCGAGGCGGTCGAGCGGGCGACGGGCGACGAGCGCGCGAAGGCGCTGTACGCGGACGAGATGGGCCGGCCGCTGCCGATCGGCCTCGGACGCGACGGCCTGCCCGTGCACGTCGACCTCGACTTCTTCGACGGTCGCAAGGGCGGGCACATGTCGATCAGCGGCATCAGCGGCGTCGCCACGAAGACGTCGTTCGCGCTGTTCTTCCTCCGCGTGCTCACCGCGTCACCGCACGTACTGGGCGAGGGCGCCGCCAACCTGCGCGTGCTGGTCTTCAACGTGAAGGGCGAGGACCTGCTCTGGCTCGACCGGCCGAACCGCCTGTACGACGAGGACGCCGCCGAGGGATGGGCCGCGCTGGGGGTCGAGGCGACCCCGTTCCCCAGCGTCCGCTTCTGGGCGCCGCCTCGCCGCCGATCCGGCGACGTGCTCCTGCCCGACACGGGTGGACGCCAGGAGGGTGTGGACGTGTTCACGTGGACGCCGCGCGAGTTCGTCGACGAGGAGCTGCTCCGCTTCCTGTTCACCGACGCGAACGACCAGCGCAACCAGATCCCGTTCGTGCGAGACCGCGTGATCAGCCAGCTGCGGCGGTGGGCCGTGAACGTGACCGGCATGCCCGGCGTCGTCGCGCTCCGCCAGCCGCCGCAGGGCGGATGGAATCCGGGCGAAGAGGTCCAGGCCACCACCGAGGAGCTGCTGGTGCGGGACCTCCCCTCGCTCGTGGCCGCCCTCGAGATCTTTCTGGAGCCCGAGGACGGCTCCGACGCGGACTTCGCCTGGAGCGGCAAGGTCATGCCGGGCACGATCGGCGCCTTCATGCGCCGGCTGCACCACGCCGCCGGGATCCTGGGCCACGTCGTGCGTGCCGGCCCGAGCCACCGCATCGATCGGCGCTCCGCCAGCGTCACCGTGGTGGCGATCCAGTCGTTGCCGGAGCTGGCCCAGCGGTTCGTCGTGGGCGCGCTGCTCGCGGAGACGTTCCAGGAGAAGGAGGAGTCCGGTCAGCGGCTGCCGCTTTCGGTCGTGGTGTTGGACGAGCTCAACAAGTACGCGCCGCGGGACGGGCAGAGCCCGCTCAAGGACATGCTGGTGGACATCGCGCAGCGCGGCCGGTCGCTCGGCGTGCTCCTGGTCGGCGCGCAGCAGACCGCGAGCCGCGTCGCATCCGAGGTCCTGGAGAACGCGGCGATCCGCATCAGCGGCCGGCTGGACGCCGCGGAGGCGGAGCGCGCCGAGTACGGGTGGATGCTGCCCTCCACGCGCGCCCGCGCGCGGCTGCTGAAGCCCGGCACGATGGTGGTCTCGCAGCCGGCCATCCCCGTGCCGCTGGTCGTCACCTTCCCCTTCCCGCCGTGGGCGACCCGGAAGGAGGAGGTGGCCACCGACGCCGGCGGCGACCCGTTCGCGGGTCTGTAGCCGCGCTCCCCCCTCATGCGGATCCTCCACACCTCCGATTGGCACGTCGGCAAGCGCCTGGGACGCCACGACCGCATGGACGAGTACCGGCAGGTCCTCGCCGAGGTCGAGCGGATCGCCGACGAACGCGAGGTGGACCTGGTCCTGGTCTCCGGCGACGTCTGGGACCGGCCCGTGCCGCCCATGGACGCCTTCACCCTGGGCCTGGAGACCCTGCAGCGACTCGGGCGGCGGAGACCCGTCGTGGCCGTGGCCGGCAACCACGACTCGCCCGAGCTGTTCGAGGCGCTGGCGCCGCTGCTGCGGCCCTTCCATGTCTTCCTGATCGGCGACATCAAGCGGCCCGACGACGGCGCGCTGCTGGGGCCCGAGGAGCTCGGCGTCGCGGCCGTCGTCGCGGGGCTGCCGTTCCTGCGCGAGGGCCGCGTCGTCGACTTCATGCGCGACACCGGCGAGTGGTACCGCGCGTACGCGGAACGGATCGCGGCCATCGCCGGCCGATACAACGACGCACTGGTGGCGCGCGCCGGCGCCGACGCCGTGCCGGTCCTGATGGCCCACTTCATGGTGGGTGGCGTTCGCGTCGACCGCTCTGCTCCCCGCGGCGAGCGCGAGCTGCACATGGGCGACGCGTACGCCGCCACGCCGCAGGCGATCCCGCCCGGACCGCAGTACGTGGCGATGGGCCACATCCACGCGCCGCAGGCGGTGCCGGGCGCGCCGGTGCCGGCGGAGTACGCGGGATCGCTGCTCTCCCTCGATTTCGGCGAGGCCGGCGAGACCAAGCGCGTGGTGATCGTCGAGGCCGAGCCGGGACGCCTGGCGGTCGCGGAGACCGTGCCGCTCACCGGCGGCAGACGGCTCGCCCGCGTGTCGGGAACGTGGGACCAGATCGAGGCGCGGGCGGACGAGCTCGCAGATCTGTTCTGCGACCTGACGGTGACGACGCCCGGCACGGACACCACGCTGGCCGAGCGGGCCCGCGAGACCTTCCCGTTCCTCGTCAAGGTTCGGGCCGCCCGGCCGGCCACAGCGGCGGCCGAGCGTCTGGTGAAGGGGGCGCGGACGTGGGAGGAGCTCTACGCCGACTACTACCGGCGGGAGCACGACGAGGACGCCCCGCCCGAGCTCCGAGCGCTGCTCCGCGACGTGCTCGAGGAGGCCGATGCGTCCGCGTGAGCTGACCGTCGAGGGGTTCCGGTCCTACCGTTCGGCCACCACGTTCGACTGGCGCGACCGCCGGCTCGTGGGGATCGTGGGACCGATCGGCGCCGGGAAGTCCTCGATCCTGGACGCGATCTCCTTCGCGCTCTACGGCAAGACCCCGAACGTCGAGCGCGACACGAAGTCGCTGATCCATCAGCTCTGCGACGCGTGCCACGTCGAGCTTCGGTTCGAGGTGGACGGGCAGACGTGGCGCGCGGTGCGGGCGCTGCGACGCAAGGGCCAGGCTGGCCATCAGTTGGAGCTGCTGGCCGGCGACGATCCGCAGGCCGACGTCCTGGAGCGGGTCATGGGCGAGCGGGCCGTGAACGACCGGGTCGAGCGCTTGCTGGGAATGGACTACCGGGCGTTCTGCCGGTCCGTGCTGCTGGCCCAGAACCGCTTCTCGGAGTTCCTGCGCGCCACGCCGGGCGACCGGGACCGCGTGCTGAAGGGCGTCTTCGGCTACGACCGGCTCGACGGCGCGCAGCGCGCGGCGAAGCTCCGGGTGGAACGGACCGCGATGGAGCTCGACGCGTTCGGAGCGGAGCGCACCCGCATCGACGAGGCGCGCACGCAGCTCGAGGCGGCACGGGGCCGAGCGGAGGCGACCGCCGAGCTGCTGGCGCGGATCGAGGCCGCGGCGGCCGAGGTCGAGCGCCTCACCAAGGAACGGGAGGCGGCGGCTGGCGAGGGCGAGTCGGCGCAGCGGCGGATCGAGGAGCTGCGCGACGTGGCCGCCGGTCTCCCGGCCGAGGAGGACCTCGAGGCGGCCGTCACCACCGCGGAGACCGCCGGCGGCGGCGTGGCCGAGGCCCAGACGGCGCTGCAGGAGGCGACGCAGGAGCTCGCGGCCGCGGAGGCCGCGCTGGCCGACGTCACCTCGCGGCTCGGGGATCGCCGGCGCTTCCGCTCCTTCGAGGCCCTCGTGCATACGCACGAGACGCAGGTGCAGGAGCTCGCCAGGCTGACGGCGGCCGCGGAGGCCGCGGCGGCGGCGGCCGCGGAGGCGGAGCGGCGATCGGCGGAGCGGACGGCGGCCGTGGAGGCCGCGGCGGCCGACGCCGAGCGGGCCGGCGCCGAGGTTGAAGCGGCGGACGGCGCGCTCGAGGCCGCACGAGAGCTCCTCCACCGTGCGCAGCACGCGGAGATGGCGCGCACGCTCCGCGGCGACCTGCGAGCCGGCGAGCCGTGCCCGGTCTGCGACCAGCCGGTGCGTGCCGTGCCGAAGGCGCCGCGCGCTCCGAAGGTGGTGGCCGCGGAGCGGGCCGTCGCGGCGGCGTCGAAGCAGCTCGATGCCGCGACGTCGCGCCGGGAACGCGCGGCCGCTGCGCGCACGGCCGCGGAGACCGCGGCCGCGGTCGCGGCGGAGGCGATCGCCCCGGCGTCGGTGGCGTCGGTGGCCGCCGACGCTGAGATGGGAGCCGCCCGGGCCGCCCTCGACGCTACGCGGAGCCAGCTCGTCGAGTGGCTCGGTGAGGAGGGAGAGATCCAGTCGCTCTTCCAGGCGCGGGAGGCCGAGCTCACCGCCGCGGAGGACGCCTCGGTCGCCGCGAAGGACGCGGTGCGCGCGTGCCGGGATGCCCTGGACGGCGCGAAAGAGCTCGCGGCGGGCGCGGCCCGGGCACTCGCGGCCCTCGCGAACCGGCTCGCCGGATCGTGGGGTCGCCTGGGCAGGGACGACGCCGTCGCCCCCGATCCGCAGGACGTTCGCTCGGCCTTCGCGGAGCTGCGCGAGGCCGTCGTTGCCGCGCACGACGAGGCGACCGCCCGGTCCGAGGAGGCACGGACCCGGAGCGCCGAGACGGAGATCGCCCTCGCCGATCTGTTCGCGGGCGCGGGCCTCGAGGCGGGGGCCGACTTCGCCACCGCCCTGGCGGAGGCGGGGGTGCGTCACGGCACGGCCGCTGCGCGCGTCACCGAGCTGGAGACCACGATCGCCCGGGCCGGCGACCTCGAGGCGGAGATCCTGGCGGCCGAGGCCCGGCGTGACGTCGCCGATCGCCTGGCCCGCGACCTGCAGCCCTCCCGGTTCCTGGCGTTCCTGCTCGAGGAGGAGCGGGCCGAGCTCGCGGAGCTGGGCAGCGAGCACCTGGATCAGCTGACGGGGGGCGCGTACCGCTTCTCCGCGGACGACCGGTTCGACATCGTCGACCTGAACGCGGCCGGTCAGGTCCGCAGATCCGATTCGCTGTCGGGTGGTGAGACGTTCCTGGCGTCGCTCGCGCTCGCGCTCGCCCTGGCAGAGATGGTGGTGCGCGGCGGCGGGCGTCTCGACGCGTTCTTCCTGGACGAGGGCTTCGGCTCGCTCGACCCGGAGCATCTCGACCGCGCGATGGACGGGATCGGCCGCCTCGTCGCCGGGAACGAGCATCGACTCGTCGTCCTCGTGAGCCACGTGGCCGAGATGCGGGACGCGATCGAGGACCTCGTGGTCCTCGACAAGGATGACCTCACCGGCGACACCGTCGTGCTGCGGGGCGCCTCCGTCCGCTGAGGGAGCGCGGGAGGGCTGGTCATTTCGGGCCATCTCGTTTGGCCCGAACGCTTACTTTCGCGACCACACGTGCCGATACAACCCTCGGACAGCACCACGAAGTTCTCAGGGTGAGCCGGAGGGGGACGATGGCTGGCACGAGGGACACCTATCGCATCGCGCGTGTCGCGCTGACGGCGCTGGCGGCGATGCTGCTGGTGTCGATCGCCATCACGTTCCTGATCGGCGCGTCGAAGCTGTCGACGGCCGAGGCCCAGGCGTCCGACGGCGCTCGGGTCCTGGTCCAGGAGAACCTCGCCGGCATCGCGACCGGTGCCGATCTGGCCGCGCCCGTCGGAGAGGTCCGCGCGGCCGAGCTCGAGGACCTGATCGACGGCACGATCCTCAACGGTGAGGTCGACGCCGTCACGATCTGGGATCCGGACGGCACGATCGTGTACTCCACCGACGCCAACCTGATCGGCACGCGGCTGCCGGAGGAGCGCTTCCGACTCCGCGAGGTCCTGAAGACGGGCACCGACAGCACCGTGCAGGACGGCATGTTCTCCACCCGCGTCCCGCTCGCGCCCGCGGGCACGGACGCCGAGGCGGTCGCGCAGCTCGACCGCGTCTACGCGCCGATCTGGGACTCCACGGCCAAGCCGTGGCGGACCGCCTCGCTCTGCCTGAGCCTGGTGTTCCTCCTGGTCCTCGGCGCCATCTATCAGGTCTCCCGCATGGCCTCGCGTCGCTGGAAGGTCTATGCGGGCACCACCTTCCAGGCGCTCCGGGGCCGTCGGGTTCCCGAGCTTGGCGGTGGAGACGGTACGGATCCCGCGTACACGCAGCCCGACTTCCGCCGAGCGGAGGAAGAGCTGGCGCGCGCGGAGGTTCGCGCCACCACGGCGGAGGAGCGCGCCGCGGCACTGCAGGAGCAGTACCGGAAGACCCTCGAGGAGTTGCATGCGGCACACACGAAGCTGGAAGGTGCCGCACTTGAGACTCCGTCCCGTCCCGACCCTGAGATCGAGGAGCGTCTCCTGAAGGCCGAAGGCCGTGTGAGGCTCCTCGAGGGTCAGCTCCAGTCCGTGAAGGCCGAGCGCGACAAGCTCGCGTCCGAGGTCCAGGAACGCCCGGCGGGGACGGCGCCGGATCCGAAGGTCGAGCAGCGGGCGCGCGACGCCGAGGCCGACGCGGCCACGCTCCGAACCGAGCTCGAGACCGCCCGGCACGAGGTCGCCGGCGTGGTGAAGGAGCTGGAGTCCACCCGCCGGGAGCGGGAGCAGCTCGCGGCTCGGACCACCGATGCGGGCAAGCACGAGGCCGCCGCGACGGCGGCGAGGGCGGATGCCGAGCGGACGAGGAAGGCGCTCGACACCGCCAAGGCCGAGCTGGCGACCGCGGCGAGCGAGCTCCAGGCGGCACGGAAGACCGTGGAGCAGCTGCGCGCAACCGAGCAACGCGCCGTGGAGGCCGAGCGGCGGGTCGCACAGCTGGACGATCGATCCCGCTCGCTGGAGGCCGATCTGGCACAGGCGCGTGCCGTCGCGGAGGGGCGCGTCGGCGAGGCGCAGGCCGCCGCGGAGGCCATGACGGCCGAGGCACGAGCCAAGGCGGAGCAGGCCGAGGCGCGCGTGATGGAGGCGGAGGCGCGGCTGTCCGAGGCGGACGCGCGCGCCGCCGAGACCGGCACGCAGAACTCGCAGCTCGAGGCTCGCGCCGCGCAGTTGGAGACGCGAGCCACGGACGCGGAGGCGTTGGCGGCCGCGGCCGACACGAGGGTGGAGCAGATCGAGGCGGCGTTCGGCACGAAGGTCGCCGAGGCGGGCGCGGCGGCCGCCGAGGAGATCCAGGCGGCGCGGCGGCAGGCCGCAGAGGAGGCTCGCGCCGCACAGGAGCAGGCGGCGGCGGAGATCGAGGCGGCACGCGAGCGAGCCGCCGTGGAGATCCGGGCGGCCCAGGAGCAGGCGTCCGAGGAGGTTCGCGTCGCCCGCGACGAGGCCGCGGCCGCGTTGGCGAGGCGCGAGGAGCTCGAGGCGGCCGCCACCAGCGACGTGGAGGCCGCGGTCGCGCGGATGGACGAGGCGGCCGCGCGCACCGAGGAGATGCAGGAGGCGCTCGAGGCCGCCCGTCGCGAGGCGTCGGCCGCCCGCGCCGAGGCCGAATCGCTGCGGGCCACCGTGGGTACCGAGCGCGCCGAGCTCGAGGACGCCTTCCGGGCGGAGCTGGAGACGCGGGAGCGCGATCTGCACCAGGCCGCAGAGGCCGCGGAGGCGGACCTCCGCCGCTCGGTCGAGGCACGCGAGCAGGAGCTCAAGGCGCACGCCGAGGCGCGGGAGCGTGAGCTCCGTGCGCAGGTCGAGGCGCGCGAGCAGGAGCTGCTCACGCAGGTCGAGGCGCGGGAGCAGGAGCTCCGTGCGCAGACGGATGCGGAGGTGCAGGACCTGACCGACCGGCTCGCCGACGCCGAGGCCCAGGCCGCCACGCTCGCCGGCCGCGAGCAGCAGTTGGTGGGACACCTCGAGGCCCGCGACCACGACCTCGGGGCGCTGCGCACCCGCGAGGCCGAGCTCGTGGCCGAGATGGCGGCGATCCAGGAGGAGCTCCGGGCCGAGCTGGACGCGAAGGAGCAGGAGCTCCGGAGCGTGTTCGCCGCCGAGCAGACCGCCTCGTTCGCACAGCTGCAGGCCGCGACCGAGGCCGACCGTGGCCGGTTCGAGGCCGACCGCGCGGAGCTGGAGCGACGCGAGGCCTCGCTCCGTGCCGAGGTCGGTGAGCTCCGCGAGGAGCTCGCGCGCGCCACCTCCGGCCTGGACACCACCGGCTCCGAGCTGGAGACGGCCCGTGCAGAGGTCGGCCGGCTCGCCGCCGAGGCCGACGGCGCCAAGTCCGAGCTGCAGACGATCTGGACCGAGCTCGAGGCCGCGCAGCAGGAGCTCACGACCGCGCTGGACCAGGTCTCCTCGACCGAGACGAGCCTCCAGGCCACGCTCGGCGAGGTGCAGACGTTGCGCGACGGCTCCGCCACCACCGACGGTGCCCTGCGCGAAGCGCGGGAGGAGTCGGAGCAGCTGCGTCGCCAGCTGACCGACGCCCGCGAGGATCTCGCGCGGACCCAGACCGACGTGCAGGCGGAGCTCGATCGCCGCACGGAGACCGCCGACCGGGTCGAGGCGGCCGAACGCGAGCTCCAAGAGGCATCGATGCGGGCCGCGGCCGCGGAGCACGAGCTCGAGCAGCTGCGCCGTGAGATCGAGATCAGCAGTCACGAGCTCGCCACGCTGCGCGAGATCGCCGAGGTCCACGCCGGCACGAGCCAGGAGCGTGAGGCGCTCGAGGAGATGCTGCGCGTGACCCAGGAGCACCTGAACGGCAGCAACGACCGTGCCGCCGAGATCGAGCAGCGCGCGGCCGCCGCCGAGCAGGCCCTGGCGGCCGCCCGCGAGCAGGTGGAGGAGCTCGAGAGCCGTCTGCGGCAGGTCGAGATGTCCCAGGCCGTGAAGGCGATGCGGCGCGAGGACACCGAGTCCGGCGAGTCCGATCTCCCGATCCCGGTCGGCGACGCCACACCGCTCGAGGACCGCCGCGCGGGGACGCCGTTCATGAAGGAGCTGTCGCTGGACGCGAAGAAGAGCCTGACCTCGATCCTCGGGCTGTCGCTGACGCTGAAGCAC
Organism: uncultured Actinomycetes bacterium; assembly: GCA_963832225.1. Classification (GTDB taxonomy): domain Bacteria; phylum Actinomycetota; class UBA4738; order UBA4738; family HRBIN12; genus JALYMB01. The sequence goes on from CAWHTI010000007.1 coordinate 236,875, forward strand.
AAGAACCAGCCGAAGGAGCAGGCTCCGCTGCTGCGCCAGCTCGCCGCGTACGCGCGTCGTCTGGACCACACGGTCGCCGACCTGCTCGACGCCGACCGGCTCGCTCGCGGCGAGGTGGAGCTGCACCCGCGGCGGACCGACCTCGAGGCGCTCGTGGAGCGCGTCGTCGAGGAGTCGCAGGCCGGCAACGATCACGACGTGCGGTTGCAGACCGAGCGGATCATCGCCTCCGTCGACCCGGTGCGCACCGAGCAGATCCTCATGGGGCTGCTGCGCGGCGCGACCGACCGTACCCCGCTCGGCTCCGCGATCACGATCCGCCTGACCAAGGGCGAGGGAGGCGCGCTGATCTCGGTCGAGGACGCCGAGACGTCCTCGGACGCCTCGCTGTCGCCGGTGGTGGCGCGCTTCGCGGACGTGCAGGGTGGCTGGGCGAAGGTGGAGAGCCGTCCCAACGGTGGCTCGGCCTTCCGCGTCTTCCTGCCGGCGGAGGGCATCATGCCCGACTCCCCCGCCGAGGAGGCGGATCCCGAGATCGAGCTCAGCGTCAGCGCCCCGAGGACCGACCTCGAGATCGTGGTGAGCGACGAGCTGGACCAGGACCGGCAGCTCGCGATGGCCGCCGACGACGACGACCCGTGGGCCGCCGGCCAGCTACTGGTCCAGGAGCTTCAGAAGCTCTCGCGCGACGACTAGCCGCTGGATCTGGTTCGTGCCCTCGTAGATCTGCGTGATCTTCGCGTCGCGCATGAACCGCTCGACCGGATACTCCCGGACGTAGCCGTAGCCGCCGAGCACCTGTACGGCGTCCGTGGTGACGGACATGGCGTTGTCCGACGCGACGCACTTCGCCACGCTCGAGTGGAAGGTCATGCGGGGGTCGCCGGCGTCGCACGCCTCCAGCGCCCGGTACGTCAGGACGCGGCCGGCCTCGACCCGCATCGCCATGTCGGCCAGCATCGACCGGATCACGTCGAGGTCGGCGAGCCGCTTGCCGAACTGCCGGCGCTCGATCGCGTACCGCGCCGCCACGTCGAGCGCGCCCTGCATGATGCCGACGGCCTGCGCCGCGATCGCGGGCCTCGAGTAGTCGAGGGTGCTTCATGGCCGTGGCGAACCCGGTGCCCTCCCCTCCGATGACGCGGTCCGCCGGGATCCGCGCGTCCTGGAGGATCACCTCGCGCGTCGGGCGAGCCGTGGATCCCCATCTTGTGCTCCGGCGCGCCGAAGGACACGCCGGGATCGTCGCGCATGACGATGAACGCGCTCACCCCCTTCGCGCGCTCCTGCGGATCGCGCGTGGCGAACACGACGTAGGCGTGCGAGACGCCGGCGCCGGTGATGAACCGCTTCGTGCCGTTGAGGACGAAGTCCGCGCCGTCGCGGACGTACCTGCGTGATCATCGCCGCGGCGTCGGAGCCCGCCCCGGGTTCGGTGAGCGCGTACGACATCAGCAGGTCGCCCCGGCAGATGCCCTGCGTGAACGTGTGCCGCTGCAGGTCCGTGCCGGCGATCGCGAGCGGGATGACGCCGAGCTTCGATACGAGCGGCGTCAGCGACACGCCGGCCGACACCCGCGAGATCTCCTCGATGAATACGCCGAACGCGAGCGCGCCGCCGCCCGAGCCGCCATCCTCCTCGGGGTATCCGACGCCCATCAGGTCGTGGTCGACGAGCACCTTGTACACGTCCTCGGGCCACTCGTCGGTCTCGTCGATCTCGGCCGCTCGCGGGGCGATCCGATCCTCGGCGATCGCGCGGACGAGCCCCCGGACCTCCTCCAGCTCCCGCGGCAGCTCGTACCGACGATCGTCCACGTCCGGCTCCGGGCTAGGTCGGGAGCCGCCGGACGATCAGCGCGTCGCCCTGGCCGCCGCCGCCGCAGATCGCGGCGGCTCCCAGGTCGGCGCCGCGGCGGCGGAGCTCGAGCGCGAGCGTCAGCACGATGCGGGCGCCGCTGGCGCCGATCGGGTGGCCGAGCGCCACGGCGCCGCCGTTGACGTTCACCACGGCGTCGTCGAGGCCGAGCATGCGTCCCGAATGCAACGGCACGGCGGCGAACGCCTCGTTGATCTCCACCAGCTCCAGGTCGGCGGCGGCGAGGCCCGCCTTCTTCAGCGCCTTCTCCAGAGCGAGCGCCGGCACGGTCTGCAGGCTCGGATACCGATCCGCCGACATCCCGTAGGCCACGATCTCCGCGAGCGGCGCCAGGCCGAGCTCCGCGGCGGCCTCCTCGCTCGCCACCACGACGGCGGCCGCGCCGTCGGAGATCTGCGACGCGTTGCCGGCCGTGACCGTGCCCCGCTGCCCGAACGCGGGGCGCAGGCCGGCGAGCACCGTCTCGTCGGTGTCCGGACGGATGCCCTCGTCGCGCTCGAACCGAACGGGCTCGCCGGTGCGCTGCGGCACCTCGACGGCCACGACCTCCTCCGCCAGAGCGCCCGACTCCCAGGCGGCGTGCGCGCGGTGATGGGACCGGGCCGCCCAGGCGTCCTGGTCCTCGCGCGAGATCGCGAGCTCGGCGCTGATCTCGTCCGTCCCGGCTCCCATGTGCTGGCGCGTGAACGAGGACCACAGCCCGTCGTGGATCATGGAGTCGACCAGCTCGGCGTCGCCGAGGCGCGACCCCTCCCGAGCCTTCGGCAGGAGGTACGGCGCGTTCGTCATGGACTCCATGCCGCCGGCCACGGCGAGGTCGATCTCTCCGGCCCGGATCATCTGGTCGGCGATCGCGATCGCCGAGGTGCCGGAGAGGCACACCTTGTTCACCGTGAGCGCGGGAACCTCCTTGGGCACGCCGCCGGCGATCGCGGCCTGGCGAGCCGTGATCTGTCCCTGGCCCGCCTGCAGGACGTGGCCCATGATCACGTAGTCGACGCGCCCGGCGGGCACTCCGGCACGGGCCAACGCCTCGCGGATCGCGACCCCTCCGAGGTCCATGGCGCTGAAGCCGGCCAGCGATCCCTGGAACTTGCCGATCGGCGTGCGGGCGCCGGCCACGATCACGGAGCGGGTCATGCTGCCAGTCTACGACCGGCCGTCGACCGCACTGCCACGTCCCGGGCGGCTCCGCCCGGAGCTCAGCCCTCGCAGGCGGTGGCGCTCTCGGCGTCGGGGCATTCGTCCGTCCCGTCCCCGCCGTTCACGGTGTCGGAACCGTCCCCGCCCACCAGCATGTCGCCGCCCTCGAGCCCGGTGAGCGTGTCGTCGCCCTCCGCGCCGTCGAGATAGTCGTACAGCGCGCCGCCGGTCAGCGCGTTCGCTCCCCCGTCGCCCCACAGGTGGTTCACCCGCGTCGCGGATCCGCGCACGGACTCGATGCCGCTGAGCCCGTCGAACCCCTGGCCGGTCGCGTGACCGGTCGCGAGGTTTACGTCCATGCTCGACCTCGCGTCCTCGAACGACGCGGTATCCACCCCGTCGCCGCCGTCCATGGAGTCGGCGCCCGTGCCGCCGGCCAGGCGATCCGTCCCGGCGCCACCCAGCAGCACGTCACCGCCTCTGCCGCCGCAGATCCGGTCGTTGCCGCCGCGGCCATCGACCGTGTCGTTCCCGCCCTTGCCCACGATCACATCGTCGCCGGCCGTGCCGACGAGGTCGTTGGCGCCGCTGGTCCCCACGAGCGTCGCCCTCCGCCCGAGGCATGTCTGTGGGGCGGCGTCGGCCGCCGCGGGCACGACGGCGAGCAGCAGGAGGGCGATCAGGAGCGAGACGGACCGTGGCATGAGGGTTGCATCCTGACACATCCCGGACGCCCCGACACTGGCCGATCGGCCCGTACGAAGGACCCGAACGTCGCGGGAGCTCAGCGTACGCGGGCGCTGAGCGCGTGCTCGATCACCGCGAGGATCTCGTTGCCCACGAGCTCGTCGCGTTCGATCAGAGCATCCGCCAGCGCGCGGTGCACGTCGCCGTTCTCCGCCAACATCGCCTCGACGAGCTGCTTCTGCTCGGTGAGGATGTCCTCGACGCGCTCCTTGCCCTGAACGTCCGCGAGCACCTTGGCCACGAGGTTCGTCCTGCCGATCGGGCCCTCGGCGATGGCATCGAACGAGATCAGCGATCCCGCCATCCCGAAGGAGCCCACCATCTGGGCGGCCAGCGACGTGGCATGTGCGAGGTCGGACGCCGGGCCCGTGCCGGACTCGCCCAGCAGCATCTCCTCGGCTACGAGCCCGCCGAGGGCGATCGCGATGCCGGCCTCGATCTCGGACCTGGTGCGCGTGAACCGCTCCTCGGAGTCGCCGTGGGCCAGCAACCCCAGGGAGCCACGGCGCTTGATGATCGACAGCACCTCGAGCCGGCGGCCCTTGCCCATGAAGTAGGCGACGGCGGCGTGGCCCGCCTCGTGGATCGCGACGGCCGAACGGTCGCCCTCGGTGTAGACGACGGGCTGCTTGATCCCGATCTCGTCCGTCAGCTTCGCCTCGTAGACGTCGTCCAGGTTCATCTGGCGGCGGCCGTCCCGCAGCGCCACGAGGATCGACTCGTCGAAGAGATGCTCGATCATCACCGGCGAGTACCCGAACGTGTCGTGCGCGAGCCGCTCGCGCGCCTGTGGGTCGTCCAGCTGCTCGTGGTGCGACTTGCGATCCAGGAAGAAGTCGATCAGCTCCACGCGGCCCTGCTTCGTGGGCAGATCGAAGAACAGGCGCCGGTCGAACCGGCCCGGACGCAGCAGGGCCGGGTCGAGGCTGTCCGCCCGGTTCGTGGCCGCGATCAGCAGGATGTTGTTGTACGCGGGCCGCAACGCGGTGAGCTGGCGGTCCGCCGGCAGGTACGCGTTGATCCAGCCGAAGACCCGGGCCTTGAGCCGATCGCGGAACGGCGGCTGATCGAAGGACTGCATCTCGATCAGCAGCTCGTTCACCATGGAGCTCGAGTCGCCGCCGCCGCCGAACGCCGACACCGTGCGGGCGAGCCCGCCATCGGCCGGCAGCGGCGAGGCGTTCATCCCACCGCGCGCCCCGGCGACGGCGTCGATCTCCTCGATGAAGCCGATCGCGCCGCCCTCCTTCCGGGCGAGCTTGCGGAGCGACTTGAAGAAGGAGCGCACGCGGCGGGCGGACATGCCCTGCCACATCGAGCTGAACGCGGGCGCGGAGATGAACAGGAACGGCACCCCTGCCTGCTTCGCCATGGCCTTGGCGAGATACGTCTTGCCCGTACCGGGCGGCCCTTCGAACAGGATGCCGCGACGAGGGTTGCCGCCGAGCTCCTTGCGGAACGTGGCGTACCCCAGGAACACGTCCAGGGTGCGGACGACCTCGTCGACCTGGGTGTCGAGTCCCTTCACGTCGGTGAGGCCAAGCTCGATCTGTTCCGGCCGCACCACGATGTGCGGCGACCGCCCCGAGAACAGGGGCATCGCCATCATCATCCCGATCGCGAGGAAGATCAGGATGACCGGGAGGAAGAAGATGAAGTCCGGCGGCAGCGTCGGCAGCGTCAGTGGCTGATGGTTGACGTAGCGGAACAACAGATACGCATCGAGGATCCCGATGAAGACGTACGCGCGAACCAGCCGGCGGCGCCGGGTGCGCTCGCGGATCCGAAAGACGTCCGCGCGACCCTTCTTCAGCAGCGTCGAGTCCTCCAGGACGACCGCGGTGGCGGAACGGTTCTCCTCTGTGCTCAACGTCACGCTCCTGGGGGCGGGGGGCGGCTGTGGGGGGGACGGCTATGAGGTTCGCGGGTGCCGGAGCACCGCACGTCGCTGTCTGCGCATCGTACGTCCGAGGACCCCGATCCGTATATGGGCCGTTCGGCACCGGGGAGCAGCCGACCGGATGGGCCGGACGGACCGGGCGCCGGGCGGATGACCGCCGCCTGCCGGCCCCGACGCGACCGGCTATCGTGCGCGGGACGTGGCTCGCAAGAAGCAACCGCCGATCAGCGACGAGGACCGCGAGGTCGTCGGCCGGCTCCTGCGCGAGATCCGCCGGGCTGCGGGATACCGGTCGGTGGAGACCGCGTCCGGGGTCCAGGGATGCCCCGCCGCACGTCAGACGATCTACGCGTACGAGCGGGGCGGCTTCACCCCATCCCTCGCGCAGTTCCTGGAGCTGGTGGAGTTCTACGTCCTGCGGGCGCCCGTCAGCGGCGAGGGGGCCAAGCGCGAGGAGGACCTTCGCGCCCAGGGCGTGGCGGCCGTGACCCGCGCGCTCAGCCTGCGGGCCTACCACGTCCCGGACGCGATGGACCTGGTCGCGCGGATGCAGCCCGTGGCGCCCGCACGCCGCCGCAGGAGGACGACGTGACGCCCACCCAGATCGACCACGTCGGGATCGCGGTGGACGACCTCGAGCAGGCGGTCGAGCGCTATCGCGGGCTGCTGGGCGGCGAGCCGGTCCACCGGGAGACCGTGGCCGACCAGGGCGTCGAGGAGGTGCTGTTCGCGGTCGGGGGATCCTTCGTCCAGCTGCTCGGCGCACTCGGCGCCGACACGCCGGTCGGGACGTTCCTGGCCAGGCGGGGGCCTGGCATCCATCACGTCGCGTACCGCGTGGACGACCTCGAGGCGGAGCTCGCGACGCTCCGAACCGACGGTGCGCAGCTGATCGACGAGACGCCGCGGCCCGGATCGCGCGACACGCTGATCGCGTTCGTGCACCCCCGATCGACCGGCGGCGTCCTGATGGAGCTCGTCCAGGAACGCCGACCCTCGGGCTAGGGCAGGTCCTTCAGTCCCGCTCGCGGGGCGTCGACCAGGACGGCCACGTTGCCCTCCGGCAGCTCGCCGTCGCCCATCAGCTGGTGAACCTCGCCGGCCTGGTCGTAGCGGTACACGGATCCGAGCGTGGTCTGCACCTTCCCCTGGATCACCAGGTCGTTGAAGGCGCGGGCCTGATCGTCGTTGAACAGGTGCGAGCCCTGGTAGCGCTTCTGCATGAACCAGAGGTACCGGACGTCGATCATGGTGTCGTACCCGGTGGTGCCCGCGCAGATCACGATCATGCCGCCGCGGTCGCAGACGAAGTTCGACGTGGGGATCGTGTCCTGGCCCGGATGCTCGAACACGATCCGCGGAGACCGCTTCTCCCCCAGCACGTCCCAGATCGCCTTGCCGAATGCCTTCGCACCGTCGAACCAGCTCTTCCAGTCCGGTGAGTCCCACGCCGGCGGCACGCCCCAATGATCGAAGTCCTTGCGGTTGACGTAGCCGATCGCGCCGAGTGACTTCGCGTACTCCCCCTTCTCGGGACTGCCCACGACGGCGACCGCGATGCCGCCGGCCTCCTTCACGAGCTGCACGGCGAGCGATCCCAGGCCGCCCGATCCGCCCCACACGAGGACCACGTCGCCGGGCTGCACCGTGTGCGGCGGCCAGCCGTGCAGCATGCGGTAGGCCGTGGCGCCGGTGAGCGTCGGGGCCGCCGCCTCTTCCCACGTGAGGTGGTCGGCCTTGGGCAGGCACTGGTGGGCCTGCACCTTGACGAACTGCGAGAACGACCCCCAGCACGAGTCGTAGCCCCACACGCGGAAGCTCGCCGCGAGTCCCGGGTCGCCGCCGGCCAGCACGTGGGGGTCGTCCGGGTTCCACTGGCCCGCGTGCACGACCACGCGGTCGCCGACCTGGACGTTCGTCACCTCGGAGCCGACCGCCCAGACGACACCCGAGGCATCCGAGCCCACGATGTGGAAGTCCGTGGGCTCGCCCCAGCGGGCCTGGCCCTTCGTGACGTCGACCGGGATGCCGCGCGCCGCCCAGACGTTGTTGAAGTTCACGCCGGCGGCCATCACCGCCACCAGGGCGTCCTGCGGACCCAGCTCGGGCACGTCGATCACCTCGTCCTGGATCGCGGTGACGGGCTCGCCGAAGCGCTCCGGCCGAACGAGCTGCGCGTGCATCCTCGGCGGCACCTCGCCGACGGGTGGCAGCTCGCCGATCTCGTACAGGTCCTTGCCCATAGGTCTCACCCTTTTCGGTGTCGGTCGGTGGGCAGGCACCCTAGCAAGCGGCCCTCGACCGCGACGCGGCCGGGGCTCACGGAGCGAAGCGGGAGCCCTCCTGGAGGGGCTCACGTAGCGAAGCGGTAGCCCTCCTGGAGGGCCTACCGATCCGGGCGTTCGGGCGGGTCGGCCGGCCCCGGCGGCGGCGGCGGGACTTGCCCGCCTCCACCGAAGCCCTGCCCGGTGAACCCGCCGAGCATCCCGCCCGCTCCCGCTCCGCGCTTCGGACGGAAGGAGCCGTTCAGGTCCGCCTCGGTGAACGCCTCCGAGGTGGCGCCCGTGGTCGCGTACCGGTACAACGCGGCGTTGAAGACGCCCGAGCATGCGGCGCCCACTGCCATGAGCGCGCCCAGGGCGATCACGGTGAGGGCGATCCCGACGACCGGCGCCGCGGCGATCAGCAGCCCGCCGACGGCCAGGATCGGCAGCGCGATCACGAAGATCGCGACGCCGATCGTGGCGTTGCCGGTGACCTGCTCCCCCCACCGTTCACGGAAGATCTGGGCCGAGCGCTTGATCGACGCGCCGACCGGCAGGGGCTCGAAGAGGATCACGGGGACCACGAAGAACGTCACGAGGTTCCACGCGATCCCGATGAGACCCACGACGAGCCGGCCGAGGAGGCCGGAGCGCTCCTGGATCGTGCGAAGGACCATCCCGACGGAGGCCGTGATCAGCGCCCAGACGAAGATCTTGCCGACGTGGGCCCGGGCAAGGTCCAGCCCGTCCCGGATCGAGGCCGGCTCGCCGCGCAGGCGTCCCATGGCCGTCCCGATCACGGCCGCGTTAAAGAAGATCGTCACGAACGCCAGGGCCACGTACATGCAGAACCCCAGCACGTAGATGCCGGGGCTCGGCGACTCCCCCTCCGCCGGCAGTCCGATCCCGAACATCCCCAGGCCGAACACGGCCAGGACCACCAGGGAGCAGACGAACGACACGATCGGCAGGATCAGCAGCTCGCGATCCTGCCGCACCACGCTCCAACTGGCCCTGGCCAGGCGGAACCCACGACCGATCGAACCCATCGAGACCTCCGTTCCGTGCGCGGGCGGACGCGATGCGCGTCCTGCAGATGTATTCGACACCTTCGGGGTCCGAGCGTACCCCTACGCGGGAAGAACGAGGGCGGCGGGACAGGCCTCGGCGCGGGGGCACCAGCCGCAGTAGACGCCGGCGGTCAGCAGGGCCTCTCGGCCGTTCCCCAGGGCCGCGGCCGCTCGCGCGGCGGACACGACCCGGTCCGCGGCATGGAAGAGCGCCTCCTCGGTGACGTCCTCCGCCTGCCACTCGCCGGAGTCCAGGAACAGGGAGGCCACGCGGTACGGCGGCACGCCGAACCGCAGGGTCATGAGCAGCGCGTAGAAGCGCATGTCCTCGGCGTACTCCGGATAGGCGCCGCCGGTCTTGAGATCGATCGCCAGACGGGTGGCACGTGTGGGGTCGGCCCGCAGCGGCAACCCCAGGACGAGGTCGATCCGCCCCGAGACGGTGAGGGCCCCGCCCAGCAGCTCCGCCTTGGCCGGGAGCTCCGTCACCGGCGCCAGGTCGCTGCGGAGCTCGCGCAACGAGGGGAACGTGCCGCGGAAGAGCACGACCCGGCGGACCACGTCCATCAGGACCTCGTCCTGCTCGACCGCCGAGAGCGTCCGCCAGTACTCGGCGAAGCGCGCCTCGTGCTCGACCAGCCGGTCCGCCGCGCGACCCGAGACGGCGTGGGGATCGAGCTCGTCGCGGGACCCGACCTCGACCTCCACGGCCTTGTGCAGCAGGACGCCGACCGCGCTGCGGGCGCTGTGCTCGAACGCCGGTCCCTCGCCGAGGAGGGAGGCCTGGTACTTCCCCTCGCAGCGGCCGGCGTCGGTGACCTTCTCCTTGCCGAGCCACAACGGCTCGCGGAGCTCCAGCTCCCGCACCGCATCCTCGATCCGGTCGATGAGCCGCTGCCGCAGGTCCGCCGGGAAGAGCGGCCGCTCCCCCGTGCCGATCAGCTGCTCGAGCGTCCGCCGCTGGGGGTCGGTCAACTGCATGGGGCGCATGGTAGGTGTAGCCACCGACATGGCGGAGACCCCCGACGAGATCCTGCGCGCGCTCGCGGACCCGGAGCGGCTGGCCATCGCCGGCCTCCTCGCCCGGAACCGGGAGAGCGCCGCCTCGCTCGCCGAGGCGCTGGAGCTGCCCGTCGCCCGAGTCCGCAGGCACCTGAACCGCCTCACCGCCACGGGCGTCGCCCGCCTCGAGGACGACCGCCGGAGCTACCGCCTCGACACCGAGACCCTGCGGTGGGCCGCGGAGCAGGTGGGTCCGCCCCGGGATGCGGGCCTGGCGCTGGGCGCCGCGAACGAGGACGAGGAGACCGTGCTCACGACGTTCTTCCGCGCCGGCCGTCTCACGGAGATCCCGGTGAAGGAGTCGAAGCGCCGGATCGTGCTCGAGTGGATCGCCCTGGAGTTCGAGCCGGGGCGCCGCTACGAGGAGGCGGAGGTCAACGTGATCGTGGGCGCCTTCTTCAACGACTACGCCTCCCTCCGTCGCCACCTGGTCGATGAGAGGTTCCTGGATCGCGACCACGGCGTGTACTGGCGCGCAGGCGGGCGGGTCGACGTGGGGGACTGAGCGCCATCGGGATGGCCTCCGGCCGCCCCGATAGACTCCCTGGATGGCCAAGACCAGCGACGACCTGCCGATCCGCCTCTCCGAGTCCGAGTCCGGCCCCTCCGTGGAGGAGCGGATCGCCGAGCTCCGCAAGAAGAAGCGCTCCGCGCTGACGCCCGGCGGACGCGACGCCGCGAAGAAACAGCACGACCGCGGCAAGCTCACCGCCCGCGAACGCCTGGACCTGTTGATGGACCCGGGATCGTTCGTGGAGACGGACCCGTTCGTGGTGCATCGGTCGCACGACTTCGGGATGGACCGCAACCGGCCGCCCGGTGACGGTGTGATCACCGGATACGGCACGATCGACGGCCGCAAGGTCTTCGTGTCCTCACAGGACTTCACGGTGTTCGGCGGATCCATGGGCGAGGTGATGGCGCAGAAGGTGTGCAAGGTGATGGACCTCGCGATCAGCACCGGCGCGCCGTTCATCTCGATCAACGACTCCGGCGGCGCCCGGATCCAGGAGGGCGCGGCATCGCTGGCGGGCTACGGCTACATCTTCGAGCGCAACGTCCGCGCCAGCGGCGTGATCCCGCAGATCAGCATGATCATGGGGCCGTGCGCGGGAGGCGCCGTGTACTCCCCCGCCATCACCGACTTCACCGTGATGGTGAAGGAGACCTCGCACATGTTCATCACGGGCCCCGACGTGATCAAGACGGTCACGGGCGAGGACGTGACGTTCGAGCAGCTCGGCGGCGCCATGACGCACGCCGCCCAGTCGGGCGTCGCGAGCTTCGTGGCCCAGGACGACGAGGACGCGCTGTTGCAGGTGCGCTACCTCCTCAGCTTCCTGCCCTCGAACAACCTCGAAGACCCACCGGCCTACGCCACCGGCGACGATCCCGAGCGCCGGGACGAGAGCCTCACCCACATCATCCCCGACTCGGCGAAGGCCCCGTACGACATGCACGAGGTGATCCGCACGGTCGTGGACGACGGCGAGTTCCTGGAGGTCTTCCCGCTCTGGGCGATGAACATCGTGGTGGGCCTCGCGCGGCTGGACGGCCGCACGGTCGGCATCGTCGGCAACCAGCCGAAGGTGCTCGCGGGGACGCTCGACATCGAGGCGAGCGAGAAGGCCAGCCGCTTCGTCCGGTTCTGCGACGCGTTCAACATCCCGATCCTCACGTTCGTGGATGTGCCGGGCTTCCTGCCGGGGACCGAGCAGGAGTTCAACGGCATCATCCGGCACGGGGCCAAGCTGCTCTACGCGTTCGCGGAGGCCACGGTCCCGCGCATGACCGTGATCACGCGCAAGGCGTACGGGGGCGCGTACATCGTGATGAACTCCAAGCATCTGCGCGCCGACGTCTCGTTCGCATGGCCGACCGCGGAGATCGCGGTGATGGGCGCGGACGGAGCGGTGAACGTCGTGTTCCGCCGCCAGATCGAGCGTGCCGCCGATCCCTCGAAGCGGCGGGCCGACCTGGTCCAGGAGTACCAGGAGAAGTTCTCCACGCCGTACGCGTCGGCGGAGCGCGGCTTCATCGACGACGTGATCGAGCCGTCGGAGACCCGGCCCCGGCTGATCAAGGCGCTGCGGATGTTGTCCACCAAGCGGGAGACGGTCCCCGCCCGCAAGCACGGGAACATCCCGCTGTAGCGATGGACGGACCCGAGCGACGCTTCGAGCTGCCCGTGGGCATCTCCCGCGAGGACGAGCGCGCGATCCTGAACGCCCTCGAGCGGTACTTCCTGCAGGAGAGCCCGAAGCCGAACCCGTGGGTGCTGCAGGGCAGGGTCGACGCGATCGGCCTCGGCGCGCTGCAGGCGCGGCGCTTCGCCCACGAGCCGTGGACGGGCGTTCGTGCCGCGTTCGTGCGGTACGGGGTCCCGCCCGCGCACGGCCGCGGCGACGCGAGATAGACCGCGTGGACCGGGCGGGCGCGCTCGCCGCGTTCCGGGCCGAGGGATGCTCCGCACCCAGGTTCTGGGGCAACGGGCCGGGCGACGCGTACGGCACGCACGTCCACGGGTTCCACAAGGTGCTGTTCTGCCTCCGCGGGTCGATCGTCTTCCACCTCGGGGAGACGGACGTGGAGCTGCGCGCGGGGGACCGGCTGGACCTGCCGCCGGGGACGGATCACGGCGCCACGGTCGGACCCGAGGGATGCGAATGCGTGGAGGCCTCGCGGTGAGGGTCGCCGTCCACGTCGACCAGCTCTGGTTCTCCGCGCCGGGGGGGATCGGCACCTACGTCCGCGAGCTCGTCCCGGAGCTGGCCGCCGCCGGCGCCGACCTCACGCTGTTCCGGTGCGAGTGGCCTGGGCCGGGTCCCGACTGGCTCCGGGCCTACCCGGCCGCCGTGGTGCCGGGCCGGATCCGGACGCTGTACCCGCGCTGGGACCTCACGGGGCGTCCGCGGCTTCCGACGTCCCTCGCCGATCAGGCCGTGGTCCATGCGACGAACCACGCCGCCGTGCCGCCCGTCGTCGGAGAGCAGCGCCTGGTCGTCACGGTGCACGACCTCGCGTTCGATCGCTTCCCCCAGATGTTTCCACGGAACTGGCGATGGCTGTACCGCAGCGGCGTGCGAGCGGCCGCCGGACGTGCGCACGCGATCCTGGTCCCGTCGCGGGCGACGGCGGAGGACCTCCGGCGCCGTGGCGACGTGGACCCCGCGCGGGTGCACGTGACGCCCCTGGCGGCGTCGCTCGCCGCCGGCGTCGCCGATCCCGGCCCGGTGCTGGAGCGGCTCGGGCTCCCCCGGCCCTACCTCCTGTCGGTCGGCACCCAGGAGCCGCGCAAGAACCTCGCGAGACTCGTGCGCGCGCATCGTCGCGTCGACGCGCCGCACACGCTGGTGCTGGCGGGGCCCGCGGGACTCCGTGACGCAGAGCTCGAACGCGAGCTCGCCGCCGGCGGACACGGCCGAGTCATCCGTACCGGCGCGCTGGACGCCGCCGACCTCGACGCGGTGTACCGGGGCGCGGACGCGTTCGCGTACCCCTCGCTGTACGAGGGCTTCGGGCTCCCGGTCCTCGAGGCGCTCGCGCGCCGGCTTCCGGTGGTCTCCTCCGCCACGTCGTCGATCCCCGAGGTCGCCGGCGACGCGGCGCTGCTCGTCGAGCCGACCGACGAGGACGCCCTGACCGAGGCGGTCCAACGCGTCCTCGGCGATCGGGAGCTGCGGGAGGATCTCGCGCGGCGCGGTCCGGCGCAGGCTGCGCGGTTCTCGTGGGCGGCCACGGCGAGCGCTACGCTGGCCGCCTACCGAACGACGACGGAGGATCGGGCGTGAAGGTCTCGCTGATCGGCACGGTGCTGAACGCGGCGGACTCCGTCGAGGAGTTCCTCGCGAGCCTCGAGGCCCAGACGCTGCGTCCGGACGAGGTGGTGATCGTCGACGGCGGATCCACCGACGGCACGGCCGACCTGCTGCGCCGGAGCCAGGACGTGACGGTGATCGAGGAGCCGGGCGCCAACATCGCGCGGGGGCGCAACGTGGCGATCGCGGCCGCCGCCCACGACGTGGTGGCGGTGACCGACGTGGATTGCGTCCTGGAGCCGGAGTGGCTGCGGCACCTGCTGCTGCCGATCGACGAGGGAGCCGACGTCGCGATGGGCTTCTACGCCCCGATCGCCGAGGGACTGGTGCAGGAGTGCATGGCGGCCGTGAACCTGCCGCTCGACGCGTCGGAGGTCGATCCCCGCCGCTTCATGCCCAGCGCCCGCAGCCTCGCGTTCCGGCGGGAGGCGCTGGGGGCGGCCGGTGGCTACCCCGAGTGGCTCCCGATCGGTGAGGACATGTGGGTGAACCATCGGTGGCGCGACCTGGGACTCGACATGCGCTTCGCTCCCGAGGCCGTCGTCCGCTGGCGCCTGCGCGGGTCGCTCGCGAGCACGTGGCAGCAGTACTTCCGCTACGCGCGCGGCGACGCCCACGCGGGGATGTACCCCGAGCGTCATGCACTGCGGTTCGGGGTGTACGCCGGCGGGATGCTGGCGGCCCGGTCGCGGCGACGCCTGCCGGTCGCGCTCGCAGCCGCCGGGGCGCTCGCCTACGCCCGGACGCCGCTGCGGCGCGCATGGAGCCGCCTCGAGTCCCCCGCGGACCGCGCTGCGGCCACCGCGCTCGTCCCGGCCCTGATGGCGTGGATCGACACGGCGAAGATGGCCGGCTACGTCGCCGGGCTGACCGACCGCGGCGCCCGTCGCTCGCACTAGCTCCCGCGAGGTCGCTAGGGCCCGAGTAGCGCTGCCGGGATCACGCCGATCCCGTCGGGGCGACGGAACGCGCTTGCGCCCGTCGTGACCACCACAGCATCGAGAAGCGCGTCTCCGATCTTCTCCGAGAGCCAACGGAGGTGCCGAACGTCGGCTGCATCGGGGGTGGGCCCGAGCTTGACTTCGACCGCGACGATCCGCCCATCGTCGCGCTCGAGGATCAGGTCTGCCTCGTGATCGCCGCGGTGCGTGCGGAAGTGCTTGACCTCGGTATCCGAGGTCTGCGCATAGGCGCGGAGAGAGAGCGTGACCAGGGATTCGAACAGCGCTCCTAGGAAGGTTCCGTCGCGCGGAATCGTTGGACCAGGAGGATCACCTCCCAGGAGCGTTCGGCTCGTGGCGCCAACCAATCGCGCGGCGAGTGCCGGATCCGCGAGGTGGTGCTTCGGCGGAGAAGCCAGCTCTGCGATGTGACTCCGCGACGGGGCCCATGCACGCACAGGATCGATGATGAACAAGCGCTCGAGGATGTCGCGGTACGGCTGAACGGTTGTCTTCGCGGGCTTGCGATCCTCGCCTCCTGTCGCCGCGTCGCGGATCTTCTCGAACGAAGTGACGGTCGATGTCGCCGCTGCATACGCAGCCATCCATCGTCGGAGCGCCGTCGGGTTGCGCACGGGGTAGCCCAGTTCTTCGAAGTCCCGATCGACGATTCGCTGCAGGTAGCCGTCGAGTTGCGCACGCAGCGGCCTCCCCGACAGGCCGCGCAGCCCCGGATACCCGGACCGAAGGATCTCCTCCGTGTACGTCTCGAGCGTGACGCCGGACTCCCCCCCGAGAGCTGCCCGATCACCGGTCAGCAGTTCGGCCACGCTCACAGTCGGGGCCGTGTCGAGACGCTCCGCGATCGAGAGCGGTCGCATCCGAAGGCTCACGATGCGTCCGCCGCCGCTATGGGTCCCCGCGCCGGACGGCGAGGCAGACCCCGTTAAGAGGAACGAGCCCGCTGGGGCGCCCGAGTCCACGGCGCGGCGTATCCGATCCCACACTGCGGGCACGTACTGCCACTCGTCGATCAGAACGGGCACTGGGGCAGAGACGAAGCGACCGAGGTCCGCCTCGGCGATCGCTCGCTGAGACGGATCGTCAAGCTGATAGACGGTGGTCGCACGCTGGGACGCGGTCGCGGTCTTGCCAACCGCCTTTGCGCCTTCGATGGATATCGCCGGAAGGTGTCCGAGCAGAGCGTCCAGCTCAGCATCGAGGATCCGAGGTCGATAGTGGGTCGGAACGAGGCTCATCTCGAGAGCTACACTACCATTTCGGGGAGAGCTACGCTACTATTCCGGGTACAGCTACGCTACCGTTTCGGGAACCGCAACCCTACCGTTTCGGGCCCTCGGCCGTCAGGAGCCAGGCCCGGGCGCAGGGCCGGGAGCGGACTTCCTATGAGTACTCGTAGAAGCCGCGGCCGGACTTGCGGCCCAGATACCCGGCGGCCGCCATCCGGCGCATCACGGGCGGCGCCGCGTACCGCGGATCGCCGAACTCCCGATGCAGGATCCCGGCGATCGCCACGCACGTGTCGATGCCGATGAAGTCGGCCAGGGCCAGCGGGCCCATGGGATGTCCCAGACCGAGCGACATCGCCGTGTCGATGTCCTCGCGCGTGGCGAACCCCTCGTCGTAGAGGCGGGCGGCGTCGCACAGGAACGGGATCAGCAGCCGGTTCACGATGAAGCCGGCGTGGTCCTTCGCTCGCACGACGGTCTTGCCGAACCGCTCGGCCACGGCGGCCGCGAACGCCACCGTGTCGTCGCTGGTGGTGAGCGCCGGGATCAGCTCCAGCAGCGGCATCACCGGCGGCGGGTTGAAGAAGTGCATGCCCACGACCCGGTCCGGCCGGCGGGTCGCGAGCGCGAGCTCCACGATCGGGATCGACGACGTGTTGGTGGCCAGCACGGTCTCGGGCTTCGTCACCTCGTCGAGCTCCCGGAAGATCGCGAGCTTCGCGTCGAGGTCCTCCGTGGCCGCCTCGATCACCAGCTCCACCTCGGCGAGCTCCCGCAGCGACGTGCCCGCCCCGATGCGATCGAGCGTCGCGTCGCGCTCACCGGCCTCGAGCTTGCCCCGGTCCACGGCCCGCGCGAGCGAGCTCCGCACCCGGTCCAGCCCGGCGGCCACCAGGGCGTCGCTCCCCTCCACGACGGTCACCGCACAGCCGGCGCGGGCGGCGACCTCGACGATCCCCGACCCCATCAGGCCGCATCCCACGACCCCCACGCGCGCGACCTCGTTCGCCTCCATGCGCTTCACTCCCGGGCCACGCTCGTGGCCACACGCGGGGCGGCGAGCGATCGCCCGCCGTCACCCGGCCTCATCGGAGCCCCAGCGTACAATCGAACGCATGGCCCACGGGAGGCGGCGCAGGCTGCTCACGCTGAGCATCGCCGGGTGCGGCGTGCTCGTCGGGCACTGGCTCACCTACCTGGTCGACGTCCCGGGCGCCTCCGCGCGGACGGCGCTCCTCGACGCCACCGGCCACGGCTATCTGAGCGTCGCGGGCGAGCTGGCCACGGCGTTCCTGGCCTTCTCGATCGTGGCGGCGTTCCTGGGCGCGCTCCTGCCGGCGGGGGGCGGATCCCGGGCCGGTGGTTCGCTCGCGGTCCGGATGGTGCTCCTGCAGGTCGGCGCGTTCGCCGCGATGGAGATCGGGGAACGCGTCGTCTCCGGCTCGCCGCTCGGCGACCTCGTCGGAGGCGGCGTCCTCGCGGTGGGAACGGTCGCGAACGTGGCCGTGGCCCTGCTGGGTGCCGCACTCCTGCGGCGGGTCCTCGCGCTCGCCGACCGCGTCGCCGCCATCGCGGCCGCCCCCGCGTCGCCCGCGGTGCGACCGCCGGCGGCGGTCGCCGTCCTTCCCCCGTTCACGTCACCGCGGCCCCGGCACCGCGGGCTCGCCGCCGTCCCCGTCCGGGGGCCGCCCTCCCCCTCCTGTCCGTAGCGCCCTCGCGCCGCCACGGCGCGAACACCCAACAGGAGGGAGATCACCATGCGCATCCGCGCCATCGTCACGGCCGGCCTGCTCGCCGCCGGCTCGCTGCTGCTCGTCGCCGCACCCGCGTCCGCCCACGAGGATCGAGTCGTGGGCGACTTCGAGCTGGGCGTCGGCTTCGCGACGGAGCCCGCCTTCGCCGGCCAGCCCAACGGCGTGGAGCTGTTCCTCACCGAGCACCATGAGGCCGTCACCGACCTCGCCGACGAACTCGAGGTGACGGTGACGTTCGGCGACCAGACGTCCGACTCGATGCCGTTCGAGGCGGCCTTCGAGGTCGGCGAGTTCGGAACCCCCGGTGACTATCGGCGCCGACTTCGTCCCCTCCCAGCCCGGCACGTACACGTTCCACATCACCGGCACGTTCCACGGGCAGCGGTTCGACGAGGAGTTCACGTCCGGGCCGAAGACGTTCGGCGACGTGGAGGACCTGAACGCCGCGTCCTTCCCGCAGGTGACGGCCCCCTCCAACCAGGAGCTCGCCACCCGGATCGAACAGGAGGCGGCGCGGGGCGCCGAGGCCGCGGACACGGCGACCACCGCGGCCTCGGCGGCACAGGACGACGCGGCGAGCGCGCGGACCGTCGGCCTGGCCGGCGTCGCGATCGGGGCCCTGGGCCTCATCGTGGCCGTCGTCGCCGTCGCGTCGTCGAGGAAGGCCACAGGCTGAGCCGGATGCTCGCCCACGCCGGCGCCGCGGACGAGTCCTTCGGCGTCGTCCTGCTGGTCGCCGGGCTGTGGGTGGGGTGGATCGCGGTCTCGCGGATCCGGGGGCGGAGCTTCCCCCGGATCCCGCTGACCGCGGCCTGGGCAGGCGTGTCGCTGGCGTTGATCCTGGTGGCCGGGGCGGCGGTGATACCCGCCCGCGTCTTCCCCAGGACCGGCGCGACGGCGACGGCCGGCGGGCCGCGTCCGGCCTCGACGGCCTCGATCGCGATCGAGCGCCCCGCGGCGGGCGCCGACGTGACGAGCCAGGACCTCGAGGTCGTCCTGCGGCTCGACGGCGGAACGATCGTGGACGCCACTTCCACCGATCTCGCCCCCGACACGGGGCACGTGCACCTGTCGATCGACGGCACGGTGGTGTCCATGACGACCGGCCTCGTGCAGTCGGTGAGCCTGCGGGCGCTCGATCCGGGCGAGCACACGCTCCTGGCGGAGTTCGTGGCGGCCGACCACGCCCCGTTCGATCCCCGGGTGACGGCCAGCGTGACGTTCGTGCGAGGCGCGCCGTGAGGCGCCCGCTCGCGATCCTGGGGCTGGCGGCCGTGGCGCTGGCGCTCTGGACCGGCCCGGCGTTCGCACACGCCAACCTCGAATCGTCCGATCCAGCCCAGGGCGCCGCGCTGGACACCGCGCCGGACCACGTCCGTCTCACGTTCACGGAGCCGCCCGACCCGAGCCCGCAGATCTCGTCGATCGAGGTACTGAACGCGGCCGGGTCGCCGGTGCAGGAGGGGGACATCCGGCCGGTCGCCGGCGATCGTCGCTCGCTGCAGGTCGCGCTCCCACCGGACCTGCCGGACGGGGTGTACACGGTGTCGTGGAGGGTGTTCTCCACGACCGACGGCCATCCGAGCGGTGCCGCGTTCGCCTTCGGCGTCGGGGTCGATGCGAGGTCGATCGTCGTCGACCCGGGAGCGGGCGCGATCACCACGCCGGGACCCTCCCCGGTCGGCGTCGCCGGCAAGACGGCGCTCTACGCGGGACTCGTGCTCCTGCTCGCCGCAGGTGTGCTGGGCCTCGCCGTCTTCGGCGGCGAGGTGCCCGGCGGCGCCGCCCTGCTGTGGACGGCGTCGGCGGCGGCGATCGTCGGCGCCGGGCTCACGGCCGTCGGTGAGGCGTCCGCCGGCGACGTGTCGCTCGACGCGCTCCTGGGCTCGGAGACGGGCGTGCCGCTGATCCGGCTCGCCGTGGGCGTGATCGTGACGGCCGGCTGCGCATCCTTCGTGACTGCCGCGCGGAGCCGCGCGACCCTCGGGCTGCTGGCGGCCGCGGCCTCCGCCACCATGCTGATCCGCGTGTCCGGCGGCCACGCCGCGGGGTCCGTTCCGCAGGTGCTCCTGCAGTGGGGTCACTTCACGGCGATCGGCGTGTGGGTCGGCGGCCTCGCGCTCATGGCGATCCGCCTCCGCGGCCGGCGGGGATCCCCGCCCGTCGGCGAGATCCGGCGGTTCTCGTCGATCGCCGGATGGTCGCTGCTCGTCGTCGTGCTCACCGGATCGCTCCGAGCCCTGGACGAACTGGGCGGGTTCGACGCCTGGCGGCGGCTGTTCGACGGGTCCTTCGGCGTCACGCTCGCGATCAAGGTGGCGGTCGCCGCCGCGCTGATCGCGCTGGGCGCCGCGAACCGGTATCGCGGGATCCCGGCGATCGAGCGGGGGGATCGTCCCGCGACGTTCTCCACCGTGCTGCGCGCGGAGGTCGCGCTGGCCGCGGGCCTCCTGATCCTCACGGCCGTCCTCACGAGCTTCCCGCCGCAGGAGCCGACCGGTCCGGCCGAGCCGCCCGCACCCACCAACGTGGTCGTCACCGGCAGCGACTTCGCCACCACGATGCGGGTCCGGCTCACGATCACGCCGGGAACGGTGGGGCCCAACACGTTCCGCGTCGACGTCACCGACTTCGACTCCGGGCGAGCCGCTGCCGCTCACCGCCGTGTCGCTGCGGTTCGAGCCGGAGGGCGCGTCCTCGGTGGGCACCAGCACCCTGTCGTTGCGCGAGGCCGGCGACGGCTGGCAGGCCGATGGATCGCAGCTCGCCCTGTCCGGGCCGTGGCGGATCACCGTCGTCGCGCAGGGACCCGACGGCGCCGAGGAGATCCCGCTCGAGGTCCGCCCCCGCCTCGAGCAGACGGTCTCCGTCCTGCACACGCCGGGCCAGCCGGACATCACGACGATCGACCTGCCCGGCGGCGCCCGGTTCCAGGTCTTCCTGGACCCGGCGGAGCCCGGGCCGAGCCAGCTGCACTTCACGGCGTTCGACGCGCAGGGTCGGGAGCTCTCGCTGGCCTCCGCCGTCTTCCTGGGGACGGGGCCGGACGTCGCCCCCGCGAAGCTGCGCGCGCGGCATCTCACGCCGGGCCACTTCATCGTCGACGTCGACCTCACGCCGGGCGAGTGGACGTTCGACGTGCGCGCGACGACGGAGGCAGGCGATACCCTGCTGGCGTCCTTCGCGCAGACGATCGGAGACGCGGGATGAGGGGGATCGGTCGGACCACGGCGACGCTCGCGGTCGCCCTGGTCGTGCTGTCCGGCTGCTCGTCGGTCGGGTCGGTCGCGGATCCGGGCACCACCCCGCCGAGCGCGTCGGCGATCGGGCCCCGGCCGGCGAGCCCCGCGGTCGTCACGATCCTCGAGCCGAAGAACGGCGACACCGTGCCCGCCGACGGCGCGACCCTCCGCGTGTCCCTCACCGGGGCCACGCTCACGGACGTCACCTCGCAGGACATCGCTCCCGACGAGGGACACCTGCACGTCAGCATCGACGGCGAGCTGATCTCCATGACGGCCGGACTCACGCAGGCGCATCCCCGGCCTCGATCCGGGCCGCCACACGGTGCGCGTCGAGTTCGTCGCCGCCGATCATCTGCCGTTCGATCCCCGCGTGGTGACCCAGGGCTTCTTCGAGGTGCGATGACAGCGGTTCGGACGGCGGCCGGAGCGGAGACCCGACAGGAGGGGACGGCGTGGCCCCGCATCGTGGCCGCCGGGCTGGTCCTGGCGGCCGCCGCCGCGATCGCCCTGCGCCCGGCCACCCTGGCCTCGGCCGATCTCTCGCAGACGCAGCGCACCTGGCTCCTCGCCTCGCTCTACGCCGCGATCGCGGTCGCCTCGCTCCTGCCGGCGATGCCGCGGGACCACGCGGTCCTGCCGGCGAGCACGACGGCACTCGCCGGGATCGCGGCGGTCGGCCTCGCGTGGGCCACCGCCGGCCCCACGGCACCGCTCGCGGTCGCACCGGCGTCGCTGGCGTTGTCGATGGCCGCGGCGGTCGCCGAGGAGGCGCTGTTCCGACGCCTGGCCTACGGCCACCTCCGCCGGTTCGGCGTCGCCGGCGGCGATCGGCGGGGCCGGCGGTGCTGTTCGCGCTGGTGCACCTCCCGGCGTACGGAGACGGCGGCACTGCCGGTGGACCTCGGCGCCGGACTGCTCTTCGGATGGCAGCGCTGGGCGTCCGGGACGTGGACCGTTCCCGCGGCCACCCACGCCGCGGCGAACCTGCTGGCGGTGATCCGGTGAGGCGCGGGCTCGCCCCGGCGACGGTGGCGCTCGCGCTCGTCGTGGCCGGCTGCACCGCGCAGGCGCAGCCGGGGTCCTTCACGGTGGGCGCGATCTACCCGCTCAGCGGCTCGCAGGGACCCGGCGGCGTGGACGAGCACCGCGGCGTGCTGCTGGCCGCCGAGCTCGCCAACGCCGACGGCGGCGTCGACGGCCGCCCGATCGAGGTCCGGTCGATCGACGTCGGGTCGGCGGACGCGGCGCCGGCGGCGATCGAGCAGCTGCACGGTGACGGCGTCGACGTCGTGCTCGGCAGCTACGGCAGCACGATCAGCGCGCCCGCCTCGCTGGCCACCGCCGCCCGGCACATGCTCTTCTGGGAGACCGGCGCGGTCGGCACCCTGCCGATGGGCGCCGACTCCGGCGCGCCTGACGTTCCGCGTGCCGCCCACGGGCGGGACGCTCGGGCGCAACGCGATCGCGTTCACCGCGGAACGGCTCGCGCGGGGCCTCGGCCGCGACCCGGCGTCGTTCCGCTACGCGGTGAGCTTCGTCGACGACGTCTACGGCCGCGTCGGTGGCCGACGGCGCGCGGGCCGAGCTCGCCGCGCGCGGGCCTGGACCTGGTGGGCAGCGTCGGGTACGACCTCGCGACCTTCGACGCCGGCGCGGTGGCGCACCGGATCGCAGCGCCTGCGTCCCGACGTGCTGTTCGTGAGCGCCTACCTCGACGACGCCGTCGGCGATGCGGCGGGCGCTCGTGCGCCGGCGCGTGCCGCTCCTCGCGAGCATCGGCACGTCCTCGAGCTACTGCATGCCCGCCTTCGGCGTCACGCTCGGCGACCGACGCCGTGGGGCTGTTCGCCTCCGACAAGCCGAGCGCGAACGCGATCGACCCCGCCGGGTCTCGCGCGCCGAGGCCGCGGCGCTGCTCGCACGCGCCGACGACGGCGTACCGCGAGCGCCTACGACGAGGAGCATGAGCCCCGCCGCGCTGGCCGGCTTCTCCGCGTCGTGGGCCCTGTTCCACCACGTCCTGCCGGCGTCGGCGGACGCTCACGCCCGACGGCCATCGCGGACGCCGCGCTCGCGCAGGACCTGCCGCGCGGCAGCCTGCCCAACGGCAGCGGCCTGCGCTTCGGCGCGCCGGGCGAGCCCGGTGCCGGCGACAACCTCCAGGCCGCGAGCGTGGTCTGGGAGTGGGTGCATCCCGGGCCACGCCGAGGTGGTGTGGCCGCCCGAGTTCGCCACCCACCCGGTCGTCCGCCGTGGACATCGCCTGATGCCGCGGGGACCCGGCGCGGCGCCGGGCGCTCGCGGCGGGCGTCGCCGTCGCCGTGGTCTACCTCGGGCTCGCCGCGCTCTCCGGGCAGTCTGAGCCCGCTGGCGCGCCGCCCGCTGCTCGACGGGAACGGCGCCGGTGGCGCCCTACCGGTGGGTCTCGCCGCCGCCCGAGCTCGCCGGGACGAACGTGCCGCCGACGGCCGGCGACTTCACCCTCCCCCTGACCGACCGACGGCTCGCGCGCCCGACGTCCTCACCACCGACGACGCGCAGGTCACGCTCATCCTGCAGGCCGGGGACGTTCGCGCACCGCGCCCGGGCAGCGCCACGTGCACCTCACGGTGACGCCCATGGATCCCGCCGCGATGCGGATCGCCCGACGGACCTGGCGATCGTCGGCAACGCCTACCGCGTGGAGGCCACGTACGAGCCGGGCGGGCGACCCGATCCGAGC
Organism: uncultured Actinomycetes bacterium; assembly: GCA_963832225.1. Classification (GTDB taxonomy): domain Bacteria; phylum Actinomycetota; class UBA4738; order UBA4738; family HRBIN12; genus JALYMB01. The sequence continues at coordinate 260,670 of CAWHTI010000007.1, forward strand.
GCCGGCCAGGAGCCGCTCGAGGCGATCCTGGTGTATCCGCTGCCCCCGAACGCCCACGCCACCACGCGCGCCGTGGTCTCCTCCCCGGACGGGCAGGCGTGGAGGGTCTCCGAGGGCACCGACTCGCCGGCGATCCAGCAGGTCGAGGGGCCCGTCGAGACACTGGGCTACGTCGCGGCGGCCGGGACCGCGGCGGGAGCCCGATCCCGTCACCGGCGCCCTCCGACGGAGAGCAACTCGAACAGCACGCTCGGATCGTGCTGATCGTGGGGCCGTGTGCGCGGCGCTGGTGGGGGTGGGCCTGCTGCTACGCGGGCGGGACGCCGAGCAGAGCTCGCCGGGCCGAGCGGAGCTAGAGGCAGGCCTCGACCAGCAGCGGGTACGGGTTGATCGAGTTGTCGATCACGGAGTAGCCGTAGGCGCTGACGGTCCAGTTCGAGGGGATCACGTTCGGGTGGTACTCGAAGTGGTCGTGGTGGACGCCGCCGTACGCGTCGCCGGTCCACCCCACGTAGCCGATGATGTCGCCGGCCTGCACCGGGCCCTTCGAGTTGGCGGAGTAGCCGACGAGGTGGGCGTTGTAGACCTCGCCCGTGGCGCCGGTCACGTAGACCGCGAGGCCGCCGAGCGTGTTCACGTCCTTCCGCGCCACGCCGTCGAACGGCGCGCGGATCGGCGTGCCCTCGGGGCGCGACGATGTCGACGCCCTCGTGCAGGTGGAATCCGCCGGCGCTCCGAGGGGCGCCGAAGCCGTCGCCGAAGGCGCGCGGCTGATCGACCGGGCACACCTTGAAGATGCCGGTGCCGAACGTGGGGCCGAAGCTGGGCCTTGACCCATGCCTGGTACTGCTTCTTGGTCTTGGCGTAGAAGGACTGCGCCTGGGCCTTCTCCTCCTCGATGGACGCCAGGATCGCCTGCTGCTCGTCGAAGTTCGCCTGCAGCTGGGCCTTCTTCGCGTCGAGCTCGTCGACGGCCGCGGCCGCCTTCGCCTGCAGGACCTCCTGCTTGGCGATCGTGGCGTCGAGCTGGTTGCGGATGTTCTGCACCTCGTTCGCGAGATCCGCGTCGCTCTGCTGCACGGCGTCCAGGAAGGTGACGCGGTCGGACAGATCGGTGAGTGACGTCGCGCCCAGGATGAACTCGAGATCGGAGCCCGGCCCCTCGATGTAGGCCTCGTGCGCGCGGGCGTTCAGCCGCGTCGACCACCTCGTTGTACTTCGCCTGCACCTCCGCGCGATGCTCCCGCGTCTGGGCCAGCTCGTTCGTGATGGCGTCCCGCTTGTCCTGCGCGACGAGGAGGTCCTCGTTGATCGCGTTGACCTCCTCGCTGAGCTCCGCGAGCCGCGCCTGCTGTCCCTCGATGCGGTCCAGCACCGCCTCGACGGCGGCCTTCGCGTCGGCGACGTCCTCCTTGGAGGGCGCCGCGACCGCGCCGCGGCGGGCGGCACGAGGCAGGCGAGCGCGAGCATCACGAGGACCGCGATCGCGCGGCCGACGGGGGTGACCTGTCGTGGGTTGGCCATGGGGAAGCACCTATCCCTACCGGATCGGGAGATGATCGGCAACAACCCGGTCAGGGCAGCCTGCCCGACGACCTCCCCCTCAGCAAGCCATCCTCGGCGCCTCCCGGCCGGGAATCTTGAGCCGCCGGGCCGGGCGGCCCGTGCCTGGGGGCCGCCGCGTGCTCAGACGGGGGTCTGGGAGCGCGGCGAACAGCGATCTCGGGCTCCTGCAGGGCCTGCATCCAGTGGTTGCGCTCCAGCCGGTCCCGCGCGACCGCAACGGCGATCCGGCGCCGCCCACGGCCTCGTCGCCGAAGAGCTGCGCCAGCCACCAGACGCGCGCGGCCACGGCGTTGGGCACGCCGGCGGCCCCGTCCTGCCCGACGATCGGCCTCGAGCCCCGCGAGCGCCTTCTCCAGCGCCACCTCGCGCTCGCCCTCGGCCAGCGCGAGCGCGGCCTCGGCGAACAGGAACGCCGTGGTGGAGCCGGGCTCCGCGGCCGACAGCCGGGCCGCCGGATCCTCCAGCGCCTGCCGGGCGCCGCCGGTATCCCCGCGCGCCACCAGCATGCGCGCGAGCTCGGCGACCGTCCACGTCGACGAGCGCGCGCTCCCCCAGCTCGCGGCAGAGCCGGAAGGCCTCGCGCAGATCGCGCTCGGCCTCCTCGAGGTAGCCGGCGAGACGGTAGATCGTGCCGCGATCGCCCACCGCGCTGGCCAGCTCCCACCGGGCGCCGAGCTCGCGGAACGTGCGGATCGCCGCGTCGGCGTGCTCGGTGGCCTCGTCCAGGCGCATCATCCGCCGCAGCGAACCGGCGACGTGCTCGCGCGCCACGGCGACCGTGAACGGCTGACCGCTGGCGCGGCCGACCTCGAACGCCTCGAGGCCCAGACCGAGCGCCTCCTCGCTCGTCGCCGACCGGCGAGACCACCGACGCCAGGCCGACGAGCGCGCGTCCCTCCACCCAGGGATCGGGCCGGCCGTCGCCACGCGCGAGCGCCAGCGCCTCCTCGAACATCGAACGCGCCCGATCGAGCTCGTTGCGCCAGTACGGCGCCCAGCCCGCCATCAGCAGCGTCCGCGCCAGGACCTCCGGCTCCCCGACCGCCCGCGCGGCCCGCAGCGCCTCGGCGAACAGCTCCTCCGCCGCGTCCGGCTCCGCGCGGATCGTGAGCGTGATGTCGGCCAGGTACCGCGAGGCGTGCGCGCAGCACGCGGACGCTGTCGGCGGCGATGTCCAGCGCGCGGCGCAGCGACCGACTCCGCGCGCCTCGAACTCTCCGAGCCAGTAGCGCGCCTCGCCCATCAGGGACAGGAGCAGGGCCTCGCGCTCACCCCATCCGGACTCCGGGCCCGCCATCACCAGGGCTCGCTCGTACAGGTCCACTGCGGCGCGGGACTCGATCCGGCGGCGCGCCAGGTCGCCGGCGTGGGTCAGCGCCTCCAGCGCCCGCTCCGCCAGCGCGCGGTCCTTCGGGTTCAGGTCCAGGGCCGCCCGCGCGGCCTGCTCCAGATGGAACGCGATGGACCTGCGGATAGCGCTCCGCCGTCTCGGGCTCGCTCAGCCGGTTCGCCACCCGCAGGTGCAGGCGCTGCCGCTCGCGCTTGGCGAGGCTCTCGTACGCCACGTCCCGCAGGACGTCGGAGCGGAACCGCCACAGGGAGGGGCGCTCCTCGTCCTGCGCCAGGAACTCCTCGTTGTCGAGCTCGTCCAGCAGATCCGGGCGCGGATCCGCGACCAGCGCGAGCTCGGAGAGGTCGAAGGCGCCTCGGGGAAAGACCGACGCCCGACGCGCCAGCTCCTTGGCCGGGACCGACAGGTGGTCCAGCCGCTCGGCGATCACGGCCTGCACGGAGGCAGGGAGCAGCCGGGGCGAGACCGGCCCGGCACCGCGGGGCGGGAGCTCGCGCTCCTCGTGCATCAGCATGCCCGTCGTCTCCACGATGAAGAACGGGTTGCCGCCGGCGTGCACGGCGATCCGCTCGGCCTGCTCCTCGTTGTCGAAGTCCCCGGCCTCCAGCGCCAGCTGCGTGGCGTGGGCGAGCGTGAGCGGCTCCACCCACAGCGTGACGGCGTCGGGGATGCCGCCCGCCCAGCCGGAGCGTTCCTCGAGGAACTCCCACCGCGCGACGCACACGACCATGAGCGTGACCTTTCGCGCGTCGCGCATCAGCTCCTCGAGCAGGTCGAGGAGGGACGGGTTGGCCTCGTGCAGGTCCTCGAAGACGAGCACGACCGGGCCGCCCGCGGCGAGGCCCGACAACAGCGCCAGGAAGCCCTGCCGGACCTCCGCCCCCCGGTAGCGGTTCTCCTCGGCGCTGTCCTCCAACCCGAGCGCGAGGCCGAGCCTGGCGACCGCGACCTCCACGTCGTCCTGGTCCACCCACTCCCGGACGACGGCGTCGAGCCGCCCCCGGACCCGCTCGGGCTCGCCGAACCCGTCGTCGCCCAGCTCGCGGCGGATCATCTGCGCGATCGAGCCGAGTGCCGCCTCCTCCTCGAATGGGCTCGACTCGCCCGCCAGCACCTTGGTGCCGTCGGGGATCTGCGCAAGGAACTCCTCGACCACGCGACTCTTGCCGATGCCCGGCTCGCCGAGCAGCGTGACGAGGTGCGCGCGCGACGTCTCCACGACCCGCTCGAACGTATCCACGAGCAGCGCCAGCTCGCGGCGGCGGTTGACGAGCGGGATCGATCGCCGGGAGCCGCGCGCCTCGAGCTTCTCGACGGGCCAGGCCCGGACGTCGCCCTCGAAGCCCTTCGCTGCGATCTCGCGAGGCGCTCCGAACACCACGGCGTCGGAGGCCAGCTGGCGCGTCGTCTCGCCGACGAGCACCTCGCCGGGCTCCGCGGCCTGTTGCAGACGGGCGGCCAGGTTCACCTCCGCCCCCAGCACGATGTTGCGGTCCTCGCTGGTGCCGACGGCCACCGGGCCGGTGTTCACGCCCACGCGGACGTCGATCGGCTGCGGCAGGCCGATCTCGCGGCCCAGGCGGTGCGCCCGCGACACGATCGCCAGGCCGGCCCGGATCGCCCGGACGGCGTCGTCGTCGCGTGCGACCGGTACGCCGAACACGCCCAGGACCGCGTCGCCGATGAAGTTCTCCGCGCGACCCCGCAGCGCCGCCAACTCGTCCGTGATCATCCCGTGGAAGGCGGCCAGCACGTCGCGGAAGCGTTCGGGGTCGAGGCTCGCGGCCAGCGCCGTGGAGCCCACGAGGTCCGCGAACAGCACGGTCACGATCTTGCGCTCGGACGCGGGCGACACGGACACGGGCGCGCCACAGTTCGGGCAGAATCGCGCGCCCTCCGGCAACGGATGCCCGCAGCGTGAACAGGTCTCGACGGCCACGCCAGCAGCATAGGGGCCGTGTCGGACGCGCAGGTGAACGGGCGCCGACCGCGGATACGGCCGGTTCGGCCGCGAGCGCTCAACCCAGATATTCGATGATCTGCACCGGGTTGCCGTCGGGATCGCGGAACGTGGCGAAGCGGGCGAGGCCCTCGACCTCGCCCACGTGCTCCTCGAACCGGGCGCCCCGTTCCTGCAGCGTCCACCGGGCGGCGTCGAGATCGTCCACGCGGAACACGACGGTGCCGCTCCGCCCCGCGGCCTCCTCGTCCGTCCCGTGGAGCGCGAACCGCACGGGCCCGGCGTCGAACTGTGCCCACGCGTCGCCGTCGCGGCGCACGAGCGACAGTCCCACGACGTCGCGGTAGAAGGCCACGGCCGCGTCCATGTCGTGGGTCCAGTAGTAGAGGTGGTCCAGGTCGCCGACGGTCATGCGGGCGATGGTACCCGCGACGTGAGCTCAGCCGGCGCCGAGGATCTTGGCCTTCTGCGCCTGGAACTCCTGCTCGGTGAGGACGCCCCGGGCCCGCAGGTCGGCGAGTCGCTCGAGCTCCGTGGTGGCGCTGGGCGCGAGCGCTGCGCCGCCCGTGCCGGCGCCCCGGAACATCCGCGTCTGGTTCAGCTCGCCCTGGTGGTAGATCGTCTTCTGGACGTCCTCGGGCTTGCGGATATGGGAGAAGTTCTGGCGGCCGGACTCGCTCGCCGACTGGATCACGAGGGTGCCGGCGCCGAGCATGCGGTCGACCACTCCCTGGCTGAAGCGCACGTCGTTGATGGCCTCGAGCGGGATCTCCATGGACGACTTCGCGATCAGGCCCTGCCGGTGGATGATCCGGTCGCTCGTCACGACGAAATGCGACGTGAGCCAGTCGGTCAGGCGCCGCACCGGGTAGGCGATCAGGAGCAGCGCCACCACGGCCAGCACCACCCACGCCACGACGCCGTCCGCGAGGCTCACGAGCCAGATCCCGACGCCGACCGTGACGACGGTCGCGAGGATCGGCAGGGCGAGCGCCACCGGGTGCGGGCGGAGGTCGAGGATCAGCTCCTCGCCCTCGACCAGGAGACGCCGCGGAAACGCCATGCGCGGGACGCTACCTCGCATCCCCCTGCTCGGCAAACGGGTGTCGCCAGACGGACGCCGTCATCGCCGGACGCGCATGACCTCGCCGAACGCGACCGTCACCGGGCCGTCGCCCGTGTCCACCACGAGACCGCCGTCGAGGTCCAGATCGACCGCCCTGCCGGTGACCGGTGAACCGTCGCCGCGCGCGACCTCGACCTCGGTCCCGAGCGTCACGCTCGTGGCGGCGGCCGCCGCAACGACCGCGGCCGCGAAGCCCTCGTCGGCCGGCGCGTAGCGCTGCGCCATCCGCCGCAGGTAGCGCTCGAGCAGCGGCGCCGCCTCCACCCCCGGCAGGGCCGCCGCTCCGGCGATGTCCGGCGGCGCCTCGCCGAGGTTCACGCCCGTGCCGATCACCACGTGTCGCAGGACCCCGCCCACCACCACCGACTCGGCCAGGATGCCGCCGGCCTTGCCCTCGGCCGTCATGAGGTCGTTCGGCCACTTGCAGCCCACGTCGGCTCCGAGCGAGCGCGCCGACTCGGCGAGCGATGCACCCGCGAGCAGCGTCAGCAGGCCGGCGCGGGCGGCGGGTAGGGCCGGGCGCAGCACGAAGGAGCACATCAGGGCGTGCCCCCGCCGATCCACCCACGATCTGCCGCTCCGGCCACGCCCCCGCGTCTGGTGGGCCGCGGCGACCAGGGTCCACTCGGGGGCGCCCGCCTCGGCCATCGCCGACGCCGTCGCGTTCGTGGAACCGGTAACCTCGTCCGCGCGGACGGGCGCGTCCAGACCGGCGCCCGCGAGGGCGCGCTGCAGGTCGTCGGCCGTCAGCATGGGTTCGATACTCCCACCGGAGGTAGGGACCGATCATCGGAAGACGGAGCACCTAGGTGGCACGACCGAAGCCCAAGGTCCTGATCGCCAACCGCGGTGAGATCGCGGTCCGGATCATCCGGACGTGCCGCGAGCTGGGCATCCCCTCGGTGGCCGTCTACTCCGACGCCGATCGCGACGCCCTGCACGTGGAGATGGCCGATCAGTCGTTCCGCATCGGGCCCCCGCTCGCCGCCCGCTCGTACCTGTCGATCGAGGCGATCATCGACGCGGCGAAGAAGTCGCGCGCCACCCTCGTCCATCCCGGATACGGGTTCCTGGCCGAGCGCGCGCAGTTCGCCCAGGCGGTCGGCGACGCCGGGCTCACGTTCGTCGGCCCGTCGCCGCGAGCGATCGAGACCATGGGCGACAAGGCGGCGGCCCGCCGCGCCGCCGACGCCGCGGGCGTGCCGATCGTGCCGGGCACGCCGGGCCCGGTGGACGTCCGCGAGGCGAAGCGGCAGGCCGAGCGCATCGGGTTCCCGCTCATCGTGAAGGCCGCGTTCGGCGGGGGTGGCAAGGGCATGCACGTCGTCCGCGGGCCTGAGCTCCTGGAGGAGGCGCTGCGGCGAGCCGCCCGCGAGGCGCAGTCGTACTTCGGGCGGCCCGAGGTGTTCCTGGAGCGGTACGTGGAGCACGCCCATCACGTGGAGGCGCAGATCCTGGCCGACGCGCACGGATCCATCTCGTTCCTGGGCGAGCGCGACTGCAGCGTGCAGCGGCGACATCAGAAGCTGATCGAGGAGACGCCCTCCCCCGTCGTGGACGAGGCGCTCCGCACGAAGATCGGCGATGCCGCCATCTCCCTCGCCCTGGAGTCCGACTACGTGAACGCGGGCACGGTCGAGTGCATCGTGGACGAGGACGGGTCCTTCTACTTCCTGGAGATGAACACCCGGCTGCAGGTGGAGCACACCGTGACGGAGATGGTGACTGGCTACGACCTCGTGGCGCTGCAGATCGCGGTCGCGCTCGGCGAGCGGCTGCAGCTCGATCCAGCTCCGCGCGGCCACGCGATCCAGTGCCGGATCAACGCCGAGGACCCCGGGCGCAACTTCCTGCCCGGTCCGGGACGGATCGCGAGCTACACGGAGCCCGCCGGCCCGTTCGTGCGCGTGGATTCCGGGGTGGCCGCCGGCCGCGACGTCCCCGGCGACTACGACTCGATGTTCGCCAAGCTCGTGGTCCACGGTGAGGATCGCGAGCGGGCGAGGACCCGGATGCTCCGCGCCCTGTCGGAGTTCCAGGTGGAGGGCATCCCCACGACGATCCCCGTCCATCGGTGGGTGCTGGAGTCGCGCGAGTTCCGGGCCGGAGAGCAGACCACGACCTGGCTCGAGCGCGCGCTGGGCCAGGTCGACCTCCCCGCCCAGGCGGACCTGCAGCCGCAGGGCACGAAGCCCCGCCCCGCCGACATCCTGGTGGAGGTCGACGGCCGCCGCGTGCCGGTGCGCATCTTCGACGAGCGCCGCGAGCGGGCCCCCCGGCGCCCCGCCCAGCACGACGCCCACCACGGGGAGCACGTGCACGGCATCATCAGCGCCCCGATGCAGGGCACGATCCTGAAGGTGCTGGTCGAGAAGGGCCAGGAGATCCAGGCGGGCGACGTGATCTGCGTCCTGGAGGCCATGAAGATGGAGAACCACATCGCGTCCACGCGAGAGGGCGAGATCACGGACCTGCCCATCCGGGCCGGTCAGGTCGTGGAGACCGGTCAGACCCTCGCCGTGATCGACTGAGTGGCCGCGCTCCCGCCGGCCGCACGCGCCGCGAGGTCGGGGTGGGTCAGAGACCCCACTTGTGGCCGGCGCCGAGCACCATCGCGAGCGTGGCCAGCGTGGTGAGCGCGTAGGCGATCCGGAGCACGAACCGCTTCATCTCACACGCTCCTTCCGGCAGGCATCGGATCGGCGCCCCTGTGGCGACGTCGCCACGCTAGCACGGGGTCTCGGCCCGGCACGAGGTCCCGATGGGCGCTTTCCTGCGGACGCTCGGCCGACGGGGACGGAGGGGTCCCGTCGTACGGCGAACGGCGGACGGGGGTCCCCGGAGATCGCCGAAGGGGCTCAGGTAGCGAAGCGATAGCCCCACGTACTTGCCGGCGCGAGGCCCATCCCGGGCGGTACGCTCCGCACCGTCCATGCTGCTCCTGGTCGCGATCGTCCTCGCCGTGGCGCTCGTTCCCGTGCTCGGCGGCGACCTGCGGAAGCTCTCGTCCCTCCGGTTCCGCATGACGTGGGTGCTGGGTTTGGCCCTCCTGCTCCAGATCCTGGTGATCACCGTGTTCCCCGGCCCTCGGACCCCGCTCCGACTCACGATCTACCTCGGGTCCTACGCCCTCGCGGTGCTGTTCCTGGTTCGCAACCGCAGGATCCCCGGCTTCTGGCTCATCGGCGCGGGCGCGTTCCTGAACCTGGTGGCGATCGGCGCGAACTCGGGGGTGATGCCGGCGACCCGCGGGGCCCTGTCCACGGCCGGCGTGACTCCGCCGAGCGAGGTCTTCGCGAACTCCGCGTACGTGGCGAACGCGCGCCTGTGGTTCCTGGGCGACGTCTTCGCGGTCCCGGCCTCGTGGCCCCTCGCGAACGTCTTCAGCGTCGGCGACGTGCTGATCGCCCTCGGCGCGGCGTGGGCGATCCTGGCGACGACCCGGCGTGCGCGGGTCAGCGTCCCGGTGGACCCCACCGGTCGTGACCCTGGATCCGGAAGCCCGAGTCCTTCACCCGGTAGGCCCGGTTGATCGAGATCAGCAGCGCGGTGAGCGTCTCAGCGATCCGCGCGGACGACAGCTCGCCGCAGTCGACCCACCGCAGGTTCGGGATCTGGGCGACCAGCTCGCCGACCGTCTCCTTCGCGGTCCGGTCCGAGCCCGCCAGCAGCACGTCGGACTCGATCGGTCGCTCCAGGTGCTGCAGCGCGTCGGCGGCGATCGTGTGGAAGCCGGCCACCACATGCACGCCCTCGGGAAGCAGCGCCCTGGCCTGCTCGGCCGCCGAGCCGTGCCACGGCCTCACCACCTGCCAGGCACGGCCGCCGACGGCCGTCGCGAGCGGGCTCGTCGCGTCGAGCACGATCTGCCCGGCCCGCATATGCGGAGCGATCGCGCGGTAGATCTCGGCCTGCCCGCCGAACGGAACCGTGACCGCGACGACCTCGGCGTCGCGGACGGCGTCCTCGTTGCCGGCGCCCTCGACCGACGCCCCCTCCCCCAGCCGGTCCCGGGCCGCCTGCGCCGAGGCGGAGCCGCGTGCCGCGTCGCGGGAGCCGATCGTGACCCGGTGGTCCGCCGCGGCCAGCCGCAGCGCGAGACCGAACCCCTCCGCGCCGGTGCCGCCGACGATCGCCACGTCCATGGCCGCCGAGCCTATCGGAACATCTAGGGTGGCCCGGTGGGCGACGCCGCCGTGTCCGGCATCGAGCTCGCCGTCGGCGTCGCGTGCGCGGCCATGGCGGTCGGAGCGTGGCGCAACGGCCTGCGGATCGTCGCCGCGGTGGCCCTCGTGGCGGGCGTCGCGGCGATCGGACACGCCGTCTGGGCGCTCGTGGGCTGATCCGCCCGCTCGATGCCCGCCCGGATCAGCTACCGCAGGATCCCGCGGTCCACGAACGCCTCCCGGACCGTGGTCTCGGCCCGGCGGCCCAGGAGCCGGCGCGCCGTGTCGACGGTGTTGAGCGCCGCGTCGCGGAAGGTCGTGCCGGCGTTGAAGTCGTACTGCGCCGTGAGGATCACCGTGTCCGCGGTGGTGCGCCCGAGCGCCCGGTGGATGTCCCACAGCGCGCGCGACCAGATCTGGCCGTCGAAGTGGATCCGGCCGGTCCGGTCCTCCATCGTGAGATCCAGGTTCACGCGGCGCAGGCAGAACGGCCGTTCGGGCGTGTAGCTGATGGAATCCCACTCCGCGATGCACGCGAGGCCGAACCCGTCGGACACCGGCTCGCTCATGGTGGCGGCCCAGTAGTCGCCGAAACCCTCGCCGATGGCGTTCGCGTCGGTGGACGTGCCGTACCCGCGGACCTGCGCGGCCTGGATCGCGTGCCCGTACTCGTGCCAGACGACCTCGAGGTCCTCGGCGTCGTCGACGCCGCCCTTGCCGAGTTTGATCAGATCGTGCTTGTCGTCGAAGTAGCTGTTGTCCACGCCGAACTGGTTCACCTTCACGGTGATCCCGTCGGACTGGATGTCGGTGAAGCCCAGGCTCTGGATGTACCGCTGCGACTCCGTGATCCCGTAGTAGGCCATCGTCTGCTCGAACCGGTTGTCGTCGCGGCCGTAGAGGAAGGACAGGTCGGGCTCGAACGCCCGGCCGCCCGCGCCGCGGACGTCCGCGTAGTCGCCGCGCAGGTAGCCGCTGCCGTCCAGATCCGTGAGCGTCTGCACGGAGTAGGCCGGCTGGATCCTCGGGTAGTCGGCGTCCTTGCGATCCGTGATGGTGTCGTCACGGATCGACACGATCGCGTTCGGGACGAACAGTCGTCCCTCGCCGACGGCGGAACCGGAGAGCGAGCCGACGAGCGGAGCGGTGGGCGCGGACGCCACCGGCGGTGCGGCGCTCGCGGCGGGAGCGACGACCAGGGCCGTGACGAGGGCGAGCGCGGTGCCGAGCAGACGTCGCATGCGGGGGCCTCCTGAGATGCGGACGGACCTGCAGTCTATCGGCGCCGGGCCGTCCCGGTCGAGCCACGCGCCGGCGCGAGCCCGGCGGGCCCGGGTCTAGTGACGCGGCCGGTACTCGCCGAAGACCTCGCGCAGGACGTCGCTCACCTCGCCGAGCGTCGCCCGGGCGCGCAGGGCCTCCTTCATGGGCGGGAGCAGGTTGCCGGTGCCGCGGGCCGTCGTCTCCACCCGCTCCAGCGCGGCCGCCACCGCGCCGGCGTCGCGCGAGGAGCGAAGCGCACGCGTCCGCGCGACCTGCCGCGCGGTCTCGCCCTCGTCGATGCCCTGCAGGTCCGGAGGCCGCTCGGTCGCGTCCTGGAACCGGTTCACGCCCACGATCACCCGGGAACCGTCCTCGATCCCCCGCTGGATGCGGAAGGCGGCCTCGTGGATCTCGTCCTGGTAGAAGCCGGCCTCGATCGCCGCCACGGCGCCGCCCATCCCGTCCACCTTCTCGATCAGTTCGCTCGCGAGCCGTTCCAGCTCGTCCGTCAGCGCCTCCACGTAGTAGGAGCCGCCCACCGGATCGGCCACGGCCGCGACGCCGGTCTCGTAGCCGATGATCTGCTGGGTGCGCAGGGCGATCTTCGCGGAGGCCTCGGTCGGCAGGGCCAGCGCCTCGTCGAAGCTGTTCGTGTGCAGGGACTGCGTGCCGCCGAGGACGGCGCTCAGCGCCTCGATCGCGGTGCGCACGATGTTGTTCTCGGGCTGCTGGGCGGTGAGCGTGGCGCCGCCCGTCTGCGTGTGGAAGCGCAGCATGATGCTCTTCGGGTCGGTCGCGCCGAAGCGCTCCGTCATGATCCCGGCCCACAGCCGCCTGGCCGCGCGGAACTTCGCGATCTCCTCGAAGAAGTTCATGTGGCAGGCGAAGAAGAAGGACAGGCGCGGGGCCACGTCGTCGACGGCGAGACCGGCGTCCAGCGCGGCCTGCACGTAGGCGATGCCGTCGGCGAGCGTGAACGCGATCTCCTGCGCCGCGGTGGAGCCGGCCTCGCGCATGTGGTAGCCGCTGATCGAGATCGTGTTCCACCGCGGGATCCGCTCGCGGCAGTACGCGAACACGTCGGTGATGATCCGCATCGACGGTCGCGGCGGATAGACGTACGTGCCCCGGGCGGCGTACTCCTTGAGGACGTCGTTCTGCACGGTGCCGCTGATGCGATCGGCGGGGATGCCCCGCTCCTCGGCCACCAGCTCGTAGAGCAGCAGCAGGATCGCCGCGGTCGCGTTGATCGTCATCGACGTGGAGACGCGGTCCAGCGGGATCTCGTCGAAGAGTTGGGCCATGTCCTCCACGGAGTCGATCGCCACACCGGTCTTGCCGACCTCGCCCTCGGCCCGCGGATGATCGGAGTCCAGGCCCATCTGGGTCGGCAGGTCGAAGGCCACCGACAGCCCCGTCTGCCCGTGCTCCAAGAGGTAGCGGAACCGGGCGTTCGTCTCCTCCGGGGTCGCCATGCCGGCGTACTGCCGCATCGTCCACAGCCGTCCCCGGTACATGTCGGGGTAGATGCCGCGTGTGAACGGCGGCTGGCCGGGCCGCCCCAGGTCGCGCGCATCCGGGTCCTCCGGCCCGTAGACCGGCCGCACCTCGATGCCGGAGTCGGTCACGCGCGGCTGCTCGTCGGCCATGACCGCCGAGCCTATCGGACGCTCGCGGGAGCTCCGACCCGGGACGCCGACCGGATCGCGGCCGACACCGCGAGGCCCAGCCCGGCGCCGCCGACGATGTCATGCGGGAGGTGGGCGCCCACGTACATCCGCCCGAACCCGACGGCGCCGACGGTCGCCGCGAGCACCGGCGCGGACGCCGGCAGGTCCTGCGCGAGGATCGCGGCCAGGCACGTGGCGACGGCCGTGTGTCCGGACGGCCAGCCGAGGTCGCCCGAGATCTGCTCCCTGATCCGCACATCGCGCAGGACCCCGGCCGGCCGATCCCGTCCGCCCAGCGGCTTGAGCGCCTTCGCCAGCAGCCACGCCGCCGTCCCGCCGAGCGCCAGGGAGCGAGCGAGGGTTCGATGCTCGGCCGCCAGCGCGACGGTCGCGGCCGCGGGGACCGTGGCGAACGTGCCGGCCTGCATCACCGTCCGCACGGGGATCCGGATGCGATCGCCGGCCTCGTTCGCGGCGCGGAAGACCCGCTCCTCGCCAGCGGCGATCCCGGGCCGGCGCGCCGCCGCGAGGCTGACACCCAGGAGCCCGGCCCCCACGGCGAACCGCCATCGGCGTCGGGCATCGATCATCGGGCGAGCCTAGACCGTTCGGGCCGAACCGATCCGGGCGCGTCGACGCGGGAAACGGCCCCATCGTCACCGGCCCGAAATGAGTAGACTCCGCGCGGCGTTCGGCCGGTTCGGCCGGGTGCCTCCGTGACCGCCGCGTTACGCTTGGAACCGAGGCCGATGGCGACCCGACAGACCAAGAAGAGGAGCGACTACGGCTCCGTGTACCGGGGCCACGAGGGCCAATGGTCCTGGCTCTTCCACCGCGTCACCGGCGTCGCCGTGATCCTGTTCCTGTTCGCGCACATCGTGGACACGGCCGTGATCGGCTGGGGCCCGGAGGCCTACGACCGCGTCGCCAGCGTCTACCACAACCCCATCGTGCGGGCCCTGGAGCTCGGGCTGGTGGCGGCGGTGCTGTTCCACTCGTTCAACGGGGTGAAGATCATGCTGATCGACTTCTTCCCCGGCCTCGCCCGGCACATCACGGCGATCGGGCGCACCACCACCGCGGTGTTCGTGCTCGCGATGCTGCCCATCACCTGGATCATGGGCAAGGGCATCCTGGAGGTCCTGTAGCCGTGGCCGTCTCGACGGAGCCCCGCCGCGCCGCTGATCGGCCGCCGCCCGACGGCTCCTCGGCGAAGGTGGGACGCGACCGGCCGGTCGGCGGCTTCGAGCTGTGGTCGTGGCTGTTCATGCGGATCTCGGGGATCGTGCTGCTGGTCCTGGCGGTCGGGCACACGCTGATCATGCACGTGGTCGACGGCGGCGTGGACCGGGTGGACTCGTCCTTCATCGCCGAGCGGTGGGGCAGCCCGTTCTGGCGGACCTGGGACTGGGCGCTGCTGGTGCTCGCGCTGATCCATGGCGTGAACGGGCTGCGCGTCATCACGCTCGACTACGTCCGACCCCCGGGCGTGCGCCTCGCTCTCAACATGTTCTTCTACACGCTGAGCTTCCTGCTGTTCGTCCTGGGCACCGTCATCGTGTTCACGTTCGACCCGTCGTCGTGGCCGGCGGGGGCCTGAGTGACCACCACCCACACGTACGACGCGGTCATCGTCGGCGCGGGCGGGGCCGGCATGCGGGCCGCGATCGAGGCCTCGGGAGCCGTCCGCACGGCCGTGATCTCCAAGCTGTACCCGACGCGCTCGCACACCGGGGCGGCGCAGGGCGGGATGTGCGCCGCGCTCGCGAACGTGGAGGAGGACTCCCCGGAGTGGCACGCGTTCGACACGGTGAAGGGCGGCGACTACCTGGTGGACCAGCCGGCCGCGATGCTGATGACGGAGGAGGCGGTCGACGCCGTCTACCAGCTCGAGCACTGGGGCCTGCCGTTCAACCGCACACCGGAGGGTCGGATCGACCAGCGCCGCTTCGGCGGCCACACGCGCAACCACGGCGAGGCGCCGGTGAAGCGGGCCTGCTACGCCGCCGACCGCACGGGCCACATGATCCTGCAGACGCTCTATCAGCAGTGCGTGAAGCGCGACGTCCGGTTCTTCAACGAGTTCTACTGCCTCGACCTGCTGATGACCGACGGGGTGTGCAGCGGGGTGGTGGCCTACGAGCTCGCCACCGGCGAGATCCACGTCTTCCGGTCCAAGGCCGTGCTGTTCGCGACCGGCGGCTACGGGCGGATGTTCAAGGTGTCGTCGAACGCCCACGCCCTCACCGGCGACGGCCCGGCGGTCGCGTTTCGCCGCGGGATCCCGCTGGAGGACATGGAGATGTTCCAGTTCCACCCGACCGGTCTGTACAAGCTCGGGGTGCTGCTGTCGGAGGCCGCCCGCGGCGAGGGCGCGATCGTGCGCAACAAGGACGGCGAGCGGTTCATGGAGCGCTACGCACCCACGATCAAGGACCTCGCGCCGCGCGACATGGTGAGCCGCGCGATCTATCAGGAGATCAAGGAGGGCCGCGGCGCCGGGCCGAACGGCGACATGGTCTACCTCGATCTCACCCACCTGCCGCCGCAGGTCATCGAGGAGAAGCTCCCCGACATCACCGAGTTCGCGCGCGTCTACCTGCGGGTGGAACCCACGACGGAGCCCGTCCCGATCCAGCCGACCGCGCACTACGCCATGGGCGGGATCCCCACGAACACCGACGGTCAGGTGGTCCTGGGACCGGAGGAGACGCCGGTGCCGGGGCTCTACGCGGCCGGCGAGTGCGCCTGCGTCAGCGTCCACGGGGCCAATCGCCTGGGCACGAACTCGCTGCTGGACATCGTGGTGTTCGGCCGCCGGGGCGGCGCGCACATGGCCGCCTACGCCGCCGGGGCCGCGCTGCCCGCGGCGCCGCCGGAGCCGGCCCGGGGAACGCTCGACCTGCTGGACGGGATCCTGACGCGCGAAGGCGGCGACAACGCGGCCGACATCCGCTCGGACCTGCAGGAGCACATGTTCGACCTCGCGTTCGTGGTGCGCAGCGAGGACGGTCTGACGAAGATGCTCGAGATCCTCGCGGGTCTCCACGAGCGCTACGCGCGCGTGGGCGTCGGAGACCGGGGCAGCGTGTTCAACACCGACCTGATGGAGGTGGTGGAGCTCGGCTTCCTGCTCGACTGCGCGGACGCCCTGGTCACGGCGGCGCTCGCTCGCGACGAGAGCCGGGGCGGGCACTTCCGCGAGGACCATCCGCTCCGCGACGACGCGAACTGGCTCAAGCATTCCCTGGCCTCCCGCCAGGACGACGGCTCGATCCGCCTGGACTTCAAGCCCGTGAAGATGGGCCCCTACGTCCCCATGGAGAGGAAGTACTGATGCAGACCGCCGGCGAGGCCCTCGACGCCTCCGACGAACGCCGGGTCGCATCCCGGCGCCGTGACGCGCCCGACCGTGTGGAGCTCACGCTGAAGATCCGCCGGTTCAACCCGGAGGTCTCGCAGGAGTCCTGGTGGGACGAGTTCACGGTCCACATGGAGCCGACCGACCGCCTGCTGGACGCGCTGCACGAGGTGAAGTGGCACCAGGACGGCACGCTGTCCCTGCGCCGGAGCTGTGCGCACGGCATCTGCGGGTCGGACGCCATGCTGATCAACGGCCGGAACGCGCTGGCCTGCAAGGTCCTGGTCCAGGACGTCGCGCCCCGGTGCACCGTGGAGCCGATCCGGGGCCTCGCGGTCCACAAGGACCTGATCGTGGACATGGAGCCGTTCTTCGCCGGCTACCGCAGCGTCCTGCCCTTCCTGATCAACGACGACGGCGAGCCCGACCGCGAGCGTCTGCAGTCCCCCGAGGACCGCCACCGGTTCGACGACACGACCAAGTGCATCCTGTGCGCGGCCTGTACCACGAGCTGCCCGATCTTCTGGGGCGACGGCGAGTACGTCGGGCCGGCCGCGATCGTGAACGCACACCGGTTCATCTACGACTCGCGCGATCAGGGAGCGAGCGAGCGGCTCAAGGTGCTGTCGGAGAAGACCGGCGTGTTCCGGTGCCGCACGACCTTCAACTGCACCGAGGCCTGTCCGCGCGGGATCGAGGTCACGAAGGCGATCCAGGACGTGAAACGCTCGATCCTGTTCGACCGGTTCTGACCACTCCTTCTTGGCCTTCTTGGCCACGTTTCCGGTCGTCCAGCCGGGGGTACCGCGGGGCCGCGGCGAGATCCGCCGTTGCGGTGCGCGCGCACGGCTCGGCGACCCCGGCCACTGTTCGCGCCCTGAGGGGCTCGCTCGGCGGGCAGAGAAGGAGGGGCCAATGCGACGGATCCTCGTCGCGCTGTCGGTATCCCTGGTACTGGCAGCGTTCGTGCCGGCGGCCACCGGTGCTGCGGCAACAACGGCGACTCGAGGCGCAGCCGGACCGCCGATCGACATCCGCGAACTGCCGAGCGACTACAAGATGCCGCGGGTGCGGCCGGCCGCGGCCACGGCCGCGGTCCGCAGGGCCGTCGCCGCCTACGACCCGCAGCGGGCGCCGGAGATCGGCGACACGAAGCTGTTCCTCGCGATCGACGACTTCACCCAGGAGCTGTACGTCAAGGAGTACACGTTCCGTGGCCGCGGCGACCACATCGAGGTCTGGGTCGCCAGCGACTCCGACGAGGTGTCGACCGGCACGGACTTCCCCGACGGCGACTGCCGCAACGGCGACCGCACGGAGATCACCGATGCGCAGGTCGACTACCTGATCGAACGAGTTCGACAGCAACATCTACCCCAGGGAGGCCGAGCTCTACAGCGTGGCCCCCAACCGTGACGGCGCACGGGCTCCGCTCGCGAAGATCCTGGAGCTGCCGAACAACTACTACAACGGCGGCGGGGACAACATCGTCACGCTGATCGACAACGTCCGTGACGACAACTTCTACGACACGGACAACCAGGAGGGACTGACCTACATCGCGGGATTCTTCTCGACGCAGTTCAACGACCTGTTGAACCGCAACGTGATGTCGATCGACGCCTTCGACTGGCTGCATCGCACGACGCAGGACCCGCCGAACGAGCCGGTCCCCGGCGATCTGTGCACCAGCGCACCCGCCCGTCCGTTCCTGTACGAGGGCGTGTTCGCGCACGAGTACCAGCATCTGCTGGAGAGCTACGAGGATCCGAACGAGTTCACGTGGGTGAACGAGGGCCTCGCCGACTAGGCCGCAGTACCACACCGGCTACTTCGACCCGAAGGCGCCGGTCACGGACATCCGACTTCGACAACCACACCCAGTGCTTCCTGGGATGGGCCGGCATCCTCACCGACGCGAATCCCAACCCGCGGGAGGGCGGGCCGGAGAACTCGTTGAAGCTCTGGGGTGACCAGACCGACTTCGAGTCCGAGATCCTCTGCGACTACGGGGCCACCGCCACGATCATGCTGATGCTCGGCGACCGCTACGGCCCCGGCTTCCTGGGAGACCTCCACCGCGACGACCATCCGGGCTTCCGGGGCTTGCAGGCCGTGCTCGACGAGCACGACCCCTCCATGACCGTCAAGCATCTGGTGAACGAGTGGGCGGCGTCGGCGGTGCTCGACGGCGTGCTGGACGAAGGCGCCAGCTTCGACGGGCCCGGTGCTCGCTCGGACTACCGGGTCGGGGCGCTCGACGCGACCGTCAACTGGTGCGACGGACCAGACCTACAGCAGCCCGGGGGCTCCGCCCAACGGCTCGGACTTCGTGCGTCTGCGCGAGGGTAAGACCTGGCTGCACGCACGGCACCTCGACCGTCTGCGGTTCGACGGCGACGAGCTCCTGCCGGCGCTGCCGATCGAGTGGACGGTGGACGCGGACGCCTCCGGATGCGACTGACGGAGCGGCGCTGCACTCGGGAGCCGGCGACAACCTGGATCGGGCGATCGTGCAGGAGGTCGATGTTCCGACGGGCGACCCGACGCTCACGTTCGACGACGAGCTACGACACGGAGGAGGGCTACGACTACGCCTACGTCCAGGTGTCGGCGGACGGCGGCCGGACGTACGAGTCGATCCCGTGCACGGACACCGTGTCGGGCCCGCTCGGACCGGCTTGAACGGCGACGTCGGAGGGCTTCGTCTCGGAGACGTGCGACCTGTCCACCTGGGCCGGGGAGACCGTCGTGATCGCGTTCCGCTACGTCACCGACTCGAGCGTCCAGGGCACGGGCTTCTGGGTGGACAACGTGATGGTCGGCGACACCTTGATCTCCGACGGCAGCTCTCTGGAGGGGTGGCAGTCCCTCACCGAGTTCAACCCGATCGAGGTGGAGGACTTCACGGTCCGCGTGGTCTCGTACGACCACGATCGCACCGTGGCCCAGATCGCCCACGTCCCCGTCGGGGCGGGCTTCACCGGCGCCCTGGCGGGCAGGGCGCTCGCGCGCAGCATCGCGAACGGCGCACACGTCATCGCCGTGATCGTGACGTATCACGACTCCACGGAGACGGTGGGTCAGTACGCGCCGTACACACTCTTCGCGAACGGCGTCCTCCAGCCCGGCGGCTGATCCCGCCGGTGACGGCATCACGAAGGAGGGCGGCCCACGGGCCGCCCTCCTCGCTCGTCCCGACGTCCTACGAGACCGTGATCGACTTGGCCGGCGAGGGCTTGCTCGTGGCCCCGGACGCGACCTTGCGCAGGATGGATCGGAAGGCATAGGTCCCCGGGCTCGCCGCCTGGAGCGTGACCGTCGCCGTCGTCACGCCGGTGCGGAAGGCCGTCCACGGGCCGGTGCCCACCCGCCGCTGGACGTCGAACACGAAGCCCGTCGGCGCCGCCTGCGCGGACACCCTGACCGTGAACACCGTCGCGGTGGTCCCGGTGGACGGGGTCACCTTCACCGGCACCTTGACGGAGCCCACCATGCCGGGGTGGATGGCGCAGTGGTAGGGGTAGCTGCCGGCGGAGTTCAGCACCGTGCCGGCGGAGGTCGCTCCCGGCGCGATGTTGCCGGTCGTGAACAGTGCCAGGGGGCCGTCCTGCGTGGCCGTGTGGGTCCGGACCCCCGTGTTGTGCCATCGCACGGTGCCACCCTGCGCGCTCTTGAGGGTCGTCGGCGTGAACGCGAAGTCCACCACGTCGACGGTCTTCGTGGCCGCACCGGCGGGTGCCGCCGTCAGCACCACGAACAGGCAGGTCGCGATCGTTGCGGCGGCTCGTCGCACGGGATCCCTCCTCGGGTCGGATGACGCAGGGTCTACGTTCGGGTCGGGCCACCGGATGGGCTCAAGGAACGACCCCTCGACCCTACCCCTGCCCCGGCACCCGACGGAAGGGCCTCGCCGGGGCTCGGTAGGGTGAGGCCATGCCGCATCGCGTGACGCTCATCCCGGGCGACGGGATCGGGCCGGAGGTCTCGGCCGCCTGCACGATGGTGCTCGACGCCGCCGACGTCGGCATCGAATGGATCCCCCACGTGGCGGGCGCCGGCGCCCTCGAGACCGAGGGCTCCCTGCTCCCGGACCAGACCCTCGATTCGATCCGGTCCACCCGGGTGGCGCTCAAGGGGCCCATCACGACCCCGGTCGGCACGGGGTTCCGCAGCGTAAACGTGGCGCTCCGCCAGGAGCTCGACCTGTTCGCCGCCGTCCGCCCGGCGCGCGCCCTGCCCGGCATCCCCGTGCGTCACCCCGGCGTGGATCTGGTGGTGGTGCGCGAGAACACCGAGGATCTGTATCAGGGGATCGAGTTCGAGCGCGGCAGCGAGGGCGCGGGCGCGCTGCGGGAGCGGCTCCGATCGCTGTCCGGATTCGAGGTCCGCGAGGATGCCGGCATCACGGTCAAGCCGATCTCGGCCGCCGGGACCTACCGCATCGTGTTCTTCGCGTTCGACTACGCCCTGTGGAACGGGCGGCGCACGATCACGGTCGGACACAAGGCCAACATCATGCGGTTCTCCGACGGCCTGTTCCTGACGACGGCGGCGGAGGAGGCGGCGAACCACTACGACGCCGAGTTCCGCGAGATCCAGATCGATCAGCTCTCCATGCGGCTGGCGCGCGAGCCGGAGGCCTTCGACGTGCTGCTGCTGCCCAACCTCTACGGCGACATCCTGAGCGATCTGTGCGCCGGCCTCGTGGGCGGCCTGGGGCTGGTCCCCGGCGCCAACATCGGATGGGAGTACGCCGTCTTCGAACCGGTGCACGGCAGCGCGCCCGACATCGCGGGCCAGGGCCGGGCCGACCCGGTGGCCATGATCCTGTCGGGCGCCATGTTGCTGCGCCACCTCGGCGAGATGCACGCGGCGGCGGCCGTCGAGCGGGCGGTCGACACCGTCCTGGCGGCGGGCGTCGTGCGCACGGGCGACCTCGGCGGCGGCTCGACCACCATGGAGATGGGCGAGGCGGTCGCCCACGCCGTCACGCACTGGGAGCCCGGCCCGAGCTGATCCGGATGCTTCGTCGGGCAGGGGGCGCGTGCGAGACTGCCGTCGTGTCCGCGGTCCTCGACGTGTCCAAGCCCACGCCGCTTCGCCTGTTCGGCTTCCTGTTCACGGCGGCGGGCGGCCTGCTGATCGCGCTGGCATCGATCCAGACGTGGGCCACGGTGGGGATCGTCGACGATCGCCAGGGCGTGCTGGACACCGTGATCCCGGGCGTGGACCGCGTCGACGGGATGGCGACCCTCGTGATGGGCGTCGTGATGCTGATCGCGCTCGTCGCGCTGCGGATCGTCGGCTCGACCGCGGCGCGACGGGCACTCGCGCTCCTGATCCTGGCGTGCGCGGCGGCCTCCCTGGTCATCGGCATCCTCGACGCCTCGGATGTCTCGGGACGGTTCCAGGACGCCGGGGCCGAGAAGATCATCGAGACGGTGTCCCAGGCACGTGACGTGCCGATCGAGGAGGTGCGCCGCCAGTACGAGGCGATCGGATCCGGCATCATCGATTTCACGCCCGGGATCGGGCTCTGGCTGGTGATCGGCGGCGGCGCCGTCGGCCTGGTGGGTGGCCTCCTCGACCTGGCGTGGGTGGGGCAGCAGCGGCTCCGGAAGGCCGGATCGGAGGTGCAGG
Source organism: uncultured Actinomycetes bacterium (assembly GCA_963832225.1). Taxonomy (GTDB): domain Bacteria; phylum Actinomycetota; class UBA4738; order UBA4738; family HRBIN12; genus JALYMB01. The sequence continues at coordinate 282,776 of CAWHTI010000007.1, forward strand.
AGCCGGACACGGGTGCCGATAGGCGGTCATGATGCGTCGCGCGATCGCTCGATCCGCCCTGGCCCTCCCGCTGGTCATCGTGGCCGCCGTGCTGCCCGCGGGCGTCTCCGCCTCCGCCCCGGCCTCTGGCGCCGAGGCGGGCGCGCCACGACCCAACATCGTCCTGATCCTCACCGACGACCAGACCATGGACGCGCTCGACCCCGGCGCGCCGGTGGTGATGCCACACCTCGAGTCGGAGCTGGCCGACCCCGCTCAGGGGTGGATCGACTTCCGGAGCTTCTTCTTCAACAACCCGCTGTGCTGCCCCTCGCGCGCGACGATCCTGACCGGACGGTACTCGCATCACACGGGCGTGGAGTCCAACTCGAACGGCGCGCTCCTGGACGAGTCGGACACGATCGCGACCTGGCTCGACGCGGCCGGCTACCGGACCGGCATGATCGGCAAATACATCAACGACTACCCGTTCCGGCGCGGCGACTACAAGCCCCCGGGCTGGGACTATTGGGCCGCGCAGGTGGGCAAGGGCAACCTCGGCTACTACGACTACACGCTGTTCGAGAGCCGGGACGGCTCGAGCGGCGGCACCCGGCTCACGTACAAGTTCGGCCAGGACGACTACTCGACGCTCGCGCTCACCGAGCTGGGGACGCGCTTCATCGACGAGACGCCCGGAGGCACGCCGTTCTTCCTGCAGCTGTCGCTCGCGGCGGCGCACGGCGACTGGAAGCCGGAGACGAGGTACGCGAACGCGTTCGCCGGCGCCGATCCCTCGCACGACCCGAGCTTCAACGAGGCCGACGTCACCGACAAGCCCGCCTGGGTGCAGGCCCTGCCGCGCCTGAGCGCCGAGGAGGTCGCGGCCAGCGACGAGAGCAAGCTCCGCCACTACCGGACGATCCGTTCCGTGGACGACTCGGTGGCCGATATCGAGAGCGCGCTGCAGGCCGCGGGCCAGCTCGACAACACCGTGATCATCTTCATGACCGACAACGGCTTCCAGTTCGCCGAGCACCGCTGGGTGGGGAAGCGCTGCGAGTACGACGTCTGCCTGCGATCGCCGTTCCTGGTCCGATACCCCGGCGCGAGCGGCCACGTCGACGGCCACCTCGTGTCGAACGTGGACGTCGCACCGACGATCGCGGATCTGGCCGGGGCGACGCCGGCCACCCCCGTCGACGGGGTGAGCCTCGCCCCGATGCTTCGGGGGACCGCGCCGCCGCCGTGGCGCGACGGTGTGCTGATCCACAACGCGGCCGACGGGAGCGACACCGTGCCGACGTGGTGGGGCGTCCGCACGGCGGACTACGCGTACGTGGAGCTCGACGCTCCGCCCGATCCGGATGCTCCCAACGTCGAGCTGTACGACCTGACCGGCCGTCTGGGTCCGCCGGACCCGTACGAGCTGCGGAACCGGGCGTTTGACCCCGCCTACGCGTCGGTCCGCGCCGATCTGGCCGAGCGCCTGGCCGAGCTCCAGGGCGTGGACCTGGTCACCACCGTGACCGACTCGCCCGACCCCGTGGGGCAGGACGCGAAGGAGACCTATCTCGTCACCGTCACGAACGCGGGCCTCGGGACCGCCTACGACACCGCGCTCTCGAACCCGCTGCCCGCCGGGGCCGTGCTCGTGTCGGCGACCCCGAGCGCCGGCGCGTGCGACACCTCGGTCGGCTGCCAGCTGGGCGACATCGCCGGGGGGAAGAAGGCGACCGTCGCCATCGTGGTGCGGGCCGGATCGCCCGGCACCATGACGAACACGGCCACCGCGTCGGGGCCCGCTCCGGATCCCACGCCGGCGAACGCGAGCGCCTCGGCGTCCACGACCGTGATCGGGGACACGAGCGTGGCGGACCTCAGCGTGACCCTCAAGGACGCGCCCGACCCGGTCCCGATGGGTGGCCGGCTCGTGTACACAGCCACGGTCGCCAATGCGGGACCCGACACCGCGAACGACGTCGTGCTCACCGATCCCCTCCCCGGCGACACGACGTTCGTGTCGGCGAAGCCGGGCGCACGGTGTCCGATCCCTCCGGCTCGGACGGTGACCTGCGCGCTCGGTCGCATCGCGCCGGGATCGACGGCGAAGGTCACGATCACCGTCGTCGCGGACCGCATCGGTCCCGTGTCGAACACCGTCACGGTGACGGGGGCCGGCACCGATCCGGATGCCGCCGACCGAACGGCCTCCTCCTCGACATCGGTCACCGATCCCGACGCCGACGTCTCGATCGCGATCTCCGACGCTCCCGACCCGATCGCCCTGGGAGCCGGTGACATCACGTACTCCATCGTGGCGACGAACCACGGTCCGGCCACGGCGACGGGGATCAGGATCGTCGACGAGCTGCCCGACGGCGTGACGCTCGTCTCGGCGAAGCCCGGCACCAAGTGCGCCGTGAACGGCGTCACGGTCTCCTGCAACGGCGGGAGCCTGACCCCGGGGTCCTCGACCAGGATCACGATCGTGGTCAGGCCGACCGTGAGCGGGACCGTCGTCGATACCGTCGGGGTCTCCGCCACGACGCCCGACCCCGCACCGGGGAACGACCGCGCGACGACCTCGACCACCGTGCAGCCCGCCCGTGTCGGCCGGCCCACGCACGTCCGGTGGGGCTGGAGGCACGCACCGGCCGACCGGCGCCCCTAGCCGGTACAGGGGACCCGCGCCCTCGCCGATAGGTGGGGACGTGAGGATCGGCAGGCGCACCGCCACCACGCTGGGCTGGGTCGCGATCCTCGTGGCGATGGCCGTCATGCCGAGCAGCGTGATCGCCACCGTCTCGGCGCCGACCACCGACCCGAGGATCCTCCTGCTGACCGCCTTCGAGGCGCCCGTCTGCGGCCGCCTGCACGCGCCGCGTCCGGGGTGCGAGATGGGGATCCAGTCCGACGTCCAGACGGGATCGTTCGGCGGCCGCACGGGAACGGGCGCCGTCCGGCTGCAGCGTCAGGCGACCGACCCCGGGCACGTCCACGTCGGCGACGACATCCCCATCCCGGGGCGTCACGCGTTCGTCGGAGCTTCCTTCAGGATCGGGGCGATCCCCGGGGCGAAGCGTCCCTACCTGCAGCTCGCACAGCTCACACCGGGCGACGGCACCGTGTTCGCGCGGAACGTGGAGCTGCGGATGTCGGTGCGGGGTCGGACGCTCGGCATCGGCGTGTTCCGGACCAGGCAGGAGCGCTACGGCTCGTGGTCCGTCCCCGAGGACGCCTGGTTCACGACGATCCTGGAGATGGATTTCGGTCGATCCGTCCCGCTTCGCCTGTGGGTGTACGACGAGCGCGACGTCCTCGTGGACACGGTCACGCTCACCGCCGACACCACCGGCGGAGACCGCGCGCAGCCCCGACAGACGATCGGCGGCACGATCCCCTCGACCGGCCCGCTGCTGCAGTACGCCGACGACTGGTGGATCGCGACCGAGAACCTCGGGCCGATCCAGGTGCTGTCGGCGGACGTGCACCTCTCGGCGGCTCCCGTCAGGGACGTCCGGATCGGCTCGGAGACGACCGCCACGTTCCGCGTCGCGAACGGCGGACCGGATCGGGCAACGGGGACCCTCCTGTCGGTGCGGCCGGCGGCCGGCGCCACCGTGACGTCCGTGCGGCCGAGCCAGGGGACGTGCACGGACATGGCGTGCGACCTGGGGAGCATCGCCCCCGGCGGCGAGGCGACCGTCTCCGTCGTGCTGCGGGGCGACGTCGCGGGGAGGGTGGCCCTGCGGGCGACCGCCGCCACCTCCACCGCCGACCCCCTCAGACGGGACAACGAGGCGACCGCCAAGGTCGACGTCCGGTGATCGAGCGGCGTCCCGCGGCCTGACCGGGGACGGCGAAGACCGCTACAGCTTCGCGAGATCCGCGCACTTGGCGCGGATGCCCTCAGCGGCGGCCCGCAGCTGCGCCAGCTCCTCCTCGTTGAGGTCGAGCTCCACGATCTCCTCGACCCCGCCAGGACCGAGGCGCACCGGCACGCCCACGTACGTGTCCGCGATCCCGTACTGCCCCGTGGTCCAGGCGCAGACCGGCAGGACCTCGTCGGTGGCGCCGGCGATGGCCTCGATCATCCTGGCGACCGACGCGCTGGGCGCGTAGTAGGCGCTCCCCTTCTTCAGCAGCGCCACGATCTCCGCGCCGCCGTCCCGGGTTCGCTGGAAGAGCCGCTCGAGCGTCGCCTCGTCGGTCAGCTCCGGCAGCGGGCGGCCGTCGACCGTGGCGTGACGGGGCAGCGCGATCATGGCGTCGCCGTGCGAGCCGAGCGTCATGGCCTCCACCACCAGCGGCGAGACGCCCAGCTCCTCGGCGATGAAGTATCGGAGGCGGGCGGAGTCCAGCACGCCCGCCATGCCCATGACCCGCTGCTTCGGCAAGCCGCTGACCTCGGCCGCCAGATGCGTCATCTCGTCGAGCGGATTGGTGACGACGATGACGATGGCCTGCGGGGAGGACGGAGCGATCTGCTCCACCACGCTGCGGATGATCGCCGCGTTCTTCGCCAGCAGGTCCATGCGGCTCATGCCGGGCTGCCGCGGGAAGCCCGCCGTGATCACCACCACGTCGGAGCCGGCCGCGTCGGCGTAGTCGTTCGTGCCGGTGATCAGCGGCTCGAACCGCTCCACCGGCGCGGACTCCTTCATGTCCAGGGCCAGGCCCTGCGGCAGGCCCTCGACGATATCCGTGAGGACCACCTCCGCCAGCCCCTTCTGCAGCACCCGCATCGCGGTGGTCTGCCCGACGAACCCACTGCCGACGATCGTGACCTTCATGCGGCGTCGCTCCTCGTGTCGTGTCGCGTCCGGACGCGCCGGCGGCGCTGACCGGCGTTCAGGCGCCACATGCTACCGAGCCGCGAGCGGTTCACCCGGCGAGCCGGGACACCACGGCGTCGGTGTAGGCCTGGGTTCCCAGCGCCGCCACGCCGGGACCCGACACGAGGTCCGCCGTGACCTCGCCCGCGGCGATCGCCGATGCCACCGCGTCCTCGATCCGATCGCCGGCCTCGACCTCACCCAGATGCCGCAGCATCATGGCGCCGGACAGGATCACGCCCGTGGGGTTCGCCCGGTCGGCGCCGGCATGGCGGGGCGCCGTCCCGTGCGTGGCCTCGAAGACCGCGACGCCGTCGCCGAAGTGCCCTCCGGGAGCCACGCCGAGCCCGCCGATCTCCCCGGCCACCAGGTCGCTCACGATGTCGCCGTAGAGGTTCGGCATCACCAGCACGTCGAACCGCTCGGGCGCCTGGATCAGCTGCATGCACAGCGCATCGATGATCCGATCCTCGAACGGCACGTCGGGGAACTCCTCGCCGGCCACCCGCCGGGCCACCTCCAGGAAGAGCCCGTCGGAGAACTTCATGATGTTCGCCTTGTGGCTGGCGGTGACCTTGGACCGGCCGTGCGCCACGGCGTACTCGAACGCGCGGCGCACGATCCGCTCGCTCCCCCGTTCGCTGATGGTCTTGATCGAGATGCCGCTGTCCTCGCGGATCCAGCGACCGGTGCGCTCGCCGATGAACGCGATGAGCTCCTTCGTGGCGACCGCCCCGCGTTGGAACTCGATGCCCGTGTACTGATCCTCCGTGTTCTCCCGGACCACGACCAGGTCGATCGCCTCGTACGAGCTGGGCACGCCGGGGAAGAGCCTGCACGGGCGGATGCAGGCGAACAGGTCGAGGGCCTTGCGCATCGCGACGTTGACGCTGCCCATCCCCGCCCCCGCCGGCGTGGACACCGGGCCCTTCAGCCCCACCCCGGCGTCGCGGATCGCGTCGATCGTCCCCGCCGGCAGCGCGCTCCCCTCCCGCGCGGCGGCGGCCTGGCCGAGCTCGCGCACCTCCCAGTCGACCGGCACGCCCGTGGCATCGATCGCCCGGCGGGCGGCCCCCACGACCTCGGGACCGATGCCGTCGCCGGGGATCAGGACGACGCGGTGGGACACCTCTCCTCCTTCGGTGGCTCGGTGGTGCGGTCGTCGGGCCCCGATCGTCGAGCCCCCGTCGTCGAGCTGCTCGTCGCGAGCGGATGGCCCGGACACCCGGGGCCGGTCTATCCTGGCAAGGAGCGTCCGCGCCGACCACCCGAGTGGCGTCGCGAGCATCGGGCCCGCTATGCTTTGAATCGTCGTTCAAACGAACGCCACAGGGACGGAGGCCAGCACGTGACGGAGAAGGGTCTACGCGAGGTCGTCGCCGGCCAGACGAGGGTGTCGGACATCGACGGCGATGCCGGCCGCCTCTGGTACGCCGGCTACGAGATCGGCGACCTGGCCGTGAACGCCTCCTTCGAGGAGACCGTCTACCTGCTGCACCACGCTCGCCTCCCCGATCAGGAGCAGCTGGACGAGCTGAACGAGTTCCTGGTGAACGAGCGCGAGCTGTCGCCGTTCCTGCTGAAGGTGATGCCGGACCTGGCGCAGCAGACCTCCCCGATGTCGATGCTCCGCACCGCCATCTCGGCCGCCTCCACGTACGACCCCGACGGGTGGGACGAGAGCTCCGAGGCGCAGTACCGCAAGGCGATGCGCCTGATCGCGAAGACCCCCACGCTGATCGCCACGTATCACCGCCTGCGGACCGGCCAGGAGATCGTCCCGCCCAACCCGAAGCTTCCCCACGCGGCGAACTTCCTGTGGATGCTGCTGGGCGAGGAGCCCGACCTCGACGACGCCGCGGTGCTCGACACCACGCTGATCCTCTACGCCGACCACACGATGAACGCCTCCACGTTCACGGCGCGCATCATCGCCAGCACGCTCGCCGACATGTTCAGCGCGATCACCGGTGCGATCGGAGCCCTGAAGGGTCCGCTGCACGGCGGTGCGAACGAGGAGTCCATGAAGATGGCCGAGGAGATCGGCACGCCCGAGCGGGCGGAGGCGTACGTCCGCGATCGCCTCGGGCGCCACGAGAAGGTCATGGGCTTCGGCCACGCGGTCTACCGGACCATGGACCCGCGGGCCACCGTGCTGAAGCAGCTCGCGCGCGAGGCGGGAGAGCGCCACGGCGACACGCGGTGGGCGGGCATCTTCGAGGCCCTGCAGTCGACGGTGTACGAGCAGAAGGAGCTCTGGCCCAACGTCGACCTGTACGCGGCCGGCGTGTATCACGTCCTGGGCATCCCGACCGACCTGATGACGCCGATCTTCGCGCTCGCGCGCATGGCGGGGTGGACCGCGCACGTCCGCGAGCAGTACGCCGACAACAAGGTCATCCGTCCCGGCAGCGAATACATCGGACCCCGGGATCAGACCTGGGTCCCGATCGAGGAGCGTTCCTCCGAAGCCTAGGTCGTGGCGGGCACCGGCGGCGGTGGCAGGCTCCCCGCGCTCCCTCCGGCGGCGTCCCACACGCGGTTCAGATGCTCCTGGGTGTAGGCGTAGCCGAAGAACCCGACCACGATGCACAGGAGCAGGTTCAGCGCCGGCGAGATCGGGATCGGGACGCCGGCCTTCTCCTCCATCCGCTGCACCCGCTCCCCCGTGTGATACAGCGAGATGAACGGTGGAACGATCAGCAGGGCGCCCAGCGTGACGGCGAGGAGCGCGATCCCGGGCCGGATCGTGTCGTCGCGGAGATAGCGCCGGGCATCGTCGTTCGTTCGGTAGTACCACCACGCCCCGTAGATCCCCAGGGTGATGAACGTCAGCCCGATCACGGCCAGCGGGCTCCGCTTCGTGTACTGGTTCCCGTCGATCGACACGACCTCTGTCATGATCCCTTCTCCTTCGGCTGGGTTGATCCTGCCCGTCCGCGCCGGTGGCGGCGTCCCCACACTAGGTTCCGGGTGGATCCTCACGGATCTCCGCGGGTCGATCGACGGCCGCTGCCAGCGCGGACGGGGCCGCCGTGGACGCGAGACGGCCCGATCGTCGTGCCAGCAGGGCCCCGGTCGCGCCGACGGCGACCAGCGCGCACCCCGCGACCGTGACGTGGGTCCCGCTCCTCACGGCGAAGCCACCATCCTGCTGCCCGACGAGAAAACCGAGACGGTCGAGCGCCTCGATGGTGACGAGCAGCACGCTCGCCAGCAGCAGACCGGAGGCAAGCGGAGACGACCGGATCGCGGCCAAAGCCGCGAGCGCCGGGACCGCGAGGACGAGCAGCCATCTGCCGGCCAGCAGCAGATGACGACTCGTCGGGAACAGGTCGAAGCCCCAGGCGTACCGGAAGTCGTATCGGCCGCCGAGCCGGTAGCTGGGGAGGAGCCCGCCCACGAGGAGCAGGGCGATGCCCAGAACCAGCAGGACGATCCACGCCCGCCGGATCGTCATGCTCCCGCCGGCCTGGGGAACAGGCCGGCGCCGTCCACGACGGCGCGCACGCTGGCGTCGTGGCCCATGCCCATCAGGTGCACCCCGCTCACACCCGCGATCGCGCGGATGCCGTGCACGATCTCGATCGTGAGCCCGCGGCCGACCGCCTCGGCGTCGTCGCCGGCTGCCTCCAGGGCCTCCAACACGGCGGGCGGGACGCGCACGCCGGGGAGCTTCTCGTCCATGAACCGGGCCCCCCGGGCGGTGCGCAGCGGCATGAGGCCGATCAGGACCTTCGCGCGCTCGAAGACACCGCGCGTCCGCATGAGCTCGGCCCAGTCGGTCAGCGCCTCGACGTCGTAGGCGATCTGCGTCCAGATCACGTCCGCGCCGGCGTCGAGCTTCTGCTCCAGCCGCGCGGGATCGTACGGATCCGCGAGCGGGAGATCCGCCACGCCGATCAGGTACCGCGGCGGGTCGTCCACCTCGGCGCCGGACAGGGTCACACCCTCGTCCCGGAGTCGCCGTACCAGCCCCACGACCTCGGGGACCGACAGGTCGTTCACGACGGACGCGTCGGGGTGGTCGCCGATCGAGATGGGGTCGCCGGACAGGCACAGGACGTTGCGGGCGCCCAGCGCCCAGGCGCCCAGCAGCTCGGCGGTCAGACCCAGCCGGTTCCGGTCGCGCAACGTCAGCTGAAGCGTGGGCTCGATCCCGGCGGCCGCGACGAACGACGCGCCGGCCGACGCCGACATGTGCGCCGACGCCGTGGGATTGTCCGTGACGTTCGCCGCGTCGATCGAGCCGACCAGCGCCCGCGCGTGCTCGGTCACCGCCGCGCCGCTCCCCGATCGCGGGGGCACGATCTCCCCGGTGACCGCGAAGGAGCCGGCGCGCAGGATCGCAGCGAGGTGGCCGCCGACGCCGGCCGGCACCGTCACTGGCGGTACGCCGCGGCCTCGGCCGCGGCCACCGTGTTCACCATCAACATCGCGACCGTCATGGGGCCGACGCCGCCCGGCACGGGGGTGATCGCGCCCGCGACCTCCACCGCCTCGTCGAACGCGACGTCGCCCACCAGCCCCTCCGCGGTCCGGTGCACACCCACGTCGACCACCGTGGCGCCGGGCTTGATCATGTCCGCCGTGATCATCTGCGGCACGCCCGCCGCCGCCACCAGGATGTCGGCCCGGCGGGTGTGCCCGGCGAGATCGCGCGTCTTGATGTGGCAGCACGTGACCGTGGCGTTGCCCCGGATCGAGTCCTGCGCGAGCATGATCGACAGCGGCGCACCGACCAGATCTCCGTAGCCGACCACGACGACCTCCTGGCCCTCGAGCGCGACCCCGGACCGCAGCAGCAGCTCCACGATGCCGTACGGTGTTGCGGGTGGGAACGTCGGCTCGTTGCGCACCATCATCCCGACGTTCATCGGGTGCAGTCCGTCGACGTCCTTGGCCGGATCCACCGCCATCTGCAGCGGCAGCTCCTTCAGGTGGGCCGGCACCGGGAGCTGCACGATGATGCCGTGGATCTCGGGGTCGCGGTTCAGGCGCCGGATCGTGGCGAGCAGGTTGTCCTCCGTCACGAACGCGGGCAGGTCCACCTGCTCCGAGCGGATGCCGACGTCGGCGCAGGCCTTGTGCTTCGCGCCGACGTAGATGCGGGAGGCCTGGTCCTCGCCCACGAGGACGGCGGCGAGGCCCGGGATCACACCCCGCTCCTGCAACCCCTGGACCCGCTGAGCGACCTCCGAACGGATCTGCGCGGCGATCGCCTTGCCGTCGATGATCGTGGCCGTCACATGCCGAATCCTACCCGTGGGTCTCCCGGCCCGACCAAACGCGGCCGCACAACGCGCACAGCGTGCAGGCTGATCACGGTTCAGGTCTCCGCGGTCAGTGCCGGAAGTGACGCCGGCCGCTCACGACCACCGCCATGCCGTGCTGCTCGGCGACGGCCAGCACCTCCTCGTCGCGGACCGAGCCACCGGGGTGGATGACCGCGGTGACGCCGGCCTCGGCGGCGACCTCCACCGCGTCCGGGAACGGGAAGAAGGCGTCGGAGGCCATCGCGCCGCCGGCGGCGCGACCCGCCGCCTTCCGCGCGGCGATCCAGGCCGCGTCCACCCGGGACATCTGGCCGGCGCCGATCCCGACCGTGGCGCCGTCCTTCACGAACACGATCGCGTTGGACTTCACCCGCCACGCCACCTGCCAGGCGAACAGCAGGTCCTCCCACTCCGTCCCGCTCGGCTCCCGCGAGGAGACCACCTTGCAGTCCGCCCGGGTCTCGATCACCACGTCGCGATCCTGGACGAGCGCGCCACCGGGCACGAGCCGAACGTCCAGACCGCCACCGTCCGGCAGGGGCGCCCGCACCACGCGCAGGTTGTCGCGCTCCGCGAAGATCGTCAGCGCCTCCGGGCTGAACGACGGGGCCACGACGACCTCCGTGAAGACCTCGCGCATCGCGTCGGCGGCGTCGGCGTCGGCCTCGGCGTGGAACGCCACGATGCCGCCGAACGCGCTCACGGTGTCGCACGCGAACGCCCGGCGGTAGGCCTCGGCCGGCGACGGCCCGGCGGCGGCCCCGCACGGGTTGTTGTGCTTCACGATCACGGCGGCGTTCGGCGGCAGCGCGGCGGCCAGGGAGTGCGCGGCCTCCACGTCCAGCCAGTTGTTGAACGACATCGCCTTGCCCTGTAGCACCTCGGCGCCGCCGAGCAGGCCCGGGCCTGCGACGTCGCGGTACCGCGCGCCCCGCTGATGCGGATTCTCCCCGTACCGCAGGTCGTCCACCTTCTGGAGCGCCGATCCCACGAAGTCCGGCAGGGCGTCGTCCCGCGTCGCCGACGCGAACCAGCCGGCAACCGCGGCGTCGTAGGACGCGGTGTGCGCGAACGCCTCCGCCGCCAGCGCGAACCTGGTGGACCGCGTGAGGCCGCCCTCGAGCCGCAGCTCGTCGAGCACCATCTCGTACCGCCCGGGATCGACGATCACCCCGACCGACTCGAAGTTCTTCGCGGCGGCTCGGACCATCGCCGGGCCTCCGATGTCGATCTGCTCGATCGCCTCATCGAACGCGGCCCCGCCGGCCACCGTCTCGCGGAAGGGATACAGGTTCACGACGACCAGATCGAACGGCTCGATCCCCTGCTCGGCGAGCTGCTCCACGTGCTCCGGTCGGCGGCGATCGGCGAGGATCCCGCCGTGGATCCGGGGATGCAGGGTCTTGACCCGGCCGCCGAGCATCTCGGGCGAGCCGGTCACCTCCTCGACCGGCGTCACCTCGAGGCCGGCGTCGCGCAGCGCGGCCGCCGTTCCGCCGCTGGAGACCAGCTCCACCCCGAGCTCCCGCAGCGCCCGCGCCAGCTCGATCACGCCGGACTTGTCGTAGACGGCCAGCAACGCGCGCCGCACCACCTGCGCCTCGCTCACATCGCCTCCCGCACCGTCACGCGACGGCCGTCCACATCCAGCCGGCCCTCGACCAGCGCCCGCACGGCCGCCGGCAGCAGCCGGTGCTCCACCTCGTGCACGCGGGCCTCGAGCGAGTCCCAGTCGTCGTCGTCGCGGACGACGATCGCCTCCTGGGCGACGACCGGCCCGTGATCGACCTCCTCGTCGACCAGATGAACCGTGACGCCGGTGACCTTCACGCCCCATGCCAGGGCGTCCGCGACCGCATGGGCGCCCGGGAACGCGGGCAGCAGCGCCGGATGCACGTTCAGCCACCGTCCCTCGAACGCCTCCGCGAACGTCCGCGTGAGCACCCGCATGTATCCGGCGTTGACGACGAGGTCCACGTGACGCGCCAGCAGCGCGTCGCGGACCGCTACCGAATACGCCTCGCGGTCCGCCGAGCCGGAGGGCTCCAGGACGAGCGTCTCCACGCCCCGCTCACCGGCTCGCTGGAGCGCCCGCACCGCCGGCCGATCGCTCAGCACCAGCGTGATCGAGGGGGCGATCGCCGGATCGTCCAGGAGCGCCTGCAGGTTCGTGCCGCCACCGGAGACCAGGACGGCGATGCGCGCTCCCATGGGGCGAACGCTAGCAGGCGGCGCCGACGCGCACCGTCCGGACGTCCGGCGCTAGGCTTCGAGCGATGCCGACCGAGACGACGAAGGGCACCGAGCGCTGCGAGCTGCATCCGGGCTCCGTGTCCGTGGCGCGCTGCGCGCGATGCGACCGCACGCTGTGCATCGCGTGCGCCGTCCCGGTCCGCGGCGTGGTGCTGGGACCCGAGTGCCTGCCCGCGGACGTGGCCGTGGAGGGCGGCGACGCCCGGCAGGGCCGTCGACCGCGATCGAGGTGGTGGCTCGCCGTCGGCGCCGCCCTGGCGATCCTGCTCGGATCCACCGCGTTCCCGTGGACCCGGTTCGGGACCGCCTCGGGCTGGTTCGGAGCATGGGGGTTCCCCCTGCGGTGGTCGACGCTGACGGCGCTGAGCTCGCTCGGAGCGTTCCTGGCCTGGCTCCGGCACGGGAGTCCGGGGAGCGTGACGGCGTGGATGGTCGCGGCGCTGGCCATCACCGCGGCCGGAGCGGCGGAACTCGCGATCAGCAACCCGCCGCCGTTCACGAAGGCGTCGGTCGCCCCCTGGGTGGCGCTCGTGGCCGGGGTCACCGGCGCCGCCCTGTCCGCCGCGGTGGCCCGCAGGCCGAGTGATTGACTCGCCCCGGGGGCGGGTGTTCACTCGGCTCGTTCCCGCACCCGACGGTGCGCCGGCCTCGCGCCGGGGTCTGGAACTCCTGAAGGGGGGCGAGGTGGCGGCATCGGGTTCGGGTCTGCACATCGACGGGCTTCCCACCGCCACCAAGATCCTGCTCGGAGCCGCCGTCCTGCTCCTGATCGACAGTCTCGCGTTGCCCTGGCAGAGCCCGCGGATCAGCATGTGGGGCGGCAGCGCGAGCTGGGCGGGTGTCCTCACCGGAACGCTCGCGATCGCCCTGGTGGCGTGGGAGGGCATCCGGCTGACGGGATCGCATCCCCAGACGGCTCGCCACAAGACTGAGCAGGCGGCCAGGGTCGGCGTCGCGCTCGGCCTCGGCATCCTCGCCGTGGGCGCGCTGAAGTTCCTCCTGGTCGTGATCGACGGCCCGTCGCTCGGCGCGTTCGTCGGGATCGTGCTGATCCTCGCGATCGGCTACGGCGCGTGGATGCGGGCGCAGGAGCCCGCGCCGCCATCCTCCACCGTGAGCTAGCCTGAGGGCGTCCACACGCACCCAAGGGGCGAGACCGTGAAGAAGTGTCCGTACTGCGCGGAGGAGATCCAGGACGAGGCCATCAAGTGCCGCTACTGCTTCAGCGATCTGACCGTGGCCCCACCGTCGGCCTCGGCCGGGGCGTCCGGCGCTCCACCGACGAGCGGTCCGCCGGACATCACCGGCCCGGGTTCGGGCCCCCAGAGCACGGACGTCACGCGCCCGAGCGACGCCGTGTCGCCGGCCGGTCCACCACCGTCCGCCACGCCGGATGGCTGGGGAGCCGCGGCCACGCCCGACCCGACGACGTCGGGGGGTGGCGCGGACGCATCGCAGGTGCAGTACACGCACAGCGGCCACCGGTACGTCCTGGGCTACGGCGTGGACTTCTTCGGCATCTGGGACCGGACCTCGCCGGGCGCGCCGGCCGAGCGGTACCCCCGGACGGACGAGGGCTGGCGCCAGGCTTGGATCCGGTTCGCCGGCATGGAGCCGCATCACACCACCGTGCAGCAGGAGCCGGCGAGCACCACCCCCGCCTGGGGAGCGCCGGCCGCGGACGGGCCGCCGGACAACGACGCGCTGCAGTACACGCATTCGGGGCAGCGCTACCTGCTGGGGTACGGTCGCACGTTCTTCGGCATCTGGGACCGGACGGCGCCCGCCGCGCCCGTGGAGCGGTTCGGCCGCGACGACGCCGGGTGGCAGCGCGCCTGGCAGCGGTTCACCGCGTTGGAGACGAACTACGCGGAGGTGGGCCTGGGCGGCACGTCCGGATCGTCGTCCGCCGGAGGTCCGCCGGCGACCGGCGTCTGACGGCGGGCGGACACGAGGGCGCCCAGCACGCCACCGCAGACCCCCCACCCCAATGCCAGCACGCCGATCCCGACGGGATCGGCCCCCACCCGCAGGAGGTCGCCGTCCGGCGGCCGCTCGACGGCGATCGCCGAGGCCGCCTCGCCGACGAGCACGATCACCGCGAAGACGACCCCGCTGCCGGCGCCGCGCAGCGCCCGCTCCCCGCGCCCCGGGACCGCCGCCGCGGCGACGTGACCGCCCCAGACCGTGGCGCCGAGCGGCACCAGCAGGAACAGCAGCCACAGCGGCGAGAGCGGCACCGTCCGTGACGTCAGATCCGGAAGGACGGCCGACCCGAATCCGGGCCGCACCGTGAGGGTCCGAAGGCACAGGGCCGTGGGTTGCGAGCCGGAGCCCTCCGCCGTCACGCATCCACCCATCGAGGGCGCAGCGATCAGGAACGATTGGTTCGCGACCAGCAGGACGTGGTGTCCCGCGGCGATCGCCCCGGCCGCGTCCGCCCGCCCGACCGCCCGGACGTAGGCCGCCGACACGTCGGACCGGAGCCCCGCGACCACGAGGAACCCCGCGAACGCCAGGACCACGAGCGCCACCGTCATGTGCCACCCGCCGGCGACCCAGGCGCGCAGACGGCCGCCCCACGGCTCCGGCGGCGCCTCGGTCTCGGTGGCCGCGGCGGCGCCCCCGGCCACGCCGGCGATCAGACCGAGCAGCAGCGCGCCGCCCGGCGCCTCCACGGCGACCGGCCGGACCTCCGTGAAGCCGGCCGAGGGGAACCGCAGCACGGTCACCTGGGTGACCGCGAACATCAGGAGCGCGTACGAAGGCGCGACCGACGCGCCCCATGCGAGGGACCGCATCCAGCCACCGCCCGCGGCCCGTCCGATCCGGCGGCCCGCCCGCCAGAGCACCACGCCCGCGAACACGGTCCCCACGAGGAACGTGACGTGCAGGGTGAGCTCGGGTCCGAGCGACGTCACGTCACCGGCGCCGAGGTCGCCGGGCAGCCGCTCCGACACCCCTCTGATCCCGCCACCGTGGAACGCGCTCAGGTAGAGACCGGCGAGCTTCCAGGTGAGGCGGACCCCGAACGGCCTGCCCGCCGCGAGCCACTCGAGCGCGCCGATCGCCAGCGCGGCCAGCGCCACCCACGCGAAGGCGGCCAGGCCGCCAACCACGGAGCGGCGCCAGAGCGGCGCCGCGTCGGCCGGGCGGTCCGCCGCGGCCGGACCGGTCACGCCAGGGCGTCCGCCGCCAGGTCGGCCGCCTGGGTGGGGGTCCGCGCGACGCGGACGCCGGCGGCCTCGAGCGCCTCGGCCTTCGCCGCGGCCGTCCCGGAGGAGCCGGTGACGATCGCCCCGGCGTGGCCCATGCGCTTGCCGGGCGGGGCGGTGAATCCCGCGATGTAGCCGACGACCGGCTTGGTCATGTGCTCCGCGATCCAGGCGGCGGCGCGCTCCTCGTCGTCACCACCGATCTCGCCGGTCATCACCACCAGGTCGGTCCCGGGATCCTCGGCGAACAGCGCGAGCGACTCGATGAAGCCCACGCCGTGGACCGGATCGCCGCCCATGCCCGACGCAGGTCGACTGACCGAGGCCGCGCTGCGTGAGCTCGTGCACGATCTGGTAGACGAGCGTGCCCGAGCGCGACACGAGGCCCACCCGTCCCGGGGTGCAGATCTCGCCCGGGATGATGCCGACGTTGGCCTCCCCGGGCGAGATCACGCCCGGGCAGTTCGGACCCACGAACGTCGTGCCGGTGACCGCGAGGTAGGAGTGCACGCGCGCCATGTCCTTCGCGGGGATCCCCTCGGTGATGCACACGACCAGCTCGACGCCGGCGTCGGCGGCCTCGAGGATCGCCTCCGCCGCGAACCGGGGCGGAACGAAGATCATGGCGGTGTTCGCCCCGGCCTCGCGGACCGCCTCCGCGACGGTGTCGAAGACGGGGATGCCCTCCACGTCCTGACCGGCCTTGCCCGGCGTGACGCCGGCCACGACCTGCGTGCCGTACGTGCGGTTGCGGAGCGTGTGGAACGTGCCCTCGTTGCCGGTGATGCCCTGGACCACCAGCCGCGTGTCGGCGCCGACCAGGACGCTCATGCCGCCGCTCCCCGCGCGAGGGACGCCGCTCGCTCGGCGGCCTCGAGCATCGTGGCGGCGGGGACGATGCGGGGGTGCGCGGCATCGGCCAGGATCCGGCGTCCCTCTTCGCCGTTCGTCCCGTCGAGCCGGACCACGATCGGCACGTGCGCCTCGACGCGGGTCAGCGCCTCGAGGATGCCCTGCGCCACCAGATCGCACCGCGTGATCCCGCCGAAGATGTTGATCAGCACGGCGCGCACGGCGGGGTCGGACAGGATCACCTCGAGCGAGGTCGCCATGAGATCCGCGCTGGCGCCGCCGCCGACATCCAGGAAGTTCGCGGCGTCGGCGCCGGCCTGCTTCACGACGTCGAGCGTCGACATCACCAGGCCCGCGCCGTTGCCGATGATGCCGACCTCGCCGTCGAGCTTCACGTACTGCAGCCCGTGCGCCCGCGCGCTCGCCTCGACCGGGTCGATCGGGAACGAGGCCCGCAGCGCCTCCAGGTCCTCGTGCCGGAACAGCGCGTTGTCGTCGATCGTGACCTTCGCGTCCAGCGCCGCGACGCTCCCGTCCGCGAGCAGCACGAGCGGGTTCACCTCCACGAGGGTCGCGTCGGCCTCGTCCAGGAGACGGGCCAGGTTCGTGAGGACGTCGGCGGCGAGGGCGCGGGCCTCGACCGGCAGCACGCCCGTGAGCTCGCGCAGGTGGTAGGTACGCAGGCCGAGCAGCGGATCGATGTGCACGCGGCGCAGGGCCTCGGGGCGGGTGCGGGCCAGCTCCTCGATGTCGACCCCGCCCTCCGCCGTCATCATCGCCAGGTAGCTGCCGGTGGACCGATCCAGCAGGATCGAGGTGTAGAACTCCCGCTCGATCGGCAGGATCTCCTCGCAGAGCACCCGGGTGACGGGATGGACGCCGAAGCCCTCGGCGAGCATCCGGCCGGCCTCCTCGGCGGCGCGCTCCGGCGAATCCACCAACACGACGCCGCCCCCCTTGCCGCGCCCGCCGGCCTGGACCTGCACCTTCACCACCGAGCGGCCGCCGAGCTCGCGGGTGGCGTCGGCCGCCTCCTCGGCCGTGCGGCACACGATGCCGCGGGGGGTGGGGATGCCCATCGCGCGGAACAGGTCCTTGCCCTGGTGCTCGTAGAGATCCACTTCGCCTCCGGGATCGGGTTACGGTGCGTCGCCCAGCCGGCGGTGCAGCCACTCGCCGATGTCGACGGTGCTGGCGCCGGGGGTGAAGATCCGCTCGACGCCGGCGGCCTCGAGCTTGGGGATATCGCCGGCCGGGATGATCCCGCCGCCGAAGACCAGGACCTCCAGGCGCCCCGCTCCCGGAGCAGCGTCACCACCCGTGGGAACAGGGTCATGTGGGCGCCGGAGTGGCAGGAGAGGCCCACGGCGTCCGCGTCCTCCTGGATCGCGGTCTCCGCGATCTGCTCGGGCGACTGATGCAGGCCCGTGTAGATCACCTCGAATCCGGCGTCCCGCAGGGCGCGCGCGACGACCTTCGCGCCGCGGTCGTGCCCGTCCAGGCCAGGCTTCGCCACCACGACCCGATGCTTGGTCTCGGCCATCGGCGGGCAGTCTAGCGAACGGGGCCGTCGGGCTTGCCGGTCCGCGAAGATGGGGCGGAGGATGCGGCGGGAAAGGATCAGCGCCGATGCCCAGCCGTCGCGCTCCTGCTCCTTGCCGGAGACTTCACACCGATGCTCCTGAGCCCGTTCGTCGGGGCGATCGCGGACCGCCTGGACCGGCGGCGGCTCCTCGTCATCTGCGAGCTCGGCCAGGCACTGACGACGGGACTCATCGTGATCACCGAGCCGCCCCTGGGCGTGCTGCTCGTGCTGGTGGCGACCGGCGGCCTGCTCGCGAGCCTGTTCCAAGCCTCCGCTCGAAGCGCGGTTCCCGACCTGGTCGACGACGACGACCTCGAGCGTGCGAACGCGCTGATCGGCGGGGGCACCCATGGCCTGGAGGCGCTCGGTCCGCTCCTGGCCGCCGTCCTCCTTCCGTTCATGAGTCCCCTGGGGCTGCTCGCCGTCGATGCCCTCACCTTCCTCGCCTCCCCGTTGTTGCTCGCCGGACTCCCCCGGATGCCGAGCGCCGTCCACCCCGATGGGAACGAGACCGTCTCGGCGGCGGCCCGAACCGGGATCCGGTACATCTGGCGCCACCAGATCCTTCGGCCCGTCGCCGTCGCCTTCGTGGTGGTGGTCGCGTTCAACGGGGTCGACGACGTGGCGCTCGTGTTCCTCGGACGGGACACCTTCTCCGCCGGAGACTCGGGGGTCAGCCTGCTGTACGCCGGCTCCGGCCTGGGCCTGCTCCTCGGGTTCGCGCTGCTCGTCTCACGGGTCGCTCGATTCCCTCCCTTCTCCATCGCGGTCGCCGGGTTCGCCATCGGCAGCGCGGGCAATCTGCTCACCGGCCTGTCTCCGGTCATCGCGGCCGCCTTCGCCATGCAACTGGTGCGTGGCGTCGGCATCAGCCTGATGGAGGTCGGACCCACCACGCTGCTCCAGCGCACCGTGCCGCGCGAATACCTCGGTCGCGCTTTCGCGAATCTCTACGGCGCGATCGGCCTGGCGGCCGGGTGCTCGTATCTCGTCGGTGGGCCGCTCCTGGACAGGCTCTCGCCCCGCACGGTCCTCGTGATCGCCGGGACCGGCGGCATCGGGGCGAGCGCGATCCTCGCGGTCCGCGTGCGCACGTCCGCGGGTCGCGGACGCGGATGACGACCGGCCGTCGGGCGCGCGTCGCGGCCGGCCCGTTCCGGGGATCGGCGATGCGAGCGGAGGGAGGGGTACGTTGATGACGCCATGTCCCTGACACCGGTGTTCGATGAGGAGGCAGCCGCCGGGTCCGAACACCTCGATCCCGCCCTCGTGGCTGGATACGACCGGAAGGCCGGCGTCGACGCCGGCGATGACATCGAGGATCTTCGGGCCGCGGGGCTCGGATCCGACAGCACCCTCGTCGACCTCGGAGCCGGCACCGGCGCCTTCGCGCTGGCGGCCGCCTCACGCTGCCGGCGGGTGATCGCGGTCGACATCTCCCCTGCGATGACCGCCGTCATGGAGACGAGGATCTCGGAGCGCGGCATCTCCAACGTCGAGTGCGTGCGGGCCGGATTCCTGACCTACGAGCACGCGGGGCCAGCGGCCGACGTCATCTACACGCGGAACGCCCTGCATCATCTTCCCGACTTCTGGAAGGCGATCGCGCTGCGACGGATGGCCGACATCCTCCGCCCCGGGGGCGTCCTGCGCCTGCACGACCTCGTCTTCTCGTTCGAGCCGCACGACGCGGACACGTCGCTCGGCCGATGGTTCGATGCCGCGGCCGAACGCGCCGAGGACGGCTGGACGCGGGACGAGCTCGAGGCGCACGTCCAGAAGGAGTTCAGCACGTTCACCTGGCTGCTCGAACCGATGATCGATCGGGCCGGGTTCGACATCCAGCGCGCCGAGCACGACGAGCTGAAGGTGTACGCCGACTACACCTGCATCAAGCGGAGCCCCTGAGCGGCCCACGGGTCGTTCCTATACTCCATCCATGGCCCAGAAGGGAAAGCGGCGCATCCAGATCCGTCCGCCCGGCTTGAAGCCCACCACGAAGGTCGGGACGCTCGGGCCCTACCGCGGGCGGCTCGGCCTGGCATGGGTGATCGCGCCCCTGGTCGCCGGCGTGGTGATCCTGGTCGCCGCCTACCTGGCGCTCCGCTGATGCTCGAGGCCTACACGTGGCCCCAGAGCGTCGCCCCCGGCGAGCCGTTCGCCGTGAAGATCTCCTCCGACCATCCGAACGTCGACGTCGAGGTGGCACGCGAGGGCGCCGTCCGGGAGGTGGTCCGCCGTGTCCCAGGCGTCGCCGCCGGCCGGCAGCCCGAGCCGGACCATCCCGCCGCCGACGGATGCGGATGGGAGGACACGCTGGCGATCGAGCTGCCGGGGACGACGCGCTCCGGCTACCACGCCGTGACGGTCACCGCCGGCGACGAGCGCGTCGACGCGTTCGTGGTGGTGCGTCCCGGCGCCGGCGAGCGCGCGCCGATCCTGTTGGTGCTCTCGACCACCACGTGGAACGCCTACAACGATTGGGGCGGCCCGTCGCTCTACACCGGCGGGACGCGGGTCTCCTTCGATCGTCCTCTCGCCCCCGGATTCCTGGTCAAGCCCGAGCCGGCCCGCCGCAAGATGCAGCCCGAGCCCGACCGTGAGGGGCGGTGGTTCTTCGAGTGGGCGGAGCCACTGGGCCTGTCGGTCTGGAGCGGCGGCGCCGGCTGGTGGAACTGGGAGCGCGTGTTCACGCGATGGGCCGAGACGAGCGGCTACGCCGTCGACGTCGCGATCTCCCAGGACCTCGAGGACCATCCCGACGTCCTTGACGGACACCGCCTGTACGCGAGCGTCGGCCACGACGAGTACTGGTCCTGGGGCATGCGCGACGCGCTGGACACGTTCGTCGCCGGCGGCGGCAACGCGATGATCCTCTCCGGCAACACGTGCTTCTGGCAGGTGCGCCTCAGCGAGGACCGCCGTGGCATGACGTGCTTCAAGTACCGGGCGGACGACGACCCCGTGGCGGGGACCGGCGACGAGCGGTTCCTCTCCGGCGTCTGGTCCGACCGGCGGATCGGCCGGCCGGAGACCTCGACGATCGGCCTCACGTTCACCCGCGGCGGGTACTCGCGCTACGGCCTCGGCGTGCCGCGCGCCTCCGGGGCGTTCACGGTGCATCGCCCGGACCACTGGGCGTTCGAGGGGGCCGACCTCCACTACGGCGACGCGCTCGGCCTCGAGCACGCGATCGTGGCGTACGAGGTCGACGGCGTGGAGCTCACCACGGCGGAGGACGGCCTGCCGGTCCCGACGCACGCCGACGGCGCTCCGGCGTCGCTGGAGATCCTCGCCACGGCGCCGGCCCGTCTCTGGGCCCAGCATGAACAGCCCTCGCGCTATTCGCACGAACCGGGCGAGCTCGAGAACACCGCGATGGCGGTCTTCGGCGAGCGCTGGCGCGAGCAGATGCACCGGGTGACGAACAACCACGCCTGCGTCGGCGTGTTCACCGTGCCGGGCGGCGGCACGGTCTTCAACGCCGGCGTCACGGACTGGACCTACGGGCTCGACGACCCGGCCGTCGAACGGATCACCCGCAACGTGCTCGACCGGCTGGGCTAGGCGCCGACCTTCTTCAGCGGGGCGTAGCTCAGCAGTAGTCGCTTCTCGCCGACGTCGTCGAAGCGGATCGTGGCGAGGGCGTCGCCGCCGCCGCCCTCGACGTTCACCACGACGCCCTCGCCCCACTTGTCGTGCACCACCGTGTCGCCGGCGGCGACCGAGAGGCGGCTCGCGCCTCGGGACCCCGCCCGGCCCGGCCGGCTCGATATCCGGGCGAGGGCTGCCGATCCGGCAGACCGATCACGGAGTACGAGCGTCCGCCACGATCGCGGACCCGCCGCGAGCCGCCGCCCTCGCTCTCGCGCAGCTGGATCAGCTCGCTCGGGGAGCTCGTTGAGGAACCGCGAGGGCGGATTGAACTGGGTCTGTCCGAAGATCGTGCGGCTCCACGCGTGGCACAGGTACAGGCGTTCCTGCGCGCGCGTGATGCCCGACGTACGCCAGCCGGCGCTCCTCCTCGAGCTCGGCCGTGCTGGTCATGGAGCGGTAGTGCGGGAAGATCCCGTCCTCGAGGCCGACCATGAACACCGCCGGGAACTCCAGGCCCTTCGCGATGTGCAGGGTCATCAGCGTGAGGGCGGAGTCCTCCTCGTCGTACTCGTCCTGCTCGCCGACGAGCGAGACCTGCTCCAGGAACTCGGGCAGGCGCGGCCTCCGGGTCGCGCTGCATCAGCTCGGCCGCGACGCCGCGCGAGCTCCTGCAGGTTCTCGATCCGCCCCTGCGCCTCCACGGTGCGATCCTCCTCGAGCTCGGCGAGGTAGCCGGACTCCTGGGCGGCGAACTCGACCATGCGCGCGGGACCGGCGCCGTCGATCAGATGATGGTCGAGCGCGTCCATCACCTGGCGGAACCCGAACACGGCCCCCTTCGCCCGCTGCGCCAGGGTCACGATCTCGTCCGCCCGGCGCACCGCCTCCATCACCGGGATCCCCTCGGTCCGGGCGAAGGACTCGACCGCCGCCACCGACGCGTCCCCGATGCCGCGCTTCGGCGTGTTGACCGCGCGACGGAAGCTGACGACGTCCTGCGGGTTCACGAGCAGTCGCAGGTACGCCAGGACGTCCTTGATCTCCTTGCGCTGGTAGAACTTCACGCCGCCGAAGACCTTGTAGGGCACGCCCGTCCGCATGAGCACGTCCTCGAGCACGCGGCTCTGCGCGTTGGTCCGGTAGAAGACCGCCACGTCGCGGTAGCGCATCCCCTCCTCTGCCGATCAGCCGCTCGACCTCCTCGGCGACGAACATGGCCTCCTCGTGCTCGTCGTCGGCGCGGAAGCGGACCGCCAGCTCGCCGCCGGGCGTCTCGGTCCACAGGCTCTTCGGCTTGCGCTGCTGGTTGTGCTCGATCAGCGCGTTCGCGATCGACAGGATGTTCTGGGTGGAGCGGTAGTTCTGCTCCATCAGGAAGACGGCGGCGTCCGGATAGTCGCGCTCGAAGTCGAGCAGGTTCTTGATCGTGGCCCCGCGCCAGCTGTAGACGCCCTGATCGGCATCGCCCACCACGCAGACGTTGCGGTAGCGGGCGGCCAGCAGGTTCACGAGTTGGTACTGCGCCCGGTTCGTGTCCTGGTACTCGTCGACCAGGATGTAGCGGAACCGCTCCTGATAGTGGCGCAGGACCTCGGGATGTTCGCGGAGCAGCCGGACGCACTCCATGATGAGGTCGTCGAAGTCCAGCGCCCCGGCTGCGCGCTTGCGCTGCTCGTAGGCCGCGTAGACCTTCGCCACGGTCTCCTCGTAGTAGTTGTCGGCCTGCCGCGCGAACTCGTCCGCCGACAGCACCTCATCCTTCGCCCGACCGATCGCGGCCGAGATCGCCCGGGGCGGGAACCGCTTGGGATCGAGGTCGAGGTCCCGCAGGACCTGGCCGATCAGGCGCTCGGTGTCGCCGTCGTCGTAGATGGTGAAGCTGCTCGGCAGGCCGAGGTGGTCGTGCTCACGGCGGAGGATGCGCGAGCAGGTGGCGTGGAACGTGAGGATCCACATGCCCGCCGCGACCCGGCCGCCCAGCAGGCCCTCCACCCGCTCGGCCATCTCGCGCGAGGCCTTGTTCGTGAACGTGATCGCGAGGATGCTGCCGGGCGATACCCCTTCCTCGCGGATCAGATGGGCGATGCGGTGGGTCAGCGCCCGCGTCTTGCCGGAGCCGGCGCCGGCCACGATGAGCACTGGGCCCTCCGTGTGCAGCACGGCCTCGCGCTGGACGGGATTGAGCCCCTCGAGGAGGGGGGAGACGGCGTTCACGCACCGATTGTAGGGCCGGGCGCGCACACGAACCGGCTGCTCAAGGCTCGGGAACGACTGCCGATGCCATGACCAGGACGGATTGCGAGCCTGTCATTCTGCGGCTACCCTGGGCAGGCACGCGTCCCCGGGGGGATGCTTCCGGGGGTTGGAAGCGAAAGGGGTTCGGTTATGAAGCGTTTCGGCATGGCCTTGGTGGCCACGCTCGTGGTGGTCATGGGCCTCGCGTTCGCAGGACCGGCCTCAGCAGGTACCGCCTGCTATCCAACCTGCCCCACGTCCGGCGGCAGCGGCAGCACCATCACCGGCGCCGGCTGGTGCCCGGGCTCGGACGTCACGATCTCGGTCGACGGCGACGTCGTCGGCACCGCCACGGTCGCGGGTGACGGCACGTTCAGCTTCGATCTCCCGGACAGCGTCGACACCACCGTGGACCACACCATCACGGTCGAGGGTCTGCAGAGCGACTGCACGACGCCGTTCACGGACTCGTTCGTGCTCGGCGGAACCGGCACCGGTCCTCCGGTGCCCGGTGGCACCGGCGGCACGGCCTTCACCGGCGCCAACATCTCCGTCGGCCTCCTGGCATTCGGTGCGCTGCTGATCGTGGGGGCGGGCGCGCTCCTGGCGAGCCGCCGTCGCGGCACAGCGACGAAGTAAGGACCAGGCGGAGACGACGGCGAGCGACGCTGACGCACTCCGCGTAGGGCCGAACCCCCTTCCGAGACCCGCCCCCACCGGGGCGGGTCTCGTCTTGCGGTGGGTCGGCATCGTCTGCCTGATCGTCGCCTCCGGCATCGCGGGGTACATCGGGTGGGCCTTGTGGGGCACCGGCCTCGCCACCCAGCGGGCCCAGGAATCGTTCGCGTCGTCGTTCCCCGAACGGATCGACACCCGGACGCCGGAGCAGGCTCCCGAGCGGCCACCGCTGCCGGGAACGGTGTACGCGCAGATCCTGATCCCGCGCATCGAGCTCGACATGTTCGTGGTCCAGGGGGTCGACGCCGTCGATCTGGAGCAGGGCCCCGGGCACTACCAGGACACGGCGGACCCGTGGGACGACGCCGGGCGGGTCGGCATCGCCGGTCACCGCACCACGTACCTGGCGCCCTTCGGGAACCTCGACCGGATGCAGACCGGGGACGACATCACGCTGCGGACCGAGTTCGGGACGTTCCGATACGTGGTGAACGACGTCTTCGTGGTGCCGACCGAGGGATCGGGCACGGTGCTCACGCAGACGGCGGATCCCACGCTCGTGCTGACCACCTGTCACCCCAAGTACTCGGCCTCCCAGCGACTGATCGTCACCGCGGACCGGGTCTGATCCCGGCGGGCCTCGCCGAGCCCGGCCGTAGGATGGGTCGTCGTGAGCCAGATCGTGCCCAAGCCCGCCGCGCTGTCCGACCGTGAGATCCATCGCCGATCCCGGCGCTCCGGACGCCACCGGCGCCGGCGGACCGGGCGCCGCGTCGCGATCGGCCTCCTGATCGTGGGGGCGCTCGCCGCGCTCCTGACCGCCCTGGCGGTGATCCCCGGCCTGAGCGCCCGGGAGCATCTGGAGCGCGGCCGCGACGGGCTGGCGAACGCGCAGTCGGCGCTGGAGAAGGGCGATCTGCCGCGGGCGATGCAGGAGTTCGACGCCGCCCGCAGGGAGTTCGACGGGGCGAAGGCCGACGGCGACAACCTCCTCATGCGCATCCCGGCCCTGATCCCCCTGGTCGGCCGGACCCCCGACGCCGTGCGCACCTTCGCCGACATCGGCCTGCGACTCGCCTCAGCGGGCGTCGCGCTCACGGACGAGCTCGATCGGCTGCCCGGCGGCATGGACGCGCTGGCGCCGGAGGACCGGCGGATCCCGATCGAGAACCTCCAGCTGCTCTCGCCGGTGATGGTGCGGGTCCGCGCCGAGGTGGAGGGCGTCGCGGAGGAGGCCCGCGGCATCGCGACGACCCTGGTGCCGCAGGACGTGGTGGACGGCGGCGACCTCCTCCGGGAGAAGCTCACGCAGGCGCTCCCGGCGGTGCGCTCGGCCGACGAGATGCTGCGCGCGCTCCCGGCCTTCGCCGGGATCGACGGCCCCCGCCGGTACCTGCTCGGCCCGGAGAACTCCGCCGAGCTCCGCGGCACCGGCGGCCTGCTCACGACGTTCTCGGTCGTCACGATCGACGACGGGCTGATCACGCTGACCCCGTTCCACGACATCAACGAGATCCCGCTCCTGCGGCCGCAGGACGCTCCGTGGCCCTCTCCCGAGCTCGAGGACATCTACTCGGCGTTCAACTCGGCGGGCAGCGCGCGCAACGCGACGGCGACGCTCGACGGTCCCACGGCGTCGCTGTTCCTCGAGAACCTGTGGAACGAGACGATGGCCGACCCGATCGACGGCGTGATCCTGGTCGACGTCCAGGCCCTCGGCTACCTCGTGGACGCGACGGGTCCGATCGAGGTCGAGGGTGTCGAGCACGAGCTCACGAAGCGCACCGTGGTGCCGTTCGTGGCCAACGAGGCCTACGGGCTGATCCAGGACCAGGACGCCCGGAAGGACTTCGTCGGGGTGGTCGGCCAGGCGGTCTTCGAGTCGTTCCTGCACAACGCCGGCGGCGACCGTGGGCTGCGGGCGCTCATCAAGGCCGCGGCCGACGGCCACATCCTCGTCAACGCGGTCGACCCGGAGGTCGACGCGGCCTTCCGGTCCGCGGGCGTCGCGGGGACGCTGGGCCCCGTCGGAGGCGGCGACTACCTGGGTGTGGCGGTCAACAACACCGCCGCCAACAAGATCGACTACTACATGCAGCGGCACGTGGACTACGACGTCACGCTCGGCGATGACGGCACCGCGTCCGCGGCCGCGACCCTTCGATTCGACAACGAGGCCCCCGCCGATGCCGAGGCCAGCTACGTGTTCGGACCGTACGAGGGCAAAGCGCTCCAGGGCCTGGACCTGCGGCCCGGCGAGGCGTACCAGCGAACCTCGCTGTACTGCTCCGGTGGGTGCACGCTCGCCGCCGCCAGCCGCGACGGGGCGCCCTACGCGGTGCAGGCCTACCGCGAGGGCCGCTACCCGCTGTTCGTCGGTCAGCAGCGGATCCCCGCGCAGAGCGGCGAGGAGGTGCGCTACGACCTCGAGCAGACCGACGTGTGGACCGGGAACAGCGGCCTCGGCACGTACCGGCTCACGGTGCGCAACCAGCCCACCCTGACGCCCACCACGGCGACGATCACGATCCGCGCGCCCGAGGGAACGTCGATCGCCTACGCGAGCACGCCCCTCGAGATCTCCGGCGGCGTCGCCACGTGGTCGGGGGAGCTGACGGATGTCACGACCTTCGAGGTCCGGTTCCAGAAGGGGCTGGTCGGTCGCGTCTGGGGCGGGATCGACGACTTCCTGTCGAAGCCCGTGATCAGGCTGTAGCCCGAGCGGCTACTCCCACTCGATGGTGCCGGGGGGCTTGCTGGTGATGTCGTAGGCCACGCGGTTCACGCCCGGGACCTCGGCGATCACGCGGCTCGCGATGCGGTCCAGGACGTCGGGGGGCAGCCGGGCCCAGTCCGCGGTCATGGCGTCCTCGCTCGTCACGGCCCGCACCACGACGGGGCTCTCGTAGGTCCGGCCGTCGCCCATGACGCCGACGCTCCGCACGTCCGCCAGCAGGACGCAGAACGCCTGCCAGGTCTCGCGCTCGAGGCCGGCGCGGCGGATCTCCTCACGCACGATGTGGTCGGCGCCGCGGACCTTCGCCAGGTTCTCCTGCGTGACCTCGCCGACGATCCGCACCGCGAGGCCGGGGCCCGGGAACGGCTGGCGCTGCACGATCTCCTCGGGCAGGCCGAGCTCCGAGCCGACCACTCGCACCTCGTCCTTGAAGAGGTCGCGCAGCGGCTCGACCAGCTCGAGGTCCATGTCCTCGGGGAGCCCGCCCACGTTGTGATGGCTCTTGATGTTGGCGGCGGTCCGCGAGCCCGACTCGATCACGTCTGGGTACAGCGTCCCCTGGACCAGGAACCGCGCCCCCGTTCGCTCGCGCGCGACCTCCTCGAAGACGCGGATGAACTCCTCCCCGATCGCGCGGCGCTTGGCCTCGGGATCCGTGACGCCCGAGAGCTTCGCCAGGAAGCGGTCGGCCGCCTTCACGTGGACCAGCGGAACGCCGAAGTGCCGCGCGAACGTCTCCTCCACCTGATCCGGCTCGCCCTCGCGGTTCAGGCCGTGGTCGACGAAGACGCAGGTGAGCTGCTCCCCCACTGCCCGGTGCACGAGCAGCGCCGCGACGGCGCTGTCAACGCCGCCGGACAGCGCGCAGAGGACCTCGCCGCCGCCGACCTGGGCGCGGATCGCGTCCACGCTGCGCTCGATCACGTTGGTCGGCGTCCAGTCGGGCAGGAGGCCGCAGCCGTCGTAGAGGAACCGCTTCATGATCGCCGTGCCTCTGGGCGTGTGGGCGACCTCGGGATGGAACTGCACCGCGAACATGCCGCGCTGCGGGTCCTCCATGGCGGCCACGGGGATCGTGTCCGTGACGGCGGTCACGACGAAGCCCTCGGGCGCGCGGGTGACGGCGTCGCCGTGGCTCATCCACACCTGCTCGTGCTCCGCGAGGTCCTGCAGCAGGACGCCGGCGCGCTGGGTGTGCAGCGTGGCCCCGCCGTACTCGCGCTGCCCAGTGGCGGCCACCTCGCCGCCGAGCGCCTGCGCCATGAGCTGGTGGCCGTAGCAGATGCCCAGCACCGGGACGCCGAGCTCGAACAGGGCCGGATCCACGGAGGGCGCGCCCGCCTCGTAGACGGAGGCCGGACCGCCGGACAGCACGATCCCCGCCGGGCGGCGGCGGCGGAGCTCGTCCAGCGGGGCGTCGTGCGCCACGATCTCCGAATAGACGTGGCACTCACGGATCCGCCGCGCGATCAGCTGCGCGTACTGCGCGCCGAGGTCGACCACCAGAACCGGCCGCGGCTGCTCAGGCATGCCGCCACCGTAGCAGGCGTGCCTGCGGAGCCCGGCCGGCGTCGCGAACTGATATCAGATTCGATATCGCACGGTGATATCCTGGCACCATGGATGCCGCAACCGCGCTCCGCGAGGCACGACGGACCTCCGGCCTCACGCAACGAGCCCTCGCCACGCGCGCGGGCGTGCCGCAACCGTCGGTCGCACGCATCGAGTCGGGGGCCGTGATGCCGCGGGTGGACACCCTCGACCGGCTGTTGGCGACGTGCGGGGCCCGCCTGGCCGTCACGATCGCGCGTGGATCCGCCCTCGACACCACCGCGATCGACACCATGCTGCGGCTGAGCCCGACCGAGCGCGTCCGGCTCGCCGCCGCCGAGGCGAACAACCTCGCCCGCCTCCTGAAAGGCCGGTGGCGGTGACCGACGCCGCCTTCGATCCGCTCGCGGCGCTGCGGGTGCTGACCGAGGAGGACGTCCGCTTCGTGCTGATCGGAGGTCTCGGGGCACGGCTGCACGGCTCGCCGTCCGTTACGAACGACACCGACATCTGCTACGAGCGCTCCGACGACAACCTCCGCCGACTCGCGGCGGCCCTGGAACGACTGGAAGCCCGTCTCCGTGGCGTCGCGGACGAGGTCCCGTTCACCGCGGATGCCGCGACCCTCGCGGCCGGCCATCACTTCACCTTCACGACGATCGCGGGAAACCTCGACTGCCTCGGAACGCCGGCGGGCACGGATGGGTTCCGCCGGCTCGAACGGAACGCGGGCACGTTCGACGTCGACGGCCTGTCGATCCTGGTCGCGTCGATCGACGACCTCATCAGGATGAAGCTCGCCGCCGGACGGCCGAAGGACGCCATCGAGGTCGAGGTGCTCCGCGCCGTGCGCAACCGATCGGCCGAGGGTCGCCCAGGCGGTGCGCCGGGTCAGGGCTAGCGCCCCATCCCCACGCCCTGGGCGGTCTGGTACGTCTTGCCCTCGGTCTTGATCGACGGCGCGATCACCAGCTCGGCCTTCTGGAACTCCTTCACGTTCGCGTAGCCGGTCGTGGCCATGCTCGTGGCGAGCGCACCGAACAGGTTGAACGTGCCGTCGTTCTCGTGCGCCGGGCCGGTGAGGATCTCCTGCAGCGACGCGACCTGGTTCGTCTTCACGCGGGCGCCGCGTGGGAGCGTGGGATGGAACGTCGCCATCCCCCAGTGGTACCCGCGGCCGGGCGCCTCGTAGGCCCGGGTGAGCGGCGATCCGATCATGACGGCGTCGGCACCGCACGCGATCGCCTTCGCGATGTCGCCGCCGGTCCGCATGCCGCCGTCGGCGATCACGTGGCAGTACCGCCCGGTTTCGTGCAGGTGCTCGCGGCGGGCCGCGGCGGCGTCGGCGATCGCCGTGGCCTGCGGGACGCCGACCCCGATCACGCCCCGGGTCGTGCACGCGTTGCCGGGACCCACGCCGACCAGGACGCCCGCGGCGCCCGTGCGCATCAGGTGCAGTGCGGTGGAGTAGCTCGCGCAGCCGCCGACGATCACCGGGAGGTCGAAGGTGGCGATGAACTGCTTCAGGTTCAGGGGCTCGGTCCGCGTGGAGACGTGCTCGGCCGAGACGACCGTGCCCTGGATCGCCAGGATGTCCAGCTCGGCCTCCAGGACCAGCGGCGCGAACTCCACGACCTTCTGGGGCGTCAGCGAGGCGCACGAGACGGCGCCGCTCTCCTTGATCTCGCGGATGCGCTTGCCGACGAGATCGGGCTTCACGGGCTCGGCGTAGAGCTCCTGCATCCGCCGGGTGGCCTTCTCGTCGGGCAGCGACGCGATCTCCTCGAAGACGGGGTCGGGGTCCTCGTAGCGCGTCTGGAGGCCCTCGAGGTTCAGGCAGGCGAGCCCGCCGATCCGGCCGATCTCGCCGGCAGTTGCGGGCGAGACGCTGGCGTCCATGGCGCTCGCCATCATGGGGAGCGGGAACTTGAACGCGTCGATCTCCCAGCTGATGTCCACGTCGTCGGGGTCGCGGGTGCGCCGCGACGGGACGATCGCGACCTCGTCGAATCCGTAGGCCCGCCGGGCCGTCTTGCCGATCCCGATCTCGAACTCCATGCGATGGCCCCCTTGGTTACGCTGCCTCGACCCGCAAACGCAGAACGCCCACCGGGGACCGGCGGGCGTGAACGACCTGCATACCTCAGGGTACCACCGCTCCCCCGTCCGAACCGGACACGAGCCACGCCGAGATGCGCTCCGCCACGACGACCGTCGGCAGGTTCGTCGTGGCGCGCACCGTGACCGGCATCACCGATGCGTCGGCCACGACGAGGCCGTCCACGCCGAGGACCCGGCCGCGAGCATCCGTGACCGACCCCATAGCGCAGGTCCCCACCGGGTGCCAGTAGTGCAGCACGCGATCCCGGACGGCGCGGTGGAGGTCGGTGCCGGGACCCGGCTCCAGCTCGCCGGCGACGAGCGGCGCCAGACCGGGGGCCGCGAGCAGGTCGCGGGCGACGCCCACCCCCTCGACGAGGGTCGCCAGGTCGCGACCCCCGGGATCCGTGAGGTAGGCGTGGTCCAGCCGCGGCGCCGACCGCGGATCGGGATCGGCCAGCGTGAGGCGTCCGCGCGAACGTGGCGTGAGCAGCGCCACGAACACGGCGAGCCGGCCGTCCATGGCCCGCTCCGGGAAGACGTGCAGGTCGAACGGCGCGTCCCGGCAGCCTGAGGAGGCCACGGTCGCCATGGCCTGCTCGTCGGGGACCGGATACCCCTGCGTCGCGAAGGCCGCCGTGCGCCGTTCCAACTCCTCGCTCGGCGCCAGGTACAGCTCGGATCCGGGATGGTCGTGCAGGTTGCGGCCCACGCCGGGGAGGTCGACCACGGGGTCGACGCCGACCGCCCGGAGGTCCGCCGCCGGCCCGACGCCGGAGCGGAGCAGCACGGCCGGTGAACCGTACGTGCCCCCCGCGAGCACGATCAGGTCGGCGCGGATCTCCACATCGCCCGCCGGCCCGATCCCCCGCAGACCCACCGCGCGCAGCCCGTCGAGCAGGAGCCGGTCCACGAGCGTGTCGGGCAGCACGCGCAGGTGCGGCGACCCGCGGACCGCGTCGAGGTAGGCGAAGGCGGTGTTCCACCGGATCCCCTCGGGACTGTTCGAGGGCTCGGCGCCCACGGACGCGCCTCCGTCGAGCGACTCCAGGTCGTCGGCGACCGGCAGACCTCGCGCCTCCCCCGCCTCGATGAACCCGCGATGGAACGGCACCCATTCCTCCGGCGCGAACCGACGGACGCGCAGCCGGCGGGAGACGGACCGGAAGATCGGCAGCAGCTCGTCGGCGCCCCATCCGGGCAGGCCCATCGCGGCCCAGCCGTCGTAGTCGGCACGGGTGCCCCAGCTCACCGTGCACCCGTTGTGTGCGGAACAGCCGCCGATCACCTTCGCCCGCTCGAACGCGAGCACCGGGCCTCCGGCGGCGCTGCCCGACGTGTATCCCCAGTCGTGGGAGGTGGGGATCGTGCCGGCGTCCAGCAGCTCCCGCGGCCAGCGTCCGTCGGCGAGCGCGCCGTGATCGGGCCCGGCCTCGACGAGCACCACGTCCCTGCCGGCCTCGGCGAGTCGCGCCGCGACCACGCACCCGGCGGTGCCGCCGCCGGCGACGACGACCTCAGTCGATGTAGCCGAGGTCACGGAGGTGCTCCTCGACCTCGGCCGCCTCACGGGCCGTGAGGTCCTCCCCCGTGCGGTCGAGCTGCTCCCCCGCCAGCAGCCGGTCGAGCTCGTCCTCCAGCCGGGACACGACCTCCGGCTCGGCCGCCGCGCGGTCGGTGGTCTCGTCGGGGAGCCGCCACAGGACCGGCGGCGCGTCGCCCGCCGCGCGTCGCACGAGCTTCCAACCGTCATGGCGGAGCGAGACCAGCCACTGGTCCGCGCTCCCCATCTTCACGCCCACGGCCTCGCTGTAGCCCGGACGGTCCCGGCCCCCACCGGGGAGCAGCGGCAGCACCGAGGCGCCCGGGCCCTGCGACGCCCGAGGGTCCTCGCCCGCGCCGGCCAGCTCCAGCACGGTCGGGAAGACGTCGACGTGGCGGATCGCCGTTCCGACGCGCCCGCTCGCCGGCACGCCGGGGCCGTGCAGCACGAGCGGCACCCGCACGAGATCCTCGATCACGCCGAAGCCGTGGCCGCTGCGCACGTCGACCCAGGCCTTCGGCGCCTTCCAGCTCAGCCGGCGGGCGACCTTCTTCGCCAGGTCCAGGCGCGGAACCTCCCCGTGGTCCCCGGTCATGACCACCACGGTGTCCGGGCCCGCGAGCTCCAGGAGCCGCGGGATCTTCAGCCTGTCGAGGGCGCTCAGCGCGCGCTCGTAGCGGTGGGCCCCGAAGCGGCGGCGGTCGAACTCGCGCGGGACCGTGCGAGGCCAGTGCAGCTCCCACAGGTGGAGGTAGAAGAACCACGGACGGTCCCGGGGCATGCCGGCGAGTCGCTCCAGGATCCGGGTCCAGGTGGACGGGTCGTACAGCGTCTCGTCCCGGTGATGGAAGGCGTCGAATCCCCGGTGCATGTCCTTCTGCTTCACCACCGGCCCCGTGGGCTCCGCGTGGGTCCGGTACCCGGCGTCGCGGAGGACCTCGGCGAGCGTCGCCACGTCCGGATCCAGCTTGTAGCCGCGGAGCGACCGGATCCCGTGCACCGGCGGCAGCGTGCCGGTGAACAACGTCCCCATCGACGGCGAGGTCGTGGTGGCCGTCGCGATGCAGGTGTCGAACCCCGCACCCTCGTCGATCAGCCGTCCGATCGTGGGCGCCTGTGCGCCCCGCGACGGATCGAACAGCATGCGGGAGCGCATGCAGTCGAACAGGACGAAGAGGATGTTCGGGCGATCCGGCACGGAGCCGAGCCTATACCGCTCCCGATGGCCCGCCGCCCGCGCGACGCGAGCCCTGGTGGACCGGAGCTCAGTGCTCCTTCGTCACGGTGCCGTCGTCGCCGACCCGGAGGTCCGTCATGCCGGAGTGCAGGCGGTCTCCCGTCACCCGCGGCGTGGCGTCCTCGATCCGGCCCAGCTCTTCCAGACGGGTGAGCACGTTCTGCAGCGATTCCTCGGGCGACTCGTCGAGCGTGCGCAGCACGAGCTCCGCCTCGAGCGGCTCCTCGTAGGGGTCGTCCACCCCGGTGAAGCCGGTGATCTCCCCGGCGAGAGCCTTCTTGTAGAGGCCCTTCGGGTCGCGGTGCGCCGCGATCTCGTCCACGGTGGCGTGCACGTAGACCTCCACGAAGTCGCCGATCAGCTCCCGGGCGGCATCGCGGGTAGCTCGGTAGGGCGAGATGGGACAGCAGATGGTGGCGACGCCGTTGCGGGTGAGCAGGTTCGCCACGTACGCGATCCGGGCGATGTTCGTGTCGCGGTCCTCCTTGGAGAAGCCCAGGCCCTTCGACAGGTTCTTGCGGACCTCGTCGCCGTCGAGGATCTCGGTCTTCAGCTCACGCGCCTTCAGCTCGTGGTAGAGCATCTCGGCGATCGTGGACTTGCCCGAGCCGGACAGACCGGTGAACCAGATCGTGAATCCCTTGTCGCTCACAGGAAGCTCCTTCCGACGACGCCCTCCGGCGCCTCGATGTCGTACAGCTTGAGGATCGTGGGACCCACGTCCACGAGGTTCATGCCGTTCACCTCACCGGTGGGCTGGCCGGGCAGCCCGCGCATCGCGAAGACGCCCATCCGGTCGTGGTTGGCCCCGTCGGGGCCGGTGTCGTTCTCGTAGGTGTACAGGCTCGGATTGCCCACTGACCCGACCGAGCGCCACTCCAGATCCCCGAAGTACACGATCAGGTCGGGCGCCACGCCCCGGACCTCGGTGTACACGTCCTGCGGCTTCAGCACCTTGGTGCCGAGCGGCCGACCGTCGGGGCCGGGCGCCGACTCGAGCCGCGCCACGAGCTCGTCGCGCGTGGCCTCGTAGTCGGCCGGCTCGACCACGCCGTGCGGCTCGCGGCCCTTGACGTTGAGGAAGCACCGCCCGTAGTACCCGCCGTCGCCCCAGGCGACCGTCCGGCTCCAGTCGATCGGGGCGTCCTTGATCGGCATGGGGCCGCTCAGCGATTCGCTCATCGCGAGGTACCCCTCCTGGATCAGCCAGTCGTTGAAGCACAGCCCGCCCATCATGGGCGTGGCGCCGTGGTCGCTCATCAGCATGGTGACCGCGTCGTCGGGGATCAGCTCCAGCAGCGTCCCGAGCTCGCGATCCAGGAACCGGTAGTAGTCCTGGAACGCGTGCTCGTACTTGTTGCCCGCCTCGTACAGCGGGTGGCGGGGGTCGTAGTACTGCCAGAACACGTGGTGCAGGCGGTCGGGCGCGATCTCGCACATCATGAAGAAGTCCCATGGCTTGTTCGCGATCAGCCGGCGGGCCACCTGCATCCGCCGCTCGGTCATCTTGAAGATCTGATCGAGCGCGAAGTCGTAGCCCTGCTGACGGAAGTTCGGGATGTCGAAGATGTAGTCGTTGCCGTCGCCGAGCTCCTCCAGGATCTCGGTCTCCAGCGTCTGGGGGTACGCGAACGACTTGGCGCTGGGGGGCGTCAGGAAGCAGCCCACCCGCCAGCCGGGGAACTCCTTGGGTGGCGGGAAGCTCGGTGGGACGCCGATCAGCATGGACCGGAGACCCCGCTCTCCCAGCTTGTCCCAGACGGCCGGCTCCTTCACGGCGTCCGAGGTGGCGATCGACAGGCCGTCGTACGTGTGGTCCTTGCGGTTGCGGAACCCGTAGATGCCGAGTTGACCCGGCGTCTTGCCGGTCATCGCGCACGCCCACGCGGGCACCGTGATGGGAGGCGTGATGCTGGCGAGATCGCCGTACATGCCCTCGGACATGAGCTTGCGGATGTTCGGGATCTCGTCTGCGAGGTCGCGGAAGAGCAGCTGCGGCGTACCGCAGTCGAGCCCGATCACCGCGACCCGGGGGCCCTGCGCCATGCGTCCTCCGAGTGCTCTTGGGGGTCCAACTCGCGAGAACTTGGCGCGATTGCAGACGGCCTGATTCCGCGGTTGACGTATCCTACCAAGCCGGTCGGAACCCCGACCGAGCTGCGGAGATAGGGGTCGGATGACGCTGCTTCGACGGGTCCTGTACTGGCAGGCCGCGCTGTGGGCCGCCATCGGTCTGTTGGAGATCGCTGTGCCCCGCTGGTTCCTCCAGACGCTGTTGCGGCAACCACCGATCCCCGATCCGGCGTACGTGCGGGCCCTGGGCGTCGTGTGCGTGGCGTTCGCGATGCTCATGGTGCTGGTGGCCCAGAGGCTCGAGGACGTGTGGTGGTGGGCGTGGGTCTTCGCGCTCACGGATGCCGCCCTGGGGACCATCTGCGGCCTCAACGCCCTGCTCGGCCCCGTCGAGGGCTCCGCCACGGTGTTCTGGTGGGTGCTGGCGGCCGGCAACGTCGCGTTCGGCGCCGGGCTCCTGCTGGGGATGGCGCGGGCGGGCCACGAGAAGCCGTTCGTCTAACGCGCCCGCTCGGGGCTCCCGCTTCGCCCCGGCGCCCGGGTCGGCGAGTCTCGGCCGGGTGATTGCAGCGGTCCCGGGGCGCCCATAGCCTCACCCCGAGCGCGGCCGAGCGACCGCGCCGAGAGGGGGATCCATGCGGAATCGCTGGAGGACGGCCACGATCGTGCTGGCGGCGGTGGTGGTGACGGTAGGTGTGCAGACGGCGTTCGCGGCGCTCCGAGGGTCGCCCGTGACCACGAAGGTCGGCAAGGAGGTGACGCAGGTCAAGGTCGTACGCAGTCCGAACGCATATTCGGTCGATGGGAAGACCAAGGGCTACAGCAACATCCCCGGCGCCGTGGCCGACATCACGATCCCGAACGGCGAGCACGCCCTGATCCTCGGCACGTTCTCCGCGGAGACCGCGTGCTACGGCGGCGGCAAGGGCGCATGGTGCGGCGCTCGCATGACCGTGGACGGCGTGCCGATGAAGCCGGGGGACGACTTCGCGCTCGACAGCAGCGACAGCAACTCGGAGACCAGCACGTCCTGGGAGGGCCACGCGTTCCAGGGCTCCTCGAACGTCCTGGGACCGGGCACGTACACGGTTCGCGTGCAGTACGTCTCCGTCGCGGGTCCCGTCTTCGCCGTCGACGACTATCACCTGACGGTGATGCGCATCAGGACCTGAGGACGAACGACGGATGCCTCCGGGGGTGGCGTGATGCTGCCCCCGGAGGCGCCCGTGAGGGCTCAAGGAGCGAGGCGAGAGCCCGTCCGGAAGGGCTCAAGGAGCGAGGCGATAGCCCGTCCGGAAGGGCTCAAGTAGCGAGGCGATAGCCCGTCCGGAAGGGCTCAAGTAGCGAGGCGATAGCCCGTCCGGAATGTCAGCGCGTGCGCGCGGCCTCGATGCGCGACCGTGCGAGGCGCTCGGCGGCCGCGTCCGTGCTGATGCCCTCGCGGTCGGCGCTGTCGTAGACGGCCGTGAGGGTGTCGCCGATGCCGACGAGCCGCGTGGCCATCTCCTCCGGCGTCCACCCGAGGGTCTCGAAGCCGGCCAGGTGCAGCACGCCGCCGGCGTTGATCACGAAGTCCGGCGCGTACAGGATGCCGGCCTCCGCCAGAAGCTCCGCGTCGTGCGACTCGGCGAGCTGGTTGTTCGCGGCACCCGCGACCACCCGGCACCGGAGCTTCGGGATCGTCGCGGCGGACAGGACCCCGCCGGTGGCGCACGGGGCGAAGATGTCGCACTCGGTGCCGATCACGGCCTCGGCGTCGATCGCCGTGCCGTCGACGCTCTCGGCCGTCTCCTTCGCCCGGCCGGGGTCGACGTCGGCCACGACGACGATGGCGCCGACCTCGTGCAGCAGGATCGCGAGCCGCGAGCCCACCGATCCCACGCCCTGCACGAGCACCGTGCGTCCGTCGAGCTCGTCGGAACCGAGGCCGCGTTCCGCGCTGGCGCGGATCCCGTGGAAGACGCCGGCGGCGGTGCCCGGCGCCGGGTCCCCGGACCCGCCCATCTCCGGCGAGCGGCCCAGCACGTGCGTGGTCCCGTCCCCGATCACGTCCATGTCGGCCTGGCCGGTGTTCATGTCGGCGGCGGTCACGTAGGTGCCGCCGAGCGCGTCGACCATGTGCGCGTAGCGCAGCAGGAGCGCATGGCGCTCCTCGGAGTCCCGCGGCGGCACCTCCGGCACCGCGATCACGGCCTTCCCGCCCCCGTAGGGCAGGTCGGCGGCGGCGTGCTTCAGGGTCATGGCGCCGGAGAGCCGCAGCGCGTCCGCGAGCGCGTCGTGAGCGGCCGGATAGGGCTTCATCCGCGTGCCGCCCATCCCCGGTCCGAGCGTGGTGTCGTGGACCGCCGCGATCATCCAGGCGCCCGAGGGCTCGTCGAAGCGGACCACGACCTCATCGCCGTCCCACCGCTCCAGCAGATCCTCGAACATCGGCGGCAGTGTAGAGGGGCTGGGCGCATTCAACCTCGGGTGGGCCGTCCCGACCGGATCAACCGCCGCCCGGACCGACCGGCGACGCGCCAGCACAGTTGATGTCGTAGTCCTGCTGGAACAGGGCGGGGTTCCCCTGCCGCGCTCCGTCGGCCCTCGTCCGCAAGAGGTTCGTGATCCCGCCCGAGGCGAACTCCGGCCAGGCCGGGATCTCGTCGAGCACCTCCTGCGCCCGGCTCATCGCGGCCCGGTCGCCGCGATCGAACGCGTCCAACCAGTATCCGGTCCACTGGCAGGCCGCGACGAAGGCGAGCGTCTGCCGCAACGTCGAGCTGGACATCGTGGTCGGATCCATCTCGCGTTGCCCCTGCGTCCACGCCTCGAAGCCGCCTCCGGGAGGCAGCGGGATGCCGCGACGCAGTCGGTCGACCACGGCGTCCAGATCGGACCCGTCGAGCCGGATCATCTCGCCCGTCCCCTGCCCGTCTCCGTCGGCCTCGACACCCGTGCGGGCCGAGATCCACCCGGCGGCGGTCGCCGTGGTCACCGTGAGAGCGGCCGCCACGATCCCGGAGACCACACCTCGACGTACCCGGCGACGCGGAGCCGGCTCGGAGGCGGTGACACCGGCGTGGTCGAGCCCCACGTCCCGCAGCGCCCAGAGCACCTCGCGGGCATCCACCCTGACCTCGGCGAGCGTGTCGTCGCTCACCTTCGAGCGTCGAGCCACGAGCTCGTCGATCCGATCGGTCGCCATCACGCCTCCCTCCTCGCTCCCGATCGAGCCGCCTGCTCGACGATCGCATGCGATGCCGGTCGATCGATCCCGAGCTCCCGTGCCGTCTGGAGCTCCGCCCGGAGCCGTCCCCTGGCACGGTGGAGCCGGACGCGGACGGTCGCCGGCTTGAGGCCGAGCATCCGAGCGATGTCCGGAGAGGACATGCCCTCCCAGACCGTCAACGTGAGCACCTCGCGCTCGTCGTCGGAGAGCCGTTCGAGTGCGGAGGCCACGAGCGGTTCCTCCGGCTCCCTGCTGTCGGGGACCTGCGCGATCATCGACGCGAACTGGGATCGGAGCCGTTCGGTCGCCGCCTCCCGACGCTGCGCGCCACGTCGGTGGTTCGCGATCGTGCGGCGCGCCACGCCGAAGAGCCAGAGCCTCCCCTCGTCGCCGCCGGGGACCTGGTCCAGCCGTCTCCATGCCACGAGGAACACCTCGGCGAGCACGTCGGCGGCGTCGGCGGGCTGGTCGACACGCCTGAGGACGTAGCCCAGCAGGGGCCGATACGCCAGCTCGTACAGCTCCGTGAAGCGGCGCTCCGTGGCGAGCGATGAGGACTGAGCCGGCATCCGATCCCTCCGTGCCGTCGTGGTGAGGACATCATCGTGCTCGTTCGCTGTCCTCTGCATGTCCGGGTCGGCGGTGAGCGTTACCGAGATCGGTTCGGCCGCACAACGCGAACGGGCGGGGCGCGATGCGCCCCGCCCGTCGAGCGGTCGTGATGCGGTGCCGTGAAGGACTAGTGGGCGTGTCCGTGGCCGCCTGCGGCCGCGGACTCCTCGTCCTCCTCGGGCTTCTCCACCACGGAGGACTCCACCGTGAGGATGATCGCCGCGATGCTGGCAGCGTTCTGCAGCGCCGAGCGGGTGACCTTGGCGGGGTCGATGATGCCGACCTTCACCATGTCGACCCAGGCGCCGGTGGCGGCGTCGAAGCCGCGCCCCTCGCCCTCGGCCTTGATCTGCTCGA
Organism: uncultured Actinomycetes bacterium; assembly: GCA_963832225.1. GTDB lineage: Bacteria > Actinomycetota > UBA4738 > UBA4738 > HRBIN12 > JALYMB01. The sequence continues at coordinate 322,705 of CAWHTI010000007.1, forward strand.
CGATCACCGCGCCCTCGTAGCCGGCGTTCTGCGCGATCCGCCGGGCCGGCTCGGCCAGTGCGGTCCGCACGATCGCGGCACCGGTGGCCTCGTCGTCCTGGAGGTCGAGCTTGTCCAACGCGGAGACCGCCTGCAGGAGCGCCACCCCGCCGCCGGGGACGATGCCCTCCTCGATGGCCGCGCGCGTCGCCGACAGCGCGTCCTCGATGCGGTGCTTCTTCTCCTTGAGCTCGACCTCGGTGGCCGCGCCGACCTTCACGATCGCGACGCCGCCGGAGAGCTTCGCGAGCCGCTCCTGGAGCTTCTCGCGGTCCCAGTCCGAGTCGGTGTTCTCGATCTCCGCCTTGATCTGGTTGATCCGGCCCTGAACCTCGGTCTCGTCGCCGGCACCCTCCACGACGGTGGTGTTGTCCTTCGTGATGATGACCTTGCGCGCGCGGCCGAGCATTTCCAGGTCGACGCCGTCGAGCTTCAGGCCGACCTCCTCGGAGATCACCTGCGCACCCGTGAGCGTCGCGATGTCCTGGAGCATGGCCTTGCGCCGGTCGCCGAAGCCGGGCGCCTTCACCGCGGCGGCGTTGAACGTGCCGCGGATCTTGTTGACCACGAGCGTCGCGAGGGCCTCGCCCTCGATGTCCTCGGCGATCACCAGCAGCGGCTTGCCGGACTGCAGCACCTTCTCGAGGGGCTGCAGCATCTCCTGCACCGAGCTGATCTTCTTGTTCACGACCAGGATGTAGGGATCGTCGAGGATCGCCTCCTGGCTCTCCGGGTCCGTGACGAAATACGGCGAGATGTAGCCCTTGTCGAACTGCATGCCCTCGACGAACTCGAGCTCCATGCCGAACGTGTTGGACTCCTCCACCGTCACGACGCCGTCCTTGCCGACCTTGTCCAGCGCGTCGGCGATCGTCTCGCCGATCACCGGGTCGGCGGCGGAGATGGACGCGACCTGTGCGATCTCGTCTTTCGCGTCGATGTCCTTGGCCTGATTCTTGATGTTCTCGACGACGGCCAGGACGGCCTTCTCGATGCCGCGCTTCAGGGCCATCGGGTTGGCGCCGGCCGCGACGTTCCGCATCCCGGCGCGGACCATGGCACGGGCCAGCACCGTGGCCGTGGTGGTGCCGTCACCCGCGACGTCGTTCGTCTTGGTGGCGACCTCCTTGGCGAGCTGGGCGCCCATGTTCTCCCACGGGTCCTCGAGCTCGACCTCCTTGGCGATCGTCACGCCGTCGTTCGTGATCGTAGGCGGTCCCCACTTCTTGTCGAGGACCACGTTGTGCCCCTTCGGGCCGAGCGTGATCGCGACGGTGTCGGCGAGCTTGTTCACGCCGGCCTCGAGCGAACGCCGCGCGTCCTCGCTGAACTTCAGCAACTTGGCTGCCATTGGCTGCCTCCTTCGATGGTGTCCTGATGGAAACGGGGCCCGCCGCGCCGCGCGCGATGCGAGCCCCGATCCGACGTTGGTCGTGCGTCAGCCGAGGATGGCGAGCACGTCGCGGGCGGACAGGATCAGGTACTCCTCGCCCTCGACCTTGACCTCGGTGCCGCCGTACTTCGAGTAGATGACCTTGTCGCCCTTGGAGACGTCCATGGGAACGCGGACGCCGTCCTCGAACTTGCCCGGGCCCACGGCCACGACGGTTCCCTCCTGGGGCTTCTCCTTCGCGGTGTCGGGGATGACCAGGCCCGACGCGGTGGTCTGGTCGCCCTCGCTCGCCTGCACGACGATGCGGTCGTCCAGCGGCTTCAGCTTGAAGTCCTTCGCCATCCTGCTGACCCTCCTTGTGGGATTAGCACTCACTGCCTACGAGTGCTAACAGGATAGCCGCCCGAGTGCCAGAGCGCCAAACGCCGGCCCGGGCTCAAGTAGCGAAGCGGTAGCCCGCATGGGAGGGCTCAGCGCGGGAGCGTCGGCGTCCCCAGGGTGACGGCCACGACCGCGAGCACGAGGGCCCCGCCGATCAGGGCTCCGAGAAGGAGTAGCCGATCCCGGAGTGGACGCCGGACGAACGCGAAGCACATCCACCCCGCGATCGCGCCTCCGAGGCTCACCCAGAGCAGCCCGGCCGCGGGTGGCGGGTTGGTCGTGTCCCGTCCCAGGACGGTGGGCACGACGAGCGCCGCCATGATGACGCCGATGAACGCGGCCAGGCCCACGAACAGGTGGATGAGGACCCACAGGGCGGACGGCTCCCGCCATCTCGGAAGGGTGTCGCCCGACCCCGACGGAGCCACGACCGGCAGGAAGGACGGGGGTGGTGGCGGCAACCCGTCCGATCCCGGCGGCGCCGGCATCGGCGTCGCCACGGAGGCCGCGGCCTGCAGCCTGGCCAGGTCGGCGTCCCGCAGGGTGACGACCTCGCTGCCGAACCAGACCGAGGGCCGGCCGTGCTCCGGCTGCGGCCGCGCGCCGAACAACGCGGCATGACTGACCGTCGCGAGGACCTTCGACGGGCGGCCGTTCAGGTGGCTGAGCCCGAGCTCGGTGATGCCCGCCGGCGTGACGGCGATGCCGCGGCGTGGCCTCACCGTCTCGATGAGCGCGATCACGACGATGGCGCCGGGGAACAGGACCACGTGGAAGACCACGAACATGATCACGAAGAGCGCAGCGAACCCTCCGACGAGCCACTGCGCGCCGGCCGACCACCGGGCGTTCGCTCGGCCGGCCGCGTAGGCGCGAACATCGGCGCCCTCCCCCAGGAAGGTGCCGGCGGCACCGAGCTCACGACGCTGCCGGTTCGTCAGCTGGGGCTTCGAGAACCCCGCGTTCCTCGTGACCACCCGTGCCTCCCGATCCGCGGTGCCGGTGCGTGCACGGGAGTCATCGGCCGCGGGCCGGCCCGGCCTGAGCGCGGGAGCGACCTGCGCTTGGAGCTCAGCCTTCGGTGGTCATGGCCTCAGCGGGATGCGACCCGGCCGGGCTCGGAGCCCTCGGCGAGCCGGACCAGGCTGCGGAACCGGTCGCGGCTCACGCGCTGCGTCTGGCCACAGGCCCCGTCGAAGTCGAAGCCTCCGCCGTCGCGGTGCGCCGCGATCACCACGTACCACCGGCCACGGTGGAACTCGAAGTTGTCGCTGCTCTGCACGCGCGGTGGCTCCCGGTAGAAGTACACGCGCGTGAGCAGGGGCGCCGACCCCGCCGGCGTCGCCGCAACCGCGAGCTTCGCGACGGTCCTTCCGCCACGGCCGCCGCCCAGATCCCGGATCTGGATCGCCTTGCCCAGGATCATCACGTCGTAGTCCTCAACGCCGGTCTGACCCTGCTCGATCATCTGATGGAACGTGAGGGCGTCCGGGTCGGCCGCGCAGGCCGCCTGCGCCACGGGCGCTGCGGGCAGGGTCGCGGCGACGGCCATCAGCAGCGCGAGCAGCGGGCGTCTCATGCCCGGCATGCCACCACGCCACCCCGGGTCGGTCAAGCGAGCTCCCTGATCTCGAGCCGGCCAGAGCACGTCGATCGCGGCCGCAGCGGCGGCGGTCAGACGGCCGGCTCGGGGCCGGTCCGCTCCAGGGTCTGGGTCATGACGACCTGGACCATGCGGCAGACCGGATATCCCAGGTCCTCCTCCATGCCGGTGCAGAGCGTCGCGACGGGGAACGGTCGCAGCGCCTGCGAGGTCCACGGCGTCGAGCCGCACGCGGCGAGCGCCGCGTCGAGGGCCTCGGCCGAGGTCACGTTGTTCCTGTCCGATCCCACGCCGTACGCCGTCGCGCCCGACGCACGCTGGATGCAGAAGGCGTTGCCGCTCTCGCTCACGGCGGCGACGCGAGCCGTGGTCTCCGAGGCCGTCACGATGCCCATCGTGAGCTCCGGGATCCTGGCGCCGTCGTCGGCGGCGGCGGGCACCCCAGACTGCCACGTCAGCTCCGGATCGGATGCCGCGGCGATCCCGGCGTCGAATCCCCGGTACGAGCCGTGCTCCGTCCGATACGCGTCCATGTCGTCGAGCGCCCGGGAGAGCAGCTGCCGCGTCCGCACGTCCATGGTGCTCGCGCGAACACCGACGTACGTCGGCAAAGCCGTCCCGATCTGCATCGGCAGCGGGTCGCCCCGGAAGGCCACGAGCGACATGATCAGGACGCCCGCGCCGACGGCGTTGAGGATCACCGTGGGGCGGACCCGGTTCGGGTCCACGAGGGTCACCGGACGCGCCGACATGGGCGCTTCGGTCGGTTCGGGGTCGCGGCGGATCCAGCCGGTGACGCGGCCGGCGAGGGGCCGCCACGCCGACGCCACCATCCCGACCGCGAACAGGGGCACCACGGCGCCGAAGCGGGACCAGTCGGTCAGGTGAACGGGTCCGACGATCAGCGCCATCGAGGGCCCGGCGCTCAGGAGCACCGACACCGGTACGAGCGACCAGGGCCACCACCGGCGATCCGGGCCCAGCAGCGACCCGAACAACACCATGGCTCCCACCGCCGGCAGGAGCATCGAGGAGTCGTCCTGCGTGCCCCCCAGCACTTCGAAGTGCCGCACCGAGATGCCCTTCGCCAGCTCGACGATGCCGGCGATCGGGATCGCGAGCAGCAGCCACGTGGCGGCGCATGCCAGGAGCGGCACCGAACGGCGTCGCGACGGCCGCTCGGTCGGGCGCAGGGCCACGATCGCCGCCGCGACCGGCGCGACGAGCAGGAGCAGCATCACGGCGCCCCCCTCCACCGTGCCGTCCCGCCACGTACCGGACCACCAGTGGTCGTTCAGGACCATGCCCCGCAGGACGAGCGCGGGAGCCAGCAGGAGCGGGGCGACCGCGGTCACGCGGCGACCCGTCGCCGCGAGGACCAGGCAGGGCAGCACGAAGCCGATCGCCAGCAGGAGCGACGCGGACACGTACGAGGCCCGAGCCGTCCAGGGCAGCGGCTGGCAGAACCAGTCGGCCGACGTGATCGCGAACCCGGCGCCGCGCAGCCGGCCGCACATCCCCGCCCCGGGCGAGAACGCGTAGGGCACCTCCCGGTCCAACCGCAGCGCCACGAAGCCCATCGCGGACAGCAGGGAGACCGCCGCCACAGCCGCGGGACCCCACCCGGATCCCCCACGGCCCACCCGGAGTCGCACCACCGCGATCGCGCTCATGCCCTCGGATATCGGCACGCGCTCACGCGAGGTGAAGACCGGCGCCATCCCGATCCGGGCCGCCGGGCCGACATCCGACCGGCTCCCCCGTCCGTAGGCCCAGTACGACCCTCGACCCCCGAGGGTGGATCGGTGCGCCCTTCGGACGCACGGAGAGGAGGGTCATGAGGAAGGTCATCATCGTCGGCTGCGCCCTGGCGTCGGTCGTCCTGGCGCTGACCGGAGCGACCGCGCTGGCCGGAGGCGACGACACGTTCTCCGCCACACTCGGCGGGTTCCAGGAGATCCCGGCGATCTCCACCGACGGCCACGGCACGTTCGCGGCCACGCTGCAGAACGACGGACTGCACTACACGCTGAGCTACTGGGGCCTGTCGGGCCCGGCCGCGGTGGCGCACATCCACCTCGGACGGATCCACACCGCCGGCGGCGTGTCCGCGTTCCTCTGCGGCGCGGACGGCGGCGAGGCATGCCCGTCCGGCGCCGCCGGGAAGGTCTCGATCTCCGGCGTCATCACGGCCGAGGACGTGGTGGGACCGACCGGCCAGGGGATCGATCCGGGAGAGATCGACGAGATCCTCGCCGCGATGGGCGCCAACGCCGCGTACGTGAACGTCCACACCGCGCTGTATCCCACCGGCGAGATCCGTGGGCAGGTGAAGGAGGGATAGCTTCCCCCCAAGCGGGCGTCCGGCCGGGGCCGGGCGCCCGTCCCCCCCAGGAACCGGCCTATGAGCCACGCCGCACGAACCGCGTCACGGCGGCGGCCTCCCGCTCGATCTCGCGGCGGATCGCCGGTCCCGGCCGCCCGAACGCCGTCACGTCCACGCGAGCCTCGCCGGCGCTGCGCCGCAGCGACCAGGTGCCGATGACGCCGCCGTCCGCCAGGACGGTCGGCCGGATGAGGCCTCCCCCGGCGTTCACCGCCCTGGCGCGCGATGCCGGGACGAACCGCGACCGATCCGCGTAGCCGAGCAGCAGCGCGTCGAACGCGGGCAGCAGCCGGACGGGCGAGGGCCGGCCGGCCGCAGCCCGGACCGATCCGGACCGGCTCGCCAGCATCCACGCCACCCCGTTCGGAGCGGACACCTCGGAGAGCTCGTCTGCGATCGATGACCATGCCGTGTCGGCCGTGCGACGCGGGAGCCCCGACCACACGGCGAGATCGGCGGGACCCGCGGGGCCGTACCCGCGCAGGAACCGGCGAGCGAGCTCGGCGAGCACGTCACCGGACCCGCCGTGGCCGGGGGCGGGCACGCGATCGTCCAGCGCCACGTAGGTCTCGGCGCCGCCCGGCGACGGGACGACGCACAGCAGACCCTCGAGCGCGGCCCGTCGGATCACGTGGATCGGACCCTGGCCCGACGGATCGATGCCACGCCGGGCGAGCAGGTCCTTCACCTCCGGGCGGGTGAGCGGCCCACGCCGGCGAAGCGCGTCCCGCACGGTCCGCACAGCGCGGTCGCCCGCCTCGCCCGAGAGGCCGAGCTGCCGGTTGCGCGCGGGTGAGCCCGCGGCGAACACCGGGCCCGTCAGCTCGAGCAGCCAGCGGATGTCCTCGACGTGATGCAGATGCCGGGTGCCGCGCAGCGACCAGGTCAGGACGAGCGGTCCATCCACGCCCCATGCCTCGGCGACGGCGGAGGCCGTCGACCCGCGGCGGCGGGCGCGCACCGCCAGCGCGGCGGCGGCACGGTCCTGCGCCTGGACCCCCACGACGGTGCGCACCACGTCCCCGAGGTCACGACGCGAGGATCCGCTCAGGAGCTGGGATCGGACGCGCACGCGGCACAGGCCGTCAGCATCGAGCTCCACCGCTGCCCTCCGCCGGTTTCCGGATCGCCCCACCGTGCTCCCAGGATAGGGGCAGCGGGGCCACGCGGATCGTTCGCCCTCACGGTCGGCGCGGGATCAGGGGAGGTCGGTGCGCTGCTCGGCCGGTTCGGTCAGCGTCGCGTACGCGAACGCGCGCTGCTCCTGCGCCAGGACCAGGTCGCGGACCTCCGCCATCGCCTCCGGGCTCAGCTGCTCGTGCTGCGACAGCACCATGACTTCCTGTTCCTCGTCATCGCCTCGCCATCCGACCCGGATGTTGCCGACGCCCCGCCCGTAGTACTTCTGCTGCCACGATCCGGGGAAGCGCGGCTCGAACTCCTCGATCACGATCGCGTCGTCGAAGCAGCCGACCGGGACGCAGGTCCGCACGATCTCGGACATCCTGGCGCGGTCGTCCCAGAACCATGGAGGCGGGGAGTAGCCCTGCGAGTACCGGTCGCCGACCGCCGGGTCGGCCATCATCTGGATGCCGGCGGTCGCCCCGTCCGGGCTGTCGACGAACCATGCCCGGCCGCCGTCCAGCTCTCCCTCGTCCCAGTGTTCGACGAGCTCGCCGAAGTGCCACACGTTGCCGTTCATGTCCTGCGCGAAGAAGATCAGCTCCGACTCCCCCATCGAGCCGTCGTTGAAGTCACGGTCCCAGCCCACCACCACGCGGACGCCGTCGATCACCTTCGTGAGGTCCGTGACGATGAACACCACGCGGCGGTTGATGCGTTCGCCCTCGTCACTGAAGGCGCGCCCGGTCCAGACGAACCGCGTGCCGGGGACCAGGGGGAACCATTCGTTGTCCACGATGTGCGAGGTGTCGTCGAAGAGGCTGGCGTCGTAGTCCTTCGCGGTGAGCGCCGTCTCCGTGTTCGTGCCGACCGTCACGCCGGGCGTGTCGCTCGGCGACGCGGGGCCGACCTGCGTCGCGGGCGACTCCCCGTCCGACCCGCCCCCGCATGCGACGGCCACGAGCGCCAGCAGCGTCATGGCGACCGCCCACCGATGAGGTCGCCGCCTCGGGTGGCGTTCCGCTGGGGTCCGGGTGGTGAGGGGAGGGATCTTCATCTGCCGGTGGCGGCCACCACTCGCGTCGGTGCGAGGACCGCTCGCTCCTATCTGCGACGAAACCCTACGGAGCGTTGAGCCCTCGCGAATCATCGTTCGCGACGAGGCCACGTCGTCGCCGGGAACGACACCTCCCCTCGGACGTCGGCCGGCGTCGGCGACGGCTCCGCCGGACGATCAGCTGTCGAAGCCCAGGCCCATCGCGTCGATCAGCTTCAGCCAGGGGCCCCGGCGCCCCTCGCGACGGTCCGCTCGTGCGATCGCCCGGCGCGTGAGCTGGATCCCGGCGTAGCGGATCGGCTCGGGCGGGAACGGCGTGGGCCTCGACCGGACGAGCCGCAGCTTCGTCAGGTCGGTCTCCATCCCGCTGATGAGATCCAGCGCCACGCGCGCGCCGAAGCGGCTGGCTCCGACGCCCAGGCCGGTGTAGCCGACCACGTAGGAGGCGCGACCGCCGAGCGCCGTCCCCCACATGGCACAGAAGCGACTGCAGGTGTCGATGGCACCGGCCCAGCGATGTGTGAAGCGGACGCCCTCGAGCTGCGGGAACGTCGCGAAGAAGTGCCGCGCCAGCCGGGTGAACGTCTCGGGACGGTCCTCCAGCTCCGGCGACACGCCGTTGCCGAAGTGGTAGATCGCGTCGTAGCCGCCCCATAGGATCCGGTCGTCGTCGCTCAGCCGGTAGTAGTGGAACTGATTGCCGGCGTCGGCGAGGCCCTGGCGGTTCCGCCAGCCGATCGATGCCAACTGGTCGGGCGTCAGCGGCTCGGTCATCAGCACGTAGTCGTAGACGGGGATCACGTACCTGCGGATCGACCTGGCGAGCGGCGGGAACGCGTTCGTGGCCAGGATCGCGCGCCGGGCGTGCACCCCGCCGGACGGCGTGGCCACCACCACGCCGTCGCCCTCGGGCTCGATGCCGGTGGCCTTCGTGTGTTCGTGGACCCGGACCCCCAGCTCGAGGGCCGCCCGCCGGAGCCCCCACGCCAGGCGGGCCGGGTCGACCAGCGCGTTGTGGTCCAGCCCCCACAGGCCGGCGAGGTACGTGGGCGACGCGACCTCCGCGCGGACCTCGTCCCGGTCCAGGAACCGCACCCGCTGGCCGAACGACCGGTACCGCTCCTCGCCCCGGCGGAGCTGTTCCACCTGGTAGGGCTCGACGGCCACGCTCATGGTCCCGGTCGGCGTCCAGTCGCAGTCGATCGCGAACCGCTCGATCGAGTCGCGGATCCCCTGGAAGTTCTCGGCCGCCAGCCGCTCGATGCGAACGATCTCCTCGGGGAACCGCTCGACCCCGTTGCGCAGACCGTGCGTCAACGAGCTGTCGCAGAAGCCGCCGTTGCGGCCGCTGGCTCCGAAGGCCGCGGTGTCCTGCTCCACGATCACGACGTCGCGGGTGGGATCCAGCTCGCGCGCCTGGATCGCCGCCCACAGGCCGGTGAATCCGCCGCCCACGACGATCAGATCCGTGTCCGTGTCGCCGGCCAGCGGCGCCGCGGGCTCCGGCGCGTCCTCGCGATCCAGCCAGAAGGGGACGGTGACCGCGTCGGACCAGCTGCGTTCGAAGGGATCTGCCGGACCCATGCGCTCAGTCGTGCAACGTGATCTGGTAGACCTTGAGCAGCGGCTCGTGGACGGTCCAGGTCGTCCGGGCACCGCGCTGCAGCACGCAGACGCTGCCCGGAGCCACCTCGAGCACGGGGCCGCCTTCGATCCGGATCGTGGCCCGACCCTCGAACACCGCGAACAGCTCGTCCTGCTCGACGTCGGTGACGGTCCCGGCGGTGCAGCGCCAGACGCCGCGCACGACCCTGCCGTCCTCGGACTCCTGCAGGACGACGCCCGAGGTCACGGGCGATCCCGCCAGGATCTGCGAGGGGTCGAGCTCCTCGGGCTCGAGCCGCAGATCGGACGCCGGGACGGCGAACGTGGCCTCCACGTCAGATGCCCCGGATGTAGGCGACGGTCTCGCCGAGCCCGTCCTCGAGGTGGGTCCACGGCTTCCATCCGATCGCGCTGGGCGCGAGGGAGATGTCCAGGGCGATCCGGCGGAGCTCGCCCGGCGGGAGCGGACCGGTCCCCGGCTCCTCCATGTAGCTGATGGTGTCGGCCAGCAGCTTGAAGAGCGCGTTGACGCTGGTCTCCAGGCCAGTGCCGATGTTCACCAGCTTGCCGGACCCGCGCTCCATGGCCCGGACGAACCCGTGCACGACGTCGTCGATGAAGACGTAGTCGCGGGTCTGGTTGCCGTCCCCGAAGATCGTGACCGGCTCCCCCGCCAGCATCTTCGCGGCGAAGATCGCGATCACGCCCGCCTCCCCGTGGGGATCCTGGCGGGGTCCGTAGACGTTGCCGAGCGCGAGCGCCGTGTAGTCCAACCCGCGGTACCGCTGGTAGTAGCTGAGGTAGTCCACGGCGACCTTCTTGGAGATGCCGTAGGGGCTGGTCGGATGCGAGCCCTGTGCGGTGGACTCCTTCGCGGGGATCCGCTTGGGCTCGCCGTAGATCGTGCCGCCGCTGGCCGCGTACACGATCTTCTTCACGCCCGTGGCCGCGGCGCAGTCCAGCACGTTGATCGTGCCCATGATGTTGATGCTTGCGTCGCGGGCGGCATCGTCCAGCGAGGGGCGCACACCGGACTGGGCCGCGAGGTGAAACACCACCTCCGGCCGGTGCCGTTCGAACAGCGAGAGCAGTCCCTCGGCGCGCACGTCCATGTTGAAGAACGTGAACTCCTTGCCGTAGCCACGCGCCTCGGAGAGGTTCGCGATGCGCCCGGTGGCCAGGTCGTCGACGCTGACCACGCGATGCCCCTCCGCCAGGAGGCGGTCTGCAAGGTGCGAGCCGATGAACCCGGCGCCCCCGGTCACCAGGACGGTCGTCACGCCGACAACCTTAGATTCGGATCGGCCCCGATGTCGAGCGAGGTCGTCTCGCCGCGAGCCGCCCGGGCCGCTCCCACGCACGCGATCATGGCCGCATTGTCGGTGCAGAGCTCCAGCGGGGGATAGCGGATCACCAGGCCGGCGGCTTCGCCGTCGGCCTGCATCCGCTCCCGCAGACGCGTGTTGGCCACAACCCCGCCGCCCAGGAGCACCGTCCCGATGCCCCGCTCGGTGGCGGCGCGGATCGTCTTGGAGACCTGCACGTCCACGATCGCCTCCTGGAAGCTCGCGGCCACGTCGGCGGCGGAGATCTCGTGGCCGGCCGCCCGCTCCTGCTTCACGTACCGCAGCACGGCGGTCTTCAACCCGCTCATGGAGAAGTCGAGATCGCCGGAGTCCGACATGGAGCGGGGGAACCGGACGGCGGCGGGATCGCCCTCGCGCGAGAGCCGGTCGAGCGCCGGTCCCCCGGGGAAGCCCAACCCCAGGAGCCGCGCCACCTTGTCGAAGGCCTCCCCCGCGGCGTCGTCGAGCGTCTGTCCCAGGAGCTCGTACCGGTGCGGCTCGGGCATGTGCACGAGCATCGTGTGGCCGCCCGAGACCACCAGACCGATGTACGGCGGCTCGGGCGGGCCGTGTCCCAGGAAGTTCGCCCAGATGTGGCCCTCCAGATGGTTCACGCCGACGAAGCGCGAGCCGGTGGCGAGCGCCAGGGTCTTGGCGGCCGCCATGCCCACGAGCAGCGCCCCCACCAGACCGGGGCCGACGGTGCAGGCCACCGTGTCGAGGTCGTCGAAGCCGACCCCCGCATCCGTCAGGGCCCGCTCGAGCAGCGGGTTGAGCGCCTCGACGTGTGCGCGCGCCGCCACCTCGGGCACGACGCCGCCGAACCGCTCGTGGAGGTGCTCCTGCGCGGCGATCAGGTTCGACCGGATCGTGAAGCCGTCCTGCACCACCGCGACCGCCGTCTCGTCGCAGGAGGTCTCGATGCCGAGGGTGAGGCCGCTCGGAGCGGCCCTCACGGGCGCACGCCCTCGGGCAGCTCGTGCGCGATCCGCGCGAGGCGCTCGGCGTACGCGGGCGTTCGGACCTGATCCGCCCACATGATAAGCGCGTCCTCCTTGAGCTCCTGGTAGTAGTTCTTGCGCACGCCCACCGGGCGGAACCCGTACCGGCTGTAGATGCGCTGCGCTCCCCAGTTCGAGACGCGGACCTCCAGCGAGACGGCCTCTGCACCCATCTCGATCGCGTTCACCATGAGGTCGTGGAACAGGCGTGTCGCGATCATGCGCCGCTGGTGCTGCGGGTCCACGGCCACGTTCGTGACGTGCGCCTCCTCGCCGTAGCAGATCAGGCCGGCGTATCCGGCCACCGCCCGGTCGATCCGGGCGACCAGGTAGCACCGGTTCGCGGTCTCGGTCATCTCCGCCACGAACAGGTTGGGGCTCCACGGGCGCGGATACACCTGGCGCTCGATCGCCATCACGCCGCGCAGATGGCGGCGGCGCATCCGGGTCACCTCAAGTCGGGGTGCCTCGGGCTCGCTGATCCCAAGCGATCTCCGCATCCGATCTCCTCAGGTACACCGGCGCGACGTCGAACAGACGGTCGTGCTCCTCGCGCAGGAACCGGGGGGCGGCGAGCTCGACCAGCTGCGCCGCCTGCGGGTGGGCATGCGTCGCCGAGGCGAACTCCACCCTGCCACCGAGTTCCCGTTCGATCTCATGTCGGTACAGGATGGCACCGTCTCCGACGAGGAGCACGTCCCCGGGCACCGCCTGCAGGTCGGCGATCAGGTGGTCGGGCGCCGTCACCGCGGGCTCGGTCTCCCGCAGGATGCCCCCGGGCATCGTCTCGTAGCGCGACCAGAAGACCTCGCCGCGCCGGCCGTCGATCACGGCGCCGATCCGCCCCGGCGTGTGCCGGACCGCGAACGCCAGGATGTCCAGGCTCGAGATGCCGACGATCGGGACGCCCAGCACCTGCGCGAGTGTCTTCGCGGTCTCCACGCCCACCCGCAGGCCGGTGAACAGGCCCGGCCCGACCCCCACCGCCACGCCGCCCACCTTGTCGAGCTCCGTGCCCGACCATCGCAGGAGCTGTTCGAGGGCGGGCGCCGCCGCCTCCTGCCGGGCGCGGCCCGCCACCGACATGGAGGCGAGGATGCCGGAGTCGCCGCCGATCGCCACGCTGGTGTGCGGCGTCGAGGTCTCGATGCCGACGACGATCACGGCCGGCTCCACGGCGCCATCGCCGCCTCCAACCGTTGGCCGCGCTCGTCCCACGACGGCCCGACCGGCGTGATCGCGATCATCCTGGCGTCCTCGTCCGCGTCGCCGACCCCCTCGTCGTTTGGCGCCGTCGTCAGCTCGATCACGAGGTGCTCCGGGGGCAGGAGCGCCTCGACGGCGTCGCCCCACTCCACCAGCAGCAGCGCCTCGCCGTCGCCCAGCTCGTCCAGGCCGAGGTCGACCACCTCCTGCACCCGATCGAGCCGGTAGACGTCGACGTGCGCGAGGTCGAGGTCGGCGCCCCGGTACTCCCGCACGAGGGTGAACGTCGGCGACACCACCTGATCGTCGACGCCCAGGCCGCGCGCCACGCCTTGGACCAGCGTGGTCTTGCCGGCGCCGAGCTCCCCGGTCAGCGCCACCGCGTCCGCGGCCGGAAGAGGCCGGCGAGGGCCGCCCCCATTGCGCGGGTGTCGTCGGCGTTCGTCGTCCGAAGCTCGATCCGCATCAGAACAGACCCAGCTGCTCCTCGGCCGGCTGCTCCGGCACGATCACCGGCGCATCCAGGCGGGATGCGAGGCCCGGCACCTGCGCGGGCGGAGGCGCCGGCTCGAGCGGAGGCTCGCCGGGTGGCGGTTCGTCGGCCGGCCCGTCCGCCCCGGCGAGCGTCCGCTGCACCAGCGCGAAGTCCGCGCGGAGGTCCTGGAACTGGCTCGACCGCTCGCCGCCGCCGTGCAGGATCGCGGCCGGGTGGAACGTGGGGATCACGTGCGCCCGTGCCACGAGTACAGCTGCCCGCGTGTCCGCGTGATCCCCAGCCGCGTCTGCAGGACGAATTTCGTGGCGAAGTTGCCGAGCGTCACGATCAGTCGCGGCTGGATCAGGGAGATCTGCTCCACGAGCCACGGCGTGCAGGCCTCGATCTCGTCGGCCTCCGGGTCGCGGTTGCCGGGAGGCCTGCTCTTGAGAACATTGCTGATGTAGACGTCCTCCCGCGTCAGGTCGATCTCGCCGAGCATGCGGTTGAGGAGCTGGCCGGCGGCGCCCACGAACGGCTCGCCCTGCTTGTCCTCGTGGAAGCCCGGCGCCTCGCCGATGAACATCAGATCGGCGTCCGGATTGCCCACGCCGAACACCACCTGGGTGCGACCCATGCCGGAGAGCTTGCACCGGGTGCACGTGGACGCCTCGAGGGCGACGTCCGCCAGCGTCCTCGTCATGCCTTGCCTCGCTTCCGTTTCGCCGCCTGGGGAGCGGGTGCCGGGAACACCTGGGCCGCGAAGGCGCGCAGGTGCTCGTTGACCTCCTGCGGCCGCTCGAGCATCGGCAGGTGGCCGGCGCCCGGGATCACCGCGAGCCGTCCGTCCGGCAGGGCGCCGGTCATCTCGATCGCGGCGCCCGGCGGCGTCACGCGGTCCTCCTGCCCGACCATCACCAGCGTCGGCACCGTCAGCTTCTCGATCGCGTGCCGCAGGTCCATCTGCATCAGGTTCGTGAGCCCGTCCGTCCAGACGTCGGACGAGGCCCGCGCCGCGAGCCCCACGACGTGCGCCACGAGGTGCGGCGGCGCGTCCTGCCCGAACTGCGTGAGCCGCGCGAACGTGCCGGCGATGTCGGTGGGGCTCGCCAGCACCGCCTTGCGCAGCAGGTCGACGCGGCGCGCCGCGACGGACAGGGTGCCGATGCGAGGCCGGAGCATCCCGGTGATCGAGCCCATCGCGCCGCGCAGCAGATCGGAGGACGCGGCGCCGATCATGACGACGCCGGCGACCCGGTCGCCGAGCACGCCCGCCTCCGCGGCGGACAGGATCGCCATGGCGCCCAGGCTGTGCCCGACAAGGACGACCTTCGTCCCGCCGGGCCCGTCCCCACGACGGCGTCCAGCACGGCGCCGATGTCCGCCCCCATGGTCTCGAGCGTGAGATCCGCGGCGGCGCCGGAACGCCCGTGGCCGCGCTGGTCGTAGAGGATGCAGCGAAGGCCGTCGAGTCCCGTCCACTGGAAGTGCCAGATCGTCATGTCGAGGCTGAACCCGTGGACGAACCGAGCGTCGGGTCGGTCGCGTTGCCGGCGGCTCGGACCTCGAGGAGGGTGCCGTCCGCCGCCGCGACCGGCCCGAGGTCGTGGGGCGGCAGCATCGCGAGGAGCTCGTGGTCCCCGGCGCCGCCGCTGCGGTGTCGCCGGAACGCGGCGCCGGCGGCCAACCCGCCCACCACGGCCCCGGCCGTCGCGACGCCCGCCGTCAGGATCTTCCGCCTCGTCGAGGTCATCCCACGACCTCCCGGGGCACGCGCTGGCCCGATCCGCGTCACGATCTCGTACGCGATCGTGTCGGCGTGTCCCGCGAGCTCCTCGGCCCCCACCGTCTCCCCCTCCTGCGTGCCCAGAAGCACGACCTCGTCGCCGGCCTCGGCGGGCAGATCGCCACAGTCCACGACGAGCTGGTCCATCGTGACGCTGCCGGCCACCCGGCACCGCCGCCCGCGGATCAGCACGTCGGCCCTCGATGAGGCGGACCGGGGGTACCCGTCCGCATACCCAACCGGAACCGTGGCGACGTACGCGTCCGCATCCAGCCGGTAGCGGTGCCCGTACGAGAGCCCCTCGCCGGCCGGCAGGCGCCTGGCGAGGCTCACGCACGAGTGCCAGGAGAGCGCCGGGCGGAGCTCCAGCTCGGCGCCGACGCCGGGCCCCGGCGGGATCCCGAGCACCGCGATGCCGGGGCGGACCAGGTCGAGGTGGGACTCGGGGTGCAGGATCGTGGCCCCGCTGTTCGCGGCGTGCAACAGGTCTGGCACGTGCCCCGCCGCCTTCACGTCGTCCACCGCGGCGCGGAACGACGACAGCTGCTCCCGGGTGGTGGCCTCGTCCTCCTCGCTGCGCGCGAAGTGCGTCCAGAGGCCCTCGAGGCGCAGCCCGGCGGCGACGACGGCGTCGACGAACCCGGCCGCAGCCTCCGGCGGATGCACGCCCACGCGATGCATGCCCGTATCGACCTTCACGTGCACCCCGAGGCCGGGGGGCGCCCCGGCTGCGATCAGCCGCTCCAGGCCCGCCGCGGTGTAGAGGGACGGCGTCAAGGTCGCCGCCAGCGCCTCGCGCTCGGCGCCCGGCGGGAACTCCGACAGGACCAGGATCGGCGCGTCGACGCCGGCCGCTCGCAGCGCGGTCCCCTCCTCGACCAGCGCGACGCCGAGCCAGGACGCGCCGGCCTCGAGAGCCGCCCGGGCCACCGCCACGTCGCCGTGGCCGTACGCGTCGGCCTTCACCACCGCCATCACCTCCGACGTCGGCGGTCGCAGCGCCGCGACGTTGTGCCGGATCGCGCCCAGGTCGACCCGCACGTACGTCGGTCGGTGCCGCGTCACGACGCCTCCTCCACCCACGAGACCGCCGCCGGCAACGAGGCGGCCACGTCGCCGGCCAGCGTCCCCTCGCCGCGCGTCCGGCCCGCGATCGTCCCCGCCAGCCCGTGCAGGTAGGCGCCGGCGGTGGCCGCGTCGAACGCGGCGACCCCCCGTGCCAGCAGCCCGCCGATCGTGCCGGTGAGGACGTCGCCCGAGCCCGCGGTCGCGAGGACCGGCGAGCCCGTCACGTTCAGGCGGACGTGCCCGTTCGGATCGGCGATCAGCGTACGGCTCCCCTTCAGCAACCCCACGGCCCGCGCGTCGGCGGCCAGCCGGCGCAGGTGGCCGATGCGGTCGGCGTCCAGGTCGCGTGGCTTCACGCCGGTGAGGCGGCCGAACTCGCCCACGTGGGGCGTGAGCACGGCCTCGGACCCGCGCGTCGCGAGCGCCGACGCGTCCCCGGCGTACGCGTTCAACCCGTCCGCGTCCAGCACCACCGGCACGGGCGAGCGGGCGACCAGCGCCCGCACGGCGCCGGCCGTCTCGGGATGGGTCGTCATGCCGGGTCCGATCGCCAGCGCGTCGGCGTCGCCCAGGCGCTCCAGCAGCTGCTCGACCCCGGCGGCGGCGACCGTGCCGTCCGCCGTGTACGGCAATCCCACGAACACCGTCTCGGTGAGACCCGACTGCACGATCGGCAGGATCTCGGTGGGCACGGCCACGACGATCAGCCCGGCGCCGACGCGGCCGGCCGCCTCGGCGATGAGCCGGGGCGCGCCGGTCATCCCCCGCGATCCGGCGACGACCACCAGCACCCCCGAGGCGCGCTTGTGCGTGTCGGCGTCGCGCCGGGGCAGCACCGCGGTCACGTCCGCCGGTTCGGTGAGCCACAGGTCCGTGCGGAGCAGGTCGTCCGGGAACCCGATGTCCACGACCCGGACGGCGCCGGCGTGCTCGGCGCCGGGCATCAGGAGGGTGCCGGTCTTCGCGGCGCCGAACGCCACGGTGAGCTCGGCCCGGACGGCGTCGCCCGCCACGGCGCCGGAGGTCCCGTCCACGCCCGAGGGGATGTCGACGGCCACGACCGGCACGGGCGACCCGTTCAGGTCCACGATCGCCGTGGCCCACTCGTCCTCGGGCATGCCGCGGAATCCGGTGCCGAAGATGGCGTCCACGGCGACGTCGGCACGCGCCAGCTCCCGCGGGAGCGAGCCGGCGGCCAGGACGCGCGCCGGCGTCTCTGCCCGCAGCCGGGCGAGGTTCGTGGCGGCCGGCTCGCGCAGGTCCTCGGGCACCTCGATCATCACGGCGGCGACCGCCATGCCCAACCGGGCGAGATGGCGCGCGGCCACGAGGCCGTCCCCGCCGTTGTTGCCCTTGCCGCAGACCACCACGGCGCGCCGGCCGTACACGCCGCCCAGGCGGTCGATCGTCGCCCGGGCGACGGCTCGCCCCGCGCGTTCCATCAGGACCTCGGCCGGCACGCCACGCGCCTGCGTGGCGCGGTCCAGCTCGCGCGGCCTGCGCCGGCGTGAGGACCGGCTTCACCGCTCCGACACCGCCACCGCGAACGCCACCGCGTTCGTCCGCTCGTGCGTGAACGTGATCAGCACGCGGTCGACCCCCAGCTCGTCGGCGCGCCGCTTCGCGTTGCCGGTGAGCCGGATCTGCGGCGCCCCGCTCGGATGGCGGGCCACGCTGATGTCCTGCCAGCCCCGCCCCCGGTACCCGCCCAGGGCCTTGATCACGGCCTCACGGGCGGCGAAGCGGCCCGCGAAGGACTCCGCCGGGCGCGCCTTGGCGTCGCAGTAGGCGATCTCCTCGGGCGTGAAGACGCGGGCACGCATCGTGGGATGGCGGGCGAGCGCCCGCTCCATCCGGGCGATCTCGCAGATGTCCACCCCCAGCCCGACGATCTCCACGGGCTCCAGGGTAATCGCGGAAGCCGGGCGCTACCTCTCGCCGGCCGCGGCCCGCCGGCGGGTGGTCGCGAGCCGTGCCGCAACCGCGAGCAGCCCGACCAGGAGCACGAGCGCGCCCCCCGCCAGGGCCGGAAGGCCGCCGGCCCCGGGCGCGGGCGGGGACGTGAGGATCACGCCGCCCTCGGGCGGATCCGGCGGGGGCGTCGGCTGGACACGGACGTCGCCCGCGACCGTGTCGAAGGCGAACGTGTCGGGGGACTCGAGCCGGCGAAGCTGCTGGCTCGGTCCGTTCGGCAGCGCGGCCCGGAACATGACGCCCCAGCCCACGCCCACGGCCACCCCGTCGACGATGGTGGAGCTCGACGTGGACCAGCCGTCGAAGCTGCCGAGCTCACGGAGCGTGTCCGCCGCGTAGACGTGCGCGACGTCGTGGTCGCCGCCGCCGGGAAGGTAGGCGAGCCGGTCGTCGTCGATCCAGACGGCGTCGCCGCCCTCGTTCCAT
This sequence comes from uncultured Actinomycetes bacterium, assembly GCA_963832225.1. GTDB lineage: Bacteria > Actinomycetota > UBA4738 > UBA4738 > HRBIN12 > JALYMB01. The sequence goes on from CAWHTI010000007.1 coordinate 341,573, forward strand.
CCCTCGAGCTCTGCGTGCCGGAACGTGAGCGCCGCCGGCTCGTCGGGAAGATCGGCGATCACCACGGACATCGGCGCCTCCGTCGGATACGTCGACCAGATCCCGGCGACGCGCGAGCCGTCGGGGCTCACCGCGAGGCCGCCGAACTGCCGGGGCACGGTCGCGATCACCCGGACCGCGCCCGTGCCGGGCTCGACCGCGACCAGCTGCCCGTGATCGACGCCGTAGACCGTGTCGTGCGAGAGGTCGGCGTCGTCGAACGACCCGGGGTACAGCGTGGAGACCCGATCCGCGTCGACCGCCAGCAGCCCCGCCCTCGTCCCCAGCAGCGCCGATTTCGCGCCTGCGTCGCGGCATGCGAGGGCTCGGGCGTCCCGGGCCGCGCCGGGGAGCGGGACCTCGCGAACGACCCGGAGCGTCGTCAGCTCGCGAACGGCGAGCGTTACCCCACCGCCCTTCATCCCGGCCGTCCCGTCCACCGCCACCTCCATCGCGAGTCGCTCACCGGGACAGGTGGCGACCTGCAGGACGTATCCGTCGCCCGCGCCGTAGGCGAGCGTCCTGCCGCGGTCGTCCAGCGCGAGCAGCCGCGCGGTGCCGAAGCTGCCGCCGACGAGGAAGCGAACGGACCCCCGTCCGTCGGGCTCGGGCAGCGGGCCCGCCGCGCGGAGCAGTTCGTCGGGATCGATCGTGGTGCACAGGTTGGCCGCGAGCGCCCCGTCCTCGCCCTGGTACAGGAGGAGGCCGACCCGCCAGCCGGGGGGCGCCTCCAGGCCACAGGCGCCCCCGACCCAGTCCTGCGGCGAGCGGATCCGGATCTCCGGCCCGAGGTCGCCCTTCACGGGGGTGGTGACCGTGAAGACGAGGTCGTCGCCGTCGCGACGGAGGAGCTCGCCGACGAAGGCCGCGGGCGCGTCGGCGAGGCGGTCGCGTGGATCGCCACCGGCGCAGGAGCAGGCGTGGGCCGGGCCCGCGGCGCCGATCAGCATGCCCGCCGCGACGACCAGGGCCGCCCCGGCCCTGGTGAGGGCGTGCAGGCGGGAGCGCATCGCTATTCGACGGTGACGGACTTCGCCAGGTTCCTGGGTTGGTCGACATCGCAGCCGCGGAGCCGGGCCACGTGGTACGCGAAGAGCTGCAGCGGGACGGTCACCACCACCGGCGACAGGAGCTCTGGCGTGGCGGGGACCTCGAGGACGTGCTGGGCGAAGCCGGCGATCTCCCGGTCGCCCTCGGTCGCGATCGCGACGACGTCGGCGCCGCGGGCCCGGACCTCCTGGATGTTGGAGAGCATCTTCGGATACACGTGGCACTGCGTCGCCACCGCCACCACCGGCACGCCCTCCTCGACCAGGGCGATCGGTCCGTGCTTCAGCTCGCCGGCGGGATAGCCCTCGGCGTGCACGTAGCTGAGCTCCATCAGCTTCAGCGCGCCCTCGAGCGCGGCGGGATAGCCGGTGTGCCGGCCCAGGAACAGCACGTCGCGCGCGTCGCGGAACCGCTCCGCCAGCTCGCGGCAGCGGCCGTCCAGTTGCAGTGCGCGCTCGACCTGCTCGGGCAGCTCGTTCATCCGGTCCAGGACCTCCGCGATCTCCTCGGGGAACATCGTGCCGCGGGCCTGTGCCAGATACAGGGCCACCAGGTGCAGCGAGACCATCTGCGTGGCGAAGGTCTTCGTCGCCGCCACGCCGATCTCCGGGCCGGCGTGCATGTAGATCACGGCGTCGGCCTCGCGCGACAGCGTCGATCCCACCGTATTGGTGACGGCCACCACCTGCGAGCCCTGCCGGCGCGCGTGCCGCGCAGCCTGGAGCGTGTCGATCGTCTCGCCCGACTGCGACACCGCGAGGGTGAGCGTGTCGGGCCCCAGGACGGGGTCGCGGTACCGGAACTCGCTGGCGATCTCGATCTCGACCGGCAGCCTCGTCCAGTGCTCGATCGCGTACTTCGCCACCATCCCCGAGTGGAAGGCCGTCCCGCACGCCACCACGAAGACCTTCGAGACCTCGCGCAGGACGTCGTCGCTCACGTGCAGCTCGTCGAGCTGCAGGCGACCCCGCACGACGCGCCCAACGAGCGTGTTGCGGATCGCGGCCGGTTGCTCGTCGATCTCCTTGCGCATGAACGACTCGTAGCCGGACTTCTGCGCCTGTGCCACGTCCCAGTCGACGGTGATCGGCTGGGGATGCAGCGGGGCGCCCTCCAGGTCCGTGAAGGCCGCGCCGTCGCGGGTCACGGTGACGATCTGCCCCTCGTCCATGGGGATCACGGTGACGGTGCGGCCGAGGATCGCCGGGATGTCGGAGGCCAGGATCGTCTCCCCGTCCCCCAGGCCGACCACGAGCGGGGAGGAGACCTTCACCCCGACGAGCGTGCCGGGGTCGTCCGCCGAGCACACCACGAGCGAGTAGGCGCCCTCGAGCTGTGCGACCGTCGCCCGGACGGCCGCCGTCAGATCCGCGGCGCCGCCGGCCAGGTGCTCCTCCACCAGATGCGCCACGCACTCGGTGTCCGTGTCCGACTCCAGCGCGTGACCCTCCTTCTCCAGGCGTTCGCGGAGGCTCCGGAAGTTCTCGACGATCCCGTTGTGGATCACGGCGACGCGTCCGGTGCAGTCGAGGTGGGGGTGCGCGTTGCGATCGGTGGGCTTGCCGTGCGTGGCCCACCGGGTGTGACCCATGCCGGCCGTGCCGCGTGGCGTGTCCCGATCCGCGAGCGCGGCCTCGAGCTGGGCCAGCTTGCCGGCCCGCTTCACGACGCTGAGCGCGCCGTCGAGCACGGCGACCCCGGCGGAGTCGTATCCCCGGTACTCGAGCCGGCGGAGGCCCTCGAGAACGATGGGAAGGGCCTCGTCGGGCCCCACGTACCCCACGATGCCGCACATGAGGGGTCGAGCCTAGCAGTCCCCGACCTCCCGGCCGGAACCGTCAGCCGGCGCCGATCTCCGCCCGCACGGCCGCCGCGATCGCCTCCGCGTGGCGGGTGGCGATCTCCTCCTCCTCGGCCTCCACCATCACGCGCACCAGGGGCTCCGTGCCCGAGGCGCGCACCAGGACGCGGCCGCGCTCGGCCAGCTCCCGCTCCGCCCCCGCGATCGCCGCACGGATCCCGGGAGAGGCGTCCAGCGCGCCGCGGTCGGACACGGGAACGTTCGACATCGCCTGGGGGTAGCGCCGCATCGACGCGGCGAGCTCGGCCACGGGCACTCCCCGGCGAGCCGCGAGCGAGAGGAAGCGCACCGCGGTCAGCAGCCCGTCGCCGGTGGTGGCGTGGTCGGCGAAGATGACGTGGCCCGACTGCTCCCCGCCCAGCGACGCGCCGGTGCGCCACATCTCCTCGGCCACGTAGCGGTCGCCCACCCTGGTGGTGACGACCTGGATCCCGGCGTCCGCCATCGCCCGATGGAATCCCAGATTGGCCATCACGGTCGTGACGACGGTGTTCCCCGCGAGCCGGCCCTGTTCCCGCAGTCCCAGGGCGCATGCCGCCAGCACCTGATCGCCGTCGATCACGGCACCCGCGGCGTCGGCGAACAGCGCCCGGTCGGCGTCGCCGTCGTGGGCCACGCCGGCGTCGGCGCCCAGCCGCACGACCTCGGCGGCCACCACGTCGGGGTGCAGGGCCCCGCAGCCGTCGTTGATGTTGCGGCCGTCCGGCGAGTCGTAGATCGCGTGCACCGTGGCGCCGAGCCGGCGCAGCACACCGGGCGCGACGCCGCTCGCCGAGCCGTTCGCGCAGTCCACCACGACCGTCATGCCCTGCAGCGGCGCATCCGCGGCCTCGACGAGATGCCGCAGGTACCGCTCCTCCTCCTCACCCAGCGGCAGGGTGTGCCCGCGCTCCACCGACGGCGGCGGCTCGTGGAGGGCGGCCTCGATCTCGTCCTCGAGGTCGTCGGAGAGCTTCACGCCGTCCGCCGCGAAGAACTTGATCCCGTTGTCGGCGGCCGGGTTGTGCGAGGCGGAGATCACCACGCCCGACGCGGCGCCGAGCGCCACGGTGAAGAACGCGATCGCCGGCGTCGGCTGGATCCCGGCCATCACGGCGTCGCCCCCGGCCTCGCGGACGCCCTCCACCAGCGCGTCCTCGAGCCACTCCCCCGACTCGCGGGTGTCGCGCCCCACCAGGAGCGTCGGCCGGCCCGAACCGTGACGGCCCAGGACCACCACGGCGGCGCGCCCGAGCCCTCGCGCGAGGTCGGCGGTGAGCTCGTCGCCGGCCCGTCCGCGCACGCCGTCGGTCCCGAAGAGTCGTCCCATGGGGCGTGAGGCTACCCGAGTGGTGCCTGGACGGGCACGGCCGCGGCGGGCCCGGCCGCGACGGACCCGGTGAGAGAATCGGCATCATGCAGGAGCTCGTGCGGGTGCACGTGGGCAGGTCGATCATGGAGGGCGAGATCGTGAAGGCACGCCTGGAGGCCGAGGGCGTGCCTGCCCTGCTGCGCGGCGAGGGAACCGGTCCGTACCGGGTCGGCTCCGTCGAGGTCTGGGTCCCGGCCGGCATGGAGATGCACGCCCGGATCGTGCTGGAGCAGGACGTCGCCGCCCCGGCGGAGCCCGCCGACGCCGTCGAGGCCGATCCCGCGGAATCCGGCGAGCCCGTCGAGGCCGCGGACGAGGAGCGCTAGCGCCCGGCGGGACGCTTGACCTGCGGCGCGATCCACCAGAACACGAGGATCACGAGCGAGGCGAGCCACAGATCCAGCCCGATCGCCGAGGCCGCGAGGTACAGCCGCCACCGGTCGTACGAGAGGGCAGGATCGCTGAGCGTGCCGCCCTGGCGGTACCCCTCGATCGTGCCGAGCGCGCTGAAGATCAGCCATGCGGCGACCCCCAGGCCGAACGTGACGGTCAGGACGCGGACCTGGGTCGCCCGGCGGTCGGCCCCCGGATGCTCGAGGCGTTCGAACTCCCGGAGCGCCGCGTCCATGCCTAGGTCGTCGCCTGTGAACGTGGCCACCGGATCGGCGGGGTCGCCGACGTCCCGGATCTCGTAGCCGTCGTCGCCCACCGTGAGGGTGTACCGACGACCTCGCTCTACCACGAGCGGATCGTCGGACGGGTCGGGACGGTCCGGAGGATCGTCGCCTGGATGGCGCTGCACGCGCCGAAGCCTAGCGCTTGGAGTACTGCGGCGCCTTGCGGGCCTTCTTCAGCCCGTACTTGCGGCGCTCCTTCTCACGCGCGTCCCGCGTGAGGTACCCCTCGGCCTTCATGACGCCCCGCAGCTCGGGATCCTGCTCGATCAGCACCCGCGCGATCGCCAACCGCAGGGCGCCCGCCTGGCCGTTGACGCCGCCGCCGCTGAGGGTCGCGATCACATCGAAGTCCTTGTCGCGCTCGACGAGCTTCAACGGCGAGGCCGCGATCATCCGGTGCACCCGCGTGGGGAAGTAGTCCTCCAGCGTGCGACCGTTGATGTCGAACAGCCCCGTGCCCGGCGCCAGGCGAACGCGGGCCACCGCCTCCTTGCGTCGTCCGGTCGTGAGCTTGGCGGCGGTCGTGGCCACTTACGCGTCCTCCCCTTCACCGGCGGGCGAGGCCGCCTTCGTGGTCTTCTTGCTCGTCTTCTGGGCGGTCGTCTTCTTCGCGGTCGTCTTCTTCACGGCGGGCTTCTTCTCGGTCTTCTGGTCGGTCTTCTGGTCGGTCTTCTGGGCCGTCGGCTTCTTCGCCGTGGTCTTCTTCCGTGTCTGCCGGGCAGGCGTGCCCGTCGCGGTCTTCGTGGCCGGCGCGGTCGCCTCCGAGTCCGTGGCCTTCGACGCTCTCGGCGCCCGGCGCGGGGCCGGCTCCGGGAGGCCCTCCCAGGCCGGCGGCTGCCCCATGGTGTACGGCACGGGTTGCTGCGCGCTGTGCGGGTGCTCGGCGCCCTCCACCACGTGCAGCTTCTTGAACATGGCGCGCCCCAGCCGGTTCTTCGGCAGCATGCCCCGCACGGCCTTCTCCACGACGAACCGAGGGCGGTCGCGCATCAGCTTGTCGTACCGAGTGCCCTTGATCCCGCCGGGATAGCCGGAGTGCCGGTAGGCGACCTTCTTCATCTCCTTGCCACCCGTCAGCACGACACCGGCGGCGTTGATCACGATCACGTGGTCGCCGGTGTCCATGTGGGGCGCGAAGATCGGCTTGTGCTTGCCACGCAGCAGCGCCGCCACCTCCGACGCCATCCGTCCCAGGGTCTGACCCTGGGCGTCGACGACGTACCAGCGACGCTCGATGTGCTGCGGCTTCGGCGAGTAGGTCTTCATACGTGGAAGATCGGCCGGGTCCACCGGCCGACGACCCATGCTACCTGCGGGAACGCAGAGGCGTCAAAGCCGGCGGCCGTAGACGACGCGCTCCAGGGTCAGCCCCCTCGCCGGGGCTAGCTGGCCCGCCGAGGACCGGTCCCGGGCCGCCACGATCCCCGGGATGCCGGCGGGGTCGATCCGCCCCTCCCCCACCGCCACGATCGTCCCGACCAGGGCCCGAACCATCTGGTGGCAGAAGGCGTTAGCCCGGAACCCGAGCTCCAGCCGCTCGGCCTCACGATCCACCGTGAGGCGCTGGAGCCGCCGGTTGGTGGATCGTCCGGATGCCCGCTGCCGGCAGAACGACGCGAAGTCGTGCTCCCCCACCAGGCGGCGGGCGGCCGCCCGCATCGCCGTGAGATCGAGCCTGCCCGGCCGGTGCCACACGAACCGTGCACGGAACGGATCCGCCACGGCGCCCTCGTCGATCCGGTAGCGGTACACGCGCGCCGACGCGGAGAACCGGGCGTCGAAGCCCGCCGGCGCGTAGCCGCCGTCGCGGACGACGACCTCGGGTCCCAGCATGGCGTTCACCGCCAGGGCGATCCGCTCCGGCGTCGCGATCGCCGGCGTCGGGAAGGAGACCACCTGCCCGCGCGCGTGGACCCCGGCGTCCGTGCGCCCCGCCACGGACAGCGACGGCCGGTCGCCCGTGATCAGCGCGAGCGCGTCCGACAGCAGTCCCTCGACGGTGCGGATCTCGGGATCGCGTTGGGCCGCCCATCCCCGGAACTCGGTGCCGTCGTAGGCCACCACCAGCCGCACGATCCGAACCTCTGCGTCCGCCATCGATCGGCGTCCTCCCGGCAACCGCAGAGGCCGGAGCGCGAGCTCCGGCCTCCGGCTGGATCTGATCCCCGCCGCGGCGCGCGGCTAGGACTCCGCGTGCTCGACCAGCTCGATCCTGGCCATGGCGGCGCCGTCGCCCGCCCGCTGCCCCAGCTTCAGGATGCGGGTGTAGCCGCCCTGACGCTCCGCGAACCGCGGGCCGATCTCGTGGAACAGACGCGCCACGACGTCGCGGTCCGTGATGTCCTTCAGGACCTCGCGGCGAGCCGCCAGGTCGCCGCGCTTGGCCTTCGTGATCAGCTTCTCGGCGTACGGCCGCAGCACCCTGGCCTTGGCCTCGGTGGTGTTGATGCCCTCGTGCACGAACAGCTGCGCCGCCAGGGTCGACAGCATCAGCTTCTGGTGCGCCGGGCCGGAGCCCAGCCGCGCTCCCTTCTTCGGCCGAGGCACGCTACTCCTCCCGCAGGCCCAGGCCGAGCTCCTCGAGCTTCAGCTTGACCTCGTCGATCGACTTCTGTCCGAAGTTGCGGATGTCCATGAGCTCGCCCTCGGACTTCTGCACCAGGTCGCCGACCGCGTTGATGCCCTCGCGCTTCAGGCAGTTGTAGGAGCGCACCGACAGGTTCAGCTCCTCGATCGTGATGGCGTAGTCGCTGGGCATCTGCTCGTCGTCGGCCGGTCCCACCGTCACCGATGCCGCCTCGGCGAGCTCCGAGAACAGGTTCACGAGCTCCTGCAGCGTGCCGCCGGCGCTGGCCACCGCCTCGCGCGGCGTGATCGAGCCGTTCGTCTCGACGTCCAGGATCAGGCGGTCGCGGTCCGTCATCTGCTCCACCCGCGTGTTCTCCACGCTGTAGGAGACCTTGCGGACCGGCGAGAAGATCGAGTCAACGGGGATCACGCCGATCGGGTCGCGCGGCTTCTTGTTCTTGTCGGCCATGCGGTACCCGACGCCGCGCTCCACCGTCATCTCCATCTCCAGCGTCGCGCTCTTGCCGAGCGTGGCGACGTGCAGGTCCGGATTGAGGATCTCGACGCCGGCGGGCGGCGCGATGTCGCCCGCGGTGACATCGGCCGGGCCCTTGGCCTTGAGGTAGACCGTGGTGGGCTCCTCCAGCTCGCTGCGGAGCGTCAGCTCCTTGAGGTTCAGGATGATGTCGGTGACGTCCTCGGTCACCTTCGGGATCGTGGAGAACTCGTGCAGGACGCTCTCGATCCGCACCGAGCTGATCGCGGCCCCCGGGATCGACGAGAGCAGCGTGCGGCGCAGCGAGTTCCCGACCGTGTAGCCGAAGCCCGGCTCCAGCGGCTCGATGGTGAACCGGGAACGCGTCGGTGAGACGACGTCCTCGGAGATCTGTGGTCTGGCGACGATGAACAACGTGCTTCCCTCCTTCGGCGGGGGATCATCCACTGCTACCCCGTCTGTCTACTTGGGACCTACCGCTTCGCTACTTGAGGCCCCGAACAACCTCCGAGCGAACATCGCCCGAAGGTCACCGCGTCTTAGACGCGGCGGCGCTTGCGCGGCCGGCAGCCGTTGTGCGGCACCGGCGTGACGTCCTGGATGCCCGACGACCTCGAGGCCGGCCGCGGCCAGCGACCGGATCGCGGTCTCGCGGCCCGATCCCGGGCCCTTGACGAACACGTCGACCTTCTGCAGGCCGTGCTCCTGCGCGGCGCGCGCGGCCTTCTCGGCGGCGAGCTGCGCGGCGAACGGCGTCGACTTGCGCGAGCCCTTGAAGCCCACGTTGCCGGCGCTGGCCCAGCTCAGCGTGTTGCCCTGCAGGTCGGTGATCGTGACGATGGTGTTGTTGAACGTGGACTTGATGTGCGCCTGACCGTGCACCACGTTCTTCTTCTCGCGGCGCTTGGCTTTCTTCGCTTTGGGCTTGGCCATGGGGTCCCCTCGACTACTTCTTCTTGAGCTTCTTCTTGCCGGCGATGGCCTTCTTGGGGCCCTTGCGGGTGCGGGCGTTCGTGTGCGTGCGCTGCCCGCGGACCGGGAGGCTGCGCCGGTGGCGCATGCCCTGGTAGCAGCCGATCTCGATCTTGCGCTTGATGTCGCCGGCGACGTCACGCCGCAGGTCGCCCTCGACCTTGTAGTTCTTGTCGATGTACTCGCGGATCCGCAGGACCTCGTCCTCGGAGAGGTCGCGCACCTTCGTGCCGCCCTCGATGCGGGTGCCCCCACGATCTGGAACGCGCGCGTCTGGCCGATGCCGTAGATGTAGCGGAGCGCGACGTCCAGCCGCTTGTCCCGGGGAAGGTCGACGCCTGCGATTCGAGCCATCCGAGCCTCCTAGCCCTGCCGCTGCTTGTGTCGGGGGTTCGTGCAGATGACGAGGATCCGTCCACGCCGCCGGATCACGCGGCACCGGTCACACATCTTCTTCACCGACGGACGGACCTTCATCTGTGAACCCGCTCCCTGCTCGTTCGAACGATGCCCTACTTGTACCGGTACACCACACGACCCCGCGTGAGGTCGTACGGCGACAGCTCCACCAGGACCCGGTCCCCCGGCAGGATGCGGATGTAGTGCATCCGCATCTTTCCCGAGATGTGGGCCAGGACCTTGTGCCCGTTCTCCAATTCGACCCGGAACATGGCGTTGGGCAACGGCTCGACGACCGTCCCCTCGACCTCGATCGCGTCTTTCTTCGGCACGCTCCGGTTGACCCTCGATCCTGGGCTGGTGGCAGGCCCACGGCGGACCGTGGGCGAGCCGAGACGTCCCCGGGTGGGGACGAACGCCCAGTATACGAGCCGGGTCGTGCCTACGTCCACGCGGGCGGAAGCGGCACGTTCGTACCGATGTCCCTGCGATTGATGGTCTGTGGCCTGGGGTTTGCCTTGAACCGGCACGTTCGTACCGGAATCGGCCGATCCACCCTCTCTGGCGGGCTATGATGCATTGAACCGGCACGAACGTGCCGGTAGGAGGCGAGGGATGGCCGGCGATCGACCCACTGCTCTCGGGCGCCAGATCCGCGAGCGCCGCCGTTCGTTGCGGCTCACACAGGACGAGCTAGCCGATCTCGCCGGATGCTCGTCGCGATTCGTCCGTGCCCTCGAGGTCGGCAAGCCGAGCGTGCGACTCGACAAGGTGCTCGACGTGCTTGACGTGCTCGGGCTCGACCTGCAACTGACCCCCACCGAATCATGAACGAGACGGAGCTCGAACGGCTCCCCTCGGTCGAGGTGGCCGACGTCCGAAAGGCCGGCGTGCCGGCCGCCACCCTCACCCGCGACGCGGACGGCATCGAGTTCGCGTACCGGGCGGACTACCTCGCCAGCGGTGGGCTCGCCGTCGCGACGACCCTGCCCCTCACCGACCAGCCGGTCCGGACCCAGGCCGGAGCTGTTCCGCCGTACTTCGCCGGACTCCTCCCCGAGGGGAGGCGCCTCACGAGCCTGCACCGCGCCGTCAAGACGTCGGCCGACGATGAACTCTCGCTGCTGCTGGCCGTCGGCCGAGACACGGTCGGCGACGTCCAGGTGGTCCCGGAGGGCGAGGACCCGGCCCCGGCGGCCCCACTCCTCCAGGTCGATAGCGAGTGGTCCGAGGTGCGGTTCGCTGATGTCGTGTCCGCCGTGGGAGTGGTCGATCGCGTCGGTCTGCCCGGGATACAGGACAAGGTCTCGGCCGGCATGATCTCGGTCCCCGTCGGTCGTGCTGGCGATCGGTACATCCTCAAGGTTGATCCGCCGGAGTACCCCCACGTGGTCGAGAACGAGGCATTCTTTCTGAAGCTCGCTCGCGAGGTCCGGATCGAGAGCGCCGATGCCACGGTTGTCGTTGATGCGGACGGGCGTCCCGGCCTGTTGGTGCGCCGCTTCGATCGGGTCGCGGACCCCTCCGGATCGACGATCCCGCTCGCGAGCGAGGATGCGTGTCAGGTGCTGGGCCGGTGGCCCGCGGACAAATACCATCTCAGCGCCGAACAGGTCGTCATGGGATTGGCGGTGCACTGTCAGGCTCGCCCTGTCGCACTCCAGCGTCTCTTTCAGCAGATCTGCTTCGCGTGGCTGACGGGAAACGGCGACGTTCATGCGAAGAACATGGCGATCCTCCGCACATCCGAGGGAGAGTGGCGGGTCGCGCCCGCCTACGATCTCCCCTCTACCGTTCCGTACGGAGACAAGAGCTTGGCGCTCGCGGTCCAGGGGCGAACCCGAGGCGTCTCCCGCCGCTATCTGCTGGCGTTCGCCGATGCCGTGGGCCTGCGCGAGCGGATCGCCCTCCGCGTGCTAGACGGGCTGCTGGAGCGGACGGAAGGCCTCGGAGACCGCCTGCTCGGTGCCGATCTCCCCTTCTCCGAGGAGGTCATCCGCGAGCTCGTCGCAGAGCTGAGATTTCGGCGGCGGCTCGCAACCACCTGACGGGCCCGCTGCGTTCCGCGTACCCCCACACAGAGGGCGATTCAGCAGGGGTTCGGCCGCACGGTTGCCCGGTGGTCCCCGAAGCTCACCCGGGTCCGGATCTGATTGTCGGCCTCGTCGGACTCCTTGACCTTGTCCCCCGGGTCGGCGTTGCCCACCAGGCAGTAGGTGCCGTTGGGGAGGCCGTCCACGCTGATGAACTGGCCGGGGGTGTAGACGCTGTAGGTGTCCGACCAGCCCACGGAGATCCCCTGGAGCGCCAGGTCGGGGCAGCCCTGGTACTGCGCCGTGCTCGGATAGCCGGGGAGGGTCGGGTCCACGGACGAGGTGTCGAGCATGCAGAAGCCCACCTTGGCGTGGGCACGGAGCTTCTCGCCGTCCAGGCTGAGGAGCTGGTACCGGGCGTAGTTCTGGAAGTGCCAGTGGCGATGGACCGGGTGGTACACGAAGCAGCCCGCCACGATCGTGCGGATCACCGTGTCGTCCGGCGTGTACTGGCCGGAGCCGTCGGTGTCGCCGTAGACGTTCTGCAGGGCGGTGCGATCGTCTCCGGTGCTGCCGTCGCCGTCGCAGTCGTCGGAGACCGGCTGCATCTCCAGCGGCCCCGCCCCGGCGTTCTCCGTCTCGAACGAGAGGTAGAGCCGCTTGTGGTCGTGCACGTACCGGATCTGCACCTGCTGCGTGGTCAGGGGCACGATGTCGGGGCGCAGCGGGGTCGTCGCGATGCGGGCGCCCGCCGCGCCTCCTCCGAACGCCGAGGCGGCCACGACCACGGCGACGGCGAGCCCTGGCAGCGCCATGCGCCTCGGAGCTGACCGCCGCGTGCCGGGTCGTCGCATGCGAGGAGTGTGCGGGACGGCCCCGCCGTTCGACAACCTGCTCATCTGCGGGTGGTGAGCACCTCGTGGCCGTCCTCGGTGACGGCCACGGTGTGCTCGAAGTGCGCCGACAGGGAGCCGTCGGCCGTCACCACGGTCCACTCGTCGGCCAGCAGCCTCGTCTCCTCGGCGCCGAGATTCAGCATGGGCTCGAGCGCCACCGTGAGACCCGGCTTCAGCGCCGGGCCCCTCCCGGCCGGCCCGTAGTTCTGGATGAACGGGTCCTCGTGCATGGCCCGCCCGATGCCGTGGCCGCCGTACTCGCGCACGATGCCGAGACCCTCGGGTGCGGCGACGTCCTCGATCGCCGCGCCGATGTCCGTGAGGCGTCCGCCGGGAACCACCGCGGCGATCGCGGCGTCCAGCGCGGCCTCCGTGACCTTCACGAGGTGCTCGGCCTCGGGCGACGGCGCCACGCCGCCCACGAACACGCTCACCGCCGAGTCCGAGTGGTAGCCCTCCCAGATGCAGCCGAAGTCCAGAGACAGCAGGTCGCCCTCCTGCAGCACGCGCGTGGCCGATGGGATGCCGTGGACGATCTCGGCGTTCACGCTCGCGCAGATCGTGGCGGGGTACGTGCCGCGGTAGCCCTTGAAGTTGGAGACCGCGCCGGCCGCCAGGATCCGCTCCTCCGCGACCGCGTCCAGGTCGGCCGTCGTGACGCCCGGCTCGACCGCCTCCAGGACGCGCAGGATCGTGTCGGCGAGGATCCGCCCCGATCGGCGCATCTTCTCGAGCTCGGTGGCGGACTTGTAGTGGATCATGACGCGATGTCGGCGATCGAGGCGATCGTGCGATCGGTCACGACGCCCTCCTGGGCCTGGGCGTCGACCTCGCGCAGCAGACCGCGCTCCCAATAGAAGAACTCGAGCGGCTCGGTCTCGTCGCGATAGACGGCCAGGCGCCTGCGGACCGTCACCTCGTCGTCGTCGTCCGCCGGTCGAGGGTGGCGCCGTCGACGTCGCAGACCGAGTCCACCGCGGGTCGCTTGAAGATCCATGTTGTAGGTCCGCTTGCAGACCGGGCAGGTCCAGCGAGCGGCGAGCCGGCGGATCGCCATGTCGTCGTCGATCGTGAACTTCAGCACGGCCGAGAGCGGGCGCCCCGAGGCCGCGAGGGCGTTCTCCAGCGCCTGGGCCTGCGCCACCGTCCGCGGGAACCCGTCCAGGATGAAGCCCTTGTCGGCGTCGGGGTCCTCCAGCCGGTCCATCACCATCTGCACCACCAGCTCGTCCGGCACGTACTCCCCCCGGTCCATGTACGTCCTGCGCCTGGACACCCAGCCTGGTGCTGTCCTGGACGTGGCCGCGCAGCAGGTCGCCGGTGGAGATGCTCGGAACGTCGTAGCGCTCGGCGAGACGGACAGCCTGCGTGCCCTTGCCGGCGCCCGGGGGGCCCAGGAGTACCAGCCGCATGACTACTTCAGGAAGCCCTCGTAGTGACGCATCAGCAGCTGGGATTCGAGCTGCTTCATGGTCTCCAGCGCGACGCCCACGGTGATGAGGATCGACGTGCCCCCGAACGGGAACTGACTGATGCCCCAGACCGCGAGCACCACCGACGGGATCAGCGCGATCACGGCGAGGTAGATCGAGCCGGGCAGCGTGATGCGCGTGAGGATGTCGTTGAGGTAGGCCACCGTGGGCGGCCCGGGCCGGATCCCCGGGATGAACCCGCCCTGCTTGCGGATGTTGTCGGCGGTGTCCACGGGATTGAAGGCGATCGCCGTGTAGAAGTAGGCGAAGAAGACCACCAGCAGGCCGAACGTGATCATGTAGATCGGGCTCGCCTGGTTGAGGATGTAGCGGTCCACGAAGGTGCGCGAAGCCCCGGCCCGGGATCACGTTCTGCAGCAGGACCGGGAAGTACAGGACCGACGACGCGAAGATGATCGGGATCACGCCGGCGGCGTTCACCTTGAGCGGGATGTAGGTGCTCCCGCCCGAGGTCATCTTGCGGCCCACCACGCGTTTGGCGAACTGCACCGGGATCCGCCGCTGCCCCTGCTCCAGATAGACCACCGCCACGATGATGCGCGAGCGCGATCGCGAGGATCACGCCGAACGCGACCGGCGCCGCCCTGCGCGAGGATGCTGCGAGCCCTGCGGAGGGCAGGCTGGAGATCACGCTCGCGAAGATCAGCACCGACATCCCGTTGCCGATCCCGCGCTGGGTGATCAGCTCGCCCATCCACATGATCAGCGCGGTGCCCGCCGTGAGGATCAGCACGATGAGCCCGACCCTGCGGCGCCGTGAACGTGTCCGGCTGGGAAGACGTCCGGGGTCTGAACGTGCCGTTGTGGAACGCGAACGCGAGGCCGGTGGACTGCAGCAGCGCGAGCACGATCGTCACGTACCGCGTGGTCTGGTTGATCTTCTTCTGCCCGGACTCGCCCTCCTTGGACCAGGCCTCGAGCTTCGGGATCACGACCTGGAGGAGCTGCATGATGATCGAGGCCGTGATGTACGGCATGATGCCCAGCGCGAAGACCGCCAGCCGGCGTGAGCGCCCCGCCGCGAGAACAGGTTGATGAACGAGAGCACGCCGCCCTGGCCGCGCCGCGCTCCAGCTCCCGCTGGATCACGCCGATGTCGATCACCGGCACCGGGACGTGCGAGCCGAACCGGTACACCACGATGATGAACAGCGTGAACAGGATCTTGTTGCGGAGGTCCGGGACCTTGAACGCGTTCGCGAAGGCTCTGAGCACGGGTCCCTATCCTACCCCGGTCAATCCAGAAGCTCGGCTCGGCCCCCGGCGCGCTTCGATCTTGGCCTTGGCGGCGTCGGAGAAGGCGTGCGCCTTCACCACCAGCGCGGTGTCGATGTCGCCGCGGGCGAGCACCTTCACGCTTCCGGCCCTTGCGGACGAGCCCGTGCGCGAGCAGCGCCGCGGGGTCGACCTCGCCGCCCGTGAAGCACCTTCGCGAGCAGCTCCACGTTGATCACCGCGTACTCGACGCGGTTGGGGTTCGTGAAGCCCTTGAGCTTGGGGACGCGGCGCTGCAGCGGCATCTGCCCGCCCTCGAACCCGAGCGGGACGTTCTTGCGCGCGCCCGTGCCCTTCGTGCCCCGGCCCGCGGTCTTGCCGCGCACGCCGGCGCGGCCGCGTCCCACCCGCTTGCGGTCCTGCGTGGCGCCCTCGGCGGGCTTCAGGTGATGCAGCTTCATGCGTCGACCTCCTCGATCGTCACGAGGTGGCGGACCTTCTCGATCATGCCGCGGATCTCCGGCCGGTCCTCCTTGACCACGGAGTCGTGGATGCGATGCAGGCCCAGGCGACGGATCGTCACCTTCTGGTCCCGCGGCCGCCCGATCAGGCTGCGGCGCTGCGTGACCTTGATCTTGCTCATCGGCGGCCTCCCGGGGCGGACGTGCTGCTGCTGCTGCTCGCCGCCGTACTGCTGCTCGAGGTCGGCCGCCCGCTTGGCCTGCATCCGCTCCTGCGCGGCGGCGACGGCCTCGAGCATGGGCCGGGGGGCCACCTGGTGCAGCTCGCGATCGCGGAGCGCGGCGATCTGGGCGGGCCGGCGCAGGTCCTGCAGACCCTGCACGGCCGCCTTCACGATGTTGATCTGGTTCGAGGAGCCCATGGACTTCGACAGGATGTCCTTGATCCCGGCGCACTCGACGAGCGCGCGCACCGGGCCGCCCGCGATGACGCCGGTTCCCGGCGCGGCGGGCTTCAGCATCACGCGGCCGGCGCCGGCGATGCCCATGACCTCGTGCGGGATCGTGGTGCCCATCATCGGCACCTCGAACATCTTCTTGCGGGCCTCCTCGACCCCCTTGGAGATCGCCGCCGGCACCTCCTTGGCCTTGCCGTATCCCAGACCCACGCGTCCGGCGCCGTCGCCCACGACGACCAGCGCGGCGAACGAGAACCGGCGGCCGCCCTTGACGACCTTCGCCACGCGGTTGATCGAGATGACCCGCTCCTCGAACGGGCTCTTGTCCTGGGCGTTCGCGTCGTAGCGTCGCATCAGATCTGCAATCCTCCCTCTCTGGCGCCCTCGGCGAGGGCTGCCACACGGCCGTGGTAGCGGCGGCCGCCTCGGTCGAACACCGCGCTGGCGACGCCGGCGTCCTTGGCACGGCCGGCGAGCAGCTCGCCGACCTTCTTCGCGCGCTCGGTGGGACCGTCGGCCTTCACCTCGGCGTCGGAGGCGTGCGCGAGCGTCACCGCTCGGGTGTCGTCGATCAGCTGCGCGTAGATGTGCCGGTTCGACCGGTACACCGCCAGCCGCGGCCGCTCGGCGCTGCCGGCGATCTTCTTGCGCACGCGGGTGTGCCGGCGGACGCGGGCCCGGCGCTTCTGCTCTGCGCGTCCATCACGCGGCACCACTCTTCGCGGCCTTGCCGGCCTTCTTGCGGACGAACTCGCCCTCGTACCGGATGCCCTTGCCCTTGTACGGCTCGGGCTTGCGGATCTTGCGGATGTTGGCGGCCACCTCGCCGACGGCCTGCTTGTCGTTGCCGCGCACCACGATCGAGGTGGGCGTGGGCACCTCGAACTCGATGCCCTCCGGTGCCCGTGACGGGCACGGGGTGCGAGTAGCCGGCCTGGATCTCCAGGTCGCTGCCCTTCATGGCGGCGCGGTAGCCCACGCCCGACGATCGCGAGGCGCTTCTCGTAGCCCTTCGTCACGCCCTCGACCATGTTGAACACCAGGCTGCGGGTGAGCCCGTGCAGGCCGCGATGGAAACCGTCGTCGGCGGTGCGCTCGATGCGGATCACGCCGTCCTCGCGCACGATCGAGATCTCGGCGTGCATGGACTGCGTGAGCGACCCGCGCGGGCCCGTCACGGTCACCACGTTCCCTCGGCGACGTCGACCTCGACGCCGCTCGGGATCTCGATGGGTTGTCTGCCGATCCTGCTCATGGCTTCCTCGTCCCGTCTCCCCGCCTCACCACACGTAGGCCACGACCTCGCCGCCGATCCCTCGGCGCGAGGCCTCCTTGTCCGTCATCACGCCCTGCGACGTGGACACGATCGCGATCCCCAGCCCGCCCAGCACGCGGGGGAGCTTGGTGCCGGCCCGGTGTAGATCCGCCGGCCGGGCTTCGACACGCGCTTGATCCCGCTGATCGTGCGCGCGCGGCTCTTGCCGTACTTCAGCTGGACGCGGAACGCCGCGGTCGACGCCCTCGCCCTCGGGGGCGTAGCCGGCGACGTAGCCCTCCGCCACGAGGATCTTCAGCACCGACTCGTTCATCTTGGACGCCGGCACCAGCAGGTCGTCCTTGTAGGCCGTGTTGGCGTTGCGGATCCGCGTGAGCAGGTCCGCGGTGGGGTCGGAGAAGTTCGACGAGAACGTCGCGTGGCTACCATGACGACTTCGTCACCCCCGGGAGCTCGCCGGCGTGCGCGAGCTGGCGGAAGCAGATCCTGCACAGCAGGAACTTCTTGTACACCGCACGCGCGCGCCCGCAGCGTCCGCACCGCGTGTACTCGCGGACCTGGAACTTCTGCTTCCGCTGCTGCTTGTTCTTGAGTGCCGTCTTCGCCATCTGCTGCTCCCTAGCTCGCCGCCGCCACCGACGGGGTCGTCCCCACGAAGGGGAACCCCAGTGCGATGAGGAGCGCGCGGCCCTCGTCGTCGTCGGAGGCCGTGGTCACGATCGTGATGTCCATGCCCCGAACCTTCGCCACCTTGTCGTAGTCGACCTCCGGGAAGATCAGCTGCTCGGTCACGCCCATGGTGTAGTTCCCGTGACCGTCGAACGCGTCCGGACTCAGGCCCGCGGAAGTCGCGGATCCGCGGCAGCGCCAGCGCGAGGAGCCGGTCGAGGAACTCCCACATGTAGTCGCCGCGAAGCGTGACCTTCGCCCCGATCGCCATGCCCTCGCGGAGCTTGAACCCGGCGATCGACTTGCGGGCCTTCGTGACCACCGGCTTCTGACCGGTGATGACCTCGAGGTCCGCGAGCGCGGCATCCAGCATACGACCGTCCTTGATGGCGTCGCCGATGCCCATGTTCACCACGATCTTCTCGGGCCGGGGCACCTCCATGTGCGTTGCCGTATCCGAGCTCCGCCTGGAGCTGCGGGACCAGCTCGGAGCGGAAGCGCTGCTTCAGGCGTGGCGTGTAGTCGGCCATCAGGCAGCTCCGCCTCGCACTTGCGACAGATCCGGACCTTGGTGTCGCCCTCGATGCGGTGGCCGACCCGGGTGGGCTGCCCGCAGCTCGGGCAGACGATCTGGACGTTGGAGATGTCGATGAACAGCTCGGTGTCGATGATGCCGCCCTGCTGCAGCTGCTGGCCCTGCTTGCCGCGGGCCCCGGACGCGCGGGTGGCCTTCTTCGCCCGGCCGACGCCGTCGACCATCACGCGGCCCTCGCGCGGCTGCACGTGGAGCACGCGGCCCTGCTTGCCGCGGTCCTTGCCCGCCATCACCTGCACGTTGTCGTCCTTCTTGATGTCCACTCCCGGCATGTCTACAGCACCTCCGGTGCGAGCGAGATGATCTTCATGAACCGCTTCTCGCGCAGCTCGCGCGCGACGGGCCCGAAGATGCGGGTGCCGCGCGGGTTCTTCTGCTCGTTGATCAGCACGACGGCGTTGTCGTCGAAGCGGATGTAGCTGCCGTCGGGCCGGCGGCGCTCCTTCGCGGTGCGCACGACCACGGCCTTCACGACCTCGCCCTTCTTCACGCCGCCGCCCGGGATCGCGTCCTTCACGGTCCCGACGATGGTGTCGCCGACGCCGGCGTACCGGCGTCCGGAGCCGCCGAGGACGCGGATGCACAGGACCTCCTTGGCCCCCGTGTTGTCCGCGACCTTGCAGCGAGTCTCCTGCTGGATCACTTCGCCCGCTCCACGATCTCCACCACGCGCCAGCGCTTGCTCTTGCTGATCGGGCGGGTCTCCATCACGCGGACGGTGTCGCCCACGTGCGCGTCGTTGGCCTCGTCGTGCGCGGCGAGCTTGGAGGAGCGCTTCACCGTCTTCGCGTACAGGGCGTGGCGGACGTTGCGGTCGATCCGGACGAGGACGGTCTTGTCCATCTTGTCGGAGACGACCACGCCGGTGCGCACCTTCCGCACGCTGCGCTCGGTCTGCTGCTCGTCGCTCACTGCCTCACCTCTCCTCCTTGCCACGGCCAGGTCGCCGAGGCCCTCCTCCTCGATCTCCCGCTCCCGCAGGACGGTGGCGATGCGCGCCACCTCGTGGCGCACGACCCGCATGCGCGCGGGGTTGTCGAGCTGGCCCGTGGCGAGCTGGAACCGGAGGTTGAACAGCTCCTCCTTCGCCCCTCCATGCGCACGAGCAGCTCGTCCGCAGGCAGGTCGCGCAGCTCCGCGGCCTTGCTCGCCATCTACATGCCTCCGGTTCGGGAGATGAACTTGGTCTTGATCGGGAGCTTGTGCGCGGCCCGCAGCATCGCCGAGCGCGCCAGCTCCTCCGGCACCCCGGCGAGCTCGAACATCACGCGCCCGGGCTTCACGACGGCGACCCAGCCCTCCGGGTTGCCCTTGCCGCTGCCCATGCGGGTCTCGGCCGGCTTCTTCGTGTACGGCTTGTCCGGGAAGATGTTGATCCACACCTTCCCGCCTCGCTTGATGTGCCGGGTGATCGCCACGCGCGCCGACTCGATCTGCCGGTTCGTGATCCACGCCGGCTCCAAGGCAACCAACCCGTAATCCCCGAAGTGGATCTCGGTCCCCCCCTTGGCCATCCCACGCCGCCGCCCCCGATGCACCTTCCGATGCTTCACCTTCTTCGGCGCCAACATCAGGACCCACCCCCCTCAGCAGGAGCTTCAGGAGTCAGGAGCCTCGGGAGCCGGAGCTTCGGGAGCCGCCTCAGCAGCCGGCGCAGCCGGAGCGGCGTCGCGGGAGCCGGAGCGGCGTCGGGAGCCGGAGCGGCGTCGGGAGCGGATGTCGCGGGAGCCACGGGAGCAGCCACCTCCGTGGTCGCAGGAACAGCGGCAGCGGAGCCGGCCGAACCGGCGGGGGGCTCAGCCCCACCCGTGGACCCAGTCGCGGCCGGCGTCTCCGAGGAGGCCGCCCCGGCATCGGGGCTGACTCCCCCCGCCGGAGCGGCCGGCGCAGCACCCGCAGGCGCGCCAGCCGAACCCGGAGTCGCAGGAGCCGCAGCCGGAGCGGCAGGGCAGCCGGCAGCCGGCGCAGCGGCAGCCGCACTGCGCGCGGCCCGATCCCGTCCGGTTCCCCCGACCCGGGCACGAGCCAATGCGCGTTCCGTCTCCTGCTCCCGATACGGGATCTCGTCGCCGTGATACACCCACACCTTCACGCCGATGGCGCCCGCGGTGGTCTTGGCCTCGGCCTGGCCGAAGTCGACCTTCGCGCGCAGGGTGTGCAGGGGCACGCGGCCCTCGCGGTACCACTCGCTGCGGGACATCTCCGTGCCGCCCAGGCGGCCGCCGCACATCACCTTCACGCCGAGCGCGCCGGAACGCATGGACGTCTGGACCGCCCGGCGCATGGCGCGGCGGAACGCGACGCGGCCGGCGAGCTGCTCGGCGACGCCCTGCGCGAGGAGGGCGGCGTCGGTCTCCGGACGCGACTCGGAGGCCGCCTGGTTCATGTCCTCGACCTTCACGTCGACCCGCTTCTTCGTGAAGCGCTCGATGTCCTTGCGGATCCGGTCCACCTCGGCGCCCTTGCGCCCGATCACGATGCCGGGGCGGGCCGTGCGGATGAACACCCAGATCTGGTCGCCCTTGCGCTCGATGTCGATGCTGGAGATGCCGGCACGCGACAGGCGCTTCTTGATGTGCTTGCGGATCCAGATGTCCTCGTGCAGCTGCTCGCTGTAGTCGCGATCGGCGTACCAGTTGGACTTCCAGGGGTAGATGACCCCCAGGCGGAACCCGTACGGGTTGACCTTGTGCCCCACTACAGATCCTCTCCCATCGACTTCACCACGACCGTTGCGTGCGACGTGCGCTTGCGCACCCGCGCCGCGCGACCGTACGCGCGGGGGCGGTACCGCTTGAGGGTCGGACCCTCGTCCACCCACGCCCGGTCGACCACCAGGTTCTCGGGGATGACCCCGTGCGAATGCTCCGCGTTGGCGACGGCGGAGTTCAGCAGCTTCTCCACGTCCTTCGACGCGCCCAGCGGCGAGAAGCGCAGGATGCGTCGCGCCTCGATCACGTGCTGGCCACGGATCAGGTCGATCACCCGCCGCATCTTCCGCGGCGTGGTCCGGACGAACTTGGTCGTCGCCTTCGCCTCCATCTGCTCACCTCACCGACGATCCGCGCTCGCTGCGCGCATGGGATCGGAACGTCCGGGTGGGCGCGAACTCGCCGAGCTTGTGCCCGACCATGGACTCCGACACGAAGATCGGGACGTGCTTGCGTCCGTCGTGGACGGCGATCGTGTGCCCGACCATCTCGGGAACGATCGTGGAGCGCCGCGACCAGGTCTTCACGACCTTCTTGTCGCCGCGCTTGTTCATCTCCACCACCTTGATCATCAGGTGGTCGTCGACGAACGGACCCTTCTTGATCGACCTCGGCATGAGCTAGCCCCGACCCTTTCCGCGGCGCCGGATGATGTCCTTGCTCGACGCCTTCTTCTTCTGCCGCGTCCGGCCCTCCTTCTTGCCCCACGGCGACGTGGGGTGGCGGCCGCCGGACGACTTGCCCTCGCCCCCGCCCAGCGGGTGGTCGACGGGGTTCATCGCCACACCGCGGACCGACGGGCGCTTGTTCAGCCAGCGGGCGCGGCCGGCCTTGCCCAGGGAGATCAGCTCGTGCTCGGCGTTGCCCACGACGCCGACCGTGCCCTTGCACGCGGCCGGGACCCGGCGCGTCTCGCCCGAGGGGAGCCGGATCGTCGCCTTCGCACCCTCCTTGGCCATCAGCTGGACGCTGGTGCCGGCGGAGCGCGCCATCTTCGCGCCGGCGCCGGGCTTGAGCTCGATGGCGTGTAGCACGGTGCCCACCGGGATGTTGCGCAGCGGCAGCGCGTTGCCCGGGCGGATCTCGGCGTCGGGGCCCGACATGAGCCGGTCGCCGACCGAGATGCCCTGCGGCGCCAGGATGTATCGCTTCTCGCCGTCCAGGTAGTGCAGCAGCGCGATCCGGGCGCTCCGGTTCGGGTCGTACTCGATGTGCGCGACCTTGGCCGGCACGCCGTCCTTGTTCCGGCGGAAGTCGATGATCCGGTAGCGCTGCTTGTTGCCGCCACCCTGGTGACGCGTGGTGATGCGCCCGTGCACGTTGCGACCGCCCTTGTTCCCGCCCTTGGCGAGGAGCGACTTCTCGGGCGTGCCGCGGGTGACCTCGTCGAACCCGGAGACGCTCGCGCCGCGGCGCCCCGGTGTGGTCGGCTTGTACTTGCGAACGGCCATGGCTAGGTCCCGGTCTCGAAGATCTCGATGGCGTCGCCCTCGGCGAGGGTGACGATGGCTCGCTTCTGATCCGCCTGCTTGCCGGTGGTGAACCGGCGGCGCTTCACCTTGCCCTTGCGGTTCAGCGTATTGACCGAGGTGACGCGGACGTCCCAGATCTTCTGGACGGCCTCCTTGATCTCGGTCTTGTTCGACCGGCGGTCCACCAGGAACGTGTACGTGTTCTGCTCGAGCCCGGAGTAGGACTTCTCCGAGACGACCGGGCGGATGATCACGTCGCGCGGGCTCTTCATGCCGCCGCCTCCCTGGCGTCCAGGATGTCGAGCGCGCCGGCCGTGAACAGCACGCGATCGGCGGCGAGGATCTCGTAGACCCCGAGGCTCGGCGCGTACGCGACCCGCACGGCGGAGATGTTGCGGAACGACCGCTCCACGACGTCGGAGGGCTCGCGCAGGACCAGCAGGACCTTGCCGCTCATCTCGAGGGCCGCGAGCACCTTCGCCGCCTCGGCGGTCTTCGGCGCGTCGAACGACAGCTCGTCGACGACGGCGACCTTGCCGCTCTGCAGTGCGTCGGTCAGCGCCGAGCGCAGCGCGCCGCGCTTCATCTTCTTGTTCACGCGCAGCTCGTGGCCGTGGGGCTGCGGGCCGTGCGCGACGCCACCGCCCACCCACTGCGGCGATCGGATCGAGCCCTGCCGGGCACGGCCGGTGCCCTTCTGGCGCCACGGCTTCCTGCCGCCGCCGCGGACCTCGCCGCGGGTCTTGGTGCTGTGCGTGCCGGCGCGCAGGCCCGCGAGGCCGGCGATCGACCACCTGGTGCATCAGGGGCACGCTGACTTCGGCCTCGAACAGGGAGGGGGGCAGGTCACGCGTGCCCGCCTTCGTGCCGGTCGCGTCGAGCACGTCCACCGAGGCCATCAGGCGCCACCTCCGGTCGGCGCCTTCACGGCGCTGCGCACCATCACGAGGCCGCCGTTGGGACCCGGCACGGCGCCCCGGATCAGCAGGACGTTGCGCTCCGGGTCCACGCCGACGATCTCCAGGTTCAGGATCGTGGTCCGGGCGTTGCCCATCTGCCCGGCCATCCGCATGCCCTTGAAGACGCGGCTGGGCGTGGCGCACGCGCCGATGGACCCGGGCGAGCGATGCTTGCGCTGGGTGCCGTGGCTCGAGCTGAGGCCGCCGAACCCGTGACGCTTCATGACGCCCGCGAAGCCCTTGCCCTTGGAGACGCCCACGACGTCGGCGCGCTCGCCGACCTCGAAGACGTCCGCCTTCAGCTCCTGGCCCGGCGAGTAGCTGGCGGCGTCGTCGGTACGCAGCTCCACCACGTGGCGCCCGGGCTGCCCGCCGTTCGCGTCGAAGTGCCCCTGCATGGGCTTCGTGACCCCGTTGCGGCGCGGCTCGACGAACGCGATCTGGACGGCCTCGTACCCGTCGCGCTCCAGGTTCTTGATCTGCGCGACGAAGCACGGCCCGGCCTTCACGACCGTGACCGGGACGGCCCGCGTGTCCTGGAAGATCTGGGTCATGCCCAGCTTCTCCCCGAGGATCCCCTTCGTCTGCGTCATGGCGGTCTCGTCGGCTCCTAGAGCTTGATCTCGATGTCGACGCCGGCCGACAGGTTCAGGCGCTGGAGCTCCTGGACCGTCTTCGACGTGGCGTCGACGATGTCGATGAGGCGTTTGTGCGTGAGCATCTGGAAGTGCTCGCGCGAGTCCTTGTACTTGTGCGGCGAGCGGATCACCGTGTAGATGTTGCGCTCGGTGGGCAGCGGGACGGGACCGACCACCTTCGCGCCGGTGCGCGTCACGTGCTCCACGATGTCGCGCGCGGCCACGTCCAGCATCCGATGGTCGTACGCCCGGAGCTTGATGCGGATCTTCGGTCCTGCCACCTTCGCGCCTTCTCTCGCTCGCTGTCCTGGTTACGGCTCTACTTGACGATCTCGGTCACGCGACCGGCGCCCACGGTGCGTCCGCCCTCGCGGATCGCGAAGCGCAGGCCGTCCTCCATGGCGATCGGCGCGATGAGCTCGACCACCATCTCCACGTTGTCGCCCGGCATCACCATCTCGACGCCCTCGGGCAGGGCCGCGGCGCCGGTGACATCCGTGGTGCGGAAGTAGAACTGGGGGCGGTAGCCGTTGAAGAACGGTGTGTGCCTGCCGCCCTCGTCCTTGCTCAGGATGTAGACCTGAGCCTTGAAGTTGGTGTGCGGGGTGATGCTGCCGGGCTTGGCCAGGACCTGGCCGCGCTCGACGTGCTCCTTGTCGATACCGCGCAGCAGGATCCCCACGTTGTCCCCGGCCGTGACCTCGTCCAGGAGCTTGCGGAACATCTCCAGGTCGGTCGCCGTGGTCTTCGTGGTGTCCTTGATGCCGACGATCTCGACCTCCTCCATCTTCTTCAGCACGCCCTGCTCGACGCGCCCGGTCACGACCGTGCCGCGGCCGGTGATGGAGAAGACGTCCTCGATCGGCATCAGGAACGGCTTGTCGGTGTCGCGGGTCGGCTCCGCGATGAAGGTGTCGCAGGCCTCCATCAGCTCGTCGATCTTGGCGACCCAGGCCTCGTCGCCGTCGAGCGCCTTCAGCGCCGAGACCTGTACGACGGGCGTGTCGTCGCCCGGGAACTCGTAGGAGCTCAGCAGCTCGCGGACCTCGAGCTCCACCAGCTCCAGCAGCTCGGGGTCATCGACCATGTCGCACTTGTTCAGCGCGACCACGATGTAGGGGACGCCGACCTGGCGGGCCAGCAGGACGTGCTCGCGGGTCTGGGGCATGGGGCCGTCGGCGGCCGAGACCACCAGGATCGCGCCGTCGATCTGCGCGGCGCCGGTGATCATGTTCTTCACGTAGTCGGCGTGGCCCGGCATGTCGACGTGGGCGTAGTGACGGTTCTCCGTCTCGTACTCCACGTGCGCGATCGCGATCGTGATGCCGCGCTCGCGCTCCTCGGGGGCCTTGTCGATCTGGTCGAACGGGGTGTAGTCGGCCATCCCCTTGTCGGCCTGGCGCTTCGTGATGGCCGCCGTCAGGGTCGTCTTGCCGTGGTCGATGTGCCCCATGGTGCCGATGTTGACGTGGGGCTTGGTCCGCTCGAACTTCTTCTTGGCCATCTCCCTGTACTCCCCTCGACGCTCTCGACTTACTCGCCCGTCACCCGCGCCACGATCTCCTTCGAGATGTTGGCCGGAACCTCGTTGTACGCGTGCAGCTGCATGGGGCTGTGCGCGGCGCGCCCCTGGGACCGCGAGCGCAGCTCTGTGGCATAGCCGAACAGCTCCGCCAGCGGCACCACCACGCGGACCGTCTTCTGACCGCCGCGCTCGTCGATGTTCTCGATGCGGCCGCGGCGCGCGGTGACGTCGCCCATGACGTCGCCCAGGAACTCCTCGGGCGTGGTGACCTCGAACTCCATCACGGGCTCCAGCAGGACCGGGTCGGCGCGGCGGGCGGCCTCCTTCACGGCCATGGAGCCGGCGATCTTGAAGGCCATCTCCGAGGAGTCGACCTCGTGGAAGCTGCCGTCCACCAGCGTGGCGCGGACGTCCACCATGGGGTAGCCGGCCATGATGCCGTTGTCGAGCGCACCCTGGATGCCCTGGTCGACCGACGGGATGTACTCGCGCGGGATCTTGCCGCCGACGACCTTGTTGATGAACTCGTAGCCGCCGCCGGGGCCCGTGGGCTCGAGGTCGATGTAGACGTGCGCGAACTGGCCCTTGCCGCCGGTCTGGCGGACGAACCGGGCCTCGACCTTGTGCACCTGCTTGCGGATCGTCTCGCGGTAGGCGACCTGCGGCTTGCCGACGTTGGCGTCCACCGAGAACTCGCGCTTGAGACGGTCCACGATGATGTCGAGGTGGAGCTCGCCCATGCCGGAGATCACGGTCTGGCCGGTCTCGTCGTCGTACTTCACGATGAAGGTGGGGTCCTCGTCCGAGAGCTTGCCGAGGCCCGCGCCCAGCTTGTCCTGGTCGGCCTTGGTCTTGGGCTCGACCGCCACGGAGATGACCGGCGTGGGGAAGCTGATGGCCTCCAGCACCACGGGCTGGGCCGGATCGGAGATGGTGTCGCCGGTGGTGGAGTGCTTCAGGCCCACCACGGCCACGATGTCGCCGGCGAACGCGGCGTCGAGGTCCTCGCGATGGTTGGCGTGCATCTGCAGGATCCGGCCGATGCGCTCCTTGCGGTCCTTCGTGGAGTTCAGGACGTGCGAGCCCGAGCGCAGGACGCCGGAGTAGATCCGCAGGTAGGTGAGGCGTCCGACGAACGGGTCGGACATGATCTTGAACGCGAGCGCGCTGAAGGGCGCGTCGTCCTCGGGCTTGCGCAGGATCTTGACGTCCTCGTCCAGCGGCTTGTGTCCCTCGAGCGGCGGCACGTCCAGCGGGCTCGGGAGGTACTGCACGACGGCGTCGAGCACGAGCTGCACGCCCTTGTTCTTGAAGGCGGAGCCGCAGAGGACCGGGACGCCCTCGTTCGACAGG
The DNA here is from genome assembly GCA_963832225.1 of uncultured Actinomycetes bacterium. Classification (GTDB taxonomy): domain Bacteria; phylum Actinomycetota; class UBA4738; order UBA4738; family HRBIN12; genus JALYMB01. The sequence continues at coordinate 368,740 of CAWHTI010000007.1, forward strand.
GTGGCCGCGCGGATCGCGCGCCGGAGCTCGTCGACCGTGGGCTCCTCCTCGGCGATGAACTTCTCCATGAGGCCCTCGTCGTGGTCGGCGAGCTTCTCGAAGAGGTCGTGGCGCGCCTGGTCGGCGGCATCGCGGTACTCCTCGGGGATCTCGGTGTCCTTCCACTCCTCGCCCATCTCCCCCTCCCAGTAGTGGCCCTTCATCTCCACGAGGTCGATGACCCCGTGCAGATCGGCCTCGGTGCCCCAGGGGAGCTGCAGGACGAGCGGGTTGGCGTTGAGCCGGTCGACGATCATGCCCACGGTGCGCGGGAAGTCCGCGCCGGTGCGGTCCATCTTGTTCACGAAGCAGATGCGCGGGACCTGGTAGTGGTCCGCCTGGCGCCACACGGTCTCCGACTGCGGCTCGACGCCGGCGACGGCGTCGAAGACCGCGACGGCGCCGTCCAGCACGCGGAGGCTGCGCTCGACCTCGACCGTGAAGTCGACGTGGCCGGGCGTGTCGATGATGTTGATCCAGTGGCCCTTCCACTGACAGGTGGTGGCGGCCGACGTGATGGTGATGCCGCGCTCACGCTCCTGCGCCATCCAGTCCATGGTGGCCGTGCCCTCGTGGACCTCGCCGATCTTGTAGGCCTTGCCGGTGTAGTAGAGGATGCGCTCGGTCGTGGTGGTCTTGCCCGCGTCGATGTGGGCCATGATGCCGATGTTCCGCGTACGGGCGAGCGGATACTCCCGGAGAAGGAGATCCTTCCCGGCCGACTTGCCGCCCGGTTCCTGTGCCGCCTGTGCCACGTTCAACCTCTCCGCGGGCTCCGCCATCAGCGGGTCCCCATCTCACGAACAACCGGCCCCCAGTGGAGGCCGGTTCGATGCTCCGTATCGATCACCATCGGTAGTGCGCGAAGGCCTTGTTCGCATCGGCCATCTTGTGCATGTCCTCGCGGCGCTTCACCGAGGTGCCGGTGCCCTGCGAGGCGTCCATGATCTCGCCGACCAGCCGGTCGGCCATGGTGTGCTCCCGGCGCGCGCGGCTGTAGTTGACGAGCCACCGCAGGGCCAGCGTGGTGCCCCGCGGCGGGCGAACCTCGACCGGTACCTGATAGGTGGTGCCGCCGACCCGGCGCGAGCGGACCTCGAGCAGCGGCCGGACGTTCTCGACCGCCTTCTTCAGCGTGATCACGGGGTCGTTGGCCGTGCGCTCGCTGATGACCTCGAGGGCCTTGTAGACGGTGCGCTCGGACAGCGTCTTCTTGCCGTCCAGCAGCACCTTGTTGATCAGCTGGGTGACGAGCGGGTTCTGATAGACCGGGTCGGGGACGGTCTCGCGATGTACGGCAGGGCCCTTGCGCGGCATCAGCTGCTGCCCTTCTTGGCGCCGTACTTCGAGCGTCCCTGCCGGCGGTCCTTGACCCCGGCGGTGTCGAGCGCCGCGCGAACGATCTTGTAGCTCACGCCCGGCAGGTCGCGAACGTTCCCGGCACGCACGAGCACGATGGAGTGCTCCTGCAGGTTGTGGCCGACGCCGGGGATGTAGGCCGTGACCTCGGCACCGCCGGTGAGGCGGACGCGGGCGACCTTGCGCAGGGCGGAGTTCGGCTTCTTGGGGGTCATGGTGTACACGCGGGTACACACGCCGCGACGCTGCGGAGAGCCCTTCAACGCCGGGCTCTTCTGCTTGACCCTCGGGCGCTTGCGCCCGTTCCTGACCAGTTGTTCGATCGTGGGCATGACTCTCTCTCGTTCGCGCTCTGCCGTTGTCAAACACCAGGATCCATGGAGAACTCAGCTCGGGACGAGCCGGGTTCCAGGAGCGCGACAGGCTCGCCGCTCCTTCGGGATCCCCCTCTTGATGGACGTGAAGCCGGGCGCGCCGGACGAACGAGTCGAACCGGGGCGCGACCGCCAAGGCTACAGACCGTAGGCACGAAGTGTCAACGCGCGTGCCGCCTGCGCCGAGCGTGAGGTTGGCCGTGAGAGCAACCCCGCCGCGTGCCCAACACTACCGCACGTGACGGGGCACTCCCACCTCGCTGGTAGCGTGCGCCGCATGGAGGGCCCGGAGCTGCGCGAGGCCGCGGCCCGCGCGGCGGAGACCGGCGGGCGGGTCGTGCGGGAGGGCGCCGGGCGGCACTCCGTTCCCGAGGACAAGGGCCTGCACGGCGACTACGTCACGGAGATCGACCGGGCGAGCGAACGGACGATCCGGGAGGTGCTGGAGGAGGCAACCCCCGGCGTGCCCGTGCTCGGCGAGGAGGGCGGTGTCGGGCGGGGCGGAGCGGGCCGGGGCGGGCGGGGCCGGGGCGGGCGGGCGGATGTGGATCGTGGACCCGCTCGACGGCACCACGAACTTCGTGCACGGCTTCTGGGCCGTGGGGGTCTCGGTGGCGCTGGTGGAGGACGGGACGCCGGTGGCGGGGGCGGTGCACGCACCGTTCCTGGGCGTGACGTGGATGGCGTCGAGGGGCGACGGAGCCCGGCGGCGCCGGGGGGACGGTGACGAGGAGCCGATCCGGGTCTCGGAGGCCCTCCCGGACCGGGCCGTGGTGGCCACGGGGTTCCCGTTCCGCCACCCGGAGCAGGTGCCGCGCTACCTGCGGGCCTTCGACGAGGCCTTCCAGCGCTTCGAGGACCTGCGGCGGGTGGGCGCGGCGGCGCTGGATCTGGCGTGGGTGGCCGACGGCACGTTCGACGGGTTCTTCGAGCTGGGGCTGTCGTCGTGGGACGTGGCGGCCGGCGCGCTGCTGATCCGGGAGGCGGGTGGGCTGGTGAGCGACTGGGACGGCGGCGACGGACTGGCTGGGCAGCGGGAACATCCTGGCGGGGTCGCCGGTGATGCACGGGGCGCTCCGAGAGGTGTCAGCAGGGTGACGCCGAGGCGGGGGGGATCGTCGATCGGTCGTGTGAGCAACCTGACGGCTGCGGGATGTCAGATCCTTGACGCGACGAGCCGAGCGAGATGCCTGCGATGAGGTGGGACGAGTTCGCGGTGTCGTGCCCGGAGATCGCCGAGGTGGCGCGAGCGCGGTTCACCCGCGATCAGCTCGTGATGCTGGGCAACCTCCGGGCCGACGGATCGCCTCGGATCACGCACGGAAGGACTCAAGTCGGTGAGCCGGGAGGCGCCGGTGAGCCGGGAGGCGCCAGGTCCTTGACCAGGTGAACCTGGGCATGGCCCCGTGGGTAGCCCTCGATCCTTCCGTACTCGACGTAGCCGTGGCGGCGGTAGAAGTCCGGGGCCTGGAAGGTGTGTGAGGAGAGCACGATCTGTGTGCACCCACGAACCTCGGCCTCAGCCTCCGCGGCAGCGAGCAGCCGGCTCCCCAGGCCGGTGCCGCGCAGGTCGGCGCGGACCCACAGGGATTCGATGAAGTCGCTACCTCCCCAGGTCCAACCCGACAGACCCGCCTCGAGGCTTCCGTCACGACCTCGTTGCGCGGCGCGGAGCCATCGTCCGTCGCCGATCCCCGTCGCCTCGGTGTTGAACTCGTAGATGCGTTCCGAGAGCGCGGCGGCGAGTCCGTCGTCCTGGTCGGTGACGGTGATCGGATCGTTGGTCACGACCACATCATGGACTCGTTGAGGCTCTCCCACGCCACCTGCGTGTCCGTCGTCTCGTCGTGCGCGGCCCGGAACTGCGTGAGGTAGATCGCGACCTCCACCAGATCCCACCGGTCGCGGTACAGGTCCAGGACCTCCGGGCGCAGGAGGATTGGACCGGCCTCGGCCAGGTACTCGTCCCATCCCGTTCGGTCGTCGTCCAGCACCATCCACAGGTCGCGCTCTTTCGGTGCGACGAGCACGGTGTCCCAGTCGACCAGGTGGATGTCGCCCCGGGCGCCGACGATCACGTTCGCCCGATGCGGCTCGCCGTGGGTCACGACCCACGCCTCGGGAGCGCGCCGGGTCCGGTCGGCCGCCTCGTCGTAGGCGAGCAGGCGCCGTCGCAGCTCGTCGGCGCGGGGCCGGACCAGCGATCGCGTTCGCTCACCGAAGGGCCCGGCGTTCCACGGGACGTCCAGGTTGCCGAGCGCCTGTTCGAGCGAGGCCCTCAGCGGGATCGCGAGATCGTCCCGCACGGGGAGGCCTGCCGGGAGTTGGGAGGTATGGAGCCGGCCCAGCGCCGTGGCCACCCGGCGGACCCCGCACTCCTCGGAGCGTCTGCGTCGGTCACGCGCACGTCGCGAGCTCGGAGCGTCGTCGTCGCCGCTCCGGACGTCCACCGCGCCCGTCCGATCGCGCGACGGCGCGTCGACGGTCGTCCGAGCCTGACCGCAGAGTGACGCGCCCCCCCGTCGTGGTCGACGGCACGCCAGTGGTGGCTGCCGAACCCGACCGGGACGTACTCGAGCGCTGGGTCGGAGAGTCCCCAGTGCCGCTCGAGCTCCCCGCGAGCGCGGCGACGTCGATGTCGCTCGGCTCCGTGTACATCGGACACACGATAGGTGCCCCGAACGGGAGGTTGCCCCGAACGGGCCGGAGCGCGCCCCGCGCCCACGCCCGCAGCCGCGACCGGGGCGGGAGCCAGCGTTCTAACGGAGGTGGATGGTGTTCGCGGTGATCAGCCCTGCGTGGTCCGACGCGAGGTAGGCGATCACCTCGGCCACCTCGTTCGGGGATGCGATGTGGATGTGCGTGTCGCTCGCGCTGACCGATCGCTCGACGCTCGGAGTCACCCAGCCCGTGTCGGTCACGGGCGGATACACGATGTTCGCGGTCACGCCGTGCTCCGCGAGCTCGAACGCGGCGGACATCGTGAAGTTCTCCAACGCCGCCTTCGCCGCCCCGTAGGACACCTCCTCTGGGAAGCCCATCGGTCCGCCGGAGGTCAACCCGACGATGCGACCCCACGTTCCGTCACGCGCGACGAGCCGCCGCGCGAACTCCGCGATCAGCAGCGCCGCCGCCCGAGCGTCCACCGCGAAGATGCGGTCGATCGTCTCCGCCGAGACGCGGCGGAGGGAACGCCCGAGCCGATCCGTCGGGGTGGCCTTGAACGTGTCCGCGACCCACCCGCTCGCGTTGTTGATCAGGATGTCGACGGGCCCGTACGACGCCTCGGCAGCGTCGAACAACGTGGAGGGCACGTTCGGATCGGCGAGGTCGGCCTCGATCGCGCTCGCCGTTCCGCCTCCGGCTCGGATCTCCTCGAGCATGGCGTCGGGTCGAGACGCCCGGTGCGCTCGATAGGGCTCGGGCGTCCCGGCATCCGGCTCGTCGTCGATGCGCAGGTAGGTGACGAGCACGGACGCCCCGCACGCGGCCAGCTTCTGGGCCGTTGCGGCCCCGATCCCGTGATTCGCGCCGGTCACGATCGCGACACGGCCGTGCAGATCGACGACCAGGGGTGAGGGAGTGGGAGCAGACATCGAGCCTCCTTGGAGATCGGGTGGATGGAGATCGATCTGATCCGATCACATCGCGAGCGACCATCGGGCGTGTCGTCGCATGAGGCGACGTCAAAGACTTGACGTGTTCACGACGTCAACTTCTTGACGGCCACGCATGCGCAGACCCTGCGCGAACCGGATCGATGGAACCACAACGCCGTTCGGGCTGGCATGGACGCCACCCGGGCGGGACGGCGCCCTATTGCTCCCCGCGGCAACCCGGCGCTATGGTCGGCACGATGCGTGATCATGGTCCGGACTCGCGCGGCAGGCGTACAGCATGAGGGTCCGCCCTCGCGCGGTCCACGCTCCCCTTGTGCTCGCCGTCGTGTTCGCGACGTCGCTCCTGGCGCCCGGCGCGGCCGCCGAGACGGCCGGTGGATGGCGCCAGGTGGGCGGGGGCCGCGGCCACGCGGGCGCCCCGACCGGATCCACGGTGTTCGACTCGTCCAACGTCGCGGACCTCCGCCCGGCGTGGACCCGCACCCTGGAGGGACCGTCCGACGTCTCGGTCGTCGGAGAGCGCGTGTACCTGGTGAACCTCACCACCGACCGGTCCTTCGGACTCCGGCTCGTCGCCCTGGACGCCCGGACCGGATCGAACGTCTGGCGCAGCAGCCTGCTTCCGGTCGGTCAGCCGGCGCAGCCGGTCGTGGTGGGCGGTCGCGTCTTCGTCGCGATCCAGCTCGACGCCTTCCATGCCCGGCTGTTCGTGTTCTCAGTTGGGCCCTGCGCCGGCCACCCGTGCGACCCACTCTGGAGCGCGTCGTGGCAGATCTTCGAGGACGACGCCGGGAATCCGATCGGAGACGAGCAGATCACCGTGGCCGGCGGATACGTCTACGCGCAGAGCAGTCTGGCGCTGCTGGCCTTCGACGCCCGCGGATGCGGCGCCTTCACCTGCGATCCCGTGTGGTCCGCTCCCTATCCCGACAACGACGTGAAGGTGGGGCCGCCCGCGGTCGGCCACGGCACCGTGTTCGTCACGATCTGGATCAACGCGCCCCACCGGACGGGCGTGCAGCTCCGGGCCTTCGACGCGCACGGATGTGGCTCGTCGACCTGCCCCTTCCTGTGGAAGGCGTGGGGCTCCGCCACCACGCCGCTGGTGACGCGCTCCATCGTGATCGGACGGAATCAACCCGAGCTCACCGCGTTCGACGCCGGAGGCTGCGGCGCCTCGCACTGCCCCTCGCTGTGGTCGGCCAGCACTCAGGTGAGCTTCGCGAGCGACGGCGCGATCGGGGATGAGTCCGTGCTGATGGCCAGTGGGGAGCTGTCTGCCTTCCCGCTGGCGGGATGTGCCGCGGCGATCGACTGCCCTCCCTCGTGGACCAGCGACTTCGTCGCAGCCCACGACGTGAGCATCACGAACGACGTGGCGTTCGTGTTCACCACCCTCGGGCTCCAGGTGTATCCGGTGAACGGGTGCGGGGAGGCGGTGTGCTCGCCCATCGTGACGATCGACGTGGATTCCGACTCGCAGGCAGCGATCGCCCCGGAGGTGATCGTCACCCGCCGTTTCACGACGCTCACCGGCCTCCGACTGCCGAACTGACGGACGGCGCCGACCGTCCCACGCAGAAGGGCGGGGCCTCGCGGCCCCGCCCTCGAGCGGTCACATCGGGCGAAAAACCACCCTGCCCTACGTGTCGGTGCTGACCGGCGCCGGGGCGGGCGCTCCGCCCAGCATCGCCTCGGCCTGCTCGCGCGTGAGGCCGGCGAGCGACGGCTCGAGCGACGTGCCCTCCTCGACGGCCTC